>CAVQBX010000032.1:0-221652 GCA_963710855.1 uncultured Pseudomonadota bacterium | reverse complement strand
CATTTCCTGATGCTCGGCGGCAAGACCTTCTGAACGCCAGCGACGGTTTTTGGAGAGATCCATGTCTGCCAAAGTCAAGCCGCAGGGCTTGTTTGATGCGCAAATTGTCGGGCCCGCCGCGCTCGATGCGGTGAAAAAACTCGATCCGCGCAAGCTCGCGCGCAATCCCGTGATCTTCGTGACCGAAGTCGTCTCGCTCGTCGTGACCGGCTTTTTCGTGCGCGATCTCATCACGCACGAGAACTCGCCGCTGTTCTCCGGCCAGATCGCCTTCTGGCTTTGGTTCACCGTGCTGTTCGCCAATTTCGCCGAAGCGGTGGCGGAAGGGCCGCGGCAAGGCGCAGGCCGACGCTCTGCGCAAGACGCGCAGCGACACGCGCGCCAAGCGCTATCTCGATCACGATCAGCTCGACGGCCCCTATAGCGGCGTCAACGCGCTCGACCTGCGCGTCGGCGACGTCGTGCTGGTCGAGGCCGGCGAAGTCATTCCCGGCGACGGCGAGATCGTCGAAGGCCTCGCCTCGGTCAACGAGAGCGCGATCACCGGCGAATCCGCGCCGGTCATCCGCGAAGCCGGCGGCGACCGCTCGGCGGTGACCGGCGGCACGACCGTGCTCTCCGACCAGATCAAGGTGCGCATCACCGCCGCGCCCGGCTCGACCTTCATCGACCGCATGATCGCGCTCGTCGAAGGCGCGGAGCGTCAGAAGACGCCGAACGAGCTCGCGCTGTCGATCCTGCTGTCGGGCCTGACCCTCATCTTCCTCATCGTCTGCGTCACCCTGTGGCCGCTCGCGCTCTATTCCGGCAACGGTGCTGTCGGTGACGGTGCTGATCGCGCTGCTCGTCTGCCTGATCCCGACCACGATCGGCGGCCTGCTGTCGGCGATCGGCATCGCCGGCATGGACCGGCTGATCCGCTTCAACGTGATCGCGACTTCCGGCCGCGCGGTGGAGGCCGCCGGCGACGTCGACACTTTGCTGCTCGACAAGACCGGCACCATCACCTTCGGCAACCGCATGGCGACGAGTTCCTGCCCGTCGGCGGCGTTTCGGAGCGCGCCCTCGCCGAAGCCGCGCTGCTGTCGAGCCTTGCCGACGAGACGCCGGAGGGCCGCTCGATCGTCTCGCTCGCCAAGACCCGCTACGATCTCGAGGCGCCCACTCGACGCGCGCGACGCGACGATCGTGCCGTTCACCGCGCAGACCCGCATGTCCGGCGTAGACCTTGACGGGCCGCTCCATCCGCAAGGGCGCGGTCGACGCGGTGCTTGCGCAGGCCGAGGCTCGACCCGCGACTCCGTGCCGCCGGAGTTCAACCAGTCCGTCGACCGCATCTCGCGCGCCGGCGGCACGCCGCTCGCGGTCAGCGACGGCGGCCGGCTGATCGGCGTCATCCATCTGAAGGACATCGTGAAGCCCGACATCCGCCCGCGCTTCGCGGAGCTGCGCGCCATGGGCATCAAGACGGTGATGGTCACCGGCGACAATCCGCTGACCGCGGCGGCGATCGCCTCGGAAGCCGGCGTCGACGATTTCTTGGCCCAGGCGACTCCCGAGGACAAGCTTGCCTATATCCGCAAGGAGCAGCAGGGCGGCCGGCTGATCGCCATGTGCGGCGACGGCACCAACGACGCGCCCGCGCTCGCGCAGGCCGACGTCGGCGTCGCCATGCAGACCGGCACGCAGGCGGCGCGCGAGGCCGGCAACATGGTCGACCTCGACAGCGACCCAACCAAGCTCATCGAGATCGTCGGCATCGGCAAGCAGCTTCTGATGACGCGCGGCTCGCTGACGACTTTTTCCATCGCCAACGACGTCGCCAAATATTTCGCCATCATTCCGGCGTTGTTCATCACCACCTATCCCGAATTGCAGTCCCTCAACGTCATGGGCCTGCACTCGGACCAGTCGGCGATCCTTTCGGCGGTGATCTTCAACGCGCTCATCATCATCGCGCTGATCCCGCTCGCGCTGAAAGGCGTCGCCTACCGGCCGGTGGGCGCCGCGGCGCTCCTGCGACGCAACCTCGCCGTCTACGGCCTCGGCGGCGTCATCGTTCCCTTCATCGGCATCAAGATCATCGATGTCCTTGTCGCCGCGCTGAATCTGGCCTGAAGGAGGCCGACATGCTTGCTCAAGTTCGCCCGGCCATTGTGCTGATCGTGCTGTTCAGCGCGCTGACCGGCCTCGTCTATCCGCTCGCCATCACCGGCATTGCTCAGATCGCCATGCCCTGGCGGGCCGGCGGCAGCCTCATCCTCGTCGACGGCAAGCCCGTGGGCTCAGAACTCATCGGCCAGAATTTCGCGAGCGACAAATATTTCCATGGCCGTCCGTCGGCGACGCAGGCGCAGGATCCCGCGCATCCCGATGACCCCTCGAAGACGATCGACGCGCCCTACAATGCGGCGAACTCGACGGGCTCCAATCTCGGGCCGACCTCGCAAAAGCTCATCGACCGCGTCAAGGCGGACGTGAAGGCGAAGCAGGATGCCGGCTGGCCAACCCCGATCCCCGCCGACGCGGTGACGACGTCAGCCTCGGGCCTTGACCCCGACATCTCTCCCGCCAACGCGCTCGCGCAAGTTCCCGGCGTCGCCAAGGCGAGAGCGATGGCGGAAGACAAGGTCCGTGCGCTGGTTGACGCCCATGTCGAGGGCCGCACGGCAGGTCTGGTCGGCGAGCCGCGCGTAAATGTGCTGAAGCTCAATCTTGCGCTCGACGATCTCGCTCATCGCGAGACGGCGTCCAAATAAACGGGCCTCTTTAACGAGGTCCTCCCAGGTCATCCCCGCGAAAGCGCTACAGTGTACAGACATCTTGATTGAGCCGAAGTTTGGCGATTATCCCCTTCTCCCCTTGCGGGACCGAGGGAAACGCGTAGCGTTTCCCGGGGGGTCCCCGAAGGGGGGATGAGGGGTCTCCTCCGGCTATTGCTCGGCTCCCAGGATTGCAACTGCGGCAAGTCCAGCTCTCAAACATACCTTCTCGCGGCGCGGACCCCTCATCCGGCCTTCGGCCACCTTCTCCCGCAAGGGGAAAGGGAAAAGCCCCCGCGGTGCTGGGCCAAACAAAGATGTCTGCATACCGTAGCGCGAAACCGGGGATCCAGCGCGCCGGTCGCCTGCACGCAAGGGCAGGCGTGGCTCGTCACCTCGGCCTGGTTTTCCTCGTGGAATCGGGCCTGCCGAACGGCCTCGCGAGTCCACAGATTTTTCATCCCGGAACGGGACACGATCGGCGCCTATCCCCTTGAAATATCCCGATGGCGCCTCGACCTCGGTGAGCGCGCGCCGCCCTGGCCGGGGAGCCTCCCTGAGTCGGGCAGGGGTGAGGCCTCCGCGATCTCAGAGTGTTGCTTCTCCCCGTACTCGCCGTCCCCCGCGAGCAGGAAGGGAATCGGCCCTATCCAGCCGCGGCGGCAATTTCCTCGCAGATCGCTTCGGCGGCGCGCCGAGGGTCGGAGGCGCCAGTCACGGGGCGGCCGACGACGAGATAATCCGCGCCGTCGCGGATCGCTGCGCCCGGCGTCGCGACCCGCTTCTGGTCGCCGACGTCGCCGCCCGCGGGCCGGATGCCCGGGGTGACCAGAGCGAAGCCGGCGGGCCAGGAATCTGCGCAGACGCGGCGACTTCGCTGCGCTGCAGACGAGGCCGCCAAGACCGATGTCGGCCGCCTGCGCGCGCGCGCCGCTCGACGAGCGCGCCGACACCGAGCGCATAGCCCGCCTCGGCGAGATCGGCGTCGTCGCTCGACGTCAGCACGGAGACGCCGAGAATGCGCAAGGACGAGCCCTCGGCGCCCCTGAGCGCAGCGCGCATGGTCTGCGGATAGGCGTGAACGGTGAGGAACTCTGCGCCGAGCCCGGCGATCTGCGCCGTCGCGCGCTCAACCGTGTTCGGGATGTCGTGCAGCTTCAGGTCGATGAACACGCGATTTACGCCCGCTCGATCAGCCGCTTGGCCAAGCCGAGCCCGCCGCCGCTGTAGATCAGCTCCATGCCGATCTTGTAGAAGACGACGCTGTCGCCGAGCCGCTCCACCCAGGCGCTCGGCTTCGCCGAGGTCGGCCGCGTCGAGCGCGACGATCAGGCGTCGGCGCGCTGTCGATCACGGCCGCTGTGTCCGTACTGCGCACAGCCGTTTCGCCGAGATCCTGCTGCGGCGCGCTCGCGGTCGAGCAGCACGCGCACGCGCGCGCGCTGCCTGCGCAGCAGCCGCTCGGCCTCGCGCTTCTTCTGGTTGAACGTCCGGCCAAGTTCGTCGGCGCTGATCGCGCAGCCGGTCGAGCATGGGCTCGGCGACGATGCCATTGGGGTCGGCGCGATAGCTCCACACCCGCGCCGGCGGCAGGTTGCGCCAGATCGGCGCGCTGCAGTGGCCGGCGAAGCGTTGACGCAGGCTTCACGCGGGATCGGCGACTTCAGGCCATAGGTGAATTGCACGAACAGCGCCCTGCGGCCCCATCAGCGCGAAGGCGTCCTCGATCAGCTTGGCGCGCAGGGCGGGCGGCTGGTTGAGCAGCGGCAGGCTGGAGACGACCGCCGCGACCGCGCCGGCCGGCAAATTGCCGCCAGCGTTTGCGGCAGATCGTAGGCGTCGCCCTGCACGACGCGCGCCGGCGCAAAACGCTGCGCGAGCAGTCGGCAGAAGCTCGGATCGTATTCGACGAGCACGAGCCGCTCGCGCGCAACGCCATGTTCGATCAGCGCCTTGGTGACCGGCCCGGTGCCGGGCCCGAGCTCGATGACGAGCCCGTCGCGCAGCGCGCGGCGACGGCGCGCGCCATGGCGCGCGCGAGATACGGCCCCGAGGGCGCCACCGCGCCGGTGAGGCGCGGGTTCTTCGAGCAGCTTGCGCAGGAAGTGCGGTCTCATCGCCGAGCAAGGGCTCCGTTGTAGACCGCGACGCTGCTCGAAGCGCGACTTCGGCGACCGATGCTTCCATTCATCGCCCCCTTGACGCAAACGCCGACGCTCAGCCAAGACCCTCGAAGAACTCCTTCATCTTGGCGAAAAAGCCGGCGCTTTCCGGATGGGTCTTGTGCGACGATTCGGCTTCGAATTCCACCAGCAACTCGCGCTGCCGCCGCGTCAGGTTCTGCGGCGTCTCGACCACCGCCTGGATGATAGAGATCGCCGAAATCGCGCGAGCGCAGCATCGGCATGCCCTTGCCGCGCAGCTTGAGCTGGCGGCCGGACTGCGTGCCCTCGGGAATGCGCACCTTGGCGTCGCCGCCGTCGAGCGTGCGCACCGTGAACTCGCCGCCGAGCGCCGCCTGCACCATCGAGATCGGCACGCGGCAATAAAGGTCGGCGCCGTCGCGCTGGAAGAACGGATGCGGCTTGATGGACGAGGAAGATGTAGAGGTCGCCGGCCGCGCCGCCGCGCAGGCCCGCCTCGCCCTCGCCGGTCAGCCGGATGCGCGTGCCGTCCTCGACGCCGGCGGGCACATTGACCGACAGGCTGCGCTCGCGCGTCACGCGGCCGGAGCCGAGCGCAGCGGTCGCAGGGGTTGTCGATGATCTGGCCGCGGCCCTGGCAGGTCGGGCAGGTGCGCTCGATGGCGAAGAAGCCCTGCTGGGCGCGCACGCGGCCGTGGCCTGCGCAGGTCTTGCAGGTCGATCGGCTTGGAGCCCGCCTTGGCGCCCGAACCGGTGCAGGTCTCGCAGGCGACCGAGGTCGGCATCTTGATGGTCGCGTTCTTGCCGCGATAGGCGTCCTCGAGCGTGATTTCGAGGTTGTAGCGAGGTCGGCGCCGCGCTCGCGGCCGCCCGCCGCGCCTGCGGCCGCCGCGGCGGCCCATGATGTCGCCGAACAGGTCGTCGAAAATGTCCGACATCGAGGCGCGCGAAGCCGTCGTTCATGCCCCCGCCGCCGCCCTGCTCGAAGGCGGCGTGGCCGAAACGGTCGTAAGCGGCGCGCTTCTGCGGATCGGAAAGGTGCTGATAAGCCTCGTTGAGTTCCTTGAAGCGCGCCTCGGCCTCCTTGTCGCCGGGATTGCGATCGGGATGGCACTGCATCGCGGCTTTGCGGAAGGCCGATTTCAGATCGGCGTCGGAGGCGGTCTTCGCGACGCCGAGAATTTCGTAGAAATCGCGTTTGGCCATTACTGCCGAGATCTCCGCACGCCTTTTCCAGGCGCTCCGCGATGAAACGCGCCGCCCCACAAACCGTCGCCGTTGCAGATAGGTAAGAACAGGGGGAAGCGCAAGCTGGCCGCGGCCGTTCCCCATTGTCGTCCCCGCCAAAGCGGGGACCCAGAGGTCGTAGGGAAGCGCCCGATGAGCTTCTTTCCGGCTGGCCGGCGATCACGCACTGGATTGCCGCTTTCGCGGCAATGACAAATTTGACGTCAGGCGCGCGAAAACTCGGCCGGTTCGAGGTCGGCTCCCAGCCCAGCCGCGCTTGGGTCCGGCCTCCGGGCTCGTCAATCGTCGGTTGGTTGCTGCATTTTCGAGACGATCTGGTCGAGGTTGAAGCTCTGCGGCTTTTGCCGCGGCGGGAACTCCTTGAACGTGCCGACGAACTCCGCGGCGATCGCCTGCGCGGCCATCATCAGATACCCTTGTGCATGCGTCCAGGCGTAATAATCGTTCGATGTGATCTCAGCGCGCTCGTACGGGTCCATGCGAGATTGAAGAACAGCGGGAATCGCCGCGCGGTGAAAGGCTCGCCCCACACATCGAGAGTGCCCGCGCGTCTTCTGCTCATAGAAAACAAGTTTCCAGTCTGCGTAGCGGATCGCGACAAGCTGGGCGTCATCGTTGAAGTAGATGAACCCCTTACGGTCAGAATGGTCCTGCTGGCCGGTCAGGTAAGCGAGCTGGTTATAGCCATCGAGGTGCACCTTGTACGTGCGATCGCCGACCTGCCAGCCCTTCAGCAGCCGGTCCTTGACGCCGGTATCGCCCGCGACTGCAAGGAGCGTCGGGAACCAGTCGTGGCCCGCCGACGATGTCGTTGGCGAAACTCCGCCGGGCTTGATATGCCCGGCCAGCGGACCATGCAGGGCACGCGGAAGGCGCCTTCCCAGTTGGTGTCCTTCTCGCTGCGGAACGGCGTCATCGCCGCATCCGGCCACGAGTTCATGTGCGGGCCGTTGTCGGTCGTGTAGAGCGACGATGGTGTTGTCGGCGATCCCGAGGTCGTCGAGCGCCTTCAGGAGCTTGCCGACGTCGCCGTCATGCTCGATCATGCCATCGGCATATTCGTTGTCGGGCATGCCGCTCTGCCCGCGCATCGACGCGCGCACATGCGTGTAGAGATGCATGCGGGTGGTGTTCATCCAGACGAAGAACGGCTTTGTCGCCTTCGCCTGCCGCTCGATGAAGTCGATCGCCGCCGCCGTCGTCTCGTCGTCGATCGTCTCCATGCGCTTTTTGGTCAGCGGCCCGGTGTCCTCGATCGTCTGCTTGCCAACCTTGCCGAAGCGCGGATCGACCGTCGGATCTTCGGCGTCGCTCGCCTTGCAGCGCAGCACGCCGCGCGGCCCGAACCGCTCCTTGAACCGCGGGTCCTTCGGGTAGTCGGGGTCTTCGGGGTCCTCCTCGGCGTTGAGGTGATAGAGATTGCCGAAGAACTCGTCGAAGCCGTGTACGGTCGGCAGGAACTCGTTGCGGTCGCCGAGATGGTTCTTGCCGAACTGGCCGGTCGCGTAGCCGAGCGGCTTGAGCGCCTGCGGCGATGGTGATGTCTTCGCCCATCGCAGTCCGATCGTCGCGCCGGGAATGCCGACCTTCGAGAGCCCGGTGCGCAGCACCGACTGTCCGGTGATGAAGCTCGACCGGCCCGCCGTGCAGCTCTGCTCGGCGTAGTAGTCGGTGAACATCATGCCTTCCTTGGCGATCCGGTCGATGTTGGGCGTGCGGTAGCCCATCACGCCGAACGTGTAAGCGCTGATGTTTGATTGGCCGATGTCGTCGCCCATGATGACGAGGATGTTCGGCTTGCCGGCCGGCGGCGGCGAGGCAGTCTGCGCCTGCGCTTCGGCAGGACCCGCGACCATCGAAGATATCGCCGCGCTGGCGACGAGAGCCGTGCCCGCAAACAGAAGGTCGCGGCGATTGGCGCCGTCCTTCGACGTCGTGACTTCAAGAAGAGAAGCCTGATCGTTGCGAGAATTCGACATCGCTTCCTCCCTCGAACGCAATTAGCCCTCAAATAATGTACAGAACCAACGAAAGACTTGGCGCAATTTATCTTCCTGTCAAGCTCGCTTAATCCCCGATCCGCGAACGGTTTTCTCCAACCAACTCAGGCAAACGATGAAACAGGACTTTCGAGCGAAGCCGCAAATCCAGGAAGGTTTTTCGCACGCGCAAGGAAAAGCGGCGATGAGACTGTTGTCGTATGTCAGGCGCGCGGCAACTCCGCCTGTTCCAGGTCGGCAAGCACGCCGACGCCGGTCGGCTCCCAACCGAGCCGCTCTTTGGTGAGCTCGCCCGAGGCGGGATTGTCGACCGATACGAAGGGCGCGACGAAGCCGAAATGTTTGGCGGCTTCTGCAGGGGTTTTGGCGACTACGGGCACGTTGAGGCGCTTGCCGATCGCCGTCGCGATGTCGCGCATGAGCACACCTTCCTCGGCGACGCCATGATAGACGCCGGCGCCTTTTTCCAATGCGAGGCGGAAGAGCCGCGCGACATCGTCACGATGCCCGGAGGGCCAGCGGTTGAGCCCGTCGCCGACGTAGGCCGACTGCTTCTTCTTCAGGGCGGAGAGGAAAAACATCGAAGCGAGCCCGTACTGGCCGGGGCCGTGGACGATCGGCGGAAGCCGGATCGCTGATGTGCGCAGGCCGCGCGACGCTAAACTTTTCAGGACGTCCTCGTTGCGGGCCCGGCCGGCGGTGAGCGGCGCGTCGGCGTCATAGCTCTCGTCCTCGGTCGCGAGCCGGCCCGACTTCATGGAAAGCGTGCCGAAGGTCGCGACCAAGGGACTGCCTTTGGGCAGCGCGGCGCCGATCGTCTCGATCGCCCCCCGGTCGGCGGCGACGGCGGCGGCGAAAAAGCGCTGCGGGATCTTGTTGGGCATGCCGCCCAGGAAGACTCCGAGCTGCGTCCAGCGCGACATGTGCGAGACCTGATGGTAGAAGGCGGTGTGGATCGCGCCTTCCGCGGCCGCAGCGGCCTCGCGGAGCAGGGCGAGGTTTTCAACCACGCCGATCCTCACTTCTGCTCCGACCTCTTTTAACTTTTTGGCCGAAGCGTCGGAGCGCGCCAGCCCCGTGACCCTGTGGCCGGCCGCGATCAGTTCCTTTACGACCTTGAACCCGATGAAACCGGTGGCGCCGGTGACGAAGACGCGCATATCCTTCTGGCTCCGATTGGTTTAACGTCAGTGACTGACGCTATCACGTAGCGTCAGTCACTGACAAGGGAGTTCTGGCGGAAAGTGCCGAGAAGCGGCGAAGACGCGCGGGCGCGACTGCAGAAGGCGGCGCTAGAACTGTTCGGGGCGCGCGGCTACGATTCTGTGACGGCCGCCGAAATCGCCGCGCGCGCCGGCGTGACCGAGCGAACCTTTTTTCGGCATTTCCCGGACAAGAAAGAGGTTCTGTTCGCGGGCGAGGCCGAATTCGTCGAAGCGCTGACCGGGGCCGTGGGCTCCGCGCCGCCCGCGCTGCCTCCGCTGGAAGCGCTGCTTTGGGCATTGCGAGCCGTCGCTCCGTCGCTCGAAGCCTACCGGCCTTACAGCGAAACGCGACACAAAGTGATCGCCGCGGCGCCCGCGCTGCGGGAGCGCGAACTCGCCAAGGCCGCCGCTTTGGTCGGGCGCCTTACCGAGGCGCTGCGACAGCGCGGCGTCGAGGGCTCCACGGCGGCGCTGGCGGCGCATATGGCCATGGCGGCCTTCCAGTACGCGATGAATTCCTGGATGACTGAAGCGTCAGACGGCCTCACCGCCCACCTCGATCGCGCCTTTGAACAGGTGCGCGCGCTTTCGGGGGGCGCGTCGGGGAGGTGAACTATCGTTCGTTTCACGAGCCCCTAGATGGCCGCGTGGGTCGCATCGTCGTGACCGCTCATTTTCTCCGTGCGAGAAGGAAAACGGCCTGCTTTCGCGGCAAGTTCGAAAACCTGCTCTGCCGATTGAATGAGCTGCTCGCCTTCAAGAATTCGGAGAAAATCGAGTGTGCTGAGTTCGACGACGCGTTCGCGGTCACGGACCACTACCCGCTTGAGGACGGCCGATTCCTCACATAGCAGTAGGCCGCGCTCGTCGCCTTCCAGGCGGTCGGGTTCTTCGATGACCTCCACAGCGGCGCGTTCGCCCAGATCCGGCTCGCGAAGATTGGGCGCCGTTGCGCGGGCCGCATCAAAAACCTCGTAAGCCTTGGTGGCGGCAATCTCGATGTGAGCGCGATTCGCCTTCACCCAGTCGATAATATCCTGCGCGCCGAGGCGGTTGGCGTCGCGCGTCGCCCCGTGCAGCGCCGCGTCGGGAATGACAACGTCGACGCGGACAAAAAGCAGGTAATCGAGTGACTGCGCGACAGCCAAAGTAATCAGCGGCCCCGTATCGACCACGAACAATTTGAGATCACGGGACATGCTTCGGGAACATCCAGGAGCGGGCGCGAGCTAGTTGCTCCTCGCGGCCGGCGACAGGCGCGCGAGGCAACGGCAGGCCCTGCTCGCTGAGCAACGCCAGAACTTCGCCATAGGTCGCGCCGCCGAGGCGACGGCGCAGCTCTATTGCTGACATCTCGCCGCGCGAATAGGCCTCGAGCGCTCGCTTTTGTTTGTCAGTCATAGCGCCCTCCATACCACGAGCGCCGCTTTCGCGCGAAGGAGAGGTTCCGAGACTATCAGCGTTTCCCGTCCAACAAATCCCTCAACTCCCGCTTCAGCACCTTGCCGATCTGGCTGCGCGGCAGGTGGTCGACGACGCGCACTTCCGCGAGCCGCTGGGTCTTGCCGAGGCGGGCGTTGACGAAGGCCTTGACTTCCTCGGCGTCGAGCGCGCCGCCCGGCGCTGCGGCAACGAAGGCGATCGGGGTTTCGCCCCAGGTTTCTGAGGGCGCGCCGATCACGCTCGCTTCCTGAACGTTTGGGTGTTGCATCAGCACCGCTTCGAGATCACTCGGATAGATGTTGAAGCCGCCGGAGATGATCATGTCCTTCTTGCGGTCCATCAGCGTCAGGAACCCGTCTCCGTCGAAACGCGCGACGTCGCCGGTGCGGATGAAGCGCCGGCCCTCGGCGTCGCGCCATTCGGCCTCGCGCGTCTTGCCATCGAGATTGTGATAGCCGGTCATCATCGCTTCCGAGCGTCCGACGATTTCGCCGATCTCGCCTGGCGCGGCCTCGCGCCCGTCCTCGTCGATGAGCCGGATGTCGTGGCCCTCGGCCGGGCGCCCGACCGTGTGCAGCTTGTCCGGGAACAGATGGGCGAACAGCATGCAGGTGCCGCCGCCCTCGGTCATGCCGTAATATTCGATCAGCCCGCCGGGCCAGCGGTCGAGGACCTCGCGCTTCAGCGCGGCCGGGAACGGCGCGCTGGTGCAGAATTTCATCCGGAACGAAGAGAGGTCGAAGCGGTCGAACTCGGGAACGCCGAGCAGGCGCCGGTATTGAACGGGCACGAGCATGGCGTGCGTCGCGCGCCGCGCCGCGGCGATCTCGAGAAAGCGCAGCGGGTCGAATTTCTTCATCATGAAGACGGCGCCGCCGCCATAGAGCGCGGGCAGCACGCTGACCAGCGTCGTATTGGAATAGAGCGGCGTCGAGATCAGCGTCACCGCGCTCTCGTCATACCCAAACAGTCGCGCGCGCTGCACATGGCGCCAGCGCATCGCGTGGCTCTGGTCGATCCCCTTCGGCGTTCCCGTCGTGCCGGAGGAATAGATCGTGTTGAAGGTCCAGGCGGGATCGATGTCCACCGGCGCGGGCCGTGCGCCCTCGGGCGCGAGCCAGCTTGCGAAATTGGCGTCGTCGAGCGCGATCTTATGCGCAGCGATCTCCGCGAAAAAGTCTGTGGTCGAGGCGTCGAGGAACAGGATTTTCGCGCCGCAATCGGCGATCATCGCGGCGAGCGCCGCCGGCGTCGAGCCGGGCGCGAGCGGAGCGACCGTGACGCCTGCGCGCAAGGCGCCGAGGAAGGTCGCGAGATATTCGACTGAAGAGAGGGCGCAGGTCGCGATCGCATCGCGCGGCTTGACCCCGTCGCGCTGCAACGCGGCCGCGACGCAGTCGACGAGAGCGTCGAACTCGCGCCAGTTCAGTTCATGCGCCTCGTCCGCGACGGCCAGCGCCTCGGGGCGCGCCGCGGCGTGGCGGGCGACGGCCGCGGCGACCGTGTCAAAT
The DNA here is from genome assembly GCA_963710855.1 of uncultured Pseudomonadota bacterium. GTDB lineage: Bacteria > Pseudomonadota > Alphaproteobacteria > Rhizobiales > Beijerinckiaceae > Roseiarcus. The sequence goes on along the minus strand of CAVQBX010000032.1, from coordinate 209,339 downwards.
TCCGTTTCCGGCGCCATTGCGCGCATCCCCCTCGATCGATTCTGACGTTCAATCGCCGGCGCACGTAAGTCAAACGGAGTCGACGCCTCCTCCCGCCTGGCGCTTTCCTTGACCTTCTACCACTCATTGAGTTATAGATAGCCGTGGCGGGCCCGTTTGACGCGGATATATAAGCTGAGTGGATTTGCGCGTTTTCAGCGCAAGGAACGGATCAGCGACGCATGTTGTCGCGCCGGGCAGGGCAAGAGCGGCGGCTACCGGACGGTGATCGCCGTTCGGCGCGGCGACCGCGCGGTGTTTCTGTATGGCTTCGCCAAGAACGAGCGCAGCAACATTGAAGCCGACGAGCTGGAAGAGTTTCGCCGGCTGGCGCGCGGATATCTCGGCCTTACCGCCCGGCAAATCGCGACGCTGATCGCGGAAAACGAACTGATGGAGCTTCCCGATGACGACGACCGCCAACGCCAGGACGAGGAAAGCCACGACCGCCGCGACGCGTATGCGCCGGGAGATCGTCGGCGCGATGCGGGGCCTTCGCAAGGTCGGCGCGGTGAGCGGAGAAGAACTGGAAAAGACGACGCTGCGGATGCTCGGCAAGGACGCCGTGCCGAAGGTCGAGGCGATGTCGTCGGCCGAGATCGTCGCCGTGCGCGAGGGCGCCGGCATCAGCCAGGCCGTCCTCGCCGCTTTCATGAACGTAGCTGTGAACACGGTAAGCCAGTGGGAGCGAGGCGTGCGTCAGCCAACCGGCGCCGCGCTGAAGCTCCTGAATGTCGTCAAGCACAATGGCCTCGACGCGCTGCTGTGATCGCCGTGGACGTGGAACGCCGTGGCGCCAACGTCGCTGGCCTCGACAGTTTTTAGCGCTTCGGCCATTATCGGCCCGCGATCTCCGAAATGCGGAGCCCTCGCGAAATATGTTTTTGAGTTCGTTTCAAGAGCGCCGTTCGACATGCGAGGCGGCGAGACAAACTTCAAGGAGGAAGACCCATGAGATCCCTGCATCCCGCCATCGACAACGGACTTCACAAAGGCAGCGACAGTTTTGCCGGCGGCACGCTCACCTGCAAATGCGCGGACCGCCCGGTGAAGGTCAAAGTGAGCGGCGGCATCGCGCATAACCACGCCTGCGGCTGCACCAAATGCTGGAAGCCGGAAGGCGCGGCGTTTTCCGTGGTCGCGGTCGCGCCGACCAACACGGTTGCGGTCACCGAGAACGGCGACAAGCTCAAGGTGGTCGACGCGAGCGCGCTGATCCAGCGTTTTGCCTGCACGGGCTGCGGCGCGCATATGCACGGACCCGTCGAGCGCGAGCACGCGTTCAAGGGCCTGACCTTCCTTCATCCCGAGCTGTTCGGCTCGAAGGACTGGCCCGCGCCCGGCTTCGCCGCGTTTGTTTCCTCCGCGATCGAGGGCGGCGTCAACCCGTCCGAAATGGACGGCATTCGGGCGAAGATCAAGCAAGTCGGCATCGAGCCCTACGATTGCCTGAACCCGCCGCTGATGGATTATCTCGCCACCTACGCGGCGAAGAAATCGGGCGTGCTCGCGGCCTGAGCGAGCGCCTTCACCAGGCGACCGCGCGGCCCAGATAATCGAGATACTGCAATCCCGGCCTTCCCTGCTGCGCCTCGACGACGGCGACGAGCTTCGGGATGCTTTCCTCGATGCTGAGCCGCGCATCGGGGCCGCCGAGTTCGGTGCGCACCCAGCCCGGCGCGAGCAAGAGCAGCGTGCGCTTATCTTCGCGATGCCGCGCAGCAAAGCTGCGCATAAGGGTGTTGAGCGCGGCCTTGCTGGCGCGATAGACCTCGTGACCGCCGCTCTCGTTGTTGGCGACGCTGCCCTGTCCCGAGGACATGACGGCCAGCACGCCCGAAGGCGGCGTCAAATCCTGAAACGACTCCAGGATGCGCATCGGGCTCAGCGCGTTGGTCACCATCACGCGGCAGAATTCCTCGGTCGAGACGTCGGCGACCGTCTCGCGATCGTCGTTGGTGACGCCGGCGTTGACGATCAGGCGATCGAAACGCCGCGAGACGAGCCGTCGATGCAGCGCCGCGACGCCGTCCACGTCCGTGATGTCGACGGTCTCGATCTCGAGCCGGCCCTCGGCGGGTCCGGCGAGCGCGTGCAGCGCCGTGCCGGCCTCGGCGCGCACCGTCGCGACGACTTGCGCGCCGCGCTTCAAATATTCGTCCGCGAGCGCGAGGCCGAGGCCACGCGATGCGCCGATGATGAGGACATGAGGGTTCCTGGACGACGAGAGCATGGTTGTCACCATAGAGCAAATGACTATCGGGTGGAATTGCGGGCCCCCCTCATCCGGCCTTCGGCCACCTTCTCCCGTAAACGCGAGAAGGGATTCAGGGCGCCTTGCGGCCCCCTCTCCCGCTCGCGGGAGAGAGTTGGGGTGAGGGCGGTTTCCTCTTGTTGCAAAGGGCTTTAGCGGGAGGAAAGGCGGCCGGAGAAAGCCGTAGCGTGCTTCGTCGGCGCGGCGAGCGAGTGAAAGCGGCTCCCTGCCTGGCGCTGAGCGGAACAGGAGCGGGTTGCCAGCGATTATATCGCTATGCGCTCTATTTGACGGGCTTTGGCGACGCGGAGCGCGCGCGCCGCGCCGGGCGCCCGGGAGTTCTCGATGGAAAACAAACCGCTCATCGTCGGCGCCGGACCGACCGGCCTCGCGGCAGCGCTGTTTCTGGCCTCGCGAGGGGTCGCCGCGCGCATCATCGACAGCGCGCCGGCGCCCGAAAAGCAATCGCGCGCGCTGGTCGTCAATCCGCGCACCCTCGAACTGCTGGAGTTCGAGCGGCGTCGCCGACTCCATCATCTCGCAGGGACGTTCGATCCGCCGCACACGATTCTACGTCGATTGGGATCTGATCGCGGAACTGGACCTCAGCGAAGCCCACCCGCACTATAAGATGACCGCGCTGCTGCAGGCCGAGACCGAGGCGCTGCTCGCCGCGGCGCTCGCCGAACACGGCATCCAGCCGGAGCGCGGCGTCGCGTTTGAGTCCCTCAAGCAGGACGGCGAGGGCGTCACCGCGACGCTGAAGCATGCGGACGGGAAGCGCGAAACCACGCGCGCCTCATTCCTCCTCGGCGCCGATGGCGCACATAGCCGCGTGCGCGAGGCGCTCGGCGTAAATTTCGAGGGCTCCGCCTTTCCCGAAGCGTGGCCGCTGTTCGACCTCGAACTCAACGATCCCCTCGAAATGGACGCCGCGCATGTATCGTTCATCAAGGGCGGTCTCGTCTTCATGCTGGGGCTTACGCCGGGCTTCTGGCGCGTTTTCGCCGACGTGGCCCGCCCGCTCGACCATTTGCCGATCGGCTCCGTATACGGCGAAGCGATGTGGCAATCGACGTTCCGCATCAGCCATCGGGTCGCGGCGAGGGAAGCGATCGGCCGCGTCGCGCTGGCGGGCGACGCCGCGCATATCCATTCTCCGGTCGCCGCGCGCGGCATGAACCTCGGCATCGAGGACGCCTATGTGTTCGCCGAATGCGCGCTGCGGGCGCTCGGCGGCGACGTAAGCCAGATCGAGGCCTATGGCCGTCAGCGCCACGAGGTGCACACCAAGGTTGTCGCCCGCATCAAAACGCTGACGGCCTTCGCGCGCGGCCGGCCCGATATCGTCGGCGCGCTACGGCGTTATCTGATCCCCGGCATGACGAAATTTCCGCCGACCGCGCATCCGATGGTGCAACTGCTGACCGGGCTCGACCACGAGGTCGAAATGGAATGAGCCTTCGCGCCCCAAGCTCTGACTCGAAAGCGAGCTATAAGGCAGCTTTCCCCGAGAGCCCCGGGAGGATTGCCCCGCGGGCCAGCCCGGAGGACGCCGCCGGATGGAGAGCCTCGCGCCGCGGCTTGCATGGCTGCCGTTAGAGCTTGCGATCACGTGGGACCGCCCTCACCCCAACCCTCTCCCGCAAGCGGGAGAGGGGGCGGCGACGCGCCGTGAAGCCCTTCTCCCGCTTGCTGGAGAAGGTGGCGCGAAGCGCCGGATGAGGGCGGGCCATGACGCCATCTCATCGCAAGGCGTTTGGTTGTTTCGCGCTCGCCCCGCAACGTGGCGATCGCGCGCGGCGGCGGTCCTGCTCTGTTTCCTGGGATTTCAGGCGACGGCCGCGGCGGCGCCCGCCGGCGCGGGCCTCGTTGAAGAAGTGAGCGGCTCGGCCACCGCAAACGGCGCCGAAGGCAAGCGCGATCTCGCCGCGCGTGACGACATCTTCATCGGCGACGACGTCACGACGGCGGCGGTGTCCCGCGCCCGGCTCGCGCTCGGACACGACACGATCATCCGGCTCGGCGAAAACGCGGCGTCTGCGTCATCGACAAATATCTGGTCGACGCGGGCGGGACGCTGAGCGTCGGCGGCGGCGCGATCCTGCTCGACAAGTCGCCTTCCGAAGGGCCGACGCGGCTGAAGGGCGCGTTCGGGCTCATCCTCGTGCGCGGCACGCGCGTGTTCGCCGGACCGAGCAACGGCGTGATCGGCGTTTTCGTCGCGCACGGCACGGTCACGCTGTCGCAGCGGCGGCCGCACCGTGACGCTCAGCGACGGCGAAGGCTCCGACATCGCAGCGCCCGGCGCGAAGCCGACGCCGCCGAAGATCTGGGGCGCGGCGCGCGTCGAGGCGGCGCTCGCGAGCGTCGAGTGAAACCCGGCCCGAGGCGCTCGCGCGGCTCGCGGCGCTGCCGCTTGTTCGCAGGCGTCTCGCCCGACGCGCTGAAGCCTCTGGCCGCGGCGATGCGCGAGCGGCCGCTTGCGGCCGGCGAGCTGTTGTGCGGCCGCGGCGATCCCGGCGACCGTTTGTTCGTGGTGATCGAGGGCCGTTTGCGGGTCTCCGTGGTGACGGCCGAAGGCCGCGAGCTCAGCATGCGCATCGTCGGCGCCGGCGAGATGGCCGGCGAGATCGCCGCGTTCGACGGCGGCCCGCGCACAACCGACATGACCGCGATCGCGCCGAGCCGCGTTTCGGCGCTCGCCGTCGGCAGCGTTTTTCGCGGCGCTCGACCGGCATCCGCAAATCTCGCCGCAACGCGCTGAAGATGCTGTGCGGCCGGCTGCGCGACACGACGAGCCAGCTCGAGACGATCGCGCTCTATCCGATCGAGCAGCGGCTTGGCGCGTCTGCTCCTGGTCGCGCTGCAGCGGCGCCGAGCCGACGCCCGGCCGACGCACGGCGGTCGCGCTCGATCTTTCGCAGACCGAGATCGCGCAACTGCTGGGCGCGACGCGCTCGAAGGTCAATGTCGCGCTCGGCCGGCTCGAGCAGGCGGGCGCGCTGCGGCGCACCAGCGATCGGCTGTTCTGCGACCGCGGCCTGCTGGAGCGGTTCGCCGAAGCCGGACATGCGCTCGAGACCTAGACGCAACGCGGCGCTCGCGCGGCGCGCGCGGGCGTCGCCGCGGTCGTCGCAGACGTCGCCTTCGATCCGACCGGAGACCGTCGAACTGCTGCGGGCCCGCGTCTATGACCGGCTGCTCGCCGTCGTCGCGCCGACCGCTCGACGAAGCGCGCGTCGTCGTCCTCGACATCGACCGGCGCTCGCTCGCGCGCGAAGGCGCCGTGGCCCTGGCGGCGAGAGCGGATCGCGCGGCTGATCGAAGCCGCGCGCGCGCGGCGGGCGCGGCGGCGATCGGCGTCGATATCCTGTTCGCGACGCCGGATTCGCAATCGCCCGCGGCGCTGGCGCGCAAGCTCGCCGACGCCAGCGGCGACGCGCGCGCGCCGCGCGCTCGGCGAAGAGCTGGCCGACGACGACGCGCGACTTGCCGAAGCGCTGGCGCCCGGCGGCGTCGCGTTGGGCTTCGCGCTGGACCCGGAGGGCGGCGGCGACGCGCCGACGGCGCCCATGCTCGCGCGCGGACCGATCGACCTCAGCGGCGTCTGGAGCGGCGCCGGCGGCGTCTATCCGCTGGCCTCGCTGGCGCAAGGCCGCCGCGCTCGGGCTCTCGCTTCTTGCCCGGCGACGCCGACGGCGTCGTCCGCCGCGCGCCCTTGTTCGCGGCGGTCGGCGGCGTGTTGAAGCCGGGCCTCGCGCTGGAGACGCTGCGGCTGGCGCGCGGCGCCCCGCTTATATGCTCGTGGAGCGCGTCCGCGCGCGCGTGACGACGGGCAAGCTCGCCGTCGATCTGCCCGCCCGACGGGATGCTGCGGCTCGCGCCGGCAGCGCGAAGGCGTCGAAACCATTTCCGCGGCGGCGGCGCTGGCGCCCGGCGGCCGCCTGAACCTGAAAGACGCCATCGTGTTCATCGGCGCCTCGGCCCCGGAGGCCGGCGGCCTGCGCGCGACCGGCGACGATCCGCTGACCGCCTCGGTGGCGATCCAGGCGCGCGCGGCGCGCGCAGATTCTCGCCGGCTTCGCGCCGGCGGAGACGCGACCCTCGCATCGCCTGGAGCCTCGGCGTCGGCGCTCGGCGCGGCGCTCATCGCGCTAGCGATCTTCGCGCCCGCGCCGCTCGCCTACGCCGCCGCCGCGATCGCGCTCGCGGCGCCGTTCCCCGCTGCGCTCTGCGGCCGCCCGGCGCCGCGACGGCTGATCGATCCGTTGGAGATTGTCCGCGCCCGCGCTCGCCGGCTTCGCCGCGGCGGCGGCGGTCATGGGCGCCGCGGCGCGGCGGCGCGCGCGGGCGTTGCGCGCGCGTTTCGAGCGCCATCTGGCGCCGCCGGTGATCGAGCGCATCATCGCCAACGAGCGATCAACCGAAGCTCAGCGGCGAGCGGCGCGAGATCACAGCTCTGTTCACCGACATCGAGAGGTTTCACCGGCATGGTCGGCCGCGCCGAGCCGGAGGCGCTGGTCGCCGCGCTCGACGGCTATTTCGAGGGCATCACGCGCATCGGCCTGGCGCATGGCGGCATGATCGACAAATTCGTCGGCGACGCCGCGCATGTGTTCTTCAACATGCCGTTCGATCTCGCCGACCACGCGACGAAGGCGCTCGACTGCGCGATCGAAATCGTGCGCTGGACCGAAGGCTACCGCGCGCGAGCCCGGCCCCGCGGCGCTGGGCTTCGGCCGCACCCGCGTCGGTCTCGAAAGCGGGCCGGCGCTGGTCGGCGACGTCGGCGGCGGGGCGAAGCTCGACTATACCGCGCACGGCGACACCGTGAACGCCGCCGCGCGGCTCGAGCAGGCCAACAAGGTGACAGGCTCGGCGATCTGCGTCGGCCCAGGCGCGACGACGCGCATCGCGCCCGAGCGGCTGCGTCCGGTCGGCGAACTCGAGCTTGCGCGGATTTTTGGGCCCTGCGCAGGCCGCCTCGCCGTGGCCGGACGCGGCGACGCTCGAATGGCGCGCGCGCTATCTCGCGGCTTTCGCCGAGCGGGAAGCGACCGAGGCGAAGGCGGCGTTTGCTGTGCTGGCGAGCGAACTCGACGATCCCGCCGCCGCGCGGCTTGCGCAGGGGTGAGGGTAGCTGATGGTGGAGTGGTTCCCTACGAACCCCCGCCAAACAGGCGCCCGCTACTCCGAAACAAAGACACCCCTTTCGGAATTGGGATCGGTCTCGCCGAAGAAGGGAAAGCGGCCGGGCGCGAGAGGGCGGATGCGCACCTGCTTCTGCTCGCCGGGCGCGAGACCCTTTTCGACCGCCGGCAACAGCATTTCGAATTCGTCGGCCTCGCCGTTGGCGTTGGTCACCACCACGACGAACGGCTTGCCGCTCGTGACGTGAATCTCCGACGGCGTGAACTTGTGATCCTTGAGGAGCAGCGTATAGGTCGGCAGTTCGTCGGCGCGGGCCTGCGCGGCCAAAGCGGCGGCCAAAGCAGCCAAAGCGGCGACACGCCGCAGGACACGAGTTCATCTGAAGTTCTCATATGATCGACGACGGATCGGCTCCCCGTCCACAATGCAAACGTCGGCCCGCATGAAGCGGGCCGACGAAGCGCTAACCGGGAGAGCGCGAGCCTCAGTTGAAGTTGAACATGTCCCACATATCGCCCAGCGCCGGAGCGTTGACCGGAATGTAGGGATTGGCGGCAGTGACGGGGTTGTGCAGGTTGTCGCGGCTACGCGGCGAGATCGTGCCGATGCCCCAGTTGCGCTCGATGAACTTCGAGATCGAGACGTGGTCCGTGTAGCTGTGCGAGATGTGGCCGCCCTTGCTGTAAGGCGAGACCACGATCATCGGGATGCGCGTGCCGTCGCCGAAGAAGTCGAGCGGCTGCACATAGCCAGAGTCCCAGTAGCCGCCGCCTTCGTCGAACGTGATCATGATCGCGGTGTCGGCCGCGAGCTTCGGATTGGCCTGCCACCGCGTCGACGATTTTCTTCGAGAACGCCTCGAACAGGCTCAGCTTCGAAGAGGCCGGGTGACCGTCGACGATGCCGCTCGGCTTCACATAGGAGACCGCCGGCAGCGTGCCGTTGGCGATCGCGATATAGAGCTCCGATCGTATCTCTCAGATGGGACTTGCGAACCTCGTCATTGCTCATGATCGCGGTGTCGTATTGCGCCCAGTTGCAGATATTGCAGTATTCGTCGGTCGGACTCAGGTCATAGGGTCTTCAGATATTCGTCGAACTGGTCGCCGAAGTAGGACCAGGAGATATTGTTGGCGAGCAGCAGGTCGCCGATGGTCGGGACGGATGACGGCGGCACGGTGTAAACGTAGTTGTTCGGGTTCGAGTCGGTGTAGGCGTCCTTGCCGTTGCCGAAGTAGCCGGGATTGTAATTGTTGACCAGATAGTAGTTTCCGGGCGCGCAGTTCGGCTTGACCGGGCTCGGCAGACCGCTCAGATATTCGAGTTCGGGTCCGACGCCGGGCTGACCTTCGTCGGAGCAGTTGACGTAGGAGCCGCCGCCGTAGTTGGCGTTGGGTGAAGTCGCCGTCGGCGAAGCCGCTGCCGCCGCCATAGCCGTCCTCGGTGTAGTAGTTGTTTGTGCCTGGCTGCGGGTTCGGATTTTCGATTTCGCTGAGCGCAGTTTTGCCCATTACCGGCGTGCCTGGCGCCTGCGGGTTGAGCGGGTTGTTCGGCGGAACCGCGCCAGCGCCGGTCTTGTTTGTGAAGAAGATCGCGTCGCCCGTGCCGAGCATGATGTGATTGGCGCCCGTGCCGCCCTTCACCGACTGGTGAAAGTTGTCGCTCATCGAATAGGCATCGGCGAGCGACTTGAAGTAGGGAACGTCGCCCTGCTGAACGTTATAGAAGCCGAGCGCGGTCGAGCCTTCGCCCGTCGTCTCGTCCGTGAAGCCGGCCGGCTGCGCCTTGCCGTTCGAGCCCGCGCCGACGGTCACTTCGACCCAGGCGTAGAGGTCGTTCGAGCCAGCCAAACGAAACGCCGCGTCTTGGCCTTGCCGGCGTCGCAGTTGAGCTGCTGCTGCATCTGCATGAAGCGATGCACCGGGCTCGCCGCATAGGAGTCGTAGGGATAGGGGAACTGGGAACTGACCGTGTTGGTGAGCTGATAGGGGCCCGGCGGAAGGGTCGTCGCCGTCTGGCCGTCGTAGTGGACGCGCTGGTCGGGCGTCTTGTTGGTCTGGCCCGTGCCGCCCGTCAGCAGCATATATTGATCGTCGGGCTCGAGGCCGTTTTCGACCGCCGAGAGCTGCGCAGCGAGCGCCGGCGGCAGCGGAGTGCCGGGCGTGTAGCCCTGGGGCAGGCAGCTTGTGCCCGTGTTCGACGAACTCAGGAACTCGCAGACATAGGGCGTCGCCGTGCCGCCAACCAGGGCGGGGGAAGCGTGGTGTAGGGCTTCTTGGCAGGCGTGATCTGATAAACGTCATAGTCTGAAGCGCTGTACTGAAGGTGCTTGCCATAGTTGGCGCCGGGCGTGCCGTCGGCGTTCACGATGCCTTCGGAGAACAGGTTCAGCACGGTGTCCGTCGAGACGGGCTTGTAAGTGGCGAAAAGGTGATCGAAGCTGCGGTTCTCGCCAATGATGACGATGACGTGCTTGATCGGCGAAGCCGTATTGTTGTCGTTGCCGCTCGCGAAAGCCGGCGAGGCTGCATTGGCGATCATGGCCGTGGCCGCGGCGCATGCCAACAGCCGACGGCGCAAACTCACGCCCCTCATATCAACTGGTTGCATAGTCTCTACCCCTTGCCGAAATCAGAACGTAGGGAACCTGGCGGTCCCCGCTCGGACACTAAGGGCCGAATTTCTCGGTTGCGCGACGAATGGTTAACAGGCGGATGAACGCGCGCCGAAGCGCTGAATCCATTCATGTTTTGCCGTGAATACGACAATCATGTTTCGAGCAGGCGACAGAAGCGTCACTTTGTGACAGCGACCCCGAACCGATCCTCGCGACGCGGGCGTCATTAAAATCGAACATCGCGCGACGGCCGTGCGCCAATGCATTGCGCCCCTCCACGCTGCCGGCCCCTGTTGAAAAAGAAACCTGCGGCCGTGAACGCCGCCGAGCTGAAACAAAACTGTCAAACCGGCTTTCTATAGGACGCCCTCGGACTCGACCAGCAGACGGGAGACAAGGGAATGCGGGAGCGTCATTTTGCGGTTCAGATTCTGGCGCCTGCGATTATCTCGGCAATGACCTGGGTCGCGCCGTCGCCGTCTTTCGCACAAGCCTTTCCGGTCTGGGACATCGTCAGGTTCAAGTGCCTGCGCCATCTCACCAAGTCCGAAGCGCCGATACCCTGCGACAGCGTCGACGTGTCAGCGGGCTGGGATCGCGGCGTCGCCTATCTGAAGGCGCCGGTCGGGCCGGCGCGGATGCTGGCGATACCGACGCATCCCGTCAAAGGGATCGAGGACCCCGCGCTCCTGCAGCCGGGCGAGCCGAACTATTTCGCCCTCGACTTCGGAGTCCACGGCGCGCTCAATTCGAGGCTCGGCGCCCATGCCGCGGACATTCCGATCGCCATCGCCGTCGACTCGAGGCTGGCGCGCGACCAGGATCAACTGGCGCTCGTCGCCGACTGCCTCGACAAGGGGGCCGCGAAAATCCTGTTCGATCAGGCGGCGTCGCTCGACGAAAGCTGGCGGCGGCTGTCTGCGCCGATCAAGGGGCGCCCGTATTGGGCGCGGCGGATCGACGAGACGTCGCTGAAGGCGCAATCGCCGTTCCGCCGGCTCGCCGACGAGATGCCCGGCGCGAAAGACGACATGGGTTCGTGGTCGATCGCGCTTGCAGAAGCGCGGGGCGACGGCAAGCCGACGCTGATCCTGCTTGCGGATCGCGCCGAGGGCGCGGAGGGCGGACGGCTGACCGACCTGCTTGATCCGGAATGCGCGATCGCCACGCAATAGAGCCGCGCGGGAACATAAATCGCGGATCGGGCGTTGCGACTCGTCATCGGCCTCAAGCCGGCCGTAGGTGAGGGTTGCCCCGTGGCTGCGCGCGCGAACTGGAAAGGCGTATTGAAGATCGCCGAGGTCGCGGTTCCCGTGGCGCTCTACACCGCCGCCTCCGCATCCGAGCGCATCGCGCTCCACACCGTCAATCGCGCCACCGGCCATCGGGTGCGGCGCATCTTCGTCGACAGCGAGACGGGCCATCCGGTCGACAACGAGGACCTGGTCAAGGGCTACGAGGTCGGCGGGGGCGACTATGTGACGCTCGAGCCGGAGGAAGTCGCCGCCGCCGTTCCCGAAAGCGACAAGACGCTGACGACGTCGGCGTTCATTGCCTGTTCCGAAGTCGACGACATCTATTTCGACAAGCCCTATTTCCTCGCGCCGGCCGACAAGACGGCTGAGGAGAGTTACGTTCTGATCCGCGAGGCGATGCGCAAAGCGAAAGTGGTCGCGATCGCCAACGCCGTGCTGTTTCGCCGCGTCCGCACGCTGATGATCCGCGCCGACGGCAAGGGTCTCATCGCGACGACGCTCAATTTCGACTATGAGGCGCGCTCCGCTGAGGAGACGTTCTCAGGACATCCCCGATCTGAAGATCAAGGGCGAGATGCTGGAACTCGCCGAGCACATCATCAAGACGAAGTCGGGCAAGTTCGACATCGCCAAATTCGAGGATCGTTATGAGGCGGCGCTGAGCGAGCTGGTCAAGGCGAAGCTCGAGGGCAAGCCGCTGCCCAAGCCGAAGAAGATCAAGGAGACCGCGCGCTCCGATCTGCTCACGGCCTTGCGACAAAGCGCCAATGTCGGCGCAAAACCCTCGCGCTCGCGAGCGCCGGCGCCATCCGCCGCGCGCGCCAAGCCGCGGCGAAAGGCGAGCTAGAGCCCCCGTGAGCATCCAGACCTACCGAAAGAAGCGGGATTTCGAGGCGACGCCGGAGCCCAAAGGCGGCCCGCTGCGCAAGGGCGGCCACAGTTTCGTCGTGCAGAAACACGACGCGCGCAGCTTGCATTACGATTTCCGCCTCGAGCTCGATGGCGTGCTGAAGAGCTGGGCGGTGCCGAAAGGTCCGAGCCTCGTGCCCGGCGAGAAGCGGCTCGCCGTGCATGTCGAGGATCATCCGCTCGAATACGGCGACTTCGAGGGCACGATCCCCAAGGGGGAATATGGCGGCGGCTCGGTGATCGTTTGGGACAAGGGTACATGGCGCCCGATCGGCGACGCGCGCGCCGGCTTCGCCAAGGGGCATCTCGACTTCGAGCTGAAGGGCGAGAAGCTCGCCGGACGCTGGCACCTTGCCCGCATGCACGCCAAGCCGCGCGACAAGCGCGAGAACTGGCTGCTCATCAAGGGCGCCGACGAATTCGCGCGCGACGACGCCGGGCCTGACATCCTCGCGGAAAAGCCCGCCTCGGCCAAGACCGGGCGCGACATCTCCGATATCGCCGACGAGGCGCCGAGCTGGTCCTCGAAGACAGGACCGATCCCGGGCCGCGGCGCTGCGCGCAAGGGCGGCGGGGCAGGTCTCAAGGGCGCAAAGAAGGAGCGGCTGCCGGATTTCATCGAGCCGATGCTGGCGACGCTGGTCGCGACGCCGCCGAGCGGCGACAAATGGCTGCACGAGATCAAGTTCGACGGCTACCGCCTGCAGGCGCGCATCTCAGATGGGCGCGTAAAACTGATGACGCGCAGCGGTCTCGACTGGACGAGCAAATTCGGCGACGGCTTGGTCGCCGCGCTAAAGGCGTTGCCCGTGCGCGAGGCGTTGCTCGACGGCGAGCTGGTTGTCGAAACGAGCTCCGGATCGTCGGACTTTTCCGCGCTGCAGGCCGATCTTTCGGCGCGCCGCGGCGACCGCTTCGTGTTCTATCTGTTCGACCTGCTTCATTTGGACGGCGCGGATCTGCGTCCGCTCTCGCTGACGGCTCGCAAGGAGGCGCTACGCTCCCTCCTGCCCTCGGCCGAAGGGGTGCTTCGCTACAGCGGCGAATTCTACGGCGCGGGCGATCTCGTTCTGCGCCACGCCTGCGGGCTCGGGCTCGAAGGCGTCGTCTCGAAATTGCGTGACGCGCCCTACCGGCCTGGCCGCGGCAAGAGCTGGGTCAAGGCCAAATGCTCGGCGCGCCAGGAGTTCGTGGTCGCCGGTTTCGCGCCCTCGACCGCGATGCGGAACGCGATCGGTTCGCTGGTCCTCGGCGTTTATGACAAAGGCGCGCTCATTCCCGTCGGGAGGGTCGGAACGGGTTTTTCGCAGACGGTTGCGAAAGAACTCTACACACGGCTCGAGAAAATGCTGGCGCCCAAAAGCCCGTTCAAGGCGCCGCTCAGCGCGGAGGATGCGCGACAGGCGCGTTTCGTGCGGCCCGAACTCGTCGCAGAGATCGAATTTCGCGGCTGGACGGCCGACGGGCATCTGCGCCATGCTTCCTTCCAGGGCCTGCGCGACGACAAACCGGCGAAAGACGTGAAGCGCGAATCCTCCCCTCAACCCTCGACCGAGCCGCCGCGCCCGACGGTCAAACTCACCCATCCCGACCGGCTCTACTGGCCGGATGACGGCGTCACCAAACAGGGCCTCGCCGACTACTATACCGAGGTCTGGAGCCACATGGCGCCCTATGTGGTCGGACGACCACTCGCGCTGGTGCGCGCGCCCGACGGGGTTTTGGGCGAGCAATTCTTCCAGAAGCACCCCTGGCGCGGCATGAACCCTGGCGTCGCGCTCCTGAAGGATCCCAAGGCGGCCAGGGAGCCGCCGATGCTCGGCGTCAACGATCTCGACGGCCTGCTTTGGCTGGTGCAGTCGGCGGCGCTGGAGATCCATCCCTGGGGCTCGACGGCAACCGATTGGGAGCGGCCCGACACGCTGATCATGGACCTTGACCCCGGCGAGGGCGTTTCCTCACAGGCGATGATCAACGCCGCGGACGAGGTGCGGCGCCGGCTGGAGGAGGCGGGGCTCGCCGCCTTCGTGAAAACCTCCGGCGGCAAGGGCTTTCATGTCGTCGCGCCGCTGAAGCCGAAAGCGCAATGGCCGGAAGTGAAGGCGTTCAGCAAGGCGATCGCCGACTCGATGGCCGCCGACAACCCCGACCTTTATGTCGCGACGATCACCAAATCCGAGCGGCACGGCAAGATCCTGATCGACTATCTGCGCAATCAGCGCGGCGCGACGGCCGTCGCCGCCTATTCTACGCGCGCGAGGCCGGGCGCGGGCGTCTCGATGCCGCTGAGCTGGGAGGAGCTGCGCTCAGGGATCGGCCCGGCTCATTTCACGATCAAGAACGCGCCGACGCGGCTTGCCTCGCTGAGCAAAGACCCGTGGCAGGATTTCCGCGCGGCCGCCGCGCCGATCGAGACCGCGAAGAAGAAGGCCCGGAAGAAGAGCTAGAGCAAACAAACATCAACCGCAATCACGACCCGCCCTCATCCGGCGCCGCGGCCACCTTCTCCCGCAAGCGGGAGAAGGAAGGCCCCCTCTCCCGCTTGCGGGAGAGGGCTGGGGTGAGGGTAGTTTCCTCAGCGCCGACGCGGCTTCGATTCCGAGGCGATGCTCTTGCGCAAAGCGTCCATGATGTTGATCACGTTGTTCGCCGGCGCGGGCTCGGCCTTGGCCTTCGGCTTCGCCGTGTGTTTGAGGCCCTTCTTCTTTTCGGCGATGATGTCGAGCAGGCGTTCCTGCACGGTGTCGGAAACGAAAGCCGGCGACCAGGGCTTGCTGCGCTTCTTGATGAGCTCGGTAATCATCGGCATCAGCTTCGGGTCGGGCTTCACGCCCTCGATGTCGCCGAAATAGTTGTTCTCGTCCCTCACTTCGTCGCCGAACCGCAACGTCCACAGCACGATGCCTTTGTCGCGCGGCGCCAGCATCACGGCGTGCTCGCGGCGGTAGAGCACGAGGCGCGAAATGCCGACGGTCGAGGTCGCGGCCATTGCATCGCGGATGACGCAAAAGGCTTCCTCGGCGACCTTGTCGTCGGGGACGAGGTAGTGCGGCCGGTCGTAGTAGATCCAGCCAATCGAGTCGGCCGGCGCGAACATTTCGATGTCGATCGCGCGTGCGCTTTCGAGCGCGACGGCGTCAAGTTCCTCGTCTTCCAGCAGGACGAAATCGTCCTCGCCACGGGGATAGCCCTTGACCTCGTCATCCTCGTTGACTGGCTTGCCGGTGACGGCGTCGACATATTGCGAGACGACGCGATGATGGGTCTTGCGGTTGAGGTTGTGGAACTTGACCTTCTCGCGCTCGGAAATCGCCGGCGTCATCGCGACGCGGCAGGTCACGAGAGAAAGTTTTAGATAGCCCGTCCAGAACGCGCGCGACGCCATGACATCCCTGCCCAGATCCTCGCGTAAACGCGAACGCGGCCACACAAGTTCCTCGTGGGAACCGTGCGCGTGACAAGCGGGTTATGCGGCAAAGGCTTGAACCTTTGACAGGAAGGAAGAACGCTATGGCGGAAACAGCGAAACAACGACGTGTCACCGGCCGTGTGATGCACGAGTTCGCGCACGGCGAACTGAAGAGCGGTCCCGGTGGCAAGGGCGGCAAGGTGAAAAGCCGCGGTCAGGCGATCGCGATCGCCCTCAACGAGGCCGGAGCTTCCAAATACGAAAGCAAAGGGCGAGAACAAGCGCAGCCTGAAGCGCAGCGAGCGCAAGGAAGCCGCAGGCAAGACCGGTCAGCAGGAGAGTGAGGGCAAATCCCATGTCGGCGCCGCCGGCAAGCGCGAGAGCAGCCCAGCGATGCGCCGCAAGAAGGCGAGTTAGGGCGCCCGATCAAAACCTCGGCGCGCGGCGCTCCCGGTATGCCGCCAATCCTTCTCTCAGTTCCTCGCCGGTAAGACTTTCGGCGTGTCGGCGTCGCGCGGCGGCTTCGTCGAAATCGCCCCGCGCGATCTCATTCAGCGCGCGCTTCATTCCCTGAACGGCGCGCGGCGCATTGGCGGCGAGCTTTTCCGCGAGCGCAGCGACCCTCGCTTCGAGTTCGTCCGCCGGAACGAGCTCGTCGACGTAGCCGAGGCTAAGCATCTCAGCGGCGTGGATCCGCTCCGCGGTGAGGAACAGCCGCTTCGCCGCGGCGAGGCCGAGGCGCGAGACGAAGCGTCTCAGGCCGCCGGGATAATAGTGGATCCCAAGTCTTCCTGCGGGCACGCAAAGGTCCGCGCTGTCGACGGCGATGCGGAAGTCGCAGGCGAGCGCAAGGTCCGTCGCGCCGCCGTAGACGCCGCCGTTCAGCGCGCAGACGGTCGGCGCGGCGAGCCGCTCCAGGCGATCGCAGACCGCCTCGAAGGTCGGCGCGCTCTGCGCTGAGGGAGCGCCCGCGAGGCGCCCGGAAATGTCATCGAGATCGAAGCCGGCGCTGAACACCCGGCCGGTAGCCGCCAGCACGACCGCGCGTATAGAAGGGTCGGCGTCGATGCGCTCGAAATGCTCGAACAGCGCAGAGAGATCGCCCGCCGTCAGCTTGTTGGCCTTGCTCGGCCGATTGAGCGTGATCGTCGCCCGGTGCGAACGGATCGCCAGCAGCGGCGCGCTTTCGGCGTGGGCTGGACCGCTCAAGCCTGAGACGGGGGAATTACGCTGGCAGGAGTGGAGGGAACTCGAACCCCCAACCCCCGGTTTTGGAGACCGGTACTCTACCAATTGAGCTACACTCCTACGGCGAGCGCCCGTTTACTCCGAATGGCTCCGCCGACGCAAGCGCCGCTTCGCCCGCCCGGAAATCGTTAAGGTTAGGTCGACGTTAACTGAGCCGTCCGTAGAGTTGGCGCGGACCGCGGAACCCGCGGCGGCCCGGGCGTAGCGCATGCGTACCACGACCTTCACTTTCATAGATTATCTGCCGGACTCGCTGCGCGAGTTTCCGAAGCGCCGCGTCGCGGAAGTCGTCGGCATGGCGCTGCTCGCCGCCGCGGCGGCGGGCACGGTCGCGCTGCTCTCGTGGTCGGCCGGCGATCCGAGCCTTAACCACGCGACCTCCACGCCTCCGCACAATTGGCTCGGGCGCCCGGCGCGATCTCGGCCGACCTGATGATGCAGTTCTTCGGCCTCGGCTGCACGGTGCTGCTCGCCGTGCCCGCCTTCTGGGGCTGGCGACTCGTCACGAAGCGCCGGCTGGAGCGGGCGCGACTGCGCCTCATGCTCGCCGCCCTCGGCCTCGCCTGCGGCGTCGCGGCGGCCTCGCTCGCGCCGGCGCCCGGCGGCTGGCCTCTGCCGACGGGCCTCGGCGGCGTCGCCGGCGACGCGCTGCTGACCCTTCCGCGCGCCCTCACGCATGGCTCGAGCCTTCAGATGATGATCGTCGGCGCGGCTTTGGTCGCGACCGCCATCGTCTCGCTCAGCGCCGCGGTCGGCGCGCGGCGCGCCGACGGCTGGGAAGAGCCCGAACAACCGGCGAAGCCGATCAAGCGGCGGCCCAAGGATTTCGCCGACCCCGAGGAAGACGACAACGCCGGCGAAATGGGTCTTGGCCTCGTCTCCCTCGGCGCCTTCATTCACGGCGTGCTGATGCTGCGCGGCGCGCTGCGTCGGATGTGGGCGCGCAAGCCCAAGGCCTCGCTCAACGCTTTTGCGCGCGCGCCCTGGTTGAGTAAGGCGAGCCCAAAATTCCAGGCGCCGCTTAACGCGCACGTCGCGCCGCCGGAGCCGCGCGCCCCCGATCTACCATCGGTCGTCACCGCGCTGCGCGGCCCCATGGCGCGCTCCGTCGGCCCCCACGCGGTCGCAGCAGCGCTCATTCCCGACGCGCCGGAAGCGCCCGCGAGCCGGGTGATGCCCTCCGCCGGCCCGCTGAAGGCCGGCAAGCGCGCCGCCGCCGAATCGCAACTGAACCTGTTCCGCAAGGAGGCCTACGAGTTCCCGCCGCTCGTCATGCTCGCCGAGCCCAAAAAATCCTCGGCGACCCGCATCTCCGAGGACGCGCTGGAGCAGAACGCCCGCCTGCTCGAAGGCGTGCTCGAAGATTTCGGCGTCAAGGGCGAGATCGTCAACGTGCGCCCCGGCCCGGTCGTCACGCTCTATGAACTCGAGCCCGCGCCCGGTATCAAGTCGTCCCGCGTGATTGGCCTCGCCGACGACATCGCCCGCTCGATGTCGGCGATTTCCGCGCGTGTCGCGGTCGTGCAGGGCCGCAACGCCATCGGCATCGAGCTGCCGAACCAGCGCCGCGAGACGGTCTTTTTGCGCGAGCTGCTGGCGAGCCAGGATTTCGAGACTACAAAACGAAACTCGCCATCGCGCTCGGCAAGACGATCGGCGGCGAGCCGGTGATCGTCGATCTCGCCAAGATGCCGCATCTGCTCGTCGCCGGCACCACCGGCTCGGGCAAGTCGGTCGCGATCAACACGATGGTGATGAGCCTGCTCTACCGGCTGAAGCCCGAGAAATGCCGGCTCATCATGGTCGATCCGAAAATGCTGGAGCTCTCGGTCTACGACGGCATTCCCCATCTGCTGACCCCCGTCGTCACCGACCCCAAGAAGGCGGTCGTCGCGCTCAAATGGGCGGTGCGCGAGATGGAGGACCGCTACAAGAAGATGTCGAAGCTCGGCGTGCGCAACATCGACGGTTTTAACGCGCGCGTGGCCGAGGCTGCTGAAAAGGGCGAGACGATCACCCGCGACGTGCAGACCGGCTTCGACAAGGGCACCGGCGAGCCCGTCTACGAGCAGGAGGAGATGGAGCTCTCGGAGCTCCCCTACATCGTCGTCGTCGTCGACGAAATGGCCGACCTGATGATGGTCGCCGGCAAGGACATCGAGGGCGCGATCCAGCGCCTTGGCGCAGATGGCCCGCGCCGCCGGCATCCATCTGATCATGGCGACGCAGCGCCCCTCGGTCGACGTCATCACCGGCACGATCAAGGCCAATTTCCCGACCCGCGTCTCCTTCCAGGTGACGAGCAAGATCGACAGCCGCACGATCCTGGGCGAGCAGGGCGCCGAGCAACTGCTCGGCCAGGGCGACATGCTCTACATGGCGGGCGGCGGCCGCATCTCGCGCGTGCACGGCCCCTTCATCTCCGACAACGAAGTCGAAAAGATCGTCGCCCACCTGAAGCTGCAGGGCCAGCCCGAGTATCTTGACGCCATCACCGAGGAGGACGCGGGCGACGACGGCGACGACGACGACGAGGCCGCGCCCGCGGCGATCGCCCGGCTCGATGGACGCCGAGGAGGCCGGCGACTATTACGACCGCGCCGTCAACATCGTGCTGCGCGACCGCCGCGTCTCCACCAGCTACATCCAGCGCCGCCTCAGCGTCGGCTACAACAAGGCGGCCTCGCTGATCGAACGGATGGAAAAGGAAGGGGTGATCAGCGCGCCCAACCACTCCGGCAAACGCGAAATCCTCGTCGGCAACGGCGTCGACAAGGCCCCCTTCGACATGGACGACGAGTAGGCGGGCGGGGCGCCTGATTTTGGGACGCGAACGAGCGGGATCAGGAGATTCCGCGAGGAAAACCAGGGTTCGGGGACGAAGGACAGCGATCCGCCACGGCGTCGCTTATGTCGCCGTGGCAGCTGACTATGCCCGGCGCCTTGCGCGGGCTATGCGCGCCGCCACTTCCGCTTCAATGACGATCTCGGTCGCGGCCGCGCGTCCGCGCCCCGGAATATGCACGCCGAGCGTGGCGAGGCGGTCGAGCTGCGCAGCGAGGCGCTTCGGCAGGTCTGCGTCGAGCGCGCAGGCGTTGATCGCGACGACGAACAGGCCTGCGCGGGGCGATTTGTCGCCGTGGTCGAAAGGCGGCGCGTCGAGCGACCAGTTTCCGCCCGCGACGGCGGCTGCCAAAATTTCGACCATCAGCGCGATATTGGCTCCCCGCGCGCCGCCGAACGTGACGAGCGCGCCTCGCAGGGCCGCGCTTGCGTCCCTCGTCGGTTCGCCCGCGGCGTCGACCGCCCATCCCTCCGGCAGGGCTTCGCCAGCCTCCGCGCGACGGCGCAACTCCACGAAAGCCGCCGCGCTCGAGGACTGATCAATCAGCAGCGGAGACGCATCCGCGACCGGCGCGGCGAAAGCGAAGGGGTTGGTGCAATAGATCGGCTTTGCGCCCGCGCCGGGGACTGCAATGAGCGCGGGACCATTGGCGCAGGCGAAGGCGACGAGGCCGCGCTCGGCGAGCCGGCGAGGGTAGTAGCCGACCTCGCCGCTCGTGTAGCCGTTGCGCAGAACGAACAGCGCGACGCCAAGTTTTTCCGCGCGCTCGACGACGCCGTCGAAGGCGCGATCGAAGCCTAGCTGCGCGATCCCGCCCTTCGCATCGCAGGCGATAATCGCGGGCAACGGACTCTCCAGAGCTTCGGCGCGGCGTCGCGCGCGATACGACCCTCGACAAAACCTTCGAGATAGTCGGCGAGATGCGCGAAGCCGACCGCGCGCCGGCCGATCGCCTCGGCGGCGACGGTCGCCTCCGCCAGCGATTGCGCCTGTTCTTCGCTCGCGCCGACGGCGAGGCAAGCCTCACGGGCGTATGCGCGCGCTTCCGCGAGCGGCAGCCTCAGCGGGCCCTCAGCCATGCGCCAAGGGCGCCGCCGCTTCCACCTTGAAGAACACCGGCGGCACGGCTGCCAGCGTCTCGATCGGCAGGTGGCATTTGATCGTGTGGCCGGGCGCGGCGACCCGCACCGGCGGCACCTCGCGTTCGCACAGATTGTCCGGGACGTCGCGCTTGTGCGGGCAGCGCGTCTGGAACGGGCAGCCGGGCGGGGGCGACATAGCCGAAGGAATTTCGCCTTCGAGCACGACATGGCGCTTGCCGATGCCGGGATCGGCGATCGGGATCGCCGACAGCAGCGCCTCGGTATAGGGATGGAAGGGCGGCGAGAATATCTGTTCCGTCGCGCCGGCCTCGACGACGTGACCCAGATACATCACGACGACGCGGTCGGCGAGATAGCGCACGACCGAGAGATCGTGGCTGATGAACACCATCGTCGTGCGCGACTCGCGCTGCAGGTTCATCAGCAATTCGCTGATCGCCGCCTGAACCGACACGTCGAGCGCCGACATCGGCTCGTCGGCGATGATCACGCGCGGCCGTCCTGCAAAGGCCCGCGCGACGCCGATGCGCTGTTTCTGGCCACCCGACAGCTGGCGCGGCGCACGCTCCGCGAATGCGCGCGGCAGCTTCACGAGATCGAGCAGCTTCAGCATCATGTCGCGCCGCTCGGCGCGCGTCTTGCCGACGCCGAAGCGCTCCAGCGTGCGCTGGATCTGCGAGCCGACGGAATAGCTGGGGTTCAGCGTGTCGAACGGGTTCTGAAAAATCATCTGGATCGAGGCGATGGTGCGCGTGTCGCGCCGGTCGATCGACTCGCCCTGAATGGCGCGATTGTCGAACGAGACGAGGCCGGAGCTCGCCGTCTCCAGCCCAAGCGCCACTTTCGCAAAGGTCGATTTGCCGCAGCCGGATTCGCCGACGATAGCGACGACTTCCGCCTCGCGCGCCTCGAACGACACGTCCTCCACCGCCTTGACGGTGCGGCCCTCGCCGCCGCCGAACACAGGGTTTGCCGCGACGTGATAATGTTTCTTCAATCCGTCGATCTTCAACACCGGCTGGCCAACTTCGATCGGCTGCTGGCGGACGACATCGGCCGGTCCCGCGCTCCAGTCGATCTCGCCGATCCTGATGCAGCGGCTCTGGTGCGCCTCGAAGCCCGGAACCGGATACATCGGCACTTTCTGCTGATCGCAGGCGGCGATGTGATAGGGGCAGCGCGGCGCGAAATGGCACCCTGGCGGGCGCAGATGCGGCAGCGGCAACTGGCCGGGTATCGGGATCAGCGGCCGATCGTTCTTGTTGGCGCCCGGCAGCGGAATCGAGCGGAACAACCCTTGCGTATAGGGATGGCGCATCGCGCCGAACACCTCGCGCACGGCGCCAGTCTCGACCGCCTCGCCCGAATACATGACGGTCACGCGGTCGCAGGTCTCGAGGATGAGGCCGAGGTTGTGCGAGATGAACAGCGAGGCCGCGCCGAGTGCGCGCGGTCAGCTCCTTGACGAGTTGCACGACGCCGGCTTCGACCGTCACGTCGAGCGCGGTCGTCGGCTCGTCGAGGATCAGAAGCTGCGGATTGGAGAGCAGCGCCATTGCGATGACGATGCGCTGCTGCTGGCCGCCGGAAAGCTGGTGCGGATAGGATTGCAGCATGCGCTCGGGGTCGGGCAGGCGCACCGCCTTGACCATTTCCTTGGCGCGCTTCATCGCCTCGTCCTTGCTGACGCGGTCGTGGATCAGCGGCACTTCCATCAATTGCTGGCCGATGCGCATGGTCGGGTTCAACGAGGCCATCGGCTCCTGATAGACCATGGCGATCTTCGAGCCGCGGATCGAGCGCAGCTCGGCGTCCGACAGCTCGCCCATGTCGCGGCCATGGAATTTTACGCTGCCCTTGGTGATGCGGCCGATCTTTGTGAGATCGCGCATGATGGCGAGCGCGACCGTCGATTTGCCGCAGCCGGATTCGCCGACGAGCCCCATCGCCTCGCCCGGATAGACCTTCAGCGAAAAGTCCATCACCGCCGGGATTTCGGCGAGCCGAGTGAAGAACGAGATATGGAGGTTGTCGATCTCGAGGATGGGGTCCGTCACGTCGGTCCTCCTTGCTTATCCGTCATGGCGAGCGAAGCGAAGCCATCCATCTCTCCGCAATCGAAAGCTTGCCGGACGGCGCGGTACAGGCGGAACCGTGGATTGCTTCGCTTCGCTCGCAATAACGGGCTTCGTCGCTTCGCTCCTCGCAATGACGGCTGCCTCATGGAGATGATCCTAATCGCGCATCGACTGTTCGCGCAGCGAATCCGCGAGCAGGTTGAGGCCCAGCACGAAAGACATCATCGCGAGCGCCGGCGGCAAGGCTGGATGCACGAACAGCCGGATGAAACGGCTCGCCTCTTTGATGGAAGTTCCCCAGTCCGGGCTTTCGGGTTCGAGGCCCAAGCCGAAATAGCCGAGCGCGCCGAGCAGGATCGTCGTATAGCCGATGCGCAGGCAGGTATCGACGATCAGCGGTCCGCGCGCGTTCGGCAGGATTTCCCACAGCATGATGTACCACGGCGATTCTCCGCGCGTTTGCGCCGCGAGCACATATTCGCGCGTCTTGATGTCCAGGATGAGGCTGCGCACGATGCGGAAGATGCCGGGGCCGGAAGCCAGCGCGACCGCGGCGAAAATGTTGAGCGTGGAAGGCGCGACGCGCAGAATCCGCAACGGATCGGCGTCGAATACGAAGGTCGCGAACAGCCAGCCGCCGACGAGCAGCGTCAGCGCGACGCGCACGGCGAGCCGCGCGGGTTCGGCGCGATAGCCGGTCCAGAACAATACGAGCAACAGCACGATCGGAAACAGGAAGAACACGCCGGCGAGCGTATAGGGGATCGCGGTCTCGAGAATGCCGGGCGAGACGAGCAGATAAAACAGCAGGATGATCGGAAAGGCGAGCACGAGATTGGCGAGGAACGACAGCACGGTGTCCACGCGCTTGCCGAAATATCCGGCAGGCAGGCCAAGTCCGATGCCGACGCAGAGCGCAAGCCCGGTCGCCAGCGGCGCGATGATGAGATCGATGCGCGCGCCGGCCAGCATGCGGCTGAACACGTCGTGCGATTCCTTGTCGCCGCCGAGCAGGAAGGGCACGCCCGACGAAGGCTCGATCGCGCCGGGCAGCGCGTAGCGCATCGCGGCGATCTGCTCGAGCGGATCGAAGGTAATGATCCAGCGCTGAAATATCGCGACGAAGATCCAGAACAGGATGAGGGTTAGGCCCGTGAAGCCGACGCCGGAATGGATGACCTGGCCGTAGAGGCCGAGCTTGCGGCGATAGACGATGGAAGCGCCGAGCGTGACGATCATCGCCGCCCAGACCGGCCAGAGCTGGTAGAGAATGCGCAGAACGATCTGTGCGGGGCTCAGATAGTCCACGGCGCCTCGCGGGAACGCTGGGCAATCTTTCCCTTCTCCCCTTGCGGGAGAAGGTCCCCGAAGGGGGGATGAGGGGTCGGCCCCGGGTTCTCACCGGCTTCCGGAGTAGCAACGGCCGTCTGTCCGACCTTCAAACAGGACCTTCCTGCCGGCAAACAACCCCTCATCCGGCCTTCGGCCACCTTCTCCCGCAAGGGGAGAAGGGGATAATCGTCGAGCGCCTTCAGGCCTCGTCATCTCAACTGAGCCGGATGCGGGGGTTGAGCCAGGCATAGCCGATATCTGATATGAGCTGCGTGGCGAGCACGAGTGTGACCGACACCAGCGAGCAGGCGAGCATCAGGTCGATGTCGTTGTTGCCCGCGGCGTCGACCAGCGCCTGGCCAAAACCCTGGTAACGGAACATCACCTCGACGATGACGACGCCGGTCAGCAGCCAGGGGAACAGCAGCATGATGACCGTGAAGGGCGCGATCAGCGCGTTGCGCAGCGCGTGACGAAGGACCACCGCGCCGAACGAAAGGCCTTTGAGCCGGGCGGTGCGGATATATTGCGCCGCCATCACCTCGACCATCGAGGCGCGCGTCATGCGCGCGATATAGCCCATGCCGTAGATCGCGGGCGTCGCGACGGGAAGCGCGAAATTGTAGAACGTGATGCCGCGCTCGGTCGCGGAGGCCGCGGAGCCGTTGAGCCAGCCGAGCCAGGTCGCGAAAATGATCGACAGCACGACGCCGGAGACATATTCCGGGGTCGAGGTCGTGGCGATCGCGAACACGGAGAGCCCGCGGTCGAGCCGCGAACCCTCGCGCATGCCGGCGACCACGCCGACCAGCAGCGCGACAGGGACCATGGTCACCATCACCCAGAACATCAGGAGCGCGGTCGCCTCGACCGCCGGCCCGAGCTTGGCGCTGACCTTCTCGCGGAATTTGGTCGAGCAGCCGAAGTCGCCCTCCAGCACGCCGGAAAAGGTCGGAACGCTCGGCTCGTCACAGAAAGAGAAGCGCGGCGCGGGCTTGCCGGTTTCGGGGTCGACGCTGACCGGCTTCGGCCAGAGGCCGAGCCACTCCGCGTAGCGCTCGAAGAAAGGCTGACGATAGCCGTGTTTGACGAGCCACGACTCGATCTCTTCTGACGTCGCGTGCATCTCGGTCTGGCTGATCGAGAGCTTGCGCAGGTTGGGCGCGAGATTGACGAGATAGAAGACGATGAGGGTCAGGCAGACCATCGTCAACAGCATCGCGCCGAGCCGGCGCAGCAGAAACCCCAGCATTTACGCCCGCCACCGTCACGGCTTCATTTGCAGCTATATTTCAAGCAAGTTCCGGGCCGGCGATGGCCGGCCCGGAGTTTGCGAGCGCCGTCAGGTTGCGAGCCACACCTTCTCGAGATGGGTCTCGTAGAGCGGGTGCATGCCGTAGTCCTTCACCTGGTCGGTGTAGTGATTGTAGAGGTTCAACCAGTAGGGCTGGATGATGATGCCGCTGTCCTGAACGATCTGCTCCAGATCCTTCATGACGACCTTGCGCTTTTCCGGGTCCGGAATGGCGAGCGCCTTCTCGAGCTTGGCGTCGAATTCCGGGTTCGCATAAGCGGTTTCATTCCAGGCTTCGCCGGAACGATAGGCCAGCGCCAGCACCTGAACGCCGAGCGGACGCATGTTCCAGTCTGTCATCGAATAGGGATATTTGGTCCAGTCGTTCCAGAACGTCGAGCCCGGCAGCACCGTGCGCTTGACCTTGAAGCCGGCCTCGCGCAGCTGCGCGGCGATCGCATCGCCGGTGTTCTTGTAATATTCCTCGTCGACCGTGATGAGGTTGTGCTCGAAGTCCGCCTGGCCGGCGTCGGCCATCAGCTTCTTCGCGCCGGCGATGTCGCGCGTCTTCTTCGGCAGCTCCGCATATTCCGGATGGATCGGGCAGACGTGATGGTTCTCGGCGACCGCGCCGAGCCCGCCGATGCCGAGTTTGAGAATGACGTTGTTGTCGACCGCCATCTGCAGGGCGTTGCGCACGCGCTGGTCGTCGTAGGGCTTCTGCTTGACGTTGGTGCGCGCGACGATCGTCGCCGAGGTCTTGACCTCGGAGCGCTTCAGGCCCGACTTGTCGAGGATCGGCACATAGGCCGCCTCGGTCTTCATCGTGCAATCAGCTCCTTCGATTCGAAGGCGCTGACGGTCGCCGAAATGTCGGTGCCGTAGTCGATGAACTCGACGCCGTCGAGATAGGTCTCGCCGCCCCACCAGCCGCTCGGACGGCGCTTGAACGCCGCCTTCTTGCCGACCTCGTGCGAGACGAGCAGGAACGGCCCGGTGCCGATCGGGTTCTTGACGAGATCCTTGCCGGTCTTGTCGAAGTCGCGGTGCACGATGAGGCCGGGATAGTCCGACATGCCGGGAATGACCGTGATGTCGGGCTTCAGAAGCGTCAGCGTGACTGTGTAGTCGTCGACCTTGGTGATCGCGCCGTCGCGCGCCTTCTTGGTGTCGGCATTGATGAGCGAGGCCATGCGGGCCGCCATCGAATTGCCTTCCGCCGATTTGTCGCACCAGCGATTGAGATTGTAGACGACGTCGTCGGCGTTGAAGGGGTCGCCGTTGTTCCAGGTCACGCCCTTGCGGACATGCAGCGTATAAACGGTCGCGTCGTCGTTGACGTCCCACTTCTCCAACAGATACGGCTGGAACGTGAAGTCGCGGGTGTAGCGCACAAGCGGCTCGAGGAACTGGCGCGCGACATTGCCCATTTCCGGCCAGTCGTAGGTGCGCGGGTCTTTTTGATCCTTGACGAACATACCGACGCGCAGCACGCCGCCCTTTTTGGGCGTGTCGGCCAGCGCCTTGGTCGGCGCGGCGAAACCGAGCAGGCCGTAAGCGGCCGCGGTCGAGAGGCCAAAAATGCTGGCGACCGCCAGGAATTCGCGCCGGTCCACGCCGTCGCCACGCTTCGCCTGCTCGGCGAAAGCTTTCAAATCAGGTCGTTTCACGTCTTTTTTCTCCATTGCACGCCTCCAGACTCGGCGGACTTGATCCGGCCGAAGCACCCCACTTCACCCGACCTCCTCGCTGGGATGTTTGACCTCCCAGGGCGGCTGCCAGTCCCCCGCCACGCGCAGGCTCACGCCTGCATCGTCCTCCAAGATCTTGCAGACTGTCATTTCTCCGGCCTTTGCGCCATAGCGATTCGCAGCCTCGCGGAAGCGGTCGTAGGTCGCGCTCGTCAATTCGTGCCTGACCCCGGTCTCGTCGAGGAGTTCCTGGATCAGCCCGAGGTCCTTCAGGCACAGCGCGAGCGGAAATGATGGATCGTAATGGCCGGCGAAGATCGAGGGAACGTCGTGGCGCAGCACGAAGCTGTCGGCGGCGCCGCCGAGCATCGCCCGCCACCAGACCTCCGGTTCGAGCCCCGCGCGCTTGGCCGTCACCATCGCCTCGCCGATCGCCGCGGCGTGGATCTTCCAGAGCTGGTTGTTGACGAGCTTGGCGACATAGCCGTTGGCGTAGGCGCCGACGCGGCGGATTTCGCCGATCGCTTCGAGAAAGGGCCGGGCGGTCTCGATCGCCTGATCCTCGCCCCCGACGAACAACAGCATGTCGCCGCGAATTGCGGAATCGACGGAACCGGTCACCGGGGCCGAGATGGCGCGGCCGCCCTTCGCCTCGAATTCAGCCGCGAGTTCCCGCATCAGCTTCGGCGAACTGGTCGTGAGATCAATCCAGATTTTTCCGCGCGCATCGACCGCCAGGAGACCCTGCGGCCCCCTCAGCACGCTCTCGATCTCCTTCGGCCCGAACACCATCGTGCCGACGACGTCGCATGCGGCGAGCGTTTCGGCGGGGCTCGAGGCCCGCTCGGCGCCCTTGGCGATCAGCGGTTCCAGCGCCTGCGGGCGGATGTCGTAGACGGTGGTTCGAAGGCCGGCGCGCAGCAGATTGGCCGCGACCGGTCCTCCCATGGCGCCGAGACCGATGAATCCGACCCGCATGCCGTCCCCCAGACGGACGACAGTGCCGTTGCGGCGTTCGAAACTCAAACCGAATCTGTATATGACGCCCGATAGTGCTGATATCCGGGTGCGCTCAAACCTTCCGGCGCCTCGACTTCGCAAAAGTGTCGAACGCCACCGCCAGCACGATAATGACGCCGATGATGATCTGCTGGATGTAGGAGGAGACGTTCATCAGCACGAGGCCGTTGAGCAGCACGCCGATCAGCAGCGAGCCGATGACGGTCCCGAACACTGTGCCGGAGCCGCCGAACAGGCTCGTCCCGCCGATGACGACCGAGGCGATAACGGTCAGTTCGTAACCCGTGCCGGCGACGGCTTCCGCCGAGTTCAGCCGCGCCGCGAGCACGAAAGAACTAAGCCCTGCGAAGAATCCCATGATGACATAGACGCTCGCCGTGACGCGTCCGACGTTGAGCCCGGAAAGCCGCGCCGCTTCCGGATTGCCGCCGACGGCATAGACCTGCCGCCCATAGCGCGTGTAGCGCAGCACGATATGGGCGACGACCGCCGCGCCGAGGAAGATGATGACCGGCACGGGCACCGGTCCGATCTTGCCTTGTCCCCACCAGGTGAAGGACGGCTCGAACCCCGAAATGGGCCCGCCGGCCGCCGAAAGCAGCGCCGCGCCGCGAAAGGCCGACATGCCGCCGAGCGTCACCACGAAGGGGGGCACCTTGAGCCGCGTTATCGCCAGCCCCTGCAGATAGCCGCAGAGCACGCCGACCACGATGGCCGCGAGCGCGGCGAGCGGCCAGCCGTAGCCCGCTACGCCTTCGCCGACCGTGAAGCGGTCATGCAGGCCGCCCTTGGCGACCGCGGCAGCGATCAGACCCGCAAAGGCCACGAGCGAGCCGACCGAGAGATCGATGCCCGCCGTCAGGATCACGAAGGTCATGCCGATCGCCAGCATGCCCGTGATCGACACCTGCCGCATGATGTTGAACAGATTGATCGACGACAGGAAGCGCGGCTCCAGCACCGCAAACAGCGCCATCAAGGCGATCAGAAAGATCGCCGGCGCAAAACGCGCCATGAAGCCGAGCAGGTCGAAACCTGCGGCTTCAGGCCGTTCGTTGGATGCGGCTTCGCTCATTGCGGCCTCGACGCCTCGTGGGGTGCGGTCATCATCGCCATCAGGATTTCCTGTGTCGCGCCTTCGCGTAGAATCTCGCCGGTCACGCGGCCCTCACGCATCGTGACGATCCGGTCGCAGACGGCGAGAATCTCTGGCAGTTCGGAGGAGATGACGATGACGGCAATGCCGGACTTGGCCATCTCGGCGAGCAGATTGTGGACCTCGACCTTCGCGCCGACGTCGATGCCGCGCGTAGGCTCGTCGACGATCAGGATTTTTGGCCTCAGCGCGAGCCAGCGCGCCAGCACGACCTTCTGCTGGTTGCCCCCGGACAACTCGCCGACGGGGTTATCGGGATTGGCCATGCGCAGATTGAGCAGCTTGCGAAAATTCTCGACGAGCGCGCGCTCCTTGCCCTCGTCGATGAATATGCCGAGCCGGCTGATCTGGTCCTCAGCGGCGATCGTCATGTTGGTTCGGATGGCGAGCCGGAGGAACAAAGCCTGTTTCTTGCGGTCCTCGGGCACCAGGCCGACGCCATGCGCCATGGCGTCCTGCGGGCCACGAAAGCGCACGGGCGCGCCGTCGACCAGAATCTCGCCGCCATCGAAGGCGTCGGCGCCAAAAATGGCGCGTGCGGTTTCGGTGCGGCCGGCGCCGACGAGGCCGGCAAGCCCTAGAATCTCGCCGCGCCGCGCGTTGAGCGAGACGTCGACGAGTTCGATCGCATGCGGGTCGCGCGCGGTCCGCCGCCGGGTGAGGCCTTTCACTTCGAGCGCAATGGCGCCGGGCGTCGGCGGCGGACGATCGTGCTGCAAGAGCTGGACATTGCGGCCAACCATCAGGCGAATGATCGCCTCGACATTTGTTTCGCTGACTTCGCCGGCGCCGACGAAATGGCCGTCGCGCAGCACGGTGTAGCGGTCGCAGAGCCGAAAGACCTCTTCGAGCCGGTGCGTGACAAATATTATCGACAGGCCCTCGGCCTTCAGCGCGCGGATGATGGAAGCGAGATTGGCGACCTCCGCCTCGCTCAGGGCCGACGTCGGCTCGTCCATCACGATGAGGCGCGATTTCATCGACAAAGCGCGCGCGATCTCGACCAGTTGCTGCTCGGCGACGGAGAGATCGCGCACCAGGGTCATCGGGTCGCGCCGCAAGCCGATGCGGTCCGTAATGGCGCGCGTTTCGATCACCAGCTTTTTCCAGCTTACGAACACCCGCGAGCCGGGTTCGCGGCCGATGAACACGTTCTCGGCGATCGTCATGTCGGGGGCGAGGGTGAATTCCTGATAGATCGTCACGATGCCGGCGCGCTGCGCATCGTGCGGCGTCTGGAAGGCGACGCCGCGTCCGGCGAACTCGATCGTGCCGGCGTCCGCCGAATGCGCGCCCGACAGAATCTTGAGCAGGGTCGACTTGCCGGCGCCGTTCTCGCCGAGCAGCGCATGAATTTCCGCCGGCGCGACTTCGAGATGCACGTCCTCGAGCGCGCGCACGCCCGGGAACCTCTTGCTGACGCCAGCCATGCGCAACAAGGGCGCCACGGGCGCTGCAGCGCCCTGACGCCCGGTATCGGAAGTCGCGTCCATTTCCTTTCCTGAAGCGGCAGCCCGCCGCGCTCAGCGCGGCGGGGTTTGGCTCTATTTGACCTCGCTGAGGCGCTCACCCATGCTGATATTATCCTTGGTGATCGCGATCGGCGTCAGCAACAGCACTTGCTGAGCCGGTTTCGTTCCGCTCTTGATGAAGTCGGCGAGCGTCTTGACGCCGAGCGCGCTCTGCTTGCCAGGGAACTGCTCGATCGTCGCCGTCAGTTCGCCGTCGCGCACCTTGGCGAGCGCCTCCGGCAGCGCGTCGAAGCCGATGATCGCGATGCCCTTGAGGTTGCGCGCCTTGACGGCCTCGAGCGCGCCGAGCGCCATGTCGTCGTTGGCCGCGACGATCACGTTCGGCGGGTCCTTCATGCCGGCCAGCGCGGCTTCCGTGACGGAGAGGCCCTTGGCGCGATCGAATCCGGCGGTCTGCTCGAACACGATCTTGTATTTGTCGCCGGCCTTGTCGAGCACGTTGTGCAGGCCCTTGTTGCGATCGATCGCGGGGCTGGCGCCGGACTGGCCCTGCAGGTTGATGATGGTCGCGCCGTTCGGGAACATTTTTACAACGAGATCGCCCTGCGCCTCGCCGCCCTTGACGTTGTCGGCGCCGATATGGGCGAGAATGCCCTTCACGGACGGCACGCGGCGGTCGACGGTGACGACCGGCACATTGGCGTCGACGGCTTCCTGCAGCGCGGGCGCCATGGCGTCGACTTCGTTGGGGCTCAGCACGATGCCCTTCACGCCCTTGGCGAGCGCCGCCTCGATGTCGGCGGTCTGCTTCGGAGAAGAGACCTGTCCGTCGCTCTCGATGACGACGAAACCTTCCTTTTCACCCGCCTCCTTGAAGGCGTTCATCATGTGCACGAAGAAGGGAAACGTCAGTCCCGGAACGGAAGCCAGGATGGCCGGCTTGTCGTCGGCGAAAGCCGGCGCCGCGAGGGCGGCCGCCAAGCCGCCGACGATTGCGAACCTGCGAGTCAGTCGCATGAATATCCTCCCAAATTGTCAATTCCGGCATTGCGGATGACGCCCGTTCAGGGCGACCCCCGGCCGCCGGATCAGGACGATCAGGCAGCGGGCTCGAGCACTGTGCGATACTTTTGCGACTTCGACAAGACAAGCGTGCAGGCCTGCGCACGCAAATTTGTTTGCATCAGGCCTCACGCATTTGCATCGACCGCGCGTAAGCGAGTTTCATGGCGCGCGCGAGCGCGTCGCCGAGGCTCAGGCTATGCACGCGCGCCAGATAGGATTGAAAGTCGTAGATCGTCACGCCGGGACCGGTCTCGAACTCAAAGAAAGTCGGCCGCCCCTCCGCGTCGATCCTGAAGTCGCACGAGAAATAGTCCTGCAGGCCGATCGTGCGCGCCAGATTGGCGACGTGGCGCGAGATTTCCGTCGCTGCGCGGCGCGAAGCGGGATCCTCCGCCGCCTTCAGGTCGATCATGCGCGGCGTGAAGGCGGCCTCGTGCGTAAGGCCGAAGGCGCCGCGCCCGCCCGCGCCGTCGCGCGCGCCCGACAGCGTCTCGTTGTCCTTCATGGTGAGGAACTCGCCGCCGGTTTCGCTGCGCTTGTCCTTGGCGATCTTTTCAATGCCGAGCTGCGCCTCGAACGGCTTTCCCAGATCGATATAGCTGACGCGCACGTCGTCGCCGGCGACGAAAGACTGCACGACGGCGCGATCCTGATAGCGCCGCCACAGGCGCTCGGCGCGTTCGACGGCTTCCTCAAGATCAGCGCAGCGGCTGTCGGCGAATATGCCGATCTTGGCGCCGAGCCGGTTGGGCTTGACGAAAAACGGGCCTGCGGAAACGAGGGCGCCGAGGCGCGCGACTTCCTCTTTGCCCTCCATCAGCAACGTCGGCGGCACGGGCAGGCCGCTCGCGGCGGCGAGCGCAAGACAGGCGAATTTGTCCTGCGCGAGATGCTGGGCGGTCGCCGGCGCGCCGAAGCGCGCGAAGCCCGCGAGGCGCGAAAGTGCGGCGACGCCCGCGCCGCGGTAATAGCGAACGCCGTCGCCAAGCGACCAGACGAGGGTTTTTTCAGTCTCAGGCAGATAGGCGGGCAGCCGCACCAGCCAATCGTCGAGTTCGATGAAGTCGACGGTCATGCCCTGCGCCCGCGCTCCCGCTTCTATATCGCTAAAAAAATCTGGAAGATCCGTCGATTGCGCGAGATAGACAGCGATTTCGCGGGCGATTTCCGGGGAATAGCCGTAGCGCTGAAGACGGAGAGCCGCGCGGGCTTCGGTTTCGTAAATGACGATGATGCGCGCGAGTTCCATGCTATCCTGGTGCTCCGGTTCGTTCGAGGGCGGTCCGATGTCGTGGTTTGAGGTCGAAACGCGGCCGGATGCAATCTATCGCATCCGCGAACCGGCGCTCGGCGATCTCGATTGCTGCAACTGCTGGCTCGTACTCGGCGCTGAGCGCGCGCTGCTGATCAATTCCGGCGTCGGCGTCTCGCCGCTCGCGCCGGTGGTCGCGGCAATAACCTCGCTGCCGACCACGTTAATCCTTACACACACGCACTATGATCACATCGGCGGCGCGCACGAATTTGCGGAGCGTCTCGCCCACCCCGCGGAAGCCGAGGCGCTCGCCAATCCAACGCCGGAGGCGACGCTGCACGAGGGCTGGCTGACGCCGGAAAGTTTCGCCTATGCGCCCTATCCCGGCTTCGACGTGCGCGACTATGCTGTGCGCCCGGCGCCGGCCACGCGCCTCGTCGAGGACGGCGAGGTTCTGGACCTCGGCGGACGACGCCTCGAGGTGGTGCATGCGCCGGGCCATTCGCCGGGGCTGCTGTGCCTGTTCGATCGCGCCTGCGGCGCCTGTTTTCGAGCGACGCGCTCTATGACGGGCCGATGTTCTTCGACCTGCCGGGGTCGGACCCCGAAACGGCTGCGCGTACGATCGAGCGCCTGTGCGAGCTGGCGCCTCGCGTCGTCCATCCCGGCCATTACGCCAGCATCGACGCCGCTGGGTTGCGAAAGGTCGCTGCGCAAGCCCGCGAGCAAGCCGCAGTGGCGGCGCGAACGCCGCACGAAGTACAGGAGATCCCCTGAAATGAGCGCCGGTCCGCATCACGTTCACGACAAATGGAAGCATGACGGCGTCAAGGTGATCCGTGGCGATCAACTCGACCCGAACACAGCGCAGACGCCGGGCATGTTCCGGCAATCGGCGATCGACAAGGCGCGCGTCGGCGCGCAGAAAATCTGGGCGGGAACGGTAAGCATCGCGGCCAACGCCAAGACCGGCGTGCATCATCACGGCGAACTCGAAAGCGTGATCTATGTGGTGAAGGGCAAGGCGCGCATGCGCTGGGGCGAGCGGCTCGAATATGTCGCGGAGGCCGGCCCCGGCGATTTCATCTTCGTGCCGCCGTTCGTGCCCCATCAGGAGATCAACGCCGACCCCGGCGAGACGCTCGAATGCGTGCTGGTGCGCTCCGACAACGAGGCCGTCGTCGTCAATATACCTGACGTCGACCCCGTCGAGAAACCGGAGGCGGTCTATTGGGTCGATCCGATTCATAAGGCCGGCGGCTGAGGCGGCCTAAGCCGCCGCTCGCTTCTCGATGAGGTAGAGGTGCTCGCAGACGAGCACCGTCTCGTCGGCCTGATTCCTGACCTCGACGAGCTCGGCGACGTAGCCGTGCGTGGCGCGACGCGGATGGTCGCGCTTTTCCTTGATCGAGGCGGTGACGCGGATCGTGTCGCCGATGAACACGGGCTTGATGAAGCGCAGCCGGTCGTAGCCGTAGGACATGGAGCGCGGGTTGATCGTGCTCGCCGTCATGCCGATCCCGACGCTGAGAATCAGCGTGCCGTGCGCCATCCGGCGCTTGAAATCCTGGGTCGCGCACCATTCCGCATCCATGTGATGCGGAAAGAAATCGCCGGTCTGGCCGGCGTGGATGACGATGTCGGATTCGGTGATCGTTCGGCCGAGCGTCGTGCGCGTCTCGCCGATCGCATAGTCCTCATAAAAGCGTTCCTCGACGATCATGCCGGTCTATCCCGTGCTTGCTCCAATTCATATATGGATGATACATTCGCAAATGAATTACAAGTCGGCGGGGAGAGGCGCTTTGGCAGAGATAGAACTGCGCGGAATGACCTGGAGTCATCCAAGAGGTTATGACCCGCTCGTCGCGGCTTCTGCGCAATGGCTGAAGGACAAGGGCGTAAAAATCGTCTGGGACAAGCGGTCGCTGCAGGATTTCGAGACCTATCCCGTCGAGACGCTCGCCAGACAATACGACCTCATCATCATCGACCACCCGCATGTCGGGCAGATCGCTGCCGAAAATTGTTTGGCGCCCTTCGATGATCCGGCCCGCGCCGCCGACAACGAGGCGATGGCGCGAGCGAGCGTTGGGCCGTCGTGGCCGAGCTATTTCTGGTTGGGCCGCCAATGGGCGCTGCCGATCGATGCGGCGACGCAGGTGCTCGCCTGGCGCCCAGATCTGATCGAGGCGCCGCCGGCGAAATGGGAAGATGTGATGGCGTTGGCGCGCGCTGACGCGGTCGTCTGCCCGATGCGCCCGCCGCATTCGCTGATGGCGCTCTACACGCTGACCGGCGCGCTTGGCCGTCCCTGTCAGGTCGAGGGGCCTGATCTCGTCGACGCTCGCGCCGGCGCCGAGGCGCTGGCGCGGCTCGGCGAGTTGATGGCGCATGTCGATCCAAAAGCTTACGAATGGGACCCGATCGCTGCGTTCGAGGCGATGGTTGAGCCGACGTCGCGGCTCGCCTGCGCCCCGCTGATCTACGGCTATGTGTCCTACGCGATCGAAGGCTTTCGCCCCCGCCGCCTCGCCTTCGCCGACATCGCCGCGCTCGGGCCGCTCGGCCCCGTCGGCTCGGCGCTCGGCGGAACGGGACTCGCCGTCTCGGCGCTTCAGCGCCCACGGCCGAGAGGCTGCGGACTTCGCTTATTGGGTCGCAAGCGGCCCAACGCAGGCGGGGCTTTATGCGAGCGCGGGCGGCCAGCCGGCGCATGCCGAAGCCTGGGAGGCTGATCAAGTCAATGCGGCCGCGGGCGATTTCTATCGCGCCACTCGCAAAACCCTGGAAGGCGCATGGCTGAGGCCGCGCCACGACGGCTACATGCCGTTTCAGGACGCTGCGTCCGAGGTCATCAACCAGGCGCTGCGCACCGGGCAACCAGCTCATGAGACAATCGAGACGCTCAACCAGATGTTTCGTCGAAGCCTGGTAAAGGAACCTGTCATCCCCGCGAACGCGGGGATCCAGGGGTCGTAGGGCTCAACGGCTTCGTTGTTTCAGCGCTCTTTGCAAGCCAGGCGTCACACACTGGATCCCCGCTTTCGCGGGGATGACAAAGTTGGCGTTGAACTCAGCTACGACATTTGTAGCCGCGGTCGCTGACCTCGGCTACAGATTACGGGTGCGCTCTGAGCGCCGTCGCTGGCTTCGCGCTTGACTCGAATGCGGCCTCCACCAGCGCCATCGTCGTCCAGGCGTCTTCGACCGACGCGATGAGAGTTTCGTCCTCGCCGGCGATGAAGCGCTGCAGATTGCGCATCCGGCCGACGAAGGCGTCAGGAAACCAGCCGCCCTGGAGCGGCACGAACTTCCAATCGCTCTCGCCTTTCGCCTTGATCCACAACTCGTCAGGCTCGCCATTGGGATAGTCGAGCAGCAGCCCGAGCTTGACATACGCCGCGCCCTCCGTTCCGTCGAAGCGAAATTCAGAAGCTTGGAATTTTCGGCCGAAATCGTGATTGTGGTTGATCGACAAAGCGCAGCGGATCTCATCACCGTAATCGAGAATCGCCGTCGTGCGGGTCTGCGCCATGTCGGATGAGGGATGGCCGATCGTCTTGGCGTGCACGCCCTTGGGATCGCCGAGAAAGCCGCGGATCAGGTCGAGATAATGGATCGAATGCACCGCGATTTCGACCCGCGGCAGACCTTTGAGGAAGGCGAACAAACGCCAGGGCGTGTCGATCGCGAGATGGACCTCGACGTCGACGAGCCTGCCGATAAGGCCGCGATCAATCGCATCCCGCAACGCCAGCATCATCGGCGAAAAGCGCAACTGGAAATTTACGCACGCTTTCAGTTGACGCTCGCGGCAGATGCGCAAAATTTCGGTCGCGCCGTCGAGATTGGCGCCCATCGGCTTCTGGATCAGCACAGCGGCGCCGACGGGCAGGAGCGACAGCACGCCGGCGTGCGCGGCCGGCGGCGTGGCGAGATCGAAGACGGCGCCCTTGACTGCCAGCGCCTCGTCGAGCGAGCCGAACACCTTTTCCACGGCGAATTTTTCCGCGACCGCCTTGGCGCGGCTCAGGTCCAGATCGAACACGCCCGCGATCGGCAGATGAGACTTCCGATAGGCCGGAAAATGCGCGTCGGCGACGATCGAGCCGGCGCCGATCGTGACAATGGGCTTTGGAGTTGAAGGAGCGGCCCAAGATTGCGCGAGCGAAGCAGGATCGAAGCTCATGGGCACTTCCCTCTGTAGCAGGATCACAGATCTTTGTTGAACGCACGACTGCGGGGGCTTTATCGCCTTCCCCGCGAAGGCGGGGAAGGTGGCCGAAGGCCGGATGGGGTGTGGCGTGCGGCCACAAAATTCGCGGAAGTTCGCACGTCGGTTTGGCGTCCGCCGTCGGCCAAACCATCCAGCCAATGGCACGACGCTTGCTGAAAACCTCCAAAGTGATCGCTTTGGCTTTCCACACCTCATCCGGCCTTCGGCCACCTTCTCCGCCAAGCGGAGAAGGGGATAAGCTCCGCGATCTCGGCTCAACGAGCTTGTCTGCGCGCCTTAGCGCTTTCCAGGGCGATGGCAGAGTGCATGCGCCCATCAATCAACATGAAAGATCGGCTCGCAGGACGCCCACCAATCGCCTTCCTTGCGCGTAGTGAGCGCCGCCTGCAAAGGCATGTTGATCGCCCACCAATCCTGCGTGCGCGGATCGGCGGCCATTTTTGCGGCGTCGGCCGCGAAATCCTCGCCGTGATACTCGAAATAGCCGAACAGCAGGTTTTCCGGCTCGCGCAGGAAGATCGTGTAATTCCTGATGTTGCATTTGGCGATCTTGGCGAGCACTTCCGGCCACACCGCCGCGTGCAGGCGTTTGTATTCGGCGATGTGTTCGCGGCTTGATGCCGATCACCATGCCCATGCGCTGCATCGAAACCTCCCTGACTAGCGTGACCTCGCTCCGTGAATTCCGGCAGGCTCTTCGCAATCACCGCGTCTCCAGTCCCATTCGACGCCGAGCCCCGGCGTCGTCGGGCGCGACCGCCATGCCATCCTCGATCTTCATGCTCGAGGTTGTGAGGTCGTCGAGCTGCGGAATGTACTCGACATATTTGCCGTTCGGAACGGCGCAGGCGAGACTGACATGCAGCTCCATGAGAAAATGCGGGCAGACGGGAATGTCGAAAGCTTCCGCCATATGCGCGACCTTCAGCCATGGCGTCACGCCGCCGATGCGCGCGACGTCGACCTGCACGATGTTGCAGGCGCCCTTGGCGAGATACTCGCGGAAATGGCGGATCGAATAGATGGATTTGCCGACCGCGATCGGCGTGGACGTTGATCGAGACAGACGGATGTGGCCATCGAGATCGTCCGCCGGCAGCGGCTCCTCGATCCAGGCGAGATCGAGTTCGGCGAATCGCCCGGCGCGGCGGATCGCTTCGTCGAGCGCAAAGCCCTGGTTGGCGTCGGTCATGATCTCGAAAGTCGGGACCAAGCGCCGAGCGCACCGCGGCGAGCCGACGATAATCCTCCGACACATGCGGACGGCCGATCTTGATCTTCGAGCCGCGAAATCCCTCGCGCGCGCGCCTGCAAGGCGTCTTCAACCAGCGCGGTTTCGTCGATATGCAGCCAGCCGCCCTCGGTCGTATAGAGCGGCCGCCGATCCGAGGCGCCGCCGGCGACGATCCACAGCGGCAAGCCGCGCCGCTTGCGAGCGCGCAGATCCCAGAGCGCGGTGTCGATCGCGGCGAGCGCCAGCGCAGTGATGGCGCCGATCGTGGTGGCGTGGGTGGAATATTCGAGCTCGCGCCAGATCGCCTCGATCCGCTCGGCGTCCTTGCCGATCAGGCGCGGCGCAAGATGATCGGCGATCAGTCGCATGACCGAAGAGCCGCCCGTGCCGATCGTGTAGGAATAGCCGACGCCGACGGCGCCGTCGGCGTCAGTGATCGTGACGATCGGCGTCTCCTGCGAGACGAAACTCTGGATCGCGTCGGTGCGTTTGACCTTCGGCGGAATGTCGACCATGCCGCCACTCGACCCGTTCGATCTGCGCCATGTCAGCCTCCCCTCGATAATCGCCGCGCCCGTCGGCGGCGTCGAGAACAGATGCGCCTTCGCGAGATCGAAGCTTACCGGAATCGACGTCGACCGATCGCCAGCGGCGTCGGGTTCAGCATGCGCGACACCCATTCGCGTCCCGCGAAACTGCACGAACACAAGCGTCTCGTTGCCGAGCGGCTCGGTCAAAGCTGACTTTGAGCGGACGCTCGTGAACCGCCGCTCGCCGTGACGCCGAAGGCAGACCGTGGCCTGTCGGATAGACGATCGTCCGGACGCAGGCCGAATACTATTTTGCGCCCCTTCGATCGAGGCGTTGCGGAAACGCCGGCGCAGCGGCAGCCGATCGCCGTTGGCGAACACGATTCTGTCGGCCGCGATCTCCGCCTCGACAATGTTCATCGGCGGCGAGCCGATGAAGCCGGCGACGAAGCGGGTCGCCGGGCGATGAAACACCGTGTCCGGCGTCCCGACCTGTTCGATCATGGCCGTCGCGCATGATGACGATGCGATCGGCCAGCGTCATCGCCTCGACCTGATCGTGCGTGACATATATCGACGGTCGAGGTGCACGCGCGCATGCAGTCTCTTGATCTCGGTGCGCATCTCGCCGCGCAGCTTGGCGTCGAGATTGGACAGCGGCTCGTCAAACAGGAACACTTCCGGCTTGCGCACGATCGCGCGGCCCATCGCGACGCGCTGACGCTGGCCGCCGGAGAGCTGCGAAGGCCGGCGGTCCAGCAGCGGCTCCAGATGCAGGATCGCCGCCGCCTCGTCGACGCGGCGGCGATCTCGCTCTTGCGGCAGCTTGGCGATCTTCAACGAGAAGCCCATGTTCTCGCGCACGCTCATATGCGGATAGAGCGCATAGGACTGGAAC
Organism: uncultured Pseudomonadota bacterium; assembly: GCA_963710855.1. Taxonomy (GTDB): domain Bacteria; phylum Pseudomonadota; class Alphaproteobacteria; order Rhizobiales; family Beijerinckiaceae; genus Roseiarcus. The sequence goes on along the minus strand of CAVQBX010000032.1, from coordinate 169,240 downwards.
ACCATCGAGATGTTGCGCGCGCGCGGCGGCAGATCGTTGACGATCTCGCCGCCGATCAGATCTCGCCTGCGTGATCTCCTCGAGGCCCGCGATCATGCGAAGCGTCGTCGATTTGCCGCAGCCGGAGGGGCCGACGAGCGCGACGAATTCGCGATCGGCGATTTCGAGATCGATGCTGCGCACCGCCTCGACGGCGCCATAGCGCTTGACGAGCTTTTCGAGCGTCACCGTCGCCATCGCTAGCCTTTCACTGCGCCAAAAGTAAGGCCGGAGACGAGCCGCCTCTGAATGATGAAGGTCAGCGCCAGCGCCGGGGCGACCATCACGACGGCGAGCGCGCACATGCCGCGCCAGTCGATGGTGAACTCCGAGGTGTAGTCGAGCAAGCCGACCGGCAGCGTCTTCGAGTCGACCGAGCGGGTCAGCTGCGAGGCGAGCGCGAATTCGTTCCACGACGTCAGGAACGCGAAGATCGCGGCGGAGGCGATGCCGGGGCCGGCGAGCGGAAACTCGACGTGCCAGAACGCCTGCCAGCGCGTGCAGCCGTCGATCTGCGCGGCTTCCGCGAGATCCTTGCGGCACCTGCCGGAAGAAGCCGTCGATCAACCAGATCGTGAACGGCACGTTGAGCGCGACATAGACGAGGATCAGCCCGAAATGCGTATCGATGATGCCGAGCCTCGCGAACATGATGAACAGCGGCAGCGACAGCGCGATGCCCGGCACGGTGCGGGTCAGCATCAGGCCGAGGAACAAGCGCCGACTTGCCGCGAAAGCGGAAGCGCGCGAACGCGTAGCCGCCCACTGATGCCGATCGCGATCGCGATCACCGTCGAGGTCACCGAGATGATCAGCGAATTGCGAAAATAATCGCCGACGGGAATGCCGCCCTGGCCGAGCGCGCCGAACATCGAGACATAGGCGTCGAGCGACAGATGCTGCGGAATCCAGACCGCCGGCTTCGCCATGATTTCGACGGTCGGGCGCAGCGAATTGAGGATGATCCAGGCGCCGGGCAGGCAGATGACCAGCATCGCGAGGAACAGGCCGAATGCATGAAGCGCGGAGGTGAGACGGCGCAGGCGGCGGGAGGCTTTCGTTGCCGCGCCATCTCACCACTCCGCCGCGATCTGCGCGCGCGCCGCCGCGAGCTTGCGGAAGAAATAGACGGTGAACAGGATCGACAGCAGGATCGAGGCGTAGGCCATTGCGTTGGCGGCGCCCATGCGCGCGTCGGAGTAGCCGGTCCGGCCGATCAGCGTCCAGAGCAGTTCGGTGCGCCGCGCCGGGCCGCCGTCGGTCATGATCTTCACGATGTCGTAGGCGCGCCCGACGTCGAGCGAGCGGATCGTCATCGCGATATAGGCGAACGGCATCACGAACGGCCATGTGACAAAGCGGAAACTCTGCCAGGGCGTGCAGCCGTCGACCTTGGCCGCCTCGATCGGCTCCTTCGGCATCGCGAGCAGTCCGGCGAGAATGAGGATCGCGAACACCGGCGTCGACGACCAGACCTCCGCAACCAGGATCGAGAAGAAGGCGAGATTGCCGTCGATCAGCCAGGGAATGTCGCCTTTCCGTTATCCCCAGCGACTGCAGCGCGTTGTTGACGAGCCCGACATTGTCGTTGAACAGAAACTTGAACTGGAAGCCGACGAGGATCGGCGAGAACATCATCGGAAACATCATAAGCGTGCGCAGCACCCGCTGTCCGCGCACCGCTCGCTCGAGCAGCAGCGCGAGGCCGAGGCCGAGCAGCATTTCGAGATTGAGCGCAAGCGTCAAAAGCACGATGGTGCGCAGGAACGCGCCCACAGAAACACGCGGTCGGTGAACTCGTTCTGATAGTTGCGCCAGCCGACCCAGATATAGAGCGATCTCCGGCCGCGTCAGCCGGAACGGCGGTGAAGCTCGAATAGAGCGAGAGCACAAGCGGCAGCGCGATCATCGCCGTGAACACGACGATCGCCGGAAGCAACAGCAGCAACGGCGTGCTGAAACGAAAGGATTCATCTGAGAGACGGAGCGCCCGTGCGCGGGCGGCGCAAGCGCCGCCCGGCGTTTGCTTTCAGAGCTTGCCGGCGTCCTGCAGGACCTTCGTCGCCTTGTCGGCGGCCGTGTCGAGCGCCTGCTTCGAGGTCTTGTCGCCGAGGATGGCCGCCTGCAGTTCGGGATAGACGGCGTTGGACATCTCGATCCATTCGGCGCTCGGCGGCACCGGGAACGCGTCTTCGCCGATTCCTGGAACGCCGTCAGCACTTCCTTCTTGTAAGGATTGTTTTCGGCCTGCTGCGATGTCCCAGTCCCACACGGCGGTGCGCGTCGGCAGCGAGCCGTTGGCGGCCTCGATCTTCTGGCTGTCGTCGTTGGTGAGCCACCAGATGAGCGATGCGGCGGCGTCCTTGTGCGGGCACGCCTCGGTCACCGAGAAGCCATGCGTTCCCGACCAGCCGCGCGTGCTTGCCGGCCGTGCCCGTCGGCTGCGCGACGACGCCGACGTTGCCCGCAGACCTTCGAGGACTTCGGATCATTGAAGAACGTCGCCCAGCCCGGCCAGTCGAGATTGAGGCGACCGTTCCGGAGGCAAAGCCCTGGCCGAGATCGTCCCAGAGATAGTTGGTCGTGCCCGGCCGGCACGGCCTTGGCCTTGTAGAGGTTGACGAACCAGTCGAGCGCGCTGCACGCCCGCGTCCGAGTTGAACGCCGGCTTGCCCTTGTCGTCGAGGAATTGCCCGCCCTCGGCGACCAGCATTTCGTAGAAGCGGCCGGTGATGCCTCTTCCTTGCCGACGAACTGCGTGCCGTAGAAATTCGGCGGGTTGGCGAAGAAGATCGCCTGGTCCGAGAACTCCTTGAAGGTCTTGGGCGGCGCGAGATCGTAGCCGTATTTGGCCTTGAACGCGGACTTCTTGGCTTCGTCGGTGTAGTGGCTCTTCTGATAATAGATCGCTGAGACGTCGAACTGCGACGCGCGGCAGCATTTCGAGCTTGCCGCCGATCGTCGCGGCCTTGATGTTTGATGGCACGAACTTGGCGATTTCCTCGGCCGGGATCAGCGGCGTCAGATCGGTGTAGAGCGAGGTGAATTGCGGGGCGAACGAAGTGTGGTTCCAGCCGACGCACCAGTTGATCGCGCCCGAGGCGATGTCCGACTTGATCTCCTTGTCGAGATCGAAGCCATTCTTCTTCGAGATGACGTTGACCTTGGCGCCGGTCAGCTTCTCCCACTCGGCGATGCGCGCGTAGAGCGGCTCGTATTGCTGTCCACCGATCAGTTTCGCATCGATGGTGACGCCGGGAAACGATCCCGGCAGGTTTGCGGCGGATGCGCCGGCGGTTGCGATCAACAGCGACGTCAACGCCGTCGTCATCAGAAACGTGCGTCTCATCAATTTTCCTCCATCGGCGTATATTCTGGCATTCATGGGGGCGACTGACGCCTTCATTCGCCCATATTTGAAAATTGCATTTACTAGTAAATCATATAGACTTTCGCCTGTCAATGACGCGCGTGCGTCTGAGAGAGGGCGTTCGGGCAAACATGGGCTCTACGGAAGACGTCGATCGCTATCGCGCCCCTGCGCTCGACAAGGGCCTCGACATCCTCGAGCTGCTGGCGCGGGAAGAAGAGGGCCTGAGTCCAGGCGGAAATCGCCAAGGCGCTCGGCCGCACGCCGAACGAACATTATCGCATGCTCGAGCGCCTGGTGCGGCGCGGCTATGTGACGCGCAACGCGAGCGATCGCTATGAGCTTACGCTGAAACTGTTTGGTCTGGCGCATTTTCACCGCCCGATCCGCCGCCTGGTGTCGCAGGCGACGCCGATGATGCGCGCGCTCGCGGCGCGATCGATGCAGTCGAACCACCTGGCCGTCTACGACCGCGCCGGCGTGACGATCATTGCCCAGATCGATTCGCCCGGATATTGGGGACTTTCCATCCGCGTCGGGGCGCGCGTAGGTCTGTTCAATACCGGCTCGGGCCATATTCTGCTCGCCTTCCGCTCGGCGGAGGCGCGCGCCATGATGCTCGAGGAACAGGACGGGCGCCGGCGAGGAGGGGCCGCAGGCGAGGGACCTGGAAGAGCGGCTCGCGCAGATACGCCAGCGCGGCTATGAGATGATGCCGAGCCTGCAATCGTCGGGCGTCTACAATCTCTCCGCGCCGGTGCTCGGCGGCGACGACGCCGCGGTGGCGGCGCTCACCGTTCCCTATATCGCGCCGCTCAATCGTCCGACCGCCCCAGACATTCCCGAAACCATCGCCATGCTGCGCGAAACGACCGCGGAGCTGACGGCGCGCATCCGCGGACAGATCGAGACCGCCGCGGTTCAGGAGGCCGGATAATTTCTATTTGAATGTTTCATTCATATGTGATTATTGAACGCCAAAAGGGAGGAGCGCATGGGTTCGGCGGAACTCATCGACACGCATCTGCATCTCATCTACCGCGACCGGCTGAGCTATCCCTGGCTTGCCGGCTTTGCGCCGCTCAACGCGGATTTTCGTTATGAGCTTTATGCGCTCGAGGCGCGCCGTTGCGGCGTGACGAATGCGCTGCACATGGAAGTGGATGTCGCCGAGGACGATATCGAGCGCGAGAGCGAGAATGTCGCCTCGCTCGCCAACGCTCCCGCTTCGCTGATTTGCGGAGCGATCAGTTCCTGCCGTCCGGAGCGCGCGGATTTTCCGGCTTTCCTTGAGCGCGCGCTCGCCAACCCGCTGGTAAAAGGTTTCCGGCGCGTGCTGCATGTCGCGCCCGACGAACTCAGCGAAGGCGCGCTGTTCCGCGAAAACCTGAGGCGGCTGTCGGGAACCGGCCGGCCATTCGATCTATGCGTGCGTCCCGATCAGATCACCAAGGCGATCGCGCTTGCCGACCTCGCGCCGGACGTTCCCTTCGTGCTCGACCATTGCGGCGTGCCCGACATCAAGAACAGGGCCGAGCATCCCTGGCGCGAGTTCGATCGCCGAAATTGCGCGCCGCCCCAATGTCGCGGTGAAAATTTCCGGCGTGGTCGCCTATGCCGACGGCGAAACCTGGACGCTCGAGGACATACGTCCCTATGTCGAGCACGCCATCGCCTGCTTTGGCTGGGATCGCATCGTCTGGGGCAGCGACTGGCCGGTCTGCACGCTGACAGCGACGCTATCGACGTGGATCGCGGTCATCCACAGGCTGACGGCTGACTGTTCGATGGAAGAGCGGCGCAAACTGTTCGGCGCCAATGCGCGCCGCCTCTGGGGGCTCGCATGAGCAAATATGCGCCGACGGTCGGCGTGGCTTCGACGCACCCCTCCGACATGCCGAAGGATCACGCCGAGCTGCCGGTATGGAACGCCGAGAACTGGTTCTTCGAAGATTTCGAAGTCGGCCACAAGATCCGCTCGCTGCGCCGCACGATCTCGGAAGGCGAGTCGATGCAGTTCAACGCGCTCGTGCTCGACATGCATCCTTATGTCGCAGACCAGATGTTCGCAGAGCGCGAGGGCATTTTCGGCAAGCGGCTCGTCGCGGGCGCCTTCGTGTTCTCGGCCGGCCTCGGGCTCGTCGCGACCAACTGCGTCAACGCCTTCTCCTACGGCTATGACAAGCTGCGCTTCATACGCCCGGTGTTCATCGGCGACACGATCTATTCGATCCGCAGCCATCTCGCCAAATGGCCCAAGTACAAGGAGATGGGCATGATCCGGGCGAGCTACGAAGTGTTCAAGGGCGAGGGCGAACTCGTGATGTATTGCGAGCATCTGCAGACGGTCAAATATCGCGACGCCGCGGCCTTCGCGGACGCCATCGGAGAGAAGCGTTGAACGGTCTGCTGGAAGGCGTGCTGGTTCTGGACATGAGCCAGTTTCTTTCGGGGCCGTTCGCCGCGTTGCGGCTCGGCGATCTCGGCGCGCGCGTCATCAAGATCGAGCGCCCCGACGGCGGCGATCTCTGCCGCAGGCTCTATCTGACCGACACCGAGATCGGCGGCGATTCGACTTTGTTTCACGCCATCAATCGCGGCAAGCAGGGTTTTTCCGCCGACTTCAAATCGGCCGACGACGTCGCGCTGGTCAAACGCCTCATCGCCAAGGCGGATGTCGTCATCCAGAACTTCCGCCCGGGCGTGATCGGCCGGCTCGGGCTCGATTACGAGTCCGTGAAGGCGATCAATCCCGGCATCGTCTACGCCTCGATCACCGGCTACGGCGAGGACGGCCCGTGGGCGATGCTGCCGGGCCAGGACCTGCTCGCGCAGGCGCGCGCGGGGCTCATGTGGCTGAATGGCGACCGCGATCAGGGCCCCGTGCCGTTCGGCCTCGCGATCGCCGATTTTCTGGCCGGCAGCGCGATCGTGCAGGGCGTGCTGGCGGCGCTCGTGAAGAAGGGGCGCACTGGCGTTGGCGCGCATATCGAAACGAGCCTGCTCGAGGCGCTCGTCGACTTCCAGTTCGAGGTGCTGACGACCTATCTCAACGACGGCGAGCGCAAGCCGACGCGCTCGGCGTTTCGCAGCGCGCACGCCTATCTGGCCGCCCCCTATGGCGTCTACCAGACAAAGGACGGCTGGCTCGCGCTCGCCATGACGCCGCTCGACAAGCTCGGCGAGGCGCTCGGCCTGCCCTCGATCCAAGGCCTGCCGCCGAAGGCGGGGTTCGACGATCGTGACGAGATCAAGAAGCGGATCGCGGCCCATGTGGAGATCCAATCAACCAGCCACTGGCTCGCCCGCCTGCAACCCCTCGATATCTGGTGCGCCGAGGTGCTGGATTGGCCGGCGCTGTTCGAGAGCGAAGCTTTCAAGGCGATGAACATGGTGCAGACGTTGGTCCATGCTGAGGGCCACGGCGTTCGCACCACCCGTTCGCCGATCCGGGTCGACGGCCGGCGAGGCGAGAACGATCTGGCCGCGCCGCGCATCGGCGAGCACACGGAATTCATCAAGCGCGAGTTCCAGCTCTAGAGCGTTCAGCGGGGAGTTGGAATCGTCATTGCGAGCGCAGCGAAGCAATCCAACTATCCGTGATCCGTGTTTTGTCGAGAAGGCACGCATCGCTTCGGCATGGATTGCTTCGCTTCGCTCGCAATGACCTGTACGCGTGAGTGCAAAAAGCTTTAGCTGGCGCCCCTCAGCGATAATCAACCCAACCGCCGCCGTCGTGGCCGAGCGCACCCGGTTCTCGACCCAAAGCACACCGTCGACAATGTCGGGAAGGCGCGGGCAAAACGGCTTCTTTTTCCTCGTCCAGACCGATTTTGACGTTTTACCTCAAAAAGACCGGCGGAACACACATTCTAATCTTGCCAAGAATTGGAATATTCGTTACATATTGTGGCGCTCGAGCAGCGCCCCGAGCGGCACTTGCCTTTTGAACGGCCGGACGGACGCGGCTACGGGCGCTAACCTGGATCCAGCGGCGGAATAACGGCCGCGATGGGAGGAAAACGAACATGAAACGCATGCTTTTGACGCTTGCAGCCGCCACCCTGCTGGCGAGCCCGGCCTTCGCCGCCAAGATCGGCGTCTCCATGGACAAATTCGACGACAACTTCCTGACCGTGCTGCGCAACGGCATTTCCGACTACGCCAAGACGCAATCCGGCGTCACGGTGCAGATCGAGGACGCCAAGGATGACGTCTCCAAGCAGCTCTCGCAGGTGCAGAACTTCATCGCCAATAAGGTCGACGCGATCATCGTCAACCCCGTCGACACCTCCGCCACCGCCGCCATCACCCAGGCCGCGGCCGAAGCCGGCGTGCCGCTCGTCTATGTCAACCGCGAGCCAAGCGATGTCGACAAGCTCGGCCCGAAGGCGGCGTTCGTCGCCTCGAACGAAAAGGATTCCGGCACGCTCGAAATGCAGCAGATCTGCAAGCTGCTCGGCGGCAAGGGCGCCATTCTCCTCATCTCAGGGCAGCTCTCCAACCAGGCGGCCGTACAACGCACCGCCGACGTTCACGACGTGATCTCGAAGGCGCCGTGCGACGGCATCAAGATCATCGCCGAACAGACCGCCAACTGGGATCGCACCCAGGCGCAGAACCTGATGACCAACTGGCTGTCGAAGGGCCTGAAGTTCGACGCCGTCGTGTCCAACAACGACGAAATGGCGATCGGCGCGATCCAGGCGATGAAGGCCGCTGGAGTCGACACCAAGAAGGCGATCGTCGGCGGCGTCGATGCGACGCAGGACGCGCTCGCCTCGATGAAGGCCGGCGATCTCAAGGTGACCGTGTTCCAGGACGCGGCCGGCCAGGGCAAGGGCGCTGTCGACGCGGCGCTTGCGCTCGCCGCCGGCAAGTCGATCGACAAGAAGGTCTACATCCCCTTCCAGCTCGTCACGCCTGACAACATGGACAAGTTCGCCAAGAAGAACTGATCCGCCGCCGCTCCTCCCTCGGGCCGTCTCGCCCGGCCCGGGGACAGGACCGGGAGCTCGCCTCGCTCCCCGTCCCGCGCCCCGCCATTTGTGGTATCAAGGCGCGAGGGCCGATCCGGTCGCCGAGGCTCCATTACGGGAAGAAGAAGCGCCATGGGGACGATCAGTCCGTCCACAGCCGAAATGGTAAGGAAAGCCGGCGCGATCCCGAATGCCGAATATCTGCTCGAGGTCGAGCATGTCCGCAAAGCCTTTCCCGGCGTGCTGGCGCTCGACGACGTCCAGTTCCATCTCAAGCGCGGCCACGTCCACGCGCTGATGGGCGAGAACGGGGCCGGCAAATCGACCCTGATGAAGATCATCGCCGGCATCTACACGCCGGACTTCCGGCTCCTTCAAGCTGAAGGGCCAGGAGATCAAGCTTACGTCTCCCCTCGACGCGCTGCTCTACGGCATAGCGATGATCCATCAGGAACTGAACCTGATGGCCTACATGACGGTGGCCGAGAACATCTGGCTGAGGCGCGAGCCGCGCAATGCGCTGGGCTTCATCAACCACCGAGAAATGCGCCGCCGCACGCAGGCTTTGTTCGACCGGCTCGAAATCGACATCGACCCCGAGATCGAAGTGCGCGACCTCTCGGTCGCAAGCCGCCAGATGGTGGAGATAGCCAAGGCCGTCTCCTACGACAGCGACATCCTCATCATGGACGAGCCGACTTCGGCGATCACCGAAAAGGAAGTCGAGCATCTGTTCCGCATCATCCGTTCGCTGAAGGCGGAAGGCAAAGGCATCGTCTACATCACCCACAAGATGAACGAACTGTTCGAGATCGCGGACGAGGTCTCCGTGTTCCGCGACGGCCGTTTCGTCGGCGAGCATCCGGCGGCCAGCGTCACGCGCGACGAGATCATCCACCTGATGGTCGGGCGCGAAGTGACGCAGATGTTCCCGAAGCGCGAAGTGCCGATCGGGGATGTCGTGCTGTCGGCGAAGAATCTTTCGCTGCAGGGGCGTTTCCAGGACGTCAGCTTCGATCTTCATAAGGGCGAAATTCTGGGCTTCGCTGGCCTCGTCGGTTCGGGCCGCTCCAATGTCGCGGAGACCCTGTTCGGCGTGACGCCCGCGACCTCGGGGCAGATCTTCATCAATGGCAAGGAAATGCAGGTCCGCTCGCCGGGCGAGGCGATGGACGCCGGCATGGCGTTCCTGACCGAGGATCGCAAGGAGAGCGGCTGCTTCCTGCTTTTGGACGTGATGGCCAACATGCAGGCCGCGATCCTGCGCAACGGCTACAGCCGGTTCGGCTTTGTCCGCGAGCATGAAATAGAAAAGCTCTGCCTCGACCAGAAGGCGAAGCTGCGCGTGCGAACGCCGGATCTCGAGGAGCCCGTCATCAACCTGTCCGGCGGCAACCAGCAGAAGGTGCTGATCGCGCGCTGGCTGATGACCAAGCCGCGCATCCTCATTCTCGACGAACCGACGCGCGGCATCGACGTCGGCGCCAAAGCCGAGATTCATCGTCTCATCGTGGACCTCGCGGCCGATGGCGTCGCCGTCCTGATGATCTCCTCCGAACTCCCCGAGGTGCTCGGCATGAGCGACCGCGTGCTCGTGATGCACGAGGGCCGCATGACCGGCATCGTGGAGCGCAAGGATGCGACACAGGTGAAAATCATGGAACTCGCCGCCAAATGACCAGCGCGGCAAAGCAGCGGGAATAGCGCCGTGGCCACTGACACCACCACCGCCGTCGTCGACGCTCCCCTCAAATCGCGTCGACGGTTGCCGCCGGAATTCAGCATTCTGGCCGTGATGATCGGCATGATGCTGCTGTTCGAGGCGCTCGGCTGGATCTTCGTCGGGCAGAGTTTTATCGCCAATCCGCTGCGGCTCAAGATCATGATCCTGCAGGAGTCGGAGATCGGCATCATCGCCGTTGGCGTCACCCAGGTCATCATCATGGGCGGCATCGACCTATCCTCCGGATCGCTCGTCGGCATGACCGCGATGTTCGCCGCGAGCCTTGCCCAGACCGCGGGCTTCAGCCACGCGGTCTATCCGAGCCTCACCGGCCTCAACCCGATCTTCCCCGTCATGGCCGGCCTGCTCAGCGGCCTGGCGGCAGGCGCCGTCAATGGCTCGCTGATCGCCTTCACGAAAATCCCGCCGTTCATCGCGACGCTCGGCATGATGGTTTCCGCGAGGGGCGTCGCGGACTGGTACACGGACGGCCAGCCGATCGGCAATCTCTCCGACGCCTATGCGGAAATCGGCTCGGGCTGGCGCCCCGTGATCATTTTCCTCGCGATGGCGGCGATCTTCCACATTGCGCTGCGCTACACGCGCTATGGCAAGTTCACCTATGCGATCGGCGCGAACCCGCTCGCCGCGCGCGTCTCCGGCATCAATGTCGAGCGCCATATCGTGCTCGTCTACACGGTGGCGGGCTTGATGTCGGGCCTCTGCGGCGTCGTCCACACCGCGCGGGCGATCTCCGGTCAGGCCGGCGTCGGCGTCGGCTTCGAACTCGACGCGATCGCGGCGGCGGTGATCGGCGGAACGTCGCTCTCCGGCGGCGTCGGCCGGCTGACCGGCACGGTCATCGGCGCGGTGATCCTCGGAATCCTGACCTCAGGCTTCACGTTCCTCAATGTCGACGCCCATTATCAGGAGATCATCAAGGGCGGCGTCATTGTCGCGGCGGTCATCGCCGACCAGTATCGGCAACGCAAGCGCCGTGCGGCCTAGCGCCGGTTTTCGGGAGCCCGCATAATGAGACGAACCGGCGCCCGCGCGCCCTCTGAGCAGTACAATGGATAGCAGGAGCTTTGCTTAAATGACGGAATGGCGCGAGGTCTGCGCGGTCGGCGACATTGAACTCGAGGACGTGATCCGGTTCAAGCACGACGGCAATTTTTACGCGGTCTACCGCAGTCCCGAGGATGAATATTTCGCAACCGACGGCATCTGCACGCATCAGCGAATTCCGCTCGACGGTGGCCTCGTCATCGGCGACCTCATCGAGTGCCCGAAGCATAACGGGCGCTTCAACTACAAGACTGGCCAGGCCGTGAGAGACCCGGCCTGCGAGAACCTCAAGACCTATCCCGTCCGCGTCGAAGGCGGACGAATCCTGATCGAGATCTGAAGGCTGAAACATGGTGATGCGTCACAACCGTCCAACTGTCGCCGACATCAGGGCGATGAAGGCGAAGGGTCAGAAAATCTCGATGCTCTATGTGACGACGCTCGAGGAGGGCGCCGCCGCAGCGGCCGCCGGCGTGCACATGCTTTCGATCGAGGCGCGCTATTTCTCGCCCGAAATGCGCGAGGCGACCGGCGATTGTTTCGTGCAGGTCGGGCTGCCCTATGGCGGCGCCAACGGTCTCGCGACCGCGGAAGACTATTTGCGGGCGGCATTCCGTTACGGGGCGATGGGCGGCGATTGCTATTATTGCGCCGCCTCGCTCGATATCCAGAAGACGCTCGCCGACAACGCTTTGCCCGTCGTCGCGCATGTCGGGCTCGTCCCCTCGCAGAACACCTGGACGGGCGGGTGGAAGGCGGTCGGCAAGACCGCGGACAGCGCGCTCGCGGTGTGGAATCACGTCAAGCGGCTCGAAGCGATCGGCTGCTTCGGCGCCGAGCTCGAAGTCGTGCCGGATCGCGTCGCCGAAGTGATCACGAAGAACACGCCGCTCATCATGCTCGGCATGGGCGCGGGCCCGCATGCCGATGCGCAATATCTGTTCTCGGAGGATGTGCTCGGCTACACGCCCGGCCATCGGCCGCGCCACGCCAAGACCTACCGCAATTTCGCGGCCGAATATGCGCGCCTGCAACAAGAGCGCATCGCCGCCTATCGGGAGTTCATCGCCGACGTCAACACCGGCGCCTATCCCGCTCCGCAGCACGTCGTGCCGATCGAGGACGCAGAGTTCAACCAGTTTGCTGCGCGAGTAGAGTCGTCGCGCGCGACATCGGAGGCCGCGCAATGAGCGCCGTTTTTCAACCTCGCGACTATTCGCTTTCCGGCCCGGAAAACGCCCATGCCGTGGCGATGGGCCTTGCTGACGCCGAATGGCACCAGACGGCGATTCCGCGCGCCCGCATGAAAGAGCTGATGAAGCGCGATGACGGCCCGGCCACGCGCGACACGATCCTTTGGATCGGCCTGCTGATCGTCAGCGGCGGTCTCGGCGCCTATTTCTGGGGCTCGTGGGCCTGCGTGCCCTTCTTCTTCGTCTATGGCGTGCTTTACGGCTCATCCGGCGACAGCCGCTGGCACGAATGCGGCCACGGCACCGCCTTCAAGACGCCCTGGAAGAACGACGTCGTCTATCAGATCGCCTGTTTCATGATGATCCGCAATCCGACCGTCTGGCGCTGGAGCCACACCCGCCATCACTCGGACACGATCATCGTCGGCCGCGATCCCGAAATCATCACGCCGCGCCCGCCGAAGGTCGGCAAGTTGCTGCTGAACGTGTTCGGGCTCGCGGAAGTCCCGCACGCGCTCTACGACATGCTGCGCTACGCCGCCGGCAACCTCAACGCCGACGAGAAGGATTTCATCCCGGAAAGCGAGCGGCCCAAGGTCGCGACCACCGCGCGCATCTGGGTCGCGATCTATCTGGCGATGATCGTCGCCTGCATCGTGACGCGCTCGCTGCTGCCGGCCATGCTGATCGGCCTGCCGCGCCTCTACGGCGCCTGGCACATGGTGATGACGGGAGTGACCCAGCATATCGGGCTCGCCGAAGACGTGCTCGATCACCGGCTCAACGCGCGCACCGTCTACATCAATCCGCTCAGCCGGTTCGTCTACTGGAACATGAACTATCACGTCGAGCACCACATGTTCCCGCTCGTGCCCTATCACGCGCTGCCCGCGCTGCACGAGGCGATCAAACATGATTGCCCGAAACCCTATTCGGGTTTCATCGAGGCCTATCGCGAGATCCTGCCGACCTTGGCGCGGCAGTTGAAGGACCCGACCTATTTCGTGCGGCGCGAACTTCCGCCGGGCGCCGCGCCGACGGTTGTTCCGCAGCGCGCGGAAGCGCTGGGATTTCGATGAGCGAGGGCCGGCGGCGCGCTTCATGCGCCGCATCGGTGTCGACGAAACCGCGAGGGCTGGAGACAACATGACGCTAAAAGTCGGCGTGATCGGCACGGGAATGATTGGTCGCGAACATATCCAGCGGCTGTCGCGCAAACTCGTCGGCGCTGAGGTTGTCGCGGTCAGCGACGTCAACCCGCAAGCCGCGCAAGCGGCGATCGAGGGTATTTCGGGCGCCAAGGTCCATGGGACCGGCGAAGCGCTCATCGCCTCTCCCGACGTGCAGGCTTTGGTCGTGACCTCCTCGGGGGCGACCCACGAGGCTTACGTGCTGGGGGGAATCGCGGCGGGCAAGCCGGTGTTCTGCGAGAAGCCGCTCGCGACGTCGGCGGCGGCGTGCCTCAGGATCGTCGAGGCGGAGGTCGCCTCCGGGCGCCATCTGGTGCAGGTCGGCTTCCAGCGCCGCTACGACAAAGGCTATCTGGCGCTGAAGAAGATCATCGACGACGGCGAGATTGGCGCGCCGCTGATGATCCACGCAGCGCACCGCAACGCCTCCGTGCCGGATTTCTATGTCCGCGACATGGAGATCGTCGACACCTTTGTTCATGAGATCGACGTGCTGCGCTGGCTGATCAACGACGATTACGTGTCGGCGCAAGTGCTGATGGCGCGCAAGAGCCGACACGCCCATGAAAGGCTCGACGATCCCATCATCGTGCTGCTCGGGACGAAGAGCGGAATTCGTATCGACGGCGAAGTGTTCGTCAATTGCCGCTACGGCTACGACATCCAGTGTCAGGTCGTCGGCGAGGACGGGCTCGCCAATCTGCCCGATCCGGAAAGCGTGCCGATGCGCAAGGCCGGCGCCCGCTCATCCTCAATCATGCAGGATTGGAAGGAACGGTTCATCGACTCCTACGATGCGGAGCTGCAGGACTGGATCGGCGCCGCACAGAACGGCAAGGTCAACGGCCCGACCGCCTGGGACGGCTATTTCGCCGCCGTCACCTCCGACGCCTGCCTGGAAGCCAAGCGCACCGGCGCGATCGTCCCGATCGTGACGCCGCCGCGCCCCGCTTTCTACGCCTGACAGGCGACGCCGATGTAGCCGCGGGGATGACAATCTCCAGTCCGAGCGCATATGGGTCAGCGACCGCGGCTACAGCTCGCGGCCGGTTGCGGACCTAAGCGCCTAGCCCCTAGAAAGGCGCATGACACCCTCCGGCCTCTTGCGCCTCGGCGCCGATATCGGCGGCACTTTTACGGACGTTGTGCTCGACGTCGGCGGCCGCCTGCATTCGGCCAAGGTGCTTACCACTTATGCGGCGCCCGAGCAGGCGATCCTCGACGGGATCGCGATCGTCACCGCGGAGGCCGGCGTTGCGATCAGCGATCTCGACATCGTCGTTCACGGCACCACGCTCGCGACCAACGCGCTGATCGAGCGGCGCGGCGCGCTCACCGCCTTCGTCACGACAGAGGGGTTTCGCGACGTCATCGAGATGCGCACCGAGAGCCGCTTCGAGCAATACGATCTCGCGCTGCAACTGCCGCCGCCGCTCATCCCGCGCCAGCACAGGTTTCCGATTCGCGGGCGCATCGGCGCGAGCGGCAAGGAGCTCGCGCCGCTCGACACAGCCGCGCTCGAGGCGCTCGCCGCGCGGCTCGATGAGCAAAAATTCGAGTCGATCGCCATCGGTTTCATCCATTCCTACATGAACGGCGCCCACGAATTACGCGCGCGTGAAATCTTGAGCCGGCGGCTGAGCGCGCCGATTTCGATCTCCTCAGAAGTCTCGCCGCAGATGCGCGAGTACGAGCGCTTCAACACGGTCTGCGCCAACGCCTATGTGCGCCCGCAGATGGCCGCCTATCTGACGCGCCTGCAGACGCGCCTCGCCGAACTCGGGGCCCGCTGCCCGGTGTTTCTCATCCATTCCGGCGGCGGGCTCGTCTCCGTCGAGACGGCGGCGGAGTTTCCAGTGCGGCTCGTCGAATCCGGGCCGGCAGGCGGGGCGATCTTCGCGGCCGACATTGCGCGCCGCTTCGGCCTCGGTCGCGTTGTCTCCTATGACATGGGCGGCACGACCGCGAAAATCTGTCTGATCGAGGATTTCGAGCCGCGCACGGCGCGCACGTTCGAGGTGGCGCGAACCTATCGCTTCGCCAAGGGCTCGGGCATGCCGATCTCGATTCCCGTCATCGAGATGATCGAGATCGGCGCCGGCGGCGGCTCGATCGCCTCGGTCGATGCGATGGGACGCATCCAGACCGGCCCGGAAAGCGCTGGGTCCGAACCCGGCCCCGCCTGCTATCAGCGCGGCGGAACCAAGCCGACGATCACCGACGCCGACCTTGCGCTCGGCAAGATCGACGCGGAAAATTTCGCGGGCGGCGCGATCCGGCTTTCGACTGATCAAGCGCTCGCTGCGATCGAAGCTGGTGTAGCAAACAAGCTCGGGCTCGACGCTCGCGCGGCGGCGTTCGGCATCGTCGAAGTCGTCGACGAGAACATGGCCAACGCCGCGCGCGTCCATGCGGTCGAGAACGGCAAGGACATTTCCGACAATCTGATGATCGCCTTCGGCGGCGCGGCCCCGCTGCACGCGGCGCGGCTGTGCGAAAAGCTCGGCGTCGAAGCCTGCCTGATCCCGCGCGGCGCCGGCGTCGGCTCGGCGATCGGTTTTCTGAAGGCGCCCTTCGCCTATGAGGCGGTCGCCTCAAAACTCATGCGGCTTTCGAGCTACGATCCGGCCGCCGCCGCGACGCTGCTCGCCGGCCTGCAGCACACGGCGGAGGCCTTCGTTCGGCAGGGCGCCGAGGGGCCGTTCACGGTGACGATCACCGCCTTCATGCGCTACGCCGGCCAGGGCTGGGAAATTCCCGTGCCGCTCGCCGGCCTCGGCGCCGCGCCGGAGGCAGCGGTTCTGCGTGAGGCGTTCCAGAGCGAATATGCGCGCTTCTTCGGCCGCGCCATCGATGCGATGGGCGACCTCGAGATCGAAGTCGTCACCTGGTCAGTCAAAGTGCAGGACGAACGCCCGGCGCCGCCGCGCATCGCGCTCGACAGGCGCGGCGAAGCCGTCGTCGACGCCTGAGCGCCGCCGGGTGTTTGATCCCGCCGCCGCCGCCTTCCTGGAAAGCGCCGTCCACGCGCGAGACGACCTGCCAATCGGCGCCCGCGTGAATGGCCCGGCGGTCATCGTCGAACGCGAGACCGCGACCCTCGTGACCTCCAGCTTCGACGCCGTCGTGCAGGGCGACGGCGCCATTCTCCTCATCGCCAAGGGAGGCCGGGCTTGAGCGGCGTCGAGGACATCCGCATGCAGGTCGTCTGGAACCGCCTCGTCTCGGTGGTCGAGGAGCAGGCGATGACGCTGCTGCGCACCGCCTTCTCGACCTCGGTGCGCGAGGCCGGCGATCTCTCGGCCGGCGTGTTTGACGCCAGAGGCCGCATGCTCGCGCAGGCCGTCACCGGCACGCCCGGCCACGTCAACACGATGGCCGAAGCCGTCGGCCATTTCCTCGAGGCGATCCCTCGGCAGGAAATGTTCGAAGGCGACGCCTATGTGACCAACGATCCCTGGCTCGGCACCGGCCATCTGCACGACATCACCTTCGTCTCGCCCTCTTTCCTCGACGGAAAGCTCGTCGGCTTCTTCGCTTGCACCGCGCATGTCGTCGATGTCGGCGGACGCGGCTTCGGCGCCGACGGCAAGTCAGTCTATGAGGAAGGGATTCAGATCCCGATCATGAAATTCGCCGAACGCGGCGTCGTCAACAAAGACCTGATACGGTTGTTGCGCGCCAATGTGCGCGAGCCCAATCAGGTGGTCGGCGATTTCTATTCGCTCGCCGCCTGCAACGAGGTCGGCCATCGGCGTCTGGTCGCGACGCTGCGCGAGATCGGCGCCGCCGATCTCGATGCAATCGGCGCGTTCATCTTCTCCCGCACCGAAGCGGCGATGCGCGAACGGTTGAGCGAGCTGCCGAAGGGCGAATGGCGGAACGAAATCCTCACCGACGGCTATGATGAGCCGATCGCACTCAGCGCTTCTGTCGCGATCCGCGAAGATCGTGTCCATGTAGACTTCTCAGGCAGCGCGCCGGTCAGCCGCTTCGGCGTCAACGTGCCGCTGATCTACGGCAAGGCCTATGCGAGCTATGGGCTGAAATGCGTGATTGCGCCTGATGTCCCGAACAACTGGGCTTCGCTCGCCTTCTTTGAGGTCACGTCGCCAATCAACATCCTCAACGCGCCGCGGCCTGCGCCGGTGAGCCTGCGCCATGTGATCGGCCATATGGTTCCCGATCTCATAATGGGCGCGTTGGCGAAGGCGCTGCCGGGGCGCATCCCCGCCGAAGGCGCGGCGGCGCTCTGGAACATTCACATTTCCGTCCGGCCGCGCGGCGGGGCGCGAGGGGCGGCGCGCGGAAGTGCTGATGTTCAATTCCGGCGGCATGGGCGCGAGGCCGAACTCCGACGGTCTCTCCGCGACCGCCTTTCCCTCCGGCGTCCACACCATGCCGATCGAGGCGACGGAGCAGACCGGGCCGATCGTCATCTGGCGCAAGGAGCTGAGGCCGGATTCCGGCGGAGACGGAGAATTTCGCGGCGGCCTCGGACAGCATATCGAGATCGAGGCCGAAGCAGGCTACGAGTTCGATTTCTCGGCTATGTTTGATCGCGTGCATCACCCCGCGCAGGGGCGCGAAGGCGGTGGCGAAGGCGCGCCCGGCGCGGTCAGGCTCGACGACGGCACGCTGCTCAGGCCGAAAGGCTGGCAGCACGTTCCGGCCGGTCGGCGCCTGCTGCTCGACCTGCCGGGCGGCGGCGGCTATGGCCCGCGCGCGCGACGCAGTGAGGTCGCGCGGGCCGAGGATCGGCTGCGCGGCTATGTGAGCGAGCCTGCCAAATGACGGATTGTTTGGAGACCAAATGACGGCGCTTTATTCCCGCATCCTCATCACCGGCGCCGCCGGCCGGCTCGGCAGCCGGTTGCGAAAAGGTCTCGCGCCGCTTGCTGAGAAACTTCGGCTATCCGACCGCGCCGATCTCGGCCCGCTCGAAGCTCACGAGGAAGCCGCGCCGTTCGAACTCAGCGACGCGGAGGCCGTGCTCGGCGCCGCCGAGGGCGTCGAGGCGATCGTGCATTTCGGCGGCGCGGCGCTAGAAGCGCCGTGGGCGGATATCCTCGCTTCCAACATTCAGCGGCAGCTACAACATATTTGAGGCGGCTCGCCGCAAAGGCGTTCGCCGCGTGATCTACGCCTCGTCCGTTCACGCCATCGGCTATCACGAACTCGAATCTCACATCGACGCGAACGCGCCGCACCGGCCGGACAGCTTGTACGGCCTCTCCAAATGTTTCGTCGAGGATCTGGGCCGGCTCTACTGGGACAAGTTCGGGCTGGAGAGCGCGCATCTGCGCATCTTCTCCTCCTACCCCGAGCCGGCCGAGCGCCGCATGCTTTGGTCGTGGCTTTCGTTCGACGATTGCGTGCGGTTGGTTTCCGCCGCGCTGACGGCGCCGCGCCTCGGGCACACGATCGCCTTCGGCATGTCGAACAACAAGATGAAGACCGTCGACAACAGGCTCGCCGGCCATATTTCCTTCTATCCGCGAGGATTCCACCGAACCCTATCGCGCCGGCGTCGAAGCGGCGAAGCCGCCGCAGGACCCGAAGGCGCCGGCGACGCGTTATCTCGGCGGCTGGTTCGTCGACCTCGGCCATCCCGACGACAAGGCCTGAGAATGCAGACGGCGCTCGTCACCGGCGCGACCAGCGGCATCGGCTACGCGATCGCCGAAGCGCTTGCGGCGAGCGGCCGGCGTGTGCTTGCGCTCGGGCGGCAGGCGGACGCGTTGCAAAAACTCGCCGCTTCTCCAAATATCGTTCCGCTGGCGCTCGACCTTCTCGACCGGCAGGCGCTCGCGCACGCGCTGGCCGACGAGCCGATCGACATCCTCTTCAACAACGCCGGTGTGATGCCTCCGCTGACGTCGTTTGATGAGATGAGCTTCGAGGCAATCGACTCGACCGTCGCCATCAATCTGACGGCGAGCCTTTATCTGACGCGCCTTGTCGCCTCAGGCATGCGCGAACGGCGGCGCGGACATATCTTCTTCACCGGCTCGACCGCCGGCCATTCCGCCTTCCCAAAACTCGCTGTCTATGGCGCGACCAAGGCGGCGATCGGCGCCTTTGCCGACGGGCTGCGGCTCGACATGGCGCCCCATGGCGTGCGCGTCACCGAGATCGTCGCGGGCCGAACCGAGACCAATCTCTACAAAACCGTGCTCAGCGAGGACGCGCGGGCCGCGATGTATGCGGGCGGGACCGCCGTCCAGCCAAAGGACATCGCCGCGATGGCGCTCGCCGTGCTCGCGTTGCCCGAGACGGCCAATGTTTCGAGGTTCGACATCGCGCCGACGCGCCAGGCGACGCCTACGGGCGCCGCAAATAAAGGAGCCCGCATGAAGAACCTTGATGTCGTCATCGTCGGAGGCGGAGCAGGCCTCGGCGCGCTGCTCGCCGAAATGGTCGTCGCCGAGGGCGCGGCCGGCGTCGGGATCATCGACCTCAACGCGGCCGCCGCCGAAACGGCGCTTGAGGCCGCTCGGCGGGCGGGACTGCGCGCGGCATTCGCCGCCGCCGACATCAGCCGCGGCCCCGACGCGCATGCCGCATTCGCCGATGTCGCCGAAAAACTCGGCCGCGTCGACACGCTCGTCAATTCCGCCGCGATCTACCCGCGCCGGCCACTGCTCGAAATCACCGACGCCGATTGGGACGCCTCGAACGGCGTCAACGTGAAGGGCGCATATCACATGATGGTCGCGGCGGCGCACGCGATGCGCAAGCAGCCGCCGCGCGGCCCGTCAGGGGCAGGATCGTCAACATCACCTCCGTCGACGCGTTCAAGGCGCATCCGCAGAACGCGCATTACGCCGCGACCAAGGCGGCGCTCGTCAGCCTGACGCGCAGCTTCGCGCATGCGCTGGCGCCGGAGGGCATCCTCGTCAATTCCGTCGCGCCAGCAGGCATGGCGACCGAAAAGGCCCGTCAGGCCGGCTTTCTCGAAGAGCTCGCCAAGGCAAGCCCGCTCGGCCGCGGCGGCGAGCCGCGCGAAATGGCCGAATGGGTGCTGATGGCCGGAGGCCCGAAGAACACCTACATGACGGGCGAAAACATCATCGTTTCGGGCGGGTATATTTACGGGTGATGGCTCTCAGGGCGCCGTCCGACGAGGGCGGACCCGCCCCCACCCCGGCACGCTGAAGTTGGGCGCGGCGGGAAGCCACACGCCCTTCGCCGCGTCAAGGACGCCTGCGGCGCCGCCTCCAGCGGTCGCTTCGCGATCCTTGACCCGGCTGCGGTCGTATGGCCCCTGGTCTGGCAAGAGGTTTTGCTGAGAGCGCCGCCCGCGCGCGGGCGGCGCTCTCAGCAAAACCTCTTGCGCTCCAGACGCCGGCGCCGGACGGCGCAGTCAAGGGGCCGAAGGCCCGGCGGAGCCGGGGCGCGAAGCGCACCCTTGACGGCGACGACCGGCGGCGGCCTTCCACTTTAGCAAGATCTCAAAAGACACCTGCTGCCCTTGTCTCCGGTCTCTACACGAAGCGGGGGAGGGCAAGGGTGGGGGCGCGCGCGCGGCGCCTCGTTGTTTGAGCCCCGACGACGTCCCCAGCCCGACCCCTTGCCGGAAGCGGGTGGGCTTCAAATTTCTATTGCAAATAAGCGAACTCTCATGTTAAGATATGTTCTGTATGCCAGTAAACAGCATTACTAGTTTGCAGAAATAATGGGCGGGGATTGCGGAAAAATGCAAAAATCGCATTAACCACTCGTAGGGCATTGAAAACAAACGAAGCAGCCTCATTGAATTTGGATTTGTTTGGATTTGTTTTGCTCTCGATTGGATTTGTTTGGTCCTTGTTTGGCTTTGTTTGGATTTGTTTGCCGCCAATTTGGCGGTGTTTGCATCCCGCGTTGGCCTCATAACAACCAAAACAATATCGTTATTTTGCCCCAAGCCGCACGCCCGCCGGAAACGCCGAACGCCCCGCGAACACCGCGTCTCTTCCCAGCGCCTCCTCGATCCTCAGGCATTCGTTCCACTTCGCCATGCGCTCGGAGCGCGTGAACGAGCCGACCTTCAGTTGGCCGGCGTTCCATCCGACGGCGAGGTCGGCGATGATCGTGTCCTCCGTTTCGCCCGAGCGGGCCGAGACGATCGTCCCCCATCCCGCCGCTTGCGCCGCTTCGAGCGCGGCGCGCGTTTCGGTCAGCGTGCCGATCTGATTGGGCTTGAGCAGCGCCGCGTTGCAGGCGCCGAGCGCCCGCGCCGCCTCGATCCGGCGCGCGCTCGTCACCAGATAATCATCGCCGATGATCTGCACGTCCGCCCGCCGAAGGCCGCCGTGAAGGCGCGCATGCCTTGATCGTCCGTCTGCGCGAGAGGGTCCTCGATGGAGGCGATCGGATAGCGGGCGAGCCAGGAACCGAGAACCGCGATCCATTCCTCCGTCTCGTAAAGCTTGTCGTCGAGCGCGAGCCGGTAATGACGGCCGTCGTGAAATTCTGAAGCCGCGATGTCGAGCGACATCGCGACCTCGCCCTCGAGGCCCGCCTTTTCGATCGCGCGCGCCAGCGTCGCGAGCGCATCCTCGTTGCTCGCGAAGTTCGGCCAGTAGCCGCCTTCGTCCGCGACGCCGGCGAGCGGACCGCGCTCCGCCATCAGCGCGCCCGCCGCGGCATAGACCCTGGCGCACATGTCGAGCGCTTCGGCGAAGTTCTGGGCGCCGAGCGGCATGACCATGAAATCCTGGACGTCGACGCGCCGCCCGGCATGCGCGCCCCCGCCGAAAATCTGGATTTCGGGCAGCGGCAGCCGAACCGGACGCCCTTCGCTCAGGTAGCGCCAGACTGGCTGCCCGGCCGCCACGGCGGCGGCGCGTAAAACCGCCATGGAGGTCGCGACGATTGCGTTGCCTCCTAACCGCGCCTTCTGTTCCGTCCCATCGGCCTCGATGAGACGGCGATCCGCGCCGGCCTGATCGGCTGCATCGGCGCCGATGAGAGCGCGGGCGATCTCGCCATTCACCGCCTCGATCGCCTTCATCACGTCATAGCCGCCGAAGGAAGGGCCGCCATCCCTCAGTTCGAGCGCCTCATATTTCCCGCGCGACGCGCCTGAGGGAGCGACGCCCCGGCCGACGACGCCGCCTTCGAGATGGACATCGACCTCGACCGTCGGGCGGCCGCGGCTGTCAAAGATGCGCCGTCCGTGCACGCGCTTGATCGTGGTCTTCACTTAAAGCAGCTCCGCCCATTTGTGATCGAATACGTCAAGCGACTTGTTCGACGCCGCCAGCAGTCGGCGCGCGGCGCTCCGAATTTTTACGCGCGCGTCCTCGTCCAGGTATTCCACGGGGGATTTGCCGTCGACGCGCGCCAGCGCCAGCGCCGGCAGCAGCGAGGCGGCCCGCGCTTCAAGCGCTTCTGGGTCTTCCCATGTGACCTTCGCCAGATAAGAGGCGGCGAGCGCGCGGAACGAGGCTCGCAACTGCGCCCTCGATTGCGGCCGCGCGACGCCTTTCAGCGCAAGGTGATTCAGGCAGAAGGCGAGGTCGAAGGCGGGATCGCCGTACACAGCGCATTCCGCGTCGAGCAGCACAGGGCCGCGTAGTCCGACCAGAATGTTTTTCGGGCTGACGTCGCCATGAACGAGCGCGCGGCGCGTGTTTGCCGTCCGCTCGATCAATCCTCGCAGAATGCCGGCGAGGTCGGGATGCCTCAGCGCCGTGGCTTCGAGATACGGCGCGAGCCGGATATCGTGGAAGTGGCTATCGTTCGCGAAGCGGGCGGCAATTTCCGGGCGGTCCGCCGTCGCCGCATGAATGCGGCCGAGCACCGCGCCAACCGAGGCGGCGAAGTCCGGCGAAACACGCCCGGCCATCAGTTCACTCTTCCAGACGGGATAAATCGCCGGATCGAACCAGTTCATGGCGAACACGTCGCGGACCGGATCGTGGCCCAGGATTTCAGGCGTCGCTTCCGGCGCGGCAAGCGCAGCCTCCCGGATCCAGGCGACCTCGCTGGCGTTGCGCGCTGTCGAAACTCGCCAGTCCGCGGCGACCCGCAGCTTTTCGAGCGACTGTTTTACGCAGAAGCGCCGGCCGCCCCAGTCGACCCGCGCAATGAGTGACGACACACCGCCCGTCAGCGGCTCAAATTCCGGCTCCGCGTCGGCGGGGACGAGCCCCATCGCGCGCGCCGCCGCTAGCAGGCCCTCTCGCTCGGCGTTAGTGAGTGCAAGCGGAGTGGCTGATGGCGAAGGGTCACTCATGCGCAGTCAAGGCCGGAAAAACGCGATTTCCTTCGTGCGCCGGGTTGGGCGGCCTGGCAAGCGCGCTAGTACTCGATTTCCGTGGCCTCGAGCGGCACGCTTGCGGATTCCCAGAGACTGACGATGCGCTGCGCGTCTTCCAGCTTCAAGGCATGTCCGGTCTCTGGATATAGGTGGATGTCCAGATCCCCTTCTTTCGCCATCGAAACAGCGAATTCGCACGCGGGGATCAGGTTATCGAAAGTTCTGACGACCTCGTCGGCCGCTTGACCCTTGTCCCGATGGGCGGGGGACATATGCCAATGCACGTCGACGGCCTGGTTGATGGAGATTTTAGGCATCCGATGACCCGCTGCAGCTAGTGTCGCGGCTATATACCAACCGACTGCGAGGCATGGGCAAGCAAGGAATGGATTGCGTCCCGAACGAACAGCGGCTTTTCTCGCGTTTTCCGCCTGAGCAGCGCCTCGAAAATCTCGCCGATCACGATATGGGCCTGAGGCGCGGTCAAATGCTCGCCGACGACTTTCTTGTCGAGCATGACCCTGAACAACGAGTGGGGGTCCCGCTGGTCCTCATTCTCGATCTGGATACGCATAGGGGAGCCCTCGTTCGGAAGCACCCTCCTGGATTCGCGGGCTTGACGCCATGGGTTGCCGCAAGGTTGTCCCCGGAATTTCGCAGATCGCCCTGACGGGTTTGCTCTCAGAATATGGAACTGAGACAGTCAATTGAAAATGAAAGCGAATTTTTGTGTGGTTTGGCTCCCCGAGTTGGACTCGAACCAACGACCATTCGATTAACAGTCGAATGCTCTACCAACTGAGCTATCGGGGACCATGCCGTGGCGGTGGGCCGTATAGCAGAAAATAGCGGCGAGGGAAGCCTCTTTTTCCAATTGCGGCCTGACCGCCTTGCCGGGCGCGGCGGCCGGCGCCAGTGTCTCCGCCATGCAAAACCTCGCAAAATTTCCGGAATTGCTGACGCCGCGCCAGATGGGCGAATGCGATCGGCTGACGATCGCCAACGGCACGCCGGGCATCGTGCTGATGGAGCGGGCGGGCGCGGCGGTCGCCGAGGCCGTGGAGCGGCGGGTCAGGACGCGCGGATGCGTCAAAATCCTGTGCGGGCCCGGCGGCAATGGCGGCGACGGGTTTGTCGCCGGGCGCATCCTCTCCGAGCACGGGTATCGCGTCGAACTCTATCTGCACGGCGAACTTTCCGCGCTCAGCGGCGATCCCGCCATCGCCGCGGAGCGTTTCGGCGCCGCCGTCCGCCCCGCCGGCGAGTTTGATACGGAAGACGCGGCCCTCGTCATCGACGCGCTCTATGGCGCGGGCTTGTCGCGCGACGTCGAGGGTCTCGCGGCCGAATGCGTCAACGCCATCAACGCCTTCGCGGAGGCGGGCGGGCAAGTAGTTTCCGTCGATGCGCCTTCGGGCGTCGATGGCGAGACCGGCGCCGTGCGCGGCGCCGCGGTGCGCGCCAACGCGTCCGTGACCTTCCACCGCTTCAAGCCAGGGCATCTGCTGCTGCCGGGGCGCGAACTCGCGGGTGAACTCGTGCTTGCCGATATCGGCATCGACGCCGGCGCGCTCGCGGCCGTCAGGCCGCAGGCTTTCGCCAACTCGCCCGTTCTTTGGCTCGACCTGCTGCCGCGCCCGAGCGCCTCCTCGCACAAATTTACACGAGGGGCGGCGCTCGTTGTCTCCGGACCGCTGCATCGTACGGGCGCGGCGCGGCTGGCGGCCCGCGCCGCGTTGAGAGTTGGCGCGGGGCTCGTGGCTCTGGCGAGCCCGAAAGAGTTCGGTCGCCGTCAACGCCGCCCATCTTACGGCGGTGATGATCGAGCCCTATGAAGACTTGGCCGGCTTTGCGGCGCTGCTCGCGGACGCGCGCCGCAACGCAGTGCTGATAGGCCCGGGGGCGGGGCTCACGCCCGAGACTCGCTCACTCGCCGAGACGGCGCTGACGCTTGCCTCGGAGCGGCCCCGCGCGCTTGTGCTCGACGCCGACGCGATCAGCGCCTTCGCTGGCGACGCCGATACACTGGCGCGCCTGGCAACGGAAGGCGGCCACATTCTGGCGCTGACCCCGCACGAGGGCGAATTCGCCCGGCTGTTCCGCAATTCGCCGCATGTCCTGGAGCAGCCCTCGAAGCTGGAGCGCGCCCGCGCCGCCGCCCAAAAACTTGGCGCCGTGCTCATCTACAAGGGGGCCGACACCGTCGTCGCAGCGCCGGACGGACGCGCGACCATCGGCTTCGACCTGCCGCCGACGCTTGCCACCGCCGGCTCGGGCGATGTGCTGGCGGGCTTCCTCTGCGGACTGCTCGCGCAGGGCATGCCCGCCTTTGAGGCCGCCTCCGCCGCCGTCTGGCTGCACGGAGCCTCCGCGCGAGTTTTCGGACCAGGGCTGATCGCGGAAGACCTGCCCGAACTCGCTTCCCGCTGCGCTGAAGGCGCTGGAGCGGCGATAGGGCGTTCTCGCTCTTGTGAAGTCGCGGCTCGACCCGGGCCTTTGGCTCGCCGGAACCTCCCGTGGACCCTCGCGTTACTTCTACGGTCCGCAATGCCGAATAGCGACGCTCAGCTGACTGACGTGGCGCGGTAGACGGCCTCCTGATGACGCTACGGCGCTTCAGGCGGGCGAAAGAGCGGCAACCAACACCGACAGACGCAGTCGCGAGGCGAACGCTTCGCGTGGGCGTCGACATGGAGACGATCTGATGACGAATTGGACAACACGAAGCGCCCTGGTATCGAGCGCGGTTCTGGCTCTCGGACTGGCGGCGTCGCCTGCGCTGGCGCAGTCCTGGGGCAATCAATATCCGGCGGCCAATTCGGCCGGCAACAACCCCGGCCCGGCAGGAACGAACACCGCCGAGGTTTTCTACGGCAACCCGGTTGACGGCGCCCCGAACAGCGGTCCGTACTATGGCGACAGCTACAACGGAAATGGCTACAACAATCCGAACTTCTTCGGCGTGCCGATTCCGTTCTTCGGCTGGGGCCCGGCGCCTGCTCAACAGCAGTACGGCTGGGGTTACGGCGCGGGCAACAATTACCCGGCCGCCAACTCGGCCGGCAACAACCCTGGCCCGGCGGGAACGAATACCGCAGAGGTCTTCTATGGCAACCCGAACAACGGCAACATAAACAGCGCGCCTGGCAACTACTACCCCGGGCACGCTTACATGGGCTCGAGCCACCAGCGATACGCGCATCGCTACACGAACGGCAATGCGCTGAACCAGTATCCGGCGGCCAACTCGTCTTCCAACAACCCGGGTCCGTCCGGCACCCGAACGGCTGAACTGGGTTACGGGGTCAACGGCGGCCTGAACGATTATCCGATGCCTAACGCCGTGCCGAGCTCGACCGCGGTCAGCATGGCTCCGGCGAACGCGGCGCCCAATTCCGGCCCAGGCGTCGCTGGACCGTCGGGATGGAATACCGCTAACTAAAGCCTGACATCTGAAAGCGACGCGGCGGCTCAGGGTCGCCGCGTCGTCCTCTCGAAGGGGGAACTTTCATGAATTTGCTGCCCCTTGCCGCCCTTGTCGCCGCTCCCCTTCTTCTCATCGCGGCGCCCATTCTTGCGCAGGACGACGAGGCTGCGCCCGGAGCGCAAGAGCAGCGGCCCTTGCCGGCGCCGCAAGAGCAGGAGGCTGTGCCCGCGCCGTTTGAAAAACTTCTGCTTCCCGATTCGCCGCAATGCGTCGCGCGCGACGCGCTGCGCGGGGCGGACGCAACCGTCGAATTGACGCCCGAACAGTTTCAGTTCGTGCGAGCTCTATTCGTCGCCATTCCGCCAGTTTCGCACCAGTTGCCGCCCGGCGATCGCGCCATCATGGCGAGGTCGGGCGGCAAGGTGCTTGTTGCGCTTGTCTCCGGCGACAAACTCTGCGCCCGGTTTCTCGCGCCGAAGTACGTGACTGAGATGATCATCAAGGTCGGCGAGGGCGAGATCGCGCAGCCGGGCACGCGCTCCTGAAGGCGGGTTTCGCGCCCTTCGCGTTGAACAGGAAGGCGCGCCATGCCATTCGCGGAACCTGCGTGGCTGGCGATGGCAGGCTTTCTTTTGCTGTTGATCGCCCCGGCGCGAGGCGACCCTTCGCGAGCCCCTTTCGCTGATCCCTCGCGTCCTGCCGCCGAGCGTGCGACCGCCGCGCTTCGCGCAATGACCGTTCCCGAAAAACTGGCCATCCTGCATGGCGTGCTTGGCGCCCCGTGGGGCCTTGACCGGAAGCCGCCTGACGCGATTGGCTCGGCCGGCTACGTTCCCGGAGCGCCGAGGCTCGGCATCCCCGCGCTGCAGGAAACCGACGCCGAGCTTGGCGTCGCCAATCCCGGCGAGATCCGGCAGGGGGATACGGCGACGGCCATGCCCTCCAACCTCGCGCTAGCCTCGACCTTCGATGTCGCGCTGGCGCGCGAGCAAGGCGAGGCGGTCGGAGCCGAGGCGCGGGCGCGTGGCTTCTCGGTGCTGCTAGGCGGCACAGCCAATCTGATCCGCAACCCGCTGGGCGGGCGCAATTTCGAATATTTTTCGGAGGACCCGCTGCTGACCGGCCTGATGGCGGGCGCCGAAATCGCGGGCGCGCAAAGCCTGGGCCTCATCTCGACGATCAAACATTACGCGCTTAATGATCAGGAGACCGGCCGCATGGTGTTAGACGCCAAAATCGCGCCGGAAGCCGCTCGTGAGTCCGATTTGCTCGCCTTCGAGCTTGCGATCGAGCGAGGCCGGCCGCTCAGCGTGATGTGCGCCTACAACAAGGTTGACGGCGTCTATTCCTGCGAGAACGACTGGCTCATCAACCAGGTGTTGAAAGGCGATTGGCATTATCCCGGCTTCGTGATGTCCGACTGGGGCGCCGTGCATTCGACAGTCAAGGCTGCGCTCGCCGGGCTCGATCAGGAATCCGGCGACCAGCTCGACAGAAGCCCGTATTTCGGCAAGGCGCTGGCGGACGCCGTCGCGGATGGCGAGATCCCGATGTCGCGGCTCGACGACATGGCCGGCCGCGTGCTGCGCAGCATCTATGCAAGCGGCCTCGCCGACGCGAGTCCCCGGCCGGTCGCGGACGAAGACAAAAGTGACGAGACGGCGGAAAGAATCGAGCGCGAAGGCATGGTGCTGTTGAAGAACGACGGCGTGTTGCCCTTGCCGTCGCGGCGGCTGCGCATCGCTGTGTTTGGCGCCCACGCCGACAAGGGCGTCTTGACCGGCGGCGGGTCTTCGCAGGTGCTGTCACGCGGGGCCTTCAAGGCGCCGGTTCTCGACCTGCGCGGCGCGCCGATCTATGCGCCCTCGCCGCCGCTCGCCGCGTTGCGTCGGCGCTTCCCCGGGGACGACATTAGCTTCAGCGACGGGACCTCGCTTGAGGCGGCGCGCAAAACCTCGGCGGCGGCTGATGTCGCCATCGTGTTCGCGGAGCAATGGATGACGGAGACCGCGGACGCGCCGGATCTGCTGCTGCCGCAGGGCCAGAACGAGCTGATCGAGGCAGTCGCCGGCGCCAACCCCAAGACCATCGTCGTGCTGGAGACCGGCGGTCCAGTGCTCATGCCGTGGCTCGACAAGGTTTCCGGCGTACTGGAAGCGTGGTACGGTGGCCAGCGAGGAGGCGAGGCGATCGCCGCCATTTTCTCCGGGGACGAAAACCCTTCGGGCCGCCTACCCGTCACCTTTCCTGCCTCGGCGCTGCAATTGCCGGCTCCCAAGATCGAAGGCGACCCCAAAGCCGCGCCCGTGGGGCCGCCCGGCCGCGGTCGGGAATATCACGCGAGCTTTTCGGTCGACTACGCCGAGGGCGCGGCGGTCGGCTACAAGGCGTTCGCGCTTACGAATGAGAAGCCTTTGTTTCCCTTCGGTTTCGGCCTTTCCTACACGACCTTCGGGCTCGATGCTTTGAGCGCAAATGTCGCGGGCGACAAAGTGACGGCGGAACTGACGGTCGAGAACAGAGGCGCGCGCGCCGGCGCCGCCGCGCCGCAAATCTATGTCACGCCGCCGGGCGGTCTTCGCGCCTGCCTGAGGCTTGCCGCCTTCGAGCGCATCGAGCTCGCGCCGGGGGAACACAAGACGGTTTCGCTCGAGATCGATCCGCGCCTCATCGCCAGTTTCGATGAGGGCGCGCGGGTGTGGCGCATCGCCGCCGGCTCCTACCGCATCGAGGCCGGCTTCGACGCCGAGTCGCGCCCCTTGTCTGCGGCCGTCACGCTCCCCGCCGCGACGCTGCCGCCTTGAGGGAATCGGCGCCCGCCCCCGCCCCCGCCAAAATTCGCTTGGCTTTTGCCTTGAGTTTCCTATATGTGCCGTCGCAGGCGCGTAACCGAGAGGTTCCGCGCCGCTGATTTTTTTGGGCCGCCGCGGCGTTGAGCGGCGTTCCCGCGAAAGCCGCCGGATCGTCAAATGGCAAACCCGTTCGAATTCATTCAGCAGGTGCGCGCGGAAGCGACCAAGGTCCATTGGCCGACCCGCCGCGAGACCCTCATCACGACCGCGATCGTGCTCGCCATGGCGGTCGCGGCCTCGCTGTTCCTGCTCGTCGTCGACGTCGCGCTGCAGAACATCGTCGGCTTCATCCTCGGCTTTGGCCATTCGCATTGAGCAACGCGCAAACGGAAAGCATCGGAAACGCCGTCATGAGCATGCGCTGGTACATCGTCCACGCCTACTCCAACTTCGAGAAGAAGGTCGCCGACTCGATCCGCGAAGGGGCGGCGCAGCGCAACCTCGCCGGCAAGTTCGAGGAAATCCTCGTGCCGACGGAGAACATCGTCGAGGTGCGGCGCGGCCGAAAAGTCAATTCGGAGCGCAAGTTCTTCCCCGGCTATGTGCTGGTCAAATGCGACCTCAGCGACGACGTCTACCATCTCATCAAGAACACGCCGAAAGTGACCGGCTTTCTCGGCGCCGACAACAAGCCGATGCCGATCAGCGACGCCGAGGCCGACCGCATCAAGGGACAGGTCGCGGAAGGCGTCGACCGACCGAAGGCTTCGATCCGCTTCGAGATCGGCGAGACGGTGCGCGTCGCGGACGGTCCGTTCGCCTCGTTCAACGGCGTCGTCGAGGAAGTCGACGAGTCGCGGTCGCGCGTAAAAGTCGCGGTGTCGATCTTCGGACGCGCCACCCCCGTCGACCTCGAGTACGGTCAGGTCGAAAAAGTTTAGGTTGCGGCGCGTAACATCCCGCCTCGCGCTCCCGAAATTTCGGGAGCAAGGCCGCCGTATGTGACGGCGCAGCGAGGCTCGACCATGAACTATCACCGCAAGCGCGGCTGGGAATTGCCTGCCAGCGCCATCACCCCCGAAGCTATATTTTTGGATCGACGCCGCTTCCTCGCTGGCGCCGCCGCTATTGCCGGCGCGTCCGCGTTGTCGGGCGCGGCTTTCGCGGAGGACGCGGACCCGAGCGCCTCGCTCTATCCCGCCAAGCGCAACGACGCCTACAAGCTCGACCGCGAGATCACGCCGGAAAAATACAATCTCAACTACAATAATTTCTACGAGTTCTCGACCAGCAAGCACATCGACGCCAGCGCGCTGAAGATCCGGCCCTGGACGGTGAAGATCGACGGCCTCGTCGAGAAGGAGCAGACGATCGACATCGACACGCTCGTCAAGGCGATCGCCGCTCGAGGAGCGGCTCTATCGACACCGCTGCGTCGAAGCCTGGTCGATGGCCATTCCCTGGACCGGCTTTCCGCTCAAGGCGCTGGTCGACAAGGCGAAGCCGCTGTCCGCCGCCAAATACGTGCGCTTCGAGAGTTTCGTCGACAAGAAGATGGCGCCCGGCCAGCGCTCGTTCATGCCGTGGCCCTATATCGAGGGGCTGACTATGGCCGAGGCGACCAACGATCTCGCCTTCATCGCCACCGGCGCCTACGGCAAGCCGATCGCCAAGGTGCAGGGCGCGCCGATCCGGCTCGCCACGCCCTGGAAATACGGCTTCAAATCCGCCAAGTCGATCGTGCGCGTCAGCTTCGTCGCCGATCGCCCCGAGACGTTCTGGGAGGACCTCGGGCCGGACGAATACGGCTTCTGGGCCAACGTCAACCCGGACGTGCCGCATCCGCGCTGGAGCCAGGCGAAGGAAACGGAGCTGACCACCGGCGACCTGCGCCCGACGCTGCTGTTCAACGGCTACGGCGATCAGGTGGCGTCGCTCTATACGGGGCTGGAGAAAGAGCCGCTGTATATGTAACCGCAGTCGGCGACCGCGGCTAAAAAAGCGTCAAGGCCAGAAGGTCCGATTCCCCTCAGCTTTTCGTCGCCGGCGAAGGCGAGGGCTTGGCGGCTTGCGGGGCAGGGGCCTTGGGCTCCCACCCGCCGGCCGGCTGGGGCGGCTCGTTGGCGGCGACAGAAGGCGTCTTCGGCTTGAACTCGGTCAGTTTCTTCTGCGCCTCGGCGAGCGTCTTCGGATCCATCTTGGCGGCGACTTCGTCGCGCTTGCGGGCGGCATCCGCGTCGCCCTGCTGGGCGGCGAGCGAGAACCACAGCCAGGATTGCTCCGTGTCCTGGGGGACGCCGAGCCCGCGCCCGTAGAGCACGCCAAGATTGTACTGGCTGTCGCGCACGCCGTATTCGCCGGCGCTGCGGAAACCGCCGGCCGCTTCTGCGTAGTCGGGCTTGCCGGAGCCGCCGTCCTCGGCGTCCATGACAGCAAGGTTGTGCATGGCGCGCGCGTTGCCGCCGGTCGCCGCCTTCTGGTACCAGGCTCGGGCGAGCTGCGGGTCCTTGGCGACGCCGACGCCCCGTTCGTAGAGCGCTCCGACCCGGTATTCGGCGTAAGTCTGGTTCTGCGCAGCGGCGAGCTCCAGCCAAAGCGCGCCGGCCTTGGCGTCGCGCCCCACACCGCGGCCTTCGAGATAGCGCAGGCCTATTTCGATCTCGGCGCCGGGGTCGGCGTTGAGGAGCGCGCTCTTCAAGGGCTCGCCGAGGCCTTCGGGCAGCGCGGCAATGAGGTTGGCGGGAACTTTTTCGGCGCTGACCGGCGTGGCCGGCGCGGGCTGGGCTGCGGGCGCGGGCTGGACGGAGGGCGCCTTCGCCGGCTCGACCGAGCCTGTCGGCTCGAAATCGACTTTCGGCGTGGCGGTCGGAGCAGGCGCGGCCATCTCGGCGCTCGCCACAGGCGTCGGGACCGGCGGCGTGATATCGGCGCGATGAATGAAGGGCAGGCCGCCGCGCAACTCGCTGATCGCCACGGTCGCGGCGACGACGAGCAGCGCGCCGCCGATCAGGAAGGGCACGCGCCGCTGCGACAGCGCGGCCTGCGCCTGCTTCAGCGCGGCGAACGGGGTGATGCGCGCGGTCTGCGGAGCGACGACGGGGGCTGCCGTCGTGTCGGGCGCGGGCGGGCCCGAACGGCGCGCGTTCATGTCCGCCATAGCGGCGCGGCGCGCGGCCGCGATATGGGCCTGCAGGTCGTTGGCCTTGGAGCCGGCCGCATCGTCCTCCGCCCAGTCCGCGGGCCTCGCGGGCGCCCCCACAGTGTTGGGCTCGATTGGCGCCGCGCGAGCGTCGAGGCGGAGCGCCGTCGCCGAAGCGGGCCGCGCCGCAGAGCGCGGGCGGTCGGGAATCTCGCTGAGCGCGGCGAACGAGGTTTGCGCCGCCGGCGCGGCGGCGGGTCCCGCCTGCGGCTTGGGTGCAGCCTCGCCATTGCCAGCCTTGGCGAGCGAGCCAAGCTGACCCGACAAGCCTTCGAGGATTTCCTGCACGCGGCCGAGGCGGCCGGACATGCGGCGCTCGGCGTTCGCCTGCTCGGTCCTCATGTCGGCAATGTCGTCGGACAGCCCGTGCGTGCGGGCGATCGGCGTCGCGAGCTCGATCAGCAGCTTGCGGGTGTCCTCGAATTCGGCGACGAGCTCGCCGACAGATTTTTCCAGCGCCGCGTTCGAGCTGGAATCGACGCCGATCGAATCGAGCCGGTCCTGGATCTGCAGCACCTGCTTCAGCAAGAGTTCCATATCCGCGCCGAGCCCGGAGGTCGGCCCGATCCGTTCGGCGATGAGGCCGGCCGCGCGCTCGAGCTGGTCATCGCTGAGCGCGGTTGGCGCCGGCGCGTCGAGCCGCCCGCCGAGATCGGCGATCGCATGCTGGAGCGGCGCCGGGTCGAGCGCGTCGAGCCGCGCC
This sequence comes from uncultured Pseudomonadota bacterium, assembly GCA_963710855.1. GTDB lineage: Bacteria > Pseudomonadota > Alphaproteobacteria > Rhizobiales > Beijerinckiaceae > Roseiarcus. The sequence goes on along the minus strand of CAVQBX010000032.1, from coordinate 135,308 downwards.
TCCATGCGGTTGACGGCGTCGAGCAGCGGGCCGAACTCGGCCTGGCGCGCCCGTGGAGCGTTCGAGGCGGCGGCCGAGGTCGTCGATCAGGCTCTCGATCGGACGAGTGTCGACGTTGAGCGGGCGGTCGCCGAGATCGGAGATCGCGTGCCTAAGCGAGGCCGGATCGAGCGCGTCGAGCCGCGCCTCGACGCGGCCGACGGCGTCGATGAAGCGGGCCGAACTCGGCCGGCGCGCCGGATGAGCGTTCGAGGCGCCGCCCGAGATCGTCGATCAGGCTCTCGATCGGACCGGTGTCGACGTGGAGCGGCCGCTCGCCGAGGTCGGCGATCGCATGATGAAGCGGGGTCGGGTCGAGGGTGTCGAGCCGGGCCTGCATCCTGTTTATGGCGTCGAGCAGCGGATGGATGTCGCCGCTCGCGCTCGCCGAGCTTTCGATGCGGCGCGCCAGATCGTCGATCAAAGCTTCGATCGGGCGGGTGTCGACGTTGAGCGGGCGTTCGCCGATCTCGCGCACCAGCGTTTCGAGCGCGCTGAGGTCGGAGAGGGAATGCTCCTGGCGATCGAGCCGCTGGGCGAGCGCCTGGACGCGCTCGGTCAGGCCCGAGGGGTCGCGCGCCTCGAGGCGGGCGCGTATGTTCTGCAATTCGCCGGCGAGGGTCGCGAGATGGCGCGGCGTGTCGGTGGAGGACTCGCGCATCCTCTCGATGCGGTCGATGAGGTCGCCGATTGCGCCATTCGCGGCGGTCGGGAACGCGCCTTCCTGGAGGCGACCAAGCAGCGCCTGCAGGGTTTCCTGCAAGGCGGCGGGCGCGACGCCGGTATGGGCGTTGGTCTCGATGCGGCTCGCGAGGTCGGCGATCGCGGTTTCGAGCCGGCTCGCGTTCTCGCTGAATTCGCTCTGGCGATCGACGACGGCGCGCAGGTCGGTGAGACCACGCGCCATCTCGTCGAACAGCTCCATCTCGATCGCGCCTTCGGTCGGGGCGCGGGCTGTCTCGACGATCCGGCGAAAACCGTCGTCGACCCGGGCGCTCAGCGCCTGCAGGGTCGACTTGATCGTCATCTGGTCGGCGAGGCCTTGTGGCGGCCGGTCGAGCTTGCGGCCGATCTCGGCGATCTGCGCTTCGAGCGCCGCCGCCTGGGCGATCGCGTCGGTCTGCTGCTCGACGGCGAGTTTCAGGTTTTCGACTTGGCTGGCGAGTTCGCCGAACGAGCGCGGTTCGGCAGTGGCGACGTCGAGCTTGCGGCCGACCTCGCCGATCGCCGCCTCTAGCTTGGCGAGGGTGGACGCGCTGGCGCTCGGCTGCGCCATGGCGACTTTCAGGCTGTCGACCTGGCGCGAAAGCTCTTCGAGCGGACGCAGATCGAGGCGCGGCGGGGCGGCCGGGCGGTCGAGTTTGCGGACGATCTCGGCGATCGCAGCTTCGATCTTTTGCGCGGCGGGCGCGAGCGCGGCCTGCCGTTCGAGAAGCTCCCGAAGGTTCTCGACCCGGCTGTTGAGCGCGCCGAGCTGGCGCCCGTCGAGGGCGGGCGCCGCGGCAAGCGCTTCGAGCCGGCGGGCTACATCGGCCAGCGCGCCTTCGAGCTGGGCGCCGGCGGGCGCGAGCGCGGACTGGCGCTCGACCGCCGACTTCAGGCCATCGACGCGCTGCGCCAGCGCCTCGAAGCCGCGCGGATCGAAGGTCGGCGCCTGAGGCCGTTCGAGCTTGCGGCCGAGTTCGACGATCGCGGCTTCGAGCTTGCCGGTCGTCGCGCCGAGCGAGGATTGCCGGTCGAGCGTCGCCTTCAGGCCGTCGATGCGCCGCGCGAGATCGGCGATCGGGGCGGCGTTATCGGGCGCAGGACGCTTCAGCGCCTCGTCGATGCGGCGGGCGAGATCGGCGATCGGGGCGGAGTTGTCAGGCGCCGGACGCTTGAGCGCCTCGTCGATGCGTTCGGCGAGACCTTCGATCCGCTGCTCGACGGTCCTGAGCACCGAAGGCGACAAGGCGCGCTGGATCTGGGTGCGGGTCTCGGCAAATTGCGCGGTCAGGCGTTCGATCTCGTTGTCGGGCCGCGGATGGCTTGCGAGTTGCTCCGTGCGATCGGCGAGCGTCTCGATCTGACGCTCCAGCCTCGCGATCGGCGTGGCCGCTTCGGCGGCTCTCGCGAGCATGAGGCCGGTGTCCTCAGTCTGGCGACGGATCTGCTCAATCAGCGCCGGATTGACCGCGTTGCGGGCTAGCTCGTCGACTTGCGCGCTCAGACCCTTCAGATCGGCCTCGAGGTTGCGAGCGGCCGATAGCGGATCGTTGGCGCGGAGCGCCTGGACGGCCTGACGCAGCATGTCTTCGAGCGGCCGCAACGCCTCGGCGCCAATGAAGGATCGGCGCATCGCCTCGAGCCGGCGGCCGAGGTCGGCGATCGCGCCCTCGAGCGCGACATTGCCGTTGCGCGGCGCGAGCTCGGTCAGGCTGCGCCGCATTGCGGCGAGTTCAGCGCGAATCGCCTCGGTCTCGCCGCGAGTCATGCGGCGGTCGACCGCTTCGGGCTCCTGCTTCGGCGCCGGGCGCTGGTCGTGCCGCATCTGCTCGAGGCGGGTCTGCAAGGCGGTGAGGTCGGCGCGCAGCGAATCGACCACGGCCTCGTTCCTCGTCCGCTCGGCGGCGAAGGCGGGCGCGGGGCCTGCGGGCGGACGCGCGGCGCGCGCGGGCGGCGGCTCGACACCCTGGCGCGCGTCGTTTTCGCTGCGGCGGCGCTGAACGCGCTCGATGGCGTCCTGAAGATTTACGCGAGCCTGCGGGCGCGGGGTTTCGCGCTCGGCCCGTGGTTCTTCGCGCTGCGGCTGACGGTCGGCCTCGCTGCGCTCCATCCAATGCGCGACCGATTCGAGCGCCTTGGCGGCGCGCTCCTCACGCTGGGCGGAACGGGCCTCGAGCCGCGCAAGAGCCTCGCCGAGACGATCCTCGGCCGGGTCGTGCTCGCGCGCCGCGGCTCGCGCTGGGGGCCTCGCCTCGCGGCGCGGCTCGGTTTCCCTGGCGCCGCCGCCGGCGAAAGACTCGAAATCGTCGTCGACGACGCCCTGACCGGCGGCCTGCTCGGCGACCACTTCCTCGAGCCATTCCGCGACGCTCATTCCGGCGCGTCGCGCGGCTTCCTCAGCCGCCGCCTGCGTCGAACGATCGACGCCCGTCAAATTCCAGGCTGCGGCTTTTCCCATGGCCTCGACCGTCGCCGAATATCATCCGATGTCCCGCCCCCCGGCTCCCAGGCGGACAAAGCGATGTTTCGGCGGTCATGGTGAACAAACCGTTAAGACTGATCCAAAATGGGAAAGATTTGGACGCGGCAAGGAGTTCAGGTTGTGTATCACAATTGTAACACTTATAAGTTGTATTCCGTTGCGAAAATCCTTACACTTCCCCTGTTGCGGCCGCCCTGAATGCTCCGGCGCCGCTGGGGAACTGGGAGCATTGGGGGAAAAACATGATTGAGGCCATGCCCTTAAGCGCACTCGCATCGCTGGGCGTCGACGACCATGCGACCGCGTATGAGACCGAATTAACCATAGGCGAAATGGCCGCGGAATTCGGAGTGACGTTGAGAACCCTGCGTTTCTACGAGGACCGGAAATTGTTGCGCCCGCGTCGGGAAGGGACGATGCGAATCTACGGGCCGGGCGACCGGCTGCGGCTCGGGATGATTCTCAAGGGCAAGCAACTCGGCTTCACCCTGACCGAAATTTCCGAGCTGATCGGCGCGCAGGACTCGACCGACGACATCGAGCAAAAGCTGCGGCCGCAGCAGATCGTCAGCCAGATCGATCACCTCGAGCGCCAGCGCCACGAAATCGACGAGGCGATCGATCGCCTGCGCGCCACCCACGCGCGCATGCTCGGCGCGCACGTCGAGGCCCAGCGCCTGGCAGGCTAAAGCGCGAAAGCCAAGGCGAGTTGGTCGTCAGACGAAGCGCGCCTGGAGCGTCGGCGTCCGCGCCGACGGCGACGGCCTGGAGGCCGCCGCTCTAAAAGTTGTCGGCGCTGCGCAAATTCGCCTAGTTCGCGAAAGCGGCGATGCCGGTGATCGCGCGCCCAATAATCAGGGCATGCACATCGTGCGTGCCCTCGTAGGTGTTGACGACCTCGAGGTTGACGAGGTGGCGCGCCACGCCAAACTCGTCAGAAATGCCGTTGCCGCCGAGCATGTCGCGGCAGGCGCGCGCGATATCGAGCGCCTTGCCGCAGGAATTGCGCTTGAGGATGGAGGTCAGCTCGACCGGCGGATGGCCTTCCTCCTTCATGCGGCCGAGCCTCAGGCAGCTCTGCAGGCCGAGCGCGATCTCGGTCGCCATGTCGGCGAGCTTCTTCTGGATGAGCTGATTCGCCGCCAGCGGGCGGCCGAACTGTTTTCTGTCCAGCACGTACTGCCGCGCGGTGGCGTAGCAGGCTTCCGCAGCGCCGAGCGCCCCCCATGCGATGCCGAAGCGCGCCGAATTCAGGCAGGTGAACGGACCCTTGAGGCCCGAAACCTTCGGCAGCAGGTTCTCTTCCGGGACGAAGCAGCCGTCGAGCACGATCTCGCCGGTGATCGAGGCGCGCAAGCCCACTTTCCCGTGGATCGCCGGCGCGGAGAGGCCCTTCCAGCCTTTTTCGAGCAGGAAGCCGCGGATCGCGCCGTCTTCGGTCTTCGCCCAGACCAGGAAACACGTCGGCGATCGGCGAGTTGGAAATCCAGGTCTTGGCGCCCGTCGAGCGAATAGCCGCCCTCGACCTTTTTCGCCCGCGTCACCATCGAGCCGGGGTCGGAGCCGTGGTTCGGCTCCGTGAGGCCGAAGCAGCCGATCCACTCGCCGGTCGCGAGCTTTGGCAGATATTTCTGTTTCTGGCCTTCCGAGCCAAAAGTCTCGATCGGGACCATGACGAGCGAAGACTGCACGCTCATCATCGAGCGGTAGCCGGAATCGACGCGCTCCACTTCGCGCGCTATGAGCCCATAAGCGACATAGCCGAGGCCCGACCCGCCGTAGTCCGGCGAAATCGGTCGGGCCGAGAAAGCCAAGATCGCCCATCTCGCGGAAGATCGACGGATCGGTCTTCTCATGGCGGAAGGCTTCGAGCACGCGCGAGCCGAGCCGCGCCTGCGCATAATCATGCGCGGTCTTGCGCACCATCCGCTCCTCCTCGGTCAGCTGCGACTCGAGATCGAACGGATCGGACCAGTCGAAGAGGGCGGCCATGGCATTTCCTTTAAGCTTAAAGTTTTTTCTCTTCTGCCGGTTTTTGTATAGGAGCGTCAATTCACTTGAAGCGGCCTTCGCTGACGAGCGCGCGATAGGTCGAGCGCATCTCGCCGCGGTCGGCGTAGCAGCCGCGCAAATAGCGGTCGCCGCTCGTCGCCGAATAGGCGGCGCGGCCGTGCACGACGCGGTGATTGTCGAATACGATGCACTCGCCCGCATTGAGCCGGAAGCGCATCAGATATTTGGGCGATTGGAGAAGCCGTCCGAACCGGCAGAAGGCCGGGTAGTATTCGTCGAGAAAATGCTGCGGCAGGTCGAACACGTCGGCCATGTGCTGGCTGATCGTGACGCCCGAGACTTCGCCGCGCGCGTCGAGCTCGATGACGCGCTGGCGCGAGCGCACGTCATAGGAATCGTGCTCACAATAATAGGGAATCTCCGTTTCGCTGAGCAGCCGGAAGTCCTCCGGATGCTCGCAACGAAAATCGTTGGCGGCCGCCATGCCGTCGAGAAACAGGCTGTCGCCGCCCTCGACGCTGTTGGCGCGGCAATGCAGGAATTGCATGCCCGGCGCGAAATCTTCCGCGGGCGTATCCGTGTGCAATTCGAGCGCCTTGGCCGTATAGGCGAGGTTGGTTGGCGCAATATGGGTTTTGACGTCAAAATATTCGCCGAAGAAGGTCGGGCGCACCTGACCCATCAGTCGCACGAGCTCGGTCAACCCTTCATCGCTGTCGGGCATGTCGGTAACGATGGCGACGCCCTCGACAATCAAAGCCTTCAGCCATTCAGCGACGAGCTTCTTGTCCTGTTTGAGCGCGCCTTGGGAAAACCGCGCGATTTCGGCGTAATGGTTCGAATACCAGGGTTTTCTAGGCAGGTCGGCGGGATCGGCGCGGCGCTCGCCCTTCGCATAAGGGGCGAGCCAGGCTAGCGAAAAGCGCGAAACATGGTCCTCGCCGCGCCACGACACCGAGAGATTGTCGCCCTCGATCCAGGCCTCCGCAGGTTTCGGCGCCTCGGCGTGATGAAAAATGTCGAACACGCGCTCGCGCGTCTGCCGATCGAACGAGGTCGGGCAATTGTCGCGCAGCCAGTACGCGTTGAGATAGCCGGCGCTCCCATCCGCGAAGGTGACGTTGAGGCCGCCCTCGGTAGGTTCGACTTTCGCGTTCATCCAATCCTCGCGCAGAAAACCGCCGCGCCGACTGCGGGGGCGGCATGTTCCGGATTATAGGCGCCTTTTCCGGACCCCGAACAGCCCGCTACGGCGCGCCCGGTTTGGTCGCCGTGACCATCCCGGTGATGTCTGGAATCATGGTTTCGGCAACGGCGCCGACGAAACCGGCCTGGCTCATCCATCCGATCACGTCGCTTGCGGCGAACGAGACTGCGTCCGGGTTGGTCGTGAGATAGGCGAGGAAGAACATGGCGGCCGAGAACGGTTCCGTGCGCGCCTCGTTAAGCATGAAATCGTGAATGATGAGCCTGCCGCCGGGCTTCAGCGCGGCAAAGGCGCGCTTGAGCAGCGGCGCAATGTCCGCAGCCCCTAGCGCGCTGATCAGATAGGACAGGAACACGACGTCCTGTCCGCCTGGCCAGTCCATTTCTCGCGCATCGCCGGGAGTCAGCGTGATGCGGTCGGCGAGGCCTGCCTTTTCCACATAGCCGTGCGCCACGTCGATCACGGTCGGAAAATCGAGGATGGTCGCCGAAAGGTGTGCGTTGGCGCGACAGAAAGCGATGGAATAGGCGCCGGTGCCGCCGGCGACGTCGAGCAATTTTCGGACGCCGCTGAGTTCGAGGCGCTTCGCCAACATCAGCGCGGGTCCGAGCGAACCCGCATGCTGCGCATCGGAAAAGGTCTTCGCCTCCTCCGGCGTCGAGAGCCAGCCCTTCATTTCCTTATGAGCGAGACCCGACCGGTCGCCTTTCAGGCCTGCGTCGAGACTCAGCATGTCGCGATAGATCTGCCGGCCGATCTGCAATCGATAATAGTCGCCGAAAAAGGCGCGCGCGCCGGGATTGAGATAGGTTTCCGCCGCAGGCGAATTGCGCAGACCCTGCTCGTCGCGCACCAGAACGCCAACGCTGGTCAAGGCCGCAACGAGCGTCTGCAAGCGGCGCTCCGGCACGCCGGTCGCGGCCGACAGCGCCGAGAAATCCCGCGCGCCTTCGGAAATATGGCCAAAAAGCCCGAGTTCGAGCGCGGAGAACAAGGCCCGAGACGCCATGAAGCCGTAGGCCAGCTTCGACAATTCCCGCACATCGGTCAGAGGCTTCGGCATTTTGCTGCTCCCCTGCGGTGAGATTGGGAGCTTTGGTTCGCGAACGCAAGCGCGGCGCCGCCCCGAGGAGCGATGCTCCAGGCCGACGAGGGTGTGATCGACACGGCGGCGTGGACGCCGCCGCTCCTCAAGTGCGTGCACGGCGACCTCACCCCGCCTCCAGCAACCTCACCGCCTGCTCCCGCTCGAACAGATAGAGCAGGACGCGAAGCGCGCGGTTCGCCTCGCCCTCGAGCCTCGGGCTCGCCGCCACCGCGGCGAGCGCCTGCTCGCGCGCGAGCCTCAGCAGCGCGCCATGAACCTCGAGCCGCGCCAGCTTGAAGCCGGGCATGCCCGCCTGGCGCGCGCCGAGCACTTCGCCCTCGCCGCGCAGCCGCAAATCCTCCTCGGCGATGCGAAAGCCGTCCTCGGTATCGCGCAAGAATGTCGAGCCGGCGCGCGCGATGCCTCGCCGAGCGGGCCCTTGTAGAGCAGCAGGCAGGTCGAACTTGCCGAGCCGCGCCCGACGCGGCCGCGCAACTGATGGAGCTGGGCGAGGCCGAAACGCTCGGCGTGCTCGATCACCATGATCGTCGCCTCCGGCACGTCGACGCCGACCTCGATGACGGTCGTCGCGACCAGCACCTTGGTCTCGCCGCGCTGGAAGCGCTCCATCGCCTGGTCCTTCTCCGCGCCCCTTCATGCGGCCGTGCACGAGGCCGACGGCGGAGCCGAAGTAGGCTCTGCAGGCTCGGAAGCGCTCTTCCGCCGCCGCGACATCGAGCGCCTCGCTCTCCTCGACCAGCGGACAGACCCAATACGCGCGAGCGCCCGCCGGCGATCGCCCGCCCGACCGCGGCGATCACGTCGTCGAGCCGCTCGACCGGCAAGGCGCGCGTATCGATCGGCGTGCGGCCCGGCGGCTTCTCGTCGAGCGCGGAGACGTCCATGTCGCCGAAATAGGTCAGCACCAGCGTGCGCGGAATCGGCGTCGCGGTCATCACCAAGAGATCGGCGTGCTTCGCCCTTGGCGGCTAGCGCCAGGCGCTGATGCACGCCGAAGCGATGCTGCTCGTCGACCACGGCGAGGCCGAGGTCGCGGAACTCGACGCTCTCCTGAAACAGCGCGTGCGTGCCGACGGCGATGTCGATCTCGCCGGCGGCGAGCGCGGCGAGCGAGGCGCGCCGCGGCCGCCGCCGTATCGCGGCCGGTGAGCAGCGCCAGCCGCAGGCCGGCGCTCTCGGCCAGCGGGCGCATCCGCTCGAAATGCTGGCGGGCCAAAATTTCGGTCGGCGCCATCAGCGCGGCCTGCCGTCCGGCTTCGACGACATGCGCCATGGATATCAGCGCGACGATCGTCTTGCCGGAGCCGACGTCGCCCTGCAGCAGCCGCAGCATGCGCTCGGGCGCCGCGAGATCGGCGCGGATCTCTTCGACCGCGCGCGCTTGGGCGCCGGTCAGGCTGTAGGGCAGGGCGGACAGGATTTTCTCCGCGATCCCGCCGTCGCCGCCCTGCGCTCGGCCGGGCCGGTCGCGCATCCGCGCGCGCACCAGAATCAGCGCGAGCTGGCTCGCGAGCAGTTCGTCGTAGGCGAGCCGTTGCCGCGCAAGGCTCGTCGGCTCGACGTCCTCGGGGGTTTGTGGCGTGTGCGCGCGCTTCAGCGCTTCCGAAAAACCGAGTTCGCCGAGCGATCGGAGCGTCGCCGGCGCGATCCATTCGGGCAGCGCGGGCAGCGCGCGTCAGCGCCGCCTCGGCGGCCTTCTGCACGACCCTCGGGTAGAGCCCTTCGGTGAGGCCGTAGACCGGCTCGACGGCGGGCATGCGGGCGAGCTCTTCCGCATCCATCACCCGGTCGGGATGGATCATCTGCAGATGGCCGTCCCACAGTTCGAGCTTGCCGGAAACCCAGCGCGTCGCGCCGATCGGCAGCCGCTTCTTGATCCATTCGATGTTGGCGAGGAAGAACACCAGTTCGACGTCGCCGGTTTCGTCCTCGACCAGCACCCGGAACGGCGCCTTGCCGCGTTGCGCCGAGGGCGGGCGATGCTCGGTCACGCGCACTTCGAGCGTCGCGATCTCGTCGAGCCGCGCGTCGCGGATTTTCGGCCGCGAGCGACGGTCGAGCGCGCGCGTGCGGCAGGTGGAACAGCACGTCGATGACGCGCGCGCCCTCGGAGCCGCCGATCAGCCTGTCGAACAGCTTCGCATTTTTGGGCCCGACGCCGGCAAGCGCGCCAGCGGGCGCGAACAGCGGGATCGAGCAGGGAGGGACGCATGACCCTTCCTAGTGCAAACAGCCGTCGACGGGAATTGCGGGCGGCCCTCAACCGGCGCTGCGCGCCTCCGCGCAAGCGGGATAAGGGCAGCTTTATCCGTTCGGGCTAAATAACTAACATAATTATTTAGCTATATTTGTTGGGGACGAGCGGTTGCAAACAGCGCCAAACAAAGCCAAACAAGGACCAAACAAATCCAAACAAGAGCGAAACAAATCCAAACAAATCCAAATTCAATCAGGCCACATTGTTTATTTTCAATGGCTTGCGGGTGCTCATCGCGCTTTTTGCGCGGCCGCGCTCCTTATCCCCTCGTCCGCGCAAGCCCAGGTTGCAATTTACCGATTACCGAAACATGACTTACCATATCTCTTCGGTTATGGGCAACTGATTTTTGGACTCTTGTAGCTTTGGGCCATCGCATGGTCGCGCACGCCCTCGATGGCCTGCGTCCTTACCAACGATCACTCCACCCTCACCCTTGGCCCCTCTCCCGGACGGGAGAGGGGGAGCGCGCCGGCGGCCAGGTCTGCAACAGCGTCTGCAGCATGGCGACGAAAGCGAGCGGCTGGTCGATCATCACATGATGCTCGGCTTCCGGCAGGACGAGGTGAGGCGCGCCCGGCGGCAGCAGGCTCAGGAAATAGCGGGCGTCGGCGGGCTTGAACAGTTTCGACTTGTCGCCGCGCGCCAGCGCCAGCGGCGTCAGCGCCGCTTGCAGCATCGGCACGATGTCCGAGCGCGTCGTCTTGTCCCAGAAATCGGGATCGAAGCCGAGCGTCCAGCGCTTGTGCCCCTTGCCGTCGACGATCTCGCGCGCGGAATGGCGGGCGATGTGATCGAGGATGAAGGCGTTCTCGCAGGGCTGCGGCGGCGACAGGCGGAAGCGCGCGACGAGCGCGTCAAGCGTCTCGTACGGGCGGTGCCCCTTGTAGGGGCGCGGCGGATTGGGCTCGCGCATGTTCTCCGGCGCGAAGAACGGCGGATCGACGATCACCGCGGAGGCGACTTCATTGTGATATTCGTGAGCCGCGACCACGGCGACCCGCGCGCCGAACGAATGGCCGACGATGACGGGCGGCCCCGCCTCGAAGGCGCCGGCCGCGCGCCCGGTCTCGCAGGCCTCGCGGGCGAACTGCGAAAACGTATAGGCGTCCCGCCAGCCCGAGCGGCCCATGCCGGAAAAGGTCGGCGCGACGACGCGGCGCTCGCCGGCCAGGAGCGGCGCGATGAACGACCACCAGTCCGCGTGCGCCATGCCCCCATGCAGCAGGATGAGCCCCGGCGCGCCGCGGCGGCCCCAGGCCAGCGTATCGATCTTTGCGCCGTCGACCTCGATGAACTTGCGCTCGGGCGCCTGCTTCAGCGCGTGTTCGAACCAGTGCGGCGCAGGCGGCCTCGAGCCCTGGAAGCCCGCCAGCGGCGCCTTGTGCTGAAGATCGTCCAACCGTCGCGTCTCCGTGCGTCCAGCGTTACGGCGTCCTTATTGCGCCGTGAGGCCGCCGTCGACGACAATTTCCGCGCCGGTCGTGAAGGCCGATTCGTCGCTGGCGAGATAGAGGATGGCTGCGGCGATTTCGTCCGGCTTGCCGAACCGGCCCATCGGCGCGCGCCCTGCTCAGGCCCGGCGCGCACCCGCGTCGGGATTGCGCGCGTCGGCGATGACCCTTCGACCATCGCCGTCTGCGTGAAGGACGGATGCACGGAGTTGCAGCGGATGTTGTAGCCCGCGCGCGCGCAATGCAGCGCGACCGACTTCGTCAGCAGCCGCACCGCGCCCTTGCTCGCGCAATAGGCGGCCGATTGCGCGTCGCCGATCATGCCGGCGGCCGAGGACAGATTGATGATCGAGCCGCCGCCGTGGCCTTCATCGCCCGCACCGCCTCGCGGCAGCCGAGGAATACGCCCTCGACGTTGACCGCCTGCGTCCGGCGCAAATCCGCGAGCGTCGCCTTCTCGATGTTGCCGAGGCATGGCGATGCCGGCGTTGTTGACGAGCGCGTCGAGCCGGCCATGGCGCGCGACGACCGCATCGACCGTCTTCCCGCCAGCCGGCCTCGTCCGTCACGTCCTGCCGCATCGCGAGCGCGCCCTCGCGCGCGAACGGTGCGAGCGGCTCGAGTTCAGGCGGTCGATCACGAGCGACGCGCGCCCTCCGCGCGGAAGCCTCCGCGCTCGCGCGGCCGATGCCGCCGGCAGCGCCAGTGATGAGGGCGACCTTGCCTTCGAGGCGACCTTTTCTCTCAACCATGCCTTGCCTGTCCTTGACGAAGTCGAAGAGGCCTCGCGATTTCCCGCCGCGGAACCGCGGTCGCAGGAAAGCGTTCTCGATAGAACGGAGAAGCGCCGATGTCACGCGAGGGCCAGAAGAGGGCGGACACGATCCGCAGAAGCGGATCGAAAACACGACCGAAAGTCCGCGGACGGACAAGCAGCCCTATGCGAGCGAAACCGACGACTACGGCGGCGGACATTTACGCACACCCGATCCCGCCGGACGAAACGCGAGCCGCGCGGCTCGCCCTCCCGCAAGGGCTGTTACGGCGCCAGCACTCGAGTTCGATCCCTTCACCCTGACGCGCCCGCAATGCGGCGGGGCGAAGTGGCCAGGCACGAGCAGCCGGTGATGCTCGCAGCACTCCTCCAGCAGCTTGCGGCGTGAAGCGCGCGCAAGCGTGGGGTCCCAGCAGGAGAAGCTATTGAGGTCTGACTCTGCGATCTGGATTGGGTGATGGGTCGATCGCCCGTAAACAGACCGCTGTCGCCGGAATCTCCATGCGCAATGCATTATGGCCGGGCGAATGGCCGGGGGCCGGGACGATCGTCAGACCGTCGCCGACCTTGTGCTCCCCGTCGACGAACTCGACCTGTCCGGCCTCAACCACCGGCAGCACGCTATCGAGGAACGTGTTTTCGTCCGTTCCGCCGTAATGCGGGGCGTCCGCTGGCGCGGATCGAAAGCGTCATAGTCTTTGCGCGAGAACAGATATTTCGCCTTCGGGAAAGTCGGGACCCAGCGGCCGTTCTCGAGCCTCGTGTTCCAGCCGACGTGATCGCTGTGCAGATGCGTGCAGAAGACGTAATCGACCTCGTCCGGCTGCCGTTCCCGCGGCGTTCAGATTGTCTAAGAAGACGCTGGTTCGCATGTTGAAGGGCGGAAAATGCCGACGCTTCTGATGGCCGACGCAGCTATCGACCAGGATCGTGTGATGTTTTGTCCGGAACAGCCAGCTCTGGATGTGAACGCTGATCGTCGCGCCATTGGCATCCAGAAAATTCGGCTGCAACCAGCCTCTGTTGGCGGCGATCGTTTCCTCCGTCACCTCCGGCAACACCATCTTGAGCGGCACGCCATGGTCGACGAAATCCTCGACGCGGGTCACTTCGAGATTGCCGATCCGGAATTTGGTCATCGAATTGTTCCCTCCTGTGCAGCACGTACACATTTCAATTGAACCGAAGTTTGGCGACTATCCCCTTCTCCCCTTGCGGGAGAAGGTCCCCGAAGGGGGGATGAGGGGTCTTCTCCGGGTTCTGTTCGGCTTACAGGATTGCAAATATGATCGTTCCGACCCTCAAACGTGCTTGCTCGCGGGGCGGACCCCTCATCCGGCCTTCGGCCACCTTCTCCCGCAAGGGGAGAAGGGGAGAAACCCCCGCGGTCGTGGACCAAACAAAGATGTCTGCATGCGGCGCCATACTTGTTTGAACGGCTATTTGAGCATCCGTCGCAAAATCTTCCCGGTCACCGTCTTCGGCAGCTCGTCGAGGATCTCGACCTCATGCGGGCGCTTGTAGGCGGCGATCTGCGGCTGGCACCAATCGATGAGTTCCTCGGCGTCGCCGATGCGCCCGGCCTTGAGGCTCACGAACGCCTTCACGTTCTCGCCGCGATAGGCGTCCTTGACGCCGACGACCGCGACCTCGCGCACCGCGGGGTGCGCATAGAGCACGTCCTCGACCTCGCGCGGCCAGACCTTGAAGCCGGAGGCGATGATCATGTCCTTCTTGCGGTCGACCAGATAGAACCAGCCCTCGCCGTCCATGAAGCCGACGTCGCCGGTGCGGAAGCCGTCGCGCTTTCATTGACTCCGCCGTTTCCGCAGGCTTCCGCCAATAGCCGGGCGATACCCCGGGCCGGTGATCGACGATCTCGCCGACTTCGTCCGACCGGCGAGGGTGCGCTGTTTTCGTCGGCGATCCAGGCGTCGAGGTTGGACAAGGGCGTCCCGATCGACAGCGCGCCGCTCTTAGGGTCGACCGGCGCAACGCGGCCATAGCGGACCCGCGATCACGCCTGCGCTCGTCTCGGTGAGGCCGTAGCCAGTGTGGATGTAGTGGCCGGTGCGACGCTCGAATTCCTCGACGACGCTCGGCGGGATCGGCGCGCCGCCCGACACGACGGTCTTCAGGCTCGCGAAGCGCTCCGGTCGTGCAGTCCTTGTGGTTCATCAGCGCGATGAAGGCGGTGATCGCGCACACCATCCAGGTCGGGCCGATGTTCCACGAGGCCGTCGAGCACGACGCCGGGCTCGAAGCGGAAGACCAGGATCAGCGGCGCCGCCAGCGACCAGGACATCTGGCCGATATGCGTGACGAGGCCGGTGATGTGGAACAGCGGCGCCAGCGCGAAGATGCGGCCGCCTTCTGGCAGCGAGTACTGAGCGCGATTCGATTGCGCGTTGAAGGCGAAATTGCCGTGCGTGATCATCGCGCCCTTCGGCACGCCGGTCGTGCCCGACGTGTAGACGAGGAACGCGATGTCCTCCGCGCGCGGGCGTGAGCATCGGCGGCTTGCGGCCGCGATAGGCCGAGCAAAGCGCCATCAGATCGTTGGGTCCGGGCGGCAGTTCAGGCAAGCCCCCAAATATGCGGGGATCGTTGCGGGTCTGGAAGTCGCGCGGGCGGGCGGTCACGACGATCGAGGGCCGGAAGGTTTTGGGCGGCAGCGCCTCGACGACTTCTGTCTCCAATTGGTCGATCGCGATCAGCGCCTTCGGCTCGCTGTCGGCAAAAATCTGCGTCAGCTCGCGCTGCCGGTTCATTGGGTTGAGGGTGACGGCGATGCCGCCAGCCTTCCAGGCCGCGAGCGTTCCGATCAGGAAGGCTGGCATGTTCTGCAGATATAGCGCCAGGCGATCGCCCGGCTCGAAGCCGCGCTCGATGAGCGCGACGGCCAGCGCGTCGCTCCATTCGTCGAGCTCGCGATAGGTCGGCGCGCCGTCGAAGTAGAGGATGGCGGCGCGATCCGGCGCGGCCGCGGCCGCGGCCCGGAACAGGCTGAGCCCATTTGCGATGTCGAACTCGATCCGCTCCGGCAGACCGCCGGTGTAGAGCTTGAGCCAGGGCTTTTTGGCGTAATCCGTGCCCGCGGGCGCCTCAGCCATGGGCGTCCTCCAGTTGCTCGAGCGGCGGCGTCAGATAGGCGGTCACGGCGCCCATGTTGCCGCGATCGCGCTTCAGTTCGCGCCGCGCGATCGAGCGCAGATGCACTTCGTCCGGACCGTCGGCGATGCGCAGCGTGCGGCCCATTGTCCAGAGATCGGGCAGCGGCGTGTCCGGCGAAAGCCCCATCGCGCCAAAAGTCTGCATCGCGCGGTCGAGGATGTTGACGTGCATGCGCGGCGCCACGACCTTGATGAGCGCGATCTCCGTCGCCGCCGCCTTGGCGCCGAGATTGTCGATCATCCACGCCGCTTTCAGCACAAGCAGGCGCGCCTGCTCGATCTCGCAACGCGACAGCGCGATCCATTCGGCCACCGCGCCGTGCTCATGCAGATATTTGCCGAAAGTCTTGCGCTCCTTCGAGCGCATCACCATCAGATCGAGCGCGAGTTCGCACTGGCCGATGGTGCGCATGCAATGATGGATGCGCCCGGGCCCGAGACGCGCCTGAGCCAGCGCAAAGCCCTGGCCCTCGCCGCCGAGCAGGTTCGATTTCGGAACCCTAACGTTCTTGAAAAGCACCTCGCAGTGCGACTCGGCCGACAGGTGGTTCATCACGCTGATGTTGCGCACCACCTTGACGCCATCAGTGTCCATGGGGACGAGCACCATGCTCTGGCGCTTGTGCGGCTCGGCGCTGGGATTGGTGACGCCCATCACAATAGAGATCCTGCAGCGCGGGCTCATGGCGCCGGTGATGAACCATTTGCGGCCGTTGATGACGTAATCACCGCCGTCGCTTTCGATGCGGGTCGAAATATTGGTCGCATCGGAAGAAGAGGAATCGGGTTCGGTCATTGCAAAGCAGGAACGGATCTCGCCGTTGAGCAGGGGTTTGAGCCAGCGCTCGCTCTGTTCCGGCGTCGCGAACAGATGCAGGAGCTCCATGTTGCCGGTGTCGGGCGCGGAGCAGTTGAACACTTCCGAGGCCCACGGCAGCTTGCCCATGATCTCGGCGAGCGGCGCGTATTCGAGATTGGTGAGCTTTGTCCCCGGCTCGTCGCTGCGCAGGCCGGGCAGAAACAGGTTCCACAGGCCTTCGGACCTCGCGAGCGCCTTAAGCTCGTCGACGACCGGCGGCGGATTTTTGCCCTCCGCGACCTCGCGCCGCCATCTGTTGTTGTTGGGCACGACATAGCGATCCATGAAATCGCTGACCCGCGTTCGCAGGGCGTCGATTTTCGGCGTGTAGGAAAAATCCATGGCTCAGGTCCTCTCGGGGTTTTCCAATGGGCGGGGCGCCAGGGCGGCGATTCCGCCAAGCGCAAAACGAAGCGCGCGTTCGAGCACATCCGGCAGGTTTTCTGTGTCGCAGGCGCCGCCGGAGAGCGCACGCATCCG
The DNA here is from genome assembly GCA_963710855.1 of uncultured Pseudomonadota bacterium. Classification (GTDB taxonomy): domain Bacteria; phylum Pseudomonadota; class Alphaproteobacteria; order Rhizobiales; family Beijerinckiaceae; genus Roseiarcus. The sequence continues at coordinate 118,756 of CAVQBX010000032.1, read as the reverse complement.
ATTGAAGCCTGTGTCGTTGCACTGATGCGCGAGCCCGCTCGCGAAATGCAGCGCCCAGACAAGCTCGGCCTCGCTCCAGTCCGGCAAGGCGCCGGCCAGAGCCGCGACGAACGGTTTCTGGTGGCTGACGTCGCTTCCGAGGATTTTCTGCAAGGACGGCGTCGCCTCGCTCATTGCGCGGGAGAGGAAGCGCGAGGCCGTCTCCCGGCCCGAAGCCGGATCGCGCCACAGGATCGGCGGCGAAAGCAGAGCGCGTAAAATGCTGGCGAGGTTCGGGACGCCGTTGGCGGAGGCTTCCCGCAACAGTTTTTGGCGCTCCTTGTTGAGCTCGCGCGCGCGCGTCCGGAAAATCTCGAGAAACAGCTCGCTCTTGGCGCCGTAATGATAGTTGATCGCGGCGAGATTGCAGTTGGCCTCAGCGGCGATGTCGCGCACGGAAACGCCGTCGAAGCCGCGCTCCGCGAAAAGTTTTTCGCCCGCGAGAAAGATTTGCGCGCGTGTATTGGCGACAGCATCTGTCGCAAGGGTTGGCGAAGCCGCCCCGGTCATCGGCTTCCCTCCCCTTTTGGCCGCGACAACGGTCGAATAAGGCGCCCGAGCGCGGATGTCAAACGATCGTTTGAAACGATCGTTTAGTTCGTCGGGACGGTTTGCCGGGCAGAGCGGCGCGATGTAGCGGCGGTCGCTGACCCATACGGCGCTCGGTAAGGAGATTGTCATCCCCGCGAAAGCGGGGATCCAGTGTCGAAGGGCTCAGCGGCTTCAAGCTATTTCACAGCCTGCTTCTGCGGGCCAGGCATCACACACTGGATCCCCGCTTTCGCGGGGATGACAGAGGGAACGTTCAATCTGATCTCAGCTTTGCGAAGAAGTCGCGCAACATGTCCGCCGCCTCGCGTTCCCGCAGCCCCCCATAGACCTCCGGCGCATGCAGGCAGGTCGGCTGCCGAAAGAAGCGCGCGCCGTTTTCGACCGCGCCGCCTTTCGGATCGTGCAGCCGCGTAGTAGAGCCGCCGCACCCGCGCATGGGAAATGGCGCCGGCGCACATCGCGCACGGCTCCAGCGTCACGTAGAGGTCGCATTCGCTCGAGCCGCGGCGTTGCCGAGTCGCTTCGCCGCTGCGCGGATCGCCAGCATTTCCGCGTGCGCGGTCGGATCGCGGTCCTCGCGCGTGCGGTTGCCCGCGCGGGCGATGATGGCGCCGTCGCTGCACGATCGCCGCGCCGATCGGCGCTTCGCCTCGCGCTTGCGCCGCGCGCGCTTCGGCAAAGGCGACCTCATCGGATCTTCGCGCAAAGCCGCTCTCGCCGCGACATTCCCGAAGCGCGACGGCCTGCTAAGAGCCCAGGACCGCAGAGGCAAGTCGCGAACATGGAGCGAATCAGGGTGAACAGGCCGCCGTGCGCGATGGCGAGCGCATCGCCAAGGTGATGGCGCGCGCGGGCGTCTGCTCGCGCCGCGACGCCGAACAGTGGATCGCCGCCGGCCGCGTCAGCGTCAACGGCGAGCGCCTGACGAGCCCCGCGTTCAATGTCAGCGACAAGGACGTCGTGCTGATCGACGGCGAGCCGATGCGCGCCAAGGAGCGCACGCGGCTGTGGCTCTACCACAAGCCGCGCGGGCTGGTGACGACGGCGCGCGATCCCGAAGGCCGTCCGACGATCTTCGACGCCTTCCCGGCGACGTGCCGCGCGTCGTCGCCATCGGCCGGCTCGACATCAACACCGAAGGGCTGCTGCTCCTCACCAACGACGGCGGCCTGGCGCGCGCTGATCGAGTTGCCGCAGACCGGCTGGCTCAGCCGCTATCGCGTGCGCGCGCATGGCGAGGTCGACCTGGCCGCGCTCGAGAGCTCAAGGACGGGCTCACCGTGGACGGCGTCGACTATCGCGGCATCGAGGCCAAGCTCGACCGCCAGCAGGGCTCCAACGTCTGGCTCACGATGGGCCTGCGCGAGGGCAAGAACCGCGAGATCAAGCGCGTGCTCGAGCATCTCGGCGTTGCGGTCAACCGCCTCATCCGCATCTCGTTCGGTCCCTTCGAACTCGCCGACATGCCCGAAGGCGCCGTAGTCGAGATCCCAACCCGAGTGTTGCGCGACCAACTGGGCGTGCGGCTCGCGAAGAAAGCGGACGCCGATTTCGAGGCGCCTGTCGTCGAGTCGGTTCGTCCGGCGACCGAGCCGCAGCGGCCGCCGGCGCAAAGGCGCGACGACGGATTTGAGGGCAAGCCGCGAGGCGCCCGGGATGGTCGCGCCGATCGCGATGATCGCTTTCGGCCTCGCGGCGGCGAACGCGCGGAGCGACGACCGCCCCCAGCCAGCGCCCCGCCGCCCAAGAAGCGCAAACACATTTCCGTGCTGCGCGCCGAGGCGCGCGCCGAAGCCGAGGAGCGCCGCCGCGTCTCGCGCTCGGCGACGCAGGATCGAAAAGGTAGGTCGGTGAAGGTCGAGCGCATCAGCACGGCGCGCCCGTCCGGCGCAGAGCCTGCGCCGGACGGTGGCCGCGCTCCCCGAAGCGGCCCTACCGCGAAGCGCGCCCAGAGGGCGGTGAGAGAAACCCACGTTCCGGCGCCTCTGACAGGTCGTTCCGTTCCGAGCGCCCCGCTTCGTCCGACGCCCGACCCGCGAAGCGCCCCTATCGCGAAGCGGGCGGGCCGCGTGCCGAAGGCGGCGAGCGAAAGTCGTCCGATCGGCCGTTCCGTTCCGAGCGCCCCGCTTCGTCCGACGCCCGGCCCGCGAAGCGCCCTTATCGCGAGGCGGGCGGGCCGCGCGCCGAGGGCGGGGAGAGAAAGCCGCGCGCTAGCGGCCCTGACAGGCCGTTCCGTTCTGAGCGCCCGGCTTCGTCTGACGCCCGGCCTGCGAAGCGCCCTTATCGCGAGGCGGGCGGGCCGCGCGCCGAAGGCGGTGAGCGAAAGGCTTCCGATCGGCCGTTCCGCTCCGAGCGCCCGGCTTCATCCGACGGGCGGCCGGCCAAGCGTCCCTATCGCGAGGCTGCTGGCCCGCGTCCTGAAGGCGGCGAGCGAGGACCTTCCAGTCGCGCCGGTCGGCCGTTCAGTCCCGGGCGTCCGCCCTCGAAGGGCGGGGCGCCGCGTTCCGGTCCGCGTCCGCCCCGCAAGCGGCCCTGATGCGGATCGTTGCAGGGCGCTTCAAGGGGCGCGCGCTTGCCGCGCCGAAGTCGCGCGACATTCGCCCGACCTCGGACCGGCTGCGCGAATCGCTGTTCGATATCCTTGAGCACCGGTTCGGCGACCGGCTCGAAGACGCTAGGGTGCTCGACCTGTTCGCCGGCACGGGCGCGCTTGGCCTCGAGGCGCTGTCGCGCGGCGCGGCGACGGCCTTGTTCGTGGACAATGGCGTCGAGGCGCGCGCGCTGATCCGCGAAAACGTCGAGCTTTTGGGCCTCGGCGGCGTGACGCGCATCTTTCGCGCCGACGCGGCCAATTTGGGCAAAGCTCCCGGCGGGAGCGGGCTTCACGCTCGCCTTTCTCGATCCGCCCTACGGCCAGGGGCTGGCAGGGCCCGCGCTCGCCGGCCTCATCTCCGGCGGCTGGCTCGCGCCGGACGCCCTGGTTGTGATCGAGGAGGCGGCGGAGGCGGAGATCCCCGCGCCGCCGGGCCTCGAACGGCTCGACCTCCGGACCTATGGCGACACGAAGCTGGAGTTCTTTGCCTGTCGAACTGGCGAACAAGCGACTGGCGGGGCTCAATAACCCGGCCTATATGTCGCTTCACGCCCCGAAACGCGGAGCGATACCCGAGGAAACGTGAAATCGTGATGACGAGCGCAACTGGGACCGCTGAGGCAAAGGCCGGCGCTATCGCCGATTTCCGGCTGGACAATGGCCTTGAAGTCGTCGTCATTCCGGATCACCGCGCCCCCGTCGTCACGCACATGGTCTGGTACCGCAACGGGTCGGCCGACGATCCGCCGGGCAAATCAGGCATCGCGCATTTTCTTGAACACCTCATGTTCAAGGGCACCGCGACCCATCCGAAGGGCGAGTTCTCGGAAGCGGTCGCCGCGATCGGCGGCCAGGAGAACGCGTTCACGAGCAACGACTACACCGCCTATTTCCAGCGCGTGGCGAAGGAGCATCTGGGCCTCATGATGTCCTATGAGGCGGATCGGATGACCGGCCTCGTGCTCTCCGATGACGTCGTCGCGCCCGAACGCGACGTCGTGCTCGAGGAGCGTCGCATGCACTGCGACGCGGATCCGAGCGCACAGCTCAATGAGGCCGTGCAGGCGACATTGTTCACCCATCACCCCTACGGCACGCCGATCATCGGCTGGGGCCACGAAATCGAGGGTCTCGAAAGGGAGGACGCGCTCGCCTACTACAGGCGCTTCTACACGCCGGAAAACGCGATCCTGGTGTTGGCGGGCGACGTCAAGCCCGAAGAGGGTCTGGCGCTCGCGAAGACGCACTATGGCCGCATACCGTCGCGCGGAAAGGCGCCGCAGCGATTGCGGAGCCGCGAGCCCGAGCCGGTCGCCAAGCGTCTCGTAACCGTCAACGACGAGAAGGTCGAGCAGCCGAGCTGGCAGCGGGTCTACATCACGCCTTCGCACCATACGGGCGCGCCGGGCGAATCCGAGGCGCTGGAGGTGCTCTCCCATCTCATCGGCGGGGGCCAGACGAGCCTGCTCTACCGCGAGCTTGTGCTCGAGCAGAAAAAAGCGGTCGCGGCCGGCGCCTATTACATGGGCTCGGCGCTCGACGACACGCGCTTCTATATCTACGCGATGCCGACCCCGGAAGTGACGCTGCCCGAGCTCGACGAGGCCGTTGACAAGATCCTGGCCCGTTTCCTCGCCGAACCCCTTGAGGGGGAGGCGCTCGAGCGCGCCAAGACGCGTCTGGTCGCGGACGCCATCTATGCGCAGGACAGCCAGGCGATGCTGGCGCGCTGGTATGGAGCGTCACTCGCCACCGGTCAGACGATCCGCGACGTGCAGGAGTGGCCGGCGCGCATCGAGGCGACCGAAGCCGAAGCGATTGTGGCGGCCGGCCGCAAGTGGCTCACGCCGAAGCGCGCCGTCACCGGTTATCTGCTGCCGGCCGAGGCCTGATCGGCGCGGCCGCCAGAACAGCAACACCCGCCGCCGGAAGCGGCGTGCAAGGAAACGCCATGAACAAATCCTTCGCCAATCCCGTGGCCGCCAGCGCCGTCAACGTGCGTGAGCTTCGATCGCCAAAAGGCGTCAACGCCTGGCTCGTCGAGGATTACGCCGTGCCGATCGTCGCGCTGGAGTTCGGCATGCGCGGCGGCGCGAGCCAGGATCCGAAGGGCCGCGCCGGGTCCGCGGGGATGATCGCCGCCTTGCTCGACGAGGGCGCCGGCGACCTCGACAGCCAGGCCTTCCAGCGCGCTCTCGACGAGAAGGCGGTGGAGCTGTCGTTCCATGGCGACCGCGATTTTCTCGGCGGCCGTCTGCGCACGCTCGCGCGCAACCTCGATCGCGCCGGCGAACTCATGCAGCTTGCCGTGAATTCTCCGCGCTTCGACGAGGAGCCTTTCCAGCGGGTGCGCGAGCAGATGAACGCGCGCCTGCGCCATGACGCGAAAGATCCGGCGCATATGGCGAGCGAGGGCTGGCGCAAGCGCACCTTCGCCGGTCACCCCTACGCCGAGCCCAGCGAAGGCGAGCTCGAAACGCTGGCGGCGATCGAACTCGACGCTCTGAAGGCCCATGCGCGCACGCAACTGGCGCGCTCCAGCCTCAAGATCGCGATCGTCGGCGCAATCCCCGCGGAGAGGGCGGAAGACTCATCGACCAGTTGTTTGCTTCGCTGCCGGCGGAAGCCGAATTGAAGCCTTTCCCCACGGCTCCCTTTCACGGGCTAGGCGACATGGAGGTCATCGACCTCGACGTGCCGCAATCGACGATCAGATTCGGGCGGCCGGCGCTCACCCGGGACGATCCGGATTTCATGGCGTCGATCGTGCTGGCGCATGTGCTCGGCGGCGGAACGGGCCTTTCATCGCGGCTGTTTCGCGAAGTGCGCGAAAAACGCGGCCTCGCCTATTCGGTCTCGGCCAATGTGGCGACCTTCGATCATGCCGCCTATCTCTACGGCGGCACGACGACCAAGAACGAGCGCGCGCACGAATCTCTGGAAGTCATCCGAGCGGAAATCCGCGACATGGCTGAAGGCAACTTCACCGAGACGGAGCTCGAGAAGGGCAAGAAATATCTGATAGGCTCCTATCCCCTGCGCTTCGACACCTCGACAAAGATCTCCTCGCAGCTCGTCCACATGCAACTCGACGGCTACGGCGTGGATTGGCTCGTCGAACGCAACCGCCGCATCGGCGCCGTGACGCTCAAGGATGCGAAACGCACCGCGGAACGACTGTTCGGCGACGCTTCGCTCGGCGTGACCGTGGTTGGTCGGCCGGCGAAGGTTTGAGGTCTAGAGCATTCTGCGATCAACTGGAACCGCCCTCACCCCAACCCTCTCCCGCAAGCGCGGGAGAGGGGGCCCAAAAGCGCCGTGAACCCCTTCGCCCGCTTGCGGGAGAAGGTGGCGCGAAGCGCCGGATGAGGGAGGCCGTGATTCCAGTTGATGGTCCTTGCTCTAGGCGGTCGTCTCAAGATAGGCGGCGTATTTATCCTGCCAGCTCGGCCGCCGCGGGCTGACCTCGAGCGAGCGGGCTTCGAAAACGGCGCGGGCGATGGCGCGGGCGACGCATTCGGCCGCCAGCGCGCCGATGTCGATGAGATCGCGAAGTTGCGGCGCCTTTTTCGCCCGGTTCGTCGAAGCCGCAAAGACGATGTCGCCGTCGCCGGGTCCGAAAGCGGGGCGCATCGCGAGCGGAAATCCGCCTGACGCCATCAGGGCGAGCCGCGTCAGACGGGCCTTGTCGAAATGGGCGTCGGTCGCCACGACGACGAGCGTCGTATGCGACGGCTGATCGCTGGTCAGCGCCAGATGGAAGTGATGGTCTTCTGGCCCCGCTCCGCTCCCTAGGCCGCCGAATTCCGCGTTGCGCTCATAGTCCGCGGCCCAGAAATAGGGCGACGCGCCCCGCGTTATCCGCCCGGCCGCGTTGACCGCCGCCAGCGCGCCGACGACAAAACCCTCGGAACTGACCGCGCTGGCGGAGCCGAGACCGCCCTTCAGATCGTAGGTCCAGGCGCCGTAACCGGCCCCTGCCGTGCCCAGTGCGAAGTCCTCCGAGACGGCCTCCGCGGCCGCACGTCCAAGTTCGGCATAGGGAGAGACACGGCCCCAGTTCTTGTCGCCGCCGTGGGTGAGATCGAACAGCGAGGCGCAGGGCGCAATCGGCACGCTGTGGCCCTGGAACCGCATGCCGCGGCCTTTCGAGGCGAGGTAATTCATCACGCCGCCGCCGGCGTCCAGACCGAACGCGGAGCCGCCCGAAAGCACGAACGCGTCGACTTCGCCTACCGTCATTTCGGGCGCGAGCAACGCGCCGTCACGCAGCGCGGGCGCGCCTCCGGGCGTCGCGATGGCGCCGACCGCGGGCTTTTCGAACACGACCGTCGTCACGCCGGACGCGAGGTTTTTATCCTCGGCGGAGCCGACGAGAAGACCGGGCACGTCGGTAATCAGGTTCAGCACTTTATGCCTTGCTCCGTCCCTAAGCGGGGCCTTTTCCTGCGTAAGCAGCGCCTCTACGATAGGCCCATGTCCTTCTCCGGCTCAGCAACGATAGCCGTCTCGATAGCCTATGTCGGATTGCTGTTCTTTATTGCCTGGACCGGCGATTTGGAAGGCCAGCGATTTATGCGCGGCGGTCGCCGCCTGATCGTATATTCGCTGAGTCTCGCGGTTTATTGCACGTCCTGGACCTATTACGGGTCCGTCGGCATCGCCTCTCAGCGCGGCCTCGACTTTCTCCCGATCTACATCGGGCCGATCCTCGTATTCTTTTTCGCCCGGCCGTTGCTCGAACGCATCGTCTCGCTCGCGCGCGACCAGAATCTGACCACGGTGGCGGATTTTGTTTCCGCTCGCTACGGCAAGTCGCAGACCGTCGCATCGCTGGCGGCCCTGATCGCCCTGATGGCGTCGGCGCCCTACATCGCGCTGCAGCTCAAGGCGATCACGCAGACCATCCTGATGGTCATAGGCTGGTTCGACAGCGGGCGGCTCGCCCCCGCTTCGCCTTCCCCGCTCTTTTCGCTGATGGTCGCCGCCTTGCTGGCGCTGTTCGCGATGGCTTTCGGCACGCGCCGCATCAATCCGACCGAACACCAGAGCGGCCTGATCCTCGCAATCGCGACGGAGTCGCTGGTCAAACTGATAGCGTTTCTAGCTGTCGGCATTTTCGTGGTCTGGGGATTGTTTGGAGGCGTCGGCCCAATGCTGGCTCTGGCGCAGAGCCCTGGGGTCGCGCCCATTCTTTCGACGCCCATCAATGCGCCCTCCTGGGGCGTCACGATCCTGCTGTCGGCCGGAGCGATATTGCTGCTGCCTCGCCAGTTCCATGTCACCGTCGTCGAATGCGCCGACCCGCGCGATATAAAATTCGCGGCGGCATTGTTTCCGGCCTATCTGGTGCTGATCAACCTGTTCGTCATTCCGCTGGCGATCGGCGGCCTGACCGTGTTTCCGAACGGGGCCATCGACCGCGACCTGACCGTTCTGGCCCTGCCGCTGACGGCCGGCGCGAAGGGCGTGGCGCTGTTCACCATGATCGGCGGGGTATCGGCGGCGACCGGAATGGTCGTCGTCGAAAGCGTGGCGCTCGCGATCACCGTCTCGAACGACCTCGTCATGCCCATCCTTTTGCGGCGGCGCGACGATACGAGCCAGGCGGCCGCCGGCGAGATTGGTCTGCGCGTCCTCTTGATCCGAAGGTTGGCGATCGTATTCGTGCTGGCGATCGGCTTTCTCTATACGCGCTTTGCGAGCGACGCGGCGCTCTCATCGATCGGCCTGCTCTCTTTCTCGGCGATCGCCCAGATCCTGCCGGCATTCCTCGGCGGACTTTTATGGCGCCGAGGCACCGCGCGCGGCGCGGCGGCGGGCATGTTCGCGGGCTCCGCCTGCTGGCTTTACCTGCTGTTCGTGCCTTCGCTCGCTCCCGACAGCCCGCTGGCCAGTTTTCTGGCGACAGGACCGCTGGGCATTGAGGCGCTTCGGCCAGCGGCGCTGGTGTCCTTCACCGCCTATCCGCTGATCGGCGGGTCGGTCATTTCTCTGGCGATCAATGCGCTTGTCTTTGTCGCGCTTTCGTTGACCCGGCAGATGAACCCGCTGGAGCGCACCCAGGGCGCGATCTTCATCGGCGCCGACGCCATCGGCAAGCCGCAGGCCTTCCGCCTTTGGCGCGCGTCGGCGACGGTCGGCGATCTCGAGGCGACGGTCGCGCGCTATCTCGGCGCGCAGCGGGCGCGGCGCGCGTTCGAGGCGTTTTACGACGAACATGGGGGACGGCCGAGCGCCAGTTCGGAGGCTGACGCCCTGCTCATTCGTCACGCCGAGCATTTGCTGGCGCCGGCGATCGGCGCAACGACTTCGCGCCTCGTTCTGTCGCTGCTGCTGAGGCGGCGCGCGGTGTCGAGCAAGTCGGCGCTGAAGATCCTCGATGATACCTCCGCCGCCATTCAGTCGAGCCGCGATCAATTGCAATACGCCCTTGATCACGCCCGTCAGGGGATCACGGTGTTCGACTCCGACCTGGCTTTGACGACCTGGAACCGGGAATTCGCGGAGCTGTTTGATCTCCCGTCCTCCATGCTCCGCGTCGGCGTCGGTCTCGACGAGATCGTCCGCTTCAACGCTTCGCGCGGAAAATATGGGCCTGGCGCCTCCGACGACTTCGTCGCCGAGCGCATTGCAAGCCTGCTCAACGACGACGAGCCCATGCGGCTCAGAATCCATCCCGCGCAACGCGTGATCGAGATCCGGTCCGCCCGCCTGCCCAATGGCGGCATTGTGACGACCTATACCGATGTCACGCACGCGGTCGCCGCCGAGGACGAACTTGCCGCGGCGAACGAGCGGCTCGAGCGAAGGGTGCAGGAGCGCACCGCCGAGCTCGAACATTTGAATTCCGAGCTCGAACGCGCGCGCGTCGCCGCCGAGGAAGCCAATCTTTCCAAGACCCGTTTCCTCGCGGCCGCGGGGCACGACGTGCTGCAGCCCCTCAACGCCGCGCGGCTCTATGTGAGCTCGCTCAGTGAAATGCCGCAGGAGGCCGACGCGAACGAGCGCGCCAATCTCACTCGAAATGTGGACGCTTCGCTCGAAGCCGTCGAAGAGATTCTGGGCGCGCTGCTCGACATTTCGCGTCTCGACGCCGGGGCGACGAAACCCGAGATCACGGATGTCAGGGTCCAGGATCTGTTCCGGCAGCTCGAAATCGAGTTCGGCCCGCTCGCCAGGTCGAAAGGCCTGAAACTCAAGTTCGTGGCGACGTCTCGAATGGTGAAGACCGATCGCCGGCTGATGCGCAGGTCGCTGCAGAATTTCGTTTCCAACGCCATCAAATACACCCTGCGGGGCGGGGTCATGGTCGGTTGCCGGCGCGCCGGGGAAAAGGTCCGTATAGAAGTCTGGGACAGCGGCCTCGGCGTGCCCGAGGACAAACAGAGAGCGATTTTCGACGAGTTCCTGCGCCTCGAACAGGGCGCGCGCGCCGCGCGCGGACTTGGCCTCGGCCTGTCGATCGTGCAGCGGCTTGGACGCGTACTCGACCATCCGATCGCGGTCAGATCGAGAGCCGGCCGCGGCTCTGTCTTTTCGGTGACGGCTCCGAAGGGCGCCAACGCCGCGCCGCTCGCGCTCGACGCCGCGCAGAACGCCGCAACGCTCCGGCGAGCCGGCGCGTTCGCCGGCATGAGGGTCCTTGCGATCGACAACGAGCCGCGGGTGCTCGACGGCATGAGGCTGCTCCTCGAGCAATGGGGCTGCAAGGTGACGGCCGCGCCCGGCCTGCAGGAAGCGCTGAACCAGCTCAACTCGACGCCAGACGTCATCATCGCCGACTACCATCTCGACGACGGCGACGGGCTCGAAGCCATTTCGGCGATCCGCGAGCGCTTTGAGCGCCACATACCCGCCATTCTCGCCACCGCCGATCGCAGCGCCGAGGTGCGCGACGCCGCGCGCTCGATGGACGTCGAAGTCCTCAACAAGCCCGTCAAGCAGGCGCAGATGCGCTCGCTGATGTCGCGCTATCTTGTGCTTGGCGCCGCTGCGGACTAGACGGGGCCGCGCTTGGCTGCATCAGGCTTTGCGGGCTTAAGGAAACAACTGCGAGGACTTATGGCCGGGCGTCCGTTCGACGACATTCGCGCGCTTTTCAAGGCTCTTCCGGAGCCCGACGAGGCCAGCCGGCTCGCGGCGCGCGAACGACAGGCGTCGCTGACGAAGCCAGCGGGTTCGCTGGGTCGCCTCGAGGAGATTGCGGAGTTTCTCGCGGCCTGGCAGGGCCCCGAGCCTCATGTCGACTCCCCGTTGGTCGCGATTTTCGCCGGCAATCACGGCGTCGTCGCACAGGGCGTATCGCCTTTTCCGCAATCGGTCACCGAGGCGATGGTCGCCAATTTCCGGCAGGGCGGGGCGGCGATCAATCAACTTTGCAAATTGCAGGGTCTGGGGCTGAAGGTCTACGAGCTGGCGCTGGAACAACCGACGGGCGACATCACTGAAGGACCTGCTCTCGATGAACGCGATTGCGCTGCGACCATGGCGTTCGGCATGGAAGCGCTCGCTTCACAGCCCGACGTTCTCTGTCTCGGCGAAATGGGCATCGGCAACACGACGGCCGCCGCAGCGATCTATTGCGGCCTTTATGGCGGGTCGGCTGAAGACTGGGTGGGAAGAGGCACCGGCGTCGACGACGAGGGATTGAAGCGCAAAGCGCAGGCGGTTCGCGCGGCGGTGTCCCTGCACAAGGATCATTTGGGCGATCCGCTGGAGGTTCTGCGCCGCCTTGGCGGCCGCGAAATTGCGGCCATCGCAGGCGCCATTCTCGCCGCGCGGGTTCAGAAAGTCCCCGTCGTTCTCGACGGCTTCGTGGTTTGCTCCGCGGCGGCGGTTCTGCACGCCATCGATCCCAATTCGATCGCGCATTGCCTCGCCGGGCATGTCTCCGCGGAACGCGCTCATGGCGAGGCGCTGCGCCGGCTCGGCCTCTCGCCGCTGCTCAATCTTCAGATGCGGCTCGGCGAGGGGTCTGGCGCGGCGCTGGCGATCTCGATCCTGCGCGCCGCCGTCGCCTGTCACAATGGCATGGCGACCTTCGCGGAAGCGGGCGTCGCCGGGCGGGAGGCGTAGAGGGATTCCCAATCAGACAGCGGCGCTATCGCTCCCTCCCCCTTGATGGGGGAGGGTTGGGGAGGGGGTGAAAACCACCACGCTTTGAGGGCGTACCCCCCACCCTTACCCTCCCCCACAAGGGGGGAGGGGATCGGAGAGGGCGAATTAAACAGGGCGCGAACCGCCCTGAACCTCAGGGCTCCGCGCCGACCAGCACGATGTGCAACCGGCGGGGGCCGTGCGCGCCAAACAGCAGGGTCTGCTCGATATCGGCCGAGCGCGACGGCCCCGTGATGAAATTCAACGTGCGCGGCATGACGCCCGCTCCATAGCGCGCTCGCACCAGCTTGAACACGCTTTCGAGATCCGGGACGACATCGTCGGCCTTCACGATGGCGATGTGATTTTCAGGCAAGAAATTCAGCGTCGTAGGGTTGTCGGGGCCAGAGACGAGCGCCAGGGTGCCGGTTTCTGCGACGCCGGCCAAAGCCGCGCTGACCGTGGTGATGTCGTGGCCGTCGGAGGCGCCGCGCGCCACGTCGATCGCGGTCCCGCTCCAGGGCAGTTCATCAAGGCTCGCGTCCGCGCCGATGCGCACGGTCGCGGGCAGATTGAGTTCGCGCAGAAAGCGGGCGATTTCCTCCGGCACTTCCGCCGCGCTCGAGACGAGCGCGAGCGTCGCGCCGGCGCGCTCGGCCTCGCCGCGAAAGGTTTCTACGCGCGCCCGGGTGTCGCCCTGGCCACGCGCGGGAATTACCCCTGAGGGATGCTGCTCGAGCCGGGCGCTGACCGCCGCGCGGCGCGGCGCCTCTGTCCCCGTCGCATGCAGGGAACGGCGAATGGCCGCGAAGATTGCGTCCCGCGCGGTCAATGCACCGCTCCGCTTCTCGCCCGCCATTGCGCTTGAAAAGTCGCCCCCTCCGGCGCCGGAAAATCGCGATATGCCGTCCAGCCGCCGGCCAGCGGCAACCAATGTGAACCGGCCCTTGCCGCGGCCGAGGATGGCGAGCGAGCGCATCGCGAAGTCGGTCGCGAGACGATAGAGCCAGGGGCGCTTCGCGAAGAACGCCCAGAAGCCCAGTCCGTAGCGCACGGCGGCCGGCGAAAGATGACGCTCGAATTCGCGCTCCCTCCAATGCCGCATCATTTTCGGCAGCGGAATGCGCATCGGGCAGACCTGTTCGCAGCGCCCGCAGAAGGTCGAGGCGTTGGGAAGTTGCCCGCCCTCGGCGACGCCGATCAGCGAGGGGGTTAGCACGGCGCCCATCGGGCCGGGATAGACCCAGCCGTAGGCGTGTCCGCCGATCTGATGATAGACTGGGCAATGGTTCATGCAGGCGCCGCAGCGAATGCAGCGAAGCATTTCCTCGAACTCCGTCCCGAGCATCGCCGAGCGGCCGTTGTCCAACAGAATGACATGATATTCTTCCGGACCGTCGGGATCCTCGGCGCGGCGCGGCCCGGTCGAGAGCGTCGTGTAGACCGACATGTCCTGCCCGGTCGCGGAACGCGCCAGAACGCGCAACAGCTGCGCGGCGTCCTCCAGCGTCGGCACGACCTTTTCGAGCGAGGCGATCACCACGTGAACCTTCGGCAGGATCTGGGTGAGATCGCCGTTGCCTTCATTGGTGACAATGATCGAAGTGCCCGTCTCCGCGATGAGGAAATTCGCGCCGGTCACGCCGATGTCCGAGGTCAGGAATTTGTTGCGCAGCACGCCGCGCGCTTCGGCCAGCAATTGCTCGGGCGCGGACAGGTTGCGTCCGGGCGGGAGATCGACATGCGCCTTCCGGAAGTCGGCTTCGATGTCGTCGCGCGTCACGTGGATCGCCGGAGCGATGATATGCGACGGCGCTTCATGGCGAAGCTGGATGATATATTCGCCGAGATCGGTCTCCACCGCTTCGATGCCTTCGGCTTCGAGCGCCTGGTTCAGTCCGATCTCCTCTGAGATCATCGATTTGCCCTTGGTGACGCGCTTCGCGCCGCGCGCCTTGCAAAGGTCAAGGAAGATTTTCCGCGCTTCCTCCGAGTCGCGCGCCCAGTGCACGACGCCGCCGGCGTCCGTCACCTTGCGCTCATAGAGCTCGAGATAGAGGTCGAGGTACTGCGAGCGTGTGGTTCTTGATGTCGCGGGCGCTGTCGCGCAGCGCCTCGAATTCGGGCAAACGCTCCACCGCGCCGGCGCGGCGGGGAATGAAGTTGCGCGCATGAACGAGCGCTCGCTGCAGGCGCGCGTCGCCTAGCGCTTCGTGCGCGTTTTCCTTGAAACGGGGCGTCGTCGCAATTCCGCTCACCGTTTCTGCTCCCGCGGCTCGCCGATCGCCGGCGCTTCCGTCATGCCGGCCAGCACTTCGGCGACATGGCGCGCCTTCACCGTGAGGCCCCGGCGCTGCATCTTGCCAGCCATGTTCATCAGGCAGCCGAGATCGCCGGCGAGCAGCAGATCGGCGCCGCTCGCTTCGATATGGCCGCACTTCTCGTTGACGATCGCGCCTGAGAGTTCGCCATATTTGACCGCAAACGTGCCGCCGAAGCCGCAGCACGTCTCGCTCTCGTCCATCTCGATGAGCCTGAGGCCTTCAACGGTTGAGAGCAATTTGCGCGGTTGGTCCTTCACGCCGAGCTCGCGCAGGCCCGAGCAGGAATCGTGATAGGTGGCGACGCCCTCGTATCTGGCGTCGGTCGAGGTCACGCCAAGGTCGTCGACCAAAAAGCTGATGAGCTCGCGGCATTTGGCGGAAAAGGCGCTGGCCTTCGCCGCCATCTCGGGCTCGTCCGCGAACAGTTCGACATAATGGACGCCGAGCATCCCCGCGCACGACCCGCTCGGCGCCACGATGAAATCGCAGTCCGCGAAAGCTTCCATGTTCTGGCGCGCGATCGCCTTCGTGTCTGCCCGGTCGCCGGAATTATAGGCAGGCTGGCCGCAGCAGGTCTGCGACGGCACGCTGACCCGGCACCCCGCGTCCTCGAGCAGCTTCACCGCGGCGAAGGCAACGCTCGGACGCATGGCGTCCACAAGGCAGGTGACGAACAGGCCGACCCGAATATTCGCTATATCGTTCTGGACCATAATTTTTTGGGCGCTCTCCCGGATCGGCCTTGAACATTGGACCAGCGCGGCGGGGCTTTCAAGCTGGAGCGGCGGAGCTGAACCCCCGGGCATGGACAGGCCGACGCCCTTGTCCGGTTCTGCTGCGCCGCCTAATCTTGGGGCATGGTCCCCGATCTCGCCAACCGCGTCTATAACCATACGTTCCGCATCGACCCGATCGTGCGGACGCTGCTGGACACGGACTTCTACAAGCTCCTTATGCTGCAGATGATCTGGAAGCTGCATCGCCAGCGGCGGGTGACGTTCCAGCTCATCAACCGGTCGACCGAAGTCCCGCTCGCCGAAATCGTCGACGAGCGCGAGCTGATCGACCAGCTCGACTACGCCCGCTCGCTGCGCCTCGCCAAGAACGAACGGATCTGGCTCGCCGGCAACAGCTTTTACGGCGCCCGGCAAATCTTCGAGCCGGAGTTCATGGAATGGCTCGCGAACTTCCGGCTCCCTGACTACGAATTGACGCGCCGCGCCGGCCAATACGAGCTGAGGTTCGAAGGAAGCTGGGCCGAGACGACGATGTGGGAGATCCCCGCGCTCGCTATCATCAACGAATTGCGGGCGCGCGCGGCGATGCGCGGCATGAGCCGGTTCGACCTCGACGTGCTCTACGCGCGCGCCAAGGCAAAACTCTGGTCGAAGGTCGAGCGGTTGCGCGTGCTCGCCAAGGAAGGCCCGTTGCGCATCACCGATTTCGGCACCCGCCGGCGTCACGGTTTCCTGTGGCAGCGCTGGTGCGTCGAGGCCCTGCAGGAGGGTCTCGGCCCCGTGTTTGTTGGCACCTCGAACGTCAAGCACGCAATGGACACGGGCCTCGAGGCGATCGGCACCAACGCTCACGAACTGCCGATGGTCTACGCAGCGCTCGCGCGAGACGACGACGAGTTGCGCGCGGCGCCCTACCAGGTGTTGACGCGATTGGTCCCGCATGTATGGCGGCAATCTGCTCGTCGTGCTGCCGGATTGTTTCGGCACGACAGCCTTCCTGCGCGATGCGCCGGACTGGGTCGCGGACTGGAAAGGGGCGCGGCCGGATTCAAAGGCTCCAATCGACGCCGCCTTCGAACTCATCGCCTGGTGGGCGCGGCGGGGGCGCGACCCGAAGGAGAAGCTGATCGTGCTTTCCGACGCCATGGACATCGATACGATCGAGGAGGCCTCCCGCGCCTTGCGCGGCCTCGTCAATCTATCGGTCGGCTGGGGCACCAATCTCACCAACGATTTTTCCGGTTGCGCGCCCGCCGGCGTGGACGGGCAGCTCGGCGCAATCTCGCTCGTCTGCAAAGTGGTGGACGTAGAGGGAAAGCCGGCGGTGAAACTTTCCGACAACCCGAACAAGGTGCTCGGGCCGCCCGAGGAGATCGCCCGCTATCGCCGCATTTTTGGCGAGGACGGGATGGCGGCGCAGCGCGTAACGGTCTGAAAATGCGCCGCTCGTCCGCCCCCTAAACGTCGAATTCCCGCGCGCGCACATCTTCGAGTTGGCTTAGCAGCTTGGCGAGGCGTCGCGCGGTCGATTTCTTTATCGCCGCGGCCGAGGCCGGAAATTCCGAGATCACCCTGCGAAAAGTATCGCGCGGGATTTCCAGCACCCGCGTCTCCGCCGTCGCCCGCGCCGCCGCGCCATGCTGGGTCTCCGTGATGAGCGCCGTCTCTGATATCAGTGCGCCGGCCCTTACCCGGCGCTCGGCCCCTCTGCGGGTCAGCGTGATCTCGCCATCGAGCACGAAATAGGCGCCGTCCGCCGGCTCGTCCTCTCCAAACAGGGCATCGCCCTCGGCGAGCGCACGCTTCTGACAGGAGAAGGCGAGCAACTGCAGCGCCTCGCGTGGAAGCTGGTCGAACGGCCAGGTGCCCGCCATGCGCCGCACGTCGACCTCGAGGCCTGCATCGCGGCGCGGCGCCTTCATGGCAGCAGCTTGTAGCCCCCGCCATCCGTGACGAGCAGGCGCGCTTCGGTCGGATTTTCCTCGATCTTCTGGCGCAGGCGGTAGATGTGCGTCTCGAGCGTATGGGTCGTTACATTCGCGTTATAGCCCCAGACCTCGCGCAGCAGCGTGTCGCGCGGCGACGGCCTGCCGTTCGGCGCGATGCAGGAAGCGCAGGATCGCGACCTCCTTTTCGGTCAGGCGAAGCTTCGCGCCCTTGGGGTCGACGAGCACCTTCATCGCCGGGCGAAAGACGTAAGGACCGATCTGGAACTCGGCCTCCTCGCTCGCCTCGTGCTGGCGCATCTGCACGCGAATGCGCGCCAGCAGCACCGCGAAGCGGAACGGCTTCACGATATAGTCATTGGCGCCGGAATCGAGGCCCATAATCGTGTCGGCGTCCGAATCGCGCCCGGTCAACATGATGACCGGGCGCCGGAAACCCTCGGCCCTGAGCTTGCTGACCGCGTCGCGGCCGTCGATATCGGGCAGCCCGATGTCCATGATGACGAGATCGGGCGGCGCATCGGCGATCGCCTCCATCGCTCCCTTGGCGCTCGCCTTCTGTTCGACCTCGAATTCCGGATGCAAGGCCAGTTGCTCGCAAAGGGCTTCGCGCAGGTCATTGTCATCATCGACCACGAGGATGCGTCTGGTCTGGGTCATGGGCTCCTAATGTCAATGCGCCGCGGCCTTCCGCGCCTCATATAAACAGTTCCACGCTAACGAGAAACAAAAGCTGCAGATTCGCACGTCAATCGCAAGATAGACAACTTTTCGCCATTTTGCGTTCATTTCCAGGTCCGCGTCGCGGATGATCAGCGAGCGTCAATTGAGGCCCGATAAGTCGCTCGAGGTGCCGCAACATGCCGCCTGACCGCCTCTTCCTGGAGCTTCGCGCTTGCCCGCTTCGGCCTGGGCGCACGCCCGGGCGACAGCGCGCCGCAAAGGCGATCCTCGCGAGGCGCTTCTGGCGGAATCTCGACGCTGACAGACGCGGCCGTCCTATGCACGGCGAAGATCTGCCGGAGTTCGCAGCAAATACTCGCCGCAGTGTTTCGAGCAGGAGCGCCGTGATAAAGAACGGAAACGGGACCTGGCCGTCGCGCGGGCCGCGACGAACGCCATGCCAGAGCCGAATTTCGCCGCGCTGATTTTGCCCATGGCGCCCGGCGGACGGCATGGCAATGCCGAAGCCCGAGCCCAAGCTCCGAGCAAGGAAAGTCTTTCTCGACGAGGCGGCGGCGCGCGTCGGTCAAGGCCGTCAGCGACGAGATTGGCTTCGTCGAACGCCTCGTCGCCTTCTGGTCGAATCACTTCTGCGTTTCCGTCGCCAAGGACGCAACCTGGATCGGGCCGCCGCAGGGGCGTTCGAGCGCGAGGCGATCCGGGCGCATGTGCTCGGGCGTTTTCCGACATGCTCCGCGCGGTCGAGCAGTCATCCGGCCATGCTGAGCTTTCTCGACAACGCGCAGTCGGCCGGACCGAATTCGCTCGCTCGGCCAAAAGCGTGGCGCGGGTCTCAACGAAAACCTCGCCCGCGAGATCCTGGAATTGCACACCATGGGCGTCGGCTCCGGCTACACGCAAACCGACGTGACGCAAGCTCGCCTATATCCTGACCGGCTGGTCGATCGGGGGGCGATCACGGACGCAGCGGCGAACCCGGCGCGTTCGCGTTCGACGAACGCGCGCATGAGCCGCTGGCGGCGGTCGTGCGGGACCGGACTATACATGCAGGACGGCGTCGCGCAGGGCGAAGCCGCGCTCGACGATCTCGCGCGCGAGCCGGCGACGGCGGACCACATCGCTTTCAAATTCGCCCGCCATTTCGTCGCCGACGATCCGCCGCCTGCGCTGACCAAGCGCCTTGCAAGCGTCTTTCCGCGAGACCGACGGCGATCTCAAGGCCGTCGCCGCGAGCCCTGATTCGGTCCGAGGAAGCCTGGACGGCGCCGCGGAAAAATTGCGCAATCCATGGGAGCTCGGGATCGCGACCTATCGCGCCTTTGGACGCGACGCCCGACGATGTGCGCCCGCTGCTCAATGCGCTGAACCTGCTTGGCCAGCCGCTTTGGCAGCCAGCGGGCCCCAACGGACTTTCCGATGTTTCCACCTCCTGGGCCTCGCCCGAGGGCATGAAGCTAAGGTTCGAGCTGGCCTCCGCGTTCGCGCGGGGACGTCAAGGATGTCCCGCGGCCGCCCGAGCTCATCGACGACATTCTCGGCCCTGAGACCAGCGCGGACGACGAGCGAGACGATCCTTCGCGCGGAAAGCCTTGAGCAGGCCTATGCGCTGCTGGTGCTCTCGCCGGAATTCCAGAGGAGATGAAAGTTGCATCCAACCGGCCCCTCAACCGCCGCGCCCTGCTCGGCGCCGACCTTCTCGACTTTCGCTTCCGCGTCGATCCCGCAATTCGCGAGCGCCGCTGAGCCGGCGCGCGACCCGCGCCTCGTCGTCGTCATCTTGCGCGGCGCGCTCGACGGCCTTTCGCGCCGTCGCGCCGATCGGGACCCCGACTATGCCAGCCTGCACGGCGAACTCGCGCTCGCCTTCGATGGCGCCAATCCGGCGCAGCGGCTTGACGGGTTTTTCGGCCTCCATCCTCCATGAAAACTCTCGCGCGGCTCTATGGCGCGAAGCAGGCGCTGATTGTCCATGCGGCCGCGACCAACTATCGCGACCGCTCCCATTTCGACGGGCAGGACGTGCTCGAAAGCGGCTGGACCGGGCCGGGGTGGACCGAGAGCGGCTGGCTCAATCGCGCGGTCGCGGCGCTGCCGGGCGGTCAACGCGTTTCGCCGGCAAGGCGCTGGCTGTTGGCTATGTCGCGCCGCTCGTGCTGCGCGGCCCCGCGCCGATCCTTGGCTGGGCGCCGGCTTCGCTCGCGCCGCCGAATGACGATTTCGCCGCCCGGGTGCTGAACCTTTACGCTCATCGGATCCCGGCCTGGAAAGCGCGCTGCGGCAGGGGCTCGACGCCGACCGGATGGCGAGCGAGCAGGCGCATGGACACCATGAAGCCCGGCGGCGACGCGGCGAAGCAGATGAAGGCCGCCGCAACCGGCGCCGCGCGGCTGATGGCGAGCGACGGCGGGCCGCGCATCGCGGCGCTCGCGACCGACGGCTGGGACACCCATGCGGCAGAAGGCGGCGCGACCGGCCGGCTCGCCCAGTTGCTCGGCGGGCTAGACGATCTCATCGCCGCCTTCGAGAGCGAGCTCGGCGACAAGTGGAAGGATACGGCCATCGTGGCGATCACCGAGTTCGGCCGCACAGCGCATATCAACGGCACGGTCGGCACGGATCATGGGACGGCGACCGTCGCTTTGCTGGCGGGCGGCGCGGTGGCCGGCGGACGGGTGATCGCCGACTGGCCGGGCCTGAAGACGGAAAACCTCTACGAGGGGCGCGATCTCAAGCCCACCACGGACCTGAGAGCCGTGCTGAAGGGCGTGCTCGCCGAACACCTCGGCTTGCCGGCCGGCGTGCTCGCGCGCTCAGTCTTTCCGGACACGCTCGGCGTTGCGCCGATGCGCGGGCTGATCGCCGCCTGAGGCCTCAGGCCGTCGCGAACGTATCTCCCGCCGCGAACGGCGAGTGGGCGCGCGCCGCGCCGCGCGCTTGCAATGCGCGACGATATTCCTGGCGAACGATGTCCACCCCATAAGTCCGCTCGAGGCGGCGCACGGTGAAATGGCCGCGCGCCAGCGACTGGAAATGGCTCGCGAACACCAGGTTGATCGCCGCGCCGCCGAGCGCGCCGACGACGGGCGCGCCCTGGGCCGCCAGCTTCTCGCCGACCGCCACGCCGAAGCGGGCCGAAACGGTCGAGAGAAACTTCGCCAGCACCGGCGCCGTCTCGCCGGCGAGGCCGGCGTGCAGAAGGAAACGCACGCTCGCCGTCACCTCGCGGGCCAACACGGCGCGAACCGCCAGATAGCTGCTCTCGAAGCCGGTCTCGGCGTCTTCGGAGCCGCCGAGCGCGAACACTTCGAGGCAGGCGAGCGCGGTCGCGGGATCGCCAAGGTCCTCGCCCTCGGAGCGGGCGATCTCGGCGATCGAGCGCAGCAGGATCGTCGTCGACACCGGCAGTTCGACCGGCAGGCCCGAAATGCCGAAAGCGCCGCCGACCGCGCCGCTCGCGGCGGCCGCGACCTTATGCAACAGATCGCGTGAGGGCTGCTGCGAGACCTTGTCGGGGAGCGTCTTCAGCGAGGCCTTGAGCGCCGCCTTCAGCGCAACCTCCGTCGCCGCCCCCACAATCTTTCGCGCACGAGCTGGTATCAGACTTTGGAGCGCGCCGACCTGCATACCGATCGCGCCGCCGAGCCGCGAAGCGAGGGTCTGCGCCTCGAGGCGGTCCACCGCCTCCGCCAAAGCCGCCTCGTCCTGGTTCGACAGCCGCCCGGGGGGCAGGATTTCGATGTCGCTCATGGAAGGCAATGTGGCTTCGCCCGTCCCAGCCGGCAAGGGCGAACCCGCCAATTTTGCGCCAAGCAAATCCAAACAAGCGCCAAACAAATCCAAACAAATCCAAACAGGAGCAAAACAAATCCAAACAAATTCAAATTCAATCGGGCATGATTCAACGATTTCAATGGTTTGCGAGTGGTTAACGCGTTTTCTCCATCGTCTCCAAATTCGGCGGTTCGGTTCCGGACCGAAAAACGGTTGCGGGCCGGTTTTCACATCCACCCGAAGTTAGATAGACTACCATTGGATTCTGAAAAAGTCAAATAAAATCTAGATTCAATTCTCCTAATTAAAATCAGATGCACAGGGCCTCGACCGCCATAAATACCACGGTATGTCTGTCAAATCGAACGGAACGTCGTCGACCAGAACAAGCTGACGAGGTCGCGGCGACCATCGACGACCCTGACAATCTCAATATGCACGACCGGCCCATCGTCGGTGTCGGGCGTCGTCTCGTATAAAATCAGATAAGGATTCTCGACCAGAACACGCATCGCCGGGCGAATGTCTGAACGCCGGGGCCCAAGCCGTGGCTGTTCGCGCAACATGCCCGCCCGCTGTTCGAGACGGTCAAGGATCCGCTCAGCCGCGCGCGCATTGTCGAGGCCGATTACGACGTAGATATCGAGCAAATCCTCTCGCGCCTGTTTGCTCCAGTGGAGAGGAAAGCCCATTACTCGGCGGCCTTTTTCGCTCCTTCAAGACGCTTCCGCGCTTCCTTGCGAAGTTCCGGGAAATCAACCGGGCCGCCGCCGCCGCTCGCTTTGCCCTCGTCCCAGAGTTGACGCAGCCGTTTGATTTCCTCCTGGCGAAACTCGCGCTTATGCTGCCAGTCCCGCAACGCCTCGCGCACGATTTCACTGGTCGTTGCGTATTCGCCAGCGTCGACGGCAGCCTTGAGAGCTGCCAGTTGCCCGCTTGTCAGCGCGACGCTGACCTTTTGGATATCTGCCATCTGGAATCCCTCATAAATACGTGAATTCTCGTATATTACTACCAAGTAGCAATATTTGTCGATAGATGATGTAGCCGCGGGCGGGCGCCGATACGCACGCCAGCCGCTCTGCGGGGCGGGATTACGAATTACGGGAATTACGGTGACACATACTTCATTTTCGAATTACGCCATTTGAAACGTTCAGCCTCCCAGTCAAGAATTAAGAAAATTAAGTATGTGTCACCGATATTACGATATTAAGTATGTGTCACCGATATCCCCCGATATCCGATATCATCGATATCGTGTACGGGTTCCATCTGGAACACGCTTCGACGGGCTCAGCTTGAGGGAGGTGGGCGGCGGAAAGCGCGACGAGCGGGGGGAAGCAACTCCGGCCTGGCCCCTCTCCACGCGGAAAAGAATCAAACGGCGAGGTCGGCGACGATCGTGTCCAGCAGCGGCGCGCCCATCGGCGTCACGCGCAGGCGGCCGTCGGCTTCCTCGGCGATGAAGCCGTCGGCGGCGAGCTCCTCGATCTGGCTGCGGCGCAACGGGCGGCCGCTCAGCGCTTCGTAGCGCGTCGACGTCGATGCCCTCGCGCAGGCGCAGGCCCATCAGCAGAAATTCGTCGCTCTGCTCCTCGTGCGTCAGCGCGACGTTCTCGATCAGGCCGTGGCCTTCGCTCTCGACCTGGGCGAGCCACATTTCGGGGTGCCGCTCGGTCGCCTGCGCGCGCCGCGCGCGCCGACGTCCGACCCGGCCATGCGCGCCGGGGCCGACGCCGACATATTCGCCGTAGCGCCAGTAGACGAGATTGTGCCGGCTCTCCGCGCCGGGCCGGGCGTGATTGGAGACTTCGTAGGCCGGCAGGCCATGCGCCTCGGCGATTTCCTGCGTCGTGTCGAACAGGCGCGGCCGAGTTCCTCGTCGGGCATCGCTGAGCTTGCCGGCGTCGCCACAGCCGCTCGAAGATCGTGTCGGGCTCGATGGTGAGCTGGTAGAGCGAGAGATGCTCGCCGGCCAGCTTCATCGCGCTCTGGCAGTTCCGCGCGCCATGCGCGCCTCGGTCTGGCCGGGGCGGGCGTAGATCAGGTCGAACGAAGTAGCGCGGGAAGATCGAGGCGCCGGTCTTCACCGCCTCGATCGCCTCGGCGACGCTGTGCCGGCGGCCGAGCGCCTTCAGATCCGCTTCGTCCTTGAGCGCCTGCACGCCGATCGAGACGCGGTTGACGCCCGGCGGCGCGATAGCCGCGAAAGCGGCCGGCCTCGACGCTGGTCGGATTGGCCTCCAGCGTGATTTCGGCGTTCCGGCTCGACCGGCCAGTGCTCTGGCGATCGCGTCGAGGATCGCCTGCACCGTCTGCGGGCGCATCAGCGAGGGCGTGCCGCCGCCGAAGAACATCGAGCGCGACTGTCCGCCCCGGGGTCATCTGCGGCGCGATGGCGATCTCGGCCGCGAAGGCGGCGACGAATCGCTCCTCGTCGATCGGCTCGGTCGCGCACATGCGAGTTGAAATCGCAATAGGGGCATTTGGCCAGGCAGAACGGCCAATGCACATAGACGGCGAAGCCGGCGATTCGGCGCTGGATCGCCGGCTCGGACGCGGAGGGTCGCGATTTTGTCGGAATCATGCGCGTGTTATGCCAGTTCGAGCGCGCCGGCGCCACAGCCGTGCGCTCGCAATCCCCGAGAATTCGGTCGTGAACGTTCGCTGCACGCCGCTCGATGCTTCCCTGGCGCAGAACCCGGGCCATCGCGCGCTGGCTCGCGAGGCGAAGCCGACGCGCTGTTCGCCTTCTTCGAGCCGCCAATCGATCGACCCGGCCGGCGGTTTTCACGCGCTCGACGAATTCCGGCGAGCCGATCGCTGCCGAGACAGCGCGGCCGCTGCACGCCACGACGCGCATGGCGCATTGCTTCGCGATCGCGCACTGCTCGGACGGCCGGCCGGGCGCCGCCGACTTCGTCGATCACGCCATCGCAGCGATCTGGACGCGGCACCGCGACCCGAAGCATGGCGGCTATTTCTGGTCGTTCGACGCCGACGGCCCGCGCGAGCGCGACAAGCTCGCCTACGGCCACGCCTTCGTGCTGCTCGCCGCCGTCGAGCGCCAAATGCGCCGGCCATCCCGACGCCGACCGGCTGATCGCCGACATCTCGGAAGTGCTGGAGACGCGCTTCTGGGAGGCAAGCGCCGGCGCCAGCGCCGAGGAGTTCCGCGAGGACTGGTCGCCGTTCAGCGACTATCGCGGCCAGAACTCCAACATGCACCTGACCGAGGCGCTGATGGCGGCGTTCGAGGCGACGGGCGAGCGGAGCTATCTCGACAAGGCGGAGAGCATCGCCGCGCCTGATCCTGCGCCGCAACGCCGCCGCCGCCGATTGGCGCGTGCCCGAGCATTATCACGCCGACTGGAGCGTCGATCGCGACTATCGCGGCTCCGACATGTTCCGCCCCTACGGCTATACGCCGGGCCACGCGCTGGAATGGGCGCGGCTCGCGCTGCAGCTTTGGGCGCTCGGCGGGCGCAAGGTCGACTGGCTGCCGCAGGCGGCGCGCGGCCTGTTCGCGCAAGCGGTGGCGCAAGGCTGGGACGCGAAGCGCGGCGGCCTCTATTACACGATCGAATACGACGGCGCGCCGCGCGTCGCGACCGTCTGTGGTGGCCGATCTGCGAAGCCGATCGGCGCCGCGCATTTCCTCGGCGCGCTCGACGGCGACGACGTCGACGAGCAGATGCTACCGCCGCTTCTGGGATTTCGCGGCGCGCCACCTGATCGATCGCCGAGCACGGCGGCTGGCATCCGCAGCTCGACGACGATCTGAAGCCCGTGACGCGGCTATTTCGTCGGCAAGCCCGACATCTATCACGCGCTGCAGGCCTGCCTGATCCCGCTCTTCCCCGCCGACGGCAGTCTTACGCGCGGGCTGCTCGAGCGAAACGCGGCGTGAGCGCTCAGGCCGCCTTCGTCGCGGCGCGGCGCGAAGGGGCGGGCGGCTTCTCCGCCGCAGACCCCAGCGTCAGCACAAAATCGTCCATCAGGGCGCGCAATTTGGCGGTCTCCTTCTGGAGCGACTGCGCCGCGGCAGTCGCCTGTTCCGCCATCGCGGCGTTCTGCTGCGTGAGCTGGTCCATGTGCTCGACCGCGACATTGACCTCCTTGAGGCCGGCGGACTGAGCCTGGGCCGTGGTGGCGATTTCCGTCATGCCGCCGTTGGTCGCGGCGACCTGTTTGAGGATTCGCTCCAGCGACTGGCCGGCCTCGGCCACCTGGGCGACGCCGTCCTTCACGTGGCCCGCTGAGGTTTCGATGAGGGCGCGGATTTCCTTGGCGGCCTCGCTCGAGCGCTGCGCGAGCGCGCGCACTTCGGAAGCGACCACGGCGAAGCCGCGTCCGACGTCTCCCGCGCGCGCCGCCTCGACGCCCGCGTTGAGCGCGAGAAGATTGGTCTGGAACGCGATCTCGTCGACGACCCCGACGATCTGACTGATTTCGC
The DNA here is from genome assembly GCA_963710855.1 of uncultured Pseudomonadota bacterium. Taxonomy (GTDB): domain Bacteria; phylum Pseudomonadota; class Alphaproteobacteria; order Rhizobiales; family Beijerinckiaceae; genus Roseiarcus. Next base: position 92,552 of record CAVQBX010000032.1, on the reverse strand, counting down.
GCGACGACGAAGCGATCTTGTTCATCGTCGCGATCGTCTTCTCGACGATCTCGCCGCTGAGAATGGCGTCGTCATGCGTTTGCCGCATCGAGGCTTCGGCGCCCTTGACCGCTTCCGAAGTCTTGCGCGCCGATTCGGTGATTTCGGCCAGCGCCGCCGAGGTTTCCTCGAGGCTTGCCGCCTGCTGTTCGGTGCGACGCGAAAGATCGTCGGATGCCGCGGCGATCTCGCGCATGCCCGTGCCCACCGCGCCGACCGTGGTCGAGACGCTGCCGACCGCCGTTTCCAAAAGTCCCATCGCCGAATTGAAGTCGTCTTTCAGTTTGGTGTAGGCGGCGGGAAGCTCTTCGGTGAGCCGCGCCGTCAGGTCCCGCGCGGCAAGCCGGGCGAGCCCCGCGCCGACCGACTTGCTGACAGTGTCGCGTTCGAGGTCGATGGCGGTCTCCTCGCCGATCAGCCGCTGTTCCTCGGAAGCCCTCAGAAAAGACGCGAGGGTGAGGTCGATTTCCAGGAACACCGCCTTGATCAACGCAACGACGGTTTCCGCGGTCGCTATCCCGTCGCCCGTGCGGGCGCCGGGAAAGCGCCGCTTCGGCCAGGCCTCGTGAATGACTTTCGAGGCGAGATTGGTCAGCAGCAGCGCATAGGCGGACGTGTACCAGTTCGGCGCCAATCCGATGCGCGCATGGGCCATGCCGATCTGGCCGACGCTGCGGCCGTAGGCGTCGTCGAATTTGCCTTCCGCAACTTTGGTCCAATGCCGGAGTTGGGCGTCTCGCGCATGTTTGATATGCGCTTCATCGCGGAAGAACGCCATCAGGTTCGGGTGGCTTCGAACGCTATTATAGAACGCGTCGAGGCTATGCGGCAATTCGCGCTGGATGAGCGCGCTTGCCTCTCTCAGCCTCGCGCTGACGGCTTCGTCGACGCCGATGAACGCCGCGCGGTCGGCGACCTGAGTTGTCGGGGTCTGGGCGTCGAAGAAGGCAGAGAGTCGCGGCGAGGCGACGTCGAGGGGCAGCGTCGAGAATCCGTAGCGCGGATGTCCGCTCCAGCGAATGAAGCCTTCCAGCGTCCCGAACGCGTCCGTCGTCAGCGAAATCCTCTCTCCGATCTCGAGCGGGCCGCCGTTCGTGCACGCGAACCGCACGCCATGGAGCGAAACATCGCTGATGACGCATTTGTATTCGCGTTTTCCCGCGTGCAGCCGCCCGGTCAGACAGCAATCGCGGCGTTCCTCGCGTCGGCGATCATGGTCGCTATGCTTCGAGCCGGATTTCGTATTTGGATTTTCCAAGGAGCGGTCCTCGCTTCGGGCGCAACGCCTCATCGTTTCAGGCGACGCCCTCCCAGCCGAGGCCGCGACGCCAAACGCCGATGAAACTCTAGGCAGCTTGGGCCTTCAGGCTTTCCTCAAGCTTGTCCCGCCGCTCCGAATCGATGCAGGCCCGAGCCATGCGCCTTCAGCCACGCTTCGGCCCGCTCGGTGTCCGGAAACAGCCGCTGAGTCAGTTTCCAGAACATCGGCGAATGGTTCATGTGGACGATATGCGCGACCTCGTGCGCCGCGAGATAGTCGAGCACGAAGGGCGGCGCGAGAATGAGCCGCCAGGAAAAGTTGAGGTTGGCGTTGGTCGAGCAGGAGCCCCAGCGGCTCGCGGTGTCACGCAACGTGATGCGCCTTGGCGTGACGCCTGCGCGCAGCGCATGCCGCGCGACGGCGGCTTCGAGATCGCCCTTCGCCTCGCGACGTAAAAAATCGGCGACGCGCCGTGCGACATGCGGCGCCTCGCCCGCGACGCAAAGCAGCGCGCCTTCCGCTCGCGTCTCAATCCAAACGACGCCGCGCGCCTGCGGCGCATGCACGATCGTATGCTCGACGCCCCTCAGCGGCAGACGTTCGCCAGGCGCGAACGCCACCGGCCTCGGCAAGCGCGACAGCCGCGCCCCGATCCAGGCGGCGTGACGCTCTGCGAACTCGCGCGCCGAGGCCAGCGAGCTTCTTGACGGAATGGTCAGCAGCACGTCGCGGGACGCCGCGCGCACGCGCAGCGTGAAGCGGCGCGAACTTTTCAGTCGCTTGAGCGCGACGCGATAGATCTCGCCGGCATGCCTGACCTCGATCTCCTGGATCGAGGCCGCGGGCGGGCGACGTTCGAAAAGCTTCAGCATCGCCCTCAGGCTACCTCGACCGCGAGGCGAGTTGCTAGCCGGCTTCATCAAACAAATCTGAGCTGCGGTTCGGGCGCAGGCTTCACGAGGCGTGCGAGGCCCGCGGTCATGGCGACGACGGCGTCCGCCGCTGCAGCCGCCTCGCTGTTGAGGCGGCCCTGCCAATCGCGGAACTCACGTCCGAGCGGAGTTGCGGCGCGATCCCGAGCCCGACCTCGTTAGAGACGAGAATTGCCGGCCCGCCGAGCGCGCCGATCACGTCCACAAGCCCCGCGATTTCGTGAGCGGGCGAACGCCCGGCATGCATGAGGTTGGAGAGCCAGAGGGTGAGGCAATCGACGATGACGATCCGTTCGCTGCCCGCCTCCGCGGCGAGCGCCTCGGCGAGATCGAGCGGCGATTCGCGGGTCCGCCACAGGGAGCCGCGCTCTTCGCGATGGCGCTTTATCCGCTCGCGCATTTCCTCGTCCAGGCCCTCCGCGGTGGCGATGAAAACGCGCTCGCGATTCGCGCGCTCGGCGAGCACCAGCGCGAAACGGCTTTTGCCCGAACGCGCGCCGCCGATCACGAGCGCAATCCGGCAATCAAGGGCCGAGGTGGAGACCATCGCCTCGTCTTGTGTCATGGCCGCCATTGTTCGGGCAAGGCTTCGCGCGCCGCGCGCGGGATGCTAAGGACCGCAACCGAGGGGACGCGGCTTTGAAGTTGGATAATTCCGGTTGCTGAAACGGATCTTCATCGCGGCCGCGCGCCTCGGGGCGCTGCTCATCGCCGGGTCCGCTCTCGCCGCGAGCCCGACCTCGTTCGCGCCCGCCAAGGGACAGAAGCCGAAGGTTTTACGCGTGCTCGCGCTCGAGGGGGTGTTCGATCCTCGATCCTTCGAGGCGTTCGAGCGCGCGACCGGCTATGAGGTCGCCTACGATTCCTATGCGCTGGCGCTCGAAATCCCCGAGAAATGGAAAGAGGGGCCGTATGACCTGGTCGCGCTGCCGGGCCCGGCGCTCGCCAAACGGATCGCGGCCGGCGCGCTGGCGCGGCTCGATCGGCGCCACATCCCGAATGCGCAAGCGGTCGCGCCGGCGGTCGACGCGAAGCTCGCGGCTTATGACCCCGGCGACGCCTATTCGATTCCTTTAGGCTGGGCGCCCTATGGGCTGGTGTTCAATGAGAACAAGGTGGCGGCGAGGCTGGGGGCCGCGCCCACTTCGTGGAGCGCGCTCATCGACCCGCGTTCTTCGCAGCGCCTTTCCGATTGCGGCGTCGCCACGCCCAACGCTCGCGACGCGATGTTCGTCGCGGCCTGGCGAATGATGGGCGTCGATCCGGCTCACCTGCGCCCGCTCGAGATCCGGCAGGCGGCCATTCTGATGGCGCGCGCCAGATCGACGATGCAGAGCTTCGCGCTCGCCGATTCGATCGGCGCGCTGGCGCGCGGCGCGATCTGTCTGACGGTCGGCACTCCGGGCGAGGCGGCCGCGGCGAACGCCCGCGCCCGGACGATGGGAGTCACACAGCAAATAGGCTTCGCCGAGCCGAAGGAAGGCGGCGGCGTCGAAATCGAGGCGCTTGCCGTGCCGCGCGACGCGCCCAATCCTGACATCGCCTACAAGCTGATCGACTATCTGCTCTCGCCGGAGGCGGCGTCCGAAAATGCGCGCGCTTCGGGGCTTGCTCCGGCCACTGCGGCGTCCGACGCCGAACTGATGAAGCACCTCTGGCCGCTCGGCGCCTTCGACGACAGCTTCGCTCAGGCGATGGAAACCGAGTGGACGCGCCTGAGAACATCCAAATAAACCTGGCCTGAGGCCAGATGCGAGGAACGCCAGCGCCGATGTCGAAACCGCCCAATATCGTTGTCCTGATGGCCGATCAACTGGCCGCGCAATTTCTGCCTTGCTACGGCCACCCCATTGTGAGAGCGCCGGCGATCGACGCGCTGGCGCGCGACGGCGTCGTGTTTGACAACGCCTATTGCGCGAGCCCGCTCTGTTCGCCCTCGCGCGCCTCGCTGATGACCGGGTTGCTGCCCTCTCACACCGGCGTCTACGACAATGCGGCGGAATTCGCGGCCGATCTCCCAACCTTCGCCCATCATCTGCGGCGGCTCGGCTATCGCACGACGCTCGCCGGCAAGATGCATTTCTGCGGCCCCGACCAGATGCACGGGTTCGAATCGCGTCTGACGACCGACATCTACCCCGCGGATTTCGGCTGGACGCCGGATTGGGATCGCCCCGAGGAGCGGCCGAGCTGGTATCACAACATGAGTTCGGTCACGCAGGCCGGCGTGTGCGTGCGCACCAACCAGCTCGACTACGACGACGAAGTCGCCTTCGTCGCGGAGCGCGAGATCTACAACAAGGCGCGCGGCCTCGACCCGCGCCCGTTGTTGATGGTGGCGTCCTTCACGCATCCGCATGACCCCTATGCGATCACGCGCGAGTTTTTCGATCTCTATCGTGACGAGGAGATCGACCTGCCGGCCCCGGCGCCTGCCGCGCTCGATCCGCATTCGCGTCGCCTGCGCCATGTCTGCGCCATGGACGCCGTCGAGTTGAGCGCTGCGCAGATTCGCGCCGCGCGCCGCGCCTATTACGGAGAGATTTCCTATTTCGATCGAAACGTCGCCCGCATCCTGAAGGCGTTGGAGGACTGTGGCCTGAAGGACGATACGATCGTCGTCCTGCTCTCCGATCACGGCGACATGCTGGGCGAGCGCGGCCTCTGGTACAAGATGAGCTTTTTCGATGCGTCGGCGCGGGTGCCGCTGGTTGTTTCAGCGCCAAGTCGCTTCAGGTCGGGGCGGGTCAGGCAATGTGTCTCGCTGGTCGATCTCGCTCCGACCCTGGTTGATCTCGCCGGCGGGAAGAGCGCCGCCTCGCCGACGCGCTTCGATGGCCAGAGCCTCTTGCCGCATCTTATGCGTCAGGGCGGTCATGACGAGGCGCTCGGCGAATACGTGGCCGAGGGCGCCGTCGCGCCGATCGTCATGGTCAGGCGCGGCGCGGAAAAATTCATTCACTCTCCTGCCGATCCCGATCAGCTCTTCGACCTCCTGAGCGATCCGAACGAGCTCAGCAATCTGGCCGATAAACCTGAGAGCGCGCGACGCGTCGCGGAATATCGCGCGGAAATCGCAAGACGATGGGATCTGGCCGCGCTCGACGCCGCGGTGCGCGCCAGTCAGCAGCGCCGGCGCCTGGTCGATCAGGCGCTCGCGCAAGGCTTGCCGAAAAGCTGGGATTTTCAGCCCTTCACCGACGCCGGGCGGCAGTACGTGCGCAACACGATCCCGCTCGACGATCTCGAGGCGATGGCCCGCTTCCCCAAGGTCACATGACCGAAAGAAAGTTGGTTTATTTGAAGTAAAACTCCACAAATCTACCGTTAACGCTTGGGCGCCCCTGCGGCGCCCAAATCGCTCCATTTCCTAAATCCTCCGTCCATCTCTGTAAGATATCTTCGGCTCTGCTGAGGGACCGTTGGTCAACGAGAAGACGGAAAAACGCGAAGCGTGCCCTCAGAACGCGTTCGCGAGTCGGATGGGGATAAAGTTGGGGAGCTTTGCGGCGCGCGCGGAATCGCGCAAGATGTTCGACCTGCTCGCGACCATGACGGTTGGGGCCTGCTGGTGGTTTGTCGCAGCCAACGCCGGCCTGCTCGACCAAATCAGCCGCTTCGCGCTGAGGCATGGGCTGATCAACCTGACCTTGCTTTGCGTGTTCGTCTCTGTCGGGGGCGGCGTCGCGCTCGTTCGCACGACCCATGAACTCAGAAGCGCGGTCGCGGCGCGGCGGGTCGCCGAGGCCGCCGCCGACCGACTTGCGCGGCGGGATCCGCTGACGGGGCTCGCCAACCGCCGCGATCTCTATGAGAAAATCACGGCGATGCTGGCGGACGCGAGCGCGAGGCGCGGCCTCGTCGTTCTCCTGATTGATCTCGACCGTTTCAAGCCGGTCAACGACCTCCATGGCCACGCCGCCGGCGATGCGGTGCTCTGCGCGACGGCGGAACGCCTGCGCGCCGCCGCGCCGCCCGGCAGCGTCGTCGCCCGCCTCGGCGGAGACGAGTTCGCCGTGCTGGCGCCGGGGCTTGTAAGCGAGCAGGCGATGGGCGAGCTTGCCGGTGAGATGATCGATCTCATCCGGCGCCCCATCGCGTGGGGCGACGGCTTCCTCGAGATCGACGCGACGATCGGCATCGCCGCCGCAGATGTCAGGCACATCGATCCCGAAAGCCTGCTGCACGCGGCAGACGTGGCGATGTATCAGGGCAAGCGGCAGGGCCGCGGGGTCTGGCGGGTGTATCGCGAAAAAATGGACGAGGCGGCGAGAGCGCGCGCGGCGCTCGAAAGCGACCTTCGATCGGCGATCGCCTCGGACCACATAAAACCCTTCTATCAACCGATCGTATCGCTTCCCGGGCAGGAACTGGTCGCCTTCGAGGCGCTGGCGCGCTGGTCGCATCCCGCGCTCGGAGAGATTCAGCCGCTGGCCTTCATTGCGATCGCCGAGGAATGCGGGCTCATTTCCGAATTGTTCGCGCGCGTTTTGAAAGCCGCCTGCCTCGACGCGCGCCACTGGCCGCCCCACATCCATCTCGCGGTCAATCTGTCGCCGCGGCAGCTTCTCGATCCGCAACTGCCCGAAAAAGTGCTGGCCGTGCTGACCGAAACCGGATTTTCGGCTCAGCGCCTGGAGGTGGAGCTCACAGAGCGCGCCGTCATCAACAATTTCGAGGCCGCCCGCGTCACGCTGACCTCGCTTCGAAATCTCGGCGTCAGCATCGCGCTCGACAACTTCGGCACGAGCTATTCGATCCTGCATCAGCTCAATGAACTGCGCTTCAACAAGCTCAAGATTGATCGTAGCTGCATGATGAACTTGAGCACCGGCGGAGGGCGCGCCACGATGGTCGATGCAATCCTGCAGCTCGGCGACCGCTTGAGCCTGCGCACTACCGCTGAGGGCATCGAAACCGACGAAAGCCTCGACTGGCTCGCCAATCAAGGCTGCTCCTACGGGCAGGGTTATTTGTTTGGAAGGCCGATGTCGGCGAGCGAGGCCGACGCCTACGTTGCGCGCTCGCGCGCGGACGTCGCCGCCGCTGGCGTTTAGAGCCCCCTCCCCCTTGATGGGGGAGGGATGGGGAGGGGGTGAAAACCACCGGGCTGAGGGCGCACCCCCCACCGTAGCCCTCCCCCACAAGGGGCGAGGGGATCGGAAAGGGCGATGCTTGATCAGGAACCGCGCTCAGTGCTCCAGGCGCCGCCCGCGCCTCAGGCCGCCGCCTGCTTCGGCTTCAGCCATCCGCGATTGACGATCGCTTCGGCGATCTGGATCGCGTTGAGCGCGGCGCCCTTGCGCAGATTGTCGGAGACGACCCAGATATTGAGGCCGTTGTCGATGGTCGGATCTTCGCGGATGCGCGAAATGTAGGTCGCGTCCTCGCCCGCCGCTTCGTGCGGCGTGATATAGCCGCCGTCCTCGCGCCGGTCGATGACGAGGCAGCCCGGCGCCTCGCGGAGCAGGTCGCGCGCCTCGTCGGCGCTGATCGGATGCTCGAACTCAAGATTGACCGCCTCGGAATGGCCGATGAACACCGGCACGCGCACACAGGTCGCGGTCAGCTTGATCTTCGGGTCGAGGATCTTCTTGGTCTCGGCGACCATCTTCCACTCTTCCTTGGTCGAGCCGTCGTCCATGAAGACGTCGATGTGGGGAATGACGTTGAAGGCGATCCGCTTGGTGAACTTCTTGGATTCAACCGGGTCCGAGACATAGACCGCGCGCGTCTGGGAAAACAGTTCGTCCATCGCGTCCCTGCCCGCGCCGCTGACCGACTGATAGGTCGAGACGACGACGCGCTTGATGACGGCCTTGTCATGCAGCGGCTTCAGCGCGACGACGAGTTGCGCTGTCGAACAGTTGGGATTGGCGACGATGTACTTCCGGCTGAAGCCGCGCGCGGCTTCGGCGTTGACCTCGGGCACGACGAGCGGCACGTCAGGATCCATCCGCCAGGCCGACGAATTGTCGATCACCAGACAGCCTTGTGCGCCGATGCGCGGCGCCCATTCCTTGGCGACCGAGCCGCCGGCCGACATCAGGCAGATGTCAGTATCGAAGAAATCGTAATGCTCGAGCACCTTGCACTTCAGCGTCCGGTCGCCGAACGACACTTCCCTGCCGATCGACTTGGAAGAGGCGAGCGCGACGACCTCCGAAACCGGAAAGTGGCGCTCGGCCAGAATGGCGAGCATCTCGCGCCCGACATTGCCGGTGGCGCCTGCGACGGCGACCTTGAATCCTGACATGACTAAATCCTCTTGGGCTTTTGGACCTCCCCGCGCCGAGTTCGACTTAAAAAAGCTCGAACTCTCGACTGCCCCGGCGCCCCGCCGGGGGAGGATTCCGGAGCGGAAGGCGCGCGTTACCCTTTCGTCCCGCCTTTCGGGGCGGTCCGTTTGAGGGTCGTTTTCAAGGCCGTGATTGGCATGAAAGGTCTCGCGCCGCGTCCCCGGGCGGAGGCGCCCGGAAAAGCGCGCCAGCGGAACCACGAGCCTCGCCCGTTGTCAAGGCCGTCGCGCCTTGACTTTATGGTAGGGTGGCTGCTGGCGAAAAGATCGCCGGGCCGAAACTTGGCCCCGCACTTTCCGTGTCATGCCCGGACTTGTTCCGGGCATCCACGCCGCCGTGCCGCCAATGCATTTGATGCGTGAATACGACTGTCGTTCCCAGACCTTGAGCCGCGCACCACTCGACGGCGTGGATGGCCGGGACGAGCCCGGCCATGACGTAGAGAGACACACGAAAGGCCTATTATCCAACCAGATATTCCAACAGTATTCGCGATAAGAGCCAAATTTGAATTATCCTCGGACGGGCGCGCGACCAACCGCAATCGCTTGCGCGCTGCCATCGGGCGCAAAACCTCTCTGATGCGAAAGGCATGCCATGTCGGCCGAGGAAATCCCTGATGCGGCGCAGGCCGAACGGCTGACCGAAATTCTGCGCGGCGCGGGCGCGCTCGCCGAAGGAAGGGTCGGCGCCGTCACGGCGGAAAATGCGCGCGCGACCTTCCTCTCGAAAGTCATGCGGCTGCGCCTCGACTACGAAGGCGACGCGCGCAATGCGCCCGCGACCCTGTTCCTGAAGATCGGCCATCCGGAGCGCCTGGGGGCGAACTGGGCTTCCGGGCGGCAGGAGGTCGCATTCTACCGAACCGTGGCCCCGAAAGTTCAGAGCGGCGTCCTGCCGCGCTGCTTTGACGCCGATTGGGACGCGGAGACCAACCGCTGGCATATCCTGCTCGAAGACCTCAAGGACACCCATGCGCAGGCGAGCCCCTGGCCGGTTCCGCCGACCTATCCGCAAAGCCTGGACATCGTGCGGAGCTGGGCGAGTTTCCATGCCGCGTGGTGGGACGATCCGCGTCTTGGCGAAACCGTCGGCGAGTGGTCGTCGCTGGACACGAGGGAAAAGCACGCTCGCGCCTTCGCCGAACAATTCGCGCCCTTCGCCGATCGCCTGTCCGACCGGCTGCCTTCCGACCGGCGCGACCTCTACGAACGCGTCTTCGCCGCCTGGCCTCGCCTGTGGCCACGATATGAGTCTCGCCGCAAGATGACGATCGTTCACGGCGACGCCCATTTCTGGAATTGCTTCCTTCCAAAGGACGCGGGCGACACGATCCGGCTGTTCGACTGGGACGCCTGGCGCCTGGGCCTCGCGACGGACGATCTCGCCTACATGATCGCCATGCACTGGAGCACGGAGCGCCGCAGATGCTTCGAGCAGCCGCTGCTCGACCATTACCACGCGACGCTTGTTGATCACGGCGTGCAGGGTTACGACCGCGAGGCCCTGCAGGCCGACTACCGGCTCTCGGCGCTGGACCTCATCATGCGTCCGGTCTGGCAGGCGCTCAACGACCTCCCGCCGCTCATCTGGTGGAACAATCTTGAGCGCATTTTTGCGGCAGTGGATGATCTCGGCTGCCGCGATCTGCTAGGGTAGTGTCTCGTCGTTGGAGCGGCGGCGTCCACGCCGCCGACCGTCGTGAGCGCTAAAGAGTCGTCGACGTGGACGTCGACGCTCCAAGCGCCGCCTCCCGATAGAACTCCGCCCCCGCTTCCGCTAGTGTCCGCCGCCATGACCCAAGCCCACCGTCCCGTCGGCCCCGGCGACCATGTCTTCCTCGTCGACGGCTCGTCCTTCGTGTTCCGCGCCTATTTCCAGTCGATCCGCCAGGACCCGAAATACAACTACCGCTCGGACAAGCTGCCGGTCGGCGCGGTTCGGCTGTTCGCGGCCAAGGTGCTGCAGTTTTTGCGCGACGGGGCGGCGGGCATCAAGCCGACGCATATCGCGATCATCTTCGACAAGTCGGAAAACTCGTTCCGGCGCGAGATCTATCCGCCCTACAAGGCGCATCGGCCGGAGCCGCCGGAAGACCTGGTGCCGCAATTCCCGCTGATGCGGGCGACGGTGCGCGCCTTTGGCCTCATCCCGGTGGAGCAGGACCGCTACGAAGCCGACGACATCATCGCGACCTACGCGACGCAGGCCCGCAAGCGCGGCGCCGACGTGCTCATCATTTCCGCCGACAAGGATCTGATGCAGCTCATCGAGCCCGGCGTCGCCATGTATGACCCCGCTTCCGGCGACCGCGAGGAGCGGCGGATCGGGGAGGCGGAAGTCAACGACTATTTCGGCGCGCCGCCTTCAAAAGTCATCGACATTCAGGCGCTGGCCGGCGATTCCACCGACAATGTTCCGGGCGCCCCCGGCATCGGCGTCAAGACGGCCGCGCAGCTCATCGCCGAATACGGCGACCTCGAAACGCTGCTCGCGCGCGCCGGCGAGATCAAGCAGCCGAAGCGGCGCGAGACGCTGACCAACCCCGAGAATGTCGAAAAAATCCGCATTTCGAAAACGCTCGTCACTTTGGTGCGCGATGTCGCGACCGAAACGCCGCTCGACGCCCTCGGCATGCCGAAGCTCGAGGGCGAGAAGCTGATCGCCTTCCTGAAGGCGATGGAGTTCACCACGATCACGCGTCGGGTCGGCGAAATCTGCGGCGTCGAGCCCAACATCGTCGAGGCCGATCCAGCCTTCGCCGGCGCCGGCGGCTGGCGCGGCCGCAATGGCGAAGCGAAGGAGCCGCCCCCGCCGCCGCCGCCGGCTGCTGTCGAAACGAAGCCCGCCGCCGAGACGGCAGGCCCATTGACCGTCGCAAGGCAGCGCGCCGAGGAGGCGAAGGGTTCTGCGTTCGATGTGACCGCCTATCCGACCGTGATGTCGGTCGAGGAACTGAAAGCATGGATCGTCCGGGCGCGCGAGGCCGGCGCGGTCGCCTTCGACACGGAGACCAGTTCGCTCGACCCGATGCAAGCGGAACTCGTCGGCGTGTCGCTCGCCGTCGCCGCCGGCGAAGCCTGCTACATTCCGCTCGGCCATGTCGCCGGCAGCGGCGACCTGTTTTCCGGCGCGGGCCTCGTTCCGGGTCAGATCCCTGAAGACGAAGCACTCGCGCTTCTGAAGCCGCTGCTCGAAGATCCCGGCGTGCTGAAGATTGCCCAGAACGCAAAATTCGACTGGCACATCTTCCGCCAGCGCGGCGTCGAGGTCGCGCCGGTCGACGACACGATGCTGCTCTCCTACGTGCTCGATTCCGGCGCGACCAACGAAGGGCACGGCATGGATGCGCTGAGTGAACGCTGGCTCGGCCATAAGCCGATCGCGTTCTCCGAAGTCGCGGGCTCGGGAAAAAACTTCATCGGCTTCGCGCGCGTGCCGATCGACCGCGCGACCCAATATGCGGCCGAGGACGCCGACGTCACCTGGCGGCTATGGCGCGTGCTCAAATGTCGCCTGGTCTCAGAGCGCATGGCGACCGTCTATGAGACCCTGGAGCGGCCGCTGGTCATGCCGCTCGCGCGCATGGAGCGGCGCGGCGTCGCCATCGATCGCGACATGCTGTCGCGGCTGTCCGGCGAGTTCGCGCAGAGCATGGCGCGCATAGAAGCCGAAATCTACGAAATGGTTGGTTCGCCTTTCAATCTCGGCTCGCCCAAACAACTCGGCGACATCCTGTTCGGGCAGATGGGCCTGCCCGGCGCCAAGAAGACGGCGACCGGCGCCTGGTCGACCTCGGCCAGCATTCTGGAAGACCTCGCCGAGGAAGGCCACGCTCTTCCGCGTAGAATCCTGGACTGGCGGCAGCTTTCCAAGCTGAAGTCGACCTATGCCGACGCGCTGCCGGGCTACGTCAATCCTTCGACGAAACGCGTGCATACCTCCTATGCTCTGGCTTCGACGACGACCGGGCGGCTCTCCTCGTCGGACCCAAACCTGCAAAACATTCCCGTGCGCAACGAGGAGGGCCGAAAAATCCGCCGCGCCTTCATCGCGGAGAAAGGCAACAAGCTGATCTCGGCCGACTACAGCCAGATCGAGCTCAGGTTGCTCGCCCATATCGCCGACATCGCCGCATTGAAGAAAGCGTTCGCGGAAGGGCTCGACATCCACGCCATGACCGCCTCAGAAATGTTCGGCGTGCCGATCAAGGACATGCCGGGCGAAGTGCGGCGGCGCGCCAAGGCGATCAACTTCGGCATCATCTACGGCATTTCCGCCTTCGGCCTCGCCAACCAGCTCGGCATTCCGCGCGAGGAGGCGGGCGCCTACATCCGCAAGTATTTCGAGCGCTTTCCGGGCATCCGCGATTACATGGAAGCGATGCGAAAGCAGGCGCGCGCGGAGGGGTTCGTGCGCACCATCTTTGGCCGCAAGTGCCACTTTCCGCGCATAAACGCTTCCAATCCCTCCGAGCGCGCCTTCAACGAGCGCGCGGCGATCAACGCGCCGATCCAGGGCTCCGCCGCCGACATCATCCGCCGCGCCATGGCGCGCATGGACGATGCGCTGGCCCGGGCGAAACTGCAGGCGCGCATGCTGTTGCAGGTGCACGACGAACTCGTGTTCGAAGCGCCCGAGGACGAAATCGAGCCGACGATCAAATTGGTGTCAAAGATCATGGTCGACGCGCCCGAGCCGGCGATCCGCCTCAGCGCGCCGCTGCAGGTGGACGCGCGGGCGGCTGCGAACTGGGACGAGGCGCATTAGCGCGATGGCCACGCAAGCCCCCTCCCCCTTGATGGGGGAGGGCCGGGGTGGGGGTGAAAACCACTGCGCTTTGTGGGCGCACCCCCACCCTTACCCTCCCCCACAAGGGGGGAGGGAAATCGGAAAGCGGGAGTCGAGTCGGTCGGCGGCCGCCTGCCTTAACCAAATCTTCACATCAGCCATGCAACCTTCGCGTGTTTTCCCCGACCTCGGCCGCGAGCCGGAGTTCCCCTTGACGACGACGACGTCCACCTATCTCACGATCGAGAACAACCTCGCGAGCTACCAAAAACTCACCGCCGATCAGCCGGCGGTGAAGACCGCGACGGACTACTATCAGGCCAACATCGGAGCCGTGACGTCGATCGACCAGTTCGTTTCGAATTACCGGCTGCTGTCCTATGCGTTGCAGGCCTATGGGCTCGGCGACCAGATCAACAACACGGCCTTGATCAAGCAGGTGCTCGAGCAGGGCACATCGAGCTCCAAGGCGCTCGCCAACACGCTGCCCAACCAGAACTGGAAGGCGTTCGCCAACGCCTTCAACTTCAGCGCGTCCGGCGCGTCGTCGCCGACGTCGTCGAGTTCGGTCGCGACGACGGTGGCGGATTACACCGAACAGCAGCTCGAGGCCAACGAGGGCCAGAGCGACCCCGGCGTGCAGCTCGCGCTCTATTTCCAGCGCGTGGCGCCGACGGTGACGAGCGGCTATGGCATTCTGGCCGACCAGAATCTGCTCGAAGTGGAGCAGACCATCTTCAATCTGCCGTCGACCTTTGATGTCTCTAAGCTCGACAGTGAAGCGACCGAGCTCACCAACCTGGCGCCGCTTTCCGAACTGCAAAATCCGACCAAGCTCAACCAGCTCGTCGAACGGTTCACGGCCGCCTATGATGCGAAATACGGGCCCGGGTCAAATTCATCCTCTTCGCTGACCGTGGTGTCGGACAATGCGTCGAGCGATCAGGAAGTTGGCGCCGAAACGGTGCTGTCTGACATCGCCAGCTCGAACTACAGCGAGCTCAACGGCCTGGAGCCGACCAACGACTTCAGCGTAGGCCTGCTGTCGAGTCTGCAAGGGCTTACGCTCGGCGGATGAGGCGCAAGGGTCGCCTCGCGCGGATTAGGGCGAGGCCTCCACGTGTTGCTTCGAACCCGAGATCGTTTCGCTGTTCAAAAGGAAATTGCATTCCTGCACGCCCATGTCTGTCAGCACCTGCGCTTTCATGCGCGTGTTGACCTTGAACATCAGCGCGCTCGTGAGCTTCTCGAGCTCGATCTTGTCGAGATGGGTAAAATCGATGTCGCTGTCGTTATAGATGTATCGGAACGCCTCGTCGACTACGAAGGCGTCGGGTTGGACCGGCAGGCCCTTCTCGACGGCGAGATCGACGACATAGTTCAGTTGCAGCACCACATAGCCCATGACCGCGCCCTTGCGGATGACGGGCACGTTGATCTCCTTGGTCTTGCGCGTCTCCGAGCCGGCTGCCTTTTCGACAAGCGCCGGGGCGGGGCTGCGCGATTTCAGCCACGCCGAAGCGCCGTAGCTCGCTGCAAAGATGACGATAGCGGCCCAGATGGCGACGGCGAGCGATTTGATCATCCGTCGTGGTCGCGCCACGGATAAGCGGAATAGGTGCCGTCCGATTGGCTGTCCCTGATGGCGCGGGCGACGATGCCGGCAATGGTCTGCGCGGCCTTCAACTGCGCGGCGAGCAGCCGTCGGTTGATGTCAAGCGAGGACGAAAGTTGCGCCAAAGCCGAGGACACGGCGGGATGGCCGCGCGACTGCGCGATCAGCGTGCGCATCTTGGTGAGTTCGTAGAGGCCAAAGGTCTTGCGTTCGGTGAAGGCGCGATAGTCGACCGCGACCGAACCCGCGATGTCGCGATTCTCTTTCTCGATGGCCGCGAGCAGACGCTCGACGACCGGCAGCACGGCGGAGGCGGCGTCTTGCGAGCGAGGGCTCAGCGATTTCAGAGCGCTCATGTCGCTTGGCGGTTGGCGAACAGCACGGCGCCCTCGGACGCCTCCGCCTCGGGCGGCAGGGAGAGTTCGTTGCTGCTCGTTGCAGTCACCGCGCCGACCTGATCCTCAGCCTTCGCCGCGCTCTCGAGTTTGGCGAGCGCCGGCGAGTGGCCATTGTCGAATACGCGCGAGGCGATGCCGAGCACGCCGGACTTCGCGATCTCATCGGACATCTTTTGGGCAAGCAGCGAACGCCACATGTCGCCGGCATAACCCCCGCCATAACTCGAAGTCGCATCCTGCGGCATCATTTCGCTCACGAAGCTGTTGAGCAGCGTCGCCTCGAATTGCTGGCGCGCGCCTTTTATACGCGCTGCCTCCGTGCTCGCGGAGTTGATGAGCGCGCCGCCAAAGCCCGCAGCGGAAGCCGCTGTCCGGTTGGTCGAGGCGGCCGCGGCCGAGACGGCCGAGCTAAAACTTGGCGGCGACGAGACGCTGGCAGGGTCGAGCCCTGCCAGGCGCTGCGCCATGGCGGAAGCGCGCTCCGGATCGGCGGCGCGGGCGACATCAACGATGAGATCGGAGGAGGCATCCATGAAACATTCCGCTTGCTTCCCCACTCTCAGCATCAGAGCTTGCGCGGGACTGAGCCTGGTTGCTGCTGGCTGAGGTCGATGAGTTCCTCGAGACTTTTCCTCTCGGCCGCGGCGCGCACGCGCTGATGCGCAGCGTCGACGGCCCGATCGACGGCGTGCGCGCGCAGCCCGTATTCGAACACCTTGCGATGCTGATCGTCGTGAGCGGCGGCGGCCTCGCTCGCCTCGACTTCAATCGAACGGATTCGGCGCGTTGCAGCGGACGCGGCCGCGCCGAACGACAGCAGCCCCTGGCCGAGCGCCTCAATCATCTGAGCGTGCGCTTCATCCAGCGCCTTGCGTTTGTTTGCAAGCTTCGCCGCCCTCCAACTCGCAAGCTCATGCATGCGCCTTTGCAGGTTCTGGATTCTCTTCAGCCTCTCGAGTTTCGATTTCAACGCTTACCCCCGTACGAGCCAGGTCGCGAACGACGCCATGAAACCGGCGAGTTCATCGCGACCAACGAAATACATCAGCACGAGCCCGCCGCCCACGACAAATGGCGGCGCCACGAAGAACACCGAAATCTGCGGAGTCACACGATTGACGAGCGCCAGCGAGAAATTGACGAGCAGCGCATAGATGAAGAAGGGCGAGGCGACGCGCGCCGCCGCCACGAAGGATTGTCCGAGCACTTCAACTAGCCGCCGCAGCGTGAAGGCGGCGTCGAAATCCGTGTCGAGGGGAATGATCTGATAGGACGCGATCAGCCCCTTCAAGATCTCCCAGTGAAGGTCGGTCGCGAAGATGAGCGCGACCGCGGCGACCGAGGCGAGCGAGGCGAGCGGCGGCGTCGCCGCATCATGATCGAGCGCCACACCGAATGGATTGGCAAGCCCGATGAACTGAGCGATCGCCGTGGCGAGCGTATCGAGCGCGGACAGGAAAGCTCTGGCGAGCAGCCCGATCATGGTCCCGACCAGGGCCTCCATGATGATGAGGCGGGTGAGCGAGGGCGGGTCGAGATCGTTGAAGTCGACGTGCTGGTCGGCAAGCAGAAAGGGCGCCAGCGCCAACGTCACCGCGATGGCGACCAGCAATCGTACCTGCGCCGGAATCTGCCCGTGGGAAAGGCCCGGCGCGACCATGAGGCAGCCGCCGATCCGGCAAAACAGCAGGAACGAACCGAAGACGTAGGCGCGCGCCAGCGTGGAAAAATCCAACCCTTCCGAAGGCCCCGCCATCACGCCACGACGCCGAGCGAACGGATTTCGATGCCGCGCGCGATCTCGAGCTGCGAGAGCACCGGCAGGGTCGGGAACATGCGCTCGATGATCATCCGCACAAAGGGACGGGTCTCGGCGGTGGTGACGAGCGCGAATATGTGTTTCTCCTCCATGCGCTTGCGGACGGCGGCCGACGCCTGGCCGGCGAATTCCTCCATCAATCGCGGATCGATATCGAATTCGGTCACATCGCCCTTGGCGTCGCGTTTCAGGCTCTGGTGGAACACCATGTCCCAGCGATTGCCGAGTCTCAGCACCTTCAGCACGCCGCCGTCGAGCAGCGAAGCGCAGACCTGATGCGCCATCCTGACGCGCACGTGTTCGACGATCTGTTCGGGCCGCCGCACATGCGGCGCGATTTCCGCGATCGCCTCGAGGATTAGGTTGAGGTTCTTGATCGAGACGCGCTCGGAGAGCAGCAGCTTGAACACGGCGAGCAGACCGGAGTGCGAAATCTGCGTCGGACAGACATCGTCGAGCAGCTTCTTGTATTCCGGATCCAGCCGATCGAGCAGAGAGCGCATGTCGCGATAGGAAAGCAATCGCGCGAGATTGTTGCTGATCGTCTCGCTAAGGTGCGTCAGCATCACCGAGATCGGGTCGATCGCCCTAAATCCCTGGCGGCGGACTTCGTTCGACAGCGACTGCGGAATCCATAAAGCTTTCATGCCGAAGGCGGGCTCGCGCACTTCGTCGCCGGGCGCATGCGGGCGCGGCCCGTCGCCGACGATCACCAGCACGTCCTGCATTCGGAGCTCCTGCGTCGCCGCGACGGCGCCGTGGATCTTGATCTGATAGGTCTTCGCCGGCGCGCTGATGTCTTCGCTGAGCTTGATTTCAGGCACCACGAAGCCATATTCGCGGGCGAACTTGCGGCGCATCTTGGCGACGCGGTTGGCGATCTCGTTGTAGGACGAGAGCAGCGAGCCCGACAGCTCCTTGCTGAAGCAGAGCTCGATTTCGATCGGCTTCAACTGCTCCTTGATGGAAGACTTAGCTTCCGCCTTGGCCTTCTCGTCCTGCGCGGCTTTGACGGCCTCCTCGCGCGCTCTCTCCTTGGCCTGAGCGCCGGGGATTGCGATCCCGACGAAGCCGAGCAGGCCGCCTAGCGCCGCGAACGGCGTGAATGGCAGACCCGGAACTATCCCGAGGATCAGCAGCAGGAAGGCGGACATGAACAGGGCGGAGGGATAGGAGCCGAGCTGGCCGAGCACCGCCTTCTCGGCGGAGCCGCGCGTGCCGCCCTTGGCGACCAAGAGGCCGGCGGCCAGTGAAATGATCAGCGCGGGGATCTGCGAGACGAGGCCGTCGCCGACCGACAGTTTTGTGAACACGTCGCCGGCATTGACGAGCGTCAGCCCGTGCCGCGTCACGCCGATAATGATGCCGCCAAAGATGTTGACGGCGAGAATGATGAGGCTTGCGACCGCGTCGCCGCGCACGAATTTCGAGGCGCCGTCCATCGAACCGAAGAAGGCGCTCTCCTCCTCCAGTTCGCGCCGCCGGAGCTGCGCCACCTTGTCGTCGATCAGGCCGGCGCTGAGATCCGCGTCGATCGCCATCTGCTTGCCGGGGATCGCATCGAGCGTGAACCTCGCGCCGACTTCCGCGATGCGGGTCGCGCCCTTGGTGATGACGAGAAAATTGATGGTGACGAGGATCAGGAAGACGATGATGCCGATGACGAAGTCGCCGCCCATCACGAGCCGCGCGAAACCGGCGATGACGTATCCGGCCGCAGACGAGCCCTCCGCGCCGCGCGAAAGAATCAGCCGGGTCGTGGAAATGTTGAGGGCGAGCCGCAGTACGGTCGCCACCAGCAGCACGGTCGGAAAGGCGGAGAATTCGAGCGGTTTTTGAATCCACAGCGCGACCATCAGGATGAGCACGGAGAGCGCAATGGAGAACGCCAGCCCGAAGTCGATGACGATCGCGGGCACGGGCAGGAAAAACAGACAAAGCACAAGCACGACGGCGCCTGCGAAGCCGACGTCGCGCCCGGCGCGCGCGCTGGAGGGCGCGACCGAGGGGCCGTGGTCAACGACACGTTGGACATCAGTAAGCCGTCGAGTGAGAGGCGGCTATTCCCGATAGCCGTGCGCGATATGCGCGTAGACTTCCTGAGTGAAGATCTGCAACTGCGATCCGACGAAGGAAGCCGTCAGGGCGAACATCGCGAATGCGACGAGCAGCTTGGGCACGAAGGTCAGCGTCATTTCCTGAACCTGGGTCAGGGCCTGGAGAAGCGCGATGGCGATGCCGACCACCATGGCGGCGCCGACTACGGGGCCCGCGACCATCACCGCCGTCCACATTGCTCCCTGCACCAGATCGAGGACGTCGCCTTCGGTCATTGGATAACCAGGGAGTCGTCGAGCGGCAGGGTCGCGCCGTTCGTCAGGACGGCGGTGGAGCCTGAACTCGAGACGGCGACCGCTGCAACCGTTCCCGAGATCGTTCCGTCGGCCGAGGAGATCGTCTGCCCGACCAGCAGCTCCGCCTGCGACAGCGAGTTCATGGTGAGCATCGAACTCAGCGTCGAATTCATCTGCACGGTCTGGCCGACTTGCGAGACGGTGGCGAGCTGCGTGACCATCTGCGAGGGATCCATCGGCTGGGTCGGATCCTGGTTCTGCAGTTCCGTCATCAGCAGCGAGAGAAAGTCGTCATAGGAGAGAGACTGCGTCGCGTTTGTACTCGAAGAAGCGCCGGAAGCGGAGGCGCCGGTCGTCGTTGTCGAGGTAACGGGGGATATGGTCATGGCAAACTCTCTCAGGCTGCGTTGGAAGTCGGCGCGGCGCCGCTCTCCGGGAACATTTCCTTCTGCTCGAGCGGATAGAGCGCACGAACCGTCTTCATGGCCTCGAAATAGCGGCCCCGCCCGATCAGTTCGGTCGCGTTGCGGATGCCCGCCCTCACCGCCTCGTCCTCAAAGGCGCCGAGCGCCTTGTCGATCAGCGCCAGGGCAAGCTCGGACGTCGTGCGCGCTGTCGCGGGATCCATCAGCATGACCTGGATGACAAAATAGATCTGGCGGAGCGGCGTCGTCGCGTCGCTCGCCTGCATGACATGCGTCTCCAGAAGAAACGTCGCGTCGTTCAGGAGTTCGATCGTCGCCTTCCGGTCGGTCCTGATGACCGCGCCGTTGATGAACAGACGCTCGCCCGCGCGCAGGGTGATGTTCATGGCCGCCTCAGTTCAAGCCGTCTCGAATGATTTCGTTGATTTCGATCAGCGGTGTGAAGTCCTCGCAGGCGCCGCTTCTGAGCCGGTCGATTTCCTTGTTCACCCATATGCCGATCGAAATGAGCCTCGCGCGCAGATTTTCGGGGAGACCGTTCTCCGGACTTCTCGAGGTCATCAAGGAACACGCCCCACAGCACCCGCAATTGATAGAGCGCGTTGACGGCCTCGACGCTCCTCGCGCCCTTCGCGGCGGCGCCGCGCAACAACTGGATGATCGATTCGAGGGCCTTGCGCTCCTGCGCGCGCATCGCGCCCGGCGCGTCCTCGATGATATCATTGTAAGCGAAATCGAACATGTTTGCCTCTTGGCCTAGGTCGGGAGATATTGGGCCAGGCTGAGCTTCTGGAGTTGAGCGGTCGCTTGGTAGGCGGTCTCGAGTTGGGTGGTGAGGGTGCTGAGCTGGGTCGCCACTTGGGCCGGGTCGACGTTGTCGAGCCCTCCAATCTGCGTCTTGATGAGGGTTGACTGGGTCGACATGTTGTCGTCGGCCTGTTTCAATTGGTCCTGCATTGCGCCGACGTTCGTCCCGACATTGGTCACGCCGCTCAACCCCTCGGTGATGAGCGAGGTCGCCGCCGAAACGACCGCGGATTGCGCGCTGTCGTCGAGCGAACTGCCGCCGAAAGTCGCGAGCATGGCGTAGGCCTCGGTCAACTGCTGAAAGCCGCCGCTGTTGAGGCTCGTCGAGGTCTCAGCGATCTCGCCCGGAGCAATCTCGGCGCTCTCGTCCGTCGAGGAAGCGCTCGACCAGTTCGACCAGTTGGCGCCGGAAAACTCCGAGGCGAAAGGGCCATTTAGAAAGCTCGTCATCTGCGAAGCCGTCACGTTCGCTGCGGCGGCGCTGGTCGGCGAAAAACCGAATTGCGTCTGGAAAGCGGATATGAGGGCCGTCTCGTTGGAAGAACTGGCGCTGAAGGAAGCCAGCGGCGGCGTCGAGCTGTTAATGCCGCCGAACACGAACTGGTCGTCGTAGGTCGCATTCGCCGAAGCGACGAGGCTCTGCATGGCGTCATCGCCCGTCGCGGCGAGTTCGGTGGAAGTGTTTGAGCCGGGCTGCCATGCGACAAGCGACTTGAGCGTCGACTGCGCGCCCGAAATAACCGAGTTCACCGCGCTCGAAGCGGTCGAGAGGCGGCCCGAGATGATCGAATTCGCGGCCGTCAGGCTCTGCAGCAGATCGTCGGTGTTTCTCAGCGAAAGTTCGTAGCCGGAACTTGGGCCCAATTGCTCGCCGAGATTTGCATATACCCCGGTCGTCGATTCGATTTCCAACTGGGCGAGTTGCGCCTGCGCCTGGGCGACGGCGGGGAGCAGGGCGTCGCCCAGGTAGGGCGTCGATACGGCGGTGATCGACATGGGTTCAGGCCGCCTGCATGAGGGCGGAGAACATGTCGTTCACCGTTGTCAGAAGTTTTGCGGCAGTGGTGTAGGAATTCTCGATGTTGAGCATGTTGGTCATCTCAGTGTCGAGATTGACGCCGGTCGCGTTGGAGAGCGCGGAGCTCGCCTGTGAGACGAGCGAGCTCTGGTAACTGGCGGAATCCGACGCGGACTGATTCTGCGCCTGCAGCCAGCTCACCGAGTTGGAGGCGTATTGCGTTAGGCTCGTGGAGGTCGGAAGGTCCGCCGAGGGGTCGAAGCTCTGCGTGTTGGTCAGCGCCGAAATCATATCCTGGATACGGCCCGTATAGCCCGCCGCGCCCGTCGGATTGTAATCGTAAGCGGGATTTCCGGGGTCGGAGATGCCGCCGTTCTGCAGCAGACTGATATCGCCGCCATCTGCGGGGACGACGTTCGGATTCACTTCGATCTGCGCTGCGAGCCCCGACGCTCGTCGAAGGCGTCGGGACCGAGGAGAGACCCGGCGCCGTGAACAGCCCCGGCAGCGACGGCAAGGTCGGCGGGTTTGATTGATCGGATTCGGCGAACGCGCTGACCAGTCCCCCGGCGACCTGGTCGAGTTGGGCTAGATATTGCGGCGCGATCGTGTCGCGCAATTGAGCGTAGCCCGCGAGCGCCCCCGATTGGATCGCCATCGGCGCCGAGCCGCCGGTGATCGCAATGCCTCCAACCATCACGGCATTGCCGCTGACGCCGCTCGCAAAAGTCGTCGTCGGCGTCATGGCGACCGTTTGGGGCGTATTCTGGAACAGCGTGACGCCGCTGTCGGTATAGATCGACATCGAGCCGTTGGAGTTCGTGGTCGTCGTGATGCCGATCTGCTGGGAGAGCTGGGTCAGCAGCGAGTCGCGCGTGTCCTCGTCCTGCGAAGCATTCGCGCCGGTCTGCAAGCCGGTCACGACGGCGTTGTTCGCCTGCTGGAACTGGGAGAGCAGCGAATTGATCTGAGCGACAGATTGAGCCATGCCCTGATCGGCCTGCTCCTGGACCTGATAGACGGCAGCGGCGCCGGCATTGAGCGAGTTGGTCAGATTCTGAGCGGCGGCCAGCACCGCGGAGGCGGCAGGCTGGCTGGAAGGATCGGCCTCATAGGTCGGCGAGAGCGCTCTGGAGATTGCCGAGCATCGCGAACGGCGAAGCGCCGTTCTGCTGAGCGCCCGACGCCGAGGACGATGAGGCGGCTGTCGTCCACGGATCTGCGCGAGCGTCGCGAGGCCGACGGAGATCGCGCTCTGCGCCGCGGATTCGGAGGTCGCAGTGCGTCGACTTGATCGAGCAGAGCGGCATTGGCCTGGCGCGACACCGAGACGACTTCGGCGCCGCCATATTCATTGGTGATCTGGTTGGCGATTTCGCGGACGTAACCGTGCTGTTGACGTTCGCGATGTTGCTCGCGATGATCGCTGGATTGTGCGGCAGTCGCTGAGAACGCCGAGCTGATGATCGAAAACGTCGAGGAAATCGTCATGGAGAGCGGCCCGAGCCTAGGTCAGGAGATCAGGACTTCGAGATTGTTGAGAACGTCGAAGATGTCGGTTCCGGTCTGAAACACTTTCGAGTTCGCCTCATAGGAGCTTTGCGCCTGGATCATGTTGGTCAACTCGGTCGCGAGGTCGACTGTCGAGCTCTCCAGCGACAGAAGAGTTGATCGTGCCGAGCCCGCCGGTTGTCGCGTTGTTGATCTGCATCGTTTCCGGACGCGAAGTTCGTCTGATAGGCGTCGCCGAGCACCGAGGTCAGATTGTCGGGACTGGCGACGTTCGCGAGCGGAATGATGTAGGCGTCAGCGCTGGCGCCGTTGGTGTACTGGAAGGAAAGCACCCCGTTCTGGGCGATCGCAATGCCGGACACGGTTCCCGGCGCGTTGCCGTTGATCGTCGAAGAGGTCACGCCGAATGCCGAGGCGAGCTGGGTCGTATTGCTGAGGTCGAGACTCATCGTTTGCCCGTCGGGCACGGCGATCGACAGCGGCGAGCCGCCGGTCAGCGCGCCGCGTCGCGCCGAAGGTCAGGTTGGCTGTGGCGAGCGGGCCGGAGGAATAGGGAAAGCCGCCGCCGGCCGATGCGGTCGCCGCGTCGTAGACGTCGACTTCCCATTGGCCGCCGCCCGTGTTGGAGAAATAGATGTTGAGCGTGTGCGCGCCGCCGAGATTGTCGTAGGCCGAGAGGGTCGTCTCGGCGGTGTATTGCGGCGTGGGCGTGTCGCTCGAGGGCAGATTGCCGGCGGGTATCGACGGCGGCCGTCGAGGGTAGATTTGCGGTCAGCGAGGCGGCGGTCGACGGCGCCGCCGTGGCCGCCGCGCCGTCGACGTTAACCTTGGTGAGGCTCGAGAGCGAGTTGACCGATTGGGTCGCGGCGCCCTGCGTCGTAGGTTGGCGCGGCCATCAGATAATAGCCGGCGGAATTGACGAGATTGCCCTGCGAGTCCGGCGATGAACGAGCCGTTGCGCGTCAGGAAGATGTCGCCGCTGCCGTCGGATACGACGAAAAAACCCGCTCCCTGCACGGCCAGGTCGGTCACGGTCTGGGTGGTTTCCACCTGGCCCTGCAGGGTGTTGTAGGAAACCATGCTGGTCGTTACGCCGGCGACCTGCGAGGTCTGGCCCGGCGAGGCGTCGACCAGCGCGGAAAACTGCGTCTCGGTGTTCTTGTAGCCGGTGGTGTTCGCGTTCGCGACATTCTGCGCGATCGTCGACAGCCAGTTCGAGTTCGCGAGCATGCCGGAAACGGAAGTGTTGAGAACGCTCATGGGCCAGGAGGTCCTTTGTAGGCTCAAGGCGAGCTAACGTCCGAAAGCTTGCGTGGGCCTAGCGCTTCAGGCGACGGACCGCACGAGGCTGCCGACCAGCAGGTTCCAGCCGTCCACCATCACGAAGAACAACAGCTTGGCGGGCAGGGAAAGCACGGTCGGCGGCAGCATCATCATGCCCATCGACATCGTCAGCGTCGCGACGACCATGTCGATGACGAGAAACGGCAGAATGATCATGAAGCCGATCTCGAAACCGCGCCGCAGCTCGGAAATCATGAAGGCGGGGATCAGCACGCGAAGGTCGACGCGCGACCTGTCGGCGTTGTCGAATTCGTGCCGCGACAGGTCCTCGAACAGCGCGATGTCCTTCTCGCGCACCTGCGCCAGCATGAATTCGCGGAACGGCTCGACGATTTCGCCGAAGGCCTGTTCCTGCGTGATCGCATTGTCCATCAACGGGCGTATGCCGTTGCGCCAGGCCTTGTCGAAGGTCGGCGCCATCACGAACAGCGTCATGAAGAAGGCGAGGCTCGTCAGCACGAGATTGGCGGGCGTGCTCTGCAAGCCGAGGCCCGACCTTAGAAAAGATAACGCGACGATGAACCGCGTAAAGCTCGTGACCATGATGAGCAGACCTGGCGCCACCGACAGGACGGTCAGGATCGCCGCGATCTGCAGCATTCGAGCGGTCGCCGAGGCGCCGCCGTTCGGCAGCAGCTGGCTCAGGTCGACGGTCTGCGCGTGAGCGTCGCTTGCAGCGAGCAACAGGAGGACAAACGCCAGAACGAAGCGTCTCATTGCACCACCAGAGTCTTGAGCACCAACTCGACGACCTTTCCTTTGGAGCGAACCGCGGCCCGATCGTTGAGGTCCTGGCGAATGTTCTGCAGGCCGATCGGCCCCTCGATCTGAGCGACCGTCAGGGTTCTCAGATACGCGAGCACGTCGCTGGCGATCTCGGCGACCAGCACCTCTGAGGGAGTGAAGCTCTTGCCTTCGACGACGATAGAGGCTTCGAGGCGGATCCAGAGATCGGCGGGCGCGGCGAGATTCGTGACGATCGGGGGAAGGTCGAGCAGAGTGAGGTGCGGGGTCTCGGCGGCCTCATCCTTCTTCAGCGGGGCGGCGGGGGCGGCGGGGGCGCCCTGCAACATCGCCATTCCGGCGCCCGCGCCGGCCGCGATGAGCGTCACCACGGCGAATTCGAGAATGACGCTCATCAGCGAACGCTTCGGTTTCGCAGAGCCCGCCTCGCTTGTGTCGCCGGAGCCAGCCATGGTTCGCCTGGGGCCCCTCTCAGAACGGATTTATGTAGTCGTAGATTTGCTGGCCCCAGGGCGGCTGCTGCACATCGGACAGGCGCCCGCGGCCGCCATAGGAGATGCGCGCCTCCGCGACATGGTCGTAGGCGATGGTGTTGTTTCGCGAAATGTCGGTCGGGTTGACGACGCCCGCGACGCTGAGCTGGCGCATCTCGAAGTTGACCCGCACTTCCTGCGAGCCGCGAATGACCAGATTGCCGTTCGGCAGCACGCGCGTCACGACGGCCGGAACGGAGACCTGAATCTGCTCCGAGCGGTTGATGTCGCCGTTGCCGTTGGCGGTCGAGGTCGAATTGACATTGCCGGTGATGGTTCCGGGCTGTCCGGACGAGGAACCGCTCCCCGAGGTCGGCGGCGTGAAGCCGAAGGCGCCCGCCAGCGACACGGCCGAGGTCGCCGAGCGATCCGTCGCGTTGCCGAAGGTCGCCTTGTCGTTGATGGAAATGATGACCGTGACGATGTCGCCGATATTCGAGACCTTTGGGTCGGCGTAGAGGCTGACGGGCGCGTTGAGTTGTACGCGAGGCCTCGAGCTGAGCTCGTTGACGGCCTTCTGAACCCCTTCATCGGAGCCGAGCAGGCCCGTTCCGACCGGCGTCATCATCGGCGGGCGCATGAATTCGGCGGCGGAATTCCCGCAACCGGCGAGCCCCAACGTCGCGATGACGACGCAACCCGCAACAAGGCGCGAACTCATGATTTGCCCGCCCCAATCGCGCCGCCGGCGATCATGTTGGAAAGATGGCTCGCGTGCTCGACATCCATTTCGTTGAGAATGCTGGCCGCCGCTTGCGGTTTCAGTTTCATCAGCACGGAGGCGGCGACGCTGTCGTCCACAGCTGAGAGCTGCGGCGGCCGCGCTCTCCGCCGACATCTTGCTGTAGATGGCGACGAGATCGTCGGTCGCGGCCTTGACCATCTGGTCGCGCTTCACGACCCATTCCCGCGTCTCGTCTTCGCGGCGGCTCAGCGTCGTCGAAGGCCTGGCGGGCGCGGGTTTCGAGTTCCGCGAGCTTCTTCATCTGCCAGGCGAGCCGCGCCTCTGCGGCGCTCGGCGCGATGTTGCCGCAATAGCGGGCGATTTCGCCCTCGGCGCCTTTCTCCGCTGCGCTGCGAGGTTTTACGGCCTCTCCCGCGAACAGCGGCGCCGCCGCCATCAGGCAGATCAACAATAATAGCCCTAAGGCGAGGAAGCGAGCCAACATGCGCCAACGACGAGAGGAGGACGCTGGCGAGCATCGGCTCGACGACTTGCGCAGGCCTGACCCTACTGGGCGATCAGCTCGGCCTGCAGCGCGCCGGCGGATTTGATCGCCTGCAGGATGGCGATGATGCCGGTCGGCTTGACGCCGAGCCGGTTGAGGCCCGCGACGAGCGCGCGCAAGCTCGAGCCCGAGATCACGGCGACCTGTCCGCCGCCCTGATCGACGTCGATCTGCGTGCGCGGCGCGACTTTCGTCGTCCCGTTGCTGAGCGGCCCCGGTTGCGACACGACGGGGGTCTCGGAAATCTTGACGTTGAGCGTGCCGTAAGTCACGGCGACGGTCGAGATCTGCACGTCCTGTCCGATGACGACGGTCCCCGTTCGCGCATCTACAACCACTCGCGCCGCCGTGTCGGGTTCGATCAGCAATTCGCCGATCATCGCCATCAGCCGGGTCTCGCTGACATTTGATGGCCGCTGCAAACCGACCGACCGGCTGTCGCGCTCGAAGGCGATCGGGTGATGAAACACCGAACGGGAGAATTCGTTGATCGCGTCGATGATCCTGACCGCGGTCGCGTAATCGGGGTTGCGCAGCTCGAGAACCATGTGAGGTTCCTGTTCGGGGTGCGGCGGCGTGACTTCGAGGATCGCGCCGTTCGTGATGCGGCCGGCGGTCGGCACGCCCTGGACCACAGTCTCCGCCTGGCCCTGCGCTTCGAATCCCGTCACCGAAACCGAACCCTGCGCGGAGGCGACGAGCTGGCCATCGCTGGTCATCAACTGGGTGAGCAGAAGCGTACCGCCCTGCAGCGAGGTCGCGTCGCCGAGCGCGGAGATCACCACGTCGAGCCGCTGGCCGCTCTCGACGCCGGCCGGGATCTCCGCCGTCACCATGACCGAGGCGACGTTTCGGTTCCTGAGCGCCGAGCCGCGCGCGTTGAGGCCCATATGGTCGAGCATCGACTGGATCGACTGCTCGGTGAAAGGCACGTTGCGCAGCGTGTCGCCGGTTCCCAACAGCCCGACAACTAGGCCATAGCCGAGAAGCTGATATTGCCGCTCGCTGCGCAGCGAAGCCACGTCTTTTATGCGAACCGCGGCCTGCGCCTGTGCTGCAAACAGCAGGATCAGGATGAGGAGGACGAGCCGTCTCATCCCTTGTCCGCTTGCACGGCGCCGTCGGAGCGCACGCGGCCTCTGACGGTGACGCCGCTGTCGGCGTTGCGAACTTTGATGAGATCGCCGACCGCGCCGTCCTGCATCGCCTGGCCGACCGTTGTTATGGTCAAGGCGCCGTCGATGTAGATGAGGGTGACCTCCGCGCCGTTTCTGACGAGGCGCGGATTTTCGAGCGCAGCGAGCGGGATGGGTTTTCCGGGAAGCAGCGTACGCTGCGCCGCCTTGCCGATCAATTCGTCCGCCGAGAGCGCGACCGGGGCGCCGATCGGCGCGCCGCTGAAGGGAATATCGGTCAGCTTGTCTTCCGTCAGAATATCGCCGGGATAGACGACGGCCTTGACGGAGGGCACGAGCCTTTCGTCGGCCCGAGCCGGCGCGCCGGCCAATGACAGGCCAAAAAGGCAGATGCCGATCGCGCGGAGCCAAAGGTGAACGGAGGGACGCATGAAACCGTCAGCTTCGGATATTGGAGATGGTGCCCGACATCTGGTCCGCGGCCTGGATGACCTTGGAATTCATCTCATAGGCGCGCTGCGCCGCGATCAGGTTGGTGATCTCGGAAACGGGATCGACGTTGGACGCTTCGAGATAGCTTTGCTGGATCACGCCGTAGGACGTGTCGCCGGGCACGCCGGCGTTGGCGGGGCCGGAAGCCGCCGTCTCCTGGAAATTGTTGTTGCCGAGCGCCAGCAGGCCGGCGGGATTGATGAAGGAGGCGATCGTCAACTGACCAACCGTTTGCGGCGCCTGTTGGCCGGGAATCGTGGCGGTGACGAGCCCGCTCTGACTGACCGTGACGGCAGTCGAATTCTTCGGGATCAGCATTTGCGGCGAGAGCAGATAGCCGTCGGTGGTGACCACCTGGCCGTTGGCGTTGGTCGAAAAGGCGCCGTCGCGGGTGTAGAGCGTGTTGCCGTTGGCGTCGGTCACCTGAAAATACCCTATCCCGTTGATGGCCAGGTCGAGCGGATTGCCGGTCGGGGTCAGCGAGCCCTGGATTTGCACCGGGCGAATGGCGGCCGTGCGGACGCCAAGGCCGATCTGCGCGCCCTCGGGCACGGTCGCGTCCCGCCCTCGGCTGCTGACCCCCATCAGACGTTCGGTCTGATAGATGAGATCGGTGAATTCCGCGCGGGAGCGTTTGAAGCCGGTCGTGTTGATGTTGGCGATATTGTTGGCGATCACTTCGATATTCTGCTCTTGCGCGCTCATACCCGTC
This sequence comes from uncultured Pseudomonadota bacterium, assembly GCA_963710855.1. GTDB lineage: Bacteria > Pseudomonadota > Alphaproteobacteria > Rhizobiales > Beijerinckiaceae > Roseiarcus. Next base: position 63,092 of record CAVQBX010000032.1, on the reverse strand, counting down.
GCCGCGATCGATAACGCTCTCATGAGTTCGGTCCTTCAGCGGCAGGTCAGATCGCCATGCGGGTGATTTCCTGATAGGCGGAAACGGCCTTGTCGCGGATCGCGAGAGTTTGTTGAAGGGCGCGCTGCGCGCGACATCACGGAATCGACGACCTTGAAGGTCGGCATCGAGCCCTTGACGCCTTCAATCGCGGCGGCTTCGCCCTGCTGCATCGTGCCGACCGCCTCGCGCGCGGCCTGAGCCACCATGTCGCCGAACGAAAGCTGGTTTGCGGCGGGGGCGGCGGTCGAGGGCGCCGCCTGCTGCAGGCCGGAAGCGAGATCGCTGATGGCGGAGATCAGAGGAACCATCGTGTTCGCGCGCTCCGGCGTCGCGCGGCGCTCCTTGTTTGGTTATCAGGCATCCTTCAACAGGCTGATGGTCTGGTTCAGCAAGTCGGCGGATTGTTTGGCGACCTGGAGGTTCGCTTCATAGGTGCGGTTCGCCTCGCGCATGTCGGCGAGCTCGATCAGAATGTCGATATTGGGCATTTTGACAAAACCCTGCGCGTCGGCGGCGGGGTTGCCCGGGTCCTGCTCGAGCCTGAACGGGTTCGGATCATTGCCGATCGTCTTGACGCGCACCAGTTCGACGCCCTGGCCGCGGTCCAATTCGGTGTCGAACGAGATCGTCTTGCGGACGTAGGGGTCGCCGCCGGAAACTGCGGCGGTGGATTGCGAGTTGGCGATGTTTTCGGAAATGATGCGCAGCCGCGTCGACTGGGCGTCGAGGCCAGATCCTGCGATCTCCAGCGAGGCTTTCAGCGGGTCGATCATGCGGCGCTCACTTCAGAACCGTCAGCATCATCTGGTGATAGATCCGCTTGATCGCGTTGACGGCGCCCGCGTCGCGGCCGATATCGCCGATCTTCATCATCTCCTGTTCGAGATTGACGGAATTGCCGTTCAAGGTCGCGTTGGCGCCGTCGTTGTCTTCAGGCGTCGGCGGCGCATAGTCGGCTTCGGTCGGCTGGATGTGGCCGGGCTGGTCCGAAGTCATGACGAGTTGCGTCTCGGCAAGCACGCTCGAGAAGGGCGCGATGTCCTTGGCGAGGTAATTCGGCGTGTTGGCGTTGGCGACATTGGAAGCTGTCACCGACTGGCGCAGGTTGAGCCATTGGGTCCGCTGAGCGGAAAGCTGGTCGAGATAGATCGCGGCCAAGCGACGACGTCCTTCATGAAGCCTCGCTCAGGACGCTAGGAGTGGCGGCTTGTCCGGGGCTTACTACGGTCGCGCCGCCCGCGCCGGAAACGTTTGGAGCGGCGGCGTCCACGCCGCCGACCTTCGTGCGCGCCGAAAGCGTCAAGCCGCGAATTCGTTGGACGAGCAACAACTCTCTGATTAGTCTGAATGGTGACTGGACTTGACATGAACGCAATCGAGATCGCGCCGGGAGCGCGCCACTATCCGGAATATCTGAGCCGCGCCGAGCAGGAAACGCTGGTCGCCGAACTGCGCGAAGCGCTGACGATCTCGCCGCTGTTCACGCCGCGCATGCCGCGCACGGGCAAGGCGTTTTCGGTGCGCATGACCAATCTCGGGCCGCTCGGCTGGGTTTCGGATGTCGACGGCTACCGCTATCAGGCAACGCACCCGGAGACCGGCGCGGCCTGGGCTGCGATGCCGAGGCGCCTGCTCGACGCCTGGAGCGAGCTTGCCGCAGGCGCGCCGGCCCCGGAAGCCTGCCTCGTCAACTGGTATGATTTGAAGGCGCGCATGGGGCTCCATCAGGATCGCGACGAGCAGGCGTTTTCCGCGCCGGTCGTATCTCTGTCGCTGGGGGATGCGGCTTTGTTCCGGATCGGAACCGAAAGCCGCAAAGGGCCGACGCGCTCGTTCCGCCTGCAATCGGGCGACGCCTTCGTGTTCGGCGGCCCGGCGCGGCTCGCCTTTCACGGCGTCGATCGCATCATTCCGGGCACATCCTCGCTGCTCAGCGGCGGTGGCCGCATCAACCTGACGCTGCGCCGCGTGACGGCGGGGACGTAAAGGACGCTGCTCCTCTCCAAGACTTGATCGCGCGCAACACCCCCGCCGACCGTCGCGTCACGTTAAGCGCTTGGGGGCCACTGAGGGATCTGGCGTAACGGACCGACAGCGATGCTAGCGCACAAAAGACGGATGTTTTCCGCCATGGCCATGGCGATTGCACTGGTCTCGCCGCAAGCGCCCGCCCTTGCGATCGGGATCGGGCACGGCGGTCCTGCTTTCGTCGGCGCGCCGGCGCCCATCGGAGGCCTCGGCGGCATGTCGCATGGCGGGGGACTGGGAGCCTTGCCCGGCGCCGCAGGCTCGGTCGGCGGTCTCGGTGGGTCGTCGCATGGCGGGGGACTGGGAGCCTTGCCCGGCCCGCATGTCGGCGGAGGCGCCGCGCCGGCATTTCCCCTTGCTCGGCCATAGCGCCGTCGGCGCTCCCCATCTCGCCGCTCCGAACCTTCGCCATCTCGCCGCGCCGAGCGCTCCGCATTTTGCCAATCCTCACGCTTCACGCCTCCGGCGGCGCGCCGACCCCGCTGCATTTCACGAAACCGCCGCTCCATGCCCTCGGCGCGCCGCATCCGGGTCCGACAGGCGTGGCGGGCGTCACGCAACATCAGGGTAGTTGGCGGCATCACGGCGGCCTTCGCTTCTTTTGGTATGGAGGCGCCGTGTCCTGGGGCGGCAATGCTTCCTGTCCTTACCCGGCCGACGGCTGCAACCAATGCGTTGCGATTTACGACGGCGCCGGAAATATCGTCGGCTGGCAGGTTCAGACCTACTGTTGAGGCCGGGCGTCCGACTTGACAGGGCGCCGGCGAGCGACGACCTGACGCGGATGCTTGTTGAAAACGGCTCCGGCGATCTCTGGGTGTTCGGCTATGGCTCCCTGATGTGGAACCCCGGCTTCGCCTATGTGGAGCGCCGCAAGGCAGAGCTCGAAGGCTATTCGCGCCGCCTCTGCATCTGGTCGCACATCTATCGCGGCACGCCCGAGGTTCCGGGCCTGGTGTTCGGCCTGGCGCCGGGCGGCGAGTGCCACGGCGTCGCCTATCTCGTCGAGGCGGAGCGGCGCGAGGCGACCATCGCCTATCTGCGCGAGCGCGAAATGGTTTCCTACGTCTATCGCGAGGTGATGGCGGAGACCCTGCTCGACGACGGCCGGCGCGTCGCCGCGCTGACCTATGTCGCCGATCACGAGAACCCCCAGTTCGCGGGCGCCCTGCCGGAGGAAGAAGCGCTCGAAATCATCCGACGCTCCTTCGGCAAGAGCGGCCCGAACCTCGATTATGTCCTGAACACCCGCGCGGAATTGCTGCGGCTCGAAATCGAGGACGCGCATCTCGAGGCGATCGTCGCGCGACTGACGGGCTAGGAAGGTTGTTTCAGGTATTTGGCGACCGCTTTGGCGTAGACCGGCGGGAGTTGCGCGAAATTGCGCACCACCGCCGCCATCGGGCCGCCGAGGCTGTCGCCGGAGGGGGTGAAGCCCAGCGTCAGCGCGGTCACGATGTCGTCCTCGCTCCAGTCCTTCAGCGCGGCGGGGGTGAGCGCGGGCGCGCGGTCCTTGCCGTCGGGCAGTCGCGCCCCGGCGAGCGCCTGCGAGGCGATCGGCGCGCCGAGCAGATTGCGCGGCGTATGGCATTCGCCGCAATGTCCGGGCCCTTGGATGACATAGCGGCCGAAAGCGGCGTCGTCGCTCGGCTCGATCTTCTCGGGCCCGTCGGGCGGACCGAGGAACAGGAATTTCCAGCCCCCGAGCAGCCGGCGCCATTGCAGCGGAAACATCAGCTTGTGCGGCGGCGCCCGGCCTGACACCGGCGGCAGGGTTTGCAGGAACGCGTAGAGATCGCGCACGTCCTTCACCGCCATGTGGCGGTAGGAAGGATAGGGGAAGGCGGGATATTCGTGCTCGCCGTCCGGCGTTACGCCGGTCAGCAGCGAAGCGCCGAAGTCGGCGGGCGTCCAGGCCCCGATGCCGGTCTCGCGGTCGGGCGAAACGTCGGGCGGATAGAACGTCCCGAACGGTGTCTGCAGCTCCTGGCCGCCGCCGAGTTTCAGCGGGTCCGGCTGGCCCGGCGACATGTGGCGAGGTTTCGCAACCGCCGGCATAGAAGACGTTGCGGCCGGCGGCGGGGTCGCCGCGCTCGGCAAGCTCGCGCTGAATGGCCGGCCGCAGTTCGACGGACTCGGTGACATACCGAAGAATTGCGGCGACGATCGCCGCCGCGACGACGAACGCGGCCGCAATCCGCAGCATGGCCTATTGCAGCTTGGCGCGGTAGGTCTGGTGGCAGTCGCCGCAGTTCTTCAGGACGCCAGGCATCGCCGCCTTGAACGAGGCCTCGTCCTTGATGGAGGCGAGCGCGGCCTTGGAATCGGCGCCGAGTTTTTGGAAGCGCGCGTCGAAGTCGGCGGTGTTCTGCCAGATCGCCGGCAGCGCGTTGGTCTTGCCCTGGTCGCTGCCGGGCGGGAAGCGCGGGCTCCTTGTCGGCCGCATTGATGAAGGTTTCGAGCGACTTGTGCACCGCATCGAGATCGAGCGGGCCGCCTTTCAACATGCCGACGATGGGTTTCACCGCGTCGCCGTTGGCTTTCATCAGGTCCTGGCGGGCCTTGATCGGATCATCGGCGGCGAAGGCCACCGTGCTCGCAGCCGCAAGGGCCACGATGAAGTCCCGTTATGCGCTTCATCCCGCCTCCTCGATGGTTCAGTTCCGATCCTGCCCACGATCTCAGGCCCTTGTTACGATGGCAACAGGAAAACAGTTTGTCACGACGGTTTGAAGGCGAAGCCTCGCCGCTTCAAGGTTTTGGCGACGCGCCGGCGCGGAGAAAGCGCGCAAGCCTTCGCTGAGCATCTCGAGTTCCGAGACGAGCGCTGTTCGATCTTTCGCGCGAACGTCTCCTCCGCCGAGCGGTCGGGCGGGGCGATGGCGGAGCGGAGTTCTGCGTTCGGGAGCGCGGCGCCCTCGGGCCTGGCGAGCGCGTGGAAGAATGGCTGCCGGAAGGCTTCCAGCGACACATGCGCCCGCGCCAGAGCGGGCGCGGCGTTCATCAGCGCGACGAGGGTGACCAAAAAACGTTGCAGCGCGAGGGAGGCCTGCAAGATCCCGGCGGAAACGCCGGGCTCGCTGCCGAATTCGGTGAGGGCGCGCGTAACCGACGCATGCAGTTCGGTGAGCGCAGGCCGGCGGCCCGGCGCTTGGCCTCGCACGCCTCCGCGCCGCCGCCGCCCGCCGCGAGCGCGAAGGCGGCCTCCGCCAATTCGTTGATCGCGCGCGCGGCTCGCGCAAACGGTCCGGCGCGCTCAGCCGATCGAAGGTCGGCCACAGCAGATGGCCCGCGGCGATGGCGATCGCCGCCCCGATCGCGGTCGCCGTCAGCCGATCGAGGCCGACGGAGGCTTGAAGATCGGGATTTAGCACGTGCTCGAAGGGAATGAGCCCGGCCGAGAGAAATGCGATCGCCAGGCTGTAGTTGAACGGCAGCGTCAGCATCATGAAGAAGAACAGCCCCATCGCCGCGACGAATTGCAGGGCAAGCATCGGCAGGACCGCCATCAGCGCGATCCCGGCGAGCACGCCGAAGACCGTGCCGAGCACGCGCTGCACGGCGCGCGCCAGCGTCATGCCTGCATAGGGTTTCAAGACGACGGTAACCGTCAGCGGCGTCCAGTAGCCGAACGGCGCGGGGAATAGCCGGAACACCAGGACCGCCGCGGCGAGCGCCAGCGCATAGCGCAAGGCGTGCCGCGCGATGATCGAGTTCGGATCAAGGTTGGCGCGAAGCGGCGACCAGAAAGCGGCGAAGTCGAGTTCTTGGGCCCCCGTCGCGGAGAGGGGAGGGGGCGCGTCGTCGCGGGCCACAATGCGCAGCGCGCGGATGAGCTCGCGCGCCATTCGGCGCTCGAGCCCGGCGGGATCCTGCGCCGCGGGGTCGCCCGGCGCCGGCTCGGAGAGCGCATCGGCGAGCCGCCGCAGCGCGGGCCGGTCCGCCCGCCGACGCTCCAGGTTTCGATACAAGGCCTCGAAGGCTTCCTGGGCGTGTGCGGGCGGCGAGGCGCCGGCCTCGAGCAGAGCGGCCGCGAGGGAAAACAGCCGCTCGGCGATCTCGATCAGCACGACGACCCGCTGATGGTTTCGATTTGAGGCGTCGGCCCCGCCCTGCGCCTGCGCGGCGAGGCGGCGCGCGCCGGCGATCGTCTGGCGCACCTCTGTTTCGGCGAACAGGGTTTTGCCGGCGTTGCGGCCGGCAAGATAGTCGCCGACCGCCTTGAAACATTCCGCCGTCCGGCGCCGCTCGGGCGTCAGGCGCGTCAACGGGCGCAGGATCAGGGTCAGCGCCAGGGTCAGCACGCCGCCCGCGGCGAACATAGCCCCGAGCCGGACGGCGTTGGCGGGCGAATGCCCGGCCGCGGGTACGCCCAATGTGGCATAGGCCCAGATCACCGGCAGGCTCATCGCCGCGAAGGCGTCGCCATAGACCCCCATCATGCCCGCCAGCAGCCCGAAAATGAGCGTGCCCAGCAAAGCGGTCGCGAAATTTCGCGCCGGCCAGAACTCCGACGCCCAGCGCCAGGCCGCCGAGCGCCGCCCCGACGAGAATGCGAAACACCTGCGCGCGGTCGCCGTCGTCGACGCTGTCGCCGATGGCGATCAGATAGGCCCCGAGGCCTGCGTAGACGAGCGCGGGGTCGCGCCAGACATAGGCGAGCCCCAAGGGCAGGACGAGGCCGGCGATGGTGCGCGACGCCAGCGTCCAGCCGAGCCGGCGCGGGTCGAAGCGCACCAGGTCCTGGGCGAGCAGGCGAAGCCGCAGCCGCCAGCCGGGCGCCGAGGGTTCGGCTGCGCCTTCCGCAATCCCGGCCGCCGGCCTCACGGGGTTTTACGCACGCGCTGGGGCACGGTTTTCTCCCGAGATGAGCGCAGGAGCCCGGAGCCTAGCAGGTCAGGCGGCCGGGTTCGAGCCGCGGCGCGGGCGATGGCGCGCCTGAGATAAAACCCTCGTAAAAACGTCGCATTCGATCTATAGGCGCGCGTCACTCGAAAAATAACCGGCGCGCCAGTCGCGCGCCCCAAGGAGCCATGATGTCCAAGCGCATTCTCCGGGCCGGACTTCGCCGCTGGTTTTCACCGCAAGTTTCGCGCTCGGCGCCTGGATGGTCCCCGCTTCGGCCGACCCCAAAGTTCTCGCCAAGGTCGACGGCGTCGCCGATCACCGAGGACGACGTCGCCGACGCGCTGGCCGACATCGGCCCCGGCCTGCCGCAGAAGCTCGAAGGCCCGGCGCGCCAGAAATACGTGCTCGACTATCTCATCGACCTGCAGCTGGTCGCCAGCAAGGCCAAGGCCGACAAGCTCGACCAGGGCGCCGATTTCGCGCGCCGGCTCGCCTATTACCACGACAAGCTGGCGATGGAGGCGCTGATGGGCAAGGTCGGCAAGGCCGCGGCGACCGACGAAGCCGAGCACAAGGCCTATGACGAGGCCGCCAAGGCGCAGCCGCCGGAGCCCGAAATCCACGCCCGCCACATCCTGCTGCCGACCGAGGAAGAGGCCAAGGCGGCGCTTGCGCGCATCAAGGCCGGCGAGGATTTCGCCAAGGTCGCGACCGAACTGTCCAAGGACCCGGCCGGCGAAGGCGGCGACCTCGGCTGGTTCACCAAGGACCGCATGGTGCCGGAATTCGCCGAAGCCGCCTTCAAGCTGCAGCCGGGCCAGATCTCCGATCCGGTGAAGAGCCAGTTCGGCTGGCACATCATCAAGGTCGAGGAGCGGCGGATGAACACCTTCCCGCCCTTCGAGGAGCTCAAGGATCAGGCGGCGCGCTACGTCGCGCAGAAGGCGCAGAGCGACCTCATCGCCTCGCTGCACAGCGACGCCAAGATCGAGCGCTTCGACGAGCAGCCGGCAATCCGCGCCGCCGACGCCGCGCCGGCGCCGCGCGCGCCGCGCGCCGCGCCCGCCGACGACGGCCAAGCCCAAGACGCCCTGATCGCGACGACGCCCGCCGCGCGCGCGCCTTCGGGCCCCGCTTCTTTCATCCTCGACGATCCCTAGAGGACCCACGCATGGCCGCCCCCGCCCCGCTCTCGCCGCTCGCGCCCAAGAACCTATCCCGGCCCTGCCGCCGATCGAGGGCGTGCGCTTCGCCAGCGCCGCCGCGGGCGTGCGCTATCACGGCCGCACCGACGTGATGCTGGCGCTGTTCGACGAGCCGGCGAGGTCGCGGGCGTCTTCACCCGCTCGAAGTGCCCGTCGGCGCCGGTCGACTGGTGCCGCGCCGCACTGCCCGCACGGCAAGGCGCGCGCGCTGGTCGTCAATTCCGGCAACGCCAACGCCTTTACCGGCGCATCGCCGGCGTCAGGCGGTCGACCGCAGTCGCCGACGCCATCGCCAAGGCGACCGGCGCGCGCCCAACGAAATCTTCATGGCCTCGACCGGCGTCATCGGCGAGCCGCTGGACGCCGGCCGCATCACGGCGCGCTCGGCGCGCTCGACGGCGCCGCGAAGCCCGACGCGCTGGATGGACGCGGCGCGCGCGATCATGACCACCGACACGTTTCCCAAAGTCGCGACCGCAGCGCGTCAAGCTCGGCGACGCCGACGTCGACGATCAACGGCATCGCCAAAGGCGCCGGCATGATCGCGCCCGACATGGCGACGATGCTGTCCTTCGTCTTCACCGACGCGCCGATCGCCGCGCCGGCTGCTGCAAGCCGCTGCTCGCCAAGGCGCGTGCAGCCGATCCTTCAACGGCATCACCGTCGACAGCGACACCTCGACCTCCGACACGCTGCTGATGTTCGCGACCGGCGCCGCGACGAAGCGCGGCGCGCCGAGATCGCCAACGCCGCCGACCCGCGCCTCGCCGCCTTCCAGCGCGCGCTCGACAAGCTGCTGCTCGACCTCGCGCAGCAGGTCGTGCGCGACGGCGAGGGCGCGCGCAAGTTCGTCGAGATCAGCGTCGAGGGCGCGGCGAGCGACGCGGCGGCCAAGCGCATCGCGCTGTCGATCGCCAATTCGCCGCTGGTCAAAACCGCCTTCGCCGGCGAGGACGCCAATTGGGGCCGCGTCGTCATGGCGGTCGGCAAGGCGGGCGAGAAGGCCGAGCGCGACAAGCTCGACATCTTCTTCGGCGACATCCGCGTCGCCCACGAAGGCCAGCGCGATCCCGACTACGGCGAGGCCGCCGCCTCCGCCTACATGAAGAAGCCCGAAGATCGTCATCGCGCGTCGACGTCAACGTCGGCACGGCGCCGCCAACGGTGTGGACCTGCGACCTCACCAAGGAATACGTCGCCATCAACGGCGACTATCGTTCGTGAAGCTGCTGCTCGTCGTCGCCGTCGCGCTGATCGACGCCGACAGCCGCGTGCTGATCGCCCAGCGCCCGAAGGCAAGCAGCTCGCGGGCCTGTGGGAGTTTCCCGGCGGCAAGCTCGACGCCGGCGAGCGCCCCGAGGAGGCGCTGATCCGCGAATTGCGCGAGGAACTCGGCATCGAGGTCAAAGCCGCCTGCCTCGCGCCGCTGACCTTCGCCAGCCACGCCTATGACGACTTCCACCTGCTGATGCCGCTCTACGTCTGCCGCCGCTGGGAGGGCTTTGTCCAGCCGCGCGAGGGCCAGGCGCTGAAATGGGTGCGGCCCGCGAAAGCCTGCGCGATTACCCGATGCCGCCGGCCGACGCGCCGCTGATCCCGCATCTGGTGGAGCTGCTGGGGTGATGGGGTGAAGGCCATGTGCGCTAGGATAAAACTCTGTCATCCCCGCGAACGCGGGGATCCAGTGTCGTAGGGCTCAGCGGCTTCAAGTTTCCAGCCCTTTTCTGCAAGCCAAGCATCACACGCTGGATCCCCGCTTTCGCGGGGATGACACTCGTAGCGTCTAATCCTATCGCATATGGGGATGAGGGCTGAGGCTCGCCTTGTGCAGTTGCGAGTTTATCGCGCAAATACTTGACTTAAGCGATAATTTTGCGATATTATCGCTAATCCAGACCCTCATCTTCACCGCCGCCGCAGCCAAGCAATTCGACGTGCTGCCGACGCCGGCGAGATTGGCCATCGAAGCGGCGCTCGGCCGCTATGCTGTGGCTGGGCTCGGCGATGTGATCAGGCTTTCGGGCCGTGATGGTTTCCGGATGCGCGTCGGGGAATACCGCGTGCTCTTTAATCAGGATGCAACGATGATCCTCGCTGTCTACGTAGGACGGCGCCAGACCACCACCTATTCGTGACGAACGCGACGAGGATGGGATGATGACGTTCAAGACCCCCGGCGGCGAAGAGCTCGTGCTGCTGAGCCGCGCCGAATACGACCGGCTCGCCGCCCGCGCCGCGAGCGCCGAGGAAGACGCCGCCGACGTCGAGGCCTACGACGCCGCGGTCGCCGTCCTCGCCGACGGCCGCGACGTCGCACTGCCGGCCGAAGTGAGCTCATTTCTGCTGCGCGGCGCCAGTCTGCTGACGGCGTTGCGCAAGTGGCGCAACATCAAACAGACCGATCTCGCGCAGCGCGCGAAGCTTTCGCAAAGCTATCTCAGCGACCTCGAAAGCGGCCGCCGCAAGGGCTCGCCGGAGACGCTGACGGCGCTTGCGCATGCGCTCGATGTGCCGCCGGATTGGCTTGTCTGAGTGGCGCCGCGGCGGGTCCTCTCAGGCCGCCGCCATCGCCGCCGCCAGCATTCTGGCAAGCGCCTCGAGATGGCGGCGCGTCGAGCGGCCGCCGGTGACGACGACCCGCCAGTAGAGCGCCGAGATCATCAGGTCGGCCGCGGTTTCGCGGTCGAGTCCCGCAGACGCCTCGCCACGCGCCACCGCTCGATCAATCAGAGTCTTCACGCGCTTTCGCCGGGCGTCCTGGAATGGCCGGATGGCGGCTTCCAGCGCGGGCTCGCGGCCGATTTCGGCAAGCAGATCGAGCGTCACGCGCTGGGTCAGGCGATGCCTGAGAACCCGCCGCAGCGCGAGCAGGAAGGAAAGCAGGTCCGCTTGCAGCGAGCCCGTGTCGGGTAGCTCGAACAGGGTCAGGCCGACCTTGGAGAGCAGATCGCTCGCCATGTCGACCTTCGAAGACCAGCGCCGGTAGAGCGCGGCCTTTCCGGCGCCGGCGCTCTTCGCCACCCGTTCGAGGCTCAGCGCAGCAAAGCCGACTCGCGCCCATTCCTCGAAGAACGCGCGCGTCAGCGCTTCCGTCACGTCGCTCTGCATCACCGCGGCGCCGCTCGGGCGGCGGGCGGTCGGGATTTTTTCGTCGGAACGCTTGCGTTCCACCGTAAACTCTCCTAGTACGTCGGAACGTCTGCGTTCCGACGTAGGAGATTTAACGGATGACGGACACAGTGCAAGCCTTTTCAGCCATGCTGCGCGAAACTCTGGGCGCCCGTCTCGCGCCCGGCGTCGAAACCTTCGTCGAGATGTTCGCTGAAGACGGCGTCATGGAGTTTCCCTACGCCTTGCCGAGCGCGAGGCGCGTCGAGGGCCGCCAGGCGCTCGAGGCTCATCTCAAGCTTCTCGCGGGCATGGTCGAACTCCTCGATGTGTCGGAGGTCACAAAACATCAGACGAGCGATCCCGATGTCGTGGTGCTGGAGTTCGCGAGTTCCGGCCGCGCCGTGGCGACGGGCGCGCCCTTCGAGCAGCGCTACATCTCGGTGATCCGGCTGCGCGACGGCCATATCGCGCATTACCGCGACTACTGGAACCCGCTCGCCATCCTGCGCACGATGAGGGGCGCCGAATTCGTCGAATCGCTGGCGCCGCGCTGAGCGTCGGCCATGAGCTACACCTACCCCATCACCCCTCAGGCCATGTTCGAGGATCGCTTCGAACAGATGGTCGCGCTTGGCATCCCGAGGTCGGACGCCCAGGAGATGCGCGGCGCGATATCAGATATGTGGAGCGACGCGCCGGGCGGCTGGGCGTTCGAATGGTCGAGGCTCGCGCGCCGGCGCCTCGACGACGACAAGCCCTTTCTGGCTTCGCTCGCCTACGGCTGGGCGAAATTTCCGTGTCTGGCGAACGAAGCGAAGCGGCGCGCGCTCGCCAATCAGGTGACGTCGTTCCTCGCCGCCGCGCCGAATTTTCCTGTCAGGTTCGAGCGGCGCCTCGTCGCGGCGCCGTTCCGGGGAGGGACGACGACGCTGCCCGTGCATCTCTATGCGCTGAGCGGCCGCTTCGATGCTGCGCCGGTTCTGCTCGTCAGCGGCGGCGTCGACACCTGGAAAATGGACATTCACGCGCTTTGCGTCGCCTTCGCGGAACGCCTCGGCGTGACTGTGCTCGCATTCGATCAACCAGGCACGGGAGAGAACCCGGCGCCGCTCGCTATCGAGGCGGACGAAATCGTCCTCGGCCTCGCGAAGGAAGCCCGCGCGATCGGCAATGGCCAAGTTGCGCATTTCGGCCTTTCGTTCGGCGCCAACTATTCCGCCATGACGGGATTGCTCGGCGCCGTCGACGCGGCGGTCGTGCTTGGCGGGCCGGTCGACCGGGCTTTCACAGAAGAAAATCTCGAGAAGCTGCCTTACGGAATGCCCGACATCGTTTGCAACGCTCTTGGGTTCGACAGTCGCCCGTCCCGGCAGGAATTCGTGACGGCGGCAGCGAGGCTTTCGAGGCGGGCGTTGCTGGAGCAGGCCGGCAATTCGCCGATGCTCGTCATCAACGGCGCCAACGATTATTTCGTGCCGCAGTCGGATACCCTTGTCTTCGAGGGTCGTCCGAGAACCGAAGCGCATCTGATCGACGGAGCCGGGCATTGCGCTCGCTCGAAGCTTCCCGAAGTCATGTCCTTGGTGTTCCGCTGGCTTCGCGAGCAGATTGACGGCGTCTAGTAGAGCAAACCGAAGGCGGCGAGCGCGAACGCTGCTTGGACGCCCCTAACGTTCCGCGCTCTCTCCCTGCGCCTCCGCCAAAGCCTGCGCTTCGACCAGCAGGCCCTGACGCTCGTAGCGGCCTCGCGTTCGGCTGAAGCGGACGACGACGGCGGAGCGGGGGCTTTTGGCCTTGGCGCGGCGCGTGAGTTGCGCGTCGCCTGCGGGCAGGAATTCGAGGCCGTCGAGGCCGACGCACTTCAGGCAGGCAGGTCCCGGCGGCTCCATGATGAGAAAATGGCCGGAGTCGCCGCAGCGGTGGCATTTCCAGTCGCGGTTCAAGGGCTGGATCACGACCAGTTCTGGCGGCTTGCTCGCTTTCTCCTTCAGCTTTTCGCGCTTGCGTTCAGAGAGTTCCGGCGACACCCAGTGCGTGCGATAGGCGCGCTCGATCGAAGCGTCGCCGCTGCGGCTGAAACGCAGGGCCTGGCGTTGCGGCGTGCGGGCGACATAGGCGGTTTCGCTCGGCAGCAATCCCTTGGCTTCCGCCCAGTTGCGGAACAGCTTCATCGCCTCGGAGATGCGCGAAAGATTGGTCTGGATGGCGCCTTCGAGAATGTCGAGTTGCCCTATCCGCCAGCGCTTCTCGGCGGTGGGGTCGAGCCATCGGATGCCGTTGAGCACGTCGATCGGGGCGACGAATCCCTGCTCGGCGAGCGCAACTTCGGCCGCGCTGGTCACCCTCTCTTCGAGCGTCTTGCGGTTTCTTGGGTCCATGGTCGAGTTATACCCTCACCCATTGTCTCCGACACAAACCCTAAACGTCTCGGCAAACAGCCGCACGCCCTGCGCAATCAGTTCATCAGGAAAATCGTAGGTCGGGGTGTGGACCTGCGGGCAGTCGGTCCCGGCGCCGAGATAGAGCATCGCGGATTTGGAGCGCGCGCCGAAGCGGCCGAAATCCTCGGAGCCACGCGAGGGATGCGGCATCGGGCGCGGCTTGAGGCCTGAGCGCTCGGCGCCGAGGGCGAGCCGCGCGGCGGCTTCCGCATCGTTCGTGCAGGCGAGAAAGATGTCATCATAGGAAATGGCGTGGGCGAGGCCATGCCCCTCTGAGACGCGGGCTGCGAGGATTTCGGCCTTCTCGCAAAGGCCGGCCATGCGATCATCAGTCACGGTGCGCAGAGTTCGCCAGAACCTCGGCCTCGCCCGGCGCGACGCCGTAGGCGCGCGCGCCCATCGTGGCGTGGGTGACGGTGACCATCGCGAAGTCGGCGTCGAGCGGGCCGCGCGGGCCGAGCGCTTCGAGGGCCGGCATCAGTTCCGCGATCGCCGGCATCGGCGAGCGGCCGCTCTCGGGCATCGAGGCATGCGCGGTCGAGCCGGTCAGGCGGATCGACAGGCCGCGCGAGGCGCAATTGGCGGGGCCTGCTGAAATCAGCGCTTCGCCGAGCGCGACGCCCGGCCTGTTGTGAAGTGCGAAGGCGTAGTCTGCGCGTATCTGCTCATAGCGCGGATCGGCCATCACGGCGGCGGCGCCAAAACCGTCCTCCTCCGCCGGCTGGAACAGCAACACGACGCGTCCGCGCTGGGGCCGTGTTTGTTTCAGCCAGCGCGCGAGGCCCAGCAGGATTGTCGAATGGCCGTCGTGACCGCAAAGATGCGCCTTGCCGGGAACGAGCGAGCGGTGGTCGATGTCGCCGAGCTCCTCGATCGGCAGCGCATCGAGTTCGGCGCGAAACATCACCGAGGGGCCGGGCGAGGCGCCCTCGTAGATCGCCGCGACGCCGGTTCCGCCAAGCCCTTCGATCAGCCGATCGGGGCCGGTCGGCGCGAGCATGGCGGCGACGCGGCGCGCCGTGTTTGTTTCCTGGCGCGAAAGCTCGGGATGGCGATGCGTCTCCCGGCGCCAGGCGATCAGTTCGGCGAGGTCGGCGGCATCGAGAATTTCAGACATGAGAGCCTCAGGCGGCGCGGCGGCTGTCGGCGAGCGGGACGTAGGTCAGATCAGGATAGCCGAAAGCGGCGGGGCCGACGATCTTCAAGGCTTGCGGCGTTTTCAGGAGATCATGCGCCGGCAGGCCGATGATGGCGATGCGCTGGCCGTAGCGCAGCATTTCCGTGGTGATCGGCTCGCCATTGTCGAGCGCCAGATTCATGATGAGATCGGGAACCATCAAAGCCGGCTCGCCGTCGACCCACAGCACCAGATTCTCGTTCTGGATCGCGATGCGCGCTTCCGATCCGCCCCAGCGGTCCAACCCGGAAACGCGCGCAATCCCGCGCACAAAACCGCCTTTGAGCTCGCGCTGCACGTCAACGATCTTGCCAACGAACGACAGGCGCGCGCCGGCGGCCTCGACGATGCGCTCGACAACGTTCTGATGGCGCGCGCGCGCCGCGAGCACGATGTCGCCGAGTTTTTTGGCCAGCGTGACCGTGCCCGGAACGGCGGCGCGGCGCACGAAAGACATCGGCAGCGGCGCGCCTGCCGCGCCTGCCGCGGCGCCCATCTGCACCGTGATCGTCCGCGCGAAACGTTCCTGCGCGAACATGTCGACGATCTCGGCGAGCACGACGACGTTTCCGTTGGCGTCGGAAAGCGCGGTCGGCGCGTTCTTGGCGCCATAGATGGAGAACGTCGTCATCTGCACCTCGGGAAAGGCGCGTCCCATGCCGTCGCCGTCGAGCACCGGCAGGCCGGACTGCGCGGCGACGATCATCGGCGCCATGGCATTGGCGCCGCCGATTTCGGCGGCGATCAGCGCCGACATTTTCGTCGCCGACGCCGCCTCGACCGCGCGCAAGGCGCGCAGCGTCTCTTCGCCCTGAGCAAAACGTTCGATGCCGATCAGCGGCGCGCCGATGCCGCCGACGCGCCCGACCATCACGTCATCAGGCAACGCGTCGAGTGGCAGCACGCGGATCGTCCCGCCCTTGCGGATCAGCTCACGCGTCCGCAGCATGCCGATATAGGGATTGCCGCCGCCGCCCGTGCCGAGGATCGCGGCGCCGATCGCCAGCGCCGGCAGGTCGCTTTCGCTCAGCGCTTCGCCCTCTCGGTAATTCATGATTGGCGCCTCGTATCACCCCTCGCCCTCATCCGGCGCTGCGCGCCACCTTCTCCCGCGATGCGGGAGAAGGGACAGCCTCCCCTCTCCCGTCCGGGAGAGGGGCCGGGGGTGAGGGTCTTCAATTGCACTGCCAGCTATAGCGGCGGAAATCATAGGGTACGGATTGCATCGGCACGTAGCTATAGCCGGTCAGGCATTTGTCCATCGCGATTTGCGCATCGAGCGTCAGCAGGAACACGTCGGGCTGCAGATCGACGATCTTGTGTTGCAGCGTCTTGTAGATCTCTATCTGTTTGTCGACCTCAGGCGCGCTGCGCGCCTCCTCGATCAGCGTGTCAATCTCAGGATTCTGTAGCCATTCGGCCGAGGCCCAGGTTCCCGCGGCTTTCGAATTGGTATTGCGCGAAGAACATCGAATCCGGCGAGGGATAGGTGGGCCCGAAGAAGATTTCGGTCATCGCCGGCGTAGTTTCGGGGCGCGCGGCGAGTTCGGTGATGCGGTTCCACGGCTCGCCCTGCTCGGTCACGGTGAAGCCGATCTGCTCGAGATTGGAGTGCATGAGCAGCGCAATCTCCTCTTCAAACTTCGTACCCGTCACGAAGGCGAGCGTGATCGGGATTTTCTGGCCCTGATATCTGGACTGCGAAACCTCGGCCCTGGCGAACTCGAGGTCGAATTTCGGCGCGGCAAGATCGTTGGCGTAATAGGCGGAAAAAGCCGGCGCCAGCGGGCCGTTGAGCGGGCCGCCCGGATAGATCTGCTCGCGGATCGTCGCATAGTCGGTGGCGAGCGCGATCGCGCGGCGGATGTGGAGGTCGTCGGTCGGCGCGACCTTGGTGTTGAGCTTCAGATAGAAGCCCGTCGCGGTGCTGACTTTGAGGATGCGGAAGCGGCCCATCTTTTCGAGCGACTTGTAGGTGTCGGGCGCCTGGAACGCGCTCGACATCGTCAATTCGCCGGACGCCGCCATCGCCTTCACGGTGCCTTCGTCGTTGGTGACGACCCAGCGCACGCGATCGATCGGGTTGGCGTTGAAGCCGCCGTAATAATCCTTGTTGCGCTCGATCGTCAGGCCCGCGCCGCGATCGTATTTGGAGACCAGATAGGCGCCGGAGCCGGCGACGTGATTGGCGAGATAGGCTTGACCGTCGTCGCTCCCCGCGTTGGCCTCGACGACTTTTGAATTGACGATGAACGCGGAGGGCACGGTCGCGAGAAACGGCGCGAAGGGTTTTTCGAGCGTGAAGCGCACCGTATGGTCGTCGACGGCAACGACAGACTCCGGCTTCAGCGTGGTCTTGAACAGGTTTGCCGGCCCCTGATGGATCCTGAGCAGGCGCGTAAAAGTGTAGACGACGTCGGCGGAGGTCACGGGCGAACCGTCCGAGAATTTCGCGTCCGGGCGCAGCTTGAATTCTGCGGCGCGCGCGTCCGGCGAAACCGTCCAGCTTTGCGCAAGCGCCGGCGCCAGCGCGCCGTCCTTGGCGAGCGTGATGAGCGGCTCGTAGAGATTGACGACCGCCGCGTAATCGTTCTGGTCGGAGATCAGCGCCGGATCGAGCGAGCGGAAAATCTGTCCGGTGTTGATCGTGACCAATGTCTCGGCAGCGGCGGGCGAGGCAAGCGCGAGCGCAGCGAACGCCGCGAAGCAAAATTTCGTCATTCGACCCTCGCCTTGCGTATGCGCGCCGGGGCGATGCTGCCCGCTGACAGGGTGAGCCGTCAAGAAAGGGGCCTGAGTTGAACGCCGAACCCCGATCCTGTATCCCGATTACGTTAGCTTTTCGGGGTTTGTCTTGGCTCTCGACTTCGATCTCGCCGGCTCGATCCGCTCGATTCCCGACTATCCGAAGCCGGGCATCATTTTTCGCGACATCACGACCTTGCTCGGCGACGCCCGCGCGTTCCGGCGCACGATCGACGAACTGGTGCAGCCGTGGGCGGGCATGAAGATCGACAAGATCGCCGGCATCGAGGCGCGCGGCTTCATTCTCGGCGGCGCCGTCGCGCATCAGCTCTCGGCCGGCTTCGTGCCGATCCGCAAAAAGGGCAAGCTGCCGCACTTCAAGGTGTCGATCGCCTACAGCCTCGAATACGGGCTCGACGAAATGGAAATCCACGAGGATGCGGTGAAGCCCGGCGAGCGCGTTCTGCTGGTCGACGATCTCATCGCGACAGGCGGCACGGCGGAAGGCGCCTGCAAGCTCCTGAAGACCGTCGGCGCCGATATCATCGCGGCCTGCTTCATCGTCGACCTGCCGGAGCTCGGCGGGGCCCGAAAACTCGCCGAGCTCGGCGTGCCGGTCAGGACCCTGATCGCCTTCGAAGGGCATTGACGCTCACGCGCCCTTAACTGTGCGAACGGCAGACTTCGCGCCATGTCCGACGCGCTTGCCGCACTTCCCGGCGCCCCCGACCTCGTGAACGAGATGGCGCGTTGGCTATCCAGCCTCGCACATGAGCGCCGGCTGTCGCCCAAGACCACCGAGGCCTACGCGAGGGACCTGCGGCAATTCCTGACGTTCCTTGCCGAACGACTCGGCGCGCCGCCCGAAGTGGCCGACTTCCTCTCCGTCACCCCGGCGGATCTGCGCGCCTTTCTGGCCCGCCGGCGTAGCGCCGAGATCGATCCGCGCTCGTTGCAGCGCGCGCTTTCCGCGTTGCGCTCGTTCGCGCGCCATTGCGACCGGCGCGGGCTTGGGAGAGCTTCCGCGCTCGGCGCCCTGCGCTCGCCGCGCGCCGGACGCCGGCTGCCGCGCCCGCTCGCCATCCCCGATGCGCGCGCCGTGGCGGATGTTTCCGCGCGGGCGGGCGATGCGCGCGAGCCGTGGATTCTGGCGCGCGACGCGGCGGTGCTGGCGCTCTGCTACGGCTCGGGCCTGCGCATCAGCGAGGCTCTGTCGATCCGGCGCGCCGACGCGCCGATCGGCGCCAGCGACGCGATCACCGTCGTCGGCAAGGGCGGCAAGAGCCGCACGACGCCGGTCATCGCAGCGGTCGGCGCGGCCATCGAGGATTACTTGCGTCTCTGTCCCTATGCGCTTCCCGGCGAGGGGCCCCTGTTCGTCGGCGCCAAGGGCGGACCCTTGAGCCGCGCATCGTGCAACTTGCAATGGAGCGCATGCGCGGCGCTCTGGGGCTGAGCGCCAGCGCGACGCCGCATGCGCTGCGACACTCCTTTGCAACCCACCTGCTGGCGCGGGGCGGCGACCTGCGCACCATCCAGGAGTTGCTCGGCCACGCCTCCCTGTCGACAACACAGGTCTATACCGCGGTCGACGGCGTAAGGCTTTTGGAAGCCTACCGCGCAGCCCATCCCCGAGCGAAGACCGCCGGCGGAAATACGGGCGCACGCCGGTAAAACTTATCCACAACGACGTCTTGCTGTGAAGTGCTTCGTATCGTTCGGCTTTTTCCCCAATGTTTTAAATTCTAAAATTTGCCACAATACTTAAAACTGATTAAGTACAGTATTAGCCGGAAATTCCGTTAGGTCCGGGGCAAATTATTCGAGGTGGCGCAATGAGTGCTGTTTGGGAGAAATTGTTTCGAGGAGGTCCAACGCCCGCAAATGACGCGAGCCCGTCTCAATCAAGCCACGGCGCAACCGGCGAAGAGAATGATGGGTCCCCACGCGCGCATCACAATCCGCTTGCGCGCGCTCTGGATTTGATTGGACGGCGCAACGAGGCGTTGCGCGCCGAACTCGAGTCGGTTGAATACGCCTTTTCAAACATCGAGACGATACGCACCCACTTTCATGCGCTGCTCAGCCCAGTCGACGAAATATTGCATGATATAGAACGCGCCAACACCAAACGTCTCGACGCCGAAAGCAAACTCGGCACGCTGATCGCGACCCATGAGAAGCTGAAGGGCGAGCATGCTCAGCTCGTCATCGATCACAATTCGCTTTCGCTCAGACAGACCGACCTCAGCGCACTGAGCCGCGACCTCGAGGCCGCCGTGGCGAGGACGGCGACCGAACTCAACGACGCGAAATCGAACCTTGCCACGCAAAGCGCCCGCGCGGAACGGCTGGAGCGCGAACTGGAGGATTCGAAGCGCAGGCTCGGCGCCGTCAGCGAGCAGATGCCAAGCCTGCGCGCGGAGTTCACGGCCAAAGAAAAGCGCTTGCAGGAAATCGATCAGGTGAGGACGGGCCTCGAGGATCGCTACAATCTGTCCTTGCAGGAGACCCGATCGCTGCGCGCCCGCATCGAGGAAATGGTCGCCAACGCCTCCAAGCTGAACCGCCAGATCAGCGAGACAGAAGGCCGGCACGCCGACGCGCTGCGCCGAATAGCCGAACTCGAGACCGCGCTCGCTCAGGAAGCCGCGGCGCATGGCAAGCTGAAGACCGTGCATTTCGACGACGCCGAAGCCCATCGCCTTGCCGTCGCCAGTCTGAGGGAAGAGATCAACGCGCTCAGCGTTCGCTCGGAGGGCGCCGAGCGGCTGCTCGGCGAGGCGCGCGCGGAGCTGCGCGAGCGCAACGCCGCCATTCGCTCGCACGAGCAGAACGCGCGCGAGGCGGCGCTGGCGCTCCAGTCGCATGAGCAGACGGCGGCCGAGCTCGAGAAGTCGCTCGCGGCGACGCACGGCAAATATTCCGATGCGGACGCGTCCCGCATCGCGCTCGAGACGCGCGTCGCCGACAACGTGCGCGAACTCGAGGCGCGCGCCACGGCTCTCAAGCGCGCCCAGGACCAGATCGCCGCGCTCGAAGCGCGCATGGCGGAAGAAACCAAACACGCGATGGCCGAGCGGGAAAGCCGGGACGCCGTGATCTCCAAACTGCGCGCCGACCTCGAAACCCAGACCGCCGAGCGCGCCTTCGCCGAGGGCGCGCTGCATTCGGCCCGCAACGACCGGGCCGCGCTGCGCCGCGCCGAAGGGAATGCGGACGCGGCGCCCGAGAAGCTCGGTCGGCTCAGCGCCTGAGGGCTCCTCCGCCCGTCAATTGCTGGCGGGCTTGCTCGCCGCCTTCGGCGTCGCCTTGGCGGCGGCCTGACGAATTTGATGATGCGCCGGCGCGGCATGCGCAGCCTTTTTCGGCGTCAGCGGCGCCGGCGACTTGACCGCGCTTTGCAGGGCCGCCGGGGCGGATTCGCCGTCTGATTCCGAGCCCGCGTTGGCGCCCGTATAGGCGGTCGCATCGCTGGGCGTCGTGGCCGAGGGTTTTGCCGCGAGCACCGGTCCGGTATAGCCGGGCTTCGGCCCGACGAACACGGGAGTCGGATCGAACCCTCCCGTATCCGCGACCAGCAGCTTCGCGGGGCTCATGACGGGAGCCGTCTGGGCGGCGAGCGTGATCGAGCGCGTCTTCGGCGCCGCGGGCACGTCCAATTGCGGCAGGATCGTCTGGATCTCGGCTTCCTCTTCGGCGACGAGCACGCCGTTGCGGCGCGAGCAGACGTCGCTGCGCATGTCCTTCGGCTCCTTCTGCGCCGAGGCCGGCAAGTCTTGCAGCTTCGGTCCGCGCGTCGAATCGACAAAGCCGCGCTCGAACAGTGCGGCGGCCTCGAGATTGCGCTCGCGCGTCTGCGGCGAGCCGAGCACCACGACGATGAGCTTGCGCCCATCATGCGTCGCGCTCGCCACGATGTTGAAGCCCGACGGGCAGATGAAGCCCGTCTTCATGCCGTCGGCGCCGGGGTAATGGCCGAGCAGGCCGTTGTGATTGAGCACGATGGCGTCGTCGAGCTGCATGGCGCGGATATTGAAGAGGCTCGCCTCCTCGGGAAAGTCGGTCAGCAGCGCGCGCGCCACCATCGCCATGTCGCGCGCCGAGGAATAGTGGTTCGGGTCATGCAATCCGTTCGGATTGACGAAATGGGATTCCTGCAGGCCGAGCTTGCGGGCGGTCGCGTTCATCTCGTCGGCGAAATCCTCGACCGAGCCGGAAATGCCCTCGGCGATCATGACCGCGATGTCGTTCGGCGACTTCACCATCAGCATCTTGAGCGCGTTGTCGAGCGTGACTTCCGTCCCCGGCTCGAAACCCATCTTGGAGGGCGCCATGCGCGCGGCGCGCATCGACATGGTCAGCGGCGTATCCATGGTGAGACGGCCCTGCTTGACCGCGCTCAGCGCGACATAGGTCGTCATCAGCTTGGTGAGCGACGCCGGATACCAGGGCGTCGTCGCATCCTTGGAGATGATCGTCTCGCCCGAGGAGACATCGACCACCAGATAGGGTCCGGCTTCGGCGCCGGCGACTGCAAACAGACTGAACACAACCGCGACGGCGGCTTTCGATAACGCGCCCCTCACCTTCGATAGCATATCCGAAGCTTGCTCCCTTCAGGGCCCGGGTCCACGCCGCGCATGCCCCTAGGGGTAAGCGCAAACGCCGACGACCTCAAGCCACATGGAACCGTCCGCCCACAACAGTTCGATTCGGGGTAGGTGGAAAATGCGGCGCGAGCGTGTCGGCGGCTTCCGAAGCCGCGCGTTGCAGCGCGCCCTTGAGGTCGCCGGCGGCGATGCCCGATGTCAGCCGATCGACGAGCCTCTGCCATTCCGCCGCCGGGACGAGGCGGGCGCCTCCGGCCCGGGAATGACGCGGGCGTAGCGCTCGGCCAGCGAAACGTAGATCAGCACGCCTTGCTCCCCGCCGCGATGGTCGCCGACCCTGAGCGCGAATTGGGTCAGCGCGGCGCGATGCGCCAGCCCACGACGAGCTCGCCCGGCCGTGAGCGCAAGGCGGGCGCGAGGAAATGAAAATATCGCGAGCGCGATCAGCGCCAAAGCGAGCTGGAAGGCGAAAATGCGCTCGGCCGGAAGGTCCGTGAAGATCAGCAGCGGCCAGGGCGCGGCGAGCGCAGCCACGAAGGCGAGCGCGAGCGGCAGGGCGGCGTAGTCGTCCGAAATTTGCGCCGCCACGCCGACCAGCGGCGCCGAGGTGCGGGCCTGCGCCGCTTCGAACGCCGCTTCGATGTCGCGAGCCTCCTCGCGTGAGAGGGTTGCCATCACCAGCTCCCCGAGGCGCCGCCGCCGCCCGACGAGCCGCCCCCGCCGGAAAAGCCGCCGCCTCCCCCGCCGGACCAGCCTCCGCCGCCCGACCGGAAGCCGGAGTTGAGCGCCGAGCCCATGATGATCGGTCCGTTGAAAACGCCCGTCCTGCGATAGCGGAACGCCAGAAAGAAGATCAGAAGGAAGACGATCAGGAACACGACGCCGACCCAAGGCGGCTCTTGTTCCTTGGCGCGGAATTCCGGCTTCTGCTGCCATTCGCTGGCGTCGGTCGTCAGCGTCGTGATGATGTCGTCGACGCCGCGCGTCACGCCGCCGTTGAAGTCGCCGGCCTTGAAGCGCGGCGCGATCGCGTTGAGAATGATCGAGTTTGGAGATCGCATCGGTCAGCGTGCCCTCGAGGCCGTAGCCGACTTCGATGCGGACGCGATGCTCTGATCGGCGCGACGAGCAGCAGCACGCCGTTGTTCTTGGTCGCCTCGCCGAGCTTCCAGGCGCGGAACAATTCGTTGGCGAAGGGCTCGATCTCCTCGCCCTGCAGGCTCGGCACGGTGGCGACGACGAGCTGGATGCCGGACTTCTGCTCGAGACTTGCGAGCTTGCCGGTCAGGCTGGCGCGCGTGTCGCCGGAAAGCACATTGGCGTCGTCCACCACCCGGCCGGTCAGCGCAGGCAGGGTGACGGCGAACGCGGCGAAGGCGAAAAGCCAGGCAGCGACCGCGAGGCCGAGGGCGCGCACGGGGCGCTAGAACTTCACGGCCGGCGCCTGCTGCGCCGCGTCATTCGCCGTGAACGCCGCCATCGGCTGAGCGCTGCGGAAGAAGGTCGAAGCCCAGATGACGCCGGGGAAGGTGCGCAGGTTCGTGTTATAAGTCTGCACTGCGGCGATGTAGTCCCTGCGCGCGACCGCGATACGGTTCTCCGTTCCCTCGAGCTGGCTCTGCAAGGCCAAAAAGTTCTGGTTGGACTTGAGGTCGGGGTAATTCTCGCTGACGGCGAGCAGCCGGCCGAGCGCGCCGGAGAGCGCGTTCTGCGCATCCTGCAATTGCTTGACCTTGGCGGGATCGGTGAGGTCGTTGGCGTCGACGTGGATGGAGGTCGCCTTGGCGCGCGCCTCCGTCACCGAGGTCAGCACGTCCTTTTCCTGCTTGGCGTAGCCTTTGACCGTCTCGACCAGGCTTGGGATCAGGTCGGCGCGGCGCTGATACTGGTTCTCCACCTCCGCCCATTTGGCTTTGGCGTTCTCCTGCAAGGTCGGGATGTCGTTGACGCCGCAGGAAGCGAGCCCGAGGCTCATCAGGACGACGATCAGCAGCGCCTTCAGGCGCGACAGGCGGTTCATACGAAGGCTCCCAGCCGACCTTTACGGGCTTCGCGCCTTATAGCGGAGCCGGGCGCGCGCCGATACGGGGGCGAGGGGTCGTGTGACTGAGCTCCGCGGTCAGCGACCTACGCGACGTCACAGCTCTTGGTTCGATAGATTGTCGGGGCGCTTGTCCCCTGCTCCCCTGGGGAGAAGGTGGCGCGAAGCGCCGGATGAGGGGTCGCCTGCCGTAAGGGAGTTCGTTGAGCGTCGGACGCGCCGCCGTTGCAACCCTGGAAGCCGCTGAGGACCCGGAAACGACCCTCAACCCCCCTTCGGGGACCCTGGGAAACGCTCCGCGTTTCCCTCGGTCCCGCAAGGGGAGAATGGGATAAGCGTCCCACCCCCGGCTCACGCCGTCAATTCGCCGCCGCCGCGAATTCCGCCTTCAGGGCGCGGTAAAGCGCCTGGAAGCGGACGCGCTTCTCCGCAAAAGCCTCGACGAGCTGCGGCTCGGGCTCGGTGACGGCGGAAATGTTCGGGCGCTTGCAGACCGTCTCCGGCCGCTCGCCCGTCGCGGCGATGCGCGCCAGCCGCGCCGCGCCATAGGCCGGCCCGGTCGTCGCGCCGGTGTAATGAAGGATGCGCCGGCCGATCGCCGCCGAGATCATGCGCGCCCAGAGCACGCTGCGCGCGCCGCCGCCGGAAAAGCCGACATCGCCGATCGTGTCGCCGGCGGCCTCCAGGCAGTCGCGCGCCTCCGCAAAGGTCAGCGCGACCCCCTCCATCACGGCCCGGACAAAATCGGCTCGCGTGGTTCCATATGAGAAGCCGAAGGCGACGCCTCTCGCATAGGGGTCGTCGAGCGGCGTCCGCTCGCCGATCAGATAGGGCAGGAAGGTCAGCGCGCCCGGCCCCTGGTAGCCCTCGGCCGCCTCGCGACTCCAGATAATCGATGGGGGTCTTGAGGAATTTTGCGGCGAAGGCGAGCGGCGCGGCGCCGTTCAGCATGGCCGCCATCCGATACCAGCGCCCGGGCAACGCATGGGCGAAGCTATGGACCAGTTTTTCGGGCGCGGCGCGGTAGACGTCGGAGGCGACGATCAGCTGCGCCGCGGTGCCGAGCGAAATGAACGCCTCGCCCGGCCGGATGGCGCCGAGGCCGACCGCGCCGACCGGCGAGTCGCCGCCGCCCGCCGCGACCGCCAGCCCGCGCGGCAGGCCCAGTTCATCGGCGATTTCGGGTTTTAACGTGGCGGCCTGCTCGGAGGCCTCGACGAGATCCGGCACATAGGCGTCGCTGATGCCGCTCGCGGCGAGCGCGGCGTCGGACCATTTCCGCTGAGCTTCGTCGAGCCACCAGGTGCCGGCGGCATCGCTCATGTCGATGAGCTTTTCGCCGGTCAGTTCGAACCGCAGGTAATCCTTCGGCAGCAGCACGCATCTGACTTTTGCGAAGGTTCGCGGCTCGTGGCGCTGGAGCCACAAAAGCTTCGGCGCCGTGAGACCCGCCATCGGCTTTACGCCGACGACGCGTTGCAACTCTGGATGGTTGGTCGCCAGCGCTTTCGCCTCGGCATGCGCGCGCTGATCGTTGTGCAGGATCGCCGGGCGGACGGGCCGATCGTCGGCGCCGAGCAGCACGGCGCTGTGCATCTGGCCCGAAAAGCCGAGGGCGCGCGTCGCGGCGAAGGCGTCCGGCGCCGCGGCGCGCAGTTTGGCGAGCGCCGCAAACATCGCGCTGCGCCATTCGCGTGGATCCTGTTCCGACCAGCCAGGTTGTGGATGGGAGGGAGAGTAGGCGGCTTCCGCAGCGGCAAGCGTCTGTTCCTCGTCGTCGACGAGGACAACTTTAGTTGCAGACGTGCCGCAATCGATGCCGAGATAGACCATGCCCATTCATCGCGGAACGTTGACCCCGCGACAAGGGCATTTGGCGAGCTCGCGCCCGATAACTCACATGGATTGCTGACAGGCCGCGATCATCCAGGCCGGCGTCGCCTTGCCGTCCAGTTCGCGCTCCAGAATGTATCGCAAGCCGGAGAGAACGGGGACCTCGCTCTTGTGCGCCGCAGCAGAGACTCGCTGAAACTCCAATTCGTCCGCGGACGCGGCGAAGCTGCGCACCATTCGGGCGACGAGGACGCCGCGAGAAACCTTAAGACGCGTCGCCTCGACGTGGATGCGCACCGCGATCGGGCCGCCGAGCGAGTCGACAGCCGCTTGCGCAACCTCGGAATGGGAACACGTACGAACTATCTCTCGATATGTCATCGGCCGCCTCCCACTTTGCGCCTGCCTCCCGGGTAGACGTCAAACGCGACCAAGTTGTGACACGGAGATTCTTTTTTGCAATCTATTTCTTCTCATCAGTCGAATTTGTCGCACTCACCTTTATTTGTTCAGCGCGGTTGAATTAAACTTGATTAAAGCCCACGTTTTTTGTCCGACAATACTGGAGGTCGCATGGCTCATGAGATGCAATTCTTCGTTGATGGCCAGTGGGTCACGCCAGCTTCGCAATGGAGCCTCGACGTCATAAATCCCGCGACGGAACAGGCCTGTGCGCGCATTGCGATCGGCAATGCGGAAGATGTCGATCGCGCCGTCGCCGCGGCGAAACGCGCCTTCCTTGGCTTTGCCGCGACGCCACGAGAACAACGCGTTGCGTTGTTGCGCCGCATATTGCAGGCCTACAACGAAAGAGCCGAGGCGCTGCAGCGCGCGGTCAGCGATGAGATGGGCGCGCCGCTGCCCTTCGCGATGGACGCGCAGGTCTGGGCCGGCCGCGTCCATCTGGAAGCGACCATCGAGGCGCTGGAAAAGTATGAGTTTTCCAACCAAAGGGGATCAAGCCTGATCGTCGAGGAGCCGATCGGCGTCGCCGCGCTCATCACGCCGTGGAATTGGCCGCTCAACCAGATCGTCTGCAAGGTCGCGCCCGCGCTCGCGGCGGGATGCGCGGTCGTGCTGAAGCCGAGCGAGATCGCGCCGCTCTCCGGCCTGATCTTCGCCGAGATCATGGAAGCGGCGGGAACGCCGCCCGGCGTGTTCAATCTCGTCAACGGCACGGGCACCGGCGTCGGGCAGCCGATGTCGCTCCACCCCGACGTCGACATGGTCTCCTTCACCGGTTCTACGCGGGCAGGGATTGCGGTCGCCAAGGCTGCGGCGGATACGGTCAAGCGCGTCGCGCAGGAGCTCGGCGGCAAGTCGCCGAACCTTCTGCTCCCCGACTGCGATCTCGAGGCGGCCGTCAAGGCCGGCGTCAACGCCTGTTTCTCGAACAGCGGGCAATCCTGCGATGCGCCGACGCGCATGCTTGTGCAAGCCGATCGCCACGAGGAAGCGCTCGGCATCGCCAAGGCCGCCGCCGAGGCGCTCAAGGTCGGCGATCCACGCCAGCAGGGCGTCGATCTCGGGCCGGTCGTCAGCCGCGCGCAATTCGACAAGATCCAGCGTCTGATCCAGGTCGGAATCGACGAGGGCGCGAAGCTGGTCACGGGCGGCGTCGGTCGCCCGCCAGGTCTCGGCCAGGGTTTTTACGTGCGCCCGACAGTATTCGGCGCCGTGACTCCAGAAATGACTATCGCGCGCGAAGAAATCTTTGGCCCCGTGCTTGCGATTCTGCCTTACACGGACGAAGAGCAGGCGATCGAGATCGCCAACGACACGCCCTACGGCCTCGCCTCCTACATCTGCTCGCAAGACATCGAGCATGCGCGAAAAGTGGCGTCGCGGCTCCGCACCGGCACGGTCAACATCAACTACCCCGCCTGGGACATTCGCGCCCCGTTCGGCGGCTTCAAGCAATCCGGCAACGGCCGCGAATATGCGGATTTCGGAATTCGTGACTATCTGGAAGTGAAGGCCGTCGTCGGCTGGGCGGGTTAGGCGCTAACCATAACCCTTGCAGACCGTAACAGAACCTTTTGCCGGCGCGACGGATTTAGGGGATAAGAGCGCCCCGGCGGGCAAGCCAGAGGGTCAAGGCATGGCGGACATTGCGCTTTCCACAGCGCAGACAAGGGGACCGTTCTCGCACCCCGAATTTGCCGTCATCTGGGCGGCGACCTCGCTGTCGCTGACCGGAATCGCGATTTCCGACGCCGCCTCGTCGTGGCTGATGACGACCATCAATCCCGACCCACGCGCGGTCTCGCTGGTGCAGGTGGCGAGCAACCTGCCGATGTTCCTGTTCACTTTGCCGGCGGGAGCGCTCGCCGATCTCGTCAAGCCGCGCACCTTCCTGATCGCGCTCGAAATCTTCATCGTCATCATGATGGCCGCCTTCGGGACGGCGATCTATTTCCATCTGGTCGGCGCCGTCGCGCTGCTGTCGATCGTGTTCCTGCTCGGCGCGAGCTGGTCGCTCGGCGCGCCCGCCTGGATGGCGGTCACGCCGATGCTGGTGCCCGGCTGCCACCTCGAGAAGGCCAACGCGGTCAATTGCGTCGGCTATAACGTGAGCCGGGCGGTCGGGCCGGCGATCGCGGGCTTTGCGATCTTCCACTTCGGTCCGCAGGCGCCCTACTGGCTGTTCGCCGCTGCGGACCTCACCTCGGTCATCGCGCTGCTCTGGTGGCGGCCGCCGGGCGGCGACGCGCCGCGCTCGGGCGAGACGCTCCGGGGGGCGATCGTCGGCGGCGTAAAACTCGCCTTCTCCGACCGGGGCTTCCGCCAGACGCTCGCCCGCACCGTCTCCGTCTATCCCTTCGCCGCGGCTTATGTCGCCATGCTGCCGCTGATCGCCGCGCGACTCGGCAACGGCGGGCCGGAACATTACGGCGAACTGCTCGGCCTCGTCAGCGTCGGCGCGATTCTGGGCGCCTTCGCGCTCGACCGTTTACGCGCCCGCCTCAGCCCCGACGATACCGTCGCGATCGGCACGCTGGGCCTCAGCGCGGGCCTCGTGATCTTCGCCCTTTCCCACGAGTTTGTGCTGGCCGCCGTCGCCTCGCTCGTCTGCGGCATGTCGTGGACGATCATCCTCTCCGTGCTCTATGTCTCGGCTCAACTCGGGCTCGCCCATGAAGTGCGCGGGCGTGGGCTCGGGGTGTTCCTGACAGCGATCTTCGGCTGCGTGACGGCGGGCGCGGCGGTTTGGGGTCAGATCGCGGCGGCGGGCGGACTGAGCTTCGCCTTCCTCGCCGCCGCGGCCGGCGCGACCCTGATGATCCCGCTGAGCCGCCACTGGAAGCTCAATACCGCCCCCGCGGCATGAGCAACCGGCCCGCCGGGACGAAGCTCAATCGATCGTCGTCACGCCGCCGGATTGAGAGATATTGAAGCTCGTTAGCGAATAATCGCCGGCGAATTTGAGCGCCAGATGCGTGGTTCCGCTCGCCATCGTAAGCGTCGCCAAGGTGTCCGTCCCATTCTCTGAAAAACTCTTCTCGGTCCAGTCGCCGAGCAGTTCGATCGCGTCGCTTGATCCGCCCCCGCTCGCATCGAAGCCAGAGAGCGTCGCCGCAAAACCTTTCGAGGCGCCGAGGTAAAGCACGCTGTCCGCGCCCGTAAAATCGATCGTCTGCGCGGCGACGGCGCCTGCGTCGAACTCGAGCGTCGCGGCGCCCGACACCGTGTCCGTCCCCGTCCCCTTGACGGCGGCTTCGAAATCGAGCGTTCCCGCGGACACGAGAATCTGGCCGGCGTTGGTCACCGCCGTCGCGATTGTGCTGTCGCCGGCGCCGGTTTTCTCGAGGAGGCCGGCGTTGTCGATCAGCGAGGCGGGGTCTGCGCCGGCGACGACGCCGCTGCCATCGGCAATGTCCAGAATACCGGTCGCGACGTTCAGGAACTCGGCCTTGTCGGTCGCGACGCCGTCGCCGATCGTGATCGAACCGCCGCTTAGCGTCGCCGTCGCATGATTGGCGACGATCGCCTTGCCCGAAATCGCGAGCCCCGAAACAAATGACGCGCCATCCAGCGTCAGATCGTGCGCGCTTGCGGCCGTCACCGTGACGCCGTCGAGCGTCGTCGCGCCCTTCAAGGTCAGCGCGCCGCTGGTCAGCGAGATTTCCGACGTCCCGCCCGCCGAGAACGCGCCCGAATAGGCCAGCGCTTCGGCGAGCGTCGTCGTCGCCGCGCCCGAGAGGCTCCAAGAGGAAGCCGTCAGCGTCGCGCCGCTCTTGAAGGTCGTATCGCCGCCCGTCAGCGCGAGCGCGCCCGCGCCGCCGATCGCGCCCGAGACCGTATTCGCGCCCGACAGCGTCAGGGACTCGCCGCTGACGATCGTGACGCCTTGCGCCCGCGCCCAGCGTCAGGTTTCCGGCATAGTTCAGCGCTTCCGCGATCGTCAGCGCCGTGCCCGTTCCCTTGACCGAGACGGCGGGAGCGCTCAGCGACGCGCCGCTCTTCAGCGAGGCGCTGCCGCTCGAAAAATCCAGCGACGAAATATTCGGATCCGCGTCCAGCGTCTTCAGCGCGGCGACGATCGCGCTCGCGCTGTCGGAAACAGCGAAGCCGCCGGTGATCTGGTCGTAGTCGGAGACATAGGATTCATAGTCGGCGACGGTCGCCGGGTCCGGCAGCGCAATCAGCTCCGTGCCCGAACTCGTCGCGATCGTCGCGAAGCCGAGATTGTTGTTCGAACCGCTGAGTTGCAGCGTCACCTCTGTCGTACCGTCATCGGTGACGACGAGCTGATTGGAGCCGTTGATGTAGGCCCCGTTCGCCGTCACGTCGTCGAGCGCGATCGTGTCGCCGATGCCGAGGCCGGCGATCGAAAACGCGGACACATAGCCTGAGCTGAGATCGCCCAGCGTCAGGGTCGCGTTGGCGCCATCAAAGTCGATGTCGGCGCCGGCATTGGCGCCCCAGATCTGGCCGGCGATCGTCACGCTGGCGCCGGCATCGACGGTGATGGAGCCGTAGAGATGGCCAGATCCGTTGAAATCGGCCTGTCCCGCTACGACCAGCGAACCCGTGCTCGAGCCGAATCCGAGGCCGCTATCCGCGCCGCTGAGGAAAGTCGCGCTTCCGGTGATGAGAATTTCGCCGCCGCCCCAGTTGTTCGCGCCGTAGAAGGTTCCGCCTCCGGAAAGCGTCAGCGTGTGGCCGGCGAGCGCGAGCGAGGCGCCGGCCTGTTGGGTGTCGAAGTTGAAGGCGCCGCCGTAGGAAACATCGGCGCCGAGCGTGGTCGTCGAGGCGTTGAAGAGGGTGAGTGTCGCGACCGTCAGCGAAGTCGTCTCCAGCGTCGTCGCCTCGTTGATAAGCAACGTCCCTGCGCCGGTAATCGCGCCGCCAAGCGTTGCGCTGCCTCCAACCAGACTGAGCGAGTTTCCGGAATTGATCGTCAGCGTTCCATTGTTGGCGAAAGACCCCTCGACCGTCGCCGTCCCGCCTTCGCTGGCGTCGACGAATTTCCCATTGTTGACGATGGCGCCGAGGGCATACTGGCTTCCCCCGCTGTACAGCGCGACGGCCTCGTCGAGTTCGAAGGTCCCGCCGGAATCGACGAGAAGCTCGCCGCCCGAGACGATGAAGCTCTCGCCATCTGTGATCTGGCCGGCGTCTTCAATTTCCGCGCCGGGATTGATCGTAAACCCCAGATAGCTGGCCGGGAGCAGCGCGGCGCCCGTCACCTTGAGGTCGCCCGGACCATCGAGGATCGTCTGATAGCCGAAAACGTTGTTCGAGCCAGACAAGGTGAGCTTGTAGCCGCCGAGGTTGATGTAGGTCGTTCCGCCGTTCTCGCTGCTCGTCGTGAGCACGCCGGCGTAGGTGCGATTCCCTTGCAGAGTGATGTCTGCGTTCGTCAGGGTGATCGCGGCGACGCCGAGTGCTGTTGGATCGAGACTGGCGCTCGTCTTGTAGAGCTCCAGCGTTCCGGCGCCCGTGATTGCGCCGTCGAGCGTGTCCCCGCCCGAGGTCAATTCGAGCGTATCGCCGGCGTCGACGTGCAGCGTTCCGTTGTTGGTGAAGCTCCCGGCGATCGTGCTCGTTCCGTCGGTCGCGTCGGCGTCGGTGAGCGTCCCGTTGTTGATGATGGAGGCGCCGGTATTCGTGGCGTACAGGCTGGCTGTTGCGGTCAGGGTGTAGCTCGCGCCGGAATTGATCAGCAATTCGGACGAGACGCCGAGGCCGATCCCGCCGACGGTTTCTGTGATCGAGCCGGCGTCTTCGAAAAGGCTCGGCAGCGGGTCGCTCGCGCTGGCTGGCGAACCGAAGTTCAGGTCCGTGATTTCGGCGGAACCCTTTACGAGAAGGGTCCCGCCGTAGACCGTGCCCGCGCCCAGATAAGAGGGAGCAAAGTTGCTGCCGGACCCGGTCAGGGTCAGCGAATAGTCGTCGAGATTGATGGTGTCGTCCGAAGTGAGGGCGCCGCCATAGGTCAGATCGCCGCCGAGCGTGATGATGTCGAGATTGTCGATCGCGCCGACCGTGAGGCTCGTCGGATCGAGCGTCACGTTGACGGCAATGGTCAGCGTGCCCGCGCCGTCGATCGTCCCATCGAGGATCGAGCCGGCCGCCGAATTGGAACTGTCGCTCGCGAGCAAAAACTGATCGCCCGCGTCGATCGTCAAAGTCCCGTTGTTGGTGAAGGGCGTGAAAATCTGTCCTTCGGAAACGACGGAGTCGCTCGAGTTGATGTAGGACTGGATGGTTGACTCGCCGATCACCGTCCCGTTGTTGATGAAGGCGCCGCCGGAAAGCGTGCCCCATGCGATGGCGTAGGTCGCGCCCGCATCGACCTGCAGCGTGGCGCCCGTCGACAAAGCTTCGTCGCTCGACTGGGTCACCGAACCGCCGGAAACTTCGAGGGTCCCGGAGAGCGAGCTCGCGAACCCCCAGGCGCCGGCATAGCCGAACGAAAAGGTCCCATCGAACACGACATCGGTCGTCACCAACTGATCCGCGCCGCCGGAGCCGGTGACGGTGGCGTCGGAAATGGTGGCGCTATAGAACGTCCAGGGGCCGCTGCTCGGCGGAATATTGTCGTAGGGATAGAGCGGGGCAGGAGGGCCGCTGTAGCCGGGGGTCGACCAATTCGCGGCATCAGCCCAGTCGTCATCAGCGCCAAGCCCAACCCAAACATACCCGATGCCGCTCATTGATCGTTTCCCCTAAGAATATTGGATTTGAGGTGGACGTTTGGATTTGGCGCCTGGAGCTGAAATGGTTCGCGAAACAGTCGTGTTCGCATCCTCACGCCTGTCATTTTATTTGCGACGGTTCAACACAAAATTCTTGCGTTTCGGTTTCAGGCCACAGAATTATCATGGCTTTTTAAGTGTTTTCCTGCGTGAAGGAAACCCGGGGCAGGACAATACTTCCCGTGCGACGCGCCAAGTCTCATTTCTGGCGAGCGCGACACCCTTGCTGTGGCGCGGCTTCGCCGAGCCTGTTACCCGCTTCCCCTTCGGGGTCGTTTCGGCAGGCGGGGCGTTTTGGCGCAGGGCGGTGAGCCGGTAGTAGAGGGTTCGCGCGGGCGAGCGCACTTCCGGATTGACGTCACGTAAAAACCGTTCCCCACGGACGAACGCGACGAAAGCGGCGTGGACCGGCGCGTACGGTCCGCCGATCCGGAACTCTCGAACCACCCGATCAACCGCTCGCCATAGCCGCGCATTTCCGCGACGCGCAGCAAATTCAGCAGGTCGTTGAAAAACAAAGATTTTTCTTCTTCCAGCCCCGTTTCGAAGGCGCGCCCGAGATGATCGACGGCGAGGCCAAAATTGTCGCGCAGCAACTCGATCGCCGAATCGAGCAGGGCGAGGCCGGTTGGGTCCAAGGCGGAGAGTTTCGAGCGAATGCTCAGGGCTTCGTCGATCTGCGCGGCGAGGACGTGTGTCCAGGCGAGGCCAGATATAGCCGAACGCTTCCGCGCGACCAGCCTGCGCTCAGGCCCGTCGGAAGACTTCGAACCTGGAGACAACTTGTTGAAAGACCGCGAGCGCGTCCTCGCTTCCGACGCAATCGTCTGAATGCGACGCCCTTCATGCACGAGCGCCCTGCCGATGGGCTCGCGGAGCGCCAGCTCGTTTACGGCTCCGAACTTCGCCAAGACCTCGTCGAAGACCGCGATTGCGTCCTCGCTGCGGCCCAATTGCCCGAGCACGGCTCCTTTTATTGGCGAGCGCCCAGGCGACTTGCTCGTACAACGCCGACTTCGGCTCGCCGCGTCGAATTTCACGACTACTTCATCATAGACTGCGATCGCGTCCTCGCTTCGGCCCAATTGCTCGAGCGCGACGCCCTTGTTGACGAGCGCCTTGGCGACTTGTTCGCGCAACGCGGGCTGGCTCGCCGCGCCGAATCGCGCGTCGACCTCGTCGTAGACCGCGATTGCTCCTCGCTTCGAGCGCCCGATCGCGCCGAGCGTGGCGCCCTTGTTGACGAGCGCCCTCGCGACTTGCTCGCTGAACGCGGGCTCGGTCGCCGCGCCGAAACTGAGCGACAATCCGTCGTAGACCGCGATCTGCCTCCTCCGCGCGGCCCAATTTCCCGAGCGCAACGCCCTTGTTGACGAGCGCCTTGGCGACTTGCTCGCGCAAGCGCGGGCTCGCTCGCCGCGCCGAATCGAGCCTCGACTCGTCGTAGACCGCGATCGCATCCTCCGCGCGGCCCGATCTCCCGAGCGTGACGCCCTTGTCGACGAGCGCGATCGCCGACTTGCTCACGCAAGCGCGGG
Source organism: uncultured Pseudomonadota bacterium (assembly GCA_963710855.1). Lineage (GTDB taxonomy): Bacteria > Pseudomonadota > Alphaproteobacteria > Rhizobiales > Beijerinckiaceae > Roseiarcus. The sequence continues at coordinate 28,265 of CAVQBX010000032.1, read as the reverse complement.
CTCGCTCGCCCCGCCGAATCGCGCGACGATCTCGTCGTAGACCGCGATCGCCTCTTCCGAGCGCCCGATCGTCGCCGAGCGCTGACGCCCTTGTTGACGAGCGCCATGCGCGACTTGCTCTCGCAAGCGCCGGCTCGCTCGCCTCGCCGAACCGCGCGATCGACTCGTCGTAGACCGCGATCGCCTCTTCCGTGCGGCCCGAGCGCGCCGAGCGCGAAGCCCTTGTTGACGAGCGCCTTCGCGACTTGCTCGCGCAACGCCGGCTCGCTCGCCTCGCCGAACCGAGCGATCGATCGCGTCGTAGACCAGCGATTGCCTCCTTCCGAGCGCCCGAGTGCGCCGAGCGCGAAGCCCTTGTTGACGAGCGCCTTCGCGACTTGCTCGCGTAGCGCGAGTTGCTCGCCGCGCCGAAGCGAGCTGATCGCGTCATAGACCGCGATTTCATCCTCCGACGTCCGAGCGATCGAGCCGGCGCCCTTCGATAGCGCCCAGCGATTCCAATTATCCGCTGGTTCAGTCCAAGCGCGAATGAATTCCTCGCTTCCGACTCTATCTAGCTCGGCTCTGTCCGACCGTGCAGTTGCCACGCCGTCCTTCGATGTCGACAAACCTCTGACGTCCCGAGCGACTTCCGGCCGTCGCCGCCGTCCATCGCTCTCGCGAAGCGTTCGATCGCCGCCGCGAGCGCCTCCAGGTAATATTCGGATCGACTCGCGGCCTCGGCCCGCCTCAGCGTAGCTCCGCCGCCATCCGGCGCAGTTCGTCAGCGGAATAGAACAGCGACTGAGGAACTTGGTCAGCCAGCTCACGACGATTTCCGCGTGCGGCGCGTACCGTGGCGCATCAGATACCAGATGTTGAAGAAACGCTCGACCATCTGATAACCGGCCCGCGCCCCGCGAGTTCGACCTCCTCGATCAGGCCATCGTTGCGAAGCCGAGTCGAGTTGTGAGGATATCGTGGTCATTTCGACGCGGTCGCCGCCGCGATGTCGTGGGAGGCGATCGGGTCCCAGTTCAGCGCCATGGCGTCGATCACCGCGCGCTGCAGTTTTGGCTGATATTCCTCGACTCGGGCCTTGTAGTAGGGCGTGACCTGATCGAGCAGCGCTTCGAGATCGGCGAACGCCTCGTCGCTCTCCTCGCGTTCCAGAAGCGATAGATCAGCGCGAGCACGCTCGGGTTGCCGCCGGTGAAGTGATGCAGCGCGCGCAGTCGCTCCGGCTCGTCGCGCCAGGATCTTCGTCACCGGCTCGCCCGTTTCTCCGCGCACCTCGGCCAGCGCGCGCATGCAACCGATCAATTCGTCTTTCGCTCAGCGGCTCCAGAACATGCAGGCGGAAAAATTCGTAGAACGCGGCTTTGCGGTCGCCGCGTCTGCTCCGGCACATGCGTCGCGGCGCCGATAGAGCGATCGGCCCGTCCGGCGCTTGCAGCGCGCGGCGCAACGCCCAGCTTTCGATCGGCTTCAGGGCATCGAGGATGAGATCGAGATTGTCGACCAGCAGCAGCGCGCGCGCCGTTCGCCTGCGCCATTTCGGCAAGGAACGCGCTCGCGCCGTCTCCGCGTCGCGCCATTCAGGCGTGGCCGACCGCGCGGTCGAACGCGCGCCGCGAAGTCGGACGGCACATGCGCCTCGCACCATTCGGCGAGCGACTCGGCGCAATTGCGCCAGAACTCGTCGAGCGAAATGACGTTGTATTGTTCCTCGCGAAAGCGCAGCGGAATGAATCGCGCGGCGACGCCCGGCTCCGCCGCGACGCCGATCGCGACGCGGCGCAGCAGGCTCGTCTTGCCCATGCCGCGCTGCCCGACGAGCATCTGCGTGGCCCGCGCTTCGCCGTCACGCACGGTCGCGCCGCAATTCATTGAGCAGCACTTCGCCAACGTTTCGTGCGCGCGCGACAAAATTGCGCACGAATAATCCGGATCAGACAGACGATCTGGGTTGTAAAGCGGAATGCCGGGCAGCGCGCTCCTCACTCGCATATACTCGAACCAAAAAGGCCGCAGCAGCGGGGAGCGGAACCGCCAGCGATTGTCGGAGAGGGCGAAGAATTGCGTCGGTCTGCAACAGGAGGAGCAGGTCCTTCAGCTCTCTCGGCGTCCTGACTGCGTGCGATTTCCGTCTCCGCGAGCAATGTTGCTTCGGTCTCGCCCGTAGCGTTCTCGCAGAGCACGTTGAGAAGGGCGCGCAGTTTGCGGCCGTCTTCCTCCGGAAAATTCTGTCGATGTGTTCTTCCCAGTTCGAGAAGTGCCGCCGACGCGTCGGCGACAACTCCGTTCCACCGCGCTCTGGACGTCCTGCGACGTCGCTGTCGGCGGAGCTTCGGCTTTGGCCGGTGGTCCGGAGGGCCGTATTTCAAGCGCCATGAGGCGAAGATAGTACGGGGCGAGCCAACCCAATTCGCTTTCCAGCGCCTCGAAGGCGCCATCGCCCCAGGCAAAGGGATGAGCCGTTAATTTGTCGGCGATCATTTCGTCGAGAAAGGATCGCGCCTGCGCGGATGTGAACGGTAGAAGGTCGATTGAGTTGTAATGGAGCAAAGCGCCAAGGAGCCCGTAACGGCGGCCGATGGCGTCGAGGCCGATCGAACCGGTGAGCAACCAGCGGACATTTTTATAAGTCTGTTGCAGGTTGCGCAGATGATAGAGCAGCGACCGGGCGCCGTTTGGATCGTCGCGGACCCGCTCGAGGACGAAGTTGGCGATTTCGTCGATGATGATGAGCGCGGGCGCCGACTGCTCGTTGAGAGCCTCGAGCAGACTGTCGAGGAGTTGACGCGCATCGACCTTGCCGATTGCATCGCGCAATTCGTTGAACTCGGTGTTGCCGGTCAATTGTTTGAAGCGCAATTTTACATGCGTTAGTATTCGCTTGGCGAGAGCAGTTTGCTTTTCGATGTCCTCGCACAATGCCCTGAGGAATGCGTCCTCCGTTTGTTTTCCCTCGACGTCGATCGAAATGACGGTCCAGCCCGTCGCGCGCATGTCCTTGGCAAGGTGACGAACCAGCCAAGTCTTTCCGATTCGGCGTGGCGCGGGCATCAGAATACTCGCGCCGCCTATGAGCCGCTGCTTGAGTTCCGCCCGCTCTTCCAGCCGATGATGAAGGTTGTGTGTCATAGGGATAACTCCCGGTTTGGCGAATTACTTTCGCACGTAATTATACCAATGTCAATAAATACCAATTTGTATAAATACGAATAGATTGACATATCGCTTTAGGGCCGTCTGCAACACGAAGGGCATTGAGCGATTGGGCGAGTTGCCCCTGATAAAAGGAAAAATGCAACATATCCCTTGCAGAATATCCATATTTATGGTATAAGAGAACCATGTTTTTCCGAACGGGCGAAAGCCATGGCCGGTATACTGGTCCCATCCTTTTTGCGAAGCAGCCTCTGCGAGCGCTTTCTGCCGCTGGGATTTTTTTCAAGCCTCGAATTTTGGAGTAACCCTTTGAAATATCTAGCTTGTGTCGCAAATTAAGCGGCTTTTAGCGGCTTTTAACGGACGCTAAACGGCTCTTAACCGCCGTTTAACGGACGCTTAACGGCTCTTAACGGACGCTTAACCGCCGTTACTTCCCATTCCCTGAGCTCTGGCCGCGCGCCGCCTCCGCCGACCTTTCCGCCTTCCATCTCTGCCTCAATTTCGCGGCCGCGGCCGCCTCGAGGGCAGCTTCGAGGGTGACGACTTCGGCGAACTCGCGCGCCATGTGCCCGAGGCTCAGGGCATGGACATCCTCGGCCGGCCAGCGGCGGCCGCGGATGTCCGCCGCGTCGACCGCGGCGCAGGCGTCGGCCACGACGAAGGTCCGATACCCCAGCGACGCCGCGGCGCGCACGGAGGTCTCGACCGAGTTGGGGGTGACGAAGCCGCAGACGACCAGCGTCGTCGCGCCGAGGCCGTCGAGCAGGGCTTCGAGCGCGCCATCGGCGAAGGCGTCCGGCGTGGTTTTGGGAATGACGGGTTCGCCCGGCAGCGGCTCGGCTTCGGCGAGCCAGGCATGGCCCGGCGCGCCCGGCCGGTAGGGAGAGCGCGGCTCGACCGAATCGTGGCGCACATGCGCGATCGGCAGGTTTTCGGCCCGCCAGGCGGCGATGAGCCGGCCGATCGCGGCGTTCGCGCCAAAATTGTTGCGCGGCCCGTAGGCGGGGTCGTCGATCGCGCGTTGCGCGTCGATGACGATCAGCGCGGCGTCGGCGGGCAGGCGCATCGGCTCCCTCCTAGCGGGGCATGAGCGCCCAGTAGTCGAAGTCGAGCACGACGCTCGGCTCGTAGCCGTCCGCCGTCTTGTACGGGAAGGCGGCGCAAGGCTGGTTCCTGGTCGCGACGAGGCGCAGGCGCAGCGCGCCGACATCGGCGCGGCCGGGCAGGGCGGCTGTGTCGAGGACCTCGCTCCAGGCGTGGACCGTGTCGCCGGCGAACAAGGGCGCGACGTGGCGGCCGGCGTTGATGGCGGCGATGTGAAAGGCGTTGGCGAGGCCGTTGAAGCTCAGCGCGCGGGCGAGCGAGATGACATGGCCGCCATAGATGAGCCGGCGGCCGAAGCGGCCCTGGCCTTCGCTCAGCTGGTTGAAATGCACTTTTGCGGTGTTCTGGTAGAGGCGGGTCGCGATCATGTGCTCGGCCTCTTCGACGGTGACGCCGTCGACATGGTCGATACGCTCGCCGGTCTCGTAATCGCCCCAGCGATGCGGCGAGCCGGCGAGCGCGGCGTCATAGGTTTTGCGGTCGAAGATCGGGCAGCCGGCGCCGAGCGCCTCGGGCGCGACCGAATCGGGCAGGGCGGGAACGTGCGATTCGCGGATTTCCGCCGCCGCGTCGCGCTTCCTGACCATCACCCAGCGCACGTATTCCAGAACCGTCTCGTCTCGCGCGTTGGCGCCGCGGGTGCGGACATAGACGACGCCGCTCTGCCGGTTGGAGTTCTCCTTGAGGCCGATTACCTCGGAGACCGCGCTCAAGGTGTCGCCGGGGTAGACGGGTTTGAGGAAGCGGCCGTCGGCGTAGCCGAGGTTGGCGATTGCGTTGAGCGAGACGTCGGGCACGGACTTGCCGAACACGACATGGAAGGCCAGCAGGTCGTCGATCGGCGCGTCCGTGTAGCCGACCGCGTGAGCGAAGGGCGCGGAGCTCTGCACGGCGAAGCGCGTTCCGTAGAGCGCCGAATAGAGCGAGGCGTCGCCGGCGCCAAGCGTGCGCGGCGTTGCGTGGGTCAGCGTCTCGCCGAGGCGAAAATCCTCGAAGAAACGGCCGCTTGCCGTCTTGGAGGCGCGCGGCACGGTCAGAACACGTTCGGCAGGATGTAGAGCTCGATGATGCGCTGCACGAGCAGGATCAGGAGGAACACGATGACCGGCGAAATGTCGATGCCGCCGGTATTGGGCAGGTAGCGGCGGATCGGCCGCAGCGCCGGTTCGGTCAGCGAGCCCAGCGTGTTCCACACCGAGCGCACGACGTCGTTGCGCAGATTGACGACCTGGAAGGCGACGAGCCAGGACATGATCGCGGAGGCTATGATGACGAATTTGTAGAGTTCGAGCGCGTAAAGCACGATCTCGAATACGGCGCGCATGTACGCTCCTTTTTCCCGGATTTTTGGGGAACGCCCCGCACTTGGCGGACCATTTCCCTCGTTGACAGGCGCGACCCCGATCCCGTAAACAGCCGCCCGCCGGGGCTGTAGCTCAGATGGGAGAGCGCTGCAATCGCACTGCAGAGGTCAGGGGTTCGAATCCCCTCAGCTCCACCAGGCAGTCCGCGCTAGCGGCGGTGGTTTCCCCGACGGAGAAGTAGCCCGACATTCCCGAGGGTTAGCAGGCGCAGTCGGCGTCTGCGGAGACTTTTGCGCCGCGATTTGCGCGGCTTGCGGGCCCTTTTCGCGCGCCAGTCTCTGCCGGCGAAAATTCCGTTTCCCGGCGCGATGGTTTGCGGATCAAAGCGAGGCGATTTGGTCGCGCACGTCACGCAGTACCTTCGAGCCATTTCGGACTTGGCGCGCCGACGATCGACGAGTCGTCAGCCGCGCGCTGGGGCCTCAAGTCCGAGGGCGACCCATTGTTCCGGCCAGAGCGGCGGCAGGTCCATCAGTCGCTTCAGCCCGAAGCCGCGCGGCAGCCGTCCCTCGATCGCCGCTTCGACGAGGGCGGGTCCAGGAAGGCGAGCGACAGCGTCTGACGGATCGAGCGTTCCGTTCGGTCCCTCGCAGCTGCAAGCGTTGCGATCGGTGAGAGCCGGATCGGCGACGAGACGATCGAGCCACGCCCGCGCCTTCCCGTAGGCGGCCATGAAGGCTCGGCGCGTCTCCAGCCGCATCGGCCGAAGATCGGTTCGCGATCGCTCCGTCGCCCTGGATGATCTCGCGCCGCCTTTGGGTCGGCGTCGGCGACCAGGGAACTGAGATCGTTCGAGTCGATCCGTCCGGCGCGCGCGGATCGTTCCATCGGATGTCGAGGCCGCTCTGACCGATCGTGATCTTGTCCAGAGCTTCGCGAATGGCTTCGGCGGCCAAGTCGGCTGCTCGCCCATCGCACTCCTGACGGCTTCCAAAACCTTGGCTTCGATCTGCGCAGCCGAAACGCGCGCCACCGAGCCAGCATCCTGCTTGCGCCCCTGCAGGATCGCCTGCGAGATGTAGTACCGCCAGCGCTTGGCCCCTTTGGCGGCTTCGCTCGGGCTCATCCGGTTGCCGCGATCGTCATAGAGCTTTCCGGCGAGCAAGGCATCCGACGAACGAGAAGGGCGGTCCTTCCGATGAGCTTGGGCGGCGAGCAGGGCCTGCGTCTGATCCCAGACGTCCTGATCGACGATCGCCGCATGCTGGCCCTCGTAGACCCGGCCCTTGTGGGCGAGCCGGCCGATGTAGATCGGGTTCGACAGGATCTTGTAGAGATGCCCGCGGCTGATGAGGCCGCCGCCGGTTTGCCTTGCCCGCGCCATCGATGCGGATCGGCAGGCGGACGTTCTCGGCATCGAACGCCGCCTTGAGCCGAACGACCGAGCCCAGGGTCAAGGTAGCGGCGGAAGATCGTCCGCACCAACTCGGCGTGCTCTTCGACGACGTGCAGCGCCCGGTTCTCGACCCGATAGCCGAGCGGGACGACGCCGCCCATCCAGATGCCCTTCTTCTTCGACGCCGCGATCTTGTCGCGGATGCGCTCGCCCGTGACCTCGCGCTCGAACTGGGCGAACGACAGCAGCACGTTGAGGGTCAGCCTGCCCATGCTGGTCGTCGTGTTGAAGGCCTGGGTCACCGAGACGAACGAGACGTCGTGCTCGTCGAACAGTTCGACGAGCTTGGCGAAGTCGGCGAGCGAGCGGGTCAGGCGATCGACCTTGTAGACGACGATGACGTCGATCCGGCCCTCGCCGGACGTCCTCGAGCAGCTTCTGCAGCGCCGGCCGCTCCATCGAGCCGCCCGAGAAGCCGCCATCGTCGTAGCGGTCCCGGATCAGCTTCCAGCCTTCATGGGCCTGGCTCTTGATATAGGCTTCGGAGGCCTCGCGCTGGTTATCGAGCGAATTGAACTCCTGCTCGAGGCCGCTGTCGGAGGAGACGCGGGTGTAGATCGCGCATCGGAGCGCTCGCCTTGCGGGTCGCCGCCGCCTTCACGGCGCCGCCTCCGAATGCGGCGCGAGCCGACGGTGGCGCCTTCCTGCCCGGCCGCCCGATCGCCTAGACTTGCTCGTCGCGGGCGGACCCGATCGCAAGCCGAAGAAGCGATGGCCGTTCCAGCTTGTGCCGGTGATCGCCTTGGCGACCTGCGACAGGCTGCCAAAGGTCTTGCCGTTCCAGGCGAAGCCTTCCTCGAGCACGGTCACCCGCTCGAGCTTGCCCCGCCATTCCCGCGCCAGCATCGCGCCGGGCCTGAGGTCGGCGCCCTCGCGCGTCGCCGGCGCCCGGTTCGCAAACGGCTGACGGCCGCCGAATCGGTCCCGCCCTCCGCGCCGCGCTGAATCTTGCGCAACGTCGCGGCGCTGACATCGCCGAACGCCTGCGCCTGAAGACGAAAAGCGAGCACGCGCGCCAGCAGCCAGCCGGGCAGATGGGCGGGAGCGGTTCCGCCCAGGTGATTTCGCCATCGCAGCAGCAACTGCGACTTATCGAGATCGGCAGGCTCGTGACGAGCCTGCCGACTTCGAGCCGATAGTCAAGAACCGCGCTGGGCGAGGCAGACGCCCCGCCCGGGCTGTTTCGTCGTCCGCGAGCGGCCATCTCACGGCGCCTCGTGGGACTGCGCGCATCGGCCGCGGGCGTCGCCCTCGAGCGCCGCCGCTTACGCGCAGCAGGAGCCGGATCGTTTGGCGGTTTCGGCATCCGCGACTGCGGCGCCATGCGACGGCTTCTGCGCCGATCGAACGTTCGGCTGGCATCGCCGAACGACGACGCCTGCCGCTCACGATCCGATAGATCGAGCCTCGCGTCCGATCGGATCGATCCGAGGTCAGCTCATAGCCGCGCTTGCGCAAGCCGGTCAGCGCCGCGCGCGTCGTGTGCGGCAGCCAACCCATCGCCGCGACGAGTTCGTCGATCGTCGCTCCCTCCGCTCGACCGAGCATCGCGATGACCTCGGCAATCTTGGTGCCGACGCGCGGAGAGACCGGCTGTCGACAGTCGCTGGGCAGACCTCGTTCGACCCGCGGCTCACTGTCTGCTAGTCCGGCTCTCGCAGGAGAGCAGCCGTCGCTGCCGCAATCGTGTCGCTCGCCTGTGCCGCTTTGCGCCGGTCTCGTCCCACTCCGCCGACGTCGCGCTGCGATCGCCTTTAGCCCGGCAGCGGTCAGCTTGAGCGAATAATCGTAGCCCGCCTCATCGTCTCGCCGCCAGACCGGAGCTCGCCCTTCGCCTTCACCTCCCTGACGAGGCCAGCCTCGATGAGCTTAGCGGCGGCCTTTCGAGCCTGGGCCAGCTTGCCTCCCGTGGGCAGGGTCAGATATCGATCGTCGCGCTGAGACGCTGCGCGGAGCAGAGCAGTTTGGGTTGTCGCTGAGTTTGATGGACATGTTCGAACCCTTCGCGTTGCAACGGGTCCGGCCAATCCGGCCCCGTCACTGACGCGAGCCCCGGATCGAAGCGATCTCCGAGGCTGGGCTGGCCGCAGGTTTCACCGCCGGCGGCCGGCTACATGAACGCTCTGTTTGCAGACAAAAGCCAGTCTTTAATTGGCTGATTTGGCGTTTGTTCTCCAACCTCGCCGAGGCTCGAGTTGAGGACCGAATTCCTCGCACTTGCATCAGAAGTCTGATCAAGCACATGGTAAGCTAACGCCGCTCATTTGGGACCGTCTTTAGCGTAGATCGGCTACGGACGGCTGCGTTCGTATCACAAGGTAAGCCTTCGGACCGAAGTCGAGCGGCTTATGCTTTCATGGCCTCAATCACCGTGACGTGAAGCGTTGTCCTCCGAAGGCAAAGGCCAGCAGGTTCGAATCCTTTCGGGCGCGCCATCTCGTAATAGTTACGATATTCTGTGCCAACCACCGTGTCCCAGATTCCTTGAATTCCGCGCGGTAAAACACGGTCGGGATACCCGCCCCTTGTTTCATGTCCCGCAGTCGGCGATCAGCAATAGCCCCGCTGTAAATCCTCCAGAGGGACGCCGCTCAAACGTGACTATTAATTTTGATGCGGTTCCCTTCAACTGAGAACCGCGAGGTTCGTTGGCGCGGGTGATCATTCGCAGTGCTCAGGCGAGCATTTTCCACGCGAAGTCAACAGCTGTCCATTAATTGGCGGGCCTCAAGATTGGCCATGGCCGCCCCGAGCCGAGATTGGGGTGCCGGGGCTCGCTCTCCGGCGCGCCATACTCGTCCCGCAACTTGTCGATCGCTGTGAGGCACGTTGCCGCAGGGTTGGCGGTATCTCCCTCACCCGCCAGGACCAGCAATTTACGCCGAAGGTCCGTCACTGCGACGGGCACGATATTGAATGCTCCGTGCCAATCCTTGGACGCGACCCGCTCGGTCGCGACACTTTCTATCGATCGCCAGTTCGCGAATGGGCGGTTAGTTTTGATTTCCAGCTCGATCAGCAACAGTTGTCCGCGTCGGCATTCTCGGCAACCGCATGCGCGAGCAGCAAAAGCGGCTCAGTCGTAGGTCCGTCCCTCAGCAGCTCTCGAACATAGCCCCGCATTTCCGGTCTGATCGGATATCAATGCTGACAATTCGTGACGCCATCGCACGTCGCTTGATTGTTTGTCCCTGAGAGCTCCGCTCGCCGCGAGGTCGATAAGACGGCGAGTGGATGAAAGGGTTCCTAGCTGCAGCGCCGCGGACCGCCAATGGTAATCAGAATAGAACCGTGGATCGCATTCAGCGAGAGTGAAGAGGACGTCTTCGGCGTCGACGGAAGGGGTGTCACCGAGCCCACGAACCAAGTCGTCAAGCATGTCGGGATTGCGACCTAGGTATTGAACCAACGATCGCGGGGAGCTCCGATATCGATGCGGCGTAGGGAGGAGGCGCAGCCAGATTCTTCAAGCCAGTACCATCGCTTTCGCTTAAGATCCACTTTTTCGTCTTTGCCACCTCGAGCGTTTCATCGACCCCGGCCGAGACCCATTTGATGTCGATCTCCTCGCCAGAAAGCACGAGCGATAAAGCAAGCTTGCGCGCGCATCCCGCGGCGCAAGCCGAAGGAGGGCTTCGATCGTTTCTCGGCGCTCGCCATGCGGCAAACGCGCACCGAATGATTCCGAGCGCGACGGCAGCCCGTACGCGTTTCTCGGTGCGATCCAGTGCAAGAAGTGTTTCGATCGCCGCAAAAATCTTGTCGGCTTCCGGGCAACTGATCGGCTGGATTTGACGTGTGGGCGGCGCGTCGGGCTCCGGTGCGGGAACTGGACGCCGGACCAAAGGCGCTTTTCCTCCGGAGGCTCGTTCGTCTCAAACCAAAGCGCGCTCAAGACCCCGGCGGCCATCTCCCCGAAGTCTTCGTCGATGAGATAGGGTTCCAGCACTTCGACGGTCTTCGGTGACTTCACCGCACTAAACGCGCGCAGATACTCGTGCGCGTAAGAACGTTGCCCTTCTTCCACCGCGCGCCGATCGCGTAGCTCGCTTTCATGAGCCGCTTTCCGAAAGCCTTGATAACTGCGGACATTGTCCTCGAGAACCGGCCGAGAATTGGCAACAACGATGGAAGATGGCGTGTGGCTTGCGAGAGTGACGATGCAAGATTTCCTGTTGAGTTGCTTCCTCCGACCGAAGAAGCCGCTCCCCCCAATCTTGGATTAGAAGTCCGATCCTTTCGAAGCCATCCTTGTCGAGAGGCCGAGCGCGTTCAGGATTGCCCATGGTATCACGGGTCAGAAGGTCCGCGAGGCCAGCGATTTCTCCGGTCGTGGCCCTTGATGAGCGGGTTTCCACTGCTGCGACAAGGCTAGACCCGGCGTGTGTCCGATCCGCGCGCGCAACGCCCATCGACGGTCGGCGGCGACTTGATCGAACGGTCTCCCGGGAGCCGGCGCTGCCACTACCTGTGTGAGATAGACGTCGATCATCCGACCAACGGCCTGCGGGCCCAGAGTAGAGGCCGCGGCGTCCGCACGGTCGTCAAAGCGGCCGGAGTTGGTCAGCGCGATCCGCAGCATAGCTTCGTCTTCGATACAAAGACTTAAGGAGGCCAGTAGATCGTCCGCTCCGTAGAACAACGGATGACCTTCCCGTAAACGGCGAAGCAAGCCCTCGGCGAGAACATCCGGATTTTGTTGACGCAGCTCGTATAGGACATTGCGCGCGCCGGTGTCCTTGCCTGTGAGTTCCAACTCGACGATGAGACCGGCGACTTCTGACGCCGCGTGATTTTGCCAGTCACCGCTTAGGATAGCCAGGAGCCGTTCGTAGGCGGTCTTGCCCGACGCGATCAGTCTCGCGCGCGCGGCCTCAAGTCTGCCGTGCAATTTGTTGTCGGGCAGCGCATCGATGTGCCCGTTCGCTGCGAGGCAATCATTCGTCGCGTCGTCCGCGCTACGAAGCAGATCGACGATCTGGCGGTTCGCTCCTCGAAACCACAGTGACTCGACGAGATCAGCGCCTTCAAGTCGGAGCTGCCGTCTTTCTTGCGTACCGTGGTTGCAAGATCGAGACCGTCGATCCCACCATACATCGCGATCTCCTGTAAGAAAGTCTTACAAGTTCAAAAGAGAGACCGGCGATGCGATGCTCGGCGTCACTCCGCAGGACCGATGTTCTCAAAACGACCCCCCGCGCGCAGGGTGGCAAGATGCACTTGATCGTCATCATTCGCCAGCAACGGCCAGAGCAATCCGACAAAGTCGGACCGACCCGAGGTCATCATAAACGCACGGCGCGATCCAACTTTCCGGGCGTATGCCAACGCCTTATCCGATCATGAATCGCCAGGCGCTGATCGCCAGCCAGACATCTTCGGTCACGCGAAAGATCATTTCGGCAGCCAGAAGGGGATCGACGTCGAAAGCCAGAGTATGGCCGCTCCGCAAGCCGACTTATCGACGGGGCCACCGCGTGCGGTGCGTTCCGCCGCAAAGAGGATCGCTTCCGTCCACGGATGCACCGGTAAGATTTTGGACTTGAACTGCGCTCGGGCCGCTCAGGGTCGACGGAGGCTTGAAGCATAAAGGCCTCAACTTTGTGGGAGGCATACCCTTCTTGAAACTGCTGATGTTGGAAGGAATAGCTGGGCATTCTGATGAGTATCGAGAAGATGGCGGCCTACGAGTGGGCTGGAGCAGCTCGTTGCCGGTTGCGCTGAAGCATACGAGAGCTGGCCGTCACTTAACGATGGTCGGGCCGTCTCGTTGACCGCCTTCCGCGCGTTGCTGTCGGATATGGAGGTGTTTGAGGCGGAAGTCGCGAAGACGGCGAGAGCTTCGAGGTAATCGCTGTGGAACCCGGCGGCAGTGTCCCTTTAGCCCGGCCGCAAGACCGAGATCGCGCTCCTGGGCACCGACGAACCGCCGTAGCGCTTCCGCCTTTGTCTCCGGAAATGGAGCACCGCCGGGCAACGAAAGGAGCGCAGTCAGGTAAAGCGGAACGGCAACCAAATACACGATGCCTGCCGTACGCCGGGCGTCGTCGATAAGCTTTTCACCGCCGTTGCCGCGCATGGCGCAACAATGCCATTTGTTGGCCATCGCTCAGCGGCATGAGATCGATGCGTGTCCGGCAAAAGGAAAGTCGAGAGCCTCCTTACGCGTCGAAATGTAGAGACCGAGCTCCGGCAGCTCCGCGCTAAGGCGGGAAAGCTCCACCCGAGCCCGTTCTCGCGCTTGAGCGTCCAGCTCGTTCCACCCATCGAGCAGGAACAATGCCACGCTTTGCCGCGACGTTTCGGAAGTCGGATTCGGAAGTACCCGGAACGACGGACATTGAGGATCGAGGCGAGAAGCCCAAAACCGTCGAGCGCCCATTCGCCAAGCGGCACGAACACCGGAACTCCATTGTCGCGCGCGAGCAGGCTCTCGGCCACTTGAAAAAGCAGCGCGGTCTTTCCCGTCCCGGGCGCGGCAACGAGAATGAGGTCATCTGAGAATGCAAAGAGGGCCGCAGAGAGCGCCTCTGCGTTCAGCGGTCAGTCAATGTGATGAACTTTTACGTAAGCTGCACCGCGGTCTTGGGCCATTTGGCGGTGCGCCGCAAAACATCCAGATCGTCGGCCGCAGCTGTACGAAGCCGACCTTTAAGTTCATCTGGCGTGGGCTCTCGAATGCTCGGCCCGAAGGGCTCGGTGTGAACTATGCTGCGCCAGGTCTTCGTCCGTACGCCGTTTCCATTCGCGTAGCTCTTCGACTGTAAATATCGAGTCTTCTAATCGACGGCGCGCGCGTGAACGTCGCGGAGCCATATGCCGTTGTCGGCGCTCTTTCGGTTGGTCTGGCGTCATGTTGATATCGAAGCGCACGCCGCCCGGTGCAGCCGCGCAGATATGAGCGGCTTCGCCAATCCGGATTTCGCCTGTGCCGTCCGACGTGGCGCCGCTTGTCAGGCGGCGGCAGCCCGGGTTCGAACAATGACTGGCGCCTGTCTTTCCAGCTTTTTCTTTGTTGTCTGGGTAAAATCATCCCCTGCTCGTGTTCTTGGTCATCGTCGATCAATTGGCGAACGTTTGCGTAGAAGCGCACTCAGGCCCAACATCATATATTTACCGACAGCTAACCGCCAGCAACGTCGACGACCGCGGTCGCGGTTATTTTGGCGAGACGGTCGTCCACGCCAAGCCGTTCGTCGACGATGTCCTTAACGAACAACCTCAACGTCTTGGACAGAAAATCGCAATTCGATCAGCTTCGACCGGATAAGCGTCGGACGAAAAACCGCCGGCTCTTGATTTTGTGAGCATTCAGGGCTAGGAGCGTCCGTCTTGAATTCCGTCACTGTTTGACCCAATTTTCCACTTCGCGTTGGCCCTGTACCGACATCCAGGATATCGGCAAAGCTGATCGTGAAGAGTACGGCGATCGGGTCAGATCCTTATGGAACTGCTGGGTCAATCTCATGCGGAAATCGGACAATTCTCCTGAACTGCCCCGGGTTTGTCGGAGGCTGATTTGTTTGAGTCACGCGGCCATCGTGTGCTCTCGATTTTGAGCATAGTAGCGCGCTTCAGCCTCGGCGGGAGGGATGTTTCCGATCGGTTCGAGCAGCCTTCGGTTGTTGAACCAGTCGACCCATTCCAAGGTGGCGAACTCGACGGCCTCGAAGTTGCGCCAGGGCCCGCGCCGATGGATGACCTCGGCTTTGTAGAGGCCGTTGATCGTTTCGGCGAGGGCGTTGTCGTAGCTGTCGCCGACGCTGCCGACCGAAGGCTCCAGGCCGGCCTCGATCAACCGTTCGGTGTATTTGATCGACACATATTGCGCGCCTCGATCGCTGTGGTGAACGAGGCCGCCGCCTCGGATCGGTCGACGATCGTGCAGCGCTTGCTCCAGGGCGTCGAGCACGAAACCGGCGTGGGCGGTGCGCGAGGCGCGCCAACCCACGATCCGCCGCGCGAAAGTGTCGATGACGAAGGCGACGTAGACGAAGCCTTGCCACGTGGCGACATAAGTGAAGTCCGAGACCCACAGCGCGTTCGGTCTGGGCGCCTGGAACTGGCGGTTCACCTTGTCGAGCGGACAAGGGGTCGAGCGGTCGCTGACCGTCGTCTTGGCCGGCTTGCCGCGAACCGCGCCTTGCAAACCCATGTCCCGCATCAATCGCGCCACCGTGCATCGCGCCACGTCCTCGCCCTCCCGCTTCAATTGCCGCCAGACTTTACGAACGCCATAGACGTGGAAATTGTCGTCGAAGACCCGCTGGATCTCGACCGCGCAAACAAGCGTCGCGCCGAACGCGAGCCGGAGCTTTGTCCGGATCGCGCTGACGAGCGACATGCGCGTGGTAGGTCGACGGGGCGATCGGCAGAACCCGGCAGATCGGCTCGACCCCGTAAACCTCGCGATGATCGTCGATGAAGGCGATCATGGTTTGAACCGGCGGTCGAGCTCCGCCTGGGCAAAATAAGCGGAAGCCTTGCGAAGAATCTCGTTGGCTTGCCGCAGCTCGCGGTTCTCGCGCTCGAGCGCCTTCAACCGCTCTGTCATGTCGCCTAGCGGGCCGAGCGTGGCGGCGGAGCCGGCTCCGCCGCCACGCTCGGCCCGCTTCATCCAAAGCCGTAGCGTCTCGGGCGTGCAGCCGATCTTCGCGGAAATCGACGACAACGCCGCCCAGCGCGAGGCGTGCTCGGCCTCATGCTCCAGCACCATCCGAACCGCACGATCCCGCAGTTCCGAGGAGAATTTGTTCGTCGTCTTGCTCGTCATGGCTCCATCCTCTCAAGAGTTGGAGCCTCCGGCAAATCCGGCGCGGTTCAGACACTCTCCGGGATTTTTAGAGTTGTAGACTTTCGTTCAAACCAGCGAAGCGGCCTCTCGAGACTCATTCTCAATTGACGCCTCTCGAATTGGGTAGGCGGTTTTGGTTTCGAGATATCGAAAATCATGAGTTTCGGCCGGTTGGAGAGAGTGGGCGAGAGCGCCAGCCTAGTTTCCCAAATCGCCAAAACACGACATTGCTTTGGAGTGCCGAGTGCCGGATTTGAGCTAATCAAGATTGCCCGACTAGCAATGACCAAATGCCGAACCGCGGTCATCTACCCGCTTCTTCCTCCAATCCTTGCGATCAGCCGCGCCATCCAATCCGCTGCTTCGTCAACGTCGCCTTCTCGGGAGCATCACGCAATGCAGCATCAATTGCGTCAATTCCGCGCGAAAGGCGAAAGACGTTTAGCCCGCTTGCGGGAAATCTGAGCGCCCAAATTCACGCTCCTTTGCGAAGGCGAATACCCGCGCATCAATAGCCGGCCGTATTGGTTCGATTGCATCCCAAACGAGCGAATTGCGCCCTTGTTTCGGTTTGTGCAGGAAGCCCAGTGGCAGGATTAGACCTCTCGCCGTCAACGCTCTCGCGAGCCGACCTGCCTCTACCACGTAGGCATAATTCAGCATCGCATTGATTGGATGCGAGGCGTGCTGAGGCGACGATTTTGAAGGCGCTTCGCCCACGCCCTCATGAAATGCCGGCCGGCCAGCCGAACGCGGCGGAAAGCGCATCCAAGTGCGGGGCAGATTTCCGCCTTTGCGCTCGCGCAATCCGACATCGCGAAATACCCGCCAGTAGTCTGCCGCCGCATGGCCTTCAATCAATAGAACGTCGTTGGGGCTGCGGACGGCTTTAAGCCCGTCTGCCCATCGAACAACGTCGCTATGAGCGCCGCAGCCGATTGCGAGGGATGCGGCCCGCGCCTGGGCTAAGATTTTAGCCCGGACGATCTCGACGGCGATTGCGAGGGATTTGCTTTTGCTGGCGGTCGCCAGACATTGCGCGTGCATAACGCTGGCGTCCACATCGCGCATGATCGCCCCGCGCGCTGCTCCCGGCTTTCCGGTCGTCAGCCTGCCCTCATGAGCCTCTGCTTCAGTCTCAATCATCGTAATGAGCCGCCCCGGCCCATTCGGCCATAGCAGATCGACTGAATACCGGGCGCACCACCGCAGCGCCTCCCCGGTCATGAATTCCCCGTGGCTGTCGAAAAGCAGCGCTTGGGGTTTCGCAGCCGCATCAACATCAATGCGGAGTGATACGCGCTCGGCGTGTGGCCCGTGCTCGATTTCCAACCCGCCGCCGCGGACGCGAAGTGCCGCTCGCGGCCCCAACACGAGCACGCGCGGCGATGCGGGCGCGCCAGCCTGCCACTCCGTCAGCGCGACCTTTCCGCATTCGAGGGAACCGACGCCAGTCTCTGTCGCGTGCCGACGCACGTAGAGGGCAAATGTCTGCCAAGCGTAGGGCCGCGCTGCCTTCGACGCATAGTCTCGCCAAGCGTCGTGAAAGGCGTGCGCCCGTTCGTTTGGTCGCGCCTCGCAAGCGTGCTCAAAACGTGTTCATAGGGTATCGGGTCGTACGAGGAATTTGTGCCCCAGCGCTTTTTTGAATTCCCCGGCGGATGCAATTGGGCGCGAATTCGCGCTTGCCGCTGCGCGCGGCAAATCGGATAACATCATTTCGGGCCTCGCGTTGGTGAACAACGTGACGGTCAAGAGCCGGGAGCGACGCGCCAACGTCGCTCCCGGCTCGCCCATTAGAAACCTCTAATTGCGAATTGCAATCAAATTAATTCGGGCTCAATCAAAGCCGGATTGGATATCCATTTGTTCTTCCGCCGATAGCGTCTCGGCCTCGATATCTTCGTCAAGCCAATGCGGCATACGTGGCCGTGACAAGTGCTTTGTCGTCGTTCGTCGCCGCGACCGTGCGAATGAGTTGGCTACAACGGCGAGCGGGCCATTCGATGGGTGGCGGTTCGTCCTTGGGCCACTCAACGCCCTTCTTGTAAAACGTTGCCCAGTCCAACGGATCGTCAATAAGTCGGCGTTTCGATCCGGGTTCATGAACTTGAATGAGGCGATGCTTTGCGCCCGGATCGCTCTTGGCCTTCGGCGACCAACGCCCGGCTAGCGGCCATCGGTGTTCCGAAACGAACGCGCTACCGGCGGTGACATAGGTGGAATAGGGGGCCTCAATTGCAGGCGGATGCTGCGAATCGAATTCTCTTTTCCATGCGGAAATCGTCTCGGCAACGAGCCACTTGCTCGTTTCCACGTCTCTGACATATCGCTTCGCGTCCGCTCCGCGTGTTTTCGTGAGGGGCTTGATCATGCGGTCGCCATTTTTATCTCGCTCAATTTTTCCGTAGGAATAAACCCCCGACATGACGAACACTCCACCGTCTCCCTCGCCATATTCCCAATCGCCTAAATTGATTTCTTCTTGCCCCACGTGCTTGACGCGCGCCAATCCGACCAATTCGCCGGTCGAAACAATTCCGTCGGTTGCAAAGAAAACTATCTCGTGAGGATTTAGCAGGGCGGCCTCCATCAATCTCCGCCGACAATTCGCAGTAATGGCCGCTGCGTAATATGGATTGGCGTCGCGTGGCGTCTTGCCGCGCTCGCCAACAGCTTGCGCGAATTTGCCGTAAAGCGAATTGAGCACAAGCTTGATGATTTTCTCACGAATTTCATAGGGGCCGCCCATGGCCTCCTTCTTTTTTAGAGTCTCCTGTCTGGGATCCGTAAACCCCCCGGCTTTAGCCGGCTGGGATAGTTCGTATAATGGGGGATGCAGAGCTTCAAGAGTGGCAGCCATACGGTATGGGACTGCAAGTATCATATTGTGTGAATTACGAAATATCGGTTTTCTGTTCTGAGCGGCGACGTTGGGGAGCGGTGTCGGGAATTGCTACGCGAGATTGCGCTGAGCCAGGAGATGACGATCCACGCCGGGGCGATCAATCGGGATCACGTGCATATGCTTGTGTCGATACCTCCCAATTTGTCGGTGTCGAAGGCGGTGCAGTTGCTGAAGGGGAAGAGTTCGCACAAGCTGCTGTCGGAATATGCCTCGCTACGGAAAAGATATTGGGGCCAGCATTTGTGGGGGCGTGGATATTGGGTTGTTTCAAGCGGCAACGTCACCGACGACATGTGGCAGAAATATATCGAGGATCAAAAACCCGAGACGCCGGACGACCATTTCAAGGTTGTGTAGCAGTCGGCCCAAGGGGTCGACCTAATCCGGCTTCCAGCCGTAACCTGAAGCCACCGGCTTTAGCCGGTGGTCGTTCAACTCGGGCGAATAAGGCGGCAGCGACAACAAGGTGATGTTGTCTGGAACCTGCAGCTTCTTGCCCCTCTGATGCCAACCAGCGCCGTCACAGACCAGAACGGCGTGCGCCCCTGGCGCAACCTCGCAGCTGATTTCCTCGAGATGCCGGTTCATCGCCTCGGTATTGGCGTAGGGCATGATCATGGCTGCGCCGACCGCACGCTCGGGACAGATGGCGCCGAAAATGTAGGTGGAGACGTGACGATTGTCGCGGACCATGCGGGGACGCGAGCCGATCGGCGCCCAGACGTAGGCGTGGCCGCCTTTCTGCCCTACGCGAGCCTCGTCCTGGAACCAGATTTCGAGCGGGCGTCCGGCCGCCGCCGGGGGAAGCGCGGCTCTGACCAGATCGGCGAAGTTTTTTTAAAAGCCTCCTCGGCTCCCGCCACCTTTTGCGGGTGAACCGGACGGGGTTGCAGACGCGTCAGTTCGAGCTCGTGCAGCCATCGGCCGACCGTGTTCTCATGCACTTCGACGCCGAAACGCCGGCTGACTTCTGCGCGCAAGTCCACGCACCGCCAGCGCACCACCCCGTGAACGGTTGGATCGGGGCCTGCGATCACCAGATCGAGCAACTCCGCTCGCTGCAAAGGGGTCAGGCTCGGCGCCCGGCCGGGTGCGAGACGCGACTTCAAGCCCGCTGGAGCCAAGGGCGTTGTAGCGATGCACCCAGTCGCGCAAGGTTTGGCGGTCCATGCCGTTCAGCTCTGCCGCCTCGGTGCGTGACCGTCCCTCAAGCACCATCGCAATGGCCAGTATCCGACGCACCTGCGCACCATCCGCGCACCGGCTGCTGAGACCACGCAGCTCCAACGCGGTGTACTCCGTCCGCCTAATCTCCAACGGCGCGCCCATGCCATGCCTCCTCGATCCGAATCGGCCAATCGAATCAAAATCCCGCCCCGTTGAAAAGCCCCTTGAGTCACTCACTGCGCGACCTGGTATAAGACGGCGCGACCGTTCACAGTGCAGCCGCCGGCCGGATCACGTCGACGACCACCTTGCCTCCCGCGCTCCCTGATTCAAGAGCGTGATAGGCCCCCGCGGTATCGACGAGATCGAAATTGCGAGGGTCTATAAGGGGCGTCAGCTTTGCCGCCTCCGCTAGCCTCGCCGCGGCAGTCAGGATTTCACTGTTGCGTTTTCGCCCCGGCCCGTCAGCAGCGACAGCAACGTGAAAACGTAGGAATACGTTCCCGACTTGACCGACAATGGCGCCAGCGCATGCTTTCCCCGGCCTAGCGCGCTCACAACACGAGCGTAGCGCCGAACCACGGCGAGCGATTTGTCGAGGATCGGACCGCCGACCGTGTCGTAGACGACGTCGAAGCCAGTCGGCCACAGATCCACGCTCTCTTTATTTCACCGCAAGATATTTCACCTCGACTCGCTCGATCGTTCCGTTGAACTTGAATGGGGCCTTGTCGTAATAGTCGAGCGATACCGGTGAGCCGAGCGCGACGCCGATGTCGAGGCAGTCATTGGCGGTGAAAATCAGCGGCGCGCTGATCGGAACCACGCCTTCGGCGACGACTTTGCCAGCCGCCTTCATGGTCACTTTCAACGGGCCAGCGGGCCTCGGCTCGACATAGCGCGTTTCGATCTCGATTCTCACCTTGCCAGTCGGCAGCTTTTCTTTGGCTCGGATTTTGGTGCGCTGAATGATGAAGAGGTTGTACTCGTAGCAAAGGATTCCGTCTTCGACGAAGCAGGTGAGGCCGCCGGAATTCGCGCCCAATTTATAGAGCACCCCGTTGGCGTCAGGAGGGACCACGGCGTCGATCGTGACCACATTCGGCTTGTTGCCGAGCGCCGGGGCGCAGAACTCCGGCATGCGGACCGTATCGCCGGCGAAGGTCCATTGCGAATAGGGCGGAGCGATGCGCAGTTCAGGGTGAAGCAGTGGGACCCAAAGACCTCCGCCTATCGGAAGCGCCTTGTTCTTCGCAGCTTCGATGAGAAAGATCTCCTTCATCTGCGCCAGTTTCTCCGGCATCTTGGACGCGAGGTCGTTGGCTTGGCTCCAATCCTCCTCCAAGTTGTAAAGCTCCCAGACGTCCTTGTCCGGCGTCCATTCGTGAATGCCGGGCGGCAGCCCTGGAAGCCACGGAGTCCGCGGCCCGAAGGCGCTGGCCATCCAGCCGTCGTGATAGATGGCGCGGCTGCCCATGATCTCGAAATACTGGGTCAGCAATCGTCCCTTCGCCTTCGCATCGTCGAAAGAATAGGCGAAACTGACACCGTCGATCGGGTCCTGCTCGACGCCGTTGACCGTCCGAGGCGGCGTTATGCCGATGATCTCGTAGATCGTTGGGACGATGTCATTACAATGGTGAAATTGCGTGCGCGGCGTCGCGTCGGGCTTGATCTTCGCCGGCCACCGGACAGCCATCGGGTTGCGCGTGCCGCCGAAATGCGAGGCCAGGAGCTTCGGTGCCCTTGTAGGGCGTGCTGCCGGCCCAGGCCCATCCCGCATGGTACATCGGATCGGTCTTGGGCGAGCCGAGCTCGTCCAGACCACCGATTTCTTCGAGTGCGGCGATATGCTGCTTGACGGTGGTGGGAATTCCGTTTTGCGCCAGCAATTCGCTGATGGTGCCGTCTTGGCCTTCCGCCGAGGAGCCGTTGTCGCCCCAGACGTAAAAGATCAGCGTGTTGTCGCCATAGCCGAGCCGGTCGATTTCATCGACGACCCGGCCGACCTGGACATCGACGTGCTCAGTGAAACCCGCCGCCACTTCCATCAGGCGGCGCTGGAAAGGCTTCTCGTCTTCAGGGATGCTGTCCCAGGACGCCATCGTCTCGTGCCGAGGCGTGAGTTGCGCGTCGGCGGGAATCCAGCCTTTCTCTTTGGCGCGCTTGAAAACGCGCTCGCGATAAGCGTCCCAACCGTCGTCGAACTTACCCTTGTACTTGTCCGCCCACTCTTTCATGATTTGATGGGGGCCGTGGATCGCGCCGCTCGCCCAATACATGAAAAAAGGCTTATCCGGCTGGAAGGCCTTGTGCTTGTGCAGCCAGGCGATCGCGTCGTCCGCCAGATCCTCGCTGAGATGGTAGCCTTCCTCGCGGCGTTTTTGGCGGGTGAACGTACGTCGTGTTGCGAACCAGGTTCGGTTCGTATTGCGAGGCCTCGCCAGCGAGGAAGCCATAGAAATATTCGAAGCCGAGGCCGGTCGGCCAGTTCTCGAACGGGCCTGTCGGGGTGGTCTCCTCGGCGGGCGTGTTGTGCCACTTGCCCCAGGCGGCCGTTGCGTAACCGTAGTCCTTCAATACTTCCGCGGCCAGGGCACTGCTCTTAGGAATGTGCCCTGAATAGCCATCCCAGTCATTCGCCAGCTCCGCGATTTGCCCGCTTCCGACCCGATGGTGATTACGTCCGGTCAGCAGCGACGCCCGGGTCGGAGAGCACATTGCCGTCGTGTGAAACCGATTGTACGCGATCCCCTCCTTGACGATGCGGTCCATGGATGGCGTTTGCACTTCGCCGCCAAACGTCGCCGGAAGGGCGGGGCCGGCATCGTCGATCAGCACGATCAGAATGTTCGGCGAGTTGGCCGGAAGCCGGCGCGGCTTCGGCTGCGGCTTATAGACCGATTCCTGCATCGTGCGCCCGGCAATGCTGCCCGAGGGCGTCGGCGGGAACGGAAGGGACTCTTGCTTCTCGGGTTTATCCTTTGGATCAGACATTTGGTTTTCTCCCGTCGGCTATGGTTCCCCGAGACCGTGCAGATCGAGTCCCGCCGCCAACCGCCAAATGGATCGCCGTCAGTTTCCGGATCTCGCTCATCGCGCCAGTCCGCGCCGCGCAGATTAGCACGAAGATGCGACCAGCCTCCATCCGGCTCGGTCTGGTGGATCGAGGGCGGGAGAGGAAATCAAGCAATTACCCGAACGCCTGCATTTGGGCAGGATTTGACACCATGTTCTGCGAGCAAATGTGTGTTTCAGCGCCGAAGTGTGACCCAGGCGACGACCCGTCGCAAGTGCCTGCGTCAGCTAGCAAAAGCTTGCTTGAGACGAAGGTCCCATTCGGCGCCGATCGGGACCCGGCTGAATAGTCGAATTCAGAAATGCAATCAGAGCGCTAGACCTGTCGGCGCCGGGGTTCCGGTCTGGCGCTGAAACCCAGGTCTAGCGCTTATTCAACTTCATCGCCGCTATTGTCTCCAGCGCGGATCGCAGCGCCGCCGCCTGCGCTTCACCGAACATCTGCTCAAACTGCTGCTGCGCGGCCTGCCAGTCGTCGTACGACGCATTTAGGATTTGCTGGCCGCTAGCGGTCAGTTCGATCCGCCGTCCGCGTGCATCGTTGTCGTCGACCGCGACTTTCAGATAACCGTCGCGCACGAGCGGCTTCAGATTGTGATTGAGCGCAGTGCGGTCGAGCACGAGCGCGGCTGCGAGTTCGCCCATCGTTGGCGAAATGGCCCTTGCGACATGAGCCAGGATGGCCTTTGCGTCGAGCGCAGGCCGTGTGGCGCCAAAGCGGCATCGTAGACTGCGACAACCGCCGAGACGCCTTGCGCAGCGCCGTTACGTTACAATGGCTCTTAGCCATTACCTGCTCTTGGCCTTCTCGCCCCAACCTTGCCTTCCGACCGTCTTGACAGCGCATAGCATATTCACCTATCCAGAATAAAGTGCATATGCACATATTTGGGCGGACAACATGACGCACGTTGAAGCGCAGCCTTTGGCGCCGCCGCGCGAAATCGGTATTTTCAAGGCGCGCGGGCGCGGCGACGCCCAATCAAGTGCTGGCGATCGTCTGCGTCGGCATCTGTCTCGCCAATCTCGACCTGTTCATCGTCAATGTCGCGCTGCCCAACATCGCGCGCGATTTCGGCGGCGCCGATCTCGAGGATCTGTCGTGGATCCTGAACGGCTATGCGATCGTCTATGCCGCGCTGCTGGTGTTCTTCGGCCGGCTCGCCGAGCGCTATCGCCGCGACCGTGAGCTTCCTGCTCGGCGTCGCGCTGTTCACCGCGGCCTCGGCCGCCTGCGCCGCCGCGCACGGCGTCTGAGATCGCTGGTCGCGTTCCGCGTCGTTGCAGGCGGCGGGCGCGGCGCTGATGACGCCGACCTCGCTCGGCCTGCTGCTCGCGGCCTTTCCGCCGGAACGGCGCGGCGGCGCGGTGCGGACCTGGACGGCGATCGGCGGCTTCGCCGCGGCGCTCGGGCCGCTGGTCGGCGGCGTGCTGGTGACGTCGAGCTGGCGCTGGATTTTCTTGGTCAACGTGCCGATCGGCGCTGCGTCGCGCTGCTCGTCGGCTGGTGGAAGCTGCCGGACGTTCCCGGCCACGACGTCGCGCGGCCCGATCCCTGGGCCGCGCTGCTGGTGACGGGCGGCATCGCCGCGCTCATGCTCGCGATCGTCAAGGTCAACGATTGGGGCTGGCCCTCGCCGGCGATCGGCGCCAGTCTCGCGGCTGCGGTCGTCCTGCTCGCGCTGTTCGTCGTGGCATTGCCTGCGCTCGCGCAACCCGTTCGTCGATCCGGCGCTGTTCCGCATCCGGCAGTTTACCGGCGCGGCGCTGGTGATGGCGCCCTATTCGGCCGCGTTCGGCGCGATGCTGCTGTCGGTTGCGCTGTGGGAGCAGACCGCCTGGGGCTGGTCGGCGCTGCAAGACCGGCCTCGCCATCGCGCCGGGGCCGCTCCTGGTGCCGATCGACGTCGCTGCTGCTCGCCGGCCGGCTGATCGCGCGCTTCGGCGCGGCGTCGGTCATCGCGGCCGGCATCTTGCTGTTCGCCGCCGGATTGATCTGTCTGGGCGCCTGGTCGGACTTGCAGCCGAACGCGGCGTCGGCGTCTGGCCGGCATGGTTCCGACCGGCATCGGCGTCGGCCTGACCTTTCCGACCCTGATGGGCGTCGGCGACGTCGTCGCTGCCGCCATCGTCGTTCGCGACCGGCTCCGGCGTGATCAACATGATCCGGCAGGCCGCGCTGGCGATCGGCGTGGCGATCTTCGTCGCGATCGTCGGCTCGCCGAGACGCCGCTGCAGCGCCTCGCCGCGTTCACCGAGGCTGGTGGGTCATGGGCGGTCGTGTTGCTCGGCCTTATCCCGACCTTCGTCCTGATAAGGCAGAGTGTCTGCCGTAACGATGAGTTTTGCCGAAATCCGAGGCGAAAATGCGCGAGAGTGAAGCTATCCCAAAAGTTCAATATCCCGGCTTCCGTCAGCCAGCGCTTTTCGAGCCAGGGCTGATCGTGGTGATGTCCTCCGCCCGCGTCGGCCAGCGCATTATCATGGCGATAAGTGTCGCACGGGGCGAGAATTCTCACTCTCGCTGACTTAATGTTGATCTTCGGCCCGAGAGCCCTCGCACCGGCCGAACGAACGGCAGGTTTTCTCAACCCCTCGCGCTGCAGACCTGCCAGTCCGCGCTCGGCCAGCTGCGGGCACGAGCCGACGGTCGGGATAGCGCCGAATTTGATCGTTAAGCCGATCTTCGCCCAGTCTCGGCAGCGGTCGTTCCGGCGACGCGACTGATCGACCGAAGTGGGCGGAAGCCGGGCAGCTTCGATCCTGCCCCTGGCAGCGTCCGGTTCGCGCAATTCGCGGACGTTCCCGTGGTTGCCGGGTCGCCTCCGAAGATTCAAGGACTTGGGAGTTTCGCCAAACAGGCAGCGAACGACGATATGTCGTCCGACGCGCACATGCGATAACGATAGCCAGCCCCTTTTTTGACCGGTCGACGGCTACCTCAGCCGTGCCGGCCGCCCTAACGCGGGTAATAGTTCGGAGTGTCTCACGATGACGGATGCCTCAAGTTCGCGAGCCCTACACCTTCATCGGAGGCGATGTAGGGGAATGGTCGGTCGTCTCGCAGCGGACGCTCTCGGGCGCGGCGGTCGCGGCTGTCGCTCGGGTAGACATGGTTGTGCATCTGAGAAGGCGCTGACGAACACGGATCTCGCACGCGGGCGCATCGCGCGACTGAGCCGAGGTTCGTTGGAACCTACGGGCTGGGTGATCTCTCGCTTTCGCCGAGTGGATTCGCGAGCCCAAGGCAGAACGATTTGAACGTTCCGCTCATTGGCGGCGGCTCTCGCCAACGGCCCCAATGGTGGCGAACACCCCGACAAAAGACCCGACTGGCCGCTCGCAGCCGCCAATTAATGCCTCACTCCCAACTGAAAATCCCATAGCCTGAAGCTGAACCCGCGGCGCCAACCGCGTTCGAGTCTACGGCCTTTTTGCAGCGGCTTCGCGCCGCAAAAACTCTTAAGTCGTTATCAAGAATAAAAGAGGGGGAGAGGGGAGCCCGTTTAAAGCGATGCCGAAACGGATGCTCCAAGAACTATTGTCAAGCGTGCTCGCCATCGCCCTCGGAAAGCATGCCGATCATCGTTTGGATGATCGTGCTGTTGTTGTAGGGTTTGACGGAAAAACCTGGCTCCAACCGGCAATTGGCTTTCATCGACGATGGTCTTGCCGGACGCCACGATCAACTTCACCGGCGGCCAGCGGTTTCGGATGTAATGCGACAGCTTTATCCCGTCCATGGAGCCGGGCATTCCCACGTCGGTGAACACCAGATGGATGTCCGGGCGGGCTTCGAGGATGCGGATGGCTTCGTCGGCGTCTCCGCCTCGAGCGCCTGAAACCGGCCGCGACGACGAGGTCCACAGCGCCCATGCGGATAAGGGGAATGTCTTCGACCACCAGAACGACAGACTTTCGATGTGACATGCTCGCGTTTTACCCCATTAGGAACGTAGACGCACACCGACTTGCAGAAAGTTCCGTCTCAGCGTCAACGCTTACGGTAAGCGGCATGCATGCCGGCGTCGTCGACATTCGTCGTGGACAAGTGTAAATGCGGTACCTGGCGATGCATCGGCCACGCGGATACGACCGCGCAACTGCTTGGCGAGCGCTTCGACGATCCCGGTGCCCAGTCCCGGCTTGGCCTTGTCTGCCCTCCGTGGGGCATGCCGACGCCGTCATCCTTTACCGAAAGTGTCCATTTCCGCCTCAGAGCGGTAATCGACGATGATCTTGCCGTGCTTTTGTTCGGGGAAGGCGTGTTTGAGGGCGTTGATCACCAGTTCGGTGATGATCAGACCCAGGCTCACCGACGCGTTCGCGGTGACGACGCTGTCATCGACGGTCACCGCGATCGACAGCCGCTCGGGGTCGTGGATCATCGACGCGCCGAGGCTCTCGCACAGTTGAATGAAATAGGGGCGAAGCGCCACGTCCCCTAGACTAGACGCGGCAAGGTGGCGCTGAACGGCGGCGATAGACATCACCCGGTGGTGCGCGTCCCGAAGGTGTCCGCGGGCCTCCTCGGATTGCACCTTGCGGGCGCTTTGCATCAGCACGCTGGCGATGATCTGGAGACTGTTGGCGACCCTGTGCTGCACCTCTTGCAGAAGGACCGCCTTCTCGCGAATGAGATCGTCTTTTTGCCGAGCTTCGGCGCGGGCGAGCGTGACGTCGGTTATCGCCAGCAGGAGCCGGACGCGGTCGTCGCCACCGTCTTCGAGCTTGCGCGCGTTCAGCACCAGGCATCGAGGCGCATGGCCCTTCCGGACGAGGTCGATCTCGTAGGCCTCGATTTGGGCGCTTCCCGACGCGGTCGCTCTCAGCAACGAGCCGAGTTGCGGCAAGCGCCCATTCGCCCGCGCCGAGATCGGCAAGCTGTCGCCCGGGAACGCTCGCCGGGTCGATCTGAAAGGCGCGGCAGAACGATGCGCTCGCCGCGATCACCGTGAGATCGGCCGCCAGGAACAGCAACGGTTCGTTGGACGAGGCGATGACCGCCAGAGTGCTGGCGGCTTCGACGTGGGAGGCGCGATAAAGATGCCATAGGTTGGCCCTAGAGGGCCGGAGGCTCGCGGAGCGAAAGCCATGAACTTGGCAAGAGCGTTCCCGATCAAGAACGCGCCGAAGTCATATCACACTTCGCGTACAGGACGAAATTAACTCCAGCTTGTCGGGACTACACTGCGATCGCTTCCTGTCCTGCCCATTCGCGTAATGACTTGGCGGTGACCGCCGAGCTCAGCGGAAAGAACGTTATGTTACACCGTTGTGAGTATCGACGGGGCTCTG
>CAVQBX010000031.1:0-373536 GCA_963710855.1 uncultured Pseudomonadota bacterium | reverse complement strand
CTCGACGCGGTGGTGACCGTCGCCGACGCCAAATGGCTCGCGGCGCGCCTGCGCGACGCGCCGGAGGCCAAGAACCAGATCGCCTTCGCCGATGTCATCATCCTCAACAAGACCGACCTGGTCTCGCCCGCGGAACTGCGCGAGGTCGAGGCGCGTATAAGGGCCATCAACCCCTATGCGCGGCTGCATCGCGCCGAAAAGTGCAACGTGAACATCGACGAAGTGCTGGAGCGGCGCGCTTTCGACCTCGAACGCATTCTCGACATCGAGCCGGAATTTTTGACCGTGGACGATCATGACCATGATCACGATCATCATCACGACCACGATCATGACCACGGTCCTGGCCTCAAGCACTATCATGACGAGGAGATGCAATCGATCTCCGCGCGCCACGAAGGCGATCTCGATCCAAACAAGTTCATGCCGTGGATCAACCAATTGACGCAGGCGCTCGGCCCGAGCATCTTGCGCTGCAAGGGAATTATCGCGCTGAAAGGCGATCCGAAGCGATTCGTCTTTCAGGGCGTACACATGATGCTCGACGGCGAGCCGCAGCGCGAATGGAAGCCAGGCGAGAAACGGGAATTGAAAGTCGTGTTCATCGGACGCGATCTCGACGAGGATCTGATCCGCAAGGGCTTTCTGAATTGCGCTGCGTGACCGGCCGATGAGGAGCGCGGTTGATGGTAGGTGATCAGGTTCTCTGACGCAGCAGATTCAGCCGATCGATCTGGGCGCAGCGGCCGTCCACGCCGCCTTCCTCGACGGGACGCCGGCGGTGGCGCTCGCCGACGGCATGGTCTGGGTCGACGGCCGCAAGGTCGAGGCGCATCCCGGCGGCGCCATCCTCACCGCCGCCAGCGACGAAAGATGGCTGATTACCGGCGGCGACGACGGGCGCATTGTCGCGACCGGAAGGCCGGACCCGCCGAGCCGCTCGCCGAGGAAAAAGGGCGCTGGATCGACGCGGTCGCGACGCGCGAAGGCGCGGTCGCCTGGTCGGCCGGCAAACAGGTGCGCGCTCGCGATTCCGGCGGCGCGGTAAAATCCTGGAGCGCGCCGACCACTGCGCGAGGCCTCGGCTTTCTGCCCAAGGGTTATCGGCTGGCGATCGCGCATTACAATGGCGTGTCGCTCTGGTTCCCGAACGCCTCCGCCGAGCCGCAGATGCTCGAATGGAAGGGGTCGCATCTGGACGTGACCGCTTCGCCCGACGGGCGCTTCATTGTCACCTCGATGCAGGAAAACGCTCTGCACGGCTGGCGGCTCGCCGACAGCCGCAACATGCGGATGACCGGCTATCCCGGCAAGACGCGCTCGCTTTCCTGGTCGCATGACGGACATTGGCTGGCGACTTCAGGCGCGGACGCCTGCGTCGTGTGGCCGTTCAAGGATAAAGACGGACCGATGGGCAAGGCGCCGCGCGAATGCGGCGTGCGGCCGCAGCGCATCACGCAGGTGGCGTTCCACCCGCGCGCGCTGGTGGTCGCCGTCGGTTACGCAGACGGGCTGGCGTTGCTGTGCCGGCTTGGAGATGGGGCGGAAATTCTGGTGCGGGATTCCGCGCCGGACCAGGGAGCGGTGACGGCGTTGAGCTGGGATGATCGCGGCTCGCGTCTTCTGTTCGGCACGGACCGCGGCGCCGCGGGCCTGATGACCCTGCCGAGCTGATCCACCGATCGAGGACAAATCATGACATGAGTTTGGATTCGCTGCCCTGTTCACACCGTTCAAGCTTGGCGACATCGATGCTCGCCAACCGCATCGTGATGGCGCCGCTGACGCGCAATCGCGCCATCGCCGAACACCGTGCCGAAGCCCGTTCGCGCCGATCTATTACAGCCAGCGCGCCAGCGCCGGCCTGCTCATCACCGAGGCCACGCAGATCACGCAGCAGGGCCAGGGCTATGTCTGGACGCCCGGCATCTACACCGACGAACAGGTCGAAGCGCTGGCGCAAAGTCACCAACGCCGTGCATGAGGCCGGCGGCCAGATCTTCATCCAACTCTGGCATGTCGGCCGCGTCTCGCATGCTCGCTGCAGCCGGGCGGCGGCGCGCCGGTCGCGCCCTCCGCCATCCGGCCAAGACCAAAACCTTCATCGCCGCCGGCTTCGCCGAGATTTCCGACCCACGCGCGCTGGAGACCGATGAATCGCCGGCATCGTCGCCGATTATGCCCATGCCGCCCGTTGCGCGCAGCACGCCGGCTTCGACGGCGTCGAAATCCACGGCGCCAACGGCTATCTGCTCGACCAGTTCCAGAGCGACGGCACGAACAAGCGCATCGACGCCTATGGCGGCTCGATCGAGAACCGCTGCGCCTCGCGCTCGAAGTCGACGACGCGATGCTAACGTCCGGCCGGCGGGGCGCGTCGGCATCCGCATTGCGCCGATCAGCCCGGCCAACGACATCCCCGACTTCAACCCGACCGGCCTGTTCTTCCCGCTCGTCGCAGCAGCTCGGCAAGCGCAAGCTCGCCTATATCCATGTGATCGAAGGCGCGACCAGGGCGCGCGCGACATCGCTGCCGTTCGATTTCCTCGCGCTGCGCAAGTCGTTCGGCGGCGCCTATATCGCCAACAACGGCTATACGCGCGCGATGGCGATCGAGGCGGTGAAGTCGGGCCACGCCGACATGGTCGCCTTCGGGCGCGCCTTCATCTCCAATCCCGATCTGGTCGAGCGCCTGCGCATCGGCGCGCCGCTCGCCGAAGGCGACCGCGGCGACCTCTATGGCGGCGGAGCGAAGGGCTACACCGACTATCCCGCGCTTTCGGCCGCCTGAGTTCTTCGGGAAACGTGAACGATCTCGAGCCCGCGCCCGGACCGCCTGAACGCGAGCCGCGGCGCGTGGACCCGAGGTTGCTCGAACTGCTCGTCTGCCCGCTGACGCGGGCGACGCTGAGCTATGACGCCGAGCGGCAGGAGCTTATTTCGCGCGCGGCGAAACTTGCCTATCCGATCCGCGACGGCGTGCCGATCATGCTGCCCGACGAGGCTCGGCAACTGAGGACTGAAGGCGGGCGCGGCCGACGAGGGTGTGATGGTCGGCCTGGAGGCCGACCCTCCAGGAGCGTCGGCCTCCAGGCCGACGATCTCGCAGCGCACGGCGGCGTGGGCGTAATCGCGCCTCATCTGAATTCGCTCCAAAAGAAAAGCCCGCCTTTCGGCGGGCTTTCCCATTCCCGGCTTTTGCAGCCGAGGAGCTTACATCTGCGTGTAGGTGATCTTGCCGTCGGCGCCCTTCTTCCAGACGTACCAGACATAGTCGACCGTCGTGCGATCGCCCTTCTTGTCGTAGGAGATGGGGCCAAGGACAGTGTTGAAGGTGACGCCCGAGTGCATGTACTCGGCCATCTTCTTGGAGTCGAGCGACTTGGTCTTCTCCGCCGCCTCTTTGAGGACCTGCATCGCGGCATAGGAGTAGAGCGTGTAGCCCTGCGGATCAAAACCCTTGGCCTTGAACTCTTCGACGACCGCCTTGGCCGCCGGGTTGTTGCGGGGCTCGGGGCCGAACGACATCAGCGTGCCTTCGACGCCGGGGCCGCCGATCTGGGCGAACTCGTCGTCGGTGATGCCGTCGCCGGAGATCATGACCGTCTTCAGGCCCTGGTCGCGCATCTGACGAACGATCAGACCGCCTTCCGTATGCAGGCCGCCCCACATCAGATAGTCGGCGCCCGAGGCCTTGATCTTCGAGACGATCGCCGAATAGTCCTTCTCGCCGACGTTGACGCCTTCGTAGAGCACTTCCTTCTTGCCGCCGGCGTTCATGGTCGCCTTGGCGAAGTCAGCGAGGCCCTGTCCGTACGGGGTCTTGTCATGCACGATGGCGATCTTGGCGTCCTTCAGCTTGGTGAGCGCGAGCTCGGCCCACAGCTTGCCCTGCTGGTCGTCACGGCCGCAGGTGCGGAAGGCGTCCCACAGTCCGCGCTCGGTGACTTTCGGGTTGGTCGCCGAGGGGGTGATGAACAGTACGCCGTTGTCCGCATAGACTTCGGAGGCCGGGATCGTCACGCCGGAGTTGAAGTGGCCGACCACCAGCTTGACGCCGTCGCCGACGAACTTGTTGGCGACAGAGACGCCTTGCTTCGGATCGGAAACGTCGTCGCCCTGCTCTACTTCGATCTTCTGGCCATTGATGCCGCCGGACTTGTTGAAGTCATCAGCGGCCTGGCTGACGCCCTGCACGAGCTGCGCGCCAAACGACGCGTTCGGACCCGTGATCGGACCGGCGACGCCAATCTTGACCTGCGCGCTAGCGCCGGTGGCGAGAGCCAAACCGGCCGCGAGCGCGAGGCCCGACAACCAAACTTTCTTCATACGCTTCTCCCTAGGTTTCTGGGCGAGAGCCTCGCCCGTACGGAACCCCTCATCCCGCTCAGCGCGGGATACAACCCTGTTTTGTCGTCGCTGTCACGCCCGAAGTCATCCAAAAGCTGTAAAACTTTAGCCAGGGACGAGGTTTTTTTCGTCAAGTCGCGCGGCTAGCGGGCGCGCCACGTAAGTCCGGCGCTCTCGAACTCCCAGGAATATTGCGTCGCCATCTGCTTCACCCGCATGAACTGGTATCCCAGCAGCGCGGCGATGATCAGAATGATGAACGTCACCAGATAGTAGTAGAGCGACGACAAGTCCTCCTGGAACAGCGCGTAATGGAGAAAGTGAACGGCCGCCGCGAGCGCGATCATCGCGGGCAGGACAAACAAACGCGCGCTCCACGACTTGGCGAAAGCGCGCCCCGTCGCGACCGCCGCGGCGGCGCCGAGGCCGTCGAGCACGATGAAGGCGATGAGGCCGTAGTCGCCGTCGGCCCAGATCCAGCCGTTCATCAGTGACCTCCCTCGAGATAGGCGGCGCGGACCTCGGGCCGCGCGAGCAGTTCATGGCCCGTGCCGCTCATCGTGATCTGCCCGTTGACCATGACATAGCCGCGATGGGCGAGCTTCAGCGCGTGGAAGGCGTTCTGCTCGACCAGGAACACGCTGAGGCCCTGTGTCTTATTGAGTTCGGCGATCGCGTTGAAGATCAGCTTGACGATCAGCGGCGCGAGGCCGAGCGAAGGCTCGTCGAGCAAGAGGAGGCGCGGCCGGCTCATCAGCGCGCGCGCGATCGCCAGCATCTGCTGTTCGCCGCCCGACAGCGTGCCGCCGCGCTGCTGGGCGCGCTCCTTCAGGCGCGGAAACATCACGAACACACGCTCGAGATCGTCGTTGAAATGGGCGAAGCGGTCGATCGAGGCGCCCATCTGCAGGTTCTCGTAGACCGTCATGCGCGGAAAGATGCGGCGGCCTTCGGGCGATTGCGCGATCGACATGCGCGCGATGATGTGGGGCGGCAGGCTGGTGATGTTCTGCCCGTCGAAGGTGATCGTGCCCTTGCGGGGCGCGCGGGCTGCCGAAGATTGTCATCATGGTCGTCGACTTGCCGGCGCCGTTGGCGCCGATCAGCGTGACGATCTCGCCCTCGTTGACATCGATGTCGACGCCCTTCAACGCCTGGATCTTGCCATAGAAGGTTTCGACGCCGCGCAATTGCAGCAACAGCTTGCGCGGCGATGCGCTCGTTTGAACGGCGGCGGAAGCGGCGGTCGCGCTCATGCTCCAATCTCCGCTTCGGCCTGCGCCACTTCTTCTTCGTCCGCGACGCCGAGATAGGCGGCGATGACTTTCGGATCGTTGCGCACCTCCGCGGGCGTGCCGTCCGAAATCTTGATGCCATAGTCGAGCACGACGACATGATCCGATATCTGCATGACGACGGACATGTCGTGCTCGATGAGCAGCACGGAGGTGCTGTGGCCGTCACGTATCATATTGAGCAGAGCGTTGAGCTCGAGCGATTCGCGCGGATTGAGCCCCGCCGCGGGTTCGTCGAGACAGAGCAGGACGGGATCGGTGCACATGGCGCGGGCGATTTCCAGACGGCGCTGTGCGCCATAAGGCAATTCGCCTGCGGGATCGTCGGCGCGGTCGGTGAGCCCAATCTTGTCAAGCCAGTATTTTGCGCGCTCGACCGCGTCGCGTTCGGCGCGGCGCCAGCTCGGCGCGCCGACAAGGCCGAGGAAAGTGAGGCCGCTCGCGATCATGAGCTGGTTGTGGTGGGCGACCATCAGGTTCTCGAGCACGGTCATGCCCTGGAAGAGCCGGATGTTCTGGAAGGTGCGCGCGACTTTCGCCTTCCAGGCGATGTCGTTGCCGGCCATCCGCTCGAGCAGATAGACGTCGCCCTTGGCGGATTTGGCGCTGCGCTTGCCGGAACGCGTCAGAGCCTCGACCTCGTCAGAGTCGGCGACGCCTTCGCGCGCCAGCGCGAGGCGTCCTTCCGTCGGCTTGTAGAAGCCGGTGACGCAGTTGAACACCGTCGTCTTGCCGGCGCCGTTCGGGCCGATCAGCGCAGTGATGTCGCCGCGACCCGCCTCGAAGGACAATTTGTTGACGGCAAGCAGGCCGCCGAAGCGCATGGTCAGCTTCTCGACGACGAGCAGGGGATCGGTTTTCCAGCGCATCAGCCGTGCCCTTCCTTGACGAGATCGGCCGACACCGCCTTGCGCTCCTTGAGGAAGATCGAGGGCGCGCGCGTCGACACGAAGCCTCTAGGCCTCACGATCATCATGATCACCATGGCAAGGCCGAACAACAGGCCGCGGTATTGCGAAGGATCGAAATCGGGCATTCCGGCGTAGTTCGCCATCAGCTCCTTCAGCCAGCCGAGTTCGCGCAGCATTTCGAAGCCGCCGATCAACGCGATGGCGGCGAGCGCGACGCCGATCTGGGAGCCCATGCCTCCAAGAACCACGATGGCGAGAATGGTCGCCGATTCCGAGAAGGTGAAGCTTTCAGGGCTGATGAAGCCCTGGCGCACTGCGAAAAATGAGCCGGCGAGGCCGCCGAAAAAGGCGCCGAGCGCGAAGGCTGTGAGCTTGGTGTTGGTCGTGTTGATGCCAAGCGACCGACAGGCGGTCTCATCTTCTCTCAGCGCCTCCCAGGCGCGGCCGATCGGCAGGCGCCTCAGCCGGAGCGTCACGAGGTTGGTGAGCAGCGCCAGCGCCAGGATCACATAATAGAGGAACAGCTTGCCGTGGATGGGCGAATAATCCAGCCCGAAATAGTCGTCGAAGCCGCCGGGCCGGTCAGCGAACACGTGCCCGAAGAAGGTGATCTTCGGGATCGAGGCGATGCCGGCGGTGCCGCCTGAAAAAGCCGTCCAGTTGACGAGGATGGAACGGATGATTTCTCCGAACGCGAGCGTGACGATGGCGAGATAGTCGCCGCGCAATCTCAGCACCGGAAAGCCGAGAATCATCCCCCACAGCGCCGCCAGGATTCCTGCCACCGGCAGGCAGATCCAGAACGACAGATGAAATGTGGTCGCCAGCAGAGCGTAGGAATAGGCGCCGACCGCATAGAAGGCGACGTAGCCGAGGTCCAGCAAACCGGCGAGGCCGACCACGATGTTGAGACCCCATCCGAGCATCACGTAGATCAGGATCTGAATGCCGTAGCTGTCGATCCACTTGAGCGCGCCGCCGGAGCCGAGCGTCATCACCGCGACCGGAGGAAACACCAGCAGAAACAATAGCCCGACGACCGACACGATCGTCCCGGTCAACGCGCTCGCAGGCTTCGCCGCGACCGCGACCCGTTCGCGCTTCGGCGCGGCGTAAAGCGTCAGCGCGATGAAACGCCCGATGAAGGTGAGAACGACACATATGGCGACGGCGCCCGGCCGCCAGAGGAGCTCCAGCGTGCCCGAATTGGGATCGGACTCCGCATGAAAGAGGATGATCGGGACGCACAGCACGAGCGTCAGCAGCGCGGCCTTCACAGATTCCTTGAGACGCCCGGCGATGCCGGCTTCTTCCCCGATCCCAGCGGAGGTGGTCAATGAAATCGTCATCAGACTTTCTCGATTTCAGGACGGCCGAGGATGCCCGAGGGCATGAAGATGAGGGTGATCGCGAGGATCGAGAAAGCGGCGACGTCCTTGTAGTCGGAAGAGAAATAGGCCGCCCACATCACCTCGATCAGGCCGATCATCAGCCCGCCGAGCACCGCGCCGGGCAGCGAACCGATGCCGCCGAGAACCGCCGCCGTGAAAGCCTTGACGCCGGGCAGGAAGCCGTCGGCGAAGTTCACGACGCCGTAATAGAGGATGTAGAGCGCGCCCGCGACGGCGGCGAGCGCGGCGCCGATCACGAAGGTGATCGAGATGGTGCGATCGACGTCCACGCCAATCAGAGCCGCCATCTTGCGGTCCTGCTCGCAGGCGCGTTGCGCGCGGCCGAGATTGGTCTTCTGCACCAGCCACCAGAAGCCGGCGAGCAGCAGCGCCGTGACGACGACGATGACGATCTGCCGGTATTGCAGCGTCACCTCGTTCGTGCCGGAGCCGAACTGGATGATCTCGGTGAACATCGGCGGCACCGGCTTGTTGCGCGGCCCCTGCGTCACTTGCACGAAATTCGACAGGAACGTCGACATGCCGATCGCCGAAATGAGCGGCGCCAGCCGGAACGATCCGCGCAGCGGTCGATAGGCGACGCGCTCGATCGTCCAGTTCCAGACAGAAGTGAGCACCATGCCCGCGATCAGCACGATGATGAACGCCAGCGGCAGGAAGCCGAGGCCGACGACTTTGGTGACGAACAGGAAAACGATCAAGGCGATGAACGCGGACAGCATGAACACGTCGCCATGGGCGAAGTTGATCATGCCGATGATGCCGAAAACCATCGTGTAGCCGATGGCGATCAGCCCGTAGATGGAGCCGAGCGTAATGCCGTTGATCAGTTGCTGGAGGAAATTGGCCATGCGTTGCTCGCCCCCTTATCGACGTTTCCTTTATGCACGAAACGCGCCAGTCTCCCGCCGGCTATTCGTGCCTCCCCGATGCTTTCCGCTTCCCTGCGTCAGCCTGATCGCCCAATGGCGAGTTCAGCGGAAAAGCGAGGAAAGTCAAGCGGCGCCAGACCGCATCCGTGGCGCGGCCTTGCCGCGACTTATTGATTAGCAGCCACAAAATATCCCGCGAAACCTTGGTCCGATCGGCCCTCGCCTTGCAACATCGCGCCGCAAAATCGCCATTTAGCGAAATATCATTGCGTTATATCCAGCGAAATACGTCGAGAATTAGTACTTTGGCGCCAAAGACGGCTATACGGTTTGCGCGTAGGTTGCGTGCGGCGACTCTGGCAGGTTCGCAAGCGGGCGCAGAGACGCTAAAAAGTTTGAAGGATGCTGCTACGGCGCGAGATGCGCGTCGGGCAAAGGGAGGCAAGGAATGATATCTGTTTCGATGACGGTCAACGGCAAGGCGGTTTCGGCGAGCGTCGATCCGCGTACGCTGCTCGTTCAGTTCCTGCGCGAGAACCTGCGATTGACCGGGACGCATGTCGGTTGCGACACC
Organism: uncultured Pseudomonadota bacterium; assembly: GCA_963710855.1. Classification (GTDB taxonomy): domain Bacteria; phylum Pseudomonadota; class Alphaproteobacteria; order Rhizobiales; family Beijerinckiaceae; genus Roseiarcus. The sequence continues at coordinate 364,122 of CAVQBX010000031.1, read as the reverse complement.
TCGCAGTGCGGCGCCTGCGTCGTCCATGTCGATGGCCAGGCGATCAAGTCCTGCACGACGCTCGCGGCGTCCTGCAACGGCGCGCATGTCGCGACCATCGAGGGGCTGGCCCAGAGCGGCAAGCTGCACCCGATGCAGCAGGCGTTTCAGGACAATCATGGCCTGCAATGCGGCTTCTGCACGCCCGGCATGATCATGACCGCGGTCGACATGGTCAACCGGCTGGGTTCCGACCTCGACGAACAGACGATCCGGCACAATCTCGACGGCAATATCTGCCGCTGCACGGGCTATCACAACATCGTCAAGTCGATCGCAGCAGGGGGCGAAAGAGATGGGCGCGAGCCTTCAGAAGGCCGCGGAATAAGCGGCAGCCGATAAATTCTCTTGGGGCCAATGGCCCCAAAAATCTCGAACCGAACATCAAGACATCCCCAGGGAGAGTTGCATGAGCGCGACCGGCATCGGCGCATCCGTCAAGCGCAAGGAAGACATTCGTTTCATCACCGGCAAGGGCAAGTACACCGACGACATCAACCGTCACGGTCAGGCCCACGCCTATTTCGTGCGCTCGCCGCACGCCCATGCGAACATCAAGAGCATCGACGCCTCCGCGGCCCTGGCCTCGCCGGGCGTCGTCGCCGTGTTCACGGGCGACGACATCGCGGCCGACAAGGTCGGCGGGCTGATCTGCGGCTGGGCGATCTTTTCCAAGGACGGCTCGCCGATGAAGGCGGGCGCCCATCCCGCGCTCGCTCAGGGCAAGGCGCGCTATGTCGGCGACCACGTCGCCGTCGTGATCGCGGACACCTACGCTGAGGCCAAGGACGCCGCCGAGAAGCTGAACGTCGAATATGACGTGCTGCCGGCGGTCGTCGATCTCAAGACCGCGGTCGGCGGCGCCACGATCCACGACGTCGCGCCCGACAACACGGTCTACAACTGGCATCTCGGCGACAAGGCCGCGACGGAAGCCGCCTTCGCGTCCGCCGCGCATGTGACGAAGATCGACCTCGTCAACAATCGCCTGATCCCGAACCCGATGGAGCCGCGCGCCGCGGTCGGCGAGTACGATTCCGGCACGGACACGCTGACGCTCCACACGACGAGCCAGAACCCGCATGTCGCGCGTCTCGTGCTCTCGGCGTTCATCGGGCTCGCGCCCGAGCACAAGTTCCGCGTCATCGCGCCCGATGTCGGCGGCGGCTTCGGCTCGAAGATCTTCATCTATGCGGAAGAGACGGTGTGCGTCTGGGCGGCGCAAGAAGATCGACCGCCCGGTGAAATGGACGTCCGATCGCACGGAGGCGTTCCTCGCCGATGCGCACGGCCGCGACCACCTGACCCACGCCGAACTGGCGACCGACGCCGCCGGCAAGATCACTGGCCTGCAGCGTCCACACGATCGCCAATCTCGGCGCCTATCTCTCGACCTTCGCCTCTTCGGTGCCGACTTATCTCTACGCGCCGCTGCTCTCGGGCCAGTACAACATCCCCGCGATCTACGCGGAGGTCGACGGGGTCTATACGACGACGGCGCCGGTCGACGCCTATCGCGGCGCCGGACGGCCGGAGGCGACCTTCGTCGTCGAGCGACTGGTTGAAGTCGCGGCGCGCGAACTCGGCAAGGACCCGGCCGAGTTCCGCCGCCAGAACTTCATCACCCAGTTCCCGCATCAGACGCCCGTCATCATGGCCTATGACGTTGGCGACTATGGCGCGGCGCTCGACAAGGCGCTGAAGCTCGCCGACTACTCCGGCCTCGGCGCGCGCAAGGCGGCCTCCGCGGCGAAGGGCAAGCTGCGCGGCCTCGGCTTCTCCGCCTATATCGAGGCCTGCGGCATCGCGCCCTCGGCCGCGGTCGGATCGCTCGGCGCCGGCGTCGGCCTCTGGGAATCGGCGGAAGTGCGGGTAAACCCGATCGGCACGGTCGAAGTCCTCACCGGATCGCATAGCCACGGGCAGGGCCACGAGACGACGTTCGCACAGCTCGTCTCGGACCGGCTCGGCATTCCGATCGAGAACGTCTCCATCGTCCACGGCGACACCGACAAGGTGCAGATGGGCATGGGGACCTATGGCTCGCGCTCCGGCGCGGTCGGCATGTCGGCGATCGTCAAGGCGCTCGACAAGATCGAGGCGAAGGCCAAGAAAGTGGCGGGCCACGTGCTCGAAGCGGCGGAAGCCGACATCGAGTTCAAGGACGGCAAATTCACGGTCAAGGGCACCGACAAGTCCGACCGACTTCGGCTCGATCGCGCTGCAGGCCTATATCGCGCACAAGTTCAACGGGCAGGAACTGGAGCCCGGTCTGAAGGAGGGCGCGTTCTGGGACCCGACCAACTTCACCTTCCCTGCCGGCGTGCACATCGCGAGGTCGAGATCGACCCTGACACGGCAGTCGTGACGATCGACCGCTGGACCGCGGTCGACGACTTCGGCAAGCTCATCAATCCGATGATCGTGCACGGTCAGGTGCATGGCGGCATCGCGCAGGGCGTCGGCCAGGCGATTGCACGAGGGCGCCATCTACAACGAGGACGGCCAGCTTCTGACCGCGAGCTACATGGACTATGGCATGCCGCGCGCCGACGACCTGCCGTCCTACATTGTCGAAACCGTCGAAACCGCCTGCCCCTCGAACCCGCTGGGCATCAAGGGTTGCGGCGAAGCCGGCGCCATCGCCTCGCCGCCGGCGATCATCAACGCAATCACCGACGCGCTCGGACATGAGGACATCGCCATGCCGGCGACGCCTCAGCGCGTCTGGCGCGCCGCCCAGAAATCGGCGCTGAAGCGCGCCGCGGAATGACAGGAGTCGAGCCGCGGCGTCCGCGCCGCGGCTCCTTCGCCAACCCTCAAGGAGATCCCGACCATGTATTCCTTTTCCTACTCGCATCCCGACAATCTCGCAGCCGCGCTGTCCGCGCTCGCCGACGAAGACGCCAAGGCGCTGGCCGGCGGCCAGACGCTCCTGCCGACGATGAAGCAGCGCCTGGCCTCGCCGAGCGCCGTCGTCGACCTCAGCGGCCTGAAGGAGCTCAGCGGCGTGACGCGCGACGGCGACGCAGTTGTCATCGGCGCGCTGACCCGGCACGTCGACGTCGCGACCAGCGACGTCGTCAAGTCGGCGATCCCTGGCGCTCGCTGCGCTCGCCCATTCGATCGGCGATCCCGCGGTGCGCAATCGCGGCACCATCGGCGGCTCGATCGCCAACGACGACCCCGCCGCCGACTATCCCGCCGCGGCGCTCGCGCTCGGCGCGACGATAGTCACCAACAAGCGCAGCATCGCGGCCGACGATTTCTTCAAGGGCCTGTTCGAGACGGCGCTCGAGACGGGCGAACTCATCACTTCGGTACGCTTCCCGATCCCCCAGAAGGCGGCCTACGAAAAATTCCGCAATCCCGCTTCGCGCTATGCGCTGGTCGGCGTGTTCGTCGCCAAGACCGCTTCGGCGTGCGCGTCGCGGTGACGGGCGCGGGCGCCAGCGGCGTGTTCAGGCGTCGCGGCGTTCGAACAGGCGCTGGCGAAGAATTTTGCGCCCTCAGCGCTCGACGGGCTCAAGGTCGATGCAAGCGAGCTGGCGAGCGACCTGCACGCCGACGCGGACTATCGCGCCCATCTGATCGGCGTGATGGCGAAGCGCGCGGTCGTTGCAGCAGGCTGAGCGCAGACGCGCGCCGAGGGTCCAACGCTCTTGGGATCGATAGCCTTCCCCGGCTTAGCCGGGGAAGGGCTTGCCCATGGGGACAAGACGACGCCAAGGCGCTACAAACAGGGAATCCTCGAGCCGCGTCCTGTTTGCCGCGCAAGATCATGAGCCTCAATTAAATGCCCTCAGCGACTCCTCTGCCTGCCTCGATCGACGAGACTTTGTCGCTGCTCGGCGGCTCGGCTTATGTCGCCGACCGCTCGTTGGCGACGGTCATCTTCCTTGCCTTGAAGCTCGGCCGGCCCCTGCTGCTCGAAGGCGAGGCGGGCGTCGGCAAGACGGAGATCGCCAAAGTGCTGGCCTCGCGCTCGGCCGTCAGCTCATCCGTCTGCAATGCTACGAAGGCCTCGATGTCGCCTCCGCGGTCTACGAATGGAACTATCGCCGCGCAAATGATGGCGATCCGCCTTGCCGAAGCCGCGGGCGAGCACGACAAGGACCGCATCGAGCACGACATTTTCGCCGAACGCTACCTGATCCGCCGGCCGCTGCATGCAGGCGCTCCAACCGAACGAGGGCGGAGCGCCCGTGCTGCTGATCGACGAGGTCGACCGCGCGGACGAAGCCTTCGAAGCCTATCTGCTCGAAGTTTTGTCCGACTTCCAGATCACCATCCCCGAAATCGGCGTCGTCAAGGCCCCGGAGCGGCCGATCGTCGTCATCACCTCGAACCGCACGCGCGAAGTCCACGACGCCCTGAAGCGGCGCTGCCTTTATCACTGGGTCGGCTATCCCGACGCGGCGCGCGAGCGCGAGATTCTGCGCGTCAAGGCGCCGATGGCGTCGGAGCGCCTGACCGCAGAACTCGTCGCTTTCGTGCAGCGGCTGCGCAAGCTCGACCTCTTCAAGTCGCCGGGCGTCGCCGAGACGCTGGATTTTGCCGAGGCGCTCTCCGAACTCGACGCGATCGCGCTCGATCCCGCCGAGATTTCGAATACGCTCGGCGTGCTGCTCAAATATCAGGACGATATCGCGAGGGTGCAGGGCGACAAGACTCGCGAACTGCTGGACGAGGCGCGCGCGGACTTGCGCGCGGCCGAGGCGGCTTCCGCATGAGCTACGATTTCGAGCTTTCCTGCGAACTGCCGGCGAAGCCCGAGAGGATTTACTCCGCGTGGCTTTCCAGCAGGGATCATAGCGCGATGACTGGAGGCGAGGCCGAGATCGGCGACGGGGTCGGCGCGCATTACACGGCCTGGGATGGCTACATCGAAGGGCGGAACCTCGAACTCGTGCCGGGCAAGCGCATCGTGCAGAGCTGGCGCACGTCCGAGTTCCCCAACGATCATCCGGATTCGCGAGTAACGATCGAGCTCTCGGCGATCCCCGCGGGCGCGCGGCTCAGGCTCATTCACAAAGGCGTGCCTGACGGGCAGACCTCCTATGAGACGCGTGGCTGGCGCGAATTCTATTTCGAGCCGATGCGCGCCTTTTTCTCAAAGCGCTGATGGGCGAACTTTCGCGCGCCGAAGGGGCGCTCCCGCTCAACCTGCTCTATTTCGCTCGCGCGCTGCGCGACACCGGGATGCCGGTCGGCCCCGGCGCGACGCTCGACGCCATCGGCGCGGTCGAAGCCGTGGGCTTCTCCAGCCGCGAGGATTTCCGCACGGCGCTGCACGCCGTGTTCGTCAAGAAGCACGAACACACGATTTTGTTCGACGCCGTTTTCGACACGTTCTGGAAACGGCGCGGCCTCATCGACAAGCTGATCGCGATGATGTCGCCGCAGGCGCCGCAGGAGAAGAAGCCGGCGAAGCCAGAAGCCGGCGAGGCTCGCGTCGCTCAACGCGCTCAACAAGGCGAAGGAAAAGCCGCGGCCGCGCGAGCCGTCAACTGGAGTTTGACGCGCGGCTGACGATGTCGAGCGTCGAAATCCTGCAGCGCAAGGATTTCGCGCAGATGACGGCGGAAGAGATCGCCTGGGCGCGCAAGCGCGATCGACGCGCTTCAACTGCCGTTCGACCGGCGCCGCATCCGCCGCTTCGCGCCTGACGCGCACGCGGCCGCGATCGATCCGCGCCGCACCTTCCGCCAGTCGCTTGCGCGGCGGCGGCGCGGCGATCGATCTCGCCTTTCGCGGACGTCAGGAGAAGCCGCCGCCGGTGACGGCGCTGCTCGATATATCAGGATCGATGGCGGAATACTCTCGTCTGATCCTGCATTTCCTGCATGCGCTCGGCGAGACAGCGGCGCGTGTCGACTTTCCTGTTCGGCACCCGGCTCACCAATGTCACGCGCGCGCTGCAGCGGCGCGATCCCGACGAAGCGCTTGCAGCGCTGTTCGGCGCTCACTCCCGACTGGTCCGGCGGCACGCGCATCGGCGCGTCGCTGCATCGCTTCAATCGCGACTGGTCGCGCCGCGTGCTCGGCCAGGGCGCCATCGTGCTGATGTTCACCGATGGGCTGGAGCGGGAAGGCGTGGAGGAACTGGCGGCTGAAATGGAGCGCCTGCACAAGTCCTGCCGGCGGTTCATCTGGCTCAACCCGCTGCTGCGCTTCGACGCTTTCGAGCCGCGCGCGCTCGGCATGCGCGCGATGATGCCGCATGTCGACGAATTCCGCGCCATCCACAACCTCGCCAGCATGGGAGAGCTATGCGATGCGCTCTCGGGTCGCGAGACGCCGCGACGTTCGCCGCGGGATTGGTTGAAAGCGGGGATTTGAACCGCCGCTCGGATCCCCTCCCCGCTCGCGAGGGAGGGTAGCGGAGGGGGCAGCAACATCCTGAAAACGCGGTGGTTTCACCCCCACCCCGACCCTCCCGCGCTGCGGGGGAGGGGGATCCTTCATCGGGCGTCGCGGCGCCTACCACATCGGAATTTCGGGGCCCCAGACGCCTCCGAAATCGTCGGCCTGCGCCTGCTCGATCTGGACGGCGGAGTTCTGCATGTCCGAGATCTGCTGGCCCTGCCGCATCAATTGATAGGTCTTGTATTGATCGGGCGTGCCGATCCAGGCGCACTTGCAACCCTGGACGTCGGCGAAAACGTAGACCGGCCCGCTCTTCCGTTGCGAGTAGACGAGCTGGTACTGCGGCAGCGATTGCAATTTGGCGAGCTTCGCGGGCGTATCCGCGTCGTGGCGCTGGAAACCCGAAGAGGCGAGCAAACCCTCCTTGTCGGAGGTTCCGACCGGAGCGCAGGCGCTGAGCGCCGCGGCCAGCAAAAGACAGGCCCAATTCGTCTTCCCACCCATCTGTTTCCCCCTCGATCGGCTCGCTCTGCGCATCCCGGACAATTTCCGAATCTGGTTGGATGCGCTGAAAGCCCTAGGGCATTCGTCCCGCGCAGGCCAGCCTAATGCGGCCTCGCTTGCTTCCGCCTCGCCCGAGGCCGTACACGGCTAGCGGGATAGGCGGCTTGATGACCCCGGCGGCAAGGCAATTTTCTGCGGTGGAATTTGGCGCGCGCATTGGGGCGGCGGCGCCCGAGCGAGTAGAGCTCAGCGCGCTGGATCGCGCTTCGGTTGGCGACCTCGCTGTCATGTTGACGCCTGTCCCGGCCACGCTCGGAGGCCTCGAGCTGGCGAGACCGCCCTCGCCAGGCCGGCTGCCGGGGTCCGGACCCTATTCCGGGCTCGTCGCTTCGATCGTCCTGCACGGTCTCGTCTTCGCTGCGGCGGCGCTTTGGTCGCAGAGCGTCGCCGAGCGCGCGCCCGAGCCGATCGCCGTCGAGGTCGTCACGGATCAGCCGCCTGAACCACCCCCCTCCGTGGCCGCCGAGGTTCCGACGCCGCCGCCCGCCAAGGAGTCCGCCCCGCCCGTCGCCGAACCCTCGCCGGAGCCGTCGCCTGTCGCCGAGGCGAAGCCCGAGCCAGCGCCGTCGGCCGCGCCTGTCCCCGAGCCTTCGCCGCCGCCGGTCGCGGAGGTTGCGCCTGCGCCTGCGCCGCGTCGCCTGTCACAGAGGCGAAGCCCGAGGCAACGCCTTCCCTGGCTCCCGAGCCTTCGTCGCCGCCGGTCGCCGAGGCGACGCCCGAACCCGTGGCCTCGCCTATGCCCGCCCCGGAGCGCGCGCGGTCGGTCGCGGGAGCAACGCCCGTACCGACGCCTGCCACGGAGCCGCCGCCCATTGCGGAGGCGGCGCCGGAGCCCGCGCCCTCTGTTGCGGCCGCCCAGGAGCTTGACCCGCCTGCGGCCGCCGCAGCAGCGCCAGACCCGACGTCCTCAGCCGCGCCTTCGCCGGAACCCACGCCGCCAGCGGTCGCCGAGGCGAGGCCCGAACCTGCGCCCCCGCCAGCGCCGACCCCCGAAGCCAAGCCAAAGGACGTCGCGCGGCCGGCTGCCGCGATGGCCGCTCCAAGCGCACAAACCCCGCCCGTCGCCCAAAAACCTCCGACGACACGAGCCTCGCCAGCGCCGCAGAAGAAACTCGTCAGGCCCCGAGAGACAGCCGAGCCGACGCCTACGAGAACGACCGCCCGGCTCGCCAGCGCCGAACCGCCTTCCGCCGCCTCGCAGGCGACAGCGCCCGCCTCCGGCGCGGCGGTCGGCGACTATCGCAACGTGATCTTTGCGCGCATCTCGGCGCATACCCATTACCCCGACGCCGCGCTCGAGCGCCGCGCCGAAGGCGTCGCCATGGTCAGATTCTCGATCGACGACGCGGGGCGGGTGACAGAAGCCTCGCTGTTGCGCGGTGTCGGCGATGTGGCGATCGACGCTGATGCTCCCGCCACCGTCCGCCGCGCGTCGCCCTTCGGCCCCCCGCCCGCCGGCGCGCCGCGCGCCTATGTGGTGCCGATCCGCTACCGGCCGCAATGAGCGGCGCTCTGGCCGAGCAAATAAGCCATCAACGATCTGAGCTCCGCCGGTTTGACCGGCTTTCTGAGCGCCCGATAGCCGCGCGCGGCGATGGCGGCCGCCGTCGCCTGCGAGCCGTCGGCGGTGACGACGATGGCGGGGACCGGCGCCATCAAAAGCTCGCGCGCCCTGTCGAGAACGTCGACGCCGCGTTCGCCGTGATCGAGATGCATGTCGGCGATGACGAGATCTACGCGAGGCGTCGCCTCCAGCGCTGCGAGCGCCTCGCGCTCGGTCGCGGCGAGCGAGACCTCGCAGCCCCATCGGCGCAGCAGTCCGTCCATCGCCTGGGCGACACCGGGATCGTTCTCGACGAGCAGGATCTGCGCGCCGTCGAAGCCGATCGCAGGCGGGAGCGTTACCGACGCGCGAACGGGCAGAGGAATTTCCGAGAGATCGAGCGGGGCGCTGATCGCGAAGGTAGAGCCTCGGCCGACGCGGGATTTGAGCTCGACCTCGAGGTCGAGCGCCTGCGCGAGACGGTTGACGATCGCGAGGCCGAGCCCGAAGCCGCCGGAGGCGCCGCTCGTCGGCCCACGCGAAAATTCCTCGAAAATCTCTTGCCGGCGCTCCTCCGGAATGCCCGGCCCCGTGTCCGAGACTTCGATGCGCAAGTGGTCGCCGCGCCGGCGGCAGCCGATCAGCACGCCGCCGCTCAGCGTGTAGCGCAGCGCGTTGCTGATGAGATTTTGCACGACGCGCTTCAGCATGAGCGGGTCCGAGCGCACGCACGCGCTGCTCTTCGGCGCCTTGAGCCTCAACCGTCGCTGCGCCGCGATTGGTTCGAACTCACGGCGCAAGGGCTCGAGTATTTGTTCGATCTCGAAGGAGGAGATTTCCGGCTGCATGACGCCGGCGTCGAGCTTGGCGATGTCGAGCAGCGTGCGGATCAGCTCCTCGAGGCTCGTCAGCGCGAGATCGACCTGATTGAGGAGGCGGGAGGGCGCGCCCGTCTCGCTTTCGATGAGGCCCGAGAGGCCGAGCTTGGCGGCGTTGAGCGGCTGCAGCAGGTCGTGGCTGACAAAGGCCAGGAAGGTGGATTTCACGGCGTTGGCTTCGTCGGCCTGCTGCTTGGCGCGTTTCAGGGCTTCATTGGCCTTTTCCACGGAACGCAGCGCGGATTGAAGCTCCAGCGTGCGCTGGCGCACCGTCTTGTCGAGCGAAATCGCCAGCTCGAACAGGCCGAACGCGTTGTTCGGCTGCGCCATCCCGCGTTCGACCCGAGCAATCAGCGCGTCCCGGATCTTCTTCAGCTTGGCGTTCTCGAGTTCTGAGCCGCTCGATCTCTTCGGGATCAGAGATCATGTCTCGCGCCGCCCAAAACCCTCATCCTGAGCTTGTCGAAGGATGATCCAGCGCGCTGAGGCGTTGATGCAATCCTCAGGCCCGCGGACGAGATTGTCGTCCAGGCCCCTCGCATCGGCTGCGGCTCTTGCGGAAACATCCTTCGACAAGCTCAGGATGAGGGGGCGTAGCGGCATGGACTTTGTTTGAACCGGAGAAGCCTCGCAAGCTAGCGGCGCGTCGATCGCGAGGCAAGGGAGCCGCCCTTCATGCGGCGCGCATAGTCACGCCGCGCTCCGACTCCACCGCATCGAGGGCGCCTCGGCGGATCAGATAATTGGCGTGCGCCAGCGACTCGCTGAAGGCGAACGACAGCTGATGCGGGTCGTCGATGTCGCGGCCGAACAGCAGCGGAACCATGTCGGCGGCCGAATGCGGCGCGCCGCGACACGCCTGCAGGATGATTTCGCAGCGCGCTTCATGGTGGGCGATGAGTTCATCGATGCGGGTCTGCAATCCGACGAACGGCAGATTGTGGCCGGGCAGCAGCAGCGCGTCCTCGGGGATGCGGCGCCTGAGGTCGTTGAGCGAGCGCAGATAGATGCCGAGCGGGTCGCCGTCCGGATCCATGGCGTCGACGCTGATGTTGGGCGTGATCTTGGCCATCACCTGATCGGCGCAAAGAAACACGTTTTCGGAGGCGCAATAGAGCATCACCTGCTCGGGGGAATGGCCGCCGCCGGTCAGTACATCGAATTTGCGCCGGCCGATCTCCAGCGTCTCGCCGGCGATCACGCGGCGATAGGTGCGCGGCAAAGGCGACACCAAACGCAAGTAGCCGAGCCCGCGTTTCAGCATGATCTCGGTGTGTTCGCCTTCGAGGCCATGCGCCCGGAAGAACGAGCGGAAAGGCTCGGAATCGAGCATGCGGGGATCGAGCCGCAGACAGAGCGAATCCAGATATTCGCTCTGGCTCGCAAACAGTTTTACGCCCTGCTGTTCGGCGAGCCAGCCGCCAAGCCCCATGTGGTCGGGATGCCAGTGCGAAGCGAGCACGGCGGTCAGGCGTTTGTTCTTCAGCGGCCCTGCGAAGAGCGCGGTCCATAACTCGCGCGTCTCGATGGTGTCGAGGCCGGTGTCGAACAGCACAAAACCGTCGCCGTCTTCAATCAGATAGACGTTGACGTGATTGAGCTTGAACGGCAGCGGCAGGCGCAGCCAGAAGATGCCGGGCGCGGCCTCGATCAACTCCAGCGGCTTCGGCGGCGTGAGATAAGGAAATGCGAGCGATTTGGGTTGTGTATGGGGCATGAGGAGCGGTTACTTCAGGCCGCGCAGAAAATTGATGATGCCCGAGAAATCGTCGCCCTCGCGGCCCTGCGCCGCGTAGAGCGCGTAAAGCTGGGCGGCCTCGGCGCCCATCGGCGTCACGGCGCCGACGGCTTGCGCGGCTTCCTGCGAGAGTCTTCAGATCCTTCAGCATCAGCGCGGCGGCGAATCCGGGCTTGTAGCCGTTGTTGGCGGGCGAGGTCGGCACGGGTCCGGGCACCGGGCAATAGCTAGTCAGCGACCAGCTCTGCCCGGAGGAGGTCGAGGCGACGTCAAACAGAGCCTGATGCGAAAGGCCGAGTTTTTCCGCAAGCGCAAAAGCTTCGGCCGTCGCGATCATCGTGGCGCCCAGAATCATGTTGTTGCAGATCTTCGCCGACTGGCCCGCGCCCGCGCCGCCGCAATGGACGATGCGCTTGCCCATCGTCTCGAGGATCGGCTTGGCGGCGGCGAAGGCCTCGGCCTCTCCGCCGCACATGAAGGTGAGCGTTGCGCCTTTCGCGCCGCCGACGCCGCCGGAGACCGGCGCATCGACCGAAATGAGGCCAGCGCCTCGCGGCAAGCTGATGCGCCTTGCGGGCGCTTTCGACGTCGATCGTCGAGCTGTCGATGAACAGCGCGCCGTGCTTCGCGGCGCCGACGATCTCGCTCCAGACCGCCAGAACATGCTTGCCGGCCGGCAGCATCGTGATGACGACGTCCGCGCTCTTCACCGCCTCGGACGAACTTTTCGCCTCGACGACCCCGCTCGCCGCCGCCGCCGAGCGCAGCTCGGAGGAGAGATCGAAGCCTGCGACCGAGTGGCCGGCCTTGACGAGATTGGCGGCCATCGGGCCGCCCATGTTGCCGAGACCGATGAATGCGATGGATGTCATGTCCCTCTGTCTCCCGTTGTCCCCACTGTCATCCCCGCGAAAGCGGGGATCCAGTGTGTGATGCTTAGTCCGCGGCAACTCGCTGCAGTCCTGTTGAAGCCAATGAGCCCTACGACACTGGATCCCCGCTTTCGCGGGCGATGACAATTGGCTACAGATCAGCGCCCCATCAACTCGCGCGCGACGATGAGCCGCATGATCTCGTTGGTGCCTTCGAGAATCTGATGCACGCGCAGATCGCGGACGATTTTTTCTATGCCGTATTCAGACAGATATCCGTAGCCGCCAAACATCTGCAGCGCCTGGTTGGCGACGTTGAAGCCGGTATCGGTCGCGAAGCGCTTGGCCATTGCGCAGAGTTTCGTGGCGTCGGACGTCCTCGCGTCGAGGGCGCTAGCCGCGCGCCATAAAAACGTGCGGGCGGCTTCGAGCTCAGTCGCCATGTCGGCGACGCGGAATTGCAGCGCCTGGAATTCGTCGAGCCGTTTGCCGAACGCCTTGCGCTCCTTCATGTAGGCGAGCGCCTTTTCGAGCGCCGCTTGAGCGCCGCCAATCGAACAGGCGGCGATGTTGAGGCGGCCGCCATCGAGCCCGGCCATGGCGATCTTGAAGCCTATGCCCTCCGCGCCGAGCCGGTTTTCGGCCGGCACGCGGCAGTCCTCAAAAATCACCGCGCGAGTCGGCTGGGCGTTCCAGCCCATTTTCCGCTCGTTGGCGCCGAACTTCAGTCCGGGACTGCCGCCCTCGACCAAAAAGGTCGAGATGCCGCGCGCGCCGTCGTCGCTGGTGCGGGCCATCACGACGTAGAAGTCATGGGCGTTGCCCGCCCCGGAAATGAACTGCTTCTGGCCGTTCAACACATAGTGATCGCCGACGCGGGTCGCGCGCGTCCTCAGCGCGGCGGCGTCGGAGCCGGCGCCGGGCTCGGTCAGGCAATAGCTCGCGAGCTTCTCCATCGAGGCGAGCGCGGGCAGATATTTGCGGCGCTGCGCGTCGTCGCCATAAGCGTCGACCATCCAGGCGCACATGTTGTGGATCGAGATATAGGCGGCCACCGCAGGGCAACCGGTCGAGAGCTGTTCGAAGATAACGGCGGCGTCGAGCCGCGTCATCGCGGAACCGCCGACATCGTCACGAACATAGATCGCGCCCATGCCGAGCGCGGCCGCCTCGCGGATTTCCTCGACCGGGAAATGCTTCGCCTCATCCCAACGAAGCGCGTGCGGCGCGAGCTTCTCGTCCGCGAAACTGCGCGCCATGTCGCGGATCGCCTCGCGATCGGCGTCCAGCGCAAATTCGGGCATGTTTCCTCCTATGACCAGCTTGGGCGCCACGCGCTCATACCGGTTCGAGTTGAACCCTCAAGCCCAGAGCCTTGGCGACCCCGAGAAACGTGCTGAGGCGAGGATCGCCGCCCTCGGACAGGGATTTGTAGAGGGCGTCCCTGGTGACTCCGGCCGCCTTGGCGACTTCGGTCATGCCCTTGGCTCTGGCGATGTCACCAAGCGCCGCGACGAGCAGCGACGCATCATCCTCCTCGAGCACGGCCTCGAGATAGGCCGCGATGGCCTCCGGCGTAGTGAGACGCTCGGCCGGATCCCACGGCTTGGTTTCGAGAGCCATCGCTCAATCCTTCAGTTCCTTCGCCAATTGTTTGGCAAGCCGAATGTCCCTCGGCTGGGAACCCTTGTCGCCGCCGCAGAGCAACACGACGAGTGTTTGACCCATCGACGCGAAATAGACCCTGTAGCCAGGGCCATAATCGATCCGAAGCTCGCTGACGCCGCCGCCGACCGGCTCGACATCGCCGAAATTTCCCTGCCTAAGCCGACCGATCCGCGCATCTACTTTTGCGACCGCACGCTGGTCGCGAAGACTTTCTATTCAGCGGGCAAATTCCTGCGTCTGCCGAATTTCGCGCATCTGTATAACATAATATACGCCCAACGGGAATATGCGCGGACGCCCCTTCTTATCAGGGTAAGCGGCGGCCCTTGAGCGGGCTATCAGACCAAGGGCGTATCCGGTCTCGCCTTGCTTTGCTGAACCCTCTATACCCGTAGGGTCGCACGCCCCAGGGAGCAGCCTCGTGCTCAAATTCTACTTCAACGGTTCGCCCAATCCGACCAAGGTCGCGCTATTCCTGGAAGAGGCCGGCATCGCCTACGAACCGATCCCGATCGATACGCGCACGGGCGAACAGTTCGCGCCGGATTTTTTGAAGGTGAACCCCAATGGCAAGGTGCCGGCGATCGACGACGAGGGGACGGTCGTGTTCGATTCGAACGCGATCCTGCTCTATCTCGCCGAGAAGACCGGCAAGTTCCTGCCGGCGCCGAACATCGCGGCGAATTGCTGTCCTGGCTGATGTTCGCGGCGACCGGCCTCGGGCCGTTCAGCGGGCAGGCCGTGCATTTCAAGCACATGACTCTCGAACCCGTGCCTTACGCTCACAACCGCTACCAGTATGAGGTCGAGCGCCATTACGGCATTCTCGATGCCCGGTTGGCGGACAGGCCCTATCTCGTCGGCGACGCCTATTCGATCGTCGACATGGATGTCTGGGGCTGGGCGCGCATGGCGACGTTCATCCTCGGCGACGGCGCCTGGACGAAATTCCCGAACCTGAAACGCCTCGTCGATGAAGTCGCCGCCCGCCCCGCCGCCACGCGCGCGACCACGCTGCGCGACAAGTTCCCCTTCAAGGCCACGATGGACGACGAGGCGCGCGCGGTAATGTTCAAGCACCTGAAGAGGGCCTGAGGCGCCGTCGCCCGACTACGGGGTCAGCACGACGCGGCCTCGAATGCGGCCGGCGCGCAGATCCTCAAGCGATTGCTGCGCCATCTCGGGCGCGCGGGTTTCGATCGGCATCGGCTTCACCTTGCCATCGCGCGCCAGGGCCATAAGCTCGCGGAATTCGGGCAGCGAACCGGTGTAGCCGCCGATGAGGCTGATCGCCCTCGCCGACAGGTTGGGCAGCGGGATTTCGAGCAGGCCCCCGAACAGGCCGATGAGGAAGATGCGGCCGCCTTTGCGCAGCGTGGAAAGGCCGAACGCCGAACTTGGCTCCGACCCGACGAAGTCGATCGCCGAGTAGATGCCGCCCGTCTGTTTCATCAGCGCTTCGCGCGCGCTGGGGTCGGCGGGATCTATCGCCGCCGCGGCCCCCGCGTCGAGGGCTGCCTGCCGCTTCACCGGATCGATGTCCGCGACGACGGGACCGACGCCGTAGAGCGCGCGAGTGAGCGCCACCGCGGCGAGACCCAGGCCGCCCGCGCCGATGATCATCAGCGGGTTTTCCGCATCGACCGGCGCGGCCTTCTTCAGCGCGCTGAACGCCGTCAGGCCGGAGCAGCCGAGCGTCGCGGCGAACGCTTCGGAGAGCGGCTCGAATTCGATGAGGTGCCGCGGATGGTCGACCAGCACATAATTGCTGAAACCGCCGTCGAGACGCAGCCCGAGGTCGCGCGGCTGGGCGCACAGGTTCTCATCCCCGTCGCGGCATCGCGGGCATTTGCCGCATCCGCCCCACGCATAGATGGCGCGCCGGTCGCCGACCTTCACCCCGCTCGCCTCCGGGCCGAGTTCCTCGACGACGCCGACGATTTCGTGCCCGAGAACCCGCGGCAACTTGATGAACGGGGTCAGGTCCCGCTTCTGCCCGCGACCGATGTCAAAGTAGCCGTCGGCAATGTGAACGTCGCTGTGGCAGACGCCGCACGCTTTTACGCGCAGCAGCACTTGTGTGCCGGTCGGCGATGGCGGGGATTCGATCACTTCCCGGAGCGGCGTCCCGAATTCGGCGAGCTTGAAGCTTCGCATTGCCGTCGCGCTGGTCATGATCTTCCCCCTGCCGCCGGACTTCCGCCCTAGCCGATCACATCATCAGAAAGTCTGCCTCAGTTGCGGGGGCCGTGACAAGACGATGTGACGCAGCTCCATCTTCGCCCGCCGTCCATCAGCTTGCGCCCGGCGCGTAGCGGCTGACCACCATGCCGCAGCTATAGGCCTTCGCGCCCATAAGGCTGAGCGGACGAAAGCCTGAAAGCGCGTACACGCCGGCTCCGCCGCCGAGCGCGACAGGGTTAATGTAAAACTGAACTTCGTCCACCAGGTCTGCCGCCAGCAACGCCGAGGCGAAGCCGACGCCGCCGAACGTGACGATCGCGCCGCCGGCGCTAGCTTTGAGGCCGCCGAGCTCCTTTGGCAGGTCGCCGCCGCCCACCCTGGTTCGCGGCCAGCGCGATTTCTCCAGCCGATCACTGAGCACGACTATTTCGATTTCGCCGATGCGCCGCGCGAAGGCATAGAAGGGGTCGTCAGGGTAAGTCTTCGCTGCGCTCGCCCAATGGCCAAGATAGCCTTCCTCGGCCATTTTCCGGCTGAGAAGGATCGTGTCGACCGTCGCAAAAAAGTCGTTGAAGTCGCGCTTCAGCTCCGGATCCCAACGATTTCTCTTGCCCCAATCCCAGAGCAGCCAGTCGTGAGGAGCCTTGGTGGCGACGAAGCCGTCGACTGACGACTGCATCTGCAAAATGAACTTGCGCATGTGTTCACTCCCTCGCCGCTCGTTCGTCTGACGCGTGTCAGACAAATAGCTTTACAATTGGAACCATTGACGGGACGGCAATTCGGTGTCAATAGTAAATCGCTTTAATATTGGAACCATGTGATGTCGACCAGAAACCGGTCGCGCTGCCCGATCAGCCTGTCGCTCGAATTGCTCGGCGACCGCTGGACGCTGATGATCATCCGCGACATGGCGTTCGCGGGAAAGCGCCATTTTAGGGAGTTCCTGCAGTCGGACGAGGGCGTGTCGTCGCGGACGCTGGCGGAACGGCTGCAGACGCTGCTGGAGGAGGGCGTCATCAGCCGCCGCGACGATCCGGACCACAAGTTGAAGGCGATCTACAGCCTTACCCGCGCCGGAATCGACCTCTTGCCGGTGTTGGTTGAATTGGGGCTTTGGGGCAGCCGACATTGCGCGGCCGATCCGGCGCTTGGCGCGGCCGCTGCGCGCATCGCGGCCGGAGGCGCAAGCGCGATGGCCCGGATGAAGCGCCGGCTCGCGCGCGAGCATCTCGGGCCGGCTTGAGATTGAGCTGTGTTTCTCGCTAGCCGACTACGAGAACGGCGCGAGAAAGCCCGTCCTCAAAACTCCCGCTCGCTCATCGGCTGCGGCGCCCAGACTTCGCTGCGGTTGACGGAGCGAACGAATTCGTCCGCCGACTGGGCGAGAATCGGAAACGTCAGATAGTGGGAGGGGACGACGAGCTTGAAACGGAAGAAGCGGTTGACCGCCAAAGCCGCCTCCCGCGCGCCCATGGTGAACCAGTCGCCGATCGGCACGAGGCCGACTTCCGGATTGTGCAATTCGTCGATCAGCGCCATGTCGGCAAAGGCGTTGGTGTCGCCCATGTGATAGATCGAGCGGCCGTCCGCGCGAGCAATGATGCCGCCGGGTTCGCCGCCGTAGATGATGCGGCCGTCAGGCGCCGTATAACTCGATGAATGGTGAGCGCGCGTAAGAGTCACCTCGATCGGTCCAGCCTTCGCCGTGCCGCCGATGTTCATCGGACAGGTCTTGGCTTCCGAGAATTGCGTCGAGACGTAGGAGCAGATCTCATAATTGGCCACGAGCGTTGCGCCGGTCGATTTCAGGATTTCGATCGTGTCGCCGAAATGGTCATTGTGCGCGTGCGTCATCAGCACATGCGTCGCGCCCTTCACGATTGCCTCGAAGTCGCCGGAGAATTTCGGGTTGCCCTTGAGCCAGGGGTCGAACAGGATTTGCGCCGAGCCGAGCTCCGCTTTGAAGGCCGAATGGCCAAGCCACTGAATTTTCATCTGACCTCTCTCAATCTGACGGCGTTCGCCGTCGCCCCGCGTCTGGCGCGTGCTGCTTGGATCGCGGATGCGAACCCAAAAGCTGGACGCGGGTTCCACGGGCTTTGCGGCGCTGCAATAACATTGTAAAGCGCGCGCAAAATTCCGCTACTCCGCACCGAGGCTTAGATGCACATAAATCTGGCGCCGATTGCCCGCGCGCTGATCTCCGTGTCCGACAAGACCGGCCTCGTGGGGCTCGGGCAGGCGCTCGCCGCGCGCCAGGTCGAACTCGTCTCCACCGGCGGCACCGCCGCCGCGCTCGCCGCGGCCGGACTGACGGTGATTGATGTCGCGCAGGTGACGGGCTTCCCCGAAATGATGGACGGGCGGCTGAAGACGCTGCACCCGCGCGTGCATGGCGGCCTGCTGGCGATCCGCGAGGAGCCCGCCCATCAGGCGGCGATGATCGCCCACAACATTCCCCAGATCGACCTACTCATAGTCAATCTCTATCCGTTCGAGGACGCGCTGAAGCGCGGCGCCGCCTTCGATCAGATGATCGAGAACATCGACATCGGCGGCCCCGCGATGATCCGCGCCGCCGCCAAGAACCACGACGACGTCGTCGTCATCGTCGATGTCGCCGACTACGCGGCGTTGATTGCCGAGCTCAACGAGAATGACGGTTCGACGCGCCACGCTTTCCGTCGCGCGCTCGCGCAAAAGGCCTTTGCGCGAACCGCGGCCTACGACGCGGCGATCTCCAACTGGCTCGCGCGCGAGATCGGCGAGGAGGCGCCGGCCTGGCGCGCCTTCGGCGGCCGGCTGCAGAGCCGGTTGCGCTACGGCGAAAACCCGCATCAGAGGGCGGCGTTCTACGTCGGGCCGGAGGCGCGGCCTGGCGTCGCAACCGCGCGGCAGTTGCAGGGCAAGGAACTCTCCTACAACAATATCAACGACACCGACGCGGCCTACGAACTGGTCGCCGAATTCGATCCCGATATTTCCGCAGCGGTGGCGATCATCAAACACGCCAACCCCTGCGGGGTCGCGACGGGCGCGACCCTGCTCGAGGCCTACGAGAAGGCGCTCGCCTGCGATCCCGTTTCGGCCTTCGGCGGGATTGTCGCGCTGAACCGCAAGCTCGACGCTGCCGCGGCGCGGAAAATCGTCGAGATCTTCACCGAGGTCATCATCGCGCCCGAGGCCGACGAGGAGGCGATCGCCATCGTCGCCGCGCGACGCAACCTGCGCCTGCTGCTCGCCGGAAGCCTGCCTGACCCGAAGGCGCCGACCTTGACGGTGCGCTCCGTCGCCGGCGGCCTGCTCGTGCAGGATCGCGACAATGGCGCGATCGGCAGCGGGGACTTGAGGGTCGTCACGAAGCGCGCGCCGACGGAAGCCGAACTCGCGGATCTGTTGTTTGCCTGGAAGGTCGGCAAGCACGTCAAATCGAACGCGATCGTCTACGTGAAGAACGGCGCGACGGTCGGCGTCGGCGCGGGGCAGATGAGCCGCGTCGATTCCGCGCGCATCGCCGCCCTGAAGGCGAAGGAATCCGGCCCCGGCACGGTCGGATCGGTCGTCGCCTCCGACGCCTTCTTTCCCTTCGCCGACGGGCTGATGGCGACAGTGGAAGCAGGCGCCACCGCGGTCATCCAGCCCGGCGGTTCCATGCGCGACCATGAGGTTATCGCCGCCGCCGACGCGGCCGGCGTCGCGATGGTGTTTACGGGCATCAGGCATTTCAGGCATTGATTGTTTGTAGCCGAGGTCGGTGGCCCTTGTGAGCTAGGACTGGAAATTGTCATCGCCTTGGAACGCGCCAGGGGATGCACATATCTTTGTTAAGCGCACGACTGCGGGGGCTTTGTCGCCTTCCCCGCGAAGGCGGGGAAGGTGGCCGAAGGCCGGATGGGGTGTGGCGGCCTTCGACGTAAACGCGGAAGCTCGCGCGTAAGTGTGCTGTCCGCTTTCGGCCAAACATTACTGGCGACGGCACAACGCTTGATGGAAACCTTCGGGGTGACCGCTTTGGCTTTCCACACCTCATCCGGCCTTCGGCCACCTTCTCCGCCAAGCGGAGAAGGGGATTTCGCCCAGACGTTCGATCCAATCAATAAGTGCGACGCCCTTAGTTCAGTGAGAACGAGCGCAGAGCGCGGCGGCCCGTCCAGCGATGCGGCCGAGCACCGTCGCCGTCAACAGACCGTTGCCGGAAAGATATCCGCTGGCCGAGCCGCCCGACACGCCCGCCGCCGCGCCGCCCGCGGCGAATAGATTCGAGGCCTTGCTTCCGTCTTCAAAAACGACGCGCGCGTCGTCGTCCACCACCAGGCCGCCCTGCGTGTGAAACAGCGCGCCCGTCACCTTCACGCCCTTGTACGGCGGCGCCAGCGGCGCGCGTCCGGTCCAAGTCCCGGCCGAAGCGGTCGCCGCCCCCGCTGTGTTTCAGGGCCTCGACCTCGCTTAAGGTTGCCGCCAGCGCTGATGCGGGCAACGAAAGTCTTTCGGCAAGCGCCTCGATCGTGCTCGCTTCCACAATCGCGCCGAGCGCCTCGGCCTGCCGAAAATCCTCGAACTGGCGCGCGATTGAACCGATGCGCTCATCAAAAATCGTCCAGGCGACGCCGCCCGGCCGCGCAATCACATTCTCCGCCTGCTCCGAATAGCCTTGGCTCTCGTCCGAGAAGCGCTCGCCTGATGCATCGACCTGGAAGCCGCCTTCCATGATCGTCGCCCAGGTGATGAGGATGCCATGCGGATGGGCGACCGAGCCGTGGCCCTGATAGCCGGAAAGCGAGGCGAGCTCGGCGCCGAGTTCGCGCCCCCAGATGACGGCGTCGCCGCGGTTGCCAGGATGGCCGAAATAGAGCGCGCCTTTCATCGCCGGAATATGCTCGGCGACGAGATCGGGATTGCCGCCGTAACCGTTGCAGGCGAGCACGAGCGCGCCGCAGCCGATCGCCTCGCGCGAGCCGTCGGGCCGCGCGATCTCGACGCCGTGGATGCGTCGCTCGTCATCAGCAAACAAAGCCGTGACCGTCGCGCCGCGTCACCAGCGTCGCGTCGTGTTTCCGACCGCCGCCCGCAGCCGGTCGACGAGTTCGGCGCCCGAGCGGCTCGGCAGGCCATGCATGCGCCGCACGCGTGGCCGGGATAATCGAAATCGTGCACGACGCGAGAACGGCAGACCGAAGCTGTCCGCGAGCCATTCGACGGTCGGGCCGGCCTCGCGCGCGACGAGCCGCGACGAGCTTTGGATCGGCCTCGCCATGCGCCTTCGTCGCGATGTCGCGAGCAAACAGGTCTGCCGTGTCCTCGACGCCGAGCGCGCGCTGGAAGCGCGTGGCCGCGGCCGGTATGAGGCCGGCCGAAAGGGCAGTCGATCCGCGCGGAAACGGGTCGCGCTCCAGCGCCAACGACCTCGGCGCCCGCCTCGCTCGCCGCGAGCGCGGCGCACAGACCAGCCGCCCCGGCGCCGACCAACAAAACTTCGGCGTTCGACTCGAACGCGGCGGGCGGCGCCTTCAAGCGTCACGCGAAATCCCTCAGGATGTCTGCGATGGTCGCGATCTCGGCGACGGGTCTCAGCGCGGCGATCGCGGTCGCGTGGGTTTCACGGATCGAAGGCGGCGAGCCGTCCTCGAGCACAATCGTCTCGATGTCGCGCACATGCGCATCGCGAACGGTCGAAGCGACGCCGCCGTTGGTGACGATGCCTCCGACCACGAGCCTCTCGATGCCCGCCTTGCGCAACACCCATTCGAGCCGCGTCATGTAGAAGGCGGAATAGGCGATTTTCTCGATCTGGAAATCGGAGGGCGCGAGCTCGTCGACGAGCGCCATGACCCCAGCGCCCGGGTCGCGAAATCGCCCTTGCGCAGGAACGGCCGCATCGCTCTTCAGATGCGGCGAGATCAGCGGCTCGCCGCCGCGCCCGGGCACGAGCGTGAAATGGGTCGAGATGATGAAGCCGCCGTGTCTGCGCAACAGATCGGCGAGCGGCTTCAGCTTGCCTGGCAGCGCGGCGATGTCCGCGTTTGTCTGGCCGCCTCGCGCATAGGCGCCATATTCATGCAGAAAGTCGTTCTGCAGATCGACGATCAGCAGGGCGGCGTTTGTGAGTTTCACGCGTCGATCCTTTCGAGAATGGCGTTGCCGAGCGCATCGACGCGCGCGTCGAGGCCGGGATCGACGACGATGGTCGCATCGGGCTGTTCGAGGATGGCGGGACCCTTCGACGATCGCGCCGATCGGCAAATCGAGCCGCGACCAGATCGACGTCTCGCGCATGCGCGCCGTCGAACCAGACATTGCGCGCGCCCCGCCGCGCGCTTTCGAGACGAGCGCCTGGCGGACGGCGCGAGCCCTGTGAGATCGAAGGGCGGACGGCGGCCGATCGCGGTCGCGCGCAGCGAGACGATCTTGATAGGAACGCCGTCGAGCTTGCGGCTGAAGCGCGCCTCATAGCTGCGCTCGAACGCCTGCTTGACGCTCTCGCGCCGTCACGCCGAGCGGCCGCTTCGCCGAAGACGACAGAGCAGCGGCGCGGCGATCGCATGGGTCTGGCCGACATAGTGCATGTCGAGTTCGAACGAGCACGTCGATGCGCTCGACCGGCACGCCGGCGCTTTCGACGACCGCTTTCGCCGCGCGCCCTTCCTCGATGAGCCTCCGCTCCAGCGCGTCGCGCGTCGAGCCCGTCGAGCATCAAGTTGACGGTCTGCACCGGAATCGTGGCGCAGATCCGCGATCACGCAGCCGAGCGCCGAGGTGAGGCCGGGATAGCGCGGCGCGATCGCCGCCTTGAGCCCGACCTCCCGGACCAGCGCGCCCGCATGCAGCGCGCCGCCGCCGCCGAACGGCATCAGCGCAAAAGCCTTCGGATCATGGCCGCGCTCGATCGAGACGAGCCGCAGCGCGCCGGCCATGCGGGCATTGGCGACGCGCACGATCGCCGCCGCCGCCGCTTCCGCGTCGAGGCCCAAGCGGCTCGCCGACATGTGTGAGGATCGCGCGCCTTCGCGGCTCTCGACATCGAGCCTCGCGAGCTTGCCGCCGATCGGGCGCTCGGCGTTGATGCGCCCGAGCACGACATGGGCGTCGGTCAGCGTCGGCCGGTCGCCGCCCGCGCCGTAGCACGACCGGCCCGGGTACGGAGCCCGCGCTCTCCGGGCCGACCTGCAACAGCCCGCCACGATCGACGAAGGCGATCGAGCCGCCGCCGGCGCCGATGGTGGTGATCTCGATCATCGGCGTGCGGATGACGAGGCCGAAATCGATCGGTCGTCTGCGCGGCGAGCGAAGCTGCGCCCTTGGCGATCAACGAAACGTCGAACGAAGTGCCGCCGAGATCGGCGGTGATCACATTGTCGAAGCCCGCAGCTTTCGCGATCGCGGAGGCCGCGATGACGCCCGCGGCCGGGCCGGAGAGCGCGGTGCGCACCGGAAATTTGCGCGCGCCCGTCGACCGACGTCACGCCGCCGTTCGACTGCACGATATGAAAGTCGCCGCTGAAGTCGCGCTCAGCGAGCGCGCCCTGCAGGCGGTTCAGATAACCGCCGACGACCGGCTGCAGATAGGCGTTGAGCGCCGTCGTCGAGGCGCGCTCGAATTCGCGGATTTCCGGCAGGATTTCGTGCGAGGCGATCACGTGCTCGTTCGGCCAGACCGCGCGCGCCGCCGCGACGGCCGCGCGTTCGTTGGCGGGATTGGCGTAGGCGTTGATGAACACGATCGCGAGCGCTTCCGCGCCTTTTCGCCGCGAGTTCGCGCGCGCGCGCCGCGACTTCCTCCGGATCGACGGCCACGCGTAACGAACCGTCGGCGAGCGTGCGCTCGGCGACTTCGACGCTGAAATCGCGATCGACGACGGGACGGAAATCGCCGCGCAAGCCCCAGGTGCGCGGCCGGTCGCGGCGGCGCATTTCGAGCACGTCGCGAAATCCCGGCGTCGTGATGAGCGCCGACGCGCGCGCCCTTGCGCTCGAGCAGCGCGTTGGTGCCGACCGTCGTGCCATGCACGATCGCGCCGAAATCGGCGATGCGGCCGAGCGCTTCGAGGCCGGTCGATGAAACCCTTCGCCTCGTTGCCGCGCTGCGAGGGCGTCTTGGCGGTCGAGAAGCGGCCCGTCGCGCCGTCAAACAGCACGAGATCCGTGAACGTGCCGCCGACGTCGACGCCAATGACCGTCTGACGCTTCATCCTCGCGGTCCCTCATAACCGTACAGCTCGCGCGCTTTCGCCTCGCTCACATAGCCAAGCCGCACGTCGCGCGCGATCTTCGCGGGGTCTCGCTCTGGCGAGGCGGCCCGTAGCCGCCGCCGCCCGGCGTCTCCAGCCGGACGCGCTCGCCCTTGTCTGATCTTCACATCGACGATCTTGGAGGCGAGCGGCGGCGGGCGCTTGCCTTCAGGCGTATCGAAGACGAAGCGGTTGAGCGCCGCCGCGCCGCCGCCTTGCGTCCCGAAAGGCGGGAACTTGCCGCGCTCGCCGAGCAGGAACACGTCGGCGCCGCTCGCGGCCAGCGCCTCGATCTCATAGATCGCGCCGAGGCCGCCGCGCCAGCGGCCCGCGCCGGCGCTGTCGGGACGCAGCGCCCATTGCGTGAACATCACGGGATAGGAGGCTTCCAGAATCTCGGCGGGCGGGATGGTCGCCATCGAGATCGGATTGTTGCCGTGGCTCAGGCCGTCGCTGCCGGGCGTCGCGCCGAGGCCGCCGCCGAAGAACGAGAACATCACGAAGCGCGAGCCGTCGTCGCGCTGCGCCGGCGATCGACAGAGCGTTGATGGTGCCGAACGGCCCTGCGATCGCCCGCTCCGGCGCGGCCTTGGCGATGGCGCCGAACACGACGCCGATCACGCGCAGGATCGTTTCCGTATAGCCGCCGACCGGCTTGGGCGCCTTGACGCCAAGCAACGTCGTCTCGGGGATGACGAAGCGGATCGGCGCGAGACAGCCGGCGTTGGCGGGAACGTCAGGAAACACATGTTTGAGCGCCACATAGCAGCAGGCGGCGGCCGTCGAATAGGCGATGTTGAGCGGGCCGGCGCAAGGCGGCGACGAGCGCGAGAAATCGAGCGTCATCTCGTCGCCCGCGATCGTCATGTCGAGCGCGATCTTCAAGCGGAACGTCAGTGACGCCGTCGTTGTCGAGATAATCCTCGAACGTATAGAGACCGTCGGGAATGGCTCTGCAGGTTTTCGCGCATCAGCGCCTCGGCGCGGCGCGAGAATGCGGCGAAGGCCTCAGCGATCGTCTCGTCGCCATATTCGTCGAGCAGCTCGGCCAGTCTTCGCTCGCCGAGCGCCAGCGCATTGAGCTGGCCGTTGAGATCGCCGTAGTTGGAGCGCGCCGAGCGGCTGTTGGCGGCGAGGATGTCGATGATGTCCTCGTCGATCCTGCCCTTCGCGGATGAATTTGACCGGGCGGAATGCGCACGCCTTCCTGATAGCATTCGGTCGCGCGGGCGTTGAAACCGCCGGGCACGTTGCCGCCGATGTCGAGCCAATGGCCGACCGAGGCGATCCAGCAGAACAGCTTGCCGTCGCGATGCACGGGCCGGACCAGCCGGAAATCGTTGAGATGCGTGCCGCCGTCGTAGGGGTCGTTGAACAGGAACGTGTCGCCGGGCTTCAGTTGATCGCGCCCTGAAGCCTCATCGCGTGCGACCTTGTCGATCACCGCCTTCACCGCGAAAGCCATGGCGCCGACGAAGATCGGCAGGCCGGTCGATCCCTGCACGAGCGTCGCGCCGGTCTCGGCGTGATAGAGGCCGTGACAGGCGTCGCGCGCCTCGGCGATGATCGGATTGAAGGCGGAGCGATAGAGCGTCGCGTCCATCTCGTCGGCGATCTGTTCGAGCCGGCCTTTCAGCACCGCGAGCGTGACGGGATCGAGCGTCGTCATCGCGTCTCCTCCTCGTAGGAGCGGCCGAGCGCCAGCATTTCCGGCGTGCCGATCACGGCGTTCAGCGCATCGAAATCAAACATCTGATCGCGGAACGCGTCGGTCGTGCCGTCGCGCGCCAGCGTCGCATAAAAGTCCTGCGCGGCCTTGGCGATGGCGCGCACGATGCCGCCGGGAAAGATCACCAGCGAGAAGCCGAGCGCCTCGAGTCGGCTCGCGCTGAGCATCGGCGTGTCGCCGCCCTCCACCATGTTCGCCATCAGCGGCGGCGCCTCAGGGAATGCGCGCACGATCGCGGCAAGCTGCGCCTCGCTGCGCGGCGCCTCGATAAAGAGCACGTCCGCGCCCGCCTCGACGAATTCGTGCGCGCGCTCGATGGCGCGCTCAAAACCTTCGACCGCGACGGCGTCGGTGCGCGCGATGATCAGCGTTTCGTCGCTGTGGCGCGCGTCCACCGCCGCCTTGATCTTGCCGACCATCTCCTGCAGCCGGAATGACGGCTCTTGTCGCGCAGATGGCCGCAGCGCTTCGGAAATGTCTGGTCCTCGAGCTGGATCGCGGAGGCGCCGGCGCGCTCCATCAGGCGCACGGTGCGCTGCGACGTTGAGCGCATTGCCGTAGCCGGTGTCGGCGTCGACGATCAGCGGCGTCATCGACCCGGTCGCGGATCAGCGCCAGCGTGTCCGCGACCTCGCTCAGCGTGACGAGCCCGATGTCGGGACGCCCGAGCCGCGTATAGGCGATGCTCGCGCCGGAGACATAGAGCGCCTCAAACCCCGCGGAAGCCGCCAGCGACGCGGTCAGCCCGTCGTAGACGCCCGCGGCGAGCAGGATGCGGGGATCGCGCAATCTTTGCTTCAGAAATGGCAAAGCCCATCTCCCTCTTCTTGCAGGCGATCTCATTCGGCCAACAGGTCGCATAGCGCGTTGCACCGTGGGCGCGC
This sequence comes from uncultured Pseudomonadota bacterium, assembly GCA_963710855.1. Classification (GTDB taxonomy): domain Bacteria; phylum Pseudomonadota; class Alphaproteobacteria; order Rhizobiales; family Beijerinckiaceae; genus Roseiarcus. Next base: position 337,426 of record CAVQBX010000031.1, on the reverse strand, counting down.
GATCCATCTTATCGACGGCGGCAAGAATTTTGCGCCGGTGCGCCTCGCTCCACACCGGCGCCGTCACCTCGTGGAATTTTTCGCGTATTTCCTCGGCGCTGTAGGGGTCTTCCGTGTCGCCCTTGTTGGTGAGCGCTTCGGCCTTCAGAGTGCGGCCATCTCTCATTTGAATGGCGACGCGCGCCGGGCGCAGGCCCGGCAGCATCGAGGTCAGTTCGGGGCTCTCCCGCACGCTCACACGTCGGGCGAGCGCTCGTGTAATTTCGTCTTCGCGTGCGGGATCGCGGAAGGCCGGGATCGAGGCGCGGCCATTGACGATGGTCGTCGCGAGCGTGAAGGGGAGCGAGAACTTGGCGGCGAGCATGTTGCGCGGTTCTTGCCCGTCGAGCTGCGCCGCCCACACATAGGTTTCGACCTCGATCCGTTCGATCGCCTCGGGCGCGATCGCGCCGCCCTCGGCTGCGACGAGGCTCAACAGCGCGTCGATCGCGCCGTGATTGTAGCGGCAGGCGGCATGGCGCTTGAAATAGTTGCGCGCGATTTCCCAGCGCCGCCCGAGATCGTCTGTCATCTCTTGCGCGCGGAAATTTTCCGCGGCGACACTGCCGAAAACCGTGCCGACGCCATCAGCCTCGCCGACGAAGCCGGCCTCGACCATGTCGAAGGCGCGCAGGCCGATTTCGTTGGAGAAGCCCGCAAAACTGTTGCGCACCGTGCCGCCTTCGAGCATCGTCCGGCGGCTCGTCGCGAGGCCGAGCGTCGAGGCGACGTTGATCGTCTCGCGCATCTGATCTTCCGTCGCGCCGTTGAGCCGTGCGACCGCGACCGCGGCGCCGACAGTTCCCCAGGTGCCGTGCGGATGCATGGTGACGCGCAGTTTTGAGGCGATGCCGATGCGCGAGCCGATTTCGTAGCCGAGCGCCAAAGCGACGAGAAACTCGGCGCCGGTCGCGCCGCGCTCCTGCGCGGCGGCGAGCGCGGCCGGCATCACGTGGATTCCCGGATGTCCTCGCGCGTACTGGTTGCCCTCGTCGATCTCGAGCATCGTGCCGGCAAGGCCGTTGAGGAAAGCCGCAGCCCCCGCGCCCGAGCGCTTATGCGCGCCAATCAATGGCGCCGGGCCTGCCGCGCCGCGCTTCAGCATCTTTTCGGTGAGGCGCTGCACTTCCGGCTCCTGCGCGCCGGCGCCGATGGCGCCGATGCAATCGAACAGCACCTGTTTGGTCCGCTCGACCACCGGCCCCGGCAATTGCTTGAAAGCAAGTTTCGCCGCGAATCCCGACCATTCGTCCAGCCATGCCGGGCGTAAAACTTTGACTGAACCGCCTTGCAGCATGTCACATCCCCAGATAGGCCTTGGCGAGTTCGTCGTTGGCGAGCAATTGCTCGCCGGTTCCCGACAGCGCGATCACGCCGTTTTCCATGACATGAGCGCGCGTCGGCGATCTCCAGCGACTGCACGACGTTCTGCTCGACGAGCAGCATCGCGACGCCGTCGCGGTTCAGGCGGCGGATCAGCGCAAACATCTCGTCGACCAGCAGCGGAGCAAGGCCGAGCGAGGGCTCGTCGAGCACCAGCAGCCGCGGCTCGGCCATCAGGCCGCGGCCGATCGCCACCATCTGCTGCTCGCCGCCCGACAGCGTGCCGGCGCGCTGATGGAGCCGTTCCTTCAAGCGCGGAAAGATGGTCAGAACCTGTTCGAGGTTGCGCCGCGCGATCGGCTGCGCGCGCGCGCGTAAGCGCCGAGCTCGAGGTTCTCCCGCACGCTCATGTTGGGGTAGAGCTTGCGGCCCTCGGGCACGTGGATGAGGCCCGCGCTGACGATCTCGGGCGGGCGACAAGCCATCGATGCGCCGGCCGTCGAAGCGGATCTCGCCGCGCGTCGGCCGCAGCAGGCCAGACAGAGCCTTGTTGAGCGTCGTCTTGCCGACGCCGTTGGCGCCGAGCACGGCGACGATCGCGCCGGCGGCGACTTCGAGATCGACGCCGCGCAGCACTTCGAGGTCGCGGTAGCCGGCGACGAGGCCGCTGACCGAAAGCAGCGGCTCAGCCATGCGCGCCGCCGTTCGAGGCGCGCGGCGGCGCCCTTGCCGAGATAGGCTTCGATGACGCGATGGTCGCGCGTCACCTCGGCCGGCGCGCCTTCGGCGATCAGGCGCCCTTCGGCCAGCACGATAGACGTGAGCGCAGAGGCTCATCACCGCCTGCATCACATGCTCGATCATCAGGACGGTGACGCCACGGCCGGCGATTGCGGCGACGACCACGCGCAAAATCGCGCGCCTCGCTCGGATTCAGCCCGGCCAGAACCTTCGTCGAGCAGCAGCAGTTTCGGCTCGGTCGCCAGCGCGCGCGCGACTTCGAGGCGCTTGCGCGCCGAGACCGTGAGATTCGGCGGCGGAGTGTCGAGCCGCTCGCTCAAGCCCGACGTCGCGCGCGATTTCGCTCGGCGCGCGCGAGCGCCTCGTCGCGATCGGCGATGGCGCAGATAAGCGCCGACCGCGATGTTCTCGCGCACGCTCAGGCCCGCGAAGGGCTGCGTGATCTGGAAGGTGCGCGCGATGCCGAGCGTCGGCGCGGCGATGCGGCGGGAGCCGCGTCACGTCCTGCCCTCGAACAGCACGCGTCCTGCGCTCGCGCGTCTCGAACCGGCGATCAGGCTGAACAGCGTCGTCTTGCCGGCGCCGTTCGGGCCGATCATTCCGGTGACGCCGCCGGCGGACACCTCGAGCGTGACGGCGTCGACCGCGACGAGGCCGCCAAAACGCTTGCCACCGCTTCGAAGCGAAAGCAGCGGCGCGCTCATGCGAACCGCCCCCGCCAGCGCCAGCGCCGCAGCGCGCCGACCCTGCAGGCCGTCACGCGCCAAAGCGATGGCGAGGATCGAGCAGCACGCCAAACAGCGCGAGATCGACGCCGGGAATGCGGCCAGCGACGCCTCGCGCGAATTCGCCGAAAAAATGCAGCGCGAGCGCGCCGATCAGCGGACCGAACACGGTGCCGAGTCCGCCGATGATCGGCCCCATCAGCGCCTCGATCGAGATCCAGGTCCCGAAGGCGATGTTGGCGTCGACGAACAGGAAATATTGCGCATAGAGCGCGCCGCGCAGCCGCGGTCAAGTGCCGCGGAGAGCGAGATCGCCTTGAGCTTCACGCGCAAGCGCATCGACGCCGAGCGCCTCGGCCGCCTCCTCGTTCTCGCGCACCGCGATCAGATAGGCGCCGAAGCGGCGGCGCTCGATCGCATTCGCGTCAGCAGCATGGCGAGCGCGACGAGGCCGAGCGCGATCCAGAGATAAGGCAGGCGGCTCTGCGAACTGGAAATTGGCGAGCGCAGGTTCGAGCTTTATCAGCGTGCCCGCCGCGCCGCCGGTGATCGGCGCGGCATTGGCGAGGATGCGCAACACCTCGGCGAAGGCGAGCGTGATCAGCGCGAAATAGGAGCCGCGCAGTCCCGCGCGAAAACTCAGATAGCCGATGACGAGCCGACCAAGGCGCCGCCGACGATCGCCAACACGAAGGCGACATAGGCGTTGAAGCCGTAGCGCGCCTGCAGGATCGCATCGACATAGGCGCCGACGCCGAAAAAGGCGGCGTGGCCGAACGAGATACTGCCCGGCATAGCCGCCGAGCAGGTTCCAGCCCGTAGCCGACCAGCGCCACGATCATCGCGATGACCAGCGCATTGAGCACGGTGTTCGAGCGCGTCAGCGACACGAGATCGCCAGCGCGCAGCGTGGCGATGCGAGGATCGGGCGCATAGACGCGCGATCATGCCGTCGCTCCGAACAGGCCGGTCGGGCGCAGCAGCAGCACGAGGATGAAGATCAGATAGATGCCGAGCTGCCCCAGGCTGTCGCCGAAATAGAGGCCGGAGAGGCTCTCGACCACGCCGATCGACGAGGCCGCCGATGACCGCGCCGGGCACCGAGCCCATGCCGCCGAGCACGACGACGGTGAAGGCGATCGAGCACATAGGCCTCGCCGACGCGCGGGCTGCACGTAGAAGCTCGGCAGCAGCAGGCAGGCGGCGACCGCGAGGCAGGCCGCGCCGAGGCCGAACGTGACGGCGAAGATATGCGGCGACGTCGATGCCGACCAGCGCCGCGCCCATGCGCTCCCTGGCGACCGCGCGGATCGCCTTGCCGGTGTCGGTCTTCGTCAGCAGCGCCCAGAGCAGCAGGCTCGACGAGCACGGCGACGCCGAAGGCGATCACCCTCGGCACGGTCAGGAAGAGGAAGCCGAGATCGAGCGTCGAGAAGCCGTAGGGCGTGTCGATCGTGCGCGTGTCGGAGCCGAAAGCCGCGAGCAGCAGGTTTTCGATCACGATCGAAAGGCCGAGCGTCACCAGCAGCACGTTGCGGTCCGTCGCCGTGGCTCGGCGGGCCCGATGACGAGCCGCTGCGTCGCAGTAGCCGAGCGCAAAGAACAGCGCCGCGAGCGGCGCCGATCGCGAGATAGGGATCGACGCCCGGCCTGAAAGGCGAAATAGGCCGCGAACATCGCCGCGCCCAGAATCGCGCCATGCGCGAAATTGATGATGTGCAGCACGCCATAGACCAGCGTCAGCGCGACCGAGACCAGCGCGTAGACCGCGCCGGTCATCAGGCCGTTGATGACCGCCGCGGCGACGATGTCGGGCGCGAACATGTCGACCCCGCTTAAATCAGGCGGGGACCGGAAAGATCGGCTTGGCGTCGGCGAATTCGGCCGGGAAGATCACCTTGATGTCGCCGTCCTGCACCTGCGTGTTGACGGCGCGGCGCCGGTGTTCTGGCCGTTGACGAACTTCGTCGGGCCATAGGGCATGATGTGCCCGGCGAAGGTCGAAGACGCGATCGCCGCCGTGATCGCCTTGCGATCGGCGGAGCCGGCGCGCTCGATCGCGTCGGCGAGCAGCAGCACGTCCGAATAGTTCAGCGCGACATTGTAGGTGAAGAACTTGCCATCCGCCTCGACCTGCTTTCTTGAAGGCGAGCGCCGCTTGCCTTGCGCGGATCGTACCAATGGTTGGTGTCCATCACATATTGCGCGGCTTCCGGGAATTCCTTGACGAAGCGATAGTTGGAGGCGGCGCCGTTCAGCACGCAATAGACGCCCTTCGGCCGGATCTTCTGCTGCTGCATCGTGCGCGCCAGCAGCACGAATTCGCTGTAATAGCTCGAGGGGATGACGAGATCGGGGTTCTTGGCGCGGATCTGCAAGCGCGATGTTCGACATGTCGCGCGCGGGCGTCGGATGGGCGATCGACGTCGAGGACTTCGAAGCCGAGCTTGGGCAGTTCGTCCTGCATGCAGCTTGGCGAGCCCCGTGCCGAACAGGCCGTCCTCATGGACGAGCACGACGGTCTTGGTCGGCTTGCCGGCGCCGTCGTTGAGCTTGACGAGATTCTGCGAGCGCCTGCTTGCTCACGATCCGAAGCCGGGCGCGAAGCGGAACGTGTTCTTCAGACCGCGCGACACGATCTGATCGGAGACGCCGACGTCGACGATGTAGGGAATGTCGTAGCGCGACGCGGCCTGCGTGGCGGCGAGGCAGATCGGGCTCGCGAAGCCGCCGACGATGGCCGCGACGCCCTCGCTCGCCATGCGCTCGACTTCCGCCGTGCCGCCTTCGGGCGTCGAGCGCGCGTCGCCGAACACCATCTCGATCTTGGCGCCGCCGAGCGACTTGATGCCGCCGTCGTCGTTGATCGCCTTGAACGCGGCGTCGGCGCCGAGCTTGCCCTGCGCGCCGTCGTGGGCGAGCGCGCCCGGTCACCGGCTGCAGCACGCCGATCTTGATCGACGCCGATTGCGCGCGCAGATAGGCGGGCGCGGCGAGGCTCGCCGCAAGGCCCGCGCCGCTCGTGAGAATCTGACGTCTGGATAGACGCGAATCGGCCATTGTTGTTTCCTCCACATTGATCTGTTCAGGACGCCTGCTTCGCTGGCCGCGCTGTCCGTTCGGAGCACGGTCGACCAGCGGCGACGCGCCGGCGCTCAGCTTGCGCTCCATTTCCATGCGCAGCGTATAGCGATCGGGGCGATAGAGCGCGCTCAAGATGCTCGACGCCGCGCCGCCGCGATCGAAACACCGTGCGCGTCAGCCCGATCAGCGGCGAGCCGACCTCGACTTCGAGCGCCGCCGGCAACCTCGGGCGAAGCGAGCGTCGCGGTGACCTCCTGCGTCGCGCGCTCACCTTGACGCCGCGTGCGCTCCAGCAAGGCGAGCAAGCGGACGCGAGGCGAGATCCGCCTCGCTATAGGTGACGCCGATAGCGCTCCGGGCACATGCGTCACCAGATAGGAGAACGGGCTGGCCGTCGATGAGGCGAACGCGAACCGAATACTGCGTGCGCTCGCCGGGCTTCAGCTGCAGCGCCCGCGCGACCGCCGCGCGGCGACTCGCGATAGGCGAATTCGAGCAGCCGCACGCCGGTCTCGCGTCCCATCGCGACGAGATTGGCGAGCACGTCGGAGATGTCGGCGATGATCGGCTTCGCGCCGAAATCGCCGGTGACGAAGGTGCCGGCGCCGCGACGGCGGCTGACGAAACCCTCGCGCTCGCAGCTCGGCGAGCGCGCGACGAACGGTGACGCGCGAGACGCCATGCTCGGCGGCCAGCGCCTGTTCGCCCGGCAGCAGGCCGCCCCCGTTCAAGCCGGCCGCTGGCGATGCGGTCGCGCAACAAGCAGATAGATCTGGCGCGCTTTGGAAGTCTCGACGCCCGCCACGGGACCGCCTTTACGGATAACACCTTTAAATGTATGGAACATGATACCTTTGGTCTGTCAAGGCGCCGCAGGGAGGAGAGGTCCGTGCCAAAATCCTCGACGCTGATCGACAAGATCTGGGACGCGCATGTCGTGACGGAGCGCGACGGCCGCGCCGCTCATCGCGATCGACCGGCACTACGTGCACGAAGGCTCGCATCACGCCTTCGCGAGGTCGCGAGCGCGGCGCAAGGGTGGCGCGTCCCGACCTGACCTTCGGCTTCGCCGACCATTACGCCCCGACGCGCCCGGAAAGCGCCCGCAATGCGCCCGAGGCGCAGCAGATGGTCGACGAGTTCGCGCATAACGTCGCCGACTTCGGCGTCGAAGCGTTCGGCATCGGCGATCCGCGGCGCGGCATCGTGCATGTCGCGGCGCCGGAGCAGGGGTTGACCCTGCCCGGCCTCACGATCGTCTGCGGCGACAGCCACACCTCCACGCATGGCGCGTTCGGCGCCTATGCTTTCGGGATTGGCGCCTCGGAAGTCGCGCATGTGATGATGACGCAGACGCTCTGGCAGAAGCGGCCGAAGCGCATGCGCATCAAGGTCGAGGGCGCATTGTTTGCCGGCGTCGGCGCGAAGGACATCGCGCTGTCGATCATTGCAAAGATCGGCGCGGACGGCGCGCAGGGTCACGCGATCGAATATGCGGGCTCGGCGATACGCGGCCTCGACATGGCGGGGCGGATGACGCTGTGCAACCTGTCGATCGAAGCCGGCGCGCGGCTCGGGCTGATTGCGCCCGACGAGACGACCTTCGCCTATCTGAAAGGGCCGCCCGTTCGCGCCGAGGCCGAGGAATTCGAGCGCGCGCTCGAGGATTGGCGGCAGCCTTGCCAGCGACGCCGACGCTGAGTTCGATCGCGAAACCCGCCTCGAAGCGCGCGACATCGCGCCGACCGTCACCTGGGGCGTGTCAGCCCGGAACACGCCGCGCCGATCAGCGCCTTCGTGCCGCGCCCCGAGGGCGCAAAGAGCGGACGCCATCGCGGACGCGCTCGCCTATATGGATCTGAAACCCGGCCAGAAACTCACTGACATCCGCATCGACCGCGTGTTCATCGGCTCCTGCACCAACAGCCGCATCGAGGATCTGCGCGTCGCGGCCTCCATCCTCAAAGGCCGCAAGGCGCGTACGCCGGGGCTCGTGTCGCCGGGCTCGATGCAGATCAAACGGCAGGCGGAGCAGGAAGGGCTCGACGCGATCTTCGAGGCGGCGGGGCTGCAATGGGTCGATAGCGGCTGCTCGATGTGCGTCGGCATGAACGGCGACATCGTGCCGGCGGGCGAGCGCTGCGCGTCGACCACCAACCGCAATTTCAAAGGGCGGCAGGGGCTCGGCAGCCGCACGCATCTGATGTCGCCGGCGATGGTCGCCGCCGCCGCGGTGACCGGCCATCTGACCGACGCTCGCGACTTCTTGAAGGAGCGCGCCTGATGCGTCCGTTTGGAACCCTGAAGTCTCGCGCCTGCCCGCTGCCTTACGCCAATATCGATACGGATCAGTTGATCCCCGCCCGCTATATGCGCTTGCCCCGCTCCGAAGGGCTACGGCCCGTTCCTGCTGCATGATCTGAGGCGCCGCGCCGGCGGCGAACTCGATCCGGATTTCACCTTCAACGACGCGGCCTATGCGGGGGCGGAAATCGCAGTGGCGCGGCGCAATTTCGGCTGCGGGTCTTCGCGCGAGGCGGCGGTCTATGCGCTCGCCGACTACGGTTTCCGCGCCATCGCCGCGCCGAGTTTCGGCGACATCTTTGCGCCAAAACGCGGTCAAGAACGGCTTGCTGCCCGCGCGTATCGAAGAGGCCGACGCGGATCGGCTGCTCGCCGCGCTGATCGGCGGCTCCGCGGGTCCGCTCGAAGTCGATCTCTCCTCGCAGACAATTCGCTTCGGCGGCGGCGAGATCGGCTTTGCGATCGATCCAGTTTGGAAGCAGCAGCTTCTCAACGGCTGGGACGACATCGACTTCACGCGCAACGAAGTGGAGGCGATCACGGCCTGGTTCGCGCGCGACGAGACCCTCAGACCCTGGGCGCGCCCCAGGAGATCGGCGTAAGGCCACGCCTCGGCAGCTCCCTCCCCCTTGATGGGGGAGGGCTGGGGAGGGGGTGAAACCACTGCGTTTTGAGGGCGTTCCCCCAACCCTAACCCTCCCCCACAAGGGGGGAGGGAACCGGAGATCGCGATGCAAATCGATCGGGCGCCACTCTAGTAGTTGAAGCGAAACGCGTTCCGTGCACTGTCGCTGCCGAGGATTCGAGGGGGCGGACGATGCGGCGAGTGGGAACGGCGACGGCTTTGATTGCGCTCGGCGCCCTTTGGGGATGCAGCAGCACGGGCGGCGCGACGCAGCCGCTCAATCCCGCCGCTCAGCGCCTCGGCCCGATCGCCATCGCCTTCGTCAACACCGGGCTCGGCAGCGGGCCGGTGCAGATCACGATGGCGGACGGCGAGGTTCTCAACGGCTCCTATCGAAATTCGACGCTCTCGGGCGGCGACCTGTCACCCTTGCCGAGCTTCCCTGTCGCCAGCGATCTCCTGATCGGCGACGGGCCGGTCCAGTTTGTGGCGAACGGCCCGAAGACGACGATTTATTGCCGCGGCCATCGCACGCTCGGCGGCAACGGCAACGGCCAGTGCCAGACAGCCAGCGGCGCGCTCTGGTCGATCAGCTGGTAGCCCGCGCCGAGCTAATCGGCGGCTCCGCAGGTCCGCTCGAAGTCGATCTCGCCTCGCAGAGAATTCGCTTCGGCGGCGGCGAGATCGCCGTCGCGATCGATCCGGCGCCAAAGCAACAGCTTTTCAACGGCTGGGACGACATCGACTTCACGCTCAACGAAGCCAAGGCCATCGCGGCCTGGCGGGCCTGCGACGAGATTCTCATTCCCCTTCTGGCTGAGTGCGAACTCGTCGCGCTCGAAATTCTGCGCCATAGGGCGCCCGAGGAGGTCGGCATAGGGTCGCGCCATTTTGCGGTTGAAGCTGTCCCCTATCCGTGCACTGTCGCGGCCGGGTATTCGAGGGGGCGGACGATGCGGCGACTGGCGATGGCATTGATTGCGATCGGCGGCCTTTCAGCGTGCAGCCGTACAGTCGGCGCCACGCAGCCGCTCAATCCCGCCGCCCAGCGCCTCGGCCCAATCGCCATCGCCATCGTCAACACCGGGTTCGGCCCGGAGATCGGCAACGGGCCGGTGCAGATCTTCATGGCGGACGGCGAAGTTCTCAACAGCTCCTACTGGGACGGCGCGCTGTCCGACGCGTCGCCCTTGCCTAGTTTCCCTGTCGGCAGCAATCTGCAGGTCGGCGACGGGCTGGTTCAGTTCGTGGCCAGCGGCCCGAAAACAACGATCTATTGCCGCGCCCACCGAACGCTCAGCGGCAACGGCAACGGCCAGTGCCGGACCGCCAATGGCGCGCTCTGGTCGATCAGCTGGTAGCCCACTTCGCATGAGCGCGCGGAATAGCGAGCGCGCGTAGATCTCGTTTGCGGCAAGGACCAAGTCGGTCTCTTCTTCGCGTCGTCGCCTGGCGACGCTGCGGAGGAGCAGACATGGCTTCCCTTTGCGAAAAATATCTGGTGCGCGAACTCTCCGTCTCCGATTTGCAGGAGTTTGCCGAGTTCTTCGATTTCCTCGACGCCGGTGACGTAAGAAGCCGTTTCAACGGAGCCAACGCGGGTCCGCTCGCGCTTCTGCCTTCGGAACGGCCCGAGGCGCATGGCGTGGCGCTCGGCGCTTTCGGCCCCGGCGGCGCGCTGATCGGCGTCGCCAATCTGGAGCCGGTCGGCGATGGCGACGCCGAAGTCGCGATCCTGGTGCGCTCAGATTGGAAGCGTCACGGCGCGGGCAATTGCCTGATGTCGAAGACGATCGATTTCGCGCGCCACGCCGATCTCACACGCCTCGTGGCCTATGTGAATCCCGAAAATACGGCAATCAACGCGCTTACCCGCAAGTCGGGTTTTAGGGTCGTCGCGGTCGACCGCTACGCGACCGAACTCGCCTTGCCGCTCGCGGGCGCCACTCGCATTCCCCGCGCACATGCGAGCCGTGAAAACTCGTCGTTTGAAGAAGAGGGCAGGGACGACGATGTTCTGGTGGCGCAGCGTGCGGGGCCTTGCGCTCGAGGCTGCGGTCAGGAGTTGCTTCAATGATCATCTCTGATGAGCGGAGAGTCCCTGAGTTGGACTCAGACAAACATCTCGTCTCCGGCGCGATCCGGTTCCACACGCGCCTCCATGCGGTTCTGAATGCGGTCCACGACTGGTCGCTCAGGCTGGAGGAGCGCCGGCAACTCGCCGAGATGAGCGAATACGAGCAGCGCGACATCGGCGTGACGCGCTGGGAAGTTATGCAGGAGATCAACAAGCCGTTCTGGCGCTAACGCGCTCAAAGCGCGCGGTCCGCGCCATCGAGCAGAGCCGCCTGTTCGCGTATCCAGCGGGCGGCCGAGAGGACGTCGTCGCGCGGTTTGTCCTCGGCCATAACGAGCCAATAGGCGTAGTCGGTCTGCGGACCAGCCTTCGGGGCTCCGACGATCTGCAATCGGCCCTCCTCGATCATCGGCTTCAGCATCGGCAGGCGTCCGAGCGCGATGCCCTGGCCTGCGACAGCGGCTGTGATGACCTGATCATATTGATTGAAGCGCAGCGTGCCTTTCGGCTTGACGGAGGCGAGCCCCTGCGTCGCCAGCCAATCGCGCCATTGCAGCCAGGGAAATCGCGAGCCCTCGAATTCGAGCAGGACCTGGCGCGACAACGCGCCGGGTTCGTCGAGTTGGGTCACGCCGAGCGAGGGGCTCGCGACCGGCGCGACGCTCTCGCCAAACAGACGCTCCGCCCCGTCCGCCGCCCGCTCGCGGCTGCAATAGCGGATCGCGAGATCGATCCCGTCCGCCCTCATATCCTCGATCCGATCCGACGCGGCAATGCGGACGTCGATGCCAGGATAGGCGCGCTGGAAATCGCTCAACCTCGGCAACAGCCACAGCCCCGCGACGCCGATCGTGCAGGTTATGGTGACCGGCGGCCGGACGCCGGAGACACGGATAGCCGCGACGGCCTCCTGCAAGCTTTGCATGGCGCCGTCGGCGGCGCGGAACAGCCGCTGCCCTTCGGCTGTCAGCTTGATCGAGCGATGGCCGCGCTGCAGCAGTTTAACGCCCAGCATCTCCTCAAGCGTGCGGATCTGGCGGCTGACCGCGGATTGGGTGACGAACAGATCGCCGGCCGCCAATGTGATGCTCATTCTCCGGCCGACCGCGACGAATCCCCGGATGAGGTCCAGCGAGGGGACCTGAGCGATCGAGCCAGCCATGTTGAGTCTCTCATCCGCCGCGCGGCGGACCGACCCTATAGGCCGAGGTTTTCACGCGCTCAACTTGACCGGCGGAGGGACGGGCTTCTGCGACGCGGCGTCCGCGCTCGCCGCGAGGCGCATCAGCAAGAGGAACGCCATGCCGAGGACCATTGCGCCCGCCGCGAGGTACAGGCCAATCTGGTAGCCGCCGTTGGCGGTGGCGAGCGCGCCGGTCACGGCAGGCGCTAGGATCTGCGCGGCGCCGTAGGACAGCGTCATGCGGCCCATCATCTTGGCCGGTCGGGTCGGATAGAGGCGCCCGGCGAGAGTCAGCACCAGGCTGACGACGCCGACGACCGTCGCGCCGAACAGCACCGCGCCGGCCATGGCGGCAAACAGCGAATTGAACAGCGCAGGCAGCACGATCCCGACCGTCTGGATGGCCGAGGCGAGCAGCAGCGCGTTCACGTCGCCGACACGCCGGGCGACCAGATCCCAGAGCGCGCTGGCCGGCGCGGAGGTCAGGCCGATGACGAGAAAAACATAGGCGCCGCTGCCTTGCAGGCCGGGAATGCGATCGATGATCGCGACGATGAAGGTCGCGGTGACGACATAGCCGATGCCGGCGCAGAAATAGAAGGCCATGCAGAAGGCGAGAAAAGCCGGAGGGGCGCGCCCATCCTCCAGCGAGCGACCCGCCTTCGAGACCGTTGAATGTTCCGCCCGCGGCAGCCAGGCGAGCGAAGGCCAAAGCATGACAAGCGAAGCGGCCGTCAACGCTATCCATTGCGCCCGCCAGTCCCAGCCAATCGACGACATGGCGGGAACGGCGAGCGCCACGAACGCGATGCCGAGGCCGACGCCCGAGAAGTGGACGCCGAGTTCCGGGCGGTGATCGTTGCGCATCAGCCAGTTCAGCACGAGGCCGGTGCCGAACAGCATGCCGGCGGCCGCCGCCAGCCCAGCAAAATAGCGCGACAGCGCCCAGACGAAGCTGTCCGCGCTGAACGCCATCATGGCGGTCGTGATGACCGCGAGCGCCATGCCGGCCCGGTAGAGCCGATCCTTGAGGACCAGATCGCCGACGAGCGAGGCGATCAGCGCGCCCGAAAGATAGCCGGCATAGTTGATCGCGGCGAGCCAGCCGCCTTCCGTCAGCCCCAGACCGGCCTCTCGCTGCATGACCGGCAGGAGCGGCGTGTAGGCGAAGCGCGCGACCCCCATCGAGAGCACCAGGCTGAAAATGCCGGCGGCCAGCACTCGGTATCGCGCCCCGTCGTTCATGAAATCATACCTATGGCCGCCGGAGCTCGAAGGGGAACGCCTATCATGACCCGCGAGCGCCCGCTCGCTCAAGCGACGACTGCGGGGAATTCGCATGAGCAGGGATCATGCGAAGCGCAGCGGATAAACAGACTAGCGCCGTTGTAACCGGCGTCGTTTCTCCTTTGCTAAGCGCCGCGGAATTGTGCCCTGAGGCACAAGATTGATCACGAATTGCAGCGAACAAGTCTCCGGGAAGAAACGTACAAATGGCTGAACGCAATCTCAAAAGCATCGCATAAACTGACTGTCAGAGGATCGGCAATAATGCTGCGCTGGCGGCTAGGCTGATCGGCGGGCGAGCGCTCGTCGATCAAGCATCCACGCGATCAGGCAAAAACCAATAACTCCGACTATGCACGCCGCGAATCCGAACGGAAAAGAATAGTCGAAAATCCAACTGAACACCGGGCGTATGCAGTAGAGGCGCCCCAGCAAGAGGGCGGAGCAGATGAGTGTCCCTATAATGGGGCCTGTTTGCTCGTCCGCTGGTTGGGAACTCAATTCGAATTCGAGCGATGCGTTGCTTGTGTCACTCGCACGCGAAGGTCACAGGATCGCCGCTGTAGTCCTGAACCGTGCCGCCGGTGATTTTGGCCTTTTTCCCATACCTAGAGCAATATTCCTGCGCCGAGACAAACGCCTGATCAGCCATCGACTGATCGTCGGCCTCAAGTCAAGCCGCCACTTGCGGATGACGGCCTCGACGATTTCGAGGCGAAGGAAAAACAAGTAGCCGCAATCATGAAGGCTTGGAATAAAGCGGGCCCGAAGGCTCGCGAGGAATTCCCGTTCCGCATTGATAAGCCCGTCATGGTCGCGGGGGCGGGGCGGCCTCGAAACAGGCCACCCTTGCTTCTCTCGTTTGGAGTTGGGTTGACGTTGGGGCTGCCGCAACCAATAGGTTCGGCAAAAAATGTGCGCTGATTGCTGGAGCCTTCGGGCAGATTCCGCAATGAAGAGATTTGGCGCGTTTCGGATTAACCATAATCCTTCGTATTGCTTGATAAATTATTAATGAGACTGGAATTAGGTGAACGGCAAGGTAACCTTAACGTAGGCAGTGCGGCGGCCAAATATGTTCAATGCGTTCGAAACCGACATCGCAGCGGTCCAGGTAGGCGTGCTTGCGCCATCATCTGCAAAAAATCACTCGCCTAGTCTGAGGATAGCGCAAAGCTCAGAATCGAACTTGCCTGGACGTGGGTTGCCGGAGTCCGGTTTTTCACGAGCAATCAGCGAATTTCTTCCGTTCGTCGAGTGCAAGAAACCTTCAGGCCAAGCGGAATTGGAGGCGATCTACCGCCTTCGACATTTGGCCTACCTGAGGGAAGGCGCGCTCCTGCCAGGCGCCCCAGAACTTTTCAGGGACACATACGACGAGTCCGACAATTGCTGCACACTCGGTTGTTACGTCAGCGACCGTCTGGCGAGTTCGATCCAAATCCATCTTGGCACGCGAAGCCAGCCCTGTTTCCCCGCTATGGAGGCGTTTTCCGACATCCTGGCGCCGATGCTCGACCGGGGTTTGAGAATTATCGATCCAACTCGGTTCGTCGTAGATGCGACCGCGACTCGGTTGTTTCCTCGAATTTCTTACGCCACTGTGCGCCTTTGCGCGCTTGCTGGCGCCTATTACGACGCCGACGTCATCCTTGCCACAGTGCGAGAGGAGCACCAAGCGTACTACCGGAGATTATTTGGGCATAAGGTCTTATGCGAACCCCGTGTGTATCCCATGCTCGCCAAGCGGATCAGCCTAATGGCGCTGGATTATCGGCTGTCCAGGGATCGCATTATCGCCAGATACCCGTTCTTTCGTTCAAGTCCTGAGGAAATTCGGTCGCTTTTCGGCGATCTGCATTCGCGACTTCCACATGCCGACCACCAATCCTACGCGTGAAGCTGACGCTAAGCATGGCTGTTCGAATTTCTCCCCGCTTCGATAGCCTCACCATCCCGTAATGGGCTGAGGGGCGGCGAATTTGCCGCAATCATTCGTCACCCTTGGAACGGCCCGACGCGTTCTGTACGTCGGGCCGTTTCCGTTTGAAGGGCTGGTGCTCGGCTCGGTAGATATTGGCGGCACGGCATTCTCGCAAACCTGGACTGGCGCGGCGTCGAAACGGCCGGAGTTTGTTCGGTGTGAGCTGCGAGCGTCGCTATTGTCCCGGCCCTGTGATCGACCTGTAATACGGTAGCGACTGGTAAGAACTGCCCTGCTCCAGTTGGTCTCAAGTGCAGCCGCCGATGTTTTCGTTAGCAATGATAGGGACCAACGTTTCATGCAGCGCCTACGCTCGGTTGACGGCGAGAATAGCGAAGACGAGTTCTTCCTTGTTAGCGAAGCGGGGCTTGTTAGGATCAGCGGGTTCAGTACGCACTAATCCGATCTGATGCAGCGGGGTGGCTTCTCGGGCTTCTCTTTTGCGGGGGCCTCAAACAGCCCGCGCGCCGAACTTATCGACAAATTTCCACCGTGTTGCGGAACCATGGCCGTGGGGCCTTTTGTCATTTCTGCCCTTGGACATCCTATCGCCGCCCGGCGTTATTGGAGACCGCGGACGGCCCTGCCCGCGCCCTCTTCGCTGAAGAACTGTCCAAGCAAGTGGTCGATTTCCCTGCTGTCTTCCATGAGCGCCCGCCACACCAGATTGCGATAGGCGTCCGTGCCGGACTTCAGGCCTTTCTGCGCGATGTCGCGCCAAAATTCCCAAGCGCGCCAATTCCACACTTCGCAATCTTGGATTGGTGGAGCTGCATCTTGCCTTCCAGCTCCGGAGGGACCCCACGCATGTTTTCTACGGCGTTGAGCTCAGCCTCGCTAAACGCGCCTGGAAATCGGTCGAGCACCTGAAGCTCGATGGCGTGATGCACCTGGCCGCCCTTCGGCAAGCCGAGCTTCGCTGCATACCCGTCGCGCACCTTGTCGAAGTTCGCCCTTGCTGCCTCGGACGCTGTGTTGCTCGCGGGCTTATTGAGGGGCGGCTTGCGAGGTCGAGTCTTTGGTCCTTCGTACTCATCGAGGCCTTCCTCGACCGCCTTGTCGACGGCGGGATCGACTTTGAGCTCCCTCTCGCTCCGCCTTCCGTCTTCGACGCCTTCCGGTCTGGTGGACACTAAAGAGGTTTGCATTGCTATGGAGGGTTGCGGCCCGGTTCCGGCCCCGAGGCGCGCAAGGGCGGTTGTGGAGATGGCGACATCTCGCCAGCCGGCTCATCACCTCGACCCATTCCAGCGATCCGACAGCACCGCGGCCGAGCGCTACCGTCGCTGTGCCTGCTCCCCCAAATCCAGCGCCGCCTGCCAGCCACTTGCCACAGGCGGTTCTCCGCCGCCTGCAAGGGCGCGCTCACCGGCGGTCGCCGCCAGACTGACGATTGTGACGACTTGCCCGATGCCGCGCCAAGTTCGCTCATGTTCCTCCAGCTCTTCGACGAAGAGTTCAAGTCGGTCCGGAACCCGAACCAAGGGCTCTCAATCTCCGCCACGCCTCTTTCCACAGACGATACTTGCAGGCTGCGGAACGGCGCGAGCATCCGCTGGATCTCCTCACGGACGTTTCCGACCTTTCGGGCGATCGTCCCCGACGTCCCCTCGCCCGCGAACGCCACGCCAGTGTGAAGATAGGCCATATGCGTCGCCACGCCGCGAAAACCGAACAGCGCGGCCGTGACGTGCGCGCCCGCCGCGCGCAACTGCTCGGCGCTCTGCGGGCCGCCTGCTTCGCCAGAGGCGGCGAGATCGACCGCCTCGCCCAGCACCCCGGCGACCCACTGGAGCTGTTCGACATCCCAGTTCAACTCGGGAGAGAACGGCGACATGCCGAGATCGCCTCCGACCGCGCTAAGCCCGTCAGGCTTCATCTTGCCGATCACCAGCAATTCGGCCGTCAGTGACTTCATGTCGGTGGCGATAGCGACGATGACCTGGCTCAGGCGATAGCCGGCTGCTGCGGGAAGCGCCACACCCGAAGCCGATGATTGCTCTTCAAGGACTTTGAGGTTGCCCTCCAGGAGCATCCGTTCGTCGTCGGGTATATTGGGAGAGCGCAGCGCGTTGACCACCAATGCCGTCTCGGAGATCAATTCCTCCGGCGTCAACTGCTGCGCGTGGAACTCGCCCACCGAGCCGTTCAGGACATCCCCGACAATCTTCCGACGAAGGGTCTGCGGGCGAGCGCTGTCGAAGTTCGGCTGTTGTACGACATGGGCGAGTTCGTGCGCCAGCAGTGCCTGTCCCTGGCGCGTCTCGGGGGCGAACTGGCCGGCTCCGAACACGATGTCGTCGCCGACCGTGTAGGCCCGCGCCGCTACCTCGCGCGCCGACTGCGCCGCGACCGCGCCGGTATGCACGCGAACGGAACCGAAATGCCATCCGAACCTCGGCTCGAACTGTGCGCGCGTCGTGTCGTCGAGCGGACGGCCGGCCGAGCGCAGAGCTTCGTGCACGCTGACCGGCGCGGCGTCGCCGCTGATCGTTTCACCGCCTCGGCGGCCAAGCCGCTGAGTCGTGCGCGTTCTGGCGCCAAGAGTTTCCGGCGCGCGCAGGATTTGGTCGGCGGCACTGTCCGCCTCACGTTCCAGCGGATCGTCGAGCCGACCGACGACGAGTTTCGGCTGTGCGATCCTCGGCGGCGCGGACGCCGGCAGCCGCGAGGGCGTTCGAGACAGGTCGGGCGAATATGCGGCAATCCGGTTGAGTTCCAACGAGAAGGCGGGAGTCGCGCCCGCTCCGGTCGGCGGCCGACCGAAATCAGAACTGTCCGCCTCCGGCGTGGAGGTTTGGCGGCGCGTCGGGCCGCTGCTCGTCAAACTCCCGGTCGGTCTCGGTTGGTGCGTCTTGACCGTCTTGGGAGCGAACATCGCCGGATCCTCTGACAGATCCCATAGGCGCCGGAGTGACCCTGCCGGTCCCAAAGGCCGATCCGCGGGATCCGACCGACGCGCCGGTCACAGCTGCTGAACGGTCTCTCTCATGGTACGCCCCCCATCGGAACCGCGTCAACAACCGGCCCAGGTTTCAGGCTTGCTCGATACGTCCTGTGGCGTAGTTCGCCCGCCCATAAAGTATAATAAATCCTCGCCGTGGCAGACCGAAAAACTCCAAATTATCGCCCCAAAATTCAAAACCTACTTTGTCCTTCCCAACATGCAAGCTGTTAGTCTTCGCTGCTGACGTGCAACCGAAAACCTGTTGGCCGTTTCCGTTTGACGCTTGGAGCCATCACTCGGCCACGCTCGCACTCCGTCAGGTTTCGCTACCAACAACTTCAACGCGCCATCTGCAACGCAGTTGCAGCGTCAGCTCAGCCCTCCTCACCAAGCCACCCTCACTCATCCCATTGCCTTCGGATGAAACGGCGCTACTTCAGCGTTGGGCCCCGATGTTAGGAAGGCGAAGACATCGGTCGTGACTTCGCCTTCCTTGAGCTTTCGAACTGATGTCCAGTTTGTCCAGATGCCGGCAAAGGATGGGAGCGGGCGGCTTTTATTGAACGCAAACCAGACGGGCGGCCGCAATCCGTCGGGTTGAATCTCATTCTCGGAAAAGCTCGTAAACGGAACGTCGCAGCGACTTCCCACCCCGAGCCATCGCCGCCAGTGCGGTGAGGATGTGTTGCGAACGTTTGTGACGCCCGGGTCCGTCTTCTTCCGTTCAACGCGAATACGGGAGACGACATGTCCCAGCTGGCCATTGTTAGTTCGCGCACGCAGTCAGGCGTAGACGGGTTTTCCGGCCTCATCGCTCATCAAGACCGTAAATGCTTGCTGATCCCCGTCTCTGCCTACCTCGTCCTTGGCGATGGAGGGCAGTACGTTAATGGCTTCTAGCCGCGCCTGCTCAAGGCTCGCGCAAGAGACGCCCTCGTCGTCATGCGTACGTACGCCATTGGCGTAGATATCGAAAAAATATAGAGGCATAACGCTGCTCCTCGCTCGGGCGGGAGCGTTTCGCTACTCTCAGTCTCGGCGTGCCGGGCAGAAGCCGATGATGAAAACCATTGTAACCGCGCTAGTCTTCAACGCAATAACATATGTGTGAGAACGCCTCTGCGTTGCTCTTAGCGCGGTATGCTATGCCGAGTCGCGAACGATACGAAAGTCCGCAATCCGCCCAAAGCCGCACGAGCGCACCGCCTTTGCTCGAACGCTTTCTTTAAGCCGGGATTTCGCCGAGCTGAAATTCCGCGTGCGGACCTGGTGCGGACCCACGGGGCGCAACAAAAAGGCCGCTCAGCGCGGACTTTTGTAAGTTGCTGATATTCTGGAGAAATTTGGAGCGGGCGAAGGGATTCGAACCCTCGACCCCAACCTTGGCAAGGTTGTGCTCTACCCCTGAGCTACACCCGCATCCGCGTCGGCATCGCCGACGCCGGGCTTATGGCCCATGTGCGAGTGGATTGCAACACCTGCGTCACAAGACCTAACAGCGGAGGTCGCGCGGCGGCGAGGGACAAGGTAAGGTCGCCATATGCGCCCTCCCTTCGTCGTTACGCGATCCGCGCGATGCCCCTGACCGCCGTGCGGCAACCGCGGCCGACCTGGCGGCTCGTGCTGGTGGCGATTTGGGTCGTGCTCGGCCTCATGACGTCGATCATGGCGCTCTCGGTCGGTTTCCTGTTCGATGCGCCTGGCGCGAACGAGAACCGCTATCTGATCCAGGCCGCCTATGCACTGGCCGCGCTGCCAGTCACCTTCTACCTCGGGGCCATCGGGCTTTATTTCCTAGCCCTGCCTTGGCTGCGGCTCATCGTGCTGGCGCTGCCGCTCGCCGCGGCGGGCGTCGCCATGCACGGCTTCGCCAAGATCGACAGCGTCTGCGGCGGGAAGTTCGCCTGCCATCCGACCAAGGACTGATCGCGGCTTCGTCCCCGGGCAAGGCGCGTCGCAAAGAAAAGGCAACGCGCCGCACCTTCCAGGGCCGAGCCGCGCACTGCAGCCGCGGTCGACGACCGCGGCTACAGCAGCGCCCGGAAATTTGCCCCGGTTACAACAATCCTGTCTAAGTAGCGGCAAAACGGGGACGACAATTTCGTGTTGCTGGCGCCTATCGCTCGACGAGTGCGGCTACGTCCCGCTCGCCTTGCGATGCGCAGCTTCGAGCCCTGCTTTCACCGCCTCGTCAAATCGGTTGGCGCGCATCGTCTCGATCGCCGCCGTCGTGATGCCGCGGTAGCGCACAAAGGTCTCGACGACCTCGGTCGGGCTTTCCGGATGCGCCTCGAACAGCCGGCCGGCGCCGATCATGAGCTGCACGACAGCGCGCCGCGCCATTTCGGGCCTTACTCCGCGCGCAAGCGCAGCACTTTCCATGGCGGCGGCGAGCAAGGCGGGATAGGCTTGGCCGGAGCCCGAAAAACCGCTGAAATAATCGATCTCGTCCTCGCTCGCCGCCTCGTCGCAGGCGCCGCAGGCTTCAAATATGGTTTGCACGAGCCGGCGATCCTCTTCCGTCGCCGCCAGCGTCACGAACCAGGGCGTGTAGGAGCAGCGCAGTTCGGCGGCGGCGTTGGGCATGGCGCGGGCGACGCGCGGCGTGCGAAAAGCTTCGACCATCGGCGCGAGCGCCACGCTCGCCATCACGGATATCACGAGTTTTCCGCGCGCATCCATGGCGAGCGCTCGCCAATCGTCGGGGCGAACAGACACGATGATCGCGTCGGAGTTTTCAACCAGTTGCTGATTGTCGCGCGTCCATCGGGCTTGCGGGAACCTCGTCGGAGTCGCGCTCCGATAGGAGAGGGTCAGCCGTTCGGGCGCCGCCACACCGGTGATAAGCATCGCCTCGACGATCGCGCCGCCGAGCCAGCCGTTGGCGCCGATCACGCCGATGCGAATTTTTTGCATGAAAGCCTCCTCGACGGGCTCAAACTGACATTTACGCGACTTGCGAACCAGCGCCCGCCGACTTCAAATCCCTGAGAAGAACCGATGTCCGCCGATCCCCTGCTGCAACCGTATCAGCTCAAGCATCTAAGACTCCGCAACCGGATTCTGACCACTTCGCACGAGCCGGCCTATGCGGAGGACGGCATGCCCAAGGCGACTTATCGCGCCTATCATGTCGAGCGGGCGCGCGGCGGCGTCGCGATGGCGATGACGGCGGGCTCGGCCGCCGTCTCGCAAGGACAGCCCGCCCGCCTTCAACAATCTGCTCGTCTACAAGGACGAGATCGTTCCTTACGTGCGCGATCTCACCGATGCCGTGCACGAACACGGCGCGGCGGTGATGATCCAGCTTACCCACCTTGGCCGTCGCACGCGCTGGGACAAAGGCGACTGGCTGCCGATCGTCTCGCCCTCTCATGTGCGCGAGCCTGCGCACCGCGCCTATCCGAAGCGCATCGAGGATTTCGACATCGAGCGCATCATCAAGGACTACGCCGACGCTGCCGAGCGCATGAAGGCCGGCGGCATGGATGGCATCGAGCTCGAATGCTACGGCCATCTGATCGATCAGTTCTGGTCGCCGCTGACCAACACGCTCGACAACGACTACGGCGGCTCGCTCGACAACCGGCTGCGTTTCGCCTTCGAGGTGCTGAGCGCAATCCGCAAGCGCGTCGGCGCGGATTTTTTGGTTGGCGTGCGCTTCGTCGGCGACGAGATGGCCGAAGGGGGATTGAGCAAACAGGAAGGGCTCGAGATCTCGAAGCGCCTGAAGGATAGCGGGCTCATCGACTTCCTCAATGTCATCAGAGGCCATATCGACACTGACGCGGCGCTGACCGACGTGATCCCCGTGCAGGGCATGCGCAGCGCGCCGCATCTCGATTTCGCCGGCGAAGTGCGGGCGCTGACCAATTTCCCGACCTTCCACGCCGCGCGCATCCCCGACGTCGCGACGGCGCGCCACGCCATCGCCAGCGGGAAAGTGGACATGGTTGGCATGACGCGCGCGCATCTCACCGATCCGCACATCGTGAGGAAGATCATCGAGAAGCGCGAGGACGAGATACGCCCCTGCGTCGGCGCGACCTATTGTCTCGACCGCATCTATCAGGGCGGCGCGGCCTATTGCATCCACAATGCGGCGACCGGCCGCGAGGTCGAAATCCCGCACCTTCTGCCCAAGGCCGCGCGTGCGAAAAAAGATCGTCGTGGTCGGCGCGGGGCCGGGCGGGCTCGAGGCGGCGCGAGTCGCGGCCGAGCGCGGGCATGACGTCCTCGTGTTCGAGGCGGCGAACCGGCCGGGCGGTCAGGTCCGGCTCACCGCGCAGAGCCCGCGCCGCAAGGAGATGATCGGCATCATCGACTGGCGGATGGCGCAATGCGAGAGACTTGGCGTCGCATTCCGCTTCGACACTTATGCGGACGCGGAACTGGTGCTCGAGCAAGCGCCCGACGTCGTCGTCATCGCGACCGGCGGCCTGCCGAACGGCGTCGCGCTGAAGCGCGGCGAGCATTTGGCGCGCACCGCGTGGGATATTTTGTCCGGCGACACGAAGCCGGGCGCCAACGTCCTGGTCTACGACGACGCCGGCGATCATGCGGGGCTGCAGGCCGCCGAATTGATCGCGGCGGCGGGGGCAAGGGTCGAGATCATGACGGCCGACCGCGCGTTCGCGCCGGAAGTGATGGGCATGAACCTCACGCCCTACATGCGCGCGCTGCAAAAACTCGACGCGACCTTCACTGTCGCCTGGCGGCTCGACTGCGGTTGAGCAGGACGGCAACGAACTGCTCGCCCATATCGGCAGCGACTATGTCGATGTAGCGAGAGAGCGGCGCGTCGATCAGGTCATCGTCAACAACGGCACCCTGCCGCTCGACGACCTCTATTTCGAGCTGAAGCCGCTGTCGATCAATCAAGGTGAAGTGTCGCACGCGGAATTGATCGCCAATGCGCCGCAGACTTTGGTGACGAACGGGGACGGAAAATTCCGCCTGTTCCGGATCGGCGACGCCGTCTCCGCGCGCAACACCCACGCCGCCATCTACGACGCGCTAAGGCTGATGAAGGACGTTTGAGGGTCGGCGTCGTCGCTACAACGTCGGCCCGGAGGCCGACGCTCCGGAGGGTCGGCGTTCCCGCCGACCTCGCGCGTAGCGCTCCGGGGTGCACAAGCCGCCCCGGCGCGCTATATCTAAGCCAATGCAGCGAGATGTGCTCGCTTGAAGCGGAGGATACGATGCTGGCCAGAGACGAGGATGTGCTCGCAGCCGCGGAACAATGGCGTCGCGACGGGCTCGGCGTGGCGATCGCGACCGTGGTCGAAACCTGGGGCTCCGCGCCGCGCCCGGTCGGTTCGCACCTGGCTATCGACGAGGAAGGCCGCTTTCTCGGCTCGGTGTCCGGCGGCTGCGTCGAGGGCGCGGTCGTCGAGGAGGCGCTCGACGTGATCGGCTCCGGCGCCGCCAAAATGCTGGAATTCGGCGTCGCCGACGAGACCGCCTGGCGCGTCGGCCTCTCCTGCGGCGGGCGCATAAAAGTCTATGTCGAGCGGGTCGAGCGATGAAGCTCGAACATCTGGAGGCGCTCAACGCCGCGCGGCGCGAGCGGCGCGCCTGCCGTGCTCGCGACGAGGCTCGCCGACGGAGCGCAGCGCTTCGTCGCGGCCGCCGACATCGCGGCTGACCCGCTTGCCGAACCGCTCGAGGCCGCGCTGCGCTCTGGCAAGAGCGCGACCATCGAGCACGAGGGCGAGAGCGTGGTTCCTGACCGTCGAGGTTCCCGCCGTCCGTCTCGTGATGATCGGCGCGGTGCATATTTCGCAGGCGCTCGCGCCCGTCGCGCGCATCGCCGGCCTCGATCCCATCGTCATTGACCCTCGCACCGCCTTCGCGAGCCCGGAGCGCTTTCCCGATACGCCGGTGCTGGCGCAATGGCCTGACGAGGCGCTTGAGGCGCAGCCGCTCGACGCCTTCACGGCCATCGCGCTCCTGACCCATGATCCGAAGATCGACGACCGCGCGCTGACTCGGGCGCTGAAAGCGGACTGTTTCTACATCGGCGCGCTCGGCTCCCGAAAGACGCACGCTCGCCGGCTCGACCGCATGCGCGCCGAAGGTTTCGACGACTCCGCGCTGGCGCGCATCCACGCGCCGATCGGCCTCAACATCGGCGCCGTCAGCCCCGCCGAAATCGCGGTGGCGATCTGCGGCGAGATCATCCAGGCCCAGCGCAAGAAACCGCTGCGCGAGGGCGCCGCGACGTGAAATTCGGCGAGGTCAGGGTCGAGAACGCCGCCGGCGCGATTTCCGCGCATGCGGTGAAGACGGATGGGCTCGTGCTGCGCAAGGGCCAGGAAGTCACGCCGCGCGTGCAGGCGGAGCTGAAGGCGGCCGGGGTCGAGACGCTGATCGCCGCCGAGCTCGAACCCGGCGATGTCGGCGAGGATGTTGCCGCGACGCGCCTCGCCGCGCGAATCTCCGGGCCGGGCCTCAAGGCGGAGAAGGCCTTCACCGGCCGCGTAAATCTGTTCGCGGCGCACGCCGGACTGCTCGAAGTCGATGTCGGCGCCGTGGATGCGATCAACGAGATCGACGAGGCGATCACGGTCGCGACGCTGCCGGCTTGGAAAGCGGTCGCCGCCGGCGACATGGCGGCGACGGTAAAAATCATCCCGTTCGCAGCTTCGAGCGCTTCGCTCTCCGCCGCCGAGGCGGTCGCGGCCGATCATGGCGCGGTGCGCGTGCGGCCGTTTCGCAAGCTCGGGGTCGCGATGGTCTCGACTCTGCTGCCGGCTCTCAAGCCGAGCGTCGTCGCCAAGACGGCGCGGGTGATGGAGGAGCGGCTCGCGCCACTCAATTCGCGGCTCGTCTACGAAGCGCGCGCGCGTCACGAAACGCGCGCTTTGGCGCAGGCGATCAAAGAGGCCGCGGCGCAAGCCGATCTCGTCGTGGTGTTCGGCGCCTCCGCCATCACCGACCGGCGCGACGTGATCCCGAGCGCGCTCGAGGCGGCGGGCGGACAAATCGAGCATTTCGGCATGCCCGTCGATCCCGGCAATTTGCTGCTGATCGGCGAACTCTCAGGCAAGCCTGTCATCGGCGCGCCGGGCTGCGCGCGCTCGCCGAAGGAGAACGGTTTTGACTGGGTGTTGCAGCGCCTGATCGCCGGCGCGCCGATCGGCCGGCGCGAGATCCAGCGCATGGGCGTCGGCGGCTTGCTGATGGAGATTTCTTCGCGTCCCCAGCCGCGCAGCGGTGATGAGTAGCGGCTGCAATGTCCATGCGACCCACACCCCTCAATTTGAGCTTGTCGAAGGATGTTCCAGCTAACGCCACGGCCGATGCCGGGATCCGGACTATCAGCGAAGCGCGCGGCCGCCAGGATGGCGTCAAGGACTCAGGGAACTGGAGCATCCTTCGACAAGCTCAGGATGAAGTTGTTGGATGGCGGCGGCAGGGCCTTCGCTCATGAACAGCAAAGCCCAGAACGTCGCGGCGATCGTCCTCGCCGCCGGCCTCGCCTCGCGCTACCGCGCCGCGGGCGGCGCAGAGACCTCGAAACTGCTGGCGCACTACCACGGCGAACCGCTGGCGCGCCTCGCGGTGAAGGCGGCGCTCGCGGCCGGTTGCGAGACGACAGTCGTCACAGGACATGCGCGCGACCAGGTCGAAGCTGCGCTTAAAGACCTGCGCGTCGCCTTCGTCCACAACCCCGCTTACGCGACCGGCCTCGCCTCATCGCTGAAAACGGGCGTCGCCGCGCTTCCTCCGAGCGCGGAGGGCGCTTTCGTGCTGCTCGCAGACATGCCCGGCGTCAGCGCTGATCTCATCACCCGCCTCGCCGCCGCCTTCGCGAAAAAGCCCGACGCGCTCGCCGTCATTCCCGTCCACAAGGGCAAACGCGGCAATCCCGTGCTGCTGGCGCGCGCCTTGTTTGGTGAGATCGCCAACCTGAGCGGCGACGAAGGCGCGCGCCGCCTGTTGCAGCGCGCCGATGCGGCCCGCGTCGTGGAGCTCGATCTCGCCGACGACGCGGTCGCGCTCGACATCGACACGCCTGACGATCTCACGCGCAGCGCCCTTCTCCTGTTTACGGAAGAAGGTGGTCAAAAGCCGGATAAGGGCAAGCCGTGAGCCCGACGGTTAAACTTATGAACGGCTCGACCTCGCACTGATCGCAACCTACGGTCTTGGCGACCCCCGTGCCACAGACGCGCAGGCCCCGAGGTTCGCGGATGAAAACGACGATCTACCACAACCCGCGCTGCGCGACCTCCCGCAAGACGCTGAAACTCGTCGGCGAACATCGCGACCATGTGCAGGTGATCGAATATTTGAGAGACCCGCCGAGCGCGAAATCGCTCAAATCGCTCATCGCCGCGCTCGGCCTCGACGCGCGCAGCCTCATGCGCAAGAAGGAGCCGCTCTACGTCGAACTCGGCCTCGCCGCCGACAAATGGAGCGAAGCGGATCTGATCCGCTTCATGGCCGATCACCCGATCCTCATCGAGCGCCCGATCGTCGTCACCGAGAAAGGCGCAAGGCTCGGCCGTCCGCCGGAGAAGGTGTTGGAGGTTCTTTGAGAGGTTGGCTATCTGCTCAACAGATAAAGGCGTGCTGACGCCCCGCCTGCCGTTCCTTTCCCGCTTCGCGGGGGAGGGAGGGCCTATGAAATCCTAAACCCCTTCCGACAAATTGAGCCGTCCGCCTCAGGCTCCCGCTTACCGTCATCGAAGCCCGGCATTGCCCGCGTCCGCGCTTTATGACAAGAATTGCGGTCGTTGCCGACCGCCGTGGGCGCCATGTCGATCAACATATTCGTGTCGGCCGTCACCGACGAATTCGAGGCCTATCGCGACCAACTGCGGCGCGATCTGACGCGCCATGACGTCGCGGTCAAGGTCCAGGAGGACTTCAAGGACAACGGCGGCTACACGCTCGACAAGCTCGACGAATATATCCGCCGCTCAGACGCGGTCGTGCATCTGGTCGGCGACATGACGGGCGCGATGCCGGGCGATCGCGAACAGCGCCGATTCGTCCAGAAGAACCCCGAACTGATGCGGGAATTCGCGGCGCTCTCGGCCGCGCTGAGGGTGGAAACGCCCTTGAGTCTCACGCAATGGGAGGCGTGGCTCGCGCTCCGGCACGGCAAGTCGCTCATGATCGCCAAGGCGAGGGAGCGCGCCCCGCGCGGGCCGGCCTACGCGCCGACCGGGGCCTCGCGCGCCTCGCAAGTCGCGCATCTCAATCGGCTGAAAGCGGAAAAGCGCTTCCCCGGTTGCGAGTTCGACAGCATCGACAATCTCGCCAAACACATCGCCTATGGCGAGATCCTCACTTTGCTGGTGCGCGACTACGCCGAGCAGAAAGCGCGCGAGCCCGGCGCGCCCGAAGGTTTTTTGCGCGAGTTGGCGGCGCGCGTCTCACGAGCAGACAACCTCGATCTCGAGGGCATGAAACAGGCGGTGCGCAACGCCATCGAAATCTATGTCAGAGAGATCGCGACCGGCTCGACCGAGACTAACCTCGACGACATTTGCGCGCGGGCGCTGCAGAAGGCGAGGGCGCAATTCGACCGGGGCCAGTCCGCGCTCGCCGACGCGACGCTGACGCACGCCGCCGAGGAACTGGAGCGCGACGAAAAGGACCGCCGTGAGCACTACGAGGCGAGCATCGCGAAGCTGCGCCATCGCCAGCGCGATCTCGCGCTCGCCGGCTTCGAGCCGGCGCGCGCCGCCGAAGCAATCCTCGCGCTAGGCCGCGCGCTTCACGGCGACGCGCGAGCTTTGGCTGGTTTCCTTGATGCCGAGGCCGCGGCGCTCCACACGCAGGGCGAGCATCGCGGCAGCAATGTGCATCTGATCGCCGAGATCGCGCTGCGGCGCGAGGCGCTGGCGCTAGCCAGCGGGCGGGACGCGCGGGCCCAAGCCGGCATCTCGCTCGGCAATGCGCTCGCCATCCTCGGCGCGCGCGAGAGCGGCACGGCGCGGCTCGAAGAGGCGAACACGGTCTATCGCTCCGCGCTCGAAGATCTCAGTCAAGAGCGCGCCCCGATGAATTGGGCGATCGCCCATGTCAATCTCGCCAACACGCTCTGGACTTTGGGCCAGCGCGAGACCGGCGTCACGCGCCTGAAGGAGGCGACGGAGACCTATCGCGCCGCGCTCACCGAATTCGCGCGCCATGGCGGCTCGCCGCGCTACTGGACGATGACCGTCAACAATCTGGGCCTTGCGCTGCTCAGGCTCGGCGAGCGCGAGAACGACGCCGCGCGCATCAACGAGGCCGCGCTCGCCTTCCGCGCCGCGCTCTCCAAATGCTCGCGCGAGCGCGAGCCCATGGATTGGGCGCAGACCCAGATGAACTACGGCCTCGCGCTTGCCGCCGCGGGCGAGCGTGAACAATCCATCGCCAAGCTCGAAGCCGCGGTCGCCGCCTACAATGGCGCGCTCGAGGAGCGCACGCGCGATCGCGCGCCGCTCGACTGGGCGATGACGATGCACAATCTGGCTAGTGCGCTGACCGGGCTCGGCGAGCGCGGGTCGGGCATCGCGCGCCTGAAGGAAGCGCTCGCCGCCGGTCGCGCCGCGCTCGAGGAGCGCACGCGCGAGCGCGCGCCGCTCGACTGGGCGCTGACCCAGAACAACCTCGGCGACGCGCTCTTGAGGCTCGGCGAGCGCGAAGGAAATCTGGCCCGCATGCAGGAAGGCCTCGACGCCTGCTATGCCGCGCTCGAAGAACTGACCCCCGAGCGCGATCCCGCCGGCCACGCCATGGCCCAGCGGAATCTGGCGCGTGCGTTGGAATATCTGCGCCAGCGTTCCGCGCTCAGGCAGGTGTGAGGGGGCGACCTTGTCGCTCTCCGCCCCCTCCCGCATTCGTGGGGATGACACTGGGAGCGTCTAATACTAGCCCCCACGGGTCGACGACCGCGGCTACAACGGCGCCGGGGAATTTGCTCCGGTTACGGAGGTGCGGGCTCTTGACCTTTCTCAGATCGCCCGGACGACAAAATTACGGCCGCGCCAGTAACCGTCGCTCGCCCTGCGCCAGGTGAATTCGATCTTTTCGCCGGCTTTCATCCCCTCGGTTGCGACTTCGGCAATGTGCAGGCCGATCCCGCTGTCGCTGGTCGAGACCTCGGCCTGCGTGGCCCATTCGTCGCGCGTGTAGAGCACGATCGCCTCCTCGGGCAGGTCGAGCCTCAGCGCGTGTCCGACCGGAATGGCGAGCGCCGGAGCGTCCTCTCGCCACGGTCTGACGCGCGCCTTCGTCTTTTTGACGAGGCAGCGGTGCGAAACGACGAAGGGGGTGTCGAACACTTTTCCGTCGGTCAGCGAGCGCAGCAGCTTGATGTATTCCGAGTGCGCCCAGACCAGCGGCATCGCCGAGCCGGAGGGCTCGCCGGGCGCAAGCTCCCGTTCCGGCATGGGCTCGCCATCCCAGACCTGCTCGGGAATGAGCCCGCCTGCGCTGGTCTGCGCCTCGATCGTCTGCAAGAGGGATTGCGCCGCCTGCCTGCGGCCCGCGGCGAGTTCGTAATGGGCACGCTCGCCGGCGAGCAGCGGCCAGACGCGCCCGATGCCCGTTCCGTTGAAGGGACTGCCGTCCGCCTTCTCGCCGTAGCCGTCGAGATTGTAGCGCCGCCAGCCCGGCCCTTGCGGAAGCTCGACCTTGATGAGCTCGTCGATGATTTTGATCGTGTCCTGGACGCGCGGATCGTCCGCCGCCCTGAGGCCGAAACGGACGAGCGCGAGCGCATCGGTGCTGACGAGCGCGTCCGCTTCTATCACGCCTGCGCCGGCTTCGTGATTGCGCACCTGCACCATTGCATGCACGTCCGGCGCGCCGGTCTCGGGATTTACGGGCGCGATGCGAATGTAATGCCCCGCGACGCCAAACTGCTTGTCGAGGGCGCCGCCTTCTACGTACACCCAATCTTCGATCTGCTCGTTCCAGGCGTCGGCGGTGTCGCGGAACAGGTCGGCGAGTTTGTGCTCTTCCAGCATCTGGGCGATTTCCGCGGCGCCGAGCAGGCCGGCGATCGCGACCGCCAGCGTGAAGGGCGTGAATCCCCCGTTTTCCTCCCAGCGGTCCTGCCGCGTGCGCGGTCCGTTGCGCAGCACGAAGCCAGCCGCGGCTTTGACCATCGGCCAGTAAGGCCGGATATCCGGCAACTTGATCGCGCCCTCGCGCAGCGCCATGTCGAGCAGCAACAGGGGAAAAGCGCATTCATCGAGCTGCATGCCGGCCCAATAGGGCGTGCCGTCGAGCCAGCAGTTCTGTGACCAGCTGCCTTGCGCCTCCTGCGTCGCGCGCAGGTAGCGCAAAATTCTGCGCACAGGTCCAAACGCCCCGCAGGCGAGGAACGCGCCTGCGGTCTCGCAGAGGTCGCGCGGCCAGACCAGATGATAGCCGCCGAGATCGTCGTCGCCTTTGCTGGAGCCCCAGGGAATGGAAAGGCTCGCGATGAATCCGCCCGGAAAAGTCGGTGTTTCATGACTGCGCAGCACCGCCGTGCTGACGCGATAGAGATTGTGGCCCTTGGAGCGACGCTCCATCGATCGCAGGCCCGCCTGCCAGGCGCGCCACCCGGAGGCGTAATCGTCGAAAATGGTGTCGAAGGGCGTCTGGACGGAAGTGACCGCATGAAAAGCCGCCTCGGCCGGCGTTGTGCCAAAGCCCAGCGACAGCACGGCGGTCCCCGTCTCGTCGAGCGCGAGTTCGACGGTCAGCGCGACATTGCCGTCGCGAGCCTGGTCGTATTGTTCGACCAGGCGCTTGTCGCGCGACAATTGCCGCCATCCGTCGGAGACGCCGACAAAACCGACGGAAATCGCCGCGAAAGGCGCGTTCGACGCCATCGCCAGCGCGGTCCCGTCGCCTGAGGCGAAGGGCAGACTCGCGCCCTTGTAATCGCCGCGCCAGGCGGAGTTGTGTGCGCCCCGGTTGACGAGATGCGGCGCCGCGAGGGCGAACAGTCTGAGCGGCGGCCCGGTCAGGACCTCCAGCCGCGCTCGCATCAGTACGGAATTGCTGCGCGGATCGGCGATCACATGTTTGATGATGCGGAAGCGGCCCTCGCGATGCGTGCTGGTCAACTCGTAGGCGGGTACGCCGTCCTCGAGCTGGGCGACTTCGAACTCACACTCCCGCTTTTCCTCGGCGAAGAAATTTTCGCCGTCGGTGACGATGAGGCCGAGGTCGCGCAGGCAAGCCTGGTCGACGCGGGGATAGTAGACTTCGTTGATGATGCCATGACTGATCGTGAACCAGACGCGACTCGACTCCGATAGAGCGACGCCAAGCCCCGATTTCGCGCTCGACGTCCAGCGCGCCGGATTTCCTGGCCAGCCAGGCGCTTCATTCATTGCCGCCCCTCCCCGAAACCTTTTCCGTGAGCGCCGTGCAGCGTGTCGGCGCGCCGACCCTCAAACATGGCTTTTACCGCGTTATGTATTGGCAGCCAGATGCTTCCGCCGCCACAAACCTCATGCTGAGCTCGTCGAAGCATGCTCCAGCTTGGACGAAGCGTCGTGCAACCCACCGGTCCCTGGCATCGGCCGCGCTACTATCTAGACCATGCTTCGACGGGCTCAGCATGAGGGAAGTGGGTGGCAGAAAAGGCCTCGCGACACCCTCGTCCTCCTTCATGCTGTCGTTGCTGTCGCTGACAGCCAACGCGATAAGACCCTCAAACATTTTTGACTCTGCGAACAGCCCCGTTCCTCAATCGGAAGGCTGAGGGTCCCGCCATGGCCCATCCGCCCCGATCAGCGCCGACGCAGCCGCCGGACCCCATGTGCCTGGCTCATAGATTTCGCACGGCGGATGATCGTTGAGAATGCCGTCCACGATGCGCCATTGCGCATCGACGATGTCTTCGCGCCCGAACAATTCGCCTTCGCCCCTCAGCGCATCGCCGAGCAGTCGCTGATAGGGAGGCATATCCTTCGTCGCTTCTTCTTTCAGCATCAGCTCGACGGGAGCGCCACTCATCGTTTCGCCGGGTCGTTTGACCTTCAGGCCCAATCCCACACAAACATCGGGGCTGAGGCGCATCCGCAGGTGGTCGTTCAAGGTCATGGGCTCGCCGAACACGGAACGCGGCGGTTCGCGGAACTCGACGCGGATTTCGGTCGCCGTCAGCGGAAGTTGCTTGCCCGCCCGGATGTAGATCGGCACGCCCGCCCATCGCCAACTGTCGACGAACAGCCTTACAGCCGCGAATGTTTCGACATCCGAATCCGGCTTGACGCCGGGCGTCGTCCGATAGCCGCGATACTGGCCTCGCACGATGCTCTTCGGGTCGAGCGGACGCACGGCCTTCAAGAGGTTGGCCTTCTGGTCGCGCATCGACTCGTGTTCCTGCCCGTTCGGCGCTTCCATCATCAGATTGGCGAGCAACTGCAGCATGTGGTTCTGCACCACGTCCTTCAGCGCGCCCGTCGCATCATAGAAAGCGCCGCGGTCCTCGACGCCGAACGCCTCGGCCATGGTGATCTGGACGCAGCGCACGTGGTGCCGGTTCCAGATCGGCTCCAGAATGGAATTGGCGAAGCGCGTGTAGACAATGTTCTGCACCGGCTCCTTGCCGAGATAATGATCGATGCGGAATATCGATTCTTCCGGGAAACGGGCGCGCAAAATGACGTTCAGCGCTTTCGCTGAGGCGCGATCGTGGCCGAACGGTTTTTCCACCACCAGCCGCGCATTCTCAGCGAGACCGGCGTTGGCGAGCGCCTCCACCACCACACTGAACAAAGAGGGGGGAATCGCGAGATAATGCAGCGGCCGCTTCGCGCCGCCAAGCTTCTGCTTCACTTCAGCGAACGTGGCGGGATCCTTGTAGTCGCCGTCGACATAGTCGAGCCGGGCCGCGAATTTGGCGAAGGCGGCCTCGTCGAACATGGAATGCTTGACGAGGCTGTCGCGCGCGCGGGCGCGAAGCTGTTCTACCGACCAGCCCGCCTTGGCGACGCCGACGATCGGAATGTTGACGCCCTCGTCCGCAACCAGCCGCTGCAAAGCAGGGAAGATCTGCTTGTAGGCGAGATCGCCCGTGGCGCCGAAGAAGACCAGCGCGTCGCAGGTAACGGCGCTCACTCAAGCCCCCTTCGGCTTTTCGTGATGGCCGCCGAACTCGAAACGCATCGCCGACATCACCTTGTCGGCGTATTCGGCGGCGCCGCGGGATTCGAACCTGCCGAACAGCGCCGCGCTCAGCACCGGAGCCGGAACGCCCTCGTCGATCGCCGCCTCCAAGGTCCAGCGGCCCTCGCCCGAATCCGAAACGCGGCCGGCGAATTTGCTCAAGTTCTGGTCGTCGCGCAGCGCCGAGGCCGTGAGGTCGAGCAGCCACGAGCCGATCACGCTGCCGCGCCGCCAGAGTTCCGCGACGCGCGCCACATCGATGTCGTAGCGATAGTAGTCGGGATTTCTGAGCGGCGTCGTTTCCGCGTCGATCTCCTCGCTTCCCGCGCCGACATTGGCGTGCTTGAGCACGTTGAGGCCCTCGGCATAGGCCGCCATCAAGCCATATTCGATGCCGTTGTGGACCATCTTGACGAAATGTCCGGCGCCGTTCGGGCCGCAATGCAGATAGCCTTGTTCCGACGAATCCGGTTCGCCGGTCTTGCCCGGCGTCCTCGGCGCCGAGTCCACGCCCGGCGCCAGCGCCTTGAAGATGGGGTCGAGATGTTTGACGACGTCGGGCTCGCCGCCAATCATGTGGCAATAGCCGCGATCCTTGCCCCACACGCCGCCGCTGACGCCGACATCGACGTAATGAATGTTTTTCGCCTTAAGTTCGCCGGCGCGTCTGATGTCGTCGTGATAATAGGAATTGCCGCCGTCGATGACGATGTCCCCGGCTTCGAGCTGGCTGGCGACGTCCTTGAGGACGGGATCGACCACCGCCGCCGGCAGCATCAGCCAGACCGCCCGCGGCTTTTGCAGCTTTGCGACGAAGGCCTTGAGGCTGTCGGCGCCGACGGCGCCCTTGCCGACCAGCCCCTTCACGGCGTCGGGATGCGAATCGAAGACGACCAGCTCATGGCCCGCTTTCATCAAGCGTTCGACCATATTGGCGCCCATCCTGCCCAGACCAATCATGCCGAGTTGCATACGTTCCTCCTGCCTGTCCGCGTCGCGACCCGCGCGCGAAGACGGCGATCTCATCGCCCTGTCAGCGCCACGGCTCAGAATTCGAATTGTCTCGCCGCGGCTTGGGGCGCGGCGGAGTTGGAGCGGACCATACTACATCCGGCGCGGCTTGGAAGGGAGGGCATGCGAGTGGGCTGTCACAATGCGTTCCTTACCGGGAAACCACCCTCACCTCAGCCCTCTCCCGCAAGCGGGAGAGGGGGCTCCAAAGCGCCAAGAAACCCTTCTCCCGCTTGCGGGAGAAGGTGGCGCGCAGCGCCGGATGAGGGCCGGCCGCAATGCCGAATGATCGCTGTTTGCTCTATCCCGAGTCGCATTTTGACGTGAGAGTCAGGTCGACCTCCCACTCCCGAGTCCCGAAGGCGGCCAGCGTCACGAGATCGTCGTATTGTGACATGGCCTCTGCGAGACTGTCGCAGGGCGACGTGGTCGGCTCGATAGCGACGTGGACGATTTCGTTTGTCGTGGGCCAGCCGCCGTAGGCGAGCCAGAGACCCAAGTGATTTATCCCGCGCCAGCGCAGATCTATAAACTCGGAGGCGCCGCCAATGCGCGCGTGCGCTCCCACTCCGATCGCGAAAAATTTTCCGGCGAAATTCGCTTCGGCGCCCTGGACCTCCGCCAAAGCAAAGGGCAGGCGCGCGTCACCCGCAGGCCATGGGATAGGCGTGAAGCGCGACGCGTCGGGTTGCGTCGAGAGGTACGTCGGGGCCAGCGCGCTGACGCCGTCGAGTTCGATCGTTTCGCCTTTCTTCAAGCCGAATAGCGGATGCATCGCCCATGACGCCGCGAGCGGCTTGGGGCTCGGATTGGTCAGGCGATAGCGGGCGATGAGCGTCGTATCGACGAGTTGCAGCACTCTCCTGAAAACGAACGCGTCCGAGCGAAAAACGGTCGCCAAATGAAGGGGCTCGCTGGCTTCTATATCCCAGGGCCGCCCCCAGACTTCGCCGTGATCGCGCAACGCGAAGCCGCCGAAGGTGCAGGGCGCGACGGTCGGAAAGCATTCGTCCCAGCCGGCCGCCTCCTCGAGGCCGTAGCTTGCGCCCGAGCCCGGCCGCAGAGGCGGCGCGCCCTTCGCTAGCCACTCCCTTCCTGTTCGCACATCCATCAGCGATACAACTCGCGCGCCGGCTCCGGGCGCGACGACGACGCGCATCACGTTGTTTTGTAGTGTCACGAGATCGTCTTTCACTCTCATTGCGTCCCGGTCAGAAGGCCCTATCCTCAAGGGGACAATCGGGAGGACAGCGGTGTCAAGGCTCAAGGGGCGGGTCGCCATCGTCACGGGCGCGGGCGCCGGCATAGGCGAGGCGATCGCGCGTCGCCTGTGCCTGGAGGGCGCGAGCGTCGCAGTCGCGGATATCGATCTGAGCACGGCGCGAGCGGTCGCCGAAAGCCTAGCAGGCGCCCGCGCCTTTCAGGTCGACATATCCCGGAAGGTCGAGGCGCGGCGTATGGTCGCCGAGGTCGTCGAGTCCCTGGGCGCGCCGGACATTCTCGTCAACAACGCCGGAGTCAATGTATTCGGCGAGCCGCTCGAGATCAGCGAGGACGACTGGAAGCGCTGCATGGCGGTCGACCTCGAAGGCGCGTGGAACTGCAGCCGCGAAGTTTTGCCCCATATGCTTGACAAAGGCGGCGGCCGGATCGTC
Source organism: uncultured Pseudomonadota bacterium (assembly GCA_963710855.1). Classification (GTDB taxonomy): domain Bacteria; phylum Pseudomonadota; class Alphaproteobacteria; order Rhizobiales; family Beijerinckiaceae; genus Roseiarcus. The sequence goes on along the minus strand of CAVQBX010000031.1, from coordinate 301,321 downwards.
AACATTGCTTCAAATCATTCCTTTCAGGTGATCCGCGACACGTTCCCTTACCCCGTCGCCAAGCACGCGCTCATCGGCATGACCCGCGCGCTGGCTTTGCAATATGCCGATCGCGGCGTCATCGTGAACGCGATCTCTCCGGGCTTCATCGACACGCCGTCGACGCGCCGCTATTTCGCGAGCCTGCCGGACCCGGCAGCGGCGCGCGCCGAAGCCGAGCGCAAGCAGCCGCTCGGCCGGCTCGGCCGGCCCGAGGAGATCGCGGCCATCGCCGCCTTTCTCGCCGGCGATGACACGGGCATGATCGTCGGCGCCAACATCGTCGCCGACGGCGGCGTCACGATCCGCATGTACGAGTGACGAACGTGCCCGCTTCACGCTTCTCGGGCGTCTTTCCGATGCTCTATGCGTTCTTCGATTCGTCCGGGAAGCTGGACCGTCGCGCCTTCTCTCGACAGGTTGAGGCGGTGATCGGCGCCGGCGCCGACGGCGTCGCTGTGCTCGGGCTGATCACCGAAGTCGCGTCGCTCACCCTCGCCGAGCGGATGATCCTCATCGAGTGGACGCTCGAAGAGGTCGGGGCCCGAGCGCCGGTCGTCGCGACGATCTTCGGGCGCGACCTCGAGGAAGCGGTCGCCGGCGCGCGTCACGCCGAGAAAGCTGGCGCGTCAGCCGTTGTGTTTCAGCCGCCGGCCGAGCGACCGCTTTCCTCCGCGGCGCTCAAAGACTTCTTCGCCGCGGCGATGGCGAGCGTCGAACTGCCCTGCGGCGTCCAGAATGCGCCGGAGTTTTTGGGCGTCGGCCTGTCGCCGGCCGAAGCCGTCGCGCTCGCCGCCGAGCGCAAGAATTTCGCTCTCATCAAGGCCGAGGGACCGCTGATCGTGGTCAAGCCGATGATCGAGGCGACGCGCGGCCGTCTCGCCGCCTTTGCCGGCCGGGGCGGCCTTGAGCTGATCGACAATCTCAGAGCGGGCGCCGAGGGCGTCATGCCGGCGCCGGACTGCGCGGATTTTCAGGCAAAACTCTACAAGCATTTCCTTCGCGACGAGCTTGCCGAAGCCGAGGCGCTCTATGCGCTAACGCTTCCCTACGTGGTCTTCGCCATGCAGTCGCTCAGTGTCGCAATCGCCTGCGGCAAGCGCATGTTTGCCGCGCGGGCGGGCATCGACAACGATGGCCGCTGCCGCGCCGTTCCGCCGATCGACGACGGCTTCTTCCTCGAGATCACGCGGCGATGGGCGGATCGCTTCGGCCCTTACACAACAAACAACCTGAGAGAGCCACGTCCGTGAAGATCACAGGCTTGAAGACTTACCTCGTGCCGCCGCGCTGGCTGTTTCTCAAGATCGAGACCGACGACGGCGTCGTGGGATGGGGCGAGCCGGTGCTCGAGGGCCGCGCCGCGACGCTAGCCGCGCTGATCGAAGAAATGTCCGATTTTCTCATTGGCCGCGACCCGCGCGCCATCAACGACATCTGGCAGATGCTGTATCGCAACGGCTGCTATCGCGGCGGCCCCGTCCTGATGAGCGCCATCGCCGGCATCGACATGGCGCTATGGGACATTTTGGGCAAGCTGCATGGCGCGCCAGCCCATGCCCTGCTCGGCGGCAAGCAGCGCGACCGCATCAAGACCTACATCTGGATCGGCGGCGACCGTCCGGCGAACCTCGTCGCGGAGGCGATCGCTGCGCGGGCGCGCGGTTTTTCCGCCGTCAAGATGAATGTCTGCGAAGAACTCGCCCTGATCGACAACTATAAGAAGGTTGACGAGATCGTGCGCCGGCTCACCGAGCTGCGCGAAGCCGTCGGACGCCTCGCTCGATCTCGCCTTCGATTTTCATGGCCGCGTCCATTGGCCGATGGCGCGCGTCCTGCTCAAGGAGATCGAGCCCCTCCGGCCGATGTTCGTCGAGGACGCCGTGACGCCGCAGAATATCGAGAGCGCTGGCCGAGCTTTCGCAGGCGACTTCGATCCCGCTTGCGGTCGGCGAGCGCATGCATTCGCGCGGCGAATTCAAGGCTTTGTTCGAAGCGCGCGCGGCGCAGCTCATCAATCCCGATCCCGCCCACGTCGGCGGCATAACAGAGACGCTGAAGATCGCCGCCATGGCGGAGGCCTATGACGTTGCGCTCGCGCCGCATTGCCCGCTGGGGCCGATCGCGCTCGCCGCCTGCCTGCAGATTGACGCGGTCTGCTACAATGCGGTGTTGCAGGAGCAGAGCCTCGGCATCCACTACAATCCGGCAGCGACCTGCTCGACTATCTGACGCCCGCGACGCGCTTCAACTATAGCGACGGATTTTTGACGATCCCTGAAGGGCCGGGCCTCGGCGTCGAGATCGACGAAGCATAAAGTGATCGAGGCCGCCAAACTCGGCCATCGTTGGCGCGCGCCGGTCTGGCGCCACGAAGACGGCTCGATCGCCGAATGGTGACGTTTCGAAAAGGACGCTTTCATGAAGATTTCCGCCATTCTGCCCTATCCGGTCTGGGTCGGCACACGCAATCAGCTGCTCGTCAAGGTCGAGACGGACGAAGGCGTGTTCGGCTGGGGCGAGAGCGGCCTCTCGGGCCGCGAGCGCGCGGTCGTCGGCGCGATAGAGCATTACCGCGAGTTCCTGATCGGCCGCGACCCGATGCTCGCGGGCGCGTTGTGGCAGGAAATGTATCGCAGCCAGTATTTTGAAGGCGGCCGCGTGCTGCAGGCCGCGATCTCCGCGATCGACATTGCGCTTCACGACATCAAGGGCAAGGCGCTCGGCGTTCCCGTGCATCAATTGCTCGGCGGCAAGCAGCGCGACCTGATACCGACCTTCGCGACGACTTCCGCGCAGCCCGGACCGGAAATGATCGAGCAGGCGCGCGCGCTCGTCGAGGCGGGCTGGCGCGCGCTGAGGGTTTCGCCCTCTTCCGCCGACGATACGCGGATCTACGAGCCGCGCGAGCATATCGCGCGCACCGCCGAAGGGTGCGTGAAGGCGCGCGAGGCGCTCGGCGCGGAGATCGCGATCGGCGTCGACATGCATCATCGCCTCTCGGTCGCCGAAGCCGCGAGTTTTTGCCAGCGCATGCCGAGCGGCACGCTCGATTTCCTGGAGGAGCCGATCCGCGACGAAACCCCGTCCGCCTATCGGGCGCTGCGCGGACTCGTCGATGCGCCCTTCGCGATCGGCGAGGAATTCGCCAGCAAATGGCAGTTCCTGCCGTACATCGAGGACGACCTGCATGCAGTTCAACCGGGTCGACGTCTGCAATGTCGGCGGGCTAACAGAGGCGATGAAAGTCGCCGGCTGGAGCGAGGCGCATTACGTCGACATGATGCCGCACAACCCGCTCGGGCCCGTCTGCACCGCCGCCACCGTGCATTTCTCGGCCGCGGTCGCAAATTTCGCCTGGGCTGGAGACGCGCGCCTCGCCGGTCGAGCGTCATCTTGGGCTTCGACGACGCCGAATTCTTTCCCGTTCAGCCGAATCTCGAGGGCGCGCACTATCGCGTGACCGACACGCCTGGACTCGGCGTCGAAGTGAACGAGGAGCGCGTGAAAAAGCAAGTTTCCGCTTCTGGGAGGCGCCGCATCTGAAACGTCGCGACGGCTCGGTGACCAATTGGTGAAGCACCTGGACTCGACCGTTCTCGACCCATGCTTGCGCGTTAGACAACCCTACGGGGTCGAACTAGCTTGCGAAGTCGGGAGGACGCAAATCGGAGCCGCGACGGACAAGACTTCGCCGCTCATAGGCTTCCAAACGAGGCGCGAAACGGTTCCTTGAAAACTCGAGAAAATCGCAGCGCCCAGGCGGTCGACTCGCGCTTGACAGGGAGGAGCGGTGACAATGCGAAGTTTAGCCTCGCGTTCGCCGCGGTCGCGGGGATGGCGCTCTTGGGTCCGAGCTGGACCTACGCCCATCGACAAAGCGGCCGCGCCGACGGAGATCTCGCCGTAGACCCCGCTGCCCGAACTGCCGCGCAACCAGGAGCTCATTCTCGGCTGGAGCATCACCTCGCCGATCGGCGTCACCAACCCCTGGGCCGTGCCGGGCTACACCCATCAGGAAGGCAACGTGCTGATGTGGGAGCCGCTGATGTATTTCGGCATCTTCGCCGACAAATACATTCCGTGGCTCGCGACCAGCATGGAATACACCAACAAGGACTTCACCGAGCTCGAGATCAAGCTCAATCCGAAGGCGGCCTGGAGCGACGGCCAGCCGGTGACGGCGAAGGACGTCGTCTTCACCTTCGAAGGGCAGATGAAGAACGAGAAGCTGCCCTATCACGCCTCGTTCGACCAGTTCGTCGACTCGGTCAAAGCCGTCGACGACCAGACGGTCGACGTGAAGTTCAAGATTCCGGCGCCGCGCTTCAAGTTCGAAGTGCTGACCGAGAAGTTCGACACCGGCATCCCGATCGTGCCCGAGCACGCGCTCGCCAAACAGGCGGACGTCAATTCCTACGCCGGCGGGACCGAAATCCCGCACTCCGGCCCGTATGACCTCGTCGCCTGGAACGCCACGCAGAAGATCTACAACCTGCGCCCCGACTGGTGGGCGGTGAAAGCCGGGCTGATCGCCGAGCCGGCGGTCAAGCGCGTGATCTACGTCAACCTCGGCGGCCAGATCGGCCAGAACATGGACACGGTCGCGCAGCGGCTCGTCAACAACGAGATGGATTCCGCGCTCGACATGCGCTCCAGCGTGATCGGCAACATCCTGGCGCAGAACCCGAAGATCACGACGCACGCCGGCGACAAGCCGCCGTATCGGCTATCTCGATTGGTGGCCGAATTCGCTGTGGATGAACACGCAGCTCGCGCCCTATAACGATCCGCGCGTGCGCCGCGCCATCAGCCTGGCGATCAATCGCGACCAGATCGACGAAGTCGTTTACGAAGGCGCGAAGATCGCGACGATCTATCCGTTCCCGCTCTATCCGGGCCTGAAGGCCTTCGTGAATTCGCCGGAGGTGAAAGCGCTCGAAGCGAAGTACCAGCCGCGCAAGTTCGACCTCGCCGAGAGCGCCAAGCTGATGACCGGCCGCGGGCTTTACGAAGAACGGCGACGGCTTATGGGCGAAAGACGGCAAGACCGTCGACTGCACGATTCACGCCTTCGAAGGCATCCACAGCGACATCGTTCCGGTGCTGGTCGAGATGCTGCACAACGGCGGGTTTCGACGCGGCGACCGACTTCTCCGCCGACGCCTATCAGAGGATGCAGGACGGCGCCCCGGGCCTCTACATGTTCGGCCACGGCGCGAGCCTGAAGGACCCCTACGCCGCGTTCGAACTGTATCACGGCCGCTTCAGCACGGGCATCGGCACGACGGCCGGCAACAACCGGTTCTCGCGCTACAAGAACCCGGAATATGACGCGATCCTCGACCAGATGGCGCCGCTGGCCTCCGACAATCCGAAGTTCCAGGAGCTTGCGGCCAAGGCGATGGAAATCTACTGGAGGGACCAGATCGACGTCCCGGTCATCCAGTGGCTGCACCGCATCGCCTACAACCAGACCTATTGGACCAACTGGCCGACGGAGACCAATCTGGCGGCGGGCACCAACGGCGCGTTCTGGGCGCAGACGGGCATGCTGGTCGTCACCAACCTGAAGCCCTCGGGCAAGTGAGCGTTGATTTGATCCAAGATGCAAAGGCGCGCCCCGAGCGGGCGCGCCTGCCGTGCAAACCGACGAGCCAGCCGCCAGGAGCCGCTGCGATTGTCCCTCAAGCTCGTTGTTCGGAGACTGTTGTTTCTGGTCCTGGTCGTCTGGTCGGCCTCGACCATCACGTTCTTCGTGCCGCGTTTCTCCGACCGCAACGCGTTGCGCGAGCGGTTCGCGGAGCTGTCGCGGACCGGCGGCTTCGCGCCCGCCGATCTCGAGAAGATCATCGCCTCCTACTCGCAGCAGTTCGGCCTCAACAAGCCGCTCTGGCAGCAATATCTCGACTATCTCGGCGGCGTGTCTCGCGGCTGGATTTCGGCTATTCTCTGAACCGCTATCCCTCGACCGTGATCCAGCTCATCGAGCAGGCGCTGCCCTGGACGATGGCGCTGCTGCTCGTCACCACGATCCTGAGCTTCGTTATCGGCAACCTTCTCGGCGCGCTCGCCGCCTGGCAGCGCTCGCCGCCCTGGGTGAGAGGCTTCGCGACGCCTTTCGTTCTGCTGCAGGGCGTGCCGCCCGTGCTGCTCGGCGTGCTGCTGCTGTTCTTCGTCGGCTTCCGGCTCAAGTGGCTTCCGCTCGGCGGCGCCTATTCGATCGGCATTATTCCCGACTGGTCATGGAGCTTCGTGCTCGACTCGCTCGTCCATCAGATCCTGCCGGCCTCGCGCTGATCTTCGGCTCGGTCGGCGGCTGGGTGCTGTCGATGCGCGGCATGGGCGTGACGATCCAAGGCGAGGACTATGTGACCTTCGCCGAGCACAAGGGGCTTGGGCCCTACCGTATCTTCCGCGACTATTACCTGCGCAACGCCCTGTTGCCGCAGGTGACCGCCTTCGCGCTGGCGCTCGGCACCGTCGTCACCTCCGCCGATCGTCGTCGAAGGCATCTTCGCGCTTCCGGGGCATCGGCTCGCTGCTGCAGCGCGCGATCCAGGCCAACGATTTTCCCGTCATCTATGGCATCGTGCTGTTCATCACGATCGCCGTCGCGGCGCTGATGGTGCTGATGGAGTTCATCTATCCGCTGCTCGATCCGCGCATTCGCAACGAGTGATGCCATGACCGCGCGTCGCCGCGCCTACGAACGCCTCCAGCCGCCGCCGCTCGTCCTGGCGCTGCGCTATCTGAGGCGCAACAAGGCGCTAGCGATCGGCGTGGTCGATCATCCTGGCGCTGGTGCTGTTCACCGTGATCGGCGCGCTGACCATCGATCCCGACAAAGCCTATCCGCTCTCCGCTCCGGCCAAGAAGCCGCCGAGCCTCGCCTATCCGTTCGGCACGGATTTCTTCGGCCGCAATCTGCTGGCGGCGATGGTCGTCGGCATGTGGCAGACGGCGGTCATCGGCTTGCTCGCCGGAGGCCTCGGCACGCTTCATCGGCGTCGTGCTCGGCTTTCATCTCGGCCTATTTCGGCGGCTGGATCGACTATCTCGATCAAGGGCGCTTGCCAGATTCTGACGCCGATCCCCGTGCTTGCTCATCCAGGTCGTGCTCGCCGGTTCGCTCGACAAGCGCTATGTCACCATCTACACGATGGCGCTGATCGTCGTGATGCTCGCCTGGATGGGGCCGACCCTGCGTCATCCGCTCGCAGGTGCTGACGATGAAGGAGCGCCAGTTCGTCTCGGTGGCCAAGCTTTCCGGGCGTCGGCGACTTCGGCATCATCTTCGGCGAGATCCTGCCGAACCTGCTGCCGTTCATCGCGGCGGCCTTCGTCGGCCAGGTGTTCGCCGCGGTGTTCGCCTCGTTCTATCTCGCGGTGCTCGGGCTCGGTCCGCTGCGCGAGCCGCTGCTCGGCAACATCATCTGGGCGGCGCAGGCGCAAGGCGCCTTCTTCAACGGCTGGTGGTGGTGGCCGATCGAGCCGGCGGTGGCGATGATCCTGATCCTCGGATCGCTGGCGCTCGTCATCATGGGGCTCGACGAACTCGCCAATCCGCGCGTGCGCAGGACGGAATAGATGGCCGACGCGTCCCTTGCCGAGGCGGCGTCCGTCGGCGCGGCGCCTGCGCCCGCGGCCCGGTGCTCAGCGTGCGCAAGCTCGAAGTGACCTATTACACCGACGCCGGCCGCGCCAAGGCGCTCGACGACGTGAGTTTCGATCTCCGGCCGGGCGAGAAGCTCGGCATGGTCGGCGAATCCGGTTCGGGCAAAAGCACGCTGGCGCTCGCCATGATGCGCATGATCAAGCCGCCCGGCCGGATCGAAGGCGGAAACGTGCGCGTCGGCGGCATCGAACTCATGTGCCTCGACGACGAGGGCATGCGCAAGGCGCGACTGTCGCGTCATCGCCTATATTCCGCAGGGCGCGATGAATTCGCTGAACCCGGTCATGCGCATCGGCGCGCAGATGGTCGACGCCGTCAAGGCGCATCTGCCTTCGCGAGCCCGCGGCGCGCGGTGACGGCCCGCTGCCTGAAGCGCGCTCGCTTCGGTCGATCTCAGCCGCGAGCGTGTTCCGCATGTATCCGCACGAATTGTCGGGCGGCATGAAGCAGCGCGTCTGCATCGCCATCGGCATCCTGCTCAACCCGCAAGTCATCATCGCCGACGAGCCGACCAGCGCGCTCGACGTCGTCACCCAGCGCCAGGTGATGGAGACGATCGACTGCAGTGCAGCGCAAGCTGCAGCGCCGCCGTCATCCTGATCGGCCACGACATGGGCCTGATGGCGCAGTTCGTCGACAAGGTCGCGGTGATGTATGCGGGCCGCCTCGTCGAGCTCAGCACGGTCGCGCGACACGTTCCGCCAACCCGCTGCACCCCTATACGCAGGCGCTGATCTCGAGCTTGCCGAGCCTCGACAACAAGGGCGTGTTTCAGGGCATTCCCGGCCTCGCGCCCTCGCTCCTGCGGCTGCCGGCCGGCTGCGCGTTCCATCCGCGCTGCGCGCGCGTCGATGGACGTCTGCCGATCGCGTCCGGCCCGAGGTCGCTGACGCGCGCCGACGGCCGCGCTGTCGCCTGCCATCTGTGTCGCGCAGAGGGCTGAATCGTGGCGCGCTCTACTCGAAGTGCGCAATGTCACGAAGAGTCTACGCCCGCGGCCTCGTCGGCGCCGAAGTCGACCGTCGCGCTTGCCAACTTTTCACTCGTGCTCGAAGAAGACAAGCCGACGATCCTGACCGTCGCCGGCGAGAGCGGCAGCGGCAAGACGACGCTGGCGATGCTGCTGCTCGGCTTCATCGAGCCGACGACGGGCGAGATCATCTATCGCGGCCAGGACATCTCGGTCGCTCAGACGGCGAGGCGAAGCTCGCGTTTCGGCGCGAGGTGCAGGCGGTGTTCCAGGACCCGTTCGCGGTCTTCAACCCGTTCTACACCGTCGATCATCTGCTCGACCGTGCCGATCAGGAGTTTCAAGCTCGCCTCGACCGAAACAACAGGCGCGCGCCAAGATGGACGAATGCCTGACGGCGGTCGGGCTTGCGGCCCGAAGACATCCTCGGCCGCTTTCCCCATCAGCTTTCCGGCGGGCAGCGCCAGCGCATCAATGTCGCGCGCGCGCTGCTGCTGAAGCCGAGGCTGCTGATCGCCGACGAGCCGGTGTCGATGGTCGACGCGTCGCTGCGCGCCAACATCCTCGAGACCTTGCGCAAGCTGCAGCGCGACCACGGCGTTTCGATCATCTACATCACGCATGATCTGACCACCGCCTACCACATCGCCCATTCGATCGTCGTGCTCTACCGCGGCTCGGTGATGGAGGCGGGCGGCATCGACGAGGTGATCAAGTCGCCGCAGCATCCCTACACGCAGTTGCTGATCGACTCGATTCCCGTGGCCCGATCTCGACCGGCGCTGGGGCGCGCAGCCGATCATAGCCCGCGACGATCGCGCGGCGAGCGACGGCTGCCGGTTCGTCGCCCGATGCCCTTCGGCCTTTGAGGCCTGCACGACGTCCCGCCGCTGCTGCCGCATCGGCGGGCGCCAAGTCGCCGCGTGCCAACTGTTCGCCGACCGTCCCGCGCTCGAACCGGAGCGTCTGTCCGAAATTCTTCCGACCTGAGGCCGGTTTGATCCAGATCGCGGAATTCCTTGCGCCAACCCCCGGCCCAATATGGCGGCTCGCCAGCCAGGCGGGCATCGACCTCGCCGTCGGCGGCCTGCCGACGAGGGATCTCAAAGCCGGCGAACGCCCGTGGGACCTCGAGCCGCTCCGTCGCATGAAGTCGCGCTACGAGGCCGCGGGCTTTCAACTGGAAGTGATCGAAGCGCGCCCGCCCTACAACAAGGTCAAACGCGGGCTTCCCGGCCGCGACGACGAGATCGACAATGTCTGCAGCTCATCGAGAACATGGGCAAGCTCGGCGTACCGGTATGGTGCTACGAGTGGATGACCGACTTCAACTGGCTGCGCACCAATATGGCGACGCCGTCGCGCGGCGGCTCGGTGGTCACCAGTTTTAACGCGGCGGATGTCCCGGCGACGCCGACGGAAAACGGCCCGATCTCCGAGGAAGCACTTTGGGACAATCTCGAATATTTCCTCGATCACGTTCTCCCCGTGGCCGAGAGCGCGGGCGTCAAACTTGCCATGCATCCCGACGATCCGCCGCTGTCGCCGATCCGCGGCGTCGGCCGCATCATGCGCAGCGTCGAGAATTTTCGCCGCCTGGTCGACATGCGCAAACCGAGCCCCGTCAACGGAGTGACCCTGTGCCAGGGCAATTTCACGCTGATGACCAACGATCTGCCGAGCGGCGATCCGCGCTTTCGCGACAAGATCTTCTTCGTCCATTTCCGCGACGTGCGCGGCGTGCCCGAGCGTTTCGAGGAGACGTGGCACGACGCCGGGCAGACCGACATGCTGGCCTGCATGAGAGCCTATCGCGACATCGGCTTTAACGGCGTCCTGCGGCCGGATCATGTGCCCACCGTCGAGGGCGACAGCAACGAGCACGCCGGCTATTCCGCCTTCGGCCGGCTCTACGCCATTGGCTATATCCGCGGCCTCAGGCAGGCCGTTTACGCTCGTGACAGGGAGATCTTCATGAAGATCGCGCTCACGGGCGGAAGCGGCCGCATCGGGCGCGCCATCGTCGTCGAAGCGCTCGCCCAAGGCCATCGAGTCGTCAACTATCGACCACAGGCGCCTCCGGCGGCCTCTGATGCGCCAGACGCGCGTTCGTGCGCGTCGACATCACGCGACTATGACGCGCTGGTGGCGGCGTTCCGCGGCTGCGACGCGCTCGTCCATATGGCGGCGATCCCGCGCCGACCGGCCATCTCGACCATGTCGTCCACAACAACAATGTCGTGGGCAGCTACAACGCGCTGCGCGCGGCCGTCGAGGTCGGCATAAGCAAGTTTGCCAGGCTTCGAGCGTCAACGCCATCGGCCTTTCGTTCAGCCGCAAGCCGCGCTTCGACTATTTCCCGCTCGACGAGAAGCATCCCTGCTACGCCGAGGAGCCCTACAGCCTGTCGAAATGGATCTGCGAGCAGCAGGCCGATGCCTTCGCGCGCCGCTATGAGGACATGCGCATCGCCAGCTTGAGCTTTCATCTGGTCGTGCCCGAGCGCGCCGACGCGACAAAAATCTACGGCTTCGCAGAGGAGAAAGTCGCCAAGCATCTGTGGGCCTATACGCTCGCCGATGCGGCGGCGCGCGCGTGCCTCCTGAGCCTGGACGCGCCTTTCACCGGCCACGAAGTCTTCTACATCGTCGCGCCCGACACGGTGATGGACATGCCGACCCTCGAACTCGCCGCAACACTTTTACGGCCGATACGCCGATCCGCGGCGATCTCGAGCGGCCGCCGCAGCTTTTTCAATTCGTCGAAGGCCGAGCGCATGCTCGGGTGGCGGCATACGCCGGATTGATCTGCATCGCGATTTCCAACTCCCTCGCCCGCTTGCGCGGGGAGGGGATCGGAGAGCGCGTCTCTCACAATCATAATCAATCAAAGAACCCCGCATCCTCCGGCTTCAGATAGCGCTTCGCTGCCTCAGGAATCAGGTCGACGCCGAGGCCGGGCCGTTCAAACACGTTGATCATTCCCTTCTCGACGATCGGCGAGGGCAGGCCCTCGACGATCTCGTACCACCAGGGGTCCGTCCCGCTCGGATATTCGAAGGCGATGAAATTGTCCGGCAGCGTCGCGCAGACATTGACGAGCGCGCCAAGCCCGAGCACGCCGTTGCCCGTGCCGTGCGGCGCGATCAGGATGCCGTGCAGATGCGCGTATTCCGCGATCCATTTCAGTTCGGCGAGGCCGCCGACATCGGCCGGATCGGGACCGACGACGTTCACGGCGCGCGTCTCGATCAACTCCTTGAAATTCTGCCGCAGATAGATCTGCTCGCCGGTGTGGATCGGCGTCGTGTCGACATGCGTGAGATCGCGATAGATCTCGGCGTTGACATAGGGCGTGTAGTCGCCGGTCAGCATATCCTCGAGCCACAGCAGATTGTACGGTCTCTACCGCGCGAGCGAATCGCAGCGCGTCGCGTGGCATCCAGCCCGGCCCGCAATCGAGCGCCAGCGCGCAGGAGTCGCCGAGCACTTCCTTCATCGCGGCGACGCAGTCGATCATGTGGTTCATGCCGCGTTCGGTGATGAGCGCCGGTGTCGAGCGCGCCATGGAACGGATTGGCGTTGGCGGTTCCGTAGAAAAAACCCTCGAATTCGCGCTTCATCGGCGAATGAAACGCGATGCCCTGCTTGATGATGTCGAATCCCTCAGGCAGCGCCGCCATTCGCTTGCAGTCTCTCGCGTAGTGCTCCGGCGTCACGCCGCCGAGCGGCGCTCGGAGCGAGCCGTTGTAGGTTCTCACCTTGTCGCGCACCTTGCCGCCGAGCAGTTTGTAGACCGGGAGGCCGGCGGCCTTGCCGGCGACGTCCCATAGCGCGTGCTCGATGACGGAAACCGCGGCGCCGTACGGTTTGAATGCGCCCCGCTGCCTGATTTTCAGCATGCAGCGCTCGACGTCGGTCGGGTCCTCGCCGATCAGCGTGTCGCGGAACTGCAACACGTGGGGCTTTAGATAGGGCTTGAAATGCTCGACCTCGCCATATCCCGAAATGCCGTCGTTCGTGACGATTCGCACGATCGGATTTTTTCCGATCACCGCGCATTTCAGGTCCGTGATCTTCAAGGCGTTTTCCTTCGCGAACGATCATTTGAACGAAATGCGATTGTCGCCGATGTCAGATGCAATTAGCAATGGGTTCAAGAATTGCGCCTCGGGAGGGACGCCCCATGAAAATCTTGAAAGTGCGCACCGCCGTCATCGACGGCAATTTTCCCTGGGTGCTGGTGCGCGTCGAGACCGACAGCGGCGTCACGGGGCTCGGCGAGGCCTATTGGGGCGCCGGCGTCGCCGAACTCGTGCATCACGCCGGCGCGAATATTGTCGGCGAGGATCCGACAAATATCGGCAAGCTGGTCTTCCTGATGGAGCGTTGTCTGTCGGGCGAGGGCGCGCAGGCGGGCGCCGCGGTCACCGCGATCAGCGGCATCGAGATCGCGCTGTGGGACCTGATGGGCCGCGCCCACGGCCTGCCGATCTCCACCTTTTTCGGCGGCCGCTATCGCGAAGAAGTGCGCATCTACGCCGACTGCCATGCGGGCGCGACCTCGGACCCGCTAAGCTACGGCGAGAAGGCAAAAGCCGTCGTCGCGGCGGGCTACACCGCGCTGAAATTCGATCTCGACACGCCGAACCCTTTCACCTTTGATGTCAGCGCGGACCCGCATCCGCGCAGGCAATGGGTCGAGCCCTACAGCCGCGTCATCGGCGCGGCGGAGCTCCGATGGATGGTTGAGGTCGTCAAGGCGGTAAGGGACGCCGTTGGGCCCGACGTGATGGTCGCGATGGACGCGCACTGGAAGTTCAACGTCAACGACGCGATCAAGCTGGCGCAGGCGCTCGAGCCCTACGACCTCGCCTGGCTCGAGGACCCCGTGCCGCCTATCAACATCGAGGCGCAGCGCCTCGTGACGCATTCGACGCGCACGCCGATCTGCACGGGCGAGAACCTTTATCGCATGGAAGGCTTTCGCGAACTGATCGAGAAACAGGCCGCGCGCATCATCGCGCCCGACATTCCGAAAATGGGCGGCCTGATGGAGTTCAGGAAGGTCGCCGATCACGCCAATTCGTACTATGTGCCGATGGCGCCGCACAATGTCGCGAGTCCGATCGGCACGGTGGCCGGCGCGCATGTCGCCGCCTCGATCCCCAACTTTCTGGTGATGGAGCACCACGCGATGGAAGTCGATTGGTGGGACGATCTCGTCGACGGCGAGCCGCCGATCAAACAGGGGTTTCTGCGCCTCACCGACAGGCCGGGCCATGGGCTGACGCTCAACGAAGACGTGGCCAAGGCGCACGTCAAAAAAGGCCACAGCTATTTCGGCGACGAACCCTGAGGGAGCGCACCTATGAAGATCAAATCGGCAAAAGTGATCGTCTGCTCGCCGGGGCGCAATTTCGTCACCCTGAAGATCGAGACCGACCAGGGCCTGCACGGCATCGGCGACGCCACCGTCAATGGCCGCGAGAAGGCCGTCGTCGCCTATCTCGAAGAGCACGTGATCCCGACGCTGATTGGGCGCGACGCGTCGCAGATCGAGGATATCTGGCAATATCTCTATCGCGGCGCCTATTGGCGGCGCGGGCCCGATCACGATGGCGGCGATCTCCGCGGTCGATCTGGCGCTCTGGGACATCAAGGGCAAGGCGGCCAACATGCCGCTCTATCAGCTGCTCGGCGGCGCCTCGCGAAAGCATGTGATGATCTATTCGCATGCGCAAGGGCTGACGATCGAGGAGGCGGTCGACGCCGTCGCCGCCAAGAAGGAGCAGGGTTTCGTCGCCATCCGCGCCCAGGTCGGCGTGCCCGGCCTGCCGCCGATCTATGGCGTCGGCGCCGGCGCCAATCAGGGCAAGGGCGGCATGGTCGAGGCGCTGCCCAATGAAGAGACCTGGTCGACCTCCAAATATCTGGTCCACATCCCAAAGCTGTTCGCGAAACTGCGCGAGACGTTCGGCGACGAGCTGCATCTGCTGCATGACGCGCATCATCGCCTGACCCCGATCGAGGCGGCGCGGCTTGGCAAGGACCTCGAGCCGTTCCGGCTGTTCTGGCTCGAAGATCCCGTGCCTGCCGAGCTTCAGGAAGGTTTTCGGCTGATCCGCCAGCACACGACGACGCCGATCGCGCTTGGCGAAGTGTTCAACACGATCTGGGATGCGCGTCTTCTTATCGAAGAACAGTTGATCGACTACATCCGCACCACCGCCGTGCACGCCGGCGGCGTCACAGGCTTGCGGCGCATCATGGACTTTGCGTCGATCTATCACGTGCGGACCGGCTGCCACGGCGCGATGGACATCGGGCCGTCGGCGATGGCGGCCAACATTCATCTCGGCCTCTGGGCGCCCAATTTCGGCGTGCAGGAATTTTCCGGCTACACCGAGGCGACGCACGAAGTGTTTCCGCACGCCTTCTCACAAAGCGGCGGCTTCATGCACCCCGGCGACGCGCCGGGCCTCGGCGTCGACATCGACGAAAAGCTCGCCGCCCAGCTATCCTTACGAGCGCGCCTATCTGCCGGTGAACCGGCTCGAAGACGGAACAATGTGGAACTGGTGAAATGGAAGCTTCCCATTCGGCGCTGAGCTCGACGCCCGACATTTCTCGCCCCGCTCCGGAGCTCGTCCGTGGCTTGCAAGCGCTCGGCGCCGCGACCGCCTGCGCGACTCTGCATCACCTCGGCATTCGCGACACTTTTATGCAGGGCCCCGTTGCCTGGACCAAGGGCAAGAGCCTCGCCGGCCCCGCGCTGACGCTGCAATTCATGCCGAAGCGCGAAGACCTCTACGGCGAGGGCGAATATATCGACGTCGAGAAGCAGCTCCACCGCCATGTGCTCTATCATACGCAGCCAGGCGACATCGTCGTGGTTGATGCGCGCGGCGACATGCGCTCCGGCATATTTGGCGAGATGATGCTGACCTATTTCAAGGGCCGCGGCGGCGCCGGCGTCGTCATCGACGGCTGCGTGCGCGATTATCCGCACGTGCAGACGCTCGATCTCGGCCTCTGGCTGCGCGGCGTCACGCCCAACTTTCACACCCAGACCGGCATCATGCCGTTCGCCGTCAATGTCCCCATCGCCTGCGGCGGCGTCACCGTCATGCCCGGCGACATCATCGTCGCCGATGACGACGGCGCCTGTGTGATTCCCGTCGGCCTCGCGGCAAAAGTCATCGAGCACGCCGCCGTCCATCACGACTGGGAGGATTTTTCGAGGCTGATGCTGGAGCAGGGCGGCTCGTTGCAGAAATATTATCCTTTGTCTGACGCCGCGCGGCCCGAATACGAGGCCTGGCGCAAGACCCATCCCATCAAAGCGCCTTGAGACGCTTCAAAAGAGAGGACGAACATGAAAGCGGAAGTCGCCGTCGCCTGTCAGGCCGCTCATGGCGAAGGCGTGTTCTGGTCCGCAGAGCATCAGCGTCTCTACTGGACGGACATGTTGGGCGAGCGGGTCTGGACGCTGACGCCGCACAATGGCGAAGCGAAAAGTTTTGGGACGGCCGGAAAAGTCTGCTGTTTCGCGACGCGGCGCGACCGGCCCTGGAACGAAGTGCTCGCCGCTTTCTCCGACGGCTTCGCCTTCCTCGACCTGATAACCGGCGCCCGACAAAACATTGCGGCGATCGACGCTGATATCAGCGGGCTGCGTCTCAACGACGGCCGCACCGATCGGCAAGGACGTTTTCTGGCCGGCGGCATGGACGAAGAGAAATTCGAGCCTCGCGCGTCGGTGTGGCGGATCGACCCTGATCTCAAGGTTCAAAAACTGTTTGGCGGCGTGAAGGTCGCCAACAGCGCCTGTTTCTCGCCCGATGGAAAGACCTACTATTTCGCCGACAGCCCCAATCGCGCGATTGAAGCCTTCGACTACGACGTCGCGACGGGCGCCGTAGGCCCGCGCCGCACGATCGTCGCGACGGCAGCGCCCGGCGTCCCCGACGGTTCCTGCGTCGACGCCGAAGGCTTTATCTGGAACGCCATGTGGGAGGGCTTTCGCGTCGCGCGCTACGCGCCAGACGGGAGGCTCGACCGCACGATCGACGTCCCCGTCCCAAAGCCGAGCTGCTGCGCCTTCGGCGGCCAAGACCTCGCCACGCTCTACATCATCACGTCGCGAGGCGGAGGAAACGGCGGAGAATCTGGCGCGCTATCCTGAGAGCGGCGATCTGTTCAGCGTGCGGCCGGGGGTGAAGGGGCTCGCGGACGCGGCGTTTGGGGGGTGAAGGAGGCGCATCTGAGATTGTCGTCGAGCGCCTTCCCCGGCTTCGCCGGGGAAGGTGGCCGAAGGCCGGATGGGGTGTGGCGGGAAGGCGTGGAAGGTCTCCGACTTCGCTGCGCCGCCGATGCAACCCTCCAAGCCGCTGCGATACGTCCCACACCCCATCCGGCCTTTGGCCACCTTCCCCACCAAGTGGGGAAGGAACACAAGCCCGAGGCGACGAGGGCCAGTCTCACTTCACGACCTGCGAGACATCCGAGACAATAAATTTCTCCCGCTCGTCATAGGGCACCTGTTTTGAGGCCGTGAGCTTGTCTGAGATGAGCAGCAGGTATTTCTTGATCTCGTGATCCTTCAGGTCGTCGTAGCGGAGCGTGCGCCAGAAGTCGCCGAGGCTGATGCGCGTGGCGTCCTCGGAGGGCAGGAAGACAAAATCCTCGCCATTCAGAAGTATGACCTCTTTGCCGACATGTTCGTAGGGACCGTATTCCTTCGCCGCCTCGAATCCGGGCGGAACCACGGGCACGATGTCGTTCTCGTCCACCACCCGCGTCAAAGGCAGGAAGCCGAGCTGTTTGACGCCTTCGGCCGTCGTGAAGCGCGGTTGCCCGAAGGTGGTCACGCGCTCGACGTCAAACCCGTCCTCGATCAGATAGATCGCGAGCAGCGCCGCCACCGCGCCCCCGAGCGAGTGACCAGATACATAAGTCTTGTAGCCCGCTCTCATATAGGGTTTTGAGTCCTGATAGACGGCCCGCGCATCGCGATCGAAGCCGGTGTGAACGGGGATCTTGATCAGCCGGTCGTCGCGCACGGTGACGTCCATGTCCTGAGACAGGTTCGCCCAATTGTCGGTTCCGCGAACGGTTATGTGCTGGCTGTGCTGCTTGTCGTCGCGCTCCAGGAAATACAGCACCTTGCTTCCATCAGGAGCTTTGATGCGTATTGTGAGCGGATAGCTGCTTCGGATGAGTTTCGGGCCTGCGTAGGAGGCCTCCGAGCGTCGGGCTTCTTCGTAGATCGGCGCGAAGTCGATATCCGACGGAAAGATCTTTGCGCCGATCGCATCGAGCGCGGCGATGGAGCCGTCGGCGCAACCGCCGAACTGGAGCAGCACGGCGACGCCGATGACAGCGACGAGGCATCGGAGCCAAGGCGTCGGGCTTACTCGGGAAAAAAATCCAGGATCCATGGCGATGACGCCGGGCACGATGCGCATGGCGCCATTATTTCGAACTCGCTCGCCCGCCGCAATGCGCGGCGTCGCGCGAGGAGCCGCGGCGTCGCCGCCGCCGTGCGCTTGCAAGATCGTCGTCCTGGAGTCCGACGCGCAGCAAGGCGACGCAGACCCGAGCGCTTCAGACGGGGCGTTGCGGCAGGTCGCGAATTTCTTGACATAATCAGAAAAATTGACTATGGTGCCAAAATGAGGACCAGAAAGTATTTTGCGAACTCCGTAGTTTCTGATTTTCGACCCCGAAGCCGCTGCCTAAAACAAAAACGGATCGACCTAGCGTGTAAACCATTGATTAAACTCGAAACCGCCAAGACATTGTTTGGAAAAATTTGGAGTTAGCCGGCGAAAATTTGGAGGTTTTGAAGCGCTCCGGCGGCGCAGAGCCGGCCAGGAGCCAAAATCGCCAAGCAAATGTTTGGGTGTTGCGGAACTACGGCGGCAAGGGCGGCCTGCTCACCTGCCATCGTAAGTGAACGCCAGGATCGAACCGGGGTTTTCGAACTTGAAGGCGGCCGAGCCGGCGTCGTTGGTTGCGAGGCCGTAGCCTTCCGTGTCGGTCGCGACATAGAGCGTCGCGCCGTCGCGCGACACGACGATCTCGCGGTAGCGGTTCTGCTCGCGGAACATCGGCTCCGCGTCGCCGATCGCGACGCTATCGCTCGCATCCAGTCGAACGCGATAGATGAGGCCGCGCTTCAGGCTGTTGATCAGCAGGGAATGGTCCCAGCCGGGCGGTCCCTTGGCGAAGCCGCCGTAATACGCGACCGAGGAGGGCGCGATGGTCGGCCAGCAGATATAGTAGAGGTTCCGGTCCGCGCAGACCGGGTTCTTGAACTCAGTGTCGAGCCTGTCGGCATTCGCCGCGAACAGGGTTTTGAGCGGCTGCACGTAATTAGGATCGTGGAATTCGGACTGCCGCTTCACGGGAACTTGCGGCGGGACGTCAAGGCCGTTCTCGGCCGGGTCCGACATCCCCTGGCAGGCGTCGCCCGCGCCGGAGAAATTGGCGTAGGCGTAGGTCAGGTCGTTGCGGAAGCCCAGCACGTTCGGCCAGCCGAGATTGGCGCCGGCCACGACGAGGTTCAGCGTGTCATCGCTGTTCGGTCCGTGATTGACCGAGAACAGTTTTCCGGAGGGGCTGAACGTCATGCCCTGCGTGTTGCGGATGCCCCAGGCGTAGACGTGGCTCCTGACGCCGTGAATGACGGGATTGTCGGCGGGGATCGAGCCGTCGGGCTCGAGGCGCAGGATTTTTCCCTTGTAGCGCCGCCAATCCTTGGCCGCGACTTCCTCTGCGCTCGGCAGAACCTGCGCCTCGTTGGGCACACAGAGATAGGCAAGTTGATTGGCCCCCTGGTCGCCGATCGAATAGTAGAGCTTGCCGTCGGGCCCGAACAGCAGCCGCGCCGACTGATGGTCATGCGCCGAAGGCAGGCCGGCCAGAATATCGACGGGCGACCCGAGCGTTCCGGTCTTGGCGTCGAACGTATAGCGGCGGATCA
The DNA here is from genome assembly GCA_963710855.1 of uncultured Pseudomonadota bacterium. Lineage (GTDB taxonomy): Bacteria > Pseudomonadota > Alphaproteobacteria > Rhizobiales > Beijerinckiaceae > Roseiarcus. The sequence goes on along the minus strand of CAVQBX010000031.1, from coordinate 281,645 downwards.
GCGTGCGGTTCGGGAACGGTTCGGGCGTTCCCGCCGCGTAGGTCATCGAAATATAGACGTAGTCCGCGCCTTTGCCCTTGAGCAGGTCCGGGTGCAAGGCGATGCCGAGCAGGCCGTCCTGCGAACCCTTCATGTGGACGGCGTCGGGGACGGCGAGCGCCTCTGTGATCTTGCCGGTCGCCGGGTCGACGCGCACGACGCGGCGGGTGATCTGTTCGGTCACCCAAAGTTGTCCATCAGGCCCGAGCGCCATGTTGTGGGGATTGGCGAGGCCCGTCGCGACGACGCGCTTGGTGAAGTGGGGCGGCAGGCTCGCCACCGCCGTCCCCGGCGCCGGGGCCATGTCGGCCCGCGCCGTCGCGGCGAGCGTAGCGAGCAGGGCCAGCGCTGCGAACCGGCAAACAGAGCGGATCGAAGCCATCGGCGCGCCTCCTCCAGGATCAAATGGCGTCGCAAGCCCGGCTCGGTGAGCTTTCACCGGACCGGCCCGCTCAAGTCAAACGATCGATTGACCCTAGCGCGATCCGGTCCCGGCGAGCCAGCGGCTTATTCGCGATCCGCCGTGTCCGCGTGCGGCGCAGGGCGCACCCGGGTTGAGCCGTGTTAGGGTCGGATGTAGCGAGGCCTGAAAATCTGGAGGAGCGCTTCATGACGGCTCTGACTTTCGACGTAGTTGAACTTGCCTCTCCGGGCGGAAACGCCGAACCCGTCGCGATCAACGTGAACGGCTACAGCGTCGGGGCCGACCGCGATGGACCGACCTTGTGGTCGCCGAGCGGGCAAGCGACGGTTTTGAACTCGAGTTCTTTCTCAGGCGCCATCGCAATCAACAGCCATGAAAGAAGCATCGGAAATCAGCCGACCGGGAACGGGTCCGAAGCCTTGTCGTGGTCGGAGACCGGTCGCCCGACGTTCCTCGTTGACGTTGGAGGCGAAGGCAATTCTCACGTTTCGGGCATCAACAACCACGGGGACAGCGTCGGGAGTTCCGTGGTGAGCCCGCCAGGCGCCACGTTCCAACAGGAGGCCGTGCTTTGGGCCCCCAACGGTACGGCCACTGTGCTCGAAGACATCCCCGGCGACCATGACGCCGCGGCCAACGCCATCAACAACAATGGGCAGATCGTCGGCGAATCCGGCTATTTCGTCGGCGAGCCGGGAACCGGCTACGAGGTTTCCGAGGCCGTGTTCTGGGCGGCCGTCGGGAGCAATCCGATCGTCCTGCAAAACGTCGGCGGCGGCCACTCCAGCAACGCGACCGCCATCAACAGCGCCGGCCAGAGCATCGGAGTGTCCGAACTGGCGAGCGGCGACGGCTGGGATGCGGTCTTGTGGTCGGCCAGCGGCGCGGGCACGGTGCTCGACGACGTCGGCGGCGAGAACGCGAGCACCGCCCTCGCGCTTGCCAGCAACGGCGTAAGCGTCGGCTACTCCGCCTACGCGGCGACGAACGGCCAGGGCCGGGAAGCGGTGCGGTGGTCCGCGGACGGCGCGGCGACCGTGCTGCAGGCCATCGACGGGAGCGAGCAAAGCGAGGCGCTCGCGCTTGGCGGAAACGGCATGATCGTGGGCTTTTCCGGCGCGGAGGCCGCGCTGTGGAATGCGCAGGGACATGTGACGGACCTCGGCGCCATCCTTGGCTCCGGTTGGAGCGACACCGAGGCGACCGCCATCAACGCGTCGGATCAGATCGTCGGCTTCGGGTTCCATAACGGCGTCGTGCAAGGGTTTTTGCTGACGCCAAGCACGACGTAGCCTTGAGCGGCGGCAAGACTTTGCCCCGTGCTTCTGAAGATCGGATCTGCAAAGAAAAGTGGCGTCCCGAGCAGGGCTCGAACCTGCGACCCCAGGTTTAGGAAACCTGTGCTCTATCCTGCTGAGCTACCGGGACGGACTTGATCGCTGAAAGCGTTGCCTCGCGACCATGTCGGCCATAGGGGTTAGCGTCAACCCCGACGGCGAAGCGCTGGTAGCATGATTTTTCCGAACGCGCATCTGCGCGCTTGCGCGATCGCCGCGGCGCTGCTGGCGGGCGCGCCGGCCTTCGGATGCGGCGCCTTCTCGTCAGCCGGCCGCATCGCCGAAGCGACCGAGCGCGCGGAGCTGAAACTCGAGGACGGCCGCACCCTGCGCCTCGCCGGGCTCGACGCGCCGCAGGCCGAGCTCGTACTCGACCGGATCGCCGAGGCCTGGACAGAGCGAGGCGTCAAAATCGCCTTGCTCGCGCCCGCGCCGGACCGCTGGGGCCGCTGGCTAGCCGACGTCAACGGCGACGACGGCGCCTCGCTGTCCGACGATCTGCTGCGCGACGGCCTCGCCCGCGTAAAACCCGAATTCGAAACGCGTGGCTGCGAAGCCGAGCGGCTCGCGGCGGAAAGCGAGGCGCGCGAGGCCCAGCCGCGGGCTTTGGGCCGACGACGGCGCTATCCTCGCCGCGACCGACGTCGCAGGGCTCGAAGCGGCGGACGGGCGCTTCGTCGTCGTCGCAGGCGTCGTGCGAACGGGTCGGCGAGGGCAGAACGCGGGTTTATCTTGATTTCGGCGGCGCGGGAGGGTTTACCGTCGTGGTCGCCGCGAAAGGCCGAGGCGGCATTTCAGCGCAGAGGCATCGAACTGTCGCGCGCTGGCGGGACGCGCCGTTCGCGTCCGTGGATATTTGGATCGACCGATTCGGGCCGCGAATCGAGATCGTCGATCCCTTGATGATCGAGCTCGCGGAAGGGATGTGAGGTCTGGGCCGAGCGGATGACGCTGTTTTGGCTTGAGAAGATTCGGGCGGCCCGGCTTCGCGCAGATTTTGCGCGCGGCGTTGGCGGCGGCGGCGCTTGCGCTTGCCGGCTGCGCCTCGGTCGAGCCGCCGCCGCGCGAGCGAAGCCCGCGGTCGAGCCCGAGCCCGGCTGGCGACAGCGGCGCCCGTCGATCCGGAGCGAGGCGCGGCTCATCGAAGCGTTCGGCGGCGAATACAGTCGCGCCGGCGACCAAGCGCTATCTCGACGACGTGCTGACCCGCCTCGCCAACGGCGAGCGATTCGCCGACCGAGCCCTATCGCGTCACGCTGCTCGATTCGCCGATCGTCAACGCCTTCGCGCTGCCCTCCGGCGACATTTTCATCACGCGCGGTCTGCTGGCTCTCGCCAACGACGGGGCCGAGGTCGCCGCCGTCATGGCGCACGAAATCGCCCACGTCACCGCCCATCACGCCGCCCAGCGCGCCGAACTCGAACGGCGCGCGGCGCTGTTCAAGCGCGTCTCGACCCAGGTGCTCGACCAGCCGAAGGTGGGCGAAGAGCAGGCGGCGCGCATGAAGCTGACGATCGCCCACTTTTCGCGCGAGCAGGAATTCGAGGCCGACAAGATCGGCATCGGCGTCATCGCCAAGGCCGGCTACGACCCCTACGCGGCGTCGCGCTTTCTCGACTCGCTCGGCCGCTGGAGCGCGTTCCGCTCAAAGATCCTCGGAGCGGGCGGCGAAGACAAGCCGGACATGATGGCGACGCACCCCTCGACGCCCGAGCGCATCGCCGGCGGCGATCGCCCAGGCCAAGCAGCTCGCCCGCCGAGCGTCGGCGAGACAACGCGCGCGCCAGCTATCTCACGGCCATCGACGGCATCGCCTTCGGCGACAATCCCTCGCAAGGGCTGGCGCTCGAGCCGGCGCTTCCTGCATCCAAAGCTCGGCTTCGCCTTCGAGGCGCCGGACGGCTTCGCGCTCGAAAACCAGAGCGCGGCGCTGATCGGGGTTGGCGAAGCCGGCGCCGCAGGCGCTGCGGCTCGATTCGATCGAGGCGAGCGCCGCGACCTCGCTCGAACAGGCGCTCGCCTCCGGCTGGATCGAAGGCGTCGAGACCGGATCGATCGAGACCCTGAAGGATACGGATCTGCCGACGGCGGTCGCGGTCGCTCAGGGCCAGCAATGGAGCTTTCGGCTCGCCGCAATCCGGCTCGAGGGGCGCATCTACCGGCTGATCTTCGCAGCGCATTCGCTTGCGCCCGCCGTCGACCAGCGATTCTTGGCGTCGATCCGCTCCTTCCATCGCCTCACGCCCGCGGAAGCGGCCGAGGCGCGCGAAGGCAAGCTGCAGATCGTCACCGCGCACGACGGCGACAACCCGCAGACTTTCGGGGCGGAAATGGCGGTCAGCCCCGATCCGCTCGAACAGTTTTTGATCCTCAACGGTTTGGACAAGGCCTCGACAACTCCGTCCGGCGAACGCTTCAAGGTCGTGACCCGATGAACGCCCGAAAACTCACGGACAAGGTCGTCGCCGCCACCCACAACAAGGGCAAGCTCGTGGAGCTGCGCGAGCTGCTTTCGCCTCACGGTCTCCAAGTGGTCGGCGCGGGCGAACTGGAGCTGCCCGAACCGGAAGAGACCGGCGACACCTTCGTGGCCAATGCGATCCTGAAAGCCCGCTCGGCCGCCGAGCGCAGCGGCCTGCCCGCGCTTTCCGACGATTCCGGTCTTTGCGTCGCCGGCCTCGGCGGCGAGCCCGGCATCTATTCCGCCCGCTGGGCCAAGGGCGGAGATTTTTCCGCGGCGATGGAGCGCATCCGGCGGGAATTGACGGCGCGCGCCGCGGAGCCGCCGTGGCGCGCGCATTTCGTCAGCGCGCTGGCGATCTGCTGGCCGGACGGCCACGTCGAAACTTTCGAGGGCCGGATCGACGGCGAACTGGTGTTCCCGCCGCGCGGCACAGCCGGCTTCGGCTATGATCCGATCTTCAGGCCGGATGGCCATGCGAGGACATTTGGCGAGATGACGTCCATCGAGAAGCATGGCCTGCCCGCCGACGGGTCGATGGCCCTTTCGCACCGGGCGCGCGCGTTTCAGTTTCTCGAGAAGGCCTGCCTGTGAGCACGTCCGTCGTTCCGCCCCGCGCTTTGCCGCCTGCGTTAAAATTCGCGCTGGAGGTCGGGCCGCTCGCTTTGTTCTTTCTGAGCTACTGGAAGTTCAACATTTTCGTCGCGACCGCCGTGATGATGGCGAGCGTGCTCGTCACGTTGATCGTCTCGTACTGGAAGCTGAAGCGCCTGCCGATCATGCCGCTCGTCACGGCGGCGATGGTGCTGATTTTTGGCGCGCTGACCCTCTATTTCAACGACAGCACCTTCATCAAGGTCAAGGTGACGATCATCAACGGGCTGTTCGCGCTTGCGCTGTTCGTCGGCCTTGCGCTGAAAAAGCCGACCTTGCAGGTGATGTTCGATGGCGCGCTTCACCTGACCGAGGAGGGATGGCGCAAGCTGACCTGGCGCTGGGCGTTCTTCTTCGTGTTTCTCGCCGTTCTCAACGAGGTCGTCTGGCGCAACCTGCCCGAGCACGACTGGGCGCTCTACAAGTCGTTCGGCGCCCTGCCGCTAACGGTAATCTTCGCGCTGGCCCAGGCGCCGCTGATCGCCAGACACGAAGCCAAGAGCGCCGAAGCGACAGACGCGTTCTGATGCGGCGCTTTGCGGGTCGCGCCTTCCCCGCTTTGGCGCCACGCAGACATTTCTGAGGGTCCGTCCTTCGACAATGGTTTGTATGGAGCGATCTGACGCGCGCCACCGTAGCCGGACGCCAAGCATACTGTAGCGTTTTCACGCGGGCGACAGTTTCGTGCTCCGAGCGCGGCATTCAATTCTCACGGCGAAGATTCCAGCTCCTTCAGCCTGATCTCGGCAAGCGTCTTGAAATCACCGTTGGGATATTTTTCGAGGTAGGCGCGCAGGAACGATGGATTGTCGCTGTTGCGCACAAATTCCCAGAACAAGACCTCCACCTCTTCGTCATGCGGGCTTCGCTCGTCGCCCTCCTTCGAGCGGGTTTCTTCAAGACGCGTGCGCGCCAGCGCGATGAACAGTCCGTCAGGATACTGGCTCAGATAAGCTTCGAAATCGCTGGCGCGCGCGCTGTCCTTGATCAACTCCCAGAAAACCAGCTCCGGTTGCGGATTGACCTGCGGGGGAACCGAGGCGATCTCGATCGAAGGGGAAGCCGCGGCTACCGCGACCTCGACGGCTTCATCAGGGATTTCGGCGTCAAGCTCGCCTTCGGCTGTATCGAATTTCAGCCTGAACACGCGGATCGGTTGCGCGATGTTCTTGACGCTCTTTTCGCCAAGGTCCTCGAAGCGGCAGGCGAGCTTGCGCATGACATGCTCGTGGACGCCGCGCGAGATGCACACGCCGCCGGGTTCGGCGAGGCTCTCGATCCGCGCCGCGATGTTGACCCCGTCGCCAAATATATCGCCTTGCTTGACGAGCACGTCGCCGACATTCACGCCGATCCGAAACCACATCTGGCGGTCCTCAGGCAGCGCTTCGTTGGCGTGCGCGAGTTGGCGCTGGATGTCGACGGCGCACTGCACGGCGGCGAATGCGCTTGCGAATTCGGCGAGCACGCTGTCGCCCGCCGTGCCGCGAATGTGGCCTCCATGTTCAGAAATCAGTGCGTCGGCGATCGAGCGGTAAGCCGAAAGCGTCGCGAGGGTGCCTTCCTCGTCGACGCCCATCAGGCGGCTATAGCCCGCGACGTCCGCCGCAAGTATGGCAGCGAGTTTTCTTTCCAGCGGCGGCGCTTCCATTACGTATAATCCGGCGCGAGTGAAGCGACCGGCACAGCGCCGAGGGGCGGGCGTCTGGCGGTCGGTTTTTCGAGCGAAGCCAGACGCCTGCCAAAAATCACTTCGCGGATGCGCCTTTGCCTTGAGCCTTGCTTGAGCTCTCATGGGCCTTGGTCGAATGTCCGTGGGCCTCTTCCGCATGCTTTGCGGCGGAAGCCGTATCGCCCTTGCCATGATGTTCGGCGGCCATCTTGTGCGACTTCATGGCGCTCTCGTGATGCTTCGCCGCCGTTTCGTGAACTTCTTTCGACATGATTTCCTCCGGTGCCGCGCTGGTGTAGCGCAGTGGAGGAAACTTGTGAGGCGGCGTGACGTTCCAAAGTGTTTTGCGACCCGACGAGCGTGTTCATGCGTTACGCATTGCGCCCTGACTTTGCCGCTGCCGCGGGATCTCCTTGTCATCCCCGCGAACGCGGATCCGGTGTGTGATCCTTGGCTTGCGGAAGAGCGCTCGACTCTGGATCCCCGCATTCGCGGGATGATCAGGTGTCATTGCGCGACCATCTGATTGGACATCAGTCTCGCAAACACCGGCTCTGGATCGTCGACTTCGACGAGCCGCTTGCCCGTTATCAACCAAATTCGCGTGGCCGCCGCGCGAACGAAGGCGCGATCGTGGCTGACCAGCAGGCAGGCGGCGCCGTGCTCGATCAATTCGCCCTCCAGCAGGGTCTGCCCGTCGATGTCGAGATGATTGGTCGGCTCGTCCAGCAGATAGAAATTCGGCTGCGCCAGGCGCATCAGCAGCATCGCGAGACGCGCGCGCAGCCCGCCCGAAAGGCGCGCGATCGGCGCGGTCTGGGCGTCGATGTGGATGCCCGCCCCGGCGAGTTGGGCGCGAGCCGGAAGGTCGGGCAGATCGCTCGATAATTTGACCGCCTCGAAGGGAGTCGCAAACCGATCAAGCTGAGAGAGCGCCTGATCGGAATAGCCGAGCTTGAGGCTGGCCGTCGCCTTTATGTCGGGGTCCGGCTCGGCAAGAGCTGCCCGCAGGCGCTCGATGAATTGCGTCTTGCCTGCGCCGTTGGCGCCAAGCAGGGCGACCCGATCGCCTCTCTCGATGAACATCCGTCCGGTTTTGAACAGCAGCCGACCGTCCGGCGTGGTCACGGCGGCGTCCTTGATTGTCACCAGCGTTTTGGCGTGGGTCCCGCTGTTCATCAGGCGGATTGCGCCCGCCGAGCGCTCCTGATGCGCCGGGCGCGCCTGCTCGGCGAGTTTGTCGGCTCGCTCAGAGAGTTGTTTGGTCTTCACCACCAGGAGGTCGGATCCGGAATTGATGCCGATGTTCTTGAGTTTTGACGCCTGCTGCCTGAGCGCCTTGACTTTTCGCATGTCGTTCTCGAACCGCCGCTCGCGCGCCGCGTCGCTTTCCTGCAAGGCCCGCAGCGCGCGCGAATAGGGCAGGGCGAACATTGGGCTCTCCTCGGGTCGCAGAAACAGGGTGCGGTTGGTTGAATTGTCGAGGAAAGCGCGGTCGTGGCTCGCGGCGATGAAGGAACGGTCGCGCGGCAGGGCGGCGAGAAAGCGCTCAAGCACGCCGATCCTGGCGAGGTCGAGGTGGTTCGTCGGTTCGTCGAGCAAGAGCAAGTCAGGCTCGACGACAGCGGCGCGCGCGAGCAGCATGGCGCGCTGCCAGCCGCCGGACAGGTTGCGGACGGCGAGGCTGCGTATCGCCTCGTCGACCTCGAGTTCGTCGAGCAGCACATCTATCCGCCAGCTCTCGGTGAGCGCAGCCTCGGAGGGCAGGGCGTCGCGCACCGCATCCTCAAAACTCAGCGGCAGCAGCCGCGCGGGCGGGTCTTGCGGCGCGAAGGAGACCCTAAGTCCCCTCGCGCGCGTAATGGCGCCCGTCGTGGCGTCGTCCTCGCTGGCCAAAACGCGCAGGAGGGAGGACTTGCCGCGGCCGTTGGCGGCGACGAGTCCGACACGATCGCCTTTGGCGATCGAGAAGTTCAGGCTGGCGAACAGCGTTTCGCTGCGAATCAGAGATACGTCTTTGACGGCGAGGAGGGACATGGGCGTTCTCGTTGATCAGGTAGGCGCGGCATGGCGCGCCGGAACAGGCTGACGACGAGACGGCGATGCGTTCCCTTGTCAGCCCCGCGAAATGACGCGCGGGGCGACGACAGGCCCACGGGTTCGACCATGGAAGCGATAGGGAAACACCCGCTCCCCCTTTCAGGAAACGGCCTCTCCTATCAACTCGAACGACCGCGGGCAACTGGGTTGGAGCGGGATAGCCTGGGCAGATTTCCGGGCAGAGCGGCGCGCCGTGGCCGCGGTCGCTGACCCATAGGCGCTCGGATAGAAAATTGTCAGCCCCGCCGAGGCGGGGGAGGTGGGCGAAGCCCGGATCGGGTCGCTACTGCATTGCGACAGGGGGGCTTTCGCTCTCTTTGGAGCGGCGGCAAAGGCCTTCGCCCCAATTTTCGGCTTCAGGGCTTCGGCTTTCCACACCTCATCCGGCCTTCGGCCGCCTTCTCCGCCAAGCGGGTAAGGGGACGGCGGGCTTCCGGCAAATCAAAAACTATGCATGGCTTTGGTTGCTGACCGCGGCCGAAGCGACGCGCCCGATCGGCTAAAGCTTGGCGACGACGACCAGGCGCTTGATCTGGCCGGACTCGAACGCCTGCAGGAAAGCGTCGTAGTCCTTCACCGAGACGCAGCCGTTCGAATCCCCGTCGGGACCCAGCATATAGGGGTGAGCCAGCAGGCCGTTGCGACCGAAAGGGTCGCCCGACCCGAGCGGCTTCAGGCGAAGCGCCTGCACGCCGTGGAACAGGCTTTCGCGCAGGGTCAGCTCGTAGGTGTCCGGCGGCGTGGCGCCACGGGCGCGGACCGCGACGTTCTTTGGATCGTCCTTCAGCTCGCCATAGCCGGAATGGGCTTCGAGCCTTGTCCCGTTCGGCAGATAGACCGTGCGGGCCTCGATGTCGTAGACGGCGGTGAAGTGGTCATAAGCCGAGAGCGCGCCGGGAGGCGCCGAAGGGGTGAAGCTGCGCAGGATCGAATTGCCGGAATCGCGCGTCGTGCGGCTAATCGTCGTGGTCTCGGGCGCGGCATAGGCGACCGCCTTGTTGGCTGGATTGGCGGTTGGCGCCGAGGCCCCCCCGCTGAACAGATGCGCAAGGAAGCCCGGGACGTCAGGCCCTGAGTTCGGCCGCGCGATCGGTCCCTGCACTTCGGTCGAAGTCGGCGGGCTCGCGGTCTGAGCGGCGGGCGCGTTGCCCAGATCGGTGGGGCGGCGGGGCGGCAGCGGCGGCGGGATCGAAGGGTTCGTCGGGCCAAGCGAAGCGACCTCGGGGGCCTGCGGCGGCAACGGCGGTGATTCGCCATCGGCATAAGGATCAAATCCGGGGCGCAGCGCCAGCGAGCCCCAGGACACGCTGGCCTGCATATCCGCAAGGCCGCCGAACGGATCCTTGGCGGCGAAACGGGCAGGGGCCACAGCCGGGGGAGGAGCGGAAGGCGCGAGCGCGCCGAACTGATGGCCCTCGCTCGGCGAAACCGCGCCAAGACGAAGCGTGTCGTTCGAAAATGTCAAGGTTCCATAAGGGCTTGGCGCCGAAACCGGAGCGGCGGAAGGCGCCTCGTAGCGCGGCCGCACATAGCTTGCCCAGACGAACAGAAAGACAGACGTGGCGGCGACCGCAACGCCCGGCAGTGCGCGCGAAAGATTCAGGCGTCCGAAATTCGGCGCGCTGAACTCCACGTTTTGGTAGGCCCCGTAGACTCCCTCGCTCATGGTTTACGCTTTCACGCCATTCCCTTCGTTTAGAGTTTTAGGCACAACCCCTTGAGCATTCATTAACGTAAAATCACCATCGGCGGAAGCCGGTCAAGACGACGGAAAGGAACGCTCCGGCGCGGTTTTTAGGCGCGCCCCTCCGGAGGCGACTTGCCGGTCGAACGAGGCGAAAATAAGGTTTAAGAAACAGGGCTTTGCCTTCGCGAGGCGATGAGGCGCTTTCTTGACGGGCCGTGCGCCGTTCCCCAGCGCTCCACGCCGGTTGCTTTCCGCAAAGCGCGCGCGCAATAGCAATCGCCAGAGCTTCGGAGCGCTGAGCGCATGAATCAATGGTCGATCGCGACGGTCTGCCTCGGCGGCGACCTGGAGACGAAGCTGGCGGCGATCGCCAAGGCTGGCTTCCGCGCGGTCGAACTGTTCGAGAACGATCTGACCTTCTATCGCGGTTCGGCGCGCGACGCGCGCCGGATCGCCTCCGACCTTGGGCTGGAATTCGTGGCGCTGCAGCCGCTGCGCGATTTCGAGGCTGCGCCGGCGCCCACGCGTCAGCGCAATTTCGATCGCGCCCGCCGCAAGCTCGAACTGGCGCGTGACCTCGGCGCCGGCCTGCTCTGTCTTTGCTCGACCGTTGCTGAAGACGCCATCGACGACGCCGATCGCGCGGCGGAAGATCTCGCCGAACTCGCCGATCTCGCCCGGCAGGCCGGCGTGCGCGTCGGGTACGAGGCGCTCGCCTGGGGCCGCCACGTCAAGGACTGGACGGCGGCCTGGGAGATCATCGCCAAGGCGGATCGCCCCAATCTCGGCATCGTGCTCGACAGCTTCCACATCTGCGTGCGCGGCAACCCGATCGAGCCGATCGCGTCGTTGCCGCGCGAAAAGATCGCGCTCGTGCAGATCGCCGACGCGCCGGCGATCCTGATGGACCCGCTGTCGTTGAGCCGCCACTACCGCTGCTATCCAGGCCAGGGCGACTATCCGATCGTCGACTACCTGGACGCCGTCGTGCGCTCTGGCTATCGCGGTCCGCTGTCGCTTGAAATCTTCAACGAGCAGTTCCGCGGCGCCTCCGCCGCCGGCATTGCGATCGACGGCATGCGCGCGCTGCGCTCGGCGGGCGAGGCGCTCGCTGCGCGCCGGGCCGAACGTGGAGAGCCGCCCATTCCCGACGTCACGGCGCCGCCGCCCGCGCCGATCGTGCTGCAACCCGAGTTCCTGGAATTCGCCGCGTCGGAGAAGGACGCGCGCGAATTGAGCGAGCTGTTCCGCGGTCTCGGTTTCCGTCTCGCCGGCCGGCACAGAACCAAGGAAGTCGACCTCTACCGCCAGGGCGACATTCACTTCGTGGTCAACCGTCAGAAGGACGATTTCGCCCACGCCTTTCAACTGCTGCATGGCCCGTCGGTCTGCGCTTTGACCTTGCAGGTCGACAGCGTCGATCGCGCCATCGATCGGGCCCGGGCGATGCTGTGCCAGACCCATACCGGCCGCATCGGCCCCGGCGAGGCGCTGATCCCGGCGGTCGGCGGCATCGAAGGCAGCCTGATCTATTTTCTCGACGGCTCGGGCGCCGACTGGCGCGAGGATTTCGCGCCTGTCGCCGGCGACAGCGCGGAGGGCAATCTCCAGCGCATCGACCACATGAACAATGTCGTCCGCCGCAGCGAGTTCCTGTCCTGGTCGCTGTTCTATCAGACGGTGCTGGGCCTCGAGGCGCAGCCGGCGGTCGAGGTCGCCGATCCGCACGGCGCCTTCTACAGCCGCCTGTTGCGCAACGGCGACGGAAGGCTGCGGATCGCGCTCAACATCGGCGACGGCGGCGCGACCGGCGTTTCCCGCTTCCTCGACGTCTTCGGCGGCGCGGGCTATCAGCAGATCGCGCTTTCGACCGACGACATTTTCGGCTTCGTGGAGGCCGCAAGGCTGGCGGGGGTCGAGTTCCTGCCCATTCCCGACAACTATTACAACGACCTCGCGACCCGCTTCGAAATCGCCCCGGAAAGGCTCGCCAGGCTGCGTTCGCTCGGCGTGCTCTACGACCGCATCAGGGACGGCGAGTTCCTGCACATCTACACGCGCGCCTTTCACGGCCGGTTCTTCTTCGAGATCGTCGAGCGCTCGAATTACGACTTCTACGGCGCCGCCAACACGCCCGTGCGGCTCGCCGCGCAGGCGGCGCTCGACGACGCCGAAGAGCGGCTGGAGGCCGACTTCGGAGCTTGAAGGAGCGGCGGCGCCCCCGCAGTCGTGTCGATCACACCCTCGTCGGCCGACGCTCCATAGCCGAATTTCACCCCAGCGTTCCGATCGAGGGGAACGTCTCGATCAGCCAGGCCGACGCGGTCTGAAATCCGCCAGACAGGAAGGCGACGCCTGTCAGCACGAGCAGCGCGCCGACCGCCTTTTCGAGTCTCGCGAACTGTTTGCGAAATCCACGCGAAAACCCGAGGAACTGCTCCATCGCCAGCGCGGCGAGCACGAACGGCACGCCGAGCCCGAAGGCGTAGGCTGCAAGCAGCAGCGCGCCGCGTCCGACCGTTTCCTGCGTTCCCGCCACCGCGAGGATGGCGGCCAGGATCGGGCCTATGCAGGGCGTCCAGCCGAAGGCAAAGGCGAGGCCCATGAAATAAGGCGCCCAAAGGCCCGGAGGCTTTTCGATCTCGACCCGCTTTTCCCTCAGCATCGCGCCGATGCGGAACAGGCCCAGAAAATGCGCGCCCATCGCCATGATGCCGAAGCCGGCGACGATCGACAGCGCGTGGCTCCATTCGCGCAACAGAGAGCCGAATACCGAGGCCGTCGCGCCGAGCGAAACAAACACGGTCGCGAAGCCCGCCACGAACAGGAGGGAGGCGACGAAGATGTCGCGCCGCGCGCGCCGTTCGCCCTCGTCGACGAGTTCTTCGATCGAAGTGCCCGCGAGATAGCAGAGGTAGGGCGGCGCCAGCGGCAGAACGCAAGGGCTCAGGAACGACAGGAGACCCGCGCCGGCAGCGGCGGCAAGCGAAACATCAGTCATCGGCTGCGAGCTTCCCTTCTCTGAATATCCTTCGCCGCGCAACACATGCCTGTTTCATCCGATCTCGACGACGGTGCGGCCGCGCACCTTGCCCTTCACGATCTCGGCCCCGAGTTCAAACAGCTTTTCGAAAGGCGCTGTTGTCGTCATCTCGGCGAGCTTGGCGCGATCGAGATCGCGCGCGAGGCGCGCCCAGGCAGCCTTCCTGACCTCGAGCGGGCAATAGACGCTCTCGATGCCCAGAAGCTTGACTCCGCGCAAAATGAAAGGCGCGACCGAGCCGGGCAGGTCCATGCCGCCGGCTAGTCCGCAAGCAGCGATCGCGCCGCCGTAGCGCGTCTGCGACAGTACATTGGCGAGCGTCGTCGAGCCGACGCTGTCGACCCCCGCCGCCCAGCGCTCCTTGGCTAACGGCTTTGGCGGCGCGGAGAGGCTCGCGCGCTCGATGATCTCGCTCGCGCCGAGCGACTTCAGATAGTCGGCCTCGTCGGGACGCCCGGTCGAGGCAATGACGCTCCAGCCGGCCTTGGCGAGCAGCGCGATCGCGACCGAGCCGACGCCGCCGGCAGCGCCGGTCACGACGACCGGGCCGCGGTCCGGGGTGACGCCCGCCGCTTCGATTGCGTCGACGCAGAGCGCCGCCGTGTATCCGGCCGTGCCGACCGCCATTACTTCCGCCGCGCTCCAGCCCGCAGGCAGCGGCAGCAGCCAGTCGCCTTTCACGCGCGCCTTCTGCGCGTAGCCCCCGGAGTGCGTCTCGCCGAGGCCGAAACCATTGACGAATACCGCGTCGCCCCTTTTGAAGCCGGCATGCGCGGAGCTCTCCACGACTCCGGCCAGATCGATGCCCAGCACGAGCGGAAATTTGCGAGGGATCGCGGATTTGCCGGAAAGCGCCAGCCCATCCTTGTAGTTGACGGTCGAGTGGGTGACGCGCACCGTGACGTCGCCCTCCATCAGCTCGCTCTCGTCCATCTCGACGAAGCGGACATCCTGACCGGCGTCGGTCTTGTCGACGCGGACGGCTTTGAAAGTCATGGCGCGGCTCCCCAAGGGTCGGCGGCAGGGATACAGGATTGTCGACGCGGGGTCACCGGGGGACACCAATAGTCAGGAGACAGCGATCCGCACACGCTTGAAAAATGTATATCCCACACGTATGTCTGCCCTTGTGCGCTCGGGAACGTCATGACCAAAACCCGCCTTTTCAAATCGAACCGATCCCAGGCTGTCCGGTTGCCAAAAGACGTGGCGTTTCCCGCCAACGTCAAAGAGGTCACGATCCTTAAAGATGGCGCGAGACGGGTGATCGTGCCTGCCGATGCCGTCTGGGACGATTTTTTCGACGCGGCGGGCATAGATCTACCGGAACGCCTGCAGCCGGACCCTCAAAGCCGCGATTCCTTATAGTGCTTCGTTTTGCGCTCGACACGAACCTGTGCATCAGAGTGCTGCGGGACCGGTCGCCGACACTGCGCAAACGCTTCGCCGAAGCTGCGGACGAACTTTCGATTTCCACCATCGTGCTGACCGAACTTCTGCACGGCGCAGCGAAGTCAGCAAGGCCTGTCGACAATCGGCGAGAGGTCCAGAATTTTGCCGCCAGACTGGTTGTTCTGACCTACGACGAGCCCGCGGCTCATCACTCGGCCGATATTCGAGCCGCTTTGGAAAGACGCGGCCTGCCGATCGGCGGCTATGACCTTCTTATTGCCGGTCATGCGCGCAGCCTGGGGCTCATCGTGGTTACGGGCAATGCTGGTGAGTTCGATCGTGTCGACGGTCTGCGTTCAGAGAACTGGCTTTGATTTACTGCCGCGTCGACGCCGAGAATTCGCCGGTCTGGATTTTATCCGGCAGACCGCGCGCGATTGAGAGCGCGCGCTCCTCGCCGTAGACGGCGACCAGTTCGCGAAAGGCGGCGCAGAAGGCGGCTTCGGCCATCGCGTCGACTTCGATCCCGTCCAGCGTCGCCTGCGCGAAGGCTTCGCTCATGTACTCAAACGCCGTGCTGCGCGCTTCCGCGGCGCCCAGTTCCTCAAGCGATTGGGTAATGACGTCATTCATCGGACATGTAACATAATCCGGTTAACCTATCAGCGCGACCCCAGACTTTCCCGAAGGTTAACCGGGCTCGCGGCAGGAGCGCGGTCATGTGCGGACGCTACGCCATCACTCTGCCGCCGGAGGCCGTGCGCGCCTTCTTCGACTTCATCGAACAGCCGAATTTCCCGCCGCGCTATAATATCGCGCCAACCCAGCCGATCCCGATCGTCTACGCCCGCGAGCACACCGGAGGTCGCGAGCGCCATTTCCGTCTCGTGCGCTGGGGTTTTCTGCCCGGCTTCGTCAAGGACCCCAAGGAGTTTCCGCTCATCATCAACGCGCGCGCCGACGGCATTGCGACAAAGGCAAGCTTCCGCGCCGCCCTCAAGCGGCGCCGCTGTCTCGTCATCGCCGACGGTTTCTATGAGTGGCGCAAAACGGAGGGCAAGGGCCCGAAACAGCCCTTCCTCATCCGCCGCGTGAACGGCGAGCCGATGGGCCTCGCTGGCCTCTACGAGACCTACATGGACGTTAACGGCGGCGAGATCGATACGGCCTGCATCATAACGACGGGCGCCAACGCGCTGATGGCGACCGTTCACGACCGCATGCCGGCGGTGCTGCCGAGCGAAAGCTTCGCCGCTTGGCTCGACTGCGATGACGTCGATGCGGCGAGCGCTACGGAGATGCTGCAGCCCGCCGCCAATGACGCGTTGGAGCTTGTGCCGATCGCAACCAACGTCAACCGCGTCGCCAACGACGACGCGAGTTTGCAGGCGCCGCTAGGCGAGGCGATCCGCTGGAAACCTTGAGGCTTGCGCGACCGTGGCGAGCGACGCTAGTTGAGCGTCTCTCCTTTTTCTGACCTCCCATGCCCGAAAAGCCGCCGCGACCCGTTCACGCCCACACCCATGAGGATGGCCTCGCGCGCTGTCCGTGGCCGGGCGTCGATCCGCTCTATGTCGCCTACCACGACCAGGAATGGGGCGTGCCCGAATGGGACGACCGGGCTTTGTTCGAAAAGCTGATCCTCGACGGATTCCAGGCGGGGCTGTCGTGGATCACGATCCTGCGCAAGCGCGACGCCTTTCGCGCCGCCTTCGACGGCTTCAAGCCTGAGAAGATCGCGCGCTACAACGCGAAGAAACTCGCCAAACTGATGGAAAACCCCGGCATCGTGCGCAATCGCGCCAAGATCGAGGCGGCCCCGGCGCTGGCGCGCATCTATCTCGAACTGCAGGAGCAGGGCGGCTTCGCGCGCCATATCTGGGGTTTCGTCGACGGCCGCCCCATCGTCAATCGCTGGAAGGCGACGAGCCAAATCCCCGCCGAGACCGAGATTTCACAAAAGCTTTCGAAGGACCTGAAGGCGCGCGGGGCCAATTTCGTCGGCCCGACCATTGTCTATGCCTTCATGCAGGCGGTCGGCATGGTCAACGACCATCTCGCCGATTGCTGCCGCTGCGAGGCCTGCGCGAAGCTCGGCGCGAAATCGCCGTGGTGAAGGCGCCGCGCGCCTGGCAGCGCATGCTCTCGGGGCGGCGTCTCGATCTCATCGACCCCTCGCCGATGGATGTCGAGATCGCCGACATCGCGCACGGCCTCGCCCGCGTCGCGCGCTGGAACGGCCAGACGGAAGGGCCCGAGATATTTTCGGTCGCCCAGCACTCGCTTCTCGTCGAAGCGATCTACGCGATGGGCCGGGAATCATCGCCGAAAGCCAAACTCGCCGCGCTGCTCCACGATGCGCCCGAATACGTGATCGGCGACATGATTTCGCCGTTCAAGGCGGTGGTCGGGGGCGAATACAAGCTGGTCGAGCGCCGCCTGTTGTCGGCGATCCTGCTGCGATTCGGCCTCAATGCGCATCTACATGAAGAGCTCGTCGAAGGCATCAAGGCCGCCGACCGCGAGGCCGCCTATCACGAGGCGACCCGGATTGCGGGCTTCGGCGCTTCTGAGGCGCGGCGCCTGTTTGGCGCCCCTAAAATTGCGCTTGACTCGCTCGGCGATTTTTTCGAACCGCTTAGGCCGGACGAAGTCGAGCGGCGGTTTCTCGCGCGCTTTGGCGAACTCGACATCGCGTTGACCGGAGGACCGTAGAATGTCTCGCCTGCATGTCTGCTCACTGTCGCGGATTGCGGAAGTGACGCGTCTGACCGGCGCCCGCAGCCTCGTGACCTTGCTGAGCCCCGGCACGGCGATCACCCGGCCGAGCGAAATCGAACTCGACCGGCACCTCCATCTCGGCGTCTCCGACATCATCGAGCGCACGGACGGGCAGGTCTATCCCGAGTCGCATCATATCGACGCAGTTGCTCGGCTTCTTCCAGCGCTGGGATCGCGCCGCGCCGATGCTGATCCATTGTTTTGCGGGCGTTTCGCGCTCGACCGCGTCGGCCTTCATCGCCGCTTGTGCGCTGAACCCGAAGCGCGACGAGCAGGAAATCGCCCGCGCCTTGCGCGCGGCCTCGCCGACCGCGAGCCCGAATTCGCGTTTCGTCGCGCTCGCCGACGAGCGGCTCGAGCGCAAGGGGCGGATGAGCGCGGCGATCCAGGCGATCGGACGCGGAACCGATTGTTTCGAGGCCGAGCCGTTCATGCTCGAACTCGGATGAGCGCCTATATCCGAACCGAAATCGACGGTCCTGTCGCGACCATCGTCATCGCCCGGCCCGAGAAGCGCAACGCCGTCGATGGGCCGATGGCGCGCGCGCTGCGGGACGCCTTCCGCGCTTTCGAGGCCGCTGATGAGCTCAAGGTCGCGGTGCTGTGGGGCGAAGGCGGCACGTTTTGCGCGGGCGCTGATCTCAGCGCGATCGGCGACCCTGAGCGGGCGCACGAACTCGACGCGACGGGCGGCGGGAGCGGGCCGATGGGGCCGAGCCGCATGGCGCTCCGCAAGCCGCTGATCGCTGCGGTCGCCGGTCACGCGGTCGCCGGCGGGCTCGAGCTCGCGCTGCTCGCCGATCTGCGCGTCGCCGAGGACAGCGCGGTGTTTGGCGTGTTCTGCCGGCGCTGGGGCGTGCCGCTGATCGACGGCGGGACCGTTCGCCTGCCGCGCCTCGTCGGCATGGGCCGCGCGCTCGACATGATCCTGACCGGCCGGCCGGTCGATGCGCGCGAAGCCCTCGCGATGGGTCTCGCCAACCGCGTCGTCGAAGACGGCCACGCGCGAGTCGAGGCGGAAAAGCTGGCGCGTGAGATCGCCGCTTTCCCGAGGCCTGCATGCTGACGGACAGGGCCTCCGCCTACAGGCAATGGGACCTGCCGCTCGACGAGGCCTTGCGCGAGGAAGGACGCCGCGGCGCGCCGATCGTCGCGAAGGAAGGCGCGGCGGGCGCGCAAAAGGTTCGTCGGCGGCGCGGGACGCGGGGGAAGTTTTTCGGACTAGAGCATCGTTCGATCTACTGGAACCGCCCTCACCCCAACCCTCTCCCGTAAACGTGAGAGGGGGCCCCAAGGCGTCGCGAAACCCTTCGCCCGCTTGCGGGAGAAGGTGGCGCGAAGCGCCGGATGAGGGGAAGGTGTGATTCTAATTAAAGGTTGTTTGCTCTAGTTTTGCGAGGAGCGGCATGCGCGCCCCGATTTACGAAGTCGATCTCTATTCCGACGAGGTCATTCGCAATCCCTTTCCGCACTATGCGGCGATGCGCGCGCTCGGCGCGTTCGTCTATCTGCCGCGCCACGACAATTACGCGATCGTGCGCTACGACGAACTCGCCGCCGCGTTGAGGAATCCCGAAGCCTTCATCAGCGGCCGCGGCGTCGCCGCGAGCGCGGCGGCGAACGAAATCACGCGCGGCAATTCCGCGGCCTCCGACGGCGAGCGGCATCGCGCCATCCGGCAGGCGACTGCGCCGCCGCTCATGCCGGATGAGCTCGAAAAAGTGCGCGGCGCCATTCGCGCGGCGGCTGAGGGGCTGATCGATCGGCTGGTCGTGCTTCGGCGAGTTTGACGCGATCGCCGATCTCGCGACCTTTTTGCCGCTGACTATCGTGCGCGATCAGGTTGGCTTGCCGGATTTCGGCAAGGACAACATGCTGCGTTGGGCGAACGCGACTTTCGATCTGCTCGGCGCAGATAATGAGCGCTCACGAGCTGCGCTCGACGTGTTTCTCGAACAAAGACGATTTGCCAAGGAGCTGACGCCGAATCGATTGAAACCTAAGAGCTGGTCGAAACGGCTGTTCGATCTCGTCGATGAGGGCAAGCTCGCCCCCGATCTCGCCCCGGTCGCGATGCGCGACTATCTGAACCCGAGCCTCGATACGACCATTTCGGCGACCGGCCAGCTCCTCTATCAGATCGGCCGCAATCCCGAACAATGGGCGTTGCTGAGGGAGCAGCCGAACCTCGCCAACGCCGCGGTCAACGAAGCTGTCCGGCTCGCCTCCCCGGTGCGAAGTTTCTGCCGCCACGCAAGCCGCGACATCGAAATTGGCGGCGTGGCGATCCCCGAGGGCGCGCGCGTGATGATGGTGTTCGCCTCCGCCAACCGCGACGAGCGTGTGTTCGCTCAGGCAGACGAATTCGACATTGCCCGCAGCGGACGCCGCCACCTCGGCTTCGGGCTCGGGGTACACATGTGCGTTGGACAGCACCTCGCCCAGCTCGAAATGGTTTCGCTGATCGAGGCAATGATTCCACGAGTGAAGGAAGTTCGGGTCGGCGAGCCCGAGATCGCGCTCAACAACACGATTTATGGGTTTTCCAAGTTGCCTTGCAGGTTTGAAGCGTGAGCGACGGCGCCGCGGTTCGCCCTTCCCCAGCTACGCTGGGGAAGGTGGGCGAAGCCCGGATGGGGTGTGGGACGAGAAGCGGCGGCTTGAAGACTTGCACGAAGGGCCGAGAGACTTCGGTGAGGCGCGTATTGGCCCGCCACACCCCATCCGGCCTTCGGCCACCTTCCCCGCCTTCGCGGGGAAGGCGCTCACGCCGCTGAGCTGATCGGCCCTTTGTCCACGAGCATCTTTCGCTTGCCGTCGCCGACGATCTTCTCGCTCGGAATCTCGACGTCGATTTCGAGTGTCGAGACGGAGTCGTTGCGGTCCATCTTGACCATCACCTTTTCGGGGTCGATGTCGATGTGGCGCAGGATGGTCGCGATGAGCTCGTCGCGCAGGACGCTGACGAGATCCTGCGGGCCGAGCGCGACGCGCTCATGGGCGAGCAGGATCTGCAGGCGCTCACGCGCTACAGGCGCGGTCGCGCGCGACTGGAACAGCTTGAACAGGTTCATGCCGCCCTCCGGCCGAACAGGCGAGGGAACAATTTTTTCTTGCCGACGGGCACGGCGACCGGCAGGTCCTCGCCGGCCAGGCGCCTGGCCGCGTCACGGTAGGCTTTGCCCGCTACGCTAGCAGCGGCGCTCATGGTGATCGGCGAGCCGAGGTTGGAGGCGCGCAGGATTTCCTGGCTTTCCGGGATGATGCCGAGCAGCGGGATCGAGAGGATCTCGAGCACGTCGTCGACGGCGAGCATTTCGCCGCGCGCCGAGCGTTGCGGATCGAAGCGGGTCAGCAGCAATCGCTTTTCGATGCGCTGCCCGCTTTCGGCGCGCTGCGTGCGCGAATCGAGCAGGCCGATGATGCGGTCGCTGTCGCGCACCGACGAAACTTCGGGATTGGCGACGACGATCGCCTTATCGGCGAAGCGCATTGCGAGCAAAGCGCCGCGCTCGATGCCCGCCGGACTGTCGCACAGCACCCAGTCGAAGCTCTGTCTCAGATCGCGGATGACGCGCTCGACGCCTTCGTCCGTCAGCGCGTCCTTGTCGCGGGTCTGCGAGGCGGCGAGCAGATGCAGGGTATCGATGCGCTTGTCGCGGATCAGCGCCTGCGCGAGCTTTGCGTCGCCCTGCGCAACGTTGATGAAGTCGTAGACGACGCGCCGCTCGGCGCCGAGCACGAGATCGAGATTGCGAAGCCCGACGTCGAAATCGACGACGCAGACCTTTTCGCCGCGCTCGGCGAGCGCGGCGCCGAGGGAAGCGGTGGAGGTCGTCTTGCCGACCCCTCCCTTGCCCGATGTGACGACGATGACTTTGCCCATGTTGGGACTTCCTCTCTTCAATTCAGAACGCGGATCTTGACCCGGTCGCCCTCGAGGCGCGCCTCGATGGCGCGTCCTTCGTGCTTGGGGTCCATGTCTTCGGCCGTGACGAAGGCGCCGCCGATGCAGATGAGTTCGGCGCGCGCCTCGCTGGCAGAAGATGCGGGCGTCGGGCGAGCCGCCGACCCCGGCGAACACGCGGCCCTTCAACGAGCCATAGACATGCACCGAGCCGCCGGCGACGATCTCGGCGCCGGACGCCACGCGGCCGATCACCGTCACGTCGCCTTCGAGATGAACGATCTGCTGGCCCGAGCGTAGATGGTCGTCGTGGATCAGGGACGTGGGCGCAGGCGGCGCGGCCGGCGCAGCGGCGGCGGGCGTAGCAGTGGCGGCCGCCGCGACGGGTTCGTCCTCGAACAGTTTATCCGCGCTGGTCGCGCGGCCGCCGGTGACCGAGGGCGGCAGATGAGGACCAACCAGGGTGCGGCTCGCGTTTTCGACCGCCATCACCTTGATGTGGCGTCGCGAGAGATCGGCAAGCAGCTTGCGATAATCGCCGAGCGTCAGTTCAAGCCCAGCCATCTGCAGGATGACGGGCTTCGAGGCGAAGAAATTCGGCGAGCGGGTGAGCCAAGCGTCGAGCGCCGCGAACCAGTCACCGAGCGGCGCCGTCGGCTCGAGCGCAAACGCCAGAAGCGAGCGCGCCCCGAACTTGATCGCCGCAGTCCTGCTCACATGCGCATTCATTGGGGACGCCTGCCGGATGACGTTTCGTTAACCACATTGCCCCGGCAAAGGTTACCAGTCGGTTAAATCCGGTTGGCGGCGCTCCGTTTTGAAACAACGTTTGAAAGAGCATTAACTCCGGCGAGGCGATATGCGCCCGTCACGCCGCCCGGAGGCTTCAGCCGATTGCCGACGCGCCAAAGCGCGCGATCGCGGCACGCGCAGCGTCGCCGAGCGCCGCCCCGCCTTCGAGGAGCCATTGTCTGAGCCGCCCGCGCTTGGCGCGCAGGCTGACCTCGTAGAGCCGCGCTGCGCCGCGAGCGCGGAACAGATAGTCGTCAGCGGTCGAAATCTCGTCGACGAGGCCGAGTTCGAGCGCCTCAGAGGCCAACCAGACATCGCCGTTGCCGAGTTTTTCCACCTCGACCTTCGGGCGGCAGGAGGCCACAAAACTCTTGAACGCCTCGTGGGTCGAATCGAGCTTTTCCTTGAAATGCTCGCGCCCCGAGGGCGTGATTTCGCCGAAGATCGACACGGTGCGCTTGAATTCGCCGGCGGTGATCTCCTCGAAGTCGATGTCGTTCTTCTTGAGGAGCCGGTTGAGGTTCGGCACCTGCGCGACGACGCCGATCGAGCCGACGAGCGCGAAAGGCGCGGCGAGGATGCGGTCCGCGACGCAGGCCATCATGTAGCCGCCGCTCGCGGCGACTTGATCGACGCACACCGTCAGCGCGACCTTGGCGCTGACGAAGCGTCGCAGTTGCGAGGCCGCGAGCCCGTACCCGGTCACCGTGCCGCCTGGGCTTTCGAGCCTCGTCACCACTTCATCGACGCCCGGCCGCGCGACGCTCAAGAGCGCATCGACCTCGCGCCCGAGCCGGCCGACCGCGCTCGCCGTGAGGTCGCCCTTGAAGCGCAGCACGAACAGCCGCCTGTCGGGCTTGGTCGCTTTCCTTCGAGTCTTCAGGGCTTTGAGGAACGCCTTGCGCTCCTTCTTGTCGAGCAGGGCGGAGCGCAAATGCGCGTCATCGTCTTCATAACGATCGTTGAGCGATTTGATCTCGATCTCGGAAGTGTCTTCGCGGGATCCCCGCGAGGCCAGGACTATGACGAAAGCGACTGCGCCGACCGCGACGACGATGACAAGGGCTTTCAGGGCGAAGGCGGCAATATCGAGCCAGAAGGGCATGAAGCAGCGATTTCCGTTTGTGGATGTCCCGCCTAGGTAAGACGCGCCGACGGTTTTCGCCAGCGTCGGCGGCTTCGCCCGAACTTGACCGCAGTTTGCGTGCTAGTACGAATGTCAGGGGCACCGGAGAGCAGAAATGAGCGCGGACGCCGCTTCCCTGACCCATGAAACCGGCCCGAGCCGGCGCGATTTCCTGTTCCTGGCGACCGCGATGGTCGGCGCCGTCGGGGTCGGCGCGACCCTCTGGCCGCTGATCGACCAGATGAATCCGGATGCGGAGAGCCTGGCGCACGGCGGCCCCGTGGACGTCGACCTCTCCGCGCTGCAGCCGGGACAGCAGATCGTCGCGGTCTGGCAGCAGCATCCCGTGTTCATAACCCGCCGCACGCCCGAAGCGATCGCCAAGCTGAAGGACCCCGCGCTGCTGGCGATCCTTTCCGATCCCGACAGCGACGTGTTGCAGCAGCCGGACTATGTGCGCACGCCGACGCGCTCCGCCATTCCGGACTACGGGGTGTATGTCGGCGTCTGCACGCATCTCGGCTGCATCCCGAGCTACATGCCCGACCCTTCCGCGACGACGCCGGCGCCGAACTGGCCGGGCGGCTACCTGTGCCCCTGCCACGGCTCGAAATACGACCTCGCCGGCCGCGTCTATCGCGGCGTGCCCGCGCCCTACAACCTGCCGGCGCCGCCCTACCACATCGCAGACACCAAGAAGCTGACGATCGGCGAGAATCCGCCGGGCGCCGTTTTCGAGTTCTCGTCGATCGTGCAGTTGTAAGGGTCGTTGGTCTCAGACGCGGCTGGACGGCTATTTGTTGATCGTCGCCGCCCCGACCATGCACGTCGCCTCGTCCTGCGAACCCGTGCCGCCCGAGCAGCCGATGGCGCCGATCAGCTTGCCATCCTCGACGAGCGGAATCCCGCCGCGCGAAGCGATAACGCCGTCCAGCGAAAGAATATATTTGTAGTCCGACTTCTGTACGCCGTCCTCGAAGACCCGGGTGGGACGTCGAAAGGTCACCGCCGTGCGGGCCTTATGTTCGGAGATCGCGATCGAAGCGAGCTGGGCGCCATCCATCCGGCCGAACGCGACGAGGTTGCCGCCGGAGTCGACGACCGCGACATTCAGCGCCCAACCCCGCTTGCCGGCCTCGGCCATCGCGGCGCCGATCGCCGCCTCGGCCTTGGCGAGGGATATCGGCGCGCCATAGGGTGTACTGAAAGGCATGTTGTCTGGAATGACGTCGAGGGGATTGCTCTTGGGCGCTTCGGCCTGTTGCGCGCTCGTCACGCCGCCCGGCGCCAAAAGCGCGATCCCGACGATCGCGACTGTGGTGAGTTTCGTCATGATGTACCTCCCGAACCTATGCCGCTTTTGTGTCGCGGCTTCGGGATGTACCTTCTCAGAGAGTTTTAGACCCGGTCAATCCCACGAAAGCCGGTTCTTGGGCAGTCGTCCGCTGGGGTCGTAGACCGCAACCTTGTGCGGCAGCTCCGGTCCCCAGCGCCACAGCACGAGATTGCGGTCGTCAGACGTGGCGCCGGGCGCGTAGCTCGGGACAAGCGCGCCGGCCGCGCCCTTGGCGAGCAGGCGTCTGACCAGCTTCCATTGGGGCGGCTCAGTTCCTCCCGCAATGTGCGCGAACCAGGGCTCACCGAGAACATTCGACGTGACGCCCTCGACGGCGCGGTCTGTCTCGCTGACGAGATCCGCTACGTTCTCGCAATCGACCTCGTAGGAGCACAGGACATAGAGCTCGATCTTCCTGGCGAAGCCCTGATTGGCTTCCTTGATCGCCGTCGCGAAATCAAGCGACAGATAGAGCGCTGGCATTGCTTTCGGATTGAAGCGGCCGCCGTGAAACGCGGCGCCTTCGCCGGAAAGAGGACGAAACGACCAGCGGGGGTGATGCGCGCGATAGGCCGTTCAGACAAATCTCAAGCAAAGCCGCCGAGGGCGATGTGGTTGAGATAGTCGCGCAACGCAGCGGCCTGTCCGGATTTGACGAGTGATTCCGCCGTCCGGTCGCCGAATGCGGAAAGCGGCTGGGCGCGGTACCAGGACATCGCCTGATACGGGCCGCCGGCCCAGCGGCTCACACGCTCGACAACGTCCGCCATGTCGCGCAACCGTTCCTCGGCCCGTCGCGCGGCGGCGGCAGTCGCGCCGAATTCAATGCCGGCGGTCTCGGCGACAAGACGATCCGTCAGGCCGAATTCCCTCGCAAGTCCGCTCACCTTGTCTTTCAGGCTGTTCGCGACGCCGATCATTTTCAGACCGTTCCTCTTGACAGAAGAGGACGCCGCCGCTCCGGCTCGCGCAGCCTTTGGTCTCGGGGAACTACGAGACGCCGCCATTTCCTAAGCCTCAAATGCGGATGGCGCGACACGCGCCGACCCGCGTCTCCAAAATAATCTCAGCGCCTCCTGGCGCCAAGGCCGCCGCCTCAGATCACATAGCTCTTCAGCGGCGGGAAGCCGTTGAAGCCGACGGCCGAATAGGTCGTCGTATAGGCGCCGGTCCCCTCGATCAGCACCTTGGCGCCGATCTCGAGGCTGACGGGCAGCGGATAAGGCTCCTTTTCGTAGAGCACGTCCACGCTGTCGCAGGTCGGGCCGGCGATCACGCAGGGCTCTGTCGCGTCGCCGTCGAATTCGGTTCGGATCGGATAGCGGATCATCTCGTCCATCGTCTCGGCGAGGCCGTTGAACTTGCCGATGTCGAGATAGACCCAGCGCTGCGCGTCCCTCTCGCTCTTGCGCGAAATCAGCACCACTTCCGCCTCGATGATTCCAGCGCTTCCCACCATGCCGCGGCCGGGCTCGATGATCGTCTCCGGCAGATTGTTGCCGAAATGTCGGCAGAGCGCGCGGAAGATCGTCTGCCCGTATGTGCGCACCGGCGCGACGCGCTTCAAATAGCGGGTCGGAAAGCCGCCGCCGAGGTTCAGCATCTGCAACTGCACGCCGCGCTCGGCGAGTTCCCGGAACACGCCGGCCGAAGCTTTGAGCGCCGCGTCCCACATGCGCGGATTGCGCTGCTGCGATCCCACATGGAATGACAGGCCATGCGCGACGAGGCCGAGGCGATGCGCGCGCTCCAGCACTTCGATCGCCATCTCCGGCGCGCAGCCGAACTTGCGCGACAGCGGCCACTCGGCGCCCGAGCCGTCGCACAGGATCCGGCAGAACACTTTTGCCCCCGGCGCGGCGCGCGCGACCTTGTCGACTTCCTCGGCGCTGTCGACGGCAAAGAGGGCGACGCCGAGCTCGAAGGCGCGCGCAATGTCGCGCTCCTTCTTGATCGTGTTGCCGAAGCTGATGCGTTCGGGCGAAGCGCCCGCCGCGAGCGCCTGCTCGATTTCGGCAAGCGAGGCCGTGTCGAAGCACGAGCCGAGCCCGACGAGAAGGTCGAGAATTTCGGGGGCCGGGTTGGCCTTCACCGCGTAGAACACACGCGTGTCCGGCAGGGCTTTTGCGAAGCTCAGATAGTTTTCGCGCACGACGTCGAGATCGACGACGAGGCGCGGGCCTTCTTCCGGATGACGGGCGAGGAAATCCCTGATGCGTTCGGTCATGGCGGCATCCTCCTGTCACGCCGGAAGCCGGCGCCAGAGATCCACGAGGACGATGGCGATGCGTCCTTCCGCGCGCGATGGAGACGCGCGGCAAGACGTTGACCCGCCGATCGCAACCGCTTTCTGTCCGATCTTCGAAGGCGGAGAGCCAACGAAGACCCGGACCGTCAAACGGTCAGGTGCTGCGCCGTAGCCGCAAAGACCGAAGGCGGACCTTCGGTTCTCAAGCAGCCATCGTTTGGATAAGGAGGAAGCCTCATCCGCACGCCCGGCAAGATAGACAAGCCTCTTCGGTGAGAGCCGGCCTTTGGAGGGCCGACAGAGACCAAAAAAGCCCGGTCCGTCGTTGCTTCAAGTCGCGTCTCCCGTTGGAGCGGGATGCGCCGGTTCTCCTCCGGCTGCCGGTCTTTTCTGGGACGGTTGACTGGCCTCTTGTCCAGATCCCCGCCGACCGACACACGACCACAGGCACGTGCGTATTGGGCAAGGTGGTATTTGGGCGAATTGTCGGGGAACGCAAGAGCTTTTTTTCGGGTCGCTGGAAAAATTTGCGGGAACTCAAACCGCGCGGCCCGAAAACTGGAAGGGCTCTAAACAATACGAATTTTGTTGTGGCGGCAATTTTCGGCGGTTACGCAGTCGCCGTCGAGACAGCGGGCCCTTGAAACCCGCGGCGAAGGATCGGTTCGATGATGCGCATTTCGGGTTTCGGCCTCGCGGCTTTTCTCATGCTCTCAGGGGCATCCGCCTACGCGGCCGACGACGCGCCGGTCATCAAGCTGTCCCTCAAGGACCACAAGTTCGATCCTGCCGAAGCCGATGCGCCCGCCAACAAGGCGCTCGTGATCGAGGTGGCGAACCTGGACAGCACGCCGGCGGAATTCGAGAGCAAACAGCTAAGGGTCGAGAAGGTGGTCGCCGCCGGCGGCACGATCACGGTCAAGGTGCGCCCGTTGCCGCCGGGCCGCTACCGCTTCTACGACGATTATCACGAAGCGACGACCGTCGGTTATCCTCAACGTGAAGTGACGGCGGAGTTTTGGCGATGCTGGGCGCGCTGATCATCGTGTTCCGCGAAGTCATCGAGGCGGGGCTGATCGTCGGCATCGTTATGGCGGTCACCAAGGGGCTGGCAGGGACCCGCGCGGTGATCGCGGCTTGGCGTGCTCGCCGGGCTGATCGGCGCGGGCCTCGTCGCCGCCTTCGCGGGCGCGCTGGCGGAAGCTTTGGCGGGCGTCGGACAGGAAGTGTTCAACGCCGGCATCCTGATCCTCGCAGTCTGCATGCTGACCTGGCACAATGTCTGGATGGCGAGCCACGGCCGCGAGCTGGCGGGCGAAGTGAAGAAGGTCGGCGCCGAAGTGCGCTCCGGCGCGCGGCCGATTTATGCGCTCGGCATCGTCTGCGCCGTCGCGGTGATGCGGGAAGGCTCCGAAGTCGCGCTGTTTCTTTACGGCCTCGCCGCTTCGGCCGGCACGACCGGCTATGAAATGCTGATCGGCTCGGCGCTAGGTCTTGCGCTCGGCTGCGGCGTGACGGCCGTCACCTATCTGGGCCTTGTGACCATCCCGCCGCGTTACCTGTTCGGCGTGACGACCGTGCTCATCACATTGCTCGCCGCCGGCCTCGCGGGTCAGGCGGTGGTGTTCCTCCAGCAGGCGGGCGTCGTCACGGCGCTTTCCGACACGGCCTGGGACACGTCGGCGATCCTTTCCGATACGAGCCTGTTCGGCCGCGTGCTGCATACGCTCGTCGGTTACGCCGATCAGCCTTCCGTGCTGCAGGTGATCGTCTATTTCGCGACGCTCGTCGGCATCATCACCCTGTCGAAGCTGACGGCGCGCGCCGACCGGCGCGCCCGCCTGTCGACCGCGCGAGCCTAGGAGCGTGCCTCCAGGCCGACGAGGGTGAGCTGGTCGGCCTGGAGCACCCTCCAGGAGCGTCGGCCTTCAGGCCGACCAGCGACGGCGGGGGCGGCGCCGCTCCTCAGTCGCCCGTCGCCTTGCCTCTCAGTGATTTGATCACGCCGCGCCTGGTCTTCTCGTCGAGCCGTCGCTTTTTCGAGGCGAGCGTCGGGCGCGTTGCGCGGCGCGGCTTCTGCCGCTCCTGCGCTTTCACGAGTAGCCCCGCGAGCCGCTCGCGGGCGTCCTCGCGGTTGCGCGGCTGGCTCGAGAAGCGCTGCGCGAAAATCACGATCACCCCGTCCTGCGTGGCGCGCTGACCGGCGAGCCTCAGGAGTTTTGCCCGCACGTCCTCGGTCAATGAAGGCGAGCGCGCCGCATCGAAGCGCAACTCGACCGCGGTCGCGACCTTGTTGACGTTCTGCCCGCCCGGACCGGAGGCGCGAACGAAGTTTTCGACGATCTCGCTCTCGTCGATGTAGAGGGCGCCGGCGTTCATGGGTCCCATCAAAGGCTCGCCGGCGAAATTTCAGCCGAGGCGGGAATGATCTATAGTTGCGCAAGCGCGCCGCGCAACAGGGCGCGCGGAGGCAAGGGAGGCTCACAAATGGCGCTGCGGATCAAGCATAACAACGTGGTCGGCGAGACGACCGTCATCCGCCTGAAAAAATCCGGCGAAGCCGAGACGTGGCTGCTCGTCGAGACGAGCTGCGAGGCGAACGATCCGGTATTGCGCGACATCGTCGCCAAGGCGCTCGCGATCGTCTCCGCCGACAACGGGATCGACGGCGCCGAGGTCTTGTCGACGCAGGCGCGATAAAAGAAATCCGAGGTCGATCAGGCCGCCTTGACGACGACGCGTCCGGCGCCGCGCGAGCGCGGCTATTTCTTGATCGCGGTCTCGACGTCATGGTCGAGCGCGGTCAGGAAGGTCATCAGGCGTTCGACGGAGAAGCCGTCCAGCTTGTAGTTGGCGAGCGCCGAGATTTAGGCAATTCAGGCCGCTTCGACGCCCGATCGTGTAACGCGGCGCTTCATCCAGGCTCTTGTGCCGAATCGCCCGCGATGAGGTCGGGGACGAAAAGATCAACGCCGAGCTTCGGCCAACGCAGGTTCAGCCCCGCGCCGTCGACCACGATGTCGGAGAGATCTGTTGCGTCAGCCCCGGCAAGATCTTCCACCAGGCGAGGTGGAAAAGCGTAGGCGCGACCGTCGGTCAGTTCGACGTTGACCTGCTGCCTCACGGCGTCAAAGTGAACGGCCAGAGCGACTGGCGCGTCATCCAGCAACTGTCATCCCCGCGAACGCGGGGATCCAGTGTCGTAGGGCTCAGCGGCTTCGATATTTTCAGCGCTATTCTGCAAGCGAAGCGTCACATGCTGGATCCCCGCGTTCGCGGGGATGACAGTGGGCGCGTTTGGTGAGAGCCAAATGAGTTCTTTCGCCGAGGCCAGCGGCCTCGGCCACAGCGGGTCAGCGAAACTCCCTCACATCCACGAACCTTCCCGCAATCGCCGCGGCCGCCGCCATCGCCGGCGAAACCAGATGCGTTCTGCCCTTGTAGCCTTGCCGGCCTTCGAAATTGCGGTTCGAGGTTGAAGCGCAGCGCTCGCCGGGATTGAGCTTGTCGGGGTTCATGGCGAGGCACATCGAGCAGCCGGGCTCGCGCCACTCGAAGCCGGCGGCCTTGAAGATCGCGTCCAGGCCTTCGGCCTCCGCCTGCTCCTTCACGAGGCCCGAGCCGGGCACGATCATGGCGTTGACGCGCTCGGATACCTTGCGGCCCTCGACGATCTTTGCGACGGCGCGCAAATCCTCGATCCGGCCGTTGGTGCAGGAGCCGATGAACACCCGGTCTAGGGCGAGATCGGTGATCTTCTCGCCGCCATGAAGGCCCATATATTCGAGCGCGCGCTTGATCGAGGCGCGTTTCGCCTCCGTCGCGCCGTCCTCGATGCGCGGCACGACGCCGGCGATGGTCGTCACGTCCTGCGGGCTCGTGCCCCAGGTGACGATCGGCGGCAAAGCGCCGGCGTCCAGCTTGATAATTTCATCAAAATGCGCCCCGTCATCCGTGCGCAACGAATCCCAGTAGCGGCGGGCCTGATCCCAGAGCGCGCCCTTCGGCGACTTCGGCCGATCCTTCAGATAGGCGAAGGTTTTTTCATCGGGCGCGACCATGCCTGCGCGCGCGCCGCCTTCGATCGACATGTTGCAGACCGTCATGCGGCCTTCCATCGACAGGGCCTCGATCGCCGGCCCGCAATATTCGATCACATGACCGGTGCCGCCCAGCCGTGCCGATCTGGCCGATGATCGCGAGGATGATGTCCTTGGCGGTGACGCCGTCGTGCAGCGCGCCCGTCACCTCCACCTTCATGTTCCTGGCCTTGGACTGGATGAGCGTCTGGGTCGCCAGCACATGCTCGACCTCGGACGTGCCGATGCCGTGGGCCAGCGCGCCGAACGCGCCATGGGTGGAGGTGTGGCTGTCGCCGCAGACGATCGTCGTGCCCGGCAAGGTGAAGCCCTGCTCGGGGCCGATGATGTGGACGACGCCCTGGCGGCGGTCGAATTCGTCATAATATTCAATGCCGAATTCGCGCGCGTTGGCGGCCAGCGTCTCGACCTGCTGGCGGCTCTCGGGGTCGGCGATGCCGGCCGAGCGGTCGGTGGTCTGGATGTTGTGGTCGACGACGGCGAGCGTCTTCTCCGGCGCGCGGACCTTGCGGCCGGACATGCGCAAGCCCTCGAAAGCCTGCGGGCTCGTCACTTCATGGACAAGATGGCGGTCGATATAGATAAGGCTCGTTCCCCCCGTGGTCTCGATCACGTGGTCGTCCCAGATCTTGTCGTAAAGCGTGCGCGGCTTGGCCATCTCTCGTCTCCGGCGCCGCCTTTGGCGCCACTGATGCAGGTGGAAAGGCGGGCTTTCTATGCCGTTCCCGTCGGCGTGGAAAGGGGATGTTTGGGAAAGCCTGGTTAGGTTGGCGCGGCGGGCCGGACCGTAAGCGAAACCCTGGCGCGTAAAAAGAAGGTTTGGCGTTGTCTCAAGTTACAGGCGGTCGCGGATTTCTTGCGCAGGCGATGACTGCGCAGGAGCGGGGGATCCGCGCCGTGAAGGTCGCGGCGAGGGCTTTCGTTGGTCTCATTGCGATCGGCGCAATTGCTGCGCTCGCCGCCGAGCGGCGACAGGCTTTGTGGCCTGTGGTCCAAAGCTGCGTGCTGGACTCGGAGACCACCGGATCGCCCTTTCCCTGCCTTTATGTCGACCTCAGCCGAGGCGAGGCCCAGGGTTACGCGATCCTGCGTCCGCCCGTTGGCCGACCGGACACCATTCTCTCGCCGACCCGCCGCATTCCCGGCCTCGAGGACCCGTGGCTCAGATCGGCGGAAGCGCCGAATTACTTCGTCGACGCCTGGCGCCATCGCGAACTCGCGCTGAACGGCGAACGGGCGGCGCGGGAGCCGGACTCGATGGCGCTCGCCGTCAACTCGCGTTACGTGCGGACCCAGGACCAGTTGCACTTTCATATCGGCTGCCCAAGGCCGCGCCTGAAAGCGGAGATCGTCAAGGCCGTCGCCGCGGCGCCCGTTGGCGACTGGATGAGGCTCGCCGACGATCCGCTGCCGAGAACCTCCGCCTGGATCTATCGCACAGGGTCGACGACCCTTGCCGAGGTCGCCCCGTTCCAGCTCGCCTACCAGAAGTTTGGCGACCAACTCCTGAAGACGACCCTGCTGGTGGCCCCGGCGCCCACAGAAAAGGGCCAGGAATTCGTGCTGCTTGCGTTCCCCGACCAGGTTGGCCGACGGTTCGAGGTTTCCGCCGAAGACCTGCTCGACGCGTCCTGCAGCGCCTACGCGCCGTAGACGCCGCATCCGCGAAACCCTGCTATTTCCCGAGGCTCACGATATAGGCGGCGAGGTCGGCGGACTCGCTGCGCGACAATTGCATGTCCGGCATTTTGGGATGCGGATTGCGCAGGAAACGCGCAATTCGGTCCGCCGTGATGCCCGGCCGCCGGCCCACCGACGCGAAGGTCGGCACGTTGTCGGCGGCGTGCTGCTGATCGTCGGCGACAAGGTGGCAGGCCGCGCACCAGCGCTTGGCGAGTTGCTCGCCATGGCTGGCATCCGCGGCGAGCCCTTGCGCCGCCGCCATGACGGCGAGCCCCCACGCCGTCACAGCGGCGGCGCGCCCCGCCCCAACCGAAAATCCTGCCACCTTTCCCTCCTCGCATTCGAATCGGGAGGATGCGCGAACGGGCGGCAGACGTCTTTGATCTCAGACAGATTATTTGGGCTTGGGCAGCTCCATATAGGCGGCCGTGGGCAAGGTGACCGAAATATAGGGAACGGCCGGCGTCTCCCCCGCCTTGTAGGGGCCGGGAATCGCGTTGCTGACGGGCGGCAGGCTTTGCAGGTAGGCGGCGACCGCCATCGCGTCCTGCGGCGTCATCTGCGCGAAGGTCGGCCAGGGCATGATCGGGGAAAGTTTTCGGCCGTCGGGCATCTCGCCCTTGGTGAAGGCGTCGCGGATCTGCTGCCCCGTCAATTTGCCGAGGCCCGTCGCCTTGTCGGGGGTCAGGTTGCCGCCGATCACGACCCCGGAAGCCGGATCGCCGAAGCCGACGTCGGAGCCGCCGAGCAGACGCTTCTTGTCGGGCGATCCGAGCAGACCGCCCGGCGTGTGGCAATCGCCGCAGCCGGCGATGACGACGAGATAGTGGCCGCGCTCGACCGGGGTTTCGGCTCGCGCCGCGAGCGGCGCGACTACAAGAGGGAGGCAGAGAAAAGCGGCGGCGCGACGCATGGTAAGTCCTCCCTGGAAGCTCAGGGGAATATTGCCACAGGCCGCGGGATCGACCAAGAGAGGGGCAAAACGAGGAGCAAACCGCCCTAAGCGCGCCGTCCGCGGCCGCTCGGGTCGGCAACGCGAGGCGCCAAACGTATGAAGCTGCATTTGTGGATGATGGCCCTGGTTTTGGCGGCGCCCGCGGGCTTCGCGGGAAGGGCGCACGCGCAGACCGAGGACCCGAACTGGCCGAAAGAGTGGATCTGCACTTACACGACGCGCACCGACCAGACGCCGCACACAGCGCATTGGAAAATCTCGGGCCCGTTCCTGGTCGATCTCGCCGCCAAGGACGAGGGCGGGGCGTTGAAGGCGATCCACGAGCGCCAATGGCGCATTTCCGTCAACAACGAAATCACCGTCGTCGCGCGGTTCGACGAGGATACGCTGTCGGCCACGGAAGATCCGAAGAACGGCGCCGTGGAAATCGACCGGAAGACGGGCCTCTATTCGCTGACCGAGGGCTCGACCGCCTATGTCGTCGGCCACGACACGAATGCGCATCACGAAGAGACAGGCATGTGCAAGCTGGTCAACTGAGGGCCGAACCCCTCTCCCAAAGGGAGAGGGGCAGGGGTGAGGGGAACACCCCCGCCGCCGATCACACCACCCTCACCCCCGGCCCCTCTCCCGGGCGGGAGAGGGGGGATCAGTACGAGTAATACATCTCGAACTCGACCGGGTGCGGCGTCATCTCGAAGCGATGCACGTCCTGCATCTTCAACTCGATATAGCTGTCGATGAAGTCGTCGCTGAACACGTCGCCGGACTTCAGGAAGGCGCGATCGCGCGAAAGATTGTTGAGCGCCTCGCGCAGCGAGCCGCAGACGGTCGGGATCTTCCGGAGTTCGCGCGGCGGCAGGTCGTAGAGGTCCTTGTCCATCGCTTCGCCGGGATCGATCTTGTTCTGGATGCCGTCGAGGCCGGCCATCAGCATGGCGGCGAAGGCGAGATAGGGGTTAGCCATCGGATCGGGGAACCGCACTTCTACGCGCTTGGCCTTCGGGTTGGCCGTCCACGGGATGCGGCACGAGGCCGAGCGGTTGCGCGCCGAATAGGCGAGCAGAACGGGCGCCTCGAAGCCGGGAACCAGGCGCTTGTAGCTGTTGGTCGACGGGTTGGTGAAGCCGTTCAGCGCCTTGGCGTGCCTGATGATGCCGCCGATGTACCACAGGCATTCCTGGCTGAGGTCGGCGTAGAGATTGCCGGCCATGACCGGCTTGCCGGCCTTCCAGATCGACTGGTGGACGTGCATGCCCGAGCCGTTGTCGCCGTAGACCGGCTTCGGCATGAAGGTCGCCGTCTTGCCGTAGCTCTGCGCGACCATGTGGATGCAGTATTTGTAGATCTGCATGTGGTCGGCCATCGTGGTCAGCGGACCGAACTTCAGGCCGAGCTCATGCTGGGCGGAAGCGACTTCGTGATGGTGCTTCTCCACGATCGCGCCCATCTGCGCCATCGAGGAGAGCATTTCTCCGCGCATGTCCTGGCCCGAGTCCTGCGGGGGCACCGGGAAATAGCCGCCCTTGGTGCGCACGCGATGGCCAAGATTGCCGCCCTCGAGAATGGCGTCGGAGTTGATCGGCAGTTCGTTGGAATCGAGCTGGAAGCCGGTGTTGTAGGGATCGGCCTTGAAGCGCACGTCGTCGAACACGAAGAATTCGGCCTCAGGGCCGAACGAAGCGGTGTCGCCGAGGCCGGTCGACTTCAGATAGGCTTCGGCCTTCTTGGCGATGCCGCGCGGATCGCGGTTGTAGGGCTGGCCGGACGCCGGATCCAGAATGTCGCAGGTGACGACCATGGTAGAAGACGCGAAGAACGGGTCCATGCAGGCCGTCGTCGGGTCGGGCATCAGCGTCATGTCGGATTCGTTGATCGCCTTCCAGCCGGCGATCGACGAGCCGTCGAACATCAGGCCGTCGGCGAACGCCTCCTCGTCGATCAGCGTCTGATCGAAAGTGACGTGCTGCCACTTGCCGCGCGGATCGGTGAAGCGCAAATCGACATATTTTACGTCATTGTCCTTGATCGCCTTGAGCACTTCCTTGGCGGTCTTCATGGTGCACACCTCTTGATTGTTTTACGTTTGTATTCCCCCCGACGCAGGAACGGCGGGAAGCTCCGTGAAAACTTCAAATGGGGAGTCGGCTCGTTTCAGACTGCGTCGGCGCCGGTCTCGCCGGTGCGGATGCGGATCGCCTCGTCGATCGTGGAGACGAAAATCTTGCCGTCGCCGATACGGCCGGTCTGCGCGGCCTTGCGAATGGCTTCGACCGCGTTGGCCAGATTCTCGTCGGTCACGACGACCTCGACCTTCACCTTGGGAAGGAAATCGACCACATATTCGGCGCCGCGATAAAGCTCGGTGTGGCCTTTCTGCCGGCCAAAACCCTTGGCCTCGAGAACGGTGATGCCCTGAACGCCGGCTTCCTGCAGCGCCTCTTTGACCTCGTCCAGTTTGAAAGGCTTGATGATCGCCTCAATCTTCTTCATGGCGTTTCAATATCCTTCCTGGCGCGTCGCCCGTGCTCAATCGCCCCTTCGCGGGCCTGCCTGAGCCGTTCAGCCAAGCAATTCGCGGCTCCTTAGCATCGGTTTTTCGGCCACGCCATGCCTTAACGGGGATTCGAAGTCGCAGGCGAAGCCTGAAAATGGCGTTCGCCCAACTTTTGGGCGCCCTAGACGGTCGGACCCCACTGTCCCGAGCCGAAAATCCGCCAGGAGCTCAAGCCCGCCTTGGCGACGACCGTGCGGCCGCTCTTGGCGACGCGCACCAGATGGGCGAACACATGCGGCTGACGCCAGGCGAGCGGCCGCTCGGGTCCGCAGACGGCGCGAAATTCGTCGGCGTCATGCGCCTCCATGAAGATCACGCCGATCCTGTCTGGCCGGAACGGGCGAGGCAGGTCGCGCTGCCTCAGCCATTCGCATTCGAAGTCGCGACACACGGACGGGCGGCTCTCGTAAATGCGGCAGCCTCCGGTGCTGATGCAGTTCGGGCAGGGCGGCCCGGCGGGCTTCTTCAGTTCCTCGATTTCGAGCGCCGTGCAGCACATCGTGCACTCGCCGCAAGACTTGCCTGGAGCCGCCGTCAATCGCTACGCCCGCCTTTGTCTGATGCCCCCGAATCGAGGGACGCGCGCGATCGTAGCACTGCCCCAACGGCGATGCTCGGAAAAGCACGATTTCGCTAAAATTGTAGTGATTTTCGCAAGCCAATCTTTACGTCCGACTTGGAGTGTTTGGTTCGTTTCAGGAACATTCGGCGGCCGGAGTCAAAGCCTTGGACAACGCCTATGACGGCACGAAAGAGACGGATCGTCGTCGCGCGACGCGGCGCTCCAGCGGCGCCAGCATGTGGGCCGATCCTGGCGGCGTCCTGCCGGTCATTGATTGCAAGATTATCGACATGACGGAGACGGGCGCGATGGTGCGCGCGCAGAGCGGCGGCGCCCTCCCGGACCGGTTCATCCTGCAGAAAGAGACCACCAACATCCTTGGCGAGGCGCATGTGGTCTGGCGCAACGGAAACCTCGCGGGCGTCAAGCTGCAAAGGGCCTGATCGCGCTCCCGAACTTGACTCTCCAGCGCGTTAAGTGTTCCTCCCGCCGACTTTGGCGGACGGGGAGGCGGGGACGGGATGACGACGGCGCTGGTGTTTCCAGGTCAGGGCTCGCAAACCGTCGGCATGGGAAAGGCGCTCTTTGACGCGTTTCCGGAATCGCGCGAGGTATTTGAGCGCGTCGACGCCGCGCTCGGCGAAAATCTCAGCCGCATCATATTCGAGGGGCCGGAGGCGGAGCTGACGCTGACCGCCAACGCGCAGCCCGCCCTGATGGCGACGAGCCTCGCCGCGCTCGCAGCGTTGGAGCAACGCGCTGGCCTCGACGTGCCGCGCGACGCAGAATTCGTCGCTGGCCATTCGCTCGGCGAATATTCCGCGCTTTGCGCCGCCCGCTCGCTGTCAATCGAGGACGCCGCGAAGTTGCTCCGCATCCGCGGCAGCGCCATGCAGAAGGCCGTCCCGGTAGGCGAGGGGGCGATGGCCGCCATTCTTGGGCTCGATCTCCCGGCCGTCAC
Source organism: uncultured Pseudomonadota bacterium (assembly GCA_963710855.1). Lineage (GTDB taxonomy): Bacteria > Pseudomonadota > Alphaproteobacteria > Rhizobiales > Beijerinckiaceae > Roseiarcus. Next base: position 243,827 of record CAVQBX010000031.1, on the reverse strand, counting down.
CGAGGCCGCCGCGGCGGCCTCCAGAGAAACAGGCGCGGTCTGTCAGGCCGCGAACGACAATGGCGGCGGGCAGGTCGTCATTTCCGGCGCCAAGGCGGCCGTCGAGAAGGCGATGGAGATCGCCAAACAGAAGGGCGCTAAGCGCGCGCTGTCCTTGCCGGTCTCGGCGCCCTTCCATTGCGAGCTGATGCGGCCGGCGGCCGAGGCGATGCGCGAGGCGCTCGCCAACGCGCGAATCCTCCAGCCGTTCGTTCCCGTCGTCGCGAATGTTTTCGCCGGGCCGATGAACGATCCCGAAATGATCCGTCAGAACCTCGTGATGCAAGTGACCGGCACGGTGCGCTGGCGCGAAAGCATCGCCTTCATGGCCAGGAAGGGCGTGACGAGATTCGTCGAAATCGGCGCCGGCAAAGTGCTGGCCGGCCTCGTCAAGCGCATTGCGGAGAACGCGAGCGCTGTCAGCGTTGGGACGCCGGCGGATGTCGAGGGGTATCGGCAGTCGGCAGTCGGCAGTCGGTAGTAGGGGCCGCGCCGGGACGAACAAGCGCCGCCGATCGATCAAACACGCACCCCCTCATTTCCGACTGCCGACTGCCGACTGCCGAAACCCGGAGCTCCAAAATGTTCGACCTCACTGGCAAATCAGCCCTCGTCACCGGCGCGTCAGGCGGACTCGGCGGAGCGATTGCGCGCGCCCTGCATGCACAAGGCGCGAGCGTCGCGCTTTCTGGCACGCGCCGCGAGGCGCTGGATGCGCTTGCTTCCGAGTTGGGGGAGCGCACGCACGTCCTTGTCTGTGACCTCGGCGATTCCGCGGCGGTCGAGGCGCTTCTGCCGGCGGCCGAGGCGGCGCTAGGTCAGCTCGACATTCTCGTCAACAATGCCGGCGTGACGCGCGACAACCTGTTCATGCGCATGAAGGATGCGGAATGGGATCAGGTGATCGCCGTCAACCTCACCGCGGCGTTCCGCCTGTCGCGCGCCGCGCTGAAGGGCATGATGCGCCGCCGCCACGGGCGCATCATCGGCATCACCTCGGTCGTCGGCGTCACCGGGAATCCGGGGCAGGGCAATTACGCAGCCGCGAAGGCCGGGATGATCGGCATGTCGAAGGCGCTGGCCGCGGAGGTCGCGAGTCGCGGCATCACCGTCAACTGCATCGCTCCGGGCTTCATCGAAAGCCCGATGACGGCGGCGCTGAACGACAAGCAGAAGGAGGCGATTCTGGCGAGCGTCCCTATGGGCCGGCTGGGAATCGGGGCCGATATCGGGGCGGCGGCGGTCTATCTGGCGAGCGCGGAGGCTGGCTACGTTACCGGCCAGACCCTTCACATCAATGGCGGAATGGCAATGATTTGAGCCGATTACGCCTCCTTATGCTGCGCCCGACGCGATCTCGCCCAGCACTCGCCACATGTAAGGAGATATGCTATCGAGCCGCTCTGGGCGTCAAACTTGGGGGCGACCTGATCCGCAAGGGGAGTTGACCGCCGGGGGAAATCTTCTAGAGAGCGGCCAAGAATTCACCAGCGCGCCGCCGGGACGGCTCCCAAAAGGGCGGCCTGCGGCGGCTGGCGCGCTTGAGGATCAAACAGGCCTGGCACACGCCGGCCGACAGGGGACAAAAGGATCATATCTATGAGCGATGTGGCGGAGCGGGTTAAGAAGATCGTCGTCGAGCACCTCGGCGTAGAGGCGGACAAGGTCGTCGAGAACGCGAATTTCATCGACGATCTCGGCGCCGACTCGCTCGACACCGTCGAACTCGTGATGGCGTTCGAGGAAGAATTCGGAGTGGAAATCCCCGACGATCAGGCCGAGACGATCGTCACCGTCGGGGACGCGATCAAGTTCCTGGAAAAGAATTCCGCGAAGTAGCGCGGGATACTGCCCGCCGCGCGCGTAAAAAATGCGCCGCTTCGCGCGCTTGCAGCGAATAGGCCGGACGGGGTCCGGCCCTCTTTGCATCTGACGCCAGAGGAGAGTTCGCGCGGTCGCAGCGTCGAAGCGGGATTCGGGGTTTCTCCATGATGAAGCGTGTTGTCGTCACCGGGCTCGGCATGGTTTCGCCGCTGGCGAACGGCGTCGAAGCGACCTGGCGGCGCCTGATCGCGGGCGAGTCGGCGGCGGCGCGCGTGGAAAGCTTCAATGTCTCCGACCTGCCCTGCCAGATCGCGGCGCAGGTTCCGCTAGGCTCGGCGCCGGACGCGTTCCGGCCCGACGAGTGGATGGAGCCCAAGGAGCAGCGGCGCGTCGATCCGTACATCGTCTACGCCGTCGCCGCGGCGACGCAGGCGCTGAAGGACGCGGATTGGGCGCCGAAAACCTATGAAGAGGAATGCGAGACCGGTGTGCTGATCGGCTCCGGGATCGGCGGCCTCGACGGCATCGCCGAGACGGCTGTGCTGCTGCATGAGAAAGGGCCGCGGCGCGTCTCGCCGTTCTTCATTCCCGGACGCCTCATCAATCTGGCGAGCGGGCATGTTTCGATCCAGCACCATCTGAAAGGGCCAAATCATTCGGTCGTGACCGCATGCTCGACCGGCGCGCACGCGATCGGCGACGCGGCGCGTCTCATCGCGCTCGGCGATGCGACGGTCATGGTGGCCGGCGGCACGGAATTGGCGGTCTGCCGGCTGGCGCTGGCGGGCTTTGCCGCCTGCCGCGCGTTGTCCACAGGATTCAACGACCGCCCGAAGCAGGGCTCGCGCCCCTATGACAAGGATCGCGACGGCTTCGTGATGGGCGAAGGCGCCGGCTGCGTGGTGCTCGAGGACTACGAGCACGCCAAGGCGCGCGGCGCGAAGATCTATGCCGAGATCGTCGGTTATGGGCTCTCCGGAGACGCCTATCACATCACCTCTCCCTCGCCTGACGGCGACGGCGGGTTTCGCTCGATGTCGGCGGCGCTGAAACGCGCCGGCCTGTCGCCGGGCGACATCGATTACGTCAACGCGCACGGCACCTCGACGCCGGTCGGCGACGAGATCGAATTGCGCGCTGTCGAGCGCCTGCTCGGCAATACCGCCGCCCGCGTTTCGATGTCCTCGACGAAGTCGGCGATAGGCCATCTGCTCGGCGCGGCCGGCGCGGTCGAGGCGATCTTTTCGATCTTGGCGATCCGCGACGGCCTCGCGCCGCCGACGCTCAATCTCGACAACCCCTCGGTGGAAACCGCGATCGACCTCGTGCCGCATAAGGCGCGCAAGCGCGAGATCAACGTGGCGCTGTCGAACTCCTTTGGCTTCGGCGGCACGAACGCCTCGGTAATCTTCCGGCGCGTAAACTGACGAGGCCTCGCTCTCGTCTTTTGGACATAAAGCACGTTACAATGGAGAGTGGCGCGCCCATCTGCCGGGAGTTTCGACTAACCTCATGACCGACAAGTCGGACCCGCCTTCCGGAGTCAGAGGCCTGCGCGCCAGCCTGTTTCGCAGCGGCCCGAAGCCGCCGCGCGAGCAAAAACCCGCCGCCCCGCCGCCGCCGCCAAAACGCCGCCGACGCCGCTCCGGCCTCGGCCTGTTCAGCGCGCTGCTGTCCTTCGTGCTGGTCGGCGCCATCATCGGCCTCGGCGGCTTCACCGCGGCGCTGCTCGAGATCAATAGAGCCGGCCCGCTCGCCGAGGACAAGGTCGTTCTGCTGACGCGCGAAGACGACGGCGGGCCGATCGGCGACCAGCTCGAACGCGCCGGCGTGATCGACAGTTCGATCCTGTTCTCGGTCATGACGCTGCTCGATGGTTCGCGCAGCGGCCTCAAGCGCGGCGAATATGAGGTCAAGGCGCATTCGAGCCTGCGCGATGTCGAGGCGCTCTTGCTGTCGCACAAGGTCGTGCAGCACAAGTTCTCCGTGCCTGAAGGCTTGACGAGCGAACAGATCGTCCAGCGCCTGCGCGACGAGGAGGCTTTCACCGGCGACGTCAAGGAAACGCCGCACGAAGGCTCGCTGCTGCCGGACACTTACTTCTTCGAGCGCGGCGATACGCGCAGCGCCATGCTCGCCCGCATGGCCAAGGCCAAGGACAAGCTCGTCGACGAAGTCTGGAAGCGCCGCGCCAGCGACCTGCCGATCAAGTCGCCGGGCGAACTCGTGACGCTCGCTTCGATCGTCGAGAAGGAGACCGGCAAGGCCGACGAGCGGCCGCGCGTCGCCGGGGTGTTCGTCAATCGCCTGCAGAAGCACATGAAGCTGCAGTCGGACCCGACGATCGTCTACGGGCTGGTGTTCGGCAAGGGCACGCTCGGCCGCCCGATCTCCAAGGCCGACCTCAACCAGTCGACCCAGTACAACACCTATATCATTGACGGCCTGCCGCCGGGCCCGATCTGCAATCCCGGCAAGGCGGCGCTCGAGGCCGCCGCCAATCCGGCCAAGGGCACGGACCTCTATTTCGTCGCCGACGGGACCGGCGGCCACGCCTTCGCTTCGACCCTCGACCAGCATCTGAAGAACGTCGCGCACTGGCGCCAGATCGAGCAGGACGCCAAGGACAAGGTTGCGCCCGACGCCGGACCGCCGGGCGCGCCGGCGCCGATCACGCGGGGCGCGGTCGACGGCGACAATCTCGACGAGTTCGGCTATGTGCCGCCGGAAGCGGTGCGCAAGTTCGACTATGCCGCCTTCGGCGCGCTTGGGGCTGACTCAGCGGCGCCGTCCGGAAAACCCGACAGCAAGCAGAAGGCGATGACGGCCAAGCTCGCCAGGCTCGGCGATTCTCGCGCCAAGCAGCAGGCCATGTTCGCGGCCGGCGGAGCGCTCACCCTTCAGGGCATGTCGTCGGCCAAGACGATCGATTCGCTCGGCGCCGTCATCACCGGCGTCAACGACGCGCCCGACGTGGTAACCTTCGGCGATCAACCGCCGGGGACTGCCGGCCCGGTGGCGAGCGCGCCGATGTCGGCCGCCGCGCTCGCCGAGCAGAAGGCCAACGAGGTCAAATACGGTTTCGGCGCGATCGCCTCGGCGCAGCCGACGCCGCCAGCGCAGCCGCCGACGCCCTCGCCGAACCTGCCCGCCGGCAAGGTCGCCATTTACGACGCCTCCGAAGGCACCGCGCTCGATCCGCTGAAGAACAAGAGCTACGACCTGAGCTCCGCCAAGAACGTGCCGGACCTCAAGATGCCGGGCGGGAACGTCCCGTCTAGGTCCGGGAACTGAGTTTTCGGTTGACTAGCGCCAGCGCGATCGCGGCGGCGTTCGAGACGTTGAGGCTGCGGATCGCGCCGGGCAGTTCGAGCTTCGCCAGCACATCGCATTTTTCGCGCGTCAGGCGGCGCAATCCCTTGTCCTCCGCGCCGAGAACCAGCGCAACGGGGCGCTGCAAATCGATCTCGTCGAGGTTCTGCGGCGCCTCGGAATCCAAACCGACCCGCAGGTAACCCATATCGCCGAGTTCCTCGAGCGCGCGCGACAGATTGACGACGCTGCACAAAGGCACGTGCTCGAGCCCGCCGGAAGCGGACTTCGCCAGCGCGCCCGAAAATTCCGGCGAATGGCGCTCGGTGACGATGAGCCCGTCGACCGCGAAAGCCGCGGCCGTGCGCAGGATCGCGCCGACGTTATGAGGATCGGTCACCTGATCGAGCGCCAGCACGAGGCCGCGCTCGGGCAGTTCCGAAATGTCGATCGGCTCGAGCGGACGCGCCTCGAGCAGCAGCCCCTGATGCACCGCGTCGCGCGGCAGGCGCTGGGCGATCTCTTCGGCCGTGACGATCTTCGTCTCCACGCCCTTCGCGGCGATCTCCAGTTGAAGACGCTCGGCCGCCGCGCTCGTCGCATAGAGCCGGATGAGCTGGCGTCGTGGCGCGCGCAAGGCGGCGAGCACGGAATGAAAGCCATAGAGGCGCGCAACGTCGCCGCCGCCGTGACGTTCGTGGCGTTGCGGCCTTGGCTCGGCCCGCTCGGGCTTTCGCGGCCTCATGTCGCGCGGGGACTTGCGGGTCATTGGTTCACAGCCGATCGAGCCAGAGCGCGGCGACGTGCAGCGGCGGCCAGTCGAGCACGACATGAAGCGGCCCCGACAGCCGGTCCCAGCCGTGGCCGATCAGCGAAGTCAGCAGACGAAACGCGCACAGAAGTTCGACGAGCACGGCGAAGACGATCGACATCACCACGTAGCTCCGCCCGAGCGGCAGCTTCAGGCGCTCGCGCGTCGCCTGATCGTGCGGCGCTGAATCCAGCCAAGAAACCGTCACACCGAACAGCGACATCGTGTTGAGCCCATAATATTGCCAGCGTCGCGAAGTCACGAAGATGAAGCCGTAGAGCAGGCCGAGGCAAGCGACAACGATCTCGGTATTGCGATCATGAATGAAGTCCAGGACGAGCAGCACAACGATCAGGCTTATGATTCCGATGACAAACCTGACTGGTAGCGAAAGCCAATTCGACATCGCTCGCGGCCCCCCGTCGCGAATATGTTTGGCGCGAGTTCACGCGCAATAGTTGTGGCTGCATATCGCAGAGACCGGCGATCGGCAAGGCCGCGATTTCTGTTGGGGGCGTCGCCTGATACAGTTCGGGTTCATGCGCTCGGCTCTTGATCAGCCAGCGTAAACGATCATCAACTGCGATTACGGCTTCCCCTCATCCGGCGCTTCGCGCCACCTTCTCCCGTAAACGGGAGAAGGGTTTCACGGCGCCTTGGAGCCCCCTCTCCCGCTTGCGGGAGAGGGCTGGGGTGAGGGCGGTTCCAACTCTCGCTCTCACCCCTTCTTCTTCGAAAGCCGCGCAACCTCCCGCATTGTCGCGAGCGCCCCGTCGAGCCGGTCCTTCAGCGCCTCGAAGTCGCCACTGACGACGATCCTCATGTCGGGGCGGACCCGCGCATTCTCGTTCGCGGTCACCCATTTGACGAGAGCGGCGGGGTTGGCGAAGGAATTGTCGCGGAAGGCGAGCGTCATGCCCTTCGCGCCCGCATCGAGTTTTTCGACATTGGCGACGCGGCAGAGCGATTTTATGCGCACCAGCTTCAACAGCAGGTCGACTTCGTCCGGCGGCGGCCCGAAGCGGTCGACGATCTCGGCGCCCATCGACTCGATATCCGCCTCTTCCTCGAGCGCGGAGAGCCGGCGATAGAGCGACAGCCGCGTCGCGAGATCGGGGATGTAGCTTTCAGGGATGGTGACGGGCGAGCCCAGCGAGATCGAGGGCGACCAAAGATCCTGCGCCGGCTCCTCCTCGCCGCTCTTCAGGCGCTCGACGGCGTCCTGCACCATCTGCTGATAAAGCTCGTAGCCAACTTCCTTGATGTGGCCCGACTGTTCCTCGCCGAGCAGATTGCCTGCGCCGCGCAGATCAAGGTCCTGGCTCGCAAGCTGGAAACCGGCGCCCAGCGTATCGAGCGATTGCAGCGCATGCAGCCGCTTCTCCGCCTGCGGCGTGATCGGCTTGCCGGCGGGCGTCGTGAACAAGGCATAGGCGCGGGTCTTTGCTCGCCCGACCCGGCCGCGCAACTGATAGAGCTGCGCGAGGCCGAACATATCAGCGCGATGCACGATCAGCGTATTGGCGCGGGGAATGTCGAGCCCCGACTCGACGATCGAGGTCGACAGCAGGATGTCGTATTTGCCATCGTAGAAGGCGCCGATCTTGTCCTCGAGCTCACTTGCCGCGAGCTGGCCGTGCGCGATGACGAACTTGCACTCCGGCGCGTTCTGGCGAAGGAACGCCGCGCATTCGTCGAGATCTTCGATGCGCGGACAGACATAAAAGCTCTGGCCGCCGCGATAGCGCTCGCGCAGCAGCGCCTCGCGCACGATCAGCGAATCGAACGGCGAAACGAAAGTGCGCACGGCGAGCCGGTCGACCGGCGGCGTCGCGATGATCGAGAGATCGCGCACGCCGGTCATGGCGAGCTGCAGCGTGCGCGGAATCGGCGTCGCGCTGAGGGTGAGCACATGCACTTCGGCGCGTAAATCCTTGAGCCGCTCCTTGTGAGCGACGCCGAAATGCTGCTCCTCGTCGATCACTACGAGGCCGAGGTCCTTGAACTCGACGGTCTTGCCGAGCACGGCGTGCGTGCCAATGACGATGTCGACGCCGCCCTCGGCGAGCCCCTTCTTGGTCTCGCGCTGCTCGGCCGAGGGAACCATGCGCGACAATTGCCCGATGCGGATCGGCAGGCCCGCGAACCGGCTCTGGAAATTGCGGAAATGCTGGCGCGCGAGCAGCGTCGTCGGCACGACGACCGCCGTCTGTTTGCCATTGATTGAAGCCGCGAAGGCGGCGCGCAGCGCGACCTCCGTCTTGCCGAAGCCGACGTCGCCGCAGACCAGCCGGTCCATCGGCCGCCCAGCGGCGAGATCGTCGAGCGTCGCATCGATCGCCTGATCCTGATCCTGCGTCTCGTCATAGGGAAAGCGCGCGCAGAATTCGTCGAACATGCCTTCGGGCGGAATGAGCCGCGGCGCCTGACGGGTGAGCCGCTGCGCCGCGACGCGCACCAGTTCCGCCGCCATCTCGCGCACGCGCTTCTTCAGCCGCGCCTTACGGTTCTGCCAGCCCGCGCCGCCGAGCTTGTCGAGCTCGCCGGTCTCCGAACCGTAGCGCGACAGCAGCTCCAGATTCTCGACCGGCAGGAACAATCTGTCGCCGCCGGCGTAGTGGAGCTCCAGACAATCATGCGGCGCGCCCGCCGCCTCGATGGTCTTCAGGCCGACGAAGCGGCCAACGCCGTGATCGATGTGGACGACGAGATCGCCGGCGCTGAGCGCGGAGGCTTCCTGCAACACATCCTGCGCGCGGCGCTTGCGCTTCGACTGCCTGACGAGACGGTCGCCCAAAATATCCTGCTCGCCGACGATCGCCAGGCCCGGCGCCTCGAAGCCATGCTCCATGGCGATGACGGCGAGCGGCAGCGCACCCGGCCGGGCGGAATTGACTTGAGCCAGCGAGGAGACGAGTTCGAATTGTTTGAGGCCGTGTTCGGCGAGCACGTGGCTGAGCCGTTCGCGCGAGCCGTCGCTCCAGCCGGCGACAATCACTTTTGCGCCCTGGCCTTGCAGCGACTTGATGTGCGCGACCGCCGCCTCGAACACATTGACGCTTTCCTGCGCGCGCTCTGGCGCGAAGTCGCGGCCGACGCGGCCGCCCGCGTCGATCACGTCGAGCGCATCCGGCGGCGCCTCGAAGGGCGAGAGCCGCGCCAGCGGAACCGCGCTGAGCTTCTCTTTCCATTCATTCGGCGTCAGATAGAGCGCGCTTGGTTTCAGCGGCTTGTAGTCGGCGCTGTGCGCGTCTGCCTCGTCCGCGGATTTGCGCGCCCCAAAATAGTCGGCGATCTGCGCGAAGCGCGCCTCCGCCGCCTCATCCGCGCGCGCATCGAGCACGACAGGCGCGCCGCCGGCATAATCGAATAAAGTATCGAGCTTTTCGTAGAACAGCGGCAGCCAGTGCTCGAGGCCGATCGCGCGCCGGCCTTCGCTGAGCGTCTCATAGAGCGCATCGCCGCGCCGCGGCGCGCCGAAAGCCACTGCGTAGCCCTGCCGGAAGCGGCGGATCGTGTCCGTCGTGAGCTGCGCCTCGCTCATCGGCGCGAGATCGAGCGCGCGCAACTGCCCGACCGTGCGCTGCGTCTCGGGATCGAAGGTGCGGATCGTTTCCAGCGTGTCGCCGAAAAAATCGAGCCGGATCGGCGCCGGCTGGCCCGGCGGATAGAGGTCGAGGATGCCGCCGCGCTGCGCGTAATCGCCGACGTCGGTGACGACGCTGGCGCGAGAGAAGCGTTAGCCTCCAGCCAGCGCACCAGGTCGGCCATGTCGAGCACATTTCCAGGCGCGGCCGACAAGGCGGCGTAGGCCACGAAGCTTTTGGGCGGCAGGCGCTGCGCGACGGCGTTGACGGAGGCGACGAGCACACGCGGCCGCTCTCGTGCGCCGCGGGTAGATGCGAGCCGCGCCAGCGCGATCATCCGCTGCGCCGAAATCGCCGCGTTCGGCGAGACGCGATCGTAAGGCTGGCAATCCCAGGAGGGCAGATAGAGCGCCTCGATCTCGGGCGCGGCGAAAGACAACGCATCGATGAAGGCTTGAGCGCGCAGCCCGTCGCGCGCCACGAACACCAGCGCGACCGGCCGGTTCTCCGCGTCCTTGGCGAGCTGGCGAACGAGGTCGGCGATGACGAAGGCGTCGTAGCCTTCGGGCGCGCGCGCCAGCGTGACGGCGCCGCGCTGGGAAAGACGCAGCGCGAGGGCGGGAACGGCCTTCACGAGATCGACCGGTCCGCGGCGATCGCCTCGCTCGGCGCGTCGCGCAGGCGCCGGAACAGCGGCGTGTCGATCTCAGCCGGCGGCTCGGCCTCGCCGGTCAGCCAGGCGAGCAGGTCGGGATCGGGCAGGTCGAGCCAAAGCTCGAATTCGGCGAGCTCATCCTCGCTGAGCGCCGGAAGCGCGCTTTCCGCGAAATTGCCGAGCGCGATGTCCATCTCGCGCAAGCCCCGTCGCCGGCTGCGAAACAGGATGCGCCGCCGCCGCGGGTCGAGCCCGGCGCTGGAAAGGGAGGAAACCGGCATTTTGGACCTTGAGGGAGGCGCCAGAGGGGGCGCGTTCGGGCCCGGCTTATAGCGAGGCGAAGGCGCGACGTCAGCCCATCTCATGCCAGCTCACTTCAACGGATCGTGGCCCCAGTTCATCAGCGACCACCGCCATTTGGTGTTGGTGACGTCGCCCTCCGGGCGCTGGTTCGTATGTCGGTGCACGTAGCCGACGACTTTTCGCATGTCGGCATAGTCCTGTTCGTCGAGATCGCCGGCCTTCTTGGCCTTGATGGCGATGATGCGCTTGCCCATGTGGCGGCCGACGGAGTGACCCCGCGCGCCCTCCGACTTCAGCCCGCCGCCGGGCGTCATGCCGACGCCCTTGCTCTCGCGGGTGTCGAGCCACTTGCGCAGCGCCGCCGGCGCCATGTTGACGGCTTCGTCGAACAGGCGACGCGTTTCGGCGGGGTCGACGGTCACGACAGCGCCCTGAGCAGCGCCGGCTTGGTCATACGCGAACGGCCGGCGATCTCAAGGGCCGCGGCGCGGCGGCGCAATTCGACGAGCGGCAGTTCGGCGAGACGCGCGCCCGCCGCCTTGTCGGCGACGTCCTCAGGCTGACGCGAGAACTGGCGGCCCTGGCGCGTATCCGAACGCTTCTTGGCGCTGGTTCGCTGATATTCCTCAGCGCTCAGGCGGGCGCGCGCCTTTTTCGGCAGATAGCGCTCGCCGCTCTCGCGGCTCGTCCGGCCGGACTTGGCGCCCCAATCCTCACGCGTCCATTGCGTCAGGTGATTGTCGGAAGTCTTGGCGCCGATATAGCCGCCGCCCGCCTTCTTGTATTTTGCGACCGCGAGCTGCGCCTTGCGGGCTGACCATTGCCCGGTGCGACCGCACTTCTCGCCTCTCGTGACCTCGCGCTTGATTTTATCCCAAAGTTCGGGGTCGCTTCGTCGCGCCACGCCGGGCATCGCGTCGTCTCCGTTCCGTTGTCTCGTGCGGAGAGAAACGCTGGCTTTCGGCATTTGTTTCGGCCGACTCAGGCCGGCCCTGGCGCCGGTCTTCAGGAAATCGTCGCCTTTGAGCGACTTCCGCCATCCACCTCCCTCACGCTGAGCTTGTCGAAGCGTCCTCCAGCCAGAACCGCGGCCGAAGCCAGGAACCGGTGGGTTGCACAACGCGTCGTCCACGCTGGAGTGTGCTTCGACGGGCTCAGCATGAGGGTCATGGTGGCGGTAACGAGGACTAACCTTGACGCCGCCGTCGCGCGTCCGCATCGTTACGCAACCTGAGGACAGAACTCCCATGAAAACCCGACGCCTCGGCGCTTCCGGTCCGATTGTTTCCGAGCTCGGCCTCGGCTGCATGGGCATGTCCGATTTCTACGGACCGGCGGACCGCAACGAGAGCCTCGCGACGCTGCGCGCTGCGGTCTCCGACGGCGTCACGCTCCTCGACACCGGCGATTTCTATGGCGCCGGCCACAACGAAATGCTGATCGGCGAGGCGCTGAAGGCGCTGAAGCGCGACGAGCTCGTGATCAGCGTCAAGTTCGGCGCGCTTCGAGACCCCTCCGGCGGCTTCGTCGGCTACGACGCCCGGCCGGAGGCGGTCCGCAATTTTTTGGCCTACACACTGAAGCGGCTGGGCACGGATTACATCGACATCTACCGTCCGGCCCGCCTCGACCCGCAAGTGCCGATCGAGGATACGATCGGCGCCATTGCCGACCTCGTGAAGGCCGGCTACGTGCGCCACATCGGGCTTTCCGAGGTCGGGGCGAAGACGATCCGGCGCGCGGCGGCGGTCGCGCCCATCGCCGACCTGCAGATCGAATATTCGCTGATCGCGCGCTTCATCGAAGCCGAAATCCTGCCGACCTGCCGCGAACTCGGCATCGGCATCACCGCCTATGGCGTGCTGGCGCGGGGTCTCATTTCCGGCCACTGGAGCAAGGCGCGGGAGTCGGTCCGCGACGGGCGGGGCGCCGCGACCCGCTTCGTCGGCGAAAACCTCGATCACAATCTGAAGCTCGTCGAGGCCCTTCGCCGGATCGCCGCGGCGCGCCAGGCTAGCGTCGCCGCGACGGCGATCGCCTGGGTGCTGGCCCAAGGTCCGGACATCGCGCCGCTCATCGGCGCGCGAAAACGCGGGCAATGGAGCGAGTCCGCGGCGGCGAGCGCGCTGCAATTGACCCACGACGACCTCGCGGCGATCGAGGCGGCGATCCCCAAAGGCGCCGAAAAAGGCGGCCGCTACGCCGCCGCCCAACTCGCACATCTCGACAGTGAGCGGCGGGGCTGAGCCGCCCCTTGTAGCCGCAGTCGCCGACCGCAGCCGCCGAGGTCGCCGACCTCGGCTACAAAACTGCGGACAGGACCCCTAAGCGGCGGGGTCGAATAGAAATGCGAATTCGCCGAGAAAAGCCTGGACAACTTTCTGATTTTCAGATATTGTTGCGCTATGACAATTCCAAACACTCCCACCAAGGCGCATATAAACACGAAATGTTCTTGTAAAATTGAATCCAAAGACGCGGTCTAAAACAAAAGCGCCGCGTCCGCGCGCGTAACCCATTGAAATCGCCCGTTTCCGCCAAAGCATTGTTTGGAAAAATTTGGAGAATAGCGGTTTAAATTTGGAGCTTTAACGCGCTTTTTCGCGCCCTTTGCTTGCTGTCCGGCTTTCGCGCCAAAGAAACCTTTGGAGTCGTCTCAAGCCGCGGTCCCTCATGGTGAGCCTGTCGAACCAGGACCGCGGCCGCGGAGGTCATCGACCTCGGCAACAAAATCTACTGAGCAAACGTGTTGCAGCTATCGACCTGGCCGCTGTGCAGGCCGGTCGTCAGCCACTTCTGGCGCATCGCCGACGAGCCGTGGGTAAAACTGTCGGGCACGGAATAGCCGCGCGCGGCGGTCTGCAGACGGTCGTCGCCGATCGCCTGGGCGGTGGCGAGCGCGCGCTGGATGTCGCCGTCGTCGATCAGCTTCCATTGCTTGTTGGCGTTGGCGGCCCAGACGCCGGCGAGGCAGTCGGCCATCAGTTCGATGCGCACCGAGATCGCATTGGCCTGGGTCTGCGAGACGCGTTGCTTGGCCGCGTCCGCCTTGCCCAGAATGCCGAGCAGGTCCTGCACGTGATGGCCGACCTCGTGGGCGATCACATACGCATAGGCGAAATCGCCGCCGCCGCCGTATTTGGTCTGCATGTCGCGGAAGAACGACAGGTCGAGATAGATCTTCTGGTCGTTCGGGCAATAGAACGGCCCCATCGCCGCCTGCGCGCCGCCGCAGCCGGAATCGGTCGCGCCGCTGTAGAGCACCAGCCTCGGGTTGACGTAGTTCACGCCTTTCTGGTCGGGCAGCACTTTGGCCCAGACGGCCTCGGTCTCGCCGAGCACATGGCGGACGAGACTCGACGTTGCGGCTGTCGGCGGGCGACGCCGGCGCGGTCGAGACCTGCTGCTGCTGTTGCGGCATGTGGCGGGTCGCGACCTCGCGCGCCGCCGAGCAGGATCGAGGGATTGATGCCCGTAAAATAGCTGATCGCCAGGATCAGCAACACGCCGCCGATGCCGAGCCCGCCGCCGCCGAGCCCAATGCCGCCGCCTCCGCCGCCCTGGCCGCGCCGATCCTCGACATTCGACGATACTCGGCGTGTTTTCCCATTCCATGGCGGCTCCCCTCGCGCTTGTCGCTCGCCCAGTTCCTAGCAAATCGCGCTCAAAGGGCGAAGTCCCGCTTACGGGTTTCTTAAAGGTCGCCCGGTTACCCTTCGGCGCCTGCGACCGAGCCCGCCATGACCCCCGTCTATTCCCTCGTCCTGCCGATCTTCAACGAAGAGGCGGTGATCCCGCTGCTGTTGAAGCGGCTCGACGATTGATCGCCAGGCTCGACGGTCCGGCCGAGGTCATCTTCGTCGACGACGGCTCGCGCGACACGAGCCCGATCGTGTTGGAGGCCAAGGCGCGCGCCGACGCGCGCTACCGCTTCATAAAACTCTCGCGCAATTTCGGCCATCAGATCGCGATCACGACGGGCATGGAACGCGCGAGGGGGCAAGCGGTCATCGTCATGGACGCCGACCTGCAGGACCCGCCCGAAGTCGTCATCGACATGGTGGCGAAATGGAAGGAAGGCTTCGAGATCGTCTATGCAGAGCGGCTGACGCGCAACGGCGAGACGGCCTTCAAGCGCTTAACCGCGGACCTGTTCTACCGGATGATCGCGCGCTTGAGCGAGGTCGACATTCCCCGCAATGTCGGCGATTTCCGGCTCGTCGACCGCAAGGCGCTCGACGCCTTCCTCGCCATGCCCGAGCGCGAGCGCTTCGTGCGCGGCATGTTCGCCTGGATCGGCTTCCGGCAGGCGGTGGTGAGCTTCCACCGGCCGCCGCGCGCGGCGGGCGAAACCAAATATTCGCTCGCCAAGATGTTCCGCCTCGCCGCGAACGGGCTCGTCTCGTTCTCCGACGCGCCGTTGCGCGTCGCGCTCTGGGCGGGTCTCGGCGATGTCGACGCTCGCGATCCTCTACGGCCTCGTCGTCATCGCGATGTGGCTCGCGGCGCGATTTCGAGCGCGGCTGGAGTTCGACCATCGTGCTGGTCGCCTTCCTCGGCGGCGCCAACATGCTGATGACCGGCATGCTCGGCGTCTATGTCGGGCGCATCTACGCCGAAGTGAAGCGCCGCCCGCTCTATCTCGTCGACCGCGAGGTCGGCTTCGGCGCGAGCGAGGCCGAAGAGCCGCGGCGGCTGAGAGCGTGAGGGGGCGAGGCATGCGGCCCGCCGATCCGTCATGGCCGGGCTCGTCCCGGCCATCCACGCCGTCGCGCGATCGAATGCCGCGAAAGCAGATGTTTGATTGGAACGGGCCAAAAGCGAACGCGGGGCAGCAGCGGAACCGCGTGGATGCCCGGGCCGAGCCCGGGCATGACGGTCGCACCGCTCCGACCTCCACGCCGCCATGACCGCCGCAGCCTTCGCTCGCGAAGACGCCGCCGCTTCGCCGCTTCGCCCTTACGCCCTCGTCGCGCTCGCCATCCTCGCCCTGTCGATCGCGTGGCAGATCCGCATCGGCCTCTGGGGCGACGTCGTCTGGCTGTTGATGCTCGACGAGCGCTGGCTCGCGGGCGAGCGCCCTTACATCGACTTTCTCGAAATCAATCCTCCCGCCTCGTTGCTGATCTACGCGCCGGAAGTCTGGCTGGCGCGGGCGCTTGGCGTTGCGAGCGAAACCGTTGTCGTCATTTCCGGCTTCCTCGCGAGCAGCGCTCTCGCTCGGGCTCGCCGGCGCGATCCTGAAGCGCGCCGGCCGTTCGGTCGGCCTCATCGGCTTCGCGGTCGCGCTTGCCGTCTTCCTGTTCCTGCCGGGCGACGCGTTCATGGAGCGCGACGTGCTGGCGGCTTTGTTGGTGCTTCCCTATCTCGCGCTGGCAGAGGCGCGCGCGACGAGAGCGCCCGGTCGATGGGCGCGCGGCCGCGCTGGCCGGGCTCGGCGTCGGGCTGATGGTCGCGCTGAAGCCACCCTATGCGCTCGCCGTGGGATTGCCCGCGCTCTACGTGCTGTGGCGAGCGGGCCCGCGCGCGCTGCTCGGCATGATCGAAATTCCGGCCGCCGCGCTCGTCGCGCTCGGCTACGCCTTCATCGCCTGGCGCTTCTTCCCCGCCTATGCGCAAAACATGCTGCCGGCGCTGGTGGACGTCTATCTCGCCGTCCGGCAAAGCGCCTTCGAACTGATCCACAGCGAGGGCGGCCTCGACTTTCTCGCGCTGATGATCTTTGGCGCGCTGCTGGGGGAGAAGACCTCGCAGCGCCGAGGCTTGCCATTCCCGCGCTCGCCGCGATCGGCGCCTTCGTCGGCTATTACGCGCAGGGCAAGGGCTGGCTCTATCAGGCCTATCCGGCGCTGGCGTTCGCTTCCCTTTTCGCCGGCCTCGCCTTCGAGCGGACTCGGGCCTCCGCCAAAGACATCTGGCTCGCGCTCGGCGCCATGATTTTCGCGCTGACGCTCGGGCTCGTCGTTGAGCGCTGGGGCGTCGCGATGATCGCGGCGGCGATCGCCGCGTTTGCCGCGCGACGGCTCTGGCTCGGGGCCGCCCGATGACCTCAAGACGGCCTTCGCGCGCTTTGCCGCCGCGGCGGCCTTTGGCGCGACCGCGGCGGGTTTTATGCCCGGCGCGCAGCCCTCGGACGCGCTCGGCCGGGCGCTGATGCGCCTTGGCGACCATCCAACCGTGATGGCGATCACCGAAAGCTTTGGCTACGTGCACCCGATGGTGCGGCGCGTCGGCGCCGAGTGGGTGCAGAGCGTGCCGAACCTCGTCATCACCTCGGGCGCGCGGCTGTTGATGGACGGGCGCCCCAACGACGCGGCGCTCGCGGCGAAGCTTGCGCCCTATATCGAGGCCGACCGCGACCGGCTCGTCGCCGACATCGAGACCCGCAAGCCGGACGCCATCATCGTCGGCCCTCTCAATACGCGCTTCCACGCTGCGCTGTGGTCCGATCCCTCGGTCGCCGCGGCGATGCGCGACTATCGCCTCGTCGCGGTCAACGACGTCGCCGATCATCCTGGCGAGCTCTGGGCGCGGCGCGATCTCATCGGCCTTCGCCCCTCGCTCGCGCCCGGAGAGACGCCGTGAGCCTCGCACGAGCCGTAGTGCGCTCGCAGAAGGGCGAAGCGACGCTCGCCAGACCCGCTTTCGTCACGCTCGCCGTGCTCGCGCTCGCAACTGTAATGCAAGTTCATTTCGGCGCGTTCGGCGACGTGTCCTGGCTGATCACGGTTTGCGAGGGCTGGCTCGACGGCAAGGTCCCTTATGTCGACTTCTTCGAGACCAACCCGCCTCCGGCAATCCTGCTCTATATGCCGCCGGTGATCGCCGCCCGGCTCATGCATCTGCGGCCCGAAATGGTGGTCGCCGCCTATGGTCTCGCGATTGCCTGGGGTTCGGCGACGCTTGCCAGCGCCATCCTGAAGCGCGCCGCCCTGTTGCCTCGCCCAGCGCCTTTGTTTGATGCGCTGGCGCTGATCGCGCTCGTTCTGTTGCCGGGGCGCACGTTCGACGAACGCGATTTTTTCGCGCTCTGTTTCGGGCTTCCCTACATTGCGCTCTCCGCCGCTCGCGCCGAGCGCTCTCCCGTCGCGTTGATTTACGCGCTCGTCGCCGGCGCTGGTCTCGGCCTGATGGTCGCGCTGAAGGCGCCCTATGTCGCGATCCCCGCGCTGCTCGCGCTGCGCCTGCCTTTGAGCGTCGACGCTTCGGGCGCCGGAAAACGGCGTCGCGCTTGCGGTCGCCGGCGGTCTGACGGCGATCAGCTTCATCTGCCTTTCCCCGCCTATTTCGCCGACGTCGCGCCCATCGTCGCGACCGCCTATCTCCCCGTGCGCGAAAGTCTCGCGACGCTCGTCGCCAATGCCGCGCTCGTCGCCGCTCTGACCCTTGGCGGCGTAGCGGTCGCGGCCTCGCCGCGCGCGCGGCCCGACAATCTGACGCTGACCTTCCTGATCGCCGCCGCGGGCGCGATCGTCGCCTATTTCGTGCAGGGCAAGGGCTGGCTTTATCATGTCTATCCTGCGCTCGCCCTCGCTTGCCTGGCCTTCGCCGCGACGCTCGAACGTCGCGAGCGAGACGGACTCGCGCTGGCTGTCGCCGGCGCCCTCGCCGCTTTCACTTTCGCCGGCGCGGCGCTTTTCGATCTCGCGCCGCTGCCGACGGCGCTCGTTGGGGCCATTTGTGCGCGCCTGCTGATGATGCGTTTTGCGCCCGACGGCGGGCGTGAGCGGCTGACGACGATCGCGGGCGGCGCGCTCGTCGGCGCGGCCTGCGGGCTCTACGCCTTGTCGTTTCCTGGGCCCTCACCGGCGTTTACGCGCGCCTTGCTTGACGCCGCGCCGCATCCCCGCATCGCGACCATTGGCGAGGGCCTCGGCATCGGTTTCCCTCGACGCGCAATGTCGGAGGCGAATGGACGATGCGCGTGCAGGGCATGCTGATGACGGCGGGCGCGCGCCGGATGATCGACGAGCATCCGCTCGACGAGGCGCTGAAGGCGCGGCTCACGCCGATCATCGAGCGCGAGCGCGATTGGGTCGCCGAGGATATCGAGCGCGAAAAGCCTGACATCCTGCTCGTCAGCCGGCACGGCCCGCGTTTTCACGCCTGGGCGATGAGCGATCCCCTGCTGTCAGCCGCCCGCGCGCCCTATCGCTTCGTGATGAGCAATCCCGATCCGCAATGGCCGGTCGATCTCTACGTGCGCGACGCCTTGCCCCTGCGCGGCGACTGAGCGGCTTGCAGCGCTAGCGCCTCCGCCTTTAGATCGACGCCGGAGGCCCAACATGAGCGCGATTTCCCCCGACGGTCAGTCATTTTCCGATTGGATCGGCCGCTCCCGTCAACGCACGGACGTGCTGACGGCCCGCATCGCCGATGAGTATCGCGCGACGCTCGCGCCAAATCTCGCGCAAGTTCCCGGCGCGCCGCTGGGCTCCCATTGGGCGCTGGCGCCCGAAATCGAGCCCGCAGCCGAACTTGGTCCGGACGGCCATCCTCGCCTCGGCCTGCACCTGCCGCCGCTTCCGTTCACGCGCCGCATGTGGGCGGGCGGCGAACTGAGGCTCGAGGCGCCGCTTGAGGTCGGCGACGAGGTCGTCAAGACGAGCGTGATCGAGGACATCGCATTCAAGAGCGGCGCGACGGGCGCGCTCGCCTTCGTCACTGTTCGACACACTTATGAGGTCGCCGGCAGCCGCAAGATCAGCGAGCGTCAGGACATCGTCTACCGCACGCCCTCGGGCGAGGCGGCCAAGCCGACACTCGCGCCGCCTGCGGAGCCGCTCGCCGCCTTCACCGTCGAGGCGACGCCGACGCTGCTGTTCCGCTATTCCGCCTTCACCTTCAACGGCCATCGCATTCACTACGATCTTCCCTACGCCACCGGCGTCGAGGGTTACGCGGGCCTCGTCGTGCACGGGCCGATGCAGGCGGCGCTGATGCTGAACGCCGCGGCGATGGCGTTGGGCCAAGCGCCGGAAAGCTTCCGCTATCGCGGCCTTTCCCCCCTGATCGCCGGCGCGCCGTTCCGCGTCGAGGCGATGGGCGCGGAGGGTGGTGGGGTGACGACGCGCGTCGTGTCGAGCGTCGGAGCCGCGACGATGAGCGGGACGGCGGGCCTCGGGTGATTGGCAATCGGCGAAGAGCGGCGCGTTGTAGCCGCGGTCGCTGACCGCGGCGGTCGTGAGACGCCTCATTCTGTTGAGTGTCCGCCAAGCTCAAACGGCCGCGGTCAGCGACCGCGGCTACAGCGGCGCCGAGTGTTGGAAGGGACCAAAAGCGGAACTCGCGAAACTCGAAGCCCTCCTAGTTGATCTCGCTTTGTGAGCCGGTTTCGACCTCGAGCCTGCGCTGGATCGGGAACAGGCTGACATCAAAACGCTCGGCGAACGCGCCCCAGAGGCCGCGCGGGAAAAACGTGACGACCGCGATCGCCAGCGCGCCGAGGCCGGCGAGATAGAGCGGGCCATAGCTCGAAAAGCTCTGCTGAAGCCCATAGAAGATCGCGACCCCGACGATCGGCCCCTCGATCGTCGCGACGCCGCCGATCACAACGGTGAATAGCGCGTTCGCGGTCCAGTCGAGCAGCGAGAACGCGGCGTCGGGCGAGATGCGCGCCTGCTGCCAGTAGATCAGCGCTCCAACCATGCCGGCGCCCTGCGCGGCGATCAGATAGACCATCAGCTTCATGCGGGCGGGCGAGACGCCGAGGGAACGCGCCGCGCCCTCGTCGTCGCGTATGGCGGAAAGCGCGAGGCCGCCGCGCGCCCTGAGCAGCCCGTAGATCGACCCAATCGCGACAACGGCAAACGCGAGCGCGAGCCAATAGGTCGCCACGTCACGCGCGGCCGCGCTTCGCAGCCCCAACGCCTCGGCGACCGAGGTCACCGCGATCGAACCGTTGACGACGTCCCTGGAAAGCGAGGCCCCGGTCCCGCCGCCGAGCGAGGGAACAACCGCGGCGATCAGGCGGAAAGTCTCAGCGACGACCCAGGTTCCGATCGCGAAATAGGCGCCGTTGAGCCGGAACACCAGCCGCGCCGCTGGCAACGCGACCAGCGCGGCCGCCGCGCCCGCAAAAAACACGCCGATCAGTGGATCGAGCCCCACATTGACCGCGAGCGCGAACAGCACATAGCCGCCGACGCCGACATAGGCCTGCTGCCCGACCGACACGAGGCCGGCGTAGCCGGCAAGCAGGTTCCAGTATTGCGCGAGCGCAAGCAGGGTGAGCACTTCAAACAGGCTCTGCAGCAGCCCGCGATCGGCGAAGAACGGCAGGGCGGCGAGCGCGGCGACGGCGATGGCGAAGATCGGCGCCGAGAGCTGGGAAAGCCGCGAACCGGTCGAGAGCTCGTAACGAATCTCGCTCATCGCTTCAGCTTCCGGGCCGCGGGAACAGCCCGCGCGGCCTGAAGAACAGCACGGCGAGAAACACGACATGGCCGGCGAGCAACTGCCATTCCGGCATCGATCGCGGCGCCGGCGCTCTGCGCGAGGCCGAGCACGACGCCGCCGGCAAGCGTCCCCCAGAGGCTGCCGAGCCCGCCGATCATGACCGTCTCGAAGGCGAACACGAGCCGCGCCCGGCCCGATCGTCGGATCGAAATTGGCGCGCGTCGCCCAGAAAGAACGCGCCGACCGCCGCGATCGCCAGCGAAATCGCCATGGCGAGCGCGAACACGCGCCGGTTGTTGACGCCGACCAGCCGCGCCGCCTCGCGGATCGTCGGAGACCGCCCGCAACGCCGCGCCCTCGGGTGTTTGATAGATCGCCAGATGCAGCGCGCCGAGCGTCAGCACGGCCGCCGCGATCGTCATCAGCGGCACGATGCCGAACGCGAGGCCGCCGAGCTTCAGCGCCTCGCCCTCGAGCCCGCCGAGCGGAATGCGGCGGCTGTCGGCGGAGAACAGTTGCAGCGCGCCATTCTGCACGACGATCGAAAGCCCGAAGGTCGACAAGCAGCGGCGGCAGCACGTCGGGCCCCAGAATGCGGTTGATGAGGAGCCGCTGCAGCGCATAGCCGGCGACCGCCATCAGGGGCGACGGCAAGCGCCAGCGCGAAGGCGGGGTTGAGGCCGAACCCTGCATCAGCGCGAGGATCAGATAGGCGGCGAGCACGATGAGATCGCCGTGGGCGAGATTGACAAGCCGCATCACGCCGAAGATCAGCGAAAGGCCTGCGGCGAACAAGGCGTAGAGCGCCGCCGAGCATGACGCCATCGAAGACGAGTCGACGAGCGAGATCACGGTTCAGGTTCCGAAATAGGCTTCGTGGATTCGCCGTCGCCGTCAGCTCGCGCGACGCCCCCTCGAGCGTCACGCGGCCCTCGCGCAGGCAGTACGCCCGATCGGCGACCGCGAGCGCGCGCGCCATGTCCTGCTCGACGATGACGATCGCCTGTCCCCTCCCGTTTGATGCGCGGCAAGCGCCGCGTAGATCTCGTCGATGACGGCGGGCGCGAGACCGAGCGAAATCTCGTCGCACAGCAGCAGCTTCGGCGATGGACGTCGAGCGCGCGGCGATCGCCAGCATCTGCTGCTGGCCGCCGGAAAGTGCTACGCCCGAGCGGCGGCGGCGCTCATGCAGCACGGGAAACAGATCGTAAACGCCTCGCGCCACCGCCTCGCGTCGCGCGGCGCGCCGCGTCCAGCGCGCCGATGCGCAGGTTTTCCTCGACCGTCAGCGAAGGAAAGATGCGCCGCCCTTCCGGCACCAGCGCGACGCCGCGCGCACGATCGCCTGCGGCCGGCAGCCCGCCGATCGGCTCGCCCTCGAACAGGATCGCCTCCGCGCCGCGCCGGGTTCAGGCCGGCGATCGAGCGCAACAGCGTCGATTTGCCGGCGCCGTTGGCGCCGATGAGCGCCACCGTTTCGCCCGCCCTGACATCGATGTCGACCCCGTAAGGGCCTGGAAGTCGCCATAAAAAGCCGTCGAGCGCGCGCGTGCGAAGCAGTGCGCTCACAGCGGTCTCGCCCAGATAGATCTCGCGCACTTCGCGCGAGGCCATCACGTCGCGCGGCTCGCCCTCGGCGATCGATGCGGCCGAAATTCATGGCGACCAGCCGCGTCGTCGCGGCGATCAGCGCATGCACGATATGCTCGATCCAGACGATCGCGACGCCGCGCGCGTTGATCTCGCTGATAACAGCGACGAGCTCGCGGCATTCGCCTTCGGTCAGGCCGCCGGCGATTTCGTCGAGCAGCAGCAGTTCGCGGCCCGCAGGCGAGCGCGCGCGCCAGTTCGAGCCGCTTGCGGTCGAGCAGCGGCAGCGAGCCCGCCAGGCGATTGGCGCGCGCCAGCAGACCGGTCGGAGCGCAGCGCCTCGCCGGCCAGCGGCGTCGCCTCGCGCTCGCTCAAGTTTCGCGCGAAGCAGGCGCCGACAAGCGCGTTCTCGAATACCGTCAGCTTGCTCGAACGGCCGCGGTATCTGATGCGTGCGCGCCAGGCCGCGCGGAAGCGCGCGCCTCCGCCGGGCTCTCCGTGACGTCGCGCCCGTTCAGCCAGACGACGCCGCCGTCGGCGCCGACGGCGCCGGCGATCAGCGAAAACAAGGTCGTCTTGCCGGCGCCGTTGGGGCCGACAATGCCGACCGCCTCGCCCTCGGCGACGTCAAGAGCGACGCCGTCGACGACCCGCAGCCGCCCGTAGTTCTTCGTCAGATCGCGGACCTCGAGGATCATGGGGCGCGCGGCGCCCCTTTTCCTCAGGCGATCGCCTCCATCTTGCCGCCGAGCGGAATTTCCGTGGCGGTCTGGTTGTCGACGACGACGATCGTGTATTTGCCGTCGGCGCCGAGCCGCCACTGACCGCCGACCAGCGGAGTCTTGGCGATGTTGCGGCGCGCGAACGGCGGCAGCGCGTCGGAGCCGAATTCGATATTGCCGACGATGGTCGCGAGCTTCGTCTTCGATATCGCATCGACATTGGCTTTCGGATCCTTCGCGTCGGCGCTGCGCTTCAACGCGTCGAGCGCGACCTCGAACAGCGCGTGGCCGAAGCCGATCTGCTGCGTCCACTGCTTCTTGGTCGCCTGTTCAAAACCCTTCGCGAGCTCCGCGGCGCTCGCCCCCGTCAGCGAGGATTTGAAGGGATGGCTTGGAGTCCACCAGACTTCGGAGGAGAGATTGTTGCCGGCCTTGCCGAGCGCTTCGAGCGCGACCGGGAACAGCAGCGCCTTGCCGACCGAGGCGACCTTCGGCTTGAAGCCTTTCTGGCCCGCCTGATTCCAGAACGTCGTGAAGTCCGGCGGTATGACGACGCCGGTGATGATTTCGCAATTGGCGCTGCTTGAACGCGTCGATCTGGGCCCCGAAATTGTCGGTGAGGTCCTGATAGCGGCCGGGATCGGTCAGCTTGTAGCCGAGCTTGTCGAGCACCGGCGGGAAGCCGACCACCTTGTCGCCCCAGGCGTTGCCGTCGCCATCGTTCGGGAACAGGCCGCCGACGCTCTTGTTGGTCGCGACCTGACCCCACATGTTGGTGAAGACGGCGATGATGTCCTCGAGACCCCAGAAGAAATGGAAGGTCGAGGAAAACGGCTTCCAGCTCTTCGGGTCGCCGGGATTGGCCTGCCGGCCGATGAACCACGGCTGCCACGGCGCGACCGTCGAAATGCAGGGCACGTCCTCGTTCTCGCAGACCGTCGAGACCGGATTGGTCGTCTCGGGCGTCGAGGCGACCGTCATGACGTCGACCTTGTCCTTGACGATGAGGTCCTTGGCGACCTCGGCGGCGCGGTTCGGGATTCGACTGGCTGTCGCGCACGAGCACTTCGATCGTATAAGTCCCGTTGCCGAGCTTGACGCCGTCCTTCACGACCTCTTCGCAGACGTGTCGAGCAGGAATTCGTCGGACTCGGCGAAGGCCGCGAGCGGGCCGGTCTGCGGCGAGACATAGCCGATCCTGATGACGCGATCGGCCGCACGCGCGATCGCCGGCGCGAAGACGCCGGTCGCCGCGCCGAGCGCGCTCGCGCCGCCGATTTCCATGAATTTTCTTCGATCAACCCATTGAGCCATGAGTACCTCCCTTGCCCTTGTTGTAACCTCGGCGCCGGGCTCCAGCGCGAATTCAGGACAGCCCCTTCACCAGAATTCCGGCGCCGGCGCGTGTCTGGCCTTATCGCTCCCGGAAAGCGCGAAACACCGAGCGATGGTAGAGCAGCGGCGGATGATCCTCGACGATCACGTCGAGGATCTCGCCGATGTAGAGCGTGTGATCGCCGCAATCGACGGCGGCGTGGAGCGTCGTCGCGATGCGCGCGACCCCTTCCGAAAGCACGGGCACGCGCGCCAGCTCCACGAAGCCGACGTCGGCGCCGTCGATCGGCTGGCCGGCGAAACGGCGCGCGATCGATTCCTGATGTTCGGCGAGCACAGTGACCCCGAATTTTTGGGCAGCGGCGATCAGGGGATGCGTATGCGCGTGCTTGCCGACCGACACAAGGCAGAGCGGCGGCGTCATCGAGCCCGACATGAAGGCGTTGGCGGTCATCGCCATGCACGCCCTCGCCTTCCGGCGTCGTGATGACGGTGACGCCGCTGGCGAACGATCCCATCGCCCTGCGGAACAGCGCCGGGTCGAGGGAGCGGCGCGCGCGCGCCGGCCCCTCATGCGCCATGGCGCGCGTGCCAGCTCAGAGCGCTCGGGGTCGAGCAGATCGTCGACCTTCCAGCCTTTCAGATCATATTCGGCCATGCACTGCTCGGCGAAACCCTTGAAGCGCTCGGCGGCGCCGGAAGCCTGCGCGCCGAACAGGCCATAGCGCCGGATCTCCTCGGTCGAGCCGCCGTAGTTGATCTCATAGAGTTCGTGGCGGCCGCCGAATTCGGTGCCGATCGTATCCCAGAGCAGCTTCATCAGCTTCACGCGCTCCTCGGCGCGATAGCCGTTGGAGCCGCGCAGATAGCGATCGAGATACGGCCGGATGTCCTCGTTCTGAAAATCCTGGGCGTGGCTGTTGAGGTAGATGAGGCCGGAGGCGACGGTCTGCTCGATCAGATATTTGACCTTGGAATAGGCCATGGTGGCGATGATCTGATAGGCGTTGCCCGGCTCCATGTTGGGGAGCAGATAATTGCCGATCCATGGCTTCGGGTCGCGCACCATGGCGTCCGAGAGACCCCAGAACAGGTTGCGCCAGGCGATCACCTCGCCGACATTGGCCTGCACGCCGCGATAATCCTTGGTTCCCGAGGCTTCGACCGCCTTCAGGAGCAGGCCGGCGATGAAGTCGAGCTTGACGGCGAGCCGCGTGCAGCCGTGCACGACGAAGCGCGGCAGGAAGCCGGTGCGCGGAAAGAAATTGTTGGCCTTCTCGATGTCGCCGTAGACGAACACGTTCTCCCACGGCACCAGCGCGCTGATCGAGAATGAACACCGCGTCGTTCTCGTCGAGGCGCGAGGACAGCGGATGAGTCGAACGGCGAGCCCATCGCCGTCGAGGTCATCTCGTAGGACGTGCGGCAGAGGAATTTCACGCCCTTGGCGTTGCTCGGCAGCATGAACACGCAGGCGAAACTCTTGTTCTGCAGCGGGATCAGGCCGTGATGGGCGACGAACGTGTAGTTGGTCAGCACCGAACCGGTGGCGACGACCTTCGCGCCCGAGACGATGAGCCCCGCGTCGGTCTCCTTCTCCACATGCACGCAGACGTCGCCGACCTCGTTCGGCGGTCGGTCGCGATCGACGGGGGGATGGATGATGGCGTGGTTGATGAACGGCACGCGCTCCTGCGCGTATTTGTACCAGCGCCGGGCGTTGTCCTGATAGGGGTCGTAGAAGCCGGCGTTCGCGCCGAGCGTCGCGAGAAAAGCGGCCTTGTAGTCCGGCGAGCGGCCCATCCAGCCATAGGTGATGCGCGCCCATTCGGCGATCGCGTCGCGCCCGGCGACCAGCTTCGGCCGGCGTCTGCGGCGCCTTGAAGAAGGCGTGCGTCATGCCGCCGTTGCCGGTGTCGGTCGGCAGTCAGCAGTTTTGCCTTGCGTTTGTCGTCGTGCAGCGCGTCGTAGAGGCGCGCGGTCATGCGCGCGGTGTTGCGGAACGCCGGATGGGTCGTCACGTCCTTCACGCGCTCGCCGTAGATGTAGATCTCGCGGTCGTCGCGGAGCGAGTTCGAGATATTCGGCGCCGGTCATCGGCCGCGTGGCGGCGGCGTCCGCAATCGCCTGTTTGTTCATTTCCTGCCCCTTTCCGCAACTTGTTCGATTAGCGAACGTCGGTGCGTTTTTCGAACAGAACGATAGGATGCGCCTTAAAGTTTGGCAAGCCGATCAGTGGGAAAGCGCGATGCGCCGCGCCGTCTCGCGGGCCTTGGGGAGAAAGAAATCGCGCATGTCGTTGCGCGTCACGCGGTTGCTCTGTGCGTTGACGGCGAGCGCCGCGAACGTCTGGCCAGAGCGGTCAACGATTGGCACGGCGAGCGACCGCAGGCCTTGTTCGAGTTCCTCATCGACCAGCGAAAATCCACGCGCTCCGTCCTCGCGGATGCGCTCGAAGATCGCTTCGCGATCGAGGATGGTGCTCGGCGTGTAGGGCTGGAAGCGATGATCGCCGAGTTCGCGGCGCAATTCGGCGTCGCCGAGAGAGGCGAGCTGGATGCGCCCCATTGACGAATGGAAGGCCGAAAACCGCGCGCCGACCGCCAGATGGCTGGTCAGAATGCGGCGCGATGCCGCGCTTGCGACGATGACCGATTGATCGCCCTGCAGCACGGAAGCGACCGAACTTTCGCCGAGCGTCTCGCTCAGCGCGTCGAGGGCGCCTTGAGCGCGCTGCACCCAGTCCTGCGAGGAGAGATACGCGAACCCCAGCTTCAACACCCGCGGCGCGAGCGAAAACTCGCGGCCGTCGCGCGCGACGTAACCCAGCGTTTCGAGCGTGTTGAGAATCCGGCGCGCAGTCGCCCGGCTGACGCCGATCGCCTCGGCGAGCTGGGAAAGCGTGAGCTGGGGATGCTGGGAATCGAAGGTTTCGATCGCCGCGAGGCCCTTGGCGAGCGTCGCAAGGAACTCCTTGTCGTCGGATTTCGCGAAGGATTTGACGGCCACGTTCAGCGCTCTTGTTCGAAAATCGAACAAGTTTTAGCGCAATTTCATCGGAAACGCAAAGAAGCCTCAGGGGGCCTTCTTCGCGATCAGCACGTAGCCGCGCGTCTTGCCGCCGTTGACCATGTCGGGCGTGTTCATCGCGGCGTAGAGATCGGCGGCGGAAACCCAGACCGGCGGATATTTGTAGCGCGCGACATCGAGGATGAGGAAACGGTCCTGCTTCTCGTCATAAGCGCGCGAGCGGCGAGATGTGGCCGCCGACTATCTGGCCCAGCGCCCCGCGCTGATAGTTGATGATGACATAGCGGTCGCGGGACGAGAGCGCCTCGCGCGCATTGGCGCGGAACGCCTCGAGCGTCTCGTCGCCGGCGTGATGCACGTCCGCCGCTAAGACCATGATAGGCGACGAGCCCGCCAAGCTGGTCGAGCGTCGTGCCTTGCCGCGCCAGCACGTCGCGCGGCAGGATCGCGTCAGTCTCGGCGTTCAGCACGTTGTCCTGCGTGAAGAACTTGTAGGGCTGGTATTCGGGCGTGCTCGGCGCCGGAGCGCCGATCGCATTGAGCACCATCGTCAGGCTCGCGATGCCGCAATAGGCTTGCGTCTTCTGCGTCACGAACTGGCTGGCGAGCGGGAAATAATCGACGTTGGCCGTGCTCTCGACGAGATAGTGCTCGCCCTCGATCGAGTTGAAATCGACGAGATTGCCGGGCAGCGGCAGCGAATCCGCGCGCGCCGCGCCAGCGGCGAGCAGCAGCGCGAGCAGAAGCCATCGTAGCGAGCGAAGCGGCATCGTGGAGCCCTCTCCCGGGCTTAGCTTGCCTCGCGCGGCGAACTCAGGCAAGCCTGCCCGCTTCCCTGGAGCCGTTCGCCATTGCACCGCCCGCCCGTCCGCCAACCCGCCGCGCGCTGCTGACGCGGCTTGGCGCCGGCGTCGGAGGCGCCGCGGCCTACCGGCTGATGACGAGCCTGGGCTTTGCCGCGGAATCGCCCTATCGCGGGCCGATCGCGCTCGACGGCGATCCGCGCGGCGCCTCCGTGCTGATCCTCGGCGCGGGCCTTGCCGGCATGACCGCGGCCTACGAGCTGAAGCGCGCCGGCTACCGCGTGCAGGTGCTCGAATACAATGCGCGAGCCGGCGGCCGGAACTGGACGCGTGCGCGGCGGCGACGAATATGTCGAACTCGGCGGCGCGCGCCAGGTCTGCCGCTTCGACGACGGGCTCTATCTGAACCCCGGCCCGTGGCGCATTCCCTATCATCATCACGCGCGTGCTCGATTATTGCCGCCGCTTCGGCGTCGCGCTCGAGCCCTTCGTGCAGCTCAACCACAACGCCTATTTTCACGAGCCCGCCGCGTTCGGCGGCGCGCCGCAGCGCATCCGCGAGGTCAAGGCGGATTTCGACGGCGGCGTCGCGGAACTGCTCGCCAAGGCGACGCGCAAGGGCGCGCTCGACGAAGATGTCACCAAACAGGACCGCGAAATCCTGCTCGAAGCGTTGCGCGAACTCGGCGCGCTCGACGCCGACTATCGCTACCGCGCCGGCGCAGATCGCCTCCGATATGCGCGGCTATCAGAGGCCGCCGGGCGGCGGCCTCTCGGCGCGGCCCGAGGACGGCGAGCCGATCGGGCCTCAACGACATCCTCACCTCGCGGCTCTGGCGAGGCCTGCAGCAGTTTCACTGATCTACGACTTCCAGACCACGATGTTTCAGCCGGTCGGCGGCATGGGCCGCATCGGCGAAGCTTTTGCGCGCGAACTCGGCGGACGCGATCCGCTATCAACGTAAGGTCGTCGAGATCGCGCAGGATGAGCGCGGCGTCGAGGCGCGCTTCGAGGACCTTGCGGCCGGCGGCGCGGCGGCGACGTCGCGCGCGCGGACTGGTGCATCTGCACGCTGCCGCTCAGCATCCTGAGCCGCATGGAAGTTCAGGTCGGCGCCCCGATGCGCGCGGCGATCTCCGCCGTGCCCTATGCGCCGGCGGTAAAGATCGGGCTGCAATTCTCCCGCCGCTTCTGGGAGGAAGACGAGCATATTTTCGGCGGCATCTCCTACACCGATCAACCGATCCGGCAGATCGGCTATCCCAACGACGGCTTCAACCGCGGCGGCAAGGGCGTGCTGCTCGGCGCCTATCTGTTCGGCGGCGCCAACGCCTATGAGTTCACAGCGACTGACGCCCGAGGAGCGCATCAAGGCCGCGCGTCAATCAAGGCGCGGCGTTGCACCCGCAATATCGCGACGTCTTTGAGAACGGCTTCGCCGTCGCCTGGGCGCGCGTTCCCGTTCACGCTCGGCTGCGCCGGCGACTGGACGTGACGACGCGCGCGCAAAGCACTACGACAACCTTTGCGCGATCGACGGCCGCATCGCGCTCGCCGGCGAACACGCCTCTTATCTGCCCGCCTGGCAGGAAGGCGCGATCCTCTCCGCGCTCGATTGCGTTCAGCGGCTGCACAAGCGGGTGATCGGCGCCATGAGGGCCGCGGCTGTCCTGGCGCTGCTGTTTGTCTGTGCGCGGCGGCGCGCGCCGCCGAGGCGCCGTTCTTCAGCAAGGGCTGGATATTCGATGAGCCCGACGGCGCCTCGATCTACGCCCATGTCTGCGCCGCCTGCCACCAAGCCAGATGGCGGGGCGCCGAGGGCGCGGGCGGCTATCCCGCGCTGGCCGGCGACGAAAAGCTCGCCTCGACCGACTATCGTGCTCGACGTGCTCCTCGGCGGCTACGCCGCCATGCCGGCGCTCGGGCGCGCGATGAGCAGACGCGCAGGTCGCCGATCTCGTCAACTATGTGAGGACGAGGTTTGGCGGCGCGAGCGAGGACCCGGCGACGCCCGAGCGCGCCGCGGCGGCGAGGGCGGCGCTGAAGAGGTGATCCGTCGCGCCCTCCGCAGTGTCCGGACCGGGGCTTTATTTACTTGATTATTGTGTGTTTATTGAGAACCAGAGATGCAAACAGCGCCAAATTGGCGCCAAACAAATCCAAACAAAACCAAACAAGGACCAAACAAAACCAAACAAGAGCAAAACAAATCCAAATTCAATCGGGCCTAAGTCAAGGATTTCAATGGATTGCGAGTGGTTAACGTGTTTTATCGTCTCTTTCCAAATTCCCAGCCCGTTTCTGCGCGCAGTTAATGTGATATTCTGACAATCAGAAATTATTGTAGCATAAGAATTCAATTATTGGCAAATAGTTTCTGGGCTTTTGTAGCGCAACCCGTTGACGCGTAATTTGCCCCCAACGTCCTCAGCCTGGGGCGCGCGAAGCTCCTGAGCTTGTCGAAGGGCTCGAAGGGTGGGCCGCGAGAGCCGCCGTTAGATGACGTCCATCTTTATTGCGCTGGGCCGAGGGTTGCGGAACCAGAATGTCCACCCTGGAGCCACCTGGAGCCTCCTCCGAGGCCCGCCTTCGGCGGGCGCCTCGGAATGAAGAACTGATGGCGCGAACCCAACGCTCGGCGCCCGCTCTCGAAATATCGCGGTTGGGCCCGGGAGCCGCCCGCCCGCTGTTGCCGGCGAGGCGCGAGCCCGACATTCCACCTTCCGGCCAAACTGGCCAGGAGCGGGAGGGCGGGTTTGAGACAAAAAGGGACGGAAACCCGTCGTCCTATCGATCGCCTAACTATCCGAGTTTCCGAATTAAACCCAGCAGACGTGCAGCAGCCAGGTCTGCTCGGTTTTCAGTAGCACGGCGGGTAGGGATAGTAGCCGCACGCCGGGGTGTTGTAGTACGGGTGGTAGTAGGCCCCGGCCGCCGCCGCACCGACGGCCGCCGCACCGACGGCGCCGACCGCCGCCCCCGCCGCGAAACCTGCCGCGGGATGCGCGTACCAGGCGCCATGCCAGCCGCCAGCGTAGCCACCACGATAGCCGCCGAAGCCGCCGGCGACCGCTCTGCCGTCATAGCCCCGCGCTGCGAACCAGTCGATAAAGAGCGAAGCCGGTCCGTCCGCCTTCGACAGGCCGCCTTCGAGCACAGATACCTCGAAGGTCAGTTTGTCACCCTCCAGCTTCGGAGCCTTGAGGACGACCACCGCATCCTCGACCGATGCGCCATCGGCGCCGAGCACCGATATAGTCGCGTTCGGCGGGTCCTTGGCAAAGCTGTCGGCGCCCTCGTCCCATTCCTTGAGGAAGTCCTTCGTCAGGACGTGCCCGGCCGCTCTTATCGGCCGATCGGCGAAAACGATTGAGTTGAGCCCCACACCGGTCATTGTGAGGGCGTTGCCCACGAGGCTCGCGCCGCGGGAGTTGATGACCGCGAGAGACGGAACCATCGCGCCCTTCGCAGGAGCTCCAATCGTCTTCTGCGCCGGCGCGCTGATTGCGTCCTGCGCGAGGGCAGCCCCGGGTGACGCGAACAGCGCCAAAACAGCGGTCAATCTGCAAACAGTTCTTCGGCTGATCATCATGCGTCTCCGGTTCGAAAAGAGCTTAGTTGGCGTCCTGCGCCGCGCGCATGGCCTCCTCCAGTTTCTTCACATCGTCCGGCGTCAACTTCGGTCGGTCGACCGCGATGGTCACTTTGTCGATCTTGCCTGTGAACCCAAACGTGCCTTGATAGTCGCGGTCATCGAGCGGCGTCGGACCGGCTGCGCCGATATCAAAGGTCTGGTCGAGCGGCAGCACCAGAGGAAGCGTCCGCTCCAGCTTCTGGGTCGAAACCAACTTGCCATCCACCGTCAGCGTGCCCGTGCCGCCGCGGCCGACGCCGCTCAGATTGTTGTACGCCAAAGTCGCCTCGCCAAGCCCGTCGTACTTGAAGTCGTAGACGATCGTATGCTTGCCGGGGGCCAGCACGTCCGGTCCCTCCCAACGGGTCCGCTTGAGGTCAAGCAGGTTATAGGTGAATACCGGCTTGCCCTTCAGCAGATACAGCCCATAGCCAACAAATCGTGCCGCCTTCGTCGACGATCATGCCCTCGGCCCCGCCCTGCGGCACGTCGATGTCAGCTGTGATGGTATAGGAGGTATTGAGCAGACTGGGCTGGTTGCCGTTGGGTATGCTGACGGCCGAACCCGAATAGTTGAAGACCGTCCGGCCCGCCGCCTGGCTAGGACGCGGCGTGACGAACCGCGGCGACGCCGAGGCATCGAGCGGCAGCACCTGATACTTGGCGAATTCGCCGAACATCAGGTCCTTCATCTCCTCGCACCTTGCGCGGATTGGCCGCGGCGACGTCGGTGTATTGCGTCCAGTCCTTGCTGAGTGTCGTACAGTTCGAACTTGAACGCGCTGGCGGGATCCTTGACGGCCTTCGACTCCAGTTGCCAGGGCGCACGGATGGGCACCGCCGCTCAGCATCCAGCCGTCGTTGTACAGCCCCTGCACGCCCAGCATCTCGAAGTATTGGGTGTGATGCGGAGACGGCGCGTTCGCGTTGGCCTTGTCGAAGGTGTAGGCGAGGCTCACGCCTTCGATTGGCTTTTGCGCGACGCCGTCCACCATCACAGGGCGCCGGAATGCCGGTCGCCTCCAGCAACGTCGGCACAATATCGATCACATGGTGGAACTGCCAGCGCGTGCCGCCCTTGTCCGTGATCTTCGCCGGCCACGAGATCGCCATGCCCTGCCGCGTGCCGCCGAAGAACGACGGAATCTGCTTGGTCCACTTGTAGGGCGTGTCAAACGCCCAGGCCCAGCCGATCGAATAGTGCGGGTAGGTCTGCGGAGTGCCCCACGCATCGTACCACGGCATCTGCTGCTTCGGCCGTCAATCTCAATGCCGTTGAACGGAACGACCTCGTTAAATGTGCCGGTCAGCGAACCTTCGGCCGAAGCAGCCATTGTCGCCGCTGATGTAGATGATCAGCGTATTGTCGAGCTTGCCCATGTCCTCGACCGC
The DNA here is from genome assembly GCA_963710855.1 of uncultured Pseudomonadota bacterium. Lineage (GTDB taxonomy): Bacteria > Pseudomonadota > Alphaproteobacteria > Rhizobiales > Beijerinckiaceae > Roseiarcus. The sequence continues at coordinate 210,391 of CAVQBX010000031.1, read as the reverse complement.
CTGAATCACGCGGCCGATCTCGTGATCGGTGTAGGCGAGATACGCGCCGTAGACGTCGGCCTGCCTGATGAACAGCTTCTTCTCGACGTCGAGAGCTGATCCCACTCCTTCAGCATATCCTTGGGCCAAGGCGTAAGTTGCGCGTCCTGCGGGATCACGCCGAGCCTTTTCTGATTGGCGAAGATCGTGTCGCGCATCGCGTTCCACCCGTTGTCGAACAGGTGCATGTCGCTGATCTTCTTGACCCATTCCGGTGTCGGATGATGCGGCGAATGCGTGCCGCCTGGAGCATAATACAGCAGGAATGGCATAGACGGATTGATGTCGTTGAGTTCGTTCATCCATTGGATGGCGTCATCCGCCATCGCGGTCGTCAGGTTCCAAGTCGGGATTGCCGCGGAACGGCTCGATATGGGTGGTGTCGCGGAATAGCGAGCCCGGCGTCCACTGGTCCGCGTCGCCGCCCATGAAGCCGTAGAAGTACTCGAAGCCCATGCCGGTCGGCCATTGATCGAACGGACCAGCCTGGCTCGTCTGATAGACAGGCGTGTTGTGGTTCTTGCCGAACCACGAGGTACGATATCCGTTCTCCAGAAGAATCCGGCCGATCGTGGCGCTGTCCTTGCCGATCACGCTGTTGTACCCGGGGAAGCCGGTAGCGATTTCAGAGATCACCCCGAAGCCGACCGAGTGGTGGTTGCGCCCGGTGATCAGCGCGGCGCGGGTCGGCGAGCACAGCGAGGTCGAATGGAAATTCGTGTAGCGCAATCCGTTTGCGGCGATGCGGTCCAATGTAGGTGTCGGAATAACGCCGCCGAAAGTGGACGGCGCCCCGAAGCCGACGTCGTCGGTCATGATCAGGAGAATGTTCGGCGCGTCCTTTGGCGGAACAATTCGCGCCGGCCAGGCGGGTTTGGACGTCGCTGCGTTGAGATTGATAACGCCCTGGAAGGGCGCGGGCGGCGGCGGAAGGTAGCGGCCATCGATAGTCGTAGTGGCGTCAGGGGATCCGGGCGTTCCGGTCGTCTGCTGCGCCTGAGCCGCCGGAGAGAGAAGGGCGCAGGCCAAAAGCAAACCTGCCACCCTGAGCAGCTGGTTGAATTGCATTGTTCGCTCCTCCTAAAGCGGACTCCGGCAGGCAATTTTGCGCCCGACGGAATACTAAATTATGCGCATCGAATAACTCGTAGCGCTCGAACGCGACAGCTACTTGGACGCCAATCCGCCAGTGTTTGGGAGGAACGACGGCGAGCAGTCGGTCTTCGAGTCCGGATTGCTGGCAGACCTCTTAGCGGCCAGCGCTAGGCCGGCTACGATCAAGTGGCTGCTGGCATGTCTTTCGCCATCAAGCGCGCTCCTCCGCGGTCACCAACACTTCGACGCCTCACACGAGGAAACCGAGCACGATTGACGTGAGCGTCAGGTTGCCGAAAGGCATCGCAGAAGTCAAGCAACAGCGGGATGCACGACAGGCATTCAGGAACCTCCGATATTTACGTCATGATACCGTTTACTACGTCCCTCCAGGAACCAGACAGATAAGTGCACTGTCACGGTAACTCTGATAAGTGCACTGTCACCGCAGCCCCATCTTTATTGCGCTGGGCCGAGGGTTGCGGAACCAGAATGTCCACCCTGGAGCCTCGGAATGCAGAGCTGATGGCGACCATCCGACGCTCGGAGCCCGCTCTCGAATTGTCGCGGTTGGGCGGGAAGCCGTCATACGACCCAGTCAAGGCCGCCCGAGTGGCGCGGCGATCATTCCTCTGGCAGCCCCGCCTTGCGCAGGCCTTCGAACACAGGGGGCAGATTGGGCGTATGTGCGATCATCCATTTCACCGTGAGCTTGGGATTGAGGCGGCGAGCTTCCGCCAAAGCGGATTTCGCCTCGTCCATTTTGCCTTCAAGCGCATAGGCGGCAGACAAATTCGAGTACGCGACGAAAGGCCGAAAACCAGCGTCGGTCGCGCTGCGGTATTCGTCGATAGCGGCTTCGAAGTGCCCGAGGCTCAAGTTCCGCATCGCCCCAGATTCAGATGGAACACGCCAGTAAAGGGATCGCGCGGACTCAACCTCATCGCTTGTTGCGCATCGGATTTCGCTTGTTCGAACCGGCCGAGAGAAGTTTTCGCGATGCTTCGCACTCCATACAGCGTCGCATGATTCGGATTGATGGCGAGGCCAGAATTGGCAGCGCGGAGCGCCTCGTCGAAGCGGCGCGAAATGGACAGGTAAGTGCTCTTCGCCCGATACGCCCGCGTGTTTTCGGGAGCGAGTGCGATGGCCCGGTCGGCCTGACCGATCACTTTGGCATCGTAATCGGTCTTGGGGTTGGCGAAGTAAAAATATTCACGGAGATAGCACTCTGCTTCGCCCGCCAACGCGTCGGCGTCGTTCGGATCGATCTTGAGCGCCTGTTCGAACAAAGCCAACACAGCATCATTTTTGTCCTTTGTCGGGTTCGACAGCTCCTGCCAATACAAAGCCCATCCCCGCATGGTAAGTTCAATCACATCGGGATTCTTGGAGTGAACCCCCTTTTCGACCTCCGCCTTGACGAGTTCGAAACCCAAGGTATTGGCCAGCCGCGCCACCACTTGATCTTGCAATCTGAATAGGTCTGCGACCTCTTCCTCGAAGCGTTCCGCCCAGCGATGAGCGCCCGACTTGACGTCGATGAGTTGGGCGTTGACGCGCACCCGGTTCTGATTTCGCTGCACCGAACCTTCGAGCAGATAGCGCACGCCGAGTTCCTTGCCGATCTCCCGGGCGTCGATGACCTTGCCCTTGAAGGTGAACGCTGTATTGCGCGCGATCACGAAGCTGCCGCGGATGCGCGACAGGTCGGTGGTGAGGTTCTCGGTGATGCCATCGGCGAAATACTCCTGACCCGGATCGCTGGAGAGGTTCTTGAACGGCAGGACGACAATCGAGAGGCGCGGCGGCTCTGTTTTTTGCGACGGCGGGTCCGGCGCCGTGGGCTTTATCTGGCCGGCTCGGCCGACTTCGAGCGAATAGACCCGGATCGGCTCGGCGATGTTCTTGAGCTGGGTCGGACCGAGATCGGTCACAGCGAGATCGAGCCGCGCTTTCACTAGCCGGTAAGCGTCCTCGGAAACACAGATCGCACCCGGGTCGGCGATCCCCTCCAAACGCGCGGCGATGTTGACGCCGTCACCCATCAGATCGCCGTCGCTCTCCTCGACCACGTCGCCGAGATGAATGCCGATGCGCAACACGATGCGGCGATCGGTCGGCAAGTCGGCATTACGTTCGATCATGGCGTTCTGGACCGTGATGGCGCAGCGCACCGCGTCCACCACGCTGCGGAACTCAATGAGCACGCCGTCGCCGGTCCGCTTGAACACTCTTCCATTATGCGCCGCGACAGTCGGGTCGATGAGGTCGCTGCGTAACGCCCGTAGCCGCGCTAAGGTGCCGTCCTCGTCGGCGCTCGCCATACGGCTGAAGCCGACGACATCGGCCGCCAGAATTGCGGCGATCTTCCGGGTTTCCGCCATCGTGTCCCTCACGCGCGTTGCACGATAGCACAAAGACGACCAGTCCCGAGTGGCGGCTATGGGTCGATTGCGGCCAGTCCTCGCGGATACCAAGTTGTCATGGACTGCACTGTCAAATTAGCCCCGTAACCGCGTTGGCTAATCTTTGATATCTGTCTGCGGCCTGTCAGAGCCGAGCGAGTGCTCCTCATTCCACAAGCCATCGCGTGTCTCGAACTGGATTTCGGTCGTTTCGCCCGGCGCCCGCTGTTCGAACGCGGCGGCCTCGGCGGCCTTGTGGGCGCGCTCGCGGGTAGGGTAGGTCTCCGAGATCGTGTCGGCGACGCGGTATGCCCAGCCGCCGTCGTGTTGAAAGACAACATAGGTCACATGCGCCATGGTCGGACTCCGGGAGCAATTACCGCCGTTCGATTTGCATTGGCGTTCTACGCCGATTTCGGCAGTCCACCAATGTGGCGCCAGCGTATCGCTCGTAACGCAACGATGAAGACCGAAACCGCGAACGCGTCCAATGCTGTCGCGAAGGGCCTATTGCGCGCGAATGTCCGGTTCCGAAATCGACAGGCAGGTCTATCGACGCCCGACTTGGTTCGATTGCGGCCATCCCTCGCGGATACCAAGTGTCAGATTTCCATCACCAGAGTGGCCGCAACAACGATGTGCCAACTACATTTGCGATAAGAGCCAATTATTGTGACGCCAGTTCGCGCCGCCATTGACGGGATCGCGGCGGCGAGCCGCCCCTCATCCCGGAGGGAGAGGGGTCTATCACGCCGCTTTCGGCGCAAACGGCTTGTAGTCGACGTCGTAGCCAAAATATTTGCGGGCCGACGAGTTCCAGGCCCTTCGGCGTGCGCCACGCCGCGGCGCAGGGGAAGGCCAGCGCGGCGACGCGGATGCCGTAGCGCATCGCGTCGGCCGTCACCGGCGCGCCGGTCTCGGCTTCGAGCAGCGTGATCATGTCGGGCGTGGTGACGAGGGTCTGCGCCGTCGCGCTCGGCCATCAGGAACTCGTTCTGGAACGCCAGTTTCAGGCGCCGGCCCTTGAAGTCGTCGAGCCCTTCGATGTCGGCCTCGCCGCGCGCGAAGCCGCCGACCGTGCGCCTCAGCACGTCCTTCACGCGGCCGTTGAAGATGATTTCCGCCCCGACGGCGGCGCGGATCGCCTCGACGGGATCGTCGTGGCGCGCGCGCGCCTCCCGCAGTTTGCGGCCGAGATCGGCGCAGAGGCTCAGCGTGCCGCGCACGGTCGATTCCTTCGCCTTGGCGCCGTTCATCGGATAGAAGGCGAGCAGCGCCGAGCCGCCCATGTCGACGGTGCAGGAGCGGGCGAGGCGCTCGGTCCAGCGATTGTTGATCGTCTCCAGCACGACCGAATTTCCCTTGTCGTCGCCGAGCACCATCGGCGTCGCGGAGACGCCGCACATGCCGAAGGTCGTCATCTGCAATTCGGGAAATGCGCGGCCCATGCCGTCGCCGTCAATCAAAGGCAGGCCTGTCGCGGCCGCGGCGACGAACGGCGTCGTCGAGTTGATGCCGCCGGCCTCGCCGCAAAGCAGGCCATCGACCGAACGGCCCATGAATTTTTCCAGCTTGCGCAGCGCGATGACGATTTCGTCGCCCTGCGGCAGTTTTTCCGTCATGACGGTCGGCGCCCCCATCATGCACACCGGCGCGATCAGCGCGTCATCGGAAAAACTGCCGACATCGACGAGCGTGACCGGCCCATGGCGGCGGATCGCCCCCTGCGCCATCAGCTTGCCGATATAGGGGTCGCCGCCGCCGCCCGTGCCGAGAATGGCGCCGCCGGTGGCGATGTCGTCGAGATCGTCGAGCCCGATGACGCGGACGGTCTTGAGCGTGCTCATATCGTTTCCCCCTTCAGCGGTTTCATGGAGAGCGGCACGAAGGCGATGTCGGGATAGCCGAAGGCTTTGGGACCGACGACTTCGAGCGCCTCAGGCGTCGTCATCAATTCGTGCGCGGGCAGGCCGATGGTGGCGATCTGCTGGCCGTAGCGCAGCATTTCCGTCGTGATCGGCTCGCCGGTCTCGAGATGCATGTTCATGATGAGATCGGGCACGATCGCGACGCGGCTTGCCGTCGACGAACAGCACCAGATTTTCGTTCTGGATCGCGATGCGCGCCTGCGAGCCCGACAAACGCGTCGGTTCCCGCGATGTCGCTTCGCCGACCGCGAAGCCGCCGCGCAATTCGCGCCGGACCCCTGTCACCTTGCCGGTGAACAGCAGATGCGCGCCCGTCGCGTCGATCACGCGCGAAATGACGTCCTGATGTTTGGCGCGCGCATCGAGGATCACTCGGCCGATGTCGAGCACCTGGCTCAGCGTGTCCGGCACGGCGACCTTCTTCAGATAGGCGCCGCGCATCGGCGTCGTCGCGAAGCCCGCGCCCGCGCCCATCTCGACCGCGATGCGGCGGGCGAAGCGCTCCAGCCATAACATGTCGATCACATGTTTGAACACAACGACATTGCCCTTGTCGTCGGCGATCGCGCCGGGCGAGGGATCGAGGCCGTAGATGAAGAAGGTCGACATCTGAATTTCGGGAAAGGCGCGGCCCATGCCGTCGCCGTCAACCACCGGCAGGCCCGCGCGGGCCGCGGTCAGCATCGGCTCGATCGAATTGGAGCCGCCGATCTCGGCGGAGATGATGGCGCCGCATTTGACGCCCGCCGCCTCCTCGACGCCGCGCAGAGCCCGCAGGCATTCGTCGCCCTGTTTGATCTTCTCGATGCCGACGACCGGCGCGCCGATGCCGCCGACCGAGCCGACGACAGATGTCGTCGTCGAGCGCTTCGAGCGGCATCACGTGAACGGTCGCGCCCTTGCGCAGCAGTTCGCGCAAGCGCAGCATGCCGATATAGGGATTGCCGCCGCCGCCCGTGCCGAGCAGCGCGGCGCCGAGCGAGAGCGGGCAGCAGGTCCGCTCTCGACGACGGGAAAGCCGTTACGCGGCATCGAGGTCTCCCACCACTTTGACATGCACGCGCGTCGCATTGCCGGGGAGATAGGCGAGCGGCACGTCCTCGACGTCGACGACTTCGATGGAGCCCGCGCGCGCGCCGGCGGAAATCGCGATCGCGGTCGCCTTCTCCGTCGGCGTCCTTGATCGCGTCGGCGCGCGACATCGAGGCCAGCGAATAGACCCGATCGACTTCGCCGGAGACCTGCGCGATCGCGGCGCCGACCGCGTTGGCGACGGCGAAATGGTTGGGCTTCACGCACTTCGAGCCCGCCGATCTTGTCCTTGACGAGGATCGATCCGCCGCCGACGACGATGACCGGCAGCGGATCGGGCGAGAGCCGCGAACGCTCGACGCCCGCCTCCAGCATGTCGGCGATGCGCGCCTCGGTGCGAGCAATCAGGTCCTTGTCGAGCTCGGCGACCTTCGAGGCGTCGCCGAGTTCGATGCGGCCGGCGGCCGACGGCGATGTCGGTCGTCGTCAGCGTCTCGCCGCCGAACACGAGGGCTTCGGTCACCAGCTTGTAGCCGACCGAGCGCGGGCCGACGGTCACCCCCTTCGGCGCCGTCAACCACCAGCGAGCCGCCGCCGAGGCCGAACGAGAACACGTCGGGCATGCGGAAGTTGGTGCGCACGCCGCCGACTTCGACCGCGACCGTCGCCGGCCGCGGAAAGCCCTTGTGCAGCGCGCCGACATCGGAGGTCGTGCCGCCGATGTCGACGACGATCGCGTCGGACACGCCCGACAGGAACGCCGCGCCGCGGATCGAGTTGGTTGGGCCCGCTCGCGAAGGTCAGCACGGGATAGCGCTCGGCATAGGCCGCATCCATCAGCGTGCCGTCGTTCTGCGTCAGATAGAAGCGCGCCTTGACGCCGACAGCGTCGAGCGCGCTGGCGGAAGGCGCTGACCACGAGCTTGGCGAGATCGCAGAGGCAGGCGTTCATGATCGCCGCGTTCTCGCGCTCCAGCAGCCCGATGCGGCCGATGTCGCTGGACAGGGTGATACTGCACGTCCGGCAGCGCCTTCTGCAGGATGTCGCGCGCGCGCGTCTCGCACTCGGTGTTGACCGGGCTGAACACGGAGGAGATCGCGACGGCGCGGATGGCCTTTGGCCCTGATGTCGTCGGCGATGCCGAGCAATTCCTTCTCGTCGAGCGCCGAAATCTCGCGGCCGTCGAATTCATGGCCGCCGTGGGCCAGATAATAATGGCCGCCGATCGCCGCCTTCAGATCGTCCGGCCAATCGACCATCGGCGGCAGCGAGGCGGTCGCCGGCAGGCCGAGCCGCACGGCGGCGGTCGGCGCGAGATCGCGGCGCTGCACGACGGCGTTGGTGAAATGGGTGGTGCCGATCATCACGACGTCGATGGCGCTCGGGTTCGAGCTTCGCGGCCTCGAGCGCCGCCTTCAGCGCCGCGACCACGCCCGATCATCACGTCGCCGGTCGTCGCCGCCTTGACCCCGGCCAGCACATTCGTCGCCGTCCATCACGACGGCGTCGGTGTTGGTGCCGCCGACGTCGATTCCTATCCTGATCATGTGCGATTCTCCTCAGCGTTTTGGTTGGCGTCGGCGCCCCTGATGTCCGGGCGCCAGAGATGACAGTTCGCGCTATGGTCCGGCCCGACGCGTCTCTGCGCGCGGGACCTCGGTTCGGCAGGGCGCGAAAACATGCGGGCAGCGCGGATGGAAGGCGCAGCCCGAGGGCATGTTGGCGGGGTTCGGGATCTCGCCCTCGACCAGCGGCTCGCGCGGCTTCAGCCGCTCCTCCTCCTCCGAGATGACCGGCACGGCGGAGATCAGCGAGCGCGTGTAGGGATGCGCGGGCGCCTCGAACAAGGCGCGCGTCGGCCCGGTCTCGATCAAGCGGCCGAGATAGAGCACGCCGACCCGGCTCGCGAACGATGCGCATCAGCGAAAGGTCGTGCGAGATGAAGATGTAGGTGAGGCCGAGCCGGCCGCGCAACTCGTCGAGCAGTTCGATGATCTTGGCTTGCACCGAGACGTCGAGCGCCGAGGTCGGCTCGTCGAGCACGACGAGCTTCGGCTCGACCGCGAGCGCGCGCGCGATCGCCGCGCGCTGCTTCTGGCCGCCGGAGAGTTCGTAAGGATAGCGCTCGGCGAAATTCGCCGGCAGTTGCACCTGCTCGAGCAGCGCGCGCGACGCGTCGGCGGACGTCTCGGCGGCGGCACGCGGCGCGCCTGCAACGGCACCGCGATCGATTGGCCGATCGAGCGGCGCGGATTGAGCGACGAGCCCGGGTTCTGGAACACCATCTGCACGGCGTCGCTGCGCTTGCGCCAATCGCGCTCGCTCAGGAAATCGCGGCCCTCGATCAGGATGTCGCCCGCGCTCGGCGTGACGAGGCCGAGGATCATGCGCGCGATCGTCGACTTGCCGGATCCGCTTTCGCCGGCCAGACCGAACACCTCGCCCTTCTCGAGCCGGAAGCTCACGTCGTTGACCGCATTCACGGCGCCGCGCACCGAGCCGAACAATCCGCCGCGGATCGGAAAGGCCTTCGAGAGGCCGGCGACTTCGATGAGCGCTTCGCTCATGCCGTCGCCTCGAGCCGCCAGCAGGCGGCGGAATGGTCCGGGCGAGACTTCTTCATGCGGCGGGCGCTTGCGCGCAGGCCGCGACCGCGAGCGGACAGCGCGGCGCGAAGCGGCAGCCGGGCGGCGGCGCGAAATAATCAGGCAGCGCGCCGTCGATGCCGCGCATCGACTCGCCGCCGGAGAGTTTCGGCACGCAGGCCATCAGCGCGCGCGTGTAGGGGTGGCGGGGATGCGCGAACAGCTCCTTGGTCGGGCCCTGCTCGACGACCGCGCCCGCATACATGACGAACACATGATCGGAGGATTCGCGCACCACGCCGAGATTGTGAGTGATCATCAACAGCGCGAGGCCGCGCGCCTCGACGAGCTCCTGCATGAGTTTCAGGATCTGCGCCTGCGTCGTCACGTCGAGCGCCGTGCCCGGTTCGTCGGCGATCAGCAGCCTCGGCTCGGAAAGCAGCGCCATGGCGATCAGCACGCGCTGGCGCATGCCGCCCGACAGCATGATCGGATAGGAAGCGGCGATGCGCTCTGGGTCGGCCATGCGCACCTGTCTCAGCACATCGGCGATGCGCGCCCGGCGCTCGGCTCTGCCCCTCGCGCGCTTGAGCCTGCGGTCGGCGTATTTGAGGATCGTCCCCATCTGATCGCCGATGGTGAAGACCGGGTTCAGCGAACTCGTCGGGTCCTGGAACACCATCGACATCGCGGTGCCGCGCAGCGCTTCGCGCTCGCTCGCGCCTGAGCTTCAGGAGGTCGACGCCGTCGAAGCGGATTTCGCCGCGCGAGGATTCGCGCCGGCGGGCTCGCGAGCAGGCCCATGATGGCGCGCATGGTCACGCTCTTGCCGCAGCCGCTCTCGCCGACCAGCGCGACGTGCCGTGCACAGGCACGTCGAGCGAGACGTCGCGCAGGATTTGCGCGCGACGGCCGTCGCTCTCGAAATCGAGGCTCAGCCCCCGCACGGAGAGCAGCGCGCTCCAGGCTCATCGCACGCTCTCGACGTCGTAGAGATCGCGCAGGCCGTCGCCGAGCAGATTGAAGCCGAGCGCGACGAACAGGATCGCGGCGCCCGGCAGCAGCGCTTCCCACCAGCGCTCGGGCAGGAAGTCGGCGCCTGTCGCGACCATCGTGCCGAGATCGGGCGTCGGCGGCTGCACGCCGAGGCCGAGATAGGAGAGCGCGGCGCCGACGAGGATGACGAAGCCGAAATCGAGCGAGGTTTTGACCAGGATCGCCGAGGCGCAGTTCGGCAACAGCTCGCGAAACAGGATGTGGAACTTGCTTGCGCCGAGCGTCTCGGCCGCCTCGACGAATTCCTGCTGGCGGAGCGTGCGCGTGATCGAGAAGATCAGCCGCGTGTGCCACGTCCACCACAGCGCGGCGATCGCCAGCATGGAATGGATTAAGCTCGGGGTCAGCACCGTCGTCACAGCGAGCGCCATCACCAGCGGGGGAATGGCCAGCGAAATGTCGTTGATGCGCATGATGACGATTTCGACCCAGCCGCCGAAATAGCCGGCGACGAGGCCGAGCGCGACGCCAACGGGCACGGCGATGCCGAGCACGACGACCGCGAGGATCAGTGAAACGCGATATCCGAAGACGACGCGCGAAAAAATGTCGCGGCCGACATTGTCGGTGCCGAACCAGAATTGCAGCGACGGCGGCTGATGGCGGGAGCGGAAGTTGACGACGGCGCCGACATGCTCGGGATGCGGCGTGATCCAGGGCGCGAGCAGCGCGGCGAGCACGACGATGACGACGATGGCGAGCCCGATCACCGCGGTCGGATTGCGGCGGAACCGCCGCCAGTTGCGCGCGCTATTGGAGACCGCCGCCGCCGCTTCGCTCATGCGCGCTGACCGCGGATGCGCACGCGCGGATCGACGAAGCCGACGAGCACATCGATGAGGAAATTGGCGACGACGAAGAACAGGCCCGAGATCATCACCACGCCCATCACGGCATTGAGGTCTTTCTGCAGGATCGAGCGCACGCCGTAGCTCGCCATGCCGGGCCACGCGAACACGAGTTCGACCACGAATGCGTTGCCGATCAGCGAAGCAAATTCGAGGCCGAGAATTGTCATCGGCGGCACGAACGCGGGCCGCAACATATATTTGAACACGCGGATGAAGGGCGGGACACCGAAGGCGCGCGCGGCCTCGACATAATCCTGCCGCGAGACGTCGATCATCGAGGCGCGCGTGATGCGCGCGATCTGTCCGGTTGTCGCGGCGGCCAGCGCGATGGCCGGCAGGAGAATGTGTCTCAGCGCGTCGAAGAAGCCGAACAAATTACCCTTCAGGAGCGTATCGACCAGCATCAGGCCGGTGATATTGGCGACCATCAGGCGAATCCGGCGTCATGCGCCCCGTCGTCGGCAGGGCCTGCAAAACATAGCCCGCCAGCACCTGCAACAGGATCGCGAGCAGAAAACTCGGCGCCACCGCGCCGAAGATCGTGAACAGGCGGACCAGATTGTCGACCCATTTGTCTCTGTTGATAGCCGCCAGCACGCCGAGCGGCACGCCGACGATCACGGCGATGAAGATCGTCACCAGCACGAGTTCGAAGGTCGCGGCGAAGGTTTCCGCGATGTCGTCGTTGACGGGCCGCTTGGTGAGGAAGGACAGGCCGAGGTCGCCGTGCGCGGCGCCGACGGCGAAGCGCTCGTATTGTTCCGCGAGCGGCAGGTTGAGCCCCATCTTGACCTTGAGATCGTCGACCTGCTCCTGGCTGGCGCGCGGCCCGAGCGCCATGCGCGCGGGATCGCCGGGCATCACGCGCGCGATCACGAAAATCGTGACGGAAAGCCCGAACAGGACGAGCAGCGACCAGAGGGCGCGGCGGATGAGGAAATAGACGAATTCCAAAGGAAGCTCCGGCGTGTTTCTCCCCTCTCCCTTTGGGAAAGGGGCCGGGGGTGAGGGGATTGCCAGCCCGACGGACAAGCGCCGCTCGCGACGCGTGGTCTGACGCGCCGCTTCCTTCATTCTTGCAGGGGCTCACCCTCACCCCTGCCCCTCTCCCAAAGGGAGAGGGGGTGCGCTGTTACTTGCAGGTCCAGCTATATTTGTGGAACGCATATTCGAACGACTGCATCGGCACGTAGGCGTAGCCGTCGAGGCACTTGTCCATCGCGTGCCGCACGACCTGCGTTTCGAGAAAGGCGTCGGATTGCAGGTCGATCAGTTTCGTCTGCAATTGTTTGTAGAGATCGGCCTGCTTGGCCGCGTCGCCGGTCGCGCGGGCGTCCTCGATCAGCTTGTCGACCTCGGGGTTCTGGACCCATTCCATCGACGCCCAGGTGCCGGACGCCTTGGAATTGTATTGGGTGAAGAACATCGAGTCCGGCGAGGGATAGGTCGGGCCGAAGAACACTTCCGAGATGTTGGGCGTCGTCTCCACCTTGGCGGCGATCTCCGTCACGCGGTTCCAGGGCTCGGCGCCGAGCGTCACCTTGAAGCCGGCCTGCTCGAGATTGGCCTGCATCAGCAGCGCCAGCTCCTCCTCGAACTTGGCGCCGGAGACATAGGTCAGCGTCAGCGGAATATCCTTCTGTCCCGCGTAGCCGCTCTTGGCGATTTCCGCCTTGGCGCCTTCGAGATCGAATTTCGGCGCCGGCTGTTCCAGATAGGCGGCGGCGAAGGTTTTCGGCAGCGGGCCGGTCAGGTCGCCGCCCGGCAGGATGGTCGAATGGATCGTGTCGTAGTCGGTCGCCAGCGCGATCGCCTTGCGGATGTGCAGATCGTCGGTCGGCTTCGCCTTGCTGTTGAGCTTGAGATAGAAGGCGGTCGCGGTGTCGCCCTTGACGACCTTGAAACGCGGCGACTTCGAGAGCAGGTCGTAGGTGTCGGGCGACTGGAACTGGCTCGTCATCGTCAGTTCGCCGGACGCCGCCATCGAGCGCACGGTCGCCTCGTCGCTGGTGACGAGGAAATGCACTTCGTCGATCGGGCCGTCGCCCCAGCCGCGATAATAGTTGGGATCGCGCTCGATCGTCATCTGCGTGCCGCGATCCCAGCTCTTCAGCTTGTAGGGGCCGGCGCCGGCGGTGTGGCTCGCAAGCCATCCTTGCGCGTCGTCGGAGCCGGCGTTCTCCTTGACGACCTTCGAGTTGAGGACGCGAATGGCGGGCACGGTCGCGAGGAACGGCGAGAAGGTTTTGGACAGCGTGAACTTGACCGTCTGCGGGTCGACCGCGACGACGCTGCCGGGTTTCAGCACGCCCGAAAACAGGTTGGCCGGACCGAGATTGATCTTCAACAGCCGCTCGACGGAATAGACGACGTCGTCGGCGGTGACGGGCGAACCGTCCTGGAATTTGGCGTCCTTGCGCAGATGGAAAGTGACGCTCGTCGCGTCCGGCGAGACGTCCCAGGATTTCGGCGAGTTCGGGGACGAGGCCGCCCTTCGTGTCGACGTTGGCGAGGCCGTCGTACAGGTTCACGGAAGCCATATAGTCGGTGTAGTCGGAGATCTTGGCGGGATCGATGCTGCCGACGATCTGCACGGTATTGAGGGTGACGACATGTTTGTCGGCCGCATGGGCGGCGATACCAGACCCGACCACGGCCACGCCGCAGACAAAGCCGCGCATAAAACTCTTCATCACGATCTCCTCGTTGCCTGCGGCCCGTCCCTGCCGCCGCAGGTCCCCAACTCCCAAGCATCGGGCATGCCGCGGCCAAGCTCAAGCCCCCGGGCTGCTCTGTTTTTGACCGAAAGGTCTGGGTTTTTGAAAAATCGGCGGCGGGGGAGTGCGCCGTTCGCCTTCAAGGCTGCGGCGAGAACTGCGTGCGGAATGGCGGCGGGAACCGAGCGGGCCGGTTCGCGCTTCACCGGGTGAGCCTTCGGGGCTCGCAAGGCTCGCGTCATCGCCGCGGGCAAGCGTATGCTGGCCGGCCAGAGGCAGATCATATGGCTGAAAATCGTACCCCTCCACGCGCCGAGCGCCGCCCGCACGCCGTCTCCGCTCAAGGGCAGACCTGGAACGACGATTACGCGTGGCTTCGGGCTGACAACTGGCGCGAGGTGCTCGCCGACGGAGGCGCTCTGCCCCCCGACGTACGCGCGTGGCTCGAAGCGGAGAACGCCTATGCCGAGGCGGTAATGGCGCCGACGCTCGAATTGCAGCGCGAACTGAAAGCCGAAATGCGCGCCCGGCTGAAGGAGGACGACAGCGAGCCGCCGGCGCCTGATGGGCCGTGGAGCTACTATTCGCGCTTTCGCGAAGGCGGCCAGCACCGGCTCGTCTGCCGCCGGCCGCGCGACGGCGGAGAGGAGCAGATCCTGCTCGATGGCGACGCCCTGGCCGCCGGCAAGAAATTCTTCGATCTCGGCCCCGCCGCCCATACGCGCGATCACAGGAAACTCGCCTGGAGTTCGGACGACGTCGGTTCGGAACTGGACGTGTTGCGCGTCCGCGACCTTGCTGAAGGCGCAGACCTCGCCGATCTCGTGGCGAACACGACGGGCGAGGCGGTCTGGACGCGCGATGACGCCGGCTTCCTCTATGTGCTGCAGGATGAGAACCACCGCCCCTGGCGCGTCATGCTGCACCGGCTCGGCGCGCCGGTCGCTGAGGACTTGCTGATCTATGAGGAGCGGGACCCCGGCTGGTTCCTGTCGCTCGCCGCGACGCGCTACGGCCAGCGCGCCTTCCTGTCGATCCACGGCCACGACGCGACGGAAACCTGGATCGTCGATCTCGACACGCCGGAGGCGCCGCCGCGCCTCGTCGTGCCGCGCCGCGCCGGCCTGCGCTATCATCTGATGGACCACGGCGACGGCTTCTATATCCGCACCAACAGCGGCGGCGCGCGCGATTTCCGCATCGTGACCGCGCCGCTCGACGCGCCAAGGGAAGAGAACTGGCGCGAGTTCCTGGCTGCAGAGGACGGACGGCTGATCGAGGCCGCGACGCTGTTTCGGGATTTTCTCGCGCTGCTGACGCGCGGCGAGCAGGCGCCGCGTCTCATCATCATCGATCTCCGGAGCGGCGCGAGCCACGACGTCGCCTTCGACGCGCCGACCTACGATCTGCGCTTCGATCGCGTCTACGAGTTCGAAACCTCGACTCTGCGCTTCGTCTATTCGACGCTGGCCTCCACGCAGGAGACCTACGATTACGACATGGGAACGCGCGAGCGGCGCCTGATCAAGAAACAATGGGAGCCGCCGGGATTTGCTTCTTCCAACTACATCGTCGAGAGCCTGCTGGCGCCGGCGCCCGACGGCGAGACGATCCCGATATCGTTGATGAGAAAGCGCGGCGTCGCACGCGACGGAACGGCGCCCCTGCTGATCTACGGCTACGGCGCCTATGGCCACGCCATGCCCGCGAGTTTCTCGCCGAACCGCTTTTCGCTGGTCGATCGTGGTTTCGTCTACGCCATCGCCCATGTGCGCGGCGGGACCGACAAGGGTTTTCGCTGGTACGAGGAAGGCAAGCTGAGCCCGAAACCCAACACTTTTTCGGATTTCCTCGCCGCGACCCGCCATCTGGTCGCGGAGGGCTATGCGGACAGGCGGAAGGTCATCGCGCACGGCGGCAGCGCAGGCGGCATGCTGATGGGCGCGATCGCCAACATCGCGCCGGAGCTTTATGCCGGCATCGTCGCCGACGTGCCGTTCGTCGACGTGCTCAACACCATGCTCGACGACAGCCTGCCGCTGACGCCGCCGGAATGGCTCGAATGGGGCGACCCGATTCGCGACGCAAAAGCCTTCGAGACGATCCGCTCCTATTCCCCTTACGACAACGTCGGAGCCCACGAATATCCGGCGATCCTTGCGCTCGCCGGCCTTGCTGATCCTCGCGTCACCTACTGGGAGCCGGCGAAATGGGTCGCCAGGCTGCGCGCCACCATGACGGGGGCGGGCCGGTGCTGTTGATGACGGCGATGGGCGCCGGCCACGGCGGCGCGCCGGGCCGCTTCGACCGGCTCGAGGAAGTGGCGCGGACCTATGCGTTCGCGATTTCCGTGGCGGCGGCCGAACTGTAGCCGGAGAGAAGCCTGCTTGTTGGCCCCGCGAAAGCGGGATGGCGCGGACGTGCAAGCGTTTAGCGCGTCCGTCCGTTCGAGACGGCGGCGCTCGGCCTGCGTTCATAGTTATGTCGCAGGCGATGGTTATTTCTTGGAACTTCGTTTGATACAAATCATATCTTCGGGCCGTGTTTTGCGGGGCATTTCGGTCCTTTGATCGAATTTGCAGTCGCTTGTTCGAACAACTACAGCAGCGACTGTAGCTCACAACCATCCGTAGTTGAGAATTGTTCTAAATAGAACAAACAGCCGGGCATTAGATTGTTTCTAAAGTTTTCAAAATTACTTGAGGACGCAATTTTTGCTGTTTATGCACTGTCGGCGACGGCGAGTACGTGACGCCGCGAGTGGCGGGGAACTGAAATGACCTCTGGGTTGCAGGCGCGGCCAGCGTCATGGCCGAGCACGATGGTTTGCGTCGCGTTCGCCGCGGGCGTGATCGTCGCGGCGCCCGCAAAAGCTCAGCAATCCCAAGCGCCCGCAACATCAGCGCCTGCGCAGAATTCCGATTTCGTCGAGGAGCAAGTCGACGGCGCGCCTGCGCCTCAAACTCAAGGCGTCACTCAAAGTCCGCAAGGCGCCAGCGCGGCTCCGGCCGCCGCAACGGCCGCGCCGGCTTCCGCCGCCGCCGCGGCGCAGCCTTCGAGTTCGCTTTTGACCAACCCCGTCGGCTTCCTCAACAACATCCAGCGCTCCTCGAGCGCGCTCGGCGATCTTTGGGGCCTGAGGCCCGCGCTCGCCAGATATGGCGCGACGCTCACCATTCAGGAGCAGAGCGAAATCATCGGCAACGCGACCGGCGGCACCGGCAACGCGATGGCCTACGAGGGCCTGACGACGGCCACGCTGCAGGTCGACACGCAGCGCGCTTTCGGCCTCTATGGCGGCCTTTTCAATGCGAGCGGCCTGTGGGTCCACGGCGGCAATCTCAGCACCGAGACCTTGCAGACCTTGCAGACCGCGAGCGGCATCGAAGCGCTGCCCTCCGAGCGCCTGTGGGAGCTCTGGTATCAGCAGAAATTCTTCGATGACCGCGTCGACATCAGGATCGGCCAGCAGAGCATCGATCAGGAATTCATGGTCAGCCAGAACGCTGGCTATTTCATCAACACGATGATGGGGTGGCCGATGCTGCCCTCCGCGGACATGCCAGGCGGCGGCCCCGCCTACCCGCTCTCCGCGCTCGGGGTGCGCGCCCGCGTGCACGTCACCGACGATGTCACCCTGCTCGCCGGCGTCTACAGCGGCTCGCCGGCGCCCGGCGGCTGGGGCGCGAATTCGCAGCTTACCAATTGCTGCGGAACCAGCTTCACGCTCGGGCCGGGCGTGCTCGCCATCGCGGAACTGCAATATTCCTATCCCGGGCCCAACACTGTCGTGCAGGCGGGGCAGGCGGACCCTCTGTCGCGCACCTACAAGATCGGCTTCTGGTACAACAGCGGGCCGTTCCAGAGCCAGCAATACGACACGAACGGGTTACCGCTGGCGAGCCCCGCCTCGAACGGCAATCCCGCAAGTGCTGCATGGCGACTACGCCTTCTACGGGGTCGCCGATCAGATGCTCTATCGCTTCGAGGACCCCGATCGCAGCATCAATTTCTTCGTCCGTCCGATGTTCACGCCGCTGCAGGACCGCAATCTCATCGGCTTCAGCGTCAACGGCGGACTTCACGATGCACGAGCCGGTCGTCGGCCGCGATGACGACGTGGCCGGCATCGGCATCCTCTACACGAATGTCACGAGCGGGGCCTCGGGCTTCGATCAGCAGACCGCCTATTACAATCCCGGCGTCTACTCGCCGATCCGCAGCGCCGAGACGGTGTTCGAGGCGACCTATCAGTATGAAGTGACGCCCTGGCTGCAGATCCAGCCTGACGCGCAATACGTGATCAATCCCGGCGCCGGCATCGTCAATCCGAACGATCCGACCACCAAGATCCGCAACGAAGCCGTGTTTGGCGTGCGGTTCAACATGCAGCTCTGAAATGCGCCGAGAGCGCATAGAAATTGAAGAGGTCGTGAGCATGACAAACAAATGGGTGAATTGCGTCGCAGTCCTTGCGTTGTTGGCGACGGCGGGCCTGCAGACGCCGGCTTTTGCCGGGAACGACGTCGAATCCTACAAACATCTTTCGACGGTCGCCTCCACCATCCCCGACAACGGCGATCTCAATCCCTATGCCGTGTTCGTCGCGCCGGTCAGTTCCGGCATGATCCAGCAGGGCGACGTGATCGTCGACAACTTCAACAACGGCTCGAACCTGCAGGGCACGGGCGGCTCGATCGTGCTCATCAATCCCGCGACGCGCGCGATCCGCCTGTTCGCCAAGCTGCCGCAGCAACTGAAGAATTGTCCCGGCGGCATCGGCCTTTCGACCGCGCTAGCGATGCTGAAATCCGGCTGGGTGATCGTCGGGTCGACGCCGAGCACGGATGGCACCACGGGGACGAAAGGTCCGGGCTGCCTGCTGGTGTTCGACAGCAATGGCAAGCTGACGACGGTCTGGTCGGGCGGCCAGATCAACGATCCCTGGGGCAACATGGCGGTGGTCGACAACGGCGACAAGGCGACGCTGTTCGTCTCGATGTCCGGCTTCGATGTGCCGGGTCCCGACAAGCTCGATGCGGCCACTGGCCAGCCGCTCGTGGTGCGAAAGGCTACGGTGCTTCGCCTGCAGCTTTCGATTCCCGCTGGCTCCCCGCCAAAAGTGACCGGCCGGACGGTGGTGGCGAGCGGTCTCGCCGAGCGCGCCGACAAGGACGTGTTCCTCATCGGTCCGACCGGCCTCGCGCTGATCGGCTCGACGCTCTATGTGTCCGACGCCGTCGACAACCGCGTCGTCGCCATTCCCGACGCGTTGACGCGCTCGGGCAGCGCCGGCACGGGCTCGCCTGTGACGTCGGGCGGAATGATGCAGCGGCCGCTCGCGCTGATCGCGACGCCGCAGGGGCATTTGATCACGAGCAACGCCAAGAATGGCGAGATCGTCGAGATCGATCCCGCCAGCGGCAAACAGCTCGCGGCGCAATGGGTCGACGCCAATCAGGCGCAGCAGCCGCCGGGCAACGGCGACCTGTTCGGTCTGGCTTTGACGCCCGACGGCGACGGGATTTATTACGTGGAAGACGACACCAACATGCTGGCGAAGGCGGGACGATGAAGGCGCGCGATTCCGGCGCCACCCGGCGAGGCTTTCTGGGCGCGCTCGCCGGGGCTGGCGGCGCGACGCTCGCCGGCTTCGCCGCGCCGGCTCGGGCGGAAGCGCCGAAGCCCGACGACGCCGAGTTCGAGACGATCCCGTTCTTCGGGCCGCAGCAGGCCGGCATCGTCACGCCGGCGCAGCAGCACGCCTATTTCGTGTCGTTCGACGTGAAGACCGACAAAACGCGCCGAGCTCGCTTCGCTGTTGAAGCTGTGGAGCGCGGCGGCGGCGGCGATGAGCGAAGGCAATCCGCCGCCTGGGCCGGAAAGCGCCGACTATGCCGTCGAGACCGATGGCGCGGAGATGCAGGGCCTCAGCGCCAGCCGGCTGACGATCACTTTTGGCTTCGGGCCCGACCTGTTCGTCAAGGACGGCAAGGACCGTTTTGGCTTCGCGGCTCAGCGCCCCGAGGCCTTCGTCGATCTGCCAAAATTTCCGGGCGAGCAGCTCGTGCCGGCCCGCACCGGCGGCGATGTCTTCGCGCAAGTGTGCGCCGACAATCCGCAGGTCGCCTTCCATGCCGTGCGAGCGCTGGCGCGCCTCGCCTATGGCGTCGCCGAAATGCGCTGGATTCAGGCCGGCTTCGTTTCCGACTACGGCCAGGGCAAGACGCCGCGCAATCTGATGGGTTTCAAGGATGGCACGGGCAATCCCGTCGGTCGACGACGCGGCCGAGATGGACGCCGTCGTCTGGGCCGGCGCGGAGGCGCCGCCATGGATGCGGGGCGGCTCTTATGTGGTGGTGCGGCGCTCGCGCATGGCGCTCGAACATTGGGAGCGCACCAAGATCGCCTTTCAGGAGCAGACGTTCGGCCGGCGCAAGGAGACTGGCGCGCCGCTCGGCCGGCAGCGCGAGGGGGATGCGGTCGATCTCGACGCCCGGGACGCGGACGGCAATCCCATCGTGCCGGAGAACTCGCATGTCGGCCTGACCCGCCGCGCTTCGCTCGGCGGCACAAAGATTCTCAGGCGTTCCTATTCCTATGACGACGGCGCCAACATCACCGCGGAGCGATGGCCGCCCTGGCGGCAGGGCATGGAATTCGACGCGGGTCTGGTTTTTGTCTGCTACCAGAAGGACCCTCGCAAGGGATTCATCCCGATATTTGAAAAGCTTTCGCGCTTCGACATGATGAACCAGTTCGTCACCAACACCGGCGGCGGTTATTTTGCCTGCCCCGGCGGCGCGCTGCAGGGCGACTATGTCGGGCGCGCGCTGCTGGAAGGATGACTATGAATTTTTCGCTTTTGGCCGCGCTCGGTTTGAGCGCGACGCTGGGATGCTGCGCGCCGGCTCGCGCGGAAGATCTGCAGAACTACAGCGTGCTGCTCAAGGACCACCATTTCGTCCCGCCGGAAATTCATGTGCCCGCCGGCAAGGCTTTCCAGCTCGAGGTCATTAATCAGGAGGAGCAGGCGGACGAGTTCGAGATGAGCTCGCCGCCGCTCGAAAAGGTCGTGCAGCCCGGAGCGGTCGGGAAACTGCGGGTGCGGCCGCTGAGCAAGGGCCGTTTCGAGTTTTTCGATGATTTCCACCCGGAAGCGAAGGGCGCGATCGTCGCCGAATAATGGGGCGTCAGGGAAAAGCTGGGATCGACGCATTGTCATCCCCGCGAAAGCGGGGATCCAGTGTCGTGGGGCTGTCGCGCCACCCATTCCCGCCGCCGCGGCGCTACGGAGCGTGGAAACTACCGCCGGCGCGTCGTGGCGCACTGGATCCCCGCGTTCGCGGGGATGACAGTGGGCGCCGCACAACGGGCGCGCGACGGTTGTCTCGCCCTGCCGATTGATATGAATAATTCCTCCCGGTATAAAAAGCGGCGGGCCGCTAGCGGCCCATCGCCGACGCAGAGAATTCGGCGATCGAAAGGGAGGAAACAGGGAATGGCTTCCAAGTCTATTGGTCACAGCCGCCGCGATATGATTCGCGCCGCCGGTCTCGGCGGCGCCGCCGCAATGATGGGCGGCTTCGCCATGACCCCGCAAATGGCGGCGATCGCCAAAGAGGCGGGCAAGTCCTCAAAGCCGCTGAAGGCCGCGTTCTCCAACGCCGGATTGCAGGCGACCTGGTGCGCGCAAGGCAAGCAGGCGGCGGAATACTGGGGCTCGCTGTTCAACGTCGACGTCACCTGGTTCGACGGCCAGCTCGACGCGGTCAAGCAGCGCTCCGCGATCGACAACATGGCGTCGCAGAAATGGGATTTCGTCGCAATCCAGGCGTTCGGCATCGGCACGTTGACCGCGCCCGTCAACAAGATGATCGACGCCGGCATTCCCGTCATCGACATGGACACCCTGATCGCGCCGCTCGACACGATCAATGTCCACACCCTGCTCGCCCCCAACAACGAATTCATGGGCGCTTCGGTGACGCAAGCGCTGGTCAATGCGATCAACGGCGAAGGCACGATCGTGATGACGCAAGGCGCGCTCGGCCACACTGGCGCGCAAGGGCGCGCCAAGGGCTTCCACTCGGTCATCTCGAAGTTTCCCAAGGTGCAGGTGCTCGACGAGCAGCCTGCCGACTGGGACGTCACCAAGGTCGCGCGCATCTGGGAAGCTTTGCTGACCAAATATCCGAAGATCGACGCCGCCTTCTTCCACAATGACGACATGGCGCTGGCGGCCGCCAAGGTGATGCAGGCCAAGGGCCGCACCGAAACCAAGATCGGCGGCGTCGACGCCATGCCCCCGGCGATCAAGGCGGTGCAGGAAGGGACGATGTACGCGACCGTGCGCAATCCGTCTTGCCGCATCCATGGCGGCGCGATCGTCGCGGGCGTCGGCGCCGTTGTTAACGGCGACAAGACGGGTGTCAACATCCCGAAGAACATCGTCACCGACGGGCCTGTGGTCACCAAGGACAACGCCGACGGCATGTTGTGGATGGAGGAGCAGTTCCTCATCTAAAAGACCGCCATGTCGCCGCCGCGCCTCGAACTCAAAAACGTGTCCAAGGCGTTCGGCGGCGTCAGGGCGCTCAGCGGAGTTGATTTCGCGCTGCGCCCGGGCTCGATTCACGGCATTGCCGGCGAGAACGGCGCCGGCAAGTCGACCTTGATGAAGATCATCGCCGGCGTTCACGGCGGCGATTCCGGCGAGATGTTCATCGACGGCGTGCCGGCACATTTTCGCTCGACGCGCGACGCCCGCGCGGCCGGCGTCGGCATGGTGCATCAGGAGCTCAGCGTCGCGCCCGACCTCAGCGTCGCGGAGAACGTGTTCTTGGCGTCGCAGCCGGTCAATTCGCTAGGCCTCGTCGCGTGGAGCGAGATGGCGCGCCGCGCCGCCGAACAATTGAAGGACCTCGGGCTCGATATCGACCCGAAAGCCCGGCTCGGCGACTATCCGATCGGCGTGCAGCAGCTTGTCGAGTTGGCCCGCGTGCTGTTTTCTGGCGCGCGGATCGTCATTCTCGACGAACCCACTTCGGCGCTCTCGCCGCCCGAAATCGCGCGGCTGTTCGAGGTGCTGCGCAAGGTGCGCGACAGCGGGCGCAGCCTGATCTTCATCTCGCATTTCCTCGACGACATCCTTACCATATCCGACGAAGTGTCGGTGTTTCGCAACGGCCAGCGCGTCGCCAACGCCTTGGTTGGTCCCGAGATCGACAAGGCCTGGATCATCGAGCGCATGATCGGCGCCGGGCGCGAGGAACTCGGAGGAGAGCTATCTCGAGGACATCGCGCTGAACAGCGTCAAGAACGCGCCGGTCGCGCTGAGCGCAAAAGGGCTGACGCTTGCGCCCTACTACCGGGACGTCAGTTTTGAGGCGCGCTCGGGCGAGATTCTCGGCATCTACGGCTTCATGGGCTGCGGGCAGATCGAACTGGCGCGCACCCTGTTCGGGCGGCTGAAGCCGGAGGCGGGCGAACTCTCGATCGACGGCGCCGTCGCCACGCTCGCCAACACGACCGCGGGCAAGCGGGCGGGCGTCGGCTACGTGCCGGAAAGCCGGCGCGCCATGCTGTTTCGCGAGGAGCCGATCTACCGCAACGTGTCGATCGCGTTCCTCGAATTTATTTCGCGCGTCTTCCTCAATCCCGCGGCCGAACGGGCGGCGGCGCGTAAACATACCGAGCGGCTCGGCGTGCGGCCGCCCGGCGTCGAGGCGCGGCTCGGCTCGCTGTCCGGCGGCAATCAGCAGAAGGTCGCGCTCGCCAAATGGCTGACGCGGCCGCCGAAAGTGCTGGTGCTCGTCGAGCCGACGCGCGGCATGGACGTCGGCGCCAAGGAAGACGTCGTGCATATCCTGAAATCTCTGGCCAAGGAGGGCATGGCGGTGATCGTGCTTTCGACCGAGCCCGAGACCGTGCTTTCGCTCGCCGACCGCGTGCTGGTGATGCGCAAGGGGGAAGTCGCGAGCCAATTCGCCGATTGCGCGATCAGCAAAGACCGCTTGCTGGCGGCGGCGTGAGGAGGTCTTATGGTCGAGGGCGTGGAGGGGACGAAGGGCGGAAGCGTTTTCGCTCGTTTGTTGCGCGACCAATTGCGCAACATCGCGCCGTTCGCGACGCTGATCGTGCTCGTCGGGTTCTTCTCGATCGCGGCGCCGTCCTTCGCGACGCTCGGCAACCTCCAGAACATTTTGCAGCAGGTGTCGGTGACGGCGATGATTGCCGTCGGCCTCACCTTCGTGATCCTCACCGCCGAGATTGACCTCAGCGTCAGCGCGATCGCCAATGCGACGGCGATAGTGCTGACCTTCTTCACCGCACAGCCTGACTACGTCAACATTTCCAACTTCCCGCTGCCGGGCGCGGCCGCCATCCTGATCGCGCTCGCCGCCTGCGGCGCGCTGGGCCTCGTCACCGCGTTCGGCGTCACGCGCATCGGCATCCCCTCCTTCATCATGACGCTCGCCATGATGCAGATCGGGGCGGGCATTTCCGCGGTGCTGGTGCGCGGACAAATCGCCTACAACCTGCCGCAGTTCGTGCTCGTGCTGGGATCGAAGTCGATCTATGGCCTGCCGTGGATCGTCATCGTCGCGGCGATCATGCTGGCGGTCGCGCATTTCGTGCTCGGCTACACGCGCTTCGGCCGCTACGTCTACATGGTTGGCGGAAATCGCGAGGCGGCGGAATATTCCGGCGTCAACGTGCGTTTCGTCATCGGCGCGGTCATGACGATCTCGGCGGTCTGCTCAGGCATCGCCGGCATGCTCGGCGTCGCCTATTTCGGCTCGGCGCAG
The DNA here is from genome assembly GCA_963710855.1 of uncultured Pseudomonadota bacterium. GTDB lineage: Bacteria > Pseudomonadota > Alphaproteobacteria > Rhizobiales > Beijerinckiaceae > Roseiarcus. The sequence continues at coordinate 185,868 of CAVQBX010000031.1, read as the reverse complement.
CAGAACGAGTTCGACACGTTCCTGCTCGACGCGATCGCCGCCGTCGTGGTCGGCGGCACGAGCCTGTTCGGCGGGCGCGGCGGCATCGGCAACACGATCGTCGGCCTGTTCGTGCTCGGCGTCCTCAACAACGGCCTCGACTACGTGAAGATCGACAGTTTTTTGAAGATTCTTATCCGCGGCCTGATCCTGCTGGCGGCGCTCATCATCAACATCTGGGCGGAGCGGCTGCGGTCTACGCGGGCGATCAATTCGTGATCGGGAAAATCGCGCCGCTAGCGAGCGCGAGAGCGTTGGCCGAGGCGGCCTGAGGCTTGGTGATCAATTTGCTGTGATTGACGGCCTCGCAAGGCCGCCTCTGCCCGAACTACAGCCACTCCGGTCAGTGCGTCTCGGCGACGCCTGCGGCGCCAGGGCTTCGGACCGCACGCGCCGAGCAGGGCGGAGGGCAGCAATTGCAGTCTAGCCCGCCAGAGTTTCTTCGCCCTGCTGATGCGCCTCGGCCTTCAAGGCCCAGGCGCTCACGAAGCGCGGCGGGTAGAGCACGCGCTCGTTTTCGACCGCGTCGCGTCGCAGGCGCTCGGTCAGTGTCGGGAGGTCGATTTGTTCTCGCGTCGCGAGTCCCGCGCGCTCGATGACTGGCAGCAGGCTGCGCACCAAGGCGGTTTGAAAGGCGAAATAGGGCGACTCCGGTCCAGCGTCCACCGGAGTCATTGCGGCCAGCGAGGGCCAGGAGAAGCCTGCGCGTCGAAATTCGGCGAGCAGGCGGCTGCCCATGTCGATTTCGGCGTTCGCAGCGCGGAAGGCGCCGAAAATCCAGTCGTTCACTTGCTGAAACAGCGGCGAGGGCGGCGTTTGTGACGCCTCCGACATATCCAGTTCCTGAAAAACGACGACGCCGCCCGGTTGCAGCGCCGGAAGCAGGCGCTTCAAGACCGCGGCGGGAGACGGGAGATAAAGCAGCACGAAGCGCCCGATGATCGCGTCGAATGTCTCAGAGGGGTCGTAGCTTTCGAGCCGCGCCACCTCGAACCTGACATTCGACAGACCTAGCTCGGCTGCGCGCGCCCGCGCAATCTCGAGCGAGTTTTCCGCCTGATCGACGCCGGTGACGGTCCCGAACGGCCCCACGATGTCAGCGGCCATGAAGGCGACGTCGCCGACCCCGCTGCCGAGATCGAGAACCCGCATGCCTTGTCGCAGGCCGGCCCGCAAAAGGGAGAGCCGGAAGATTTCGTCAAGAAGCGCAGCCTGCGTCTGCAGTCTCAGCGCCTCGTCTTCGGAGTATCCGAGCGCGTATTCCAATCCGGGTTCTTGAGCCTGTCGCGTCACGCTAACATCCTGTCGCAAGACAATTATCGGAGACAAGGACAGCGCCGGCCATGCGCCCTCCGTCCTTTCCCCGTACCTTTGAGGGAAAAGTGTTTCCTCTCGGTTAGCGCCGGTGGCAAAGCGGAAGGGCTTCGGCTTGCCGCACGGCCTTCAAACGGGTATGTCCTGATAAATTCGATTAAAAGTATCTATCTATGATCATCGACTATGCCCATTTCACACCAATCGCGTCGCTTTGCGGCGGCGGCCTGATAGGCGCTGCGGCGGCGCTGATGATCCTAAGCCTTGGCCGCATCATGGGCGCGACCGGCGTCTATGCGGCGCTCGTGTTGCGTCCGGGCGAAAGCTGGCGCTGGGCCTGGCTCATCGGGCTCATCGCCGCGCCGAGCCTCGCCCGTCTCGCCTGGGCCCTTCCGACGCCGATCTTCCCCGCCGCCATCGGCACAGTCGCCCTTGCCGGCCTGCTCGTCGGCTTCGGCGCGCGGCTCGGTTCGGGCTGCACCAGCGGGCACGGCGTCTGCGGACTGGCGCGCCTTTCGCCGCGCTCCCTGGTCGCGACGCTCGTCTTCATGGCGGCGGGTTTTCTCACCGTCTTCCTCGTCCGCCACGTATTCGCCTGAGGGAGAGCGGCATGTCCCGAAACGTCATCGCGCTCGCCTGCGGACTTCTCTTCGAACTCGGGCTCTGTCTCTCCGGCATGTATGACCCTCAGAAGGTGCAGGGGTTCCTCGATCTTGCCGGCGCGTGGGATCCCTCGCTTGCCTTTGTGATGGCCGGCGCCATCGCCGTCGCGCTTCCCGCCTTCCAGGTCGCGGCGCGGCGGGCGCGGACGTTCAGCGGCGATCGGATCGAATGGCCCGAGGCTCGGGGCATCGACCGGCCGCTCGTGATCGGCTCGGCCATATTCGGGGCCGGCTGGGGACTGTCGGGCGTGTGCCCGGGGCCGGGACTGCTTGACGTCGGTTTCCTCAGCGGCGACGCCGTGATCTTTGTCGCGGCGATGACCATCGGGGTGGTCGCGCACCGGGCGCTGGGATTGCGCTTGCGCGAAGTCTCGGCCGATCGCGCAAGATGCCTAAAATCGGCGTCGCGAATTCGATCACGCGTCAGAGATAGGTTCGCGCCCGTCGTCGGCAGCCTCGTGCTAAGGAGGCTGCGCCTTCGCGGGAATCCGGATCGCCGATGCGTTCGACTTTGATTGCCACCCTGTTGTTTGCAACCCGCTGGCTGTTGACGCCTTTCTATTTCGGGCTGGCGGTCGCGCTGATCGGGCTGCTCTACAAAGCCGCCATGCACATCTATGAGCTGGGGCTGGCGCTCACGACTTCCAGCGAAGACGACGTCATCCTCTCCGTGCTCGGCATGATCGACCTGACCTTGACGGCTTCGCTGGTCGTGCTGGTGATCTTTTCGGGCTTCGCCAATTTCGTGCAGCGCGTCGACGTCCAGGAACATCGCGACTGGCCGCAATGGATGGTCGGGATCGACTTCGGCGAACTGAAGCTCAAGCTGATGGCGTCGATCACGGCGATCGCTGCAATCAAGCTGCTCGAATCCTATATGAACGTCGGCCATGTGTCGGATCGCGACTTGATCTTCGAAATCGCGCTGTTCGGAGCTTTCGTGCTCGGCGCGCTGATCCTTGCGATTGCCGAGAAGGTCGGCCGCAATGGCGAAGCCGGGCCCGACGACGAGCCCAAAACAGCGCGTGAGGGTGTTGAATGACGGATGCCGAAATCCTCGAAAGGGCCCGCGCGGCGCTGACGCGCACGCCCGTGTTCGACGGCCACAACGATCTGCCCTGGGTCATCCGTCAGAACAGGCAGGCGCGCGGCGACGTTGTCGCCTACGACCTGACCCGCGTGCATGAGGAGAGCGACACCGACATCCCGAGGCTTCGGCAGGGCATGGTTGGCGCGCAGTTCTGGTCCGCGTTCCAGCCGACGAGCGCGCCCCATCCCGCGCGCACGACGCTCGAACTCATCGACACCATCCTGCGCATCGAGCGCGCCCATCCGAGCGTGTTCCTGCCCGCGCGCCGCGCCGCCGACTACGAGCGCGCGCGCCGCGCCGGCAAGATCGCCTCGTTCATCGTCGTCGAGGGCGGCGTCGGCCTCGAGAATGCGCTCGCCCCTTTGCGCATCTGGTACGAGGCCGGGGCGCGCATGCTGATCCCCTGCCACAACGAAACGCTGGACTGGGTGGATTCGGCGACCGATGCGCCGCGCCACGGCGGCTTCAACGCGTTCGGCCGCGCCGTGATCGGCGAATGCAACCGGCTCGGCATGATCGTCGACGGCGCGCATGTGAGCCATGAAGGGCTGCGCCGCCTTCTCGATGTGAGCGAAGCGCCGGTGCTGCTGTCGCACTCCAACGCCTTTTCGCTGTGCGATCATCCGCGCAACGCGCCCGACGACGTGCTGAAGCGGCTCAGGCAAAATGGCGGCGTCGTCATGGCGACCTTCGTACCGGGCTTCGTCTCGCAATCGGTGCGCGACTGGTTGAGGCGCACGCGCGATCCCTTCGGCAAGTCGATTCCGGGCCGAAGCGAGACCGAGCGCAACGAGGCGCCGCGCGCCACCCTGAACGAGGTCGCCGACCAGATCGTCTATTTGGTCGAGACCGCCGGGCTCGACCATGTCGGGGTCGGCTCGGATTTCTTCGGCGGCCCGCAGCCGGTCGGCCTCGAGCATGTCGGCTGCTTCCCTGCTTTGTTCACGGAGCTGGCGCGCCGCGGTTTTTCGGAGCGAGACCTCGAAAAGATCGCGGCGCTGAATGTGCTCAGAGTGATGCGCAAGGTCGAGCGCGTCGGCGCGGAATTGCGTGAAGTGCGCGAGCCGGCGGTCGGCCGGCTGGAGGATTATCCGGGGCCTTGAGGGCTCGAAAGGATTAGGGCAGTCTTCGCCCGTCTGAACGAGGCCCAAGGCCGTCAGACCGGAGGAAGCGCATGTATCCAGGTTCGCACGCCGTCACGCGCGCCGACCAGCCCGCCGATCGTGATGGCGACGTCGGGCGAGAAGGTCACCTATCGCGAACTCGAAGCGCGCAGCAATCGGCTTGCCCATCTTCTGCGCGCGCGAGGCCTGAAACGGCTCGATCACTATGCGACGCTTCTTGGAAAATCATCTACGCTTCTTCGAGTGCTGCGCGGCGGGCGAGCGGTCGGGGCTCTATTACACCTACATCAACTCGTTCCTGACGCCCGGCGAAGTGGCCTATATCGTCAACAATTGCCTGGCGAAGGTCCTCATCACGTCCCAGGCCAAGCGCGAGGTTGCGCTCGCCGCGCTCGCCGAATGTCCCGAGGTCGAACTTTGCCTGATCGTCGACGGCCCGGGCCATGGTGAGCGCATCCTCAATCTCGACGAAGCGACGGCCTCCTTTCCCGACACGCCGATCGCGGACGAGAGCCTCGGCAGCGGGATGCTTTATTCCTCGGGCATCGACCGGCAAGCCCAAAGGCGTGCTGAGAGCTTTGCCGGAGCAGCCTCCGGTCCAAGGCCCTGGGCCTGCTCGAAATCTTCACCAAAATTCTGGCGGTTCCGCGATGGCATGACCTATCTCTCGCCGGCGCCGCTCTATCACGCCGCGCCCTGGGTCGGCGTTTCCGGCGCGATCCGCCACGGCGGGACTGTGATCGCCATGGAACGTTTCGATCCCGAACAATTCCTTCAACTCGTCGAACGCCATCGCGTGACCCACACGCAGCTCGTGCCGACGATGTTTTCGCGGCTTCTCAAACTTCCCGAGGCGACGCGCAGGCGCTACGATCTCTCCTCGCTGGAGACGCGCCATTCACGCCGCGGCGCCGTGCCCCGTTCCTGTCAAACAGGCGATGATCGACTGGTGGGGACCGATCATCGTCGAATATTACAGCGCGACCGAAGGCATGGGCCTCACCTTCTGCGACGAGCGAGGAATGGCTCATGCACAAGGGCACGGTCGGAAAGACGGTCGCCGGCGAATTGCATGTTCTCGATGACCAGATGAGAGAAGTTCCGGTCGGGACCACCGGCAAGCTCTGGTTCAAGACGGCTCTTGCCGTTTGAATATTTCCACGATCCCGTCAAGACGGCGGAGGCGCAATTCGCCCGACGGAGCGATGAGCACGGTCGGCGACATCGGTTATCTCGACGAGGAGGGCTATCTGTTTCTCACCGATCGAGCCGCGTTCATGATCATTTCCGGCGGCGTCAACGTCTATCCGCAGGAATGCGAGAATTTGCTCGATCACCCATCCCAAGGTTGCCGACGCCGCAGTTTTCGGCGTACCCAACGAGGATCTCGGCGAGGAGGTGAAGGCGGTGGTGCAGCCGATGCCGGGCATAGCGCCCGGACCCGGGCTCGAGGCGGAACTCGTCGCCTTCTGCCGCGAGCATCTCGCGCCGATCAAATGCCCGCGCAGCGTGGATTTCGAGACGGAATTTCCGCGATTGCCGACTGGCAAGCTTTACAAGCAGCCGCTGCGCGAGCGCTATTGGCAAGGCCACAAGAGCCGGATTCTCGAACAATCAGCCGGGAGATCGCCTTATGTATCCAGGAGCGCACGCCCTCGCCCGCGCGCAAGAACCCGTGCAGATCATGGGGCGCTCGGGCGAGACCCTGACCTATGCGGAATACGAGGCGCGCGCCAACCGGCTCGCGCACTGGCTGCGCCGCTTCGGCCTCAAACGTCTCGATCATTTTGCGGTGTTCATGGAGAACCATCCGCGCTTCATCGAATGCGGCGCGGCGGGCGATCGCGCCGGGCTCTATTACACCTACTGCAATTGCTACCTGACGGCCGAAGAACTCGCCTATTTGCTCGACAACAGCGAGTCTCAGGTCGTCATCACTTCCGCGTTCGCGCCTTGCGACGGCGCTTGCCGCGATGAAAGAGGCGCCGCGCGTAAAAGCCTGCCTCGTCGTCGACGGACCCGGCGACGGCGAACGCGTGCTCAACCTCGATGAAGCGCTCGCCGACTGCCCTTCGACTCCGATTGCCGACGAGCGCATCGGAACGCCGATGCTCTATTCCTCCGGCTCCACCGGCCGCCCGAAGGGCATTTTGCGCGCGCTGCCAGATCAGCCGCCCTCACGAGCCGCTGCCCGTGTCTTCCGTGCTGTGGAAGCTGTGGCAATGTTCGCGAAGCGGCTCACCTATCTGATCCCGGCGCCGCTCTATCATTCCGCGCCCGCGGCCGCGACCGGTCTCACCATCCGCGGCGGCGGCACTGTCGTCGTCATGGAGAAATTCGATCCCGAGGAGTTGCTGGCGCTGATCGAGCGCCATCGCGTCCAGCATGCTCAGGTCGTGCCGACGATGATGTCGAGGCTTCTGAAGCTGCCGGAGGAAACGCGCCGGCGCTACGATCTCTCCTCGCTCGAAGTGGTGCTGCATGGCGCGGCGCCCTGTCCCGTTCCCGGTCAAACAGGCGATGATCGACTGGCTGGGACCGATCCTGCACGAATATTATGGAGCGACCGAAGGCATGGGATTTACGATGTGCGACAGCCACGAGTGGCTCACGCACAAAGGCTCGGTCGGCCAGGCGAAGTTCGGCGAAATCCATATCCTCGACGAGGAGGGGCGGGAATTGCCGCCCGAACGCATCGGCACGGTCTGGTTCAAGTCGCCTGTGCGCGTCGCCTATTATCACGACGAGGCGAAGAGCAGACAAGCGAACTCCTCGGATGGGACGATGAGCACCGTCGGCGACGTCGGCTATCTTGACGAAGAGGGCTATCTCTATCTGACCGACCGCGCCGCCTTCATGATCATATCCGGCGGCGTCAACATCTATCCGCAGGAATGCGAGAACCTGCTCGTCACGCACGCCAAGGTCGCCGACGCCGCTGTGTTCGGCGTGCCGAACGAAGATCTCGGCGAAGAGGTCAAAGCCGTGGTCCAGCCGGCGCCGGGCGTCGCGTCAGGCCCCGCGCTCGAGGCGGAACTGGTCGAATTCTGCCGCGCCCATCTCGCCCCTATGAAGTGCCCGCGCACCATCGACTTCGAGATGGACTTTCCGCGTCTGCCGACCGGCAAGCTCTACAAACAGCCGCTGCGCGACCGCTACTGGAAGGGCCACAAGAGCCATATTTTGTGAGAACAGGCCGACCCGATCGTCGTTCTCAAGTTTTGACGCCGACCCCCGCAGCGAGCAGGTCTTCGCTGGCGCTCGCGAGGCTATGCGAACTGACAGCGGCGGCGCTCGATCCGTTGCCGATCAGCAGGCCGAAATCGAAGGCGGAGCCGGGCGTATCTGTCGTGATCGACAGCTCGACGTCGAAATCCATTATGTTGTTCTTCACCTTGCCAAGCTTCAGGGCGCCAAGATCGACGGCGTTGTTGTCAAAGTACGACTGCGCGGCGGAGACCGACGTGAAGGTCTCGGAATAGGGAGAACTCGGCGAGCCTCCCATGGACAGCGTCAAGCTCGTGAAGCCCGCTCCGCTCGTGCTTGGATCGTAGAATCCGACGACGAGGTCCTGCAGCGACGGAACCAGCGCAAGATTTATCTTGATTTGGAGCTCGGCCATGGAAGTTTCCGCGCCGGCGCCATTGGTCGAATAGCCGCCACCGGTTTCGCCCAGTGCGAAATAGGTAGCGCTCGAACCGAAAGCGCTGGCGATGGTCGGGTTTGCGCCGAGCACGGAGTTTACGCTGGCGCTGTCCGGAGCGCAGGCGGCCATCGCAACCGCCTGATAGCCGGTAACGAGCGCCGGCGCGCTCGTCCCGATCGAAGTCTGCGACTGCGCCTCGGCTGTGTTGCTGGCGGGGGCGCTGGGCGACGGGCCCGAGCCCGGGGCGTCGACCGAAGGTGCGAGTTCGGCGGACGCATAGGCCGAGACGGAATTGATGAGGTTGTTCCTGCTGAGGATTGTGCCGGCAGTCGCCTGCGCCCGCCCGTTCGGGCCGGTGACCGATGCGTCGGCCAGCGCGCCCCCCGAGCTTCTCGTGCTGGCGCCGCTCTCAGCGCCGGCGTAGGCGTCGGCCGTTCCGCCGCTCGCCTCGGCCGTCGCCGTTGCGCTTCCGCCGGCGCCGATCTGCTGGCCATTGCTGTTCGCGCCGCCCGCTCCGCCTTCCGCGGAGGCGCCTCCCGAGACCGTGGCTGTGCTCGAGCCGATGGTGTCTGAAAACGCGGTGGCTGCGCCGCCTGCGCCCACCTTGGCGCCCGGGCTGAGGTCGTCGCCGCCCGCGCCGCCGTAGGCGTAAGCGGTAGAAGAGAGCGAGGCGCTCAAGGTCGAGTTGTCGTTGTCGTTGAAAGTGAAACTCGAAGTGGCCGCGCCGCCGTTGCCGGCCTGCACCCCCTGGCTGCCGCCGCCGGCCCCGCCGGTGGCGGTCTGCATCAACAGCAGAAAGCTATCGTTCGTGGCGCCGGCAACGACGTTCGTCATCGTAACGGCGGCGCCCTGTCCGCCTTTGGCGCCGTTGTATCCAGTCCCGCCGTTGCCGCCGGTAGCGGCCGCTCTGATCTGCACTTCTTCCGGCTTGAGCGTGGAATAGGCTGTGGGCGCTCGTAACTGTCGCCGCGCCGCCGTTGCCGCCGGTCCGGCCGCGGCCCTGCGCGGCGCCGCCGGTCCCGCCCTGCGCGTCGGCCTCAATCGAAATCGAACCGTTCCTGCTGGTCGTTCGGCTGGTTGCGGTCGCCGTTGCGGTCGCATCGCCGCCGACGCCGCCATTGCCGCCGTGGCCGTTCGGGGTCCCGACGCCGAACTGACCGCCGGCCCCGCCATCGCCGCCGACCGCGGTCGCGCTTGCGGAAATCGTCGAGTCGTCGCTCGTCGTCGCCGCCGTAGCAGACGCGTCGCCGCCGGCCGCTCCGTTGCCGGCATTGCCCCCGGCCGGAGAGCTTGTGTCGCCATCGGCGCCCGATCCGCCCGATCCGCCTTGGCCGCCGTACGCGGTCGCCGAATTGATGTCATTGTCCGAGGAGGCGTCGGCGTTCGCCGCGCCGCCGGCCTTGCCGGGTTTCCCTGAGCCCGAAGGATACGCGCCGGCAAGGCCATTGGCGCCAGCGGTTCCGTTGACGGTAATTGTGCTGATGGAGGCCTCCCCGGGCGGACTGTTTGCGCGGCCAAAGCCGATTTATCGTTCTTCGCAGCGTATTGCGCCGCGCCCACGCGAGAATGCCACTTATTAGCGCGCCGCGCTCACCCCTACAACTTGAACAGCACCGGCAGCCGCGGCGCGATCGCGTAATTGAGCTGGACGAGCAGGAGAGCTGCGATGCCGATCTCGACGTGGATCAGACCGGCGAGAAAGCCGATCGCATAGAGCGCCTGGGCAATGACGATGCGTCGGCGCACAGCGGAGGAAAGCTCAGGCGAGGGATCGTCGATGAGGTCGGCGCGCTCGGCATAGGCCCAGGTGACGAACAGCGCGACTCCGCAAAGCAGGATGTTCGCCCAGTAGAGCGCGAAAGCCGTGCGATAGGCGAAAAAGGTCGCGAGCAGGCGGGTCGTGAACGGCAGCAGCGTGACGATCGCCAGGAACACGAAATGCAGCCAGGTAAGGTCGCGGTCGGCGCGCTTGATATGATTGAGCTGCGTCTGCTGGCCGATCCAGAAGATGCCGAGCGTCATAAGCGTCATCAGCCAGGTGAGGAACTGCGGCGCCGTCGCGACGAGCGCAGCGATGAGATCGGCCTCGGAGTGGACGCCCGAAAGCTCCGGCGTATGGATGTCGGCCACCAGCAGGGTCGCGGCGAAGGCGAAAATGCCGTCGCTCAGCGCCGCGATGCGCCCGACGTCCCCGGCGGCTATGCGATTGTAGACTGTCGACATGGGCGCAACAGTGGCGGGAAGGAGCGCCCAGATCAATGGGCGTTGCTGGGCTGTGTAGACAAAGCTATGATTTGTCTACACGGAGGGTGATATGGCGCTGCACATCCGCGACCCGGAAGTCGATCAACTCGCGGCTCGGCTTGCCCGCAGAAAGCGGGTCACGAAGACGCAAGCCGTCAAGGATGCGTTGCGCAGCGAACTCGATCGCGTGGAAAAGCGCAGCGGCTCCCTGTGGGAACGGCTGCAGCCGCTACTTAAGGAGATCCAGAATTGGCCGGATACGGGTGTTGTCATCGACAAGGCGTTCTTCGACGAGATCAACGGCGAAGATGAGCGCTGATGTTCATCGACGCCTCCGCTTTGGTCGCCGTCCTGCTGCTTGAAGCGACGGCGCAAAAAATCACGGAAGTCCTGGAGGCGGCAGCCGATCAGCCGCGGGTCACCAATGTCATCGCTGTGTGGGAGACGGTCGCGGCCTTACAATCGAAGCGAGGCGGAGACCTCTCGCTTGTGGAGAGCGAAGTGGAGCGCCTTCTCAAGGGCGCGGAGATTGAGACACTGGGCATTGCACCCGCCGAACTGCCGATCGCGCTGGCGGCCTATGGCCGTTACGGCCGTCATCGGCGCGCGGAGGCGAGAAACCGCAACAAGGCCCTCAATATCGGCGATTGCTTCCATTATTCGACGGCAAAGTCGCTGCGAATTCCGATTGTAACGATCGACGAAGGCTTCGCGCTGACAGACCTCGACGTCATCCTCATAAGATGATGATGGTTACGCTCCCCGCTCCGCCAGCATCTGCGCCACATGCGCCCTCAGCTCCGGCACGCCTTCGCCGGTCCGCGCCGACGTGAAGAACACATTTGGATAGGCGGCGGGGCGCTTGCGCAGCGCCTCGAGCGTCGCGGCGACTCGCGCGCCCTGCTCGGCCGACTTCACTTCGTCGCGCTTCGTCAGCACGACCGCGTAGGAGACCGCGGCGGCGTCGAGCGCTTTCATCGTCTCCTCGTCGCTCGCCTTCAGGCCATGGCGGCCGTCGACCAGCACGAAGGCGCGAATCAATGAAGTTCGCCCGCGCAAATAATCGCGCACGAGCCCGCTCCAGGACGCCGACTTCTCCTTCGAGACGGCCGCATAGCCGTAGCCCGGCATGTCGACGAGATTGAGCCGGTCGGCGAGGTTGAAGAAGATGAGCTCCTGCGTTCGGCCCGGCGTGTGGGACGCGCGGGCGAGCGCGCTACGTCCGGTCAACGCATTGATGAGCGACGATTTTCCTACATTGGAGCGGCCGCAGAACGCGATCTCCGGCCGCCCGATCGGCGGAAGTCCATCCGACTTCGCCGCGGCGTGGAAGAAATCGCATGTCCCGGCAAACAGCTTGCGTCCGGGCTCGATCCAGGCGTCGGCCGTTTCGGCTTCCAGCGTCACGCCGGCGCCCGCAAGAACATCTTCCTGAGGTTGTCCCAGAGTTCGATCTTCATGCCGGCGCGCTTCATGATCAGCGACTGCTGCGCGACCGTCAGCGTGTTGCTCCAGGTCCAATAGATGACGAGGCCGGCGGGGAAGGAGCCCAGCATGAAAGTGAAGATGATCGGCATGTAGGAGAACATCTGCTTCTGCACGGGGTCGGCCGGCTCGGGGTTCATCTTCATCTGCAGGAACATGGAAAAGCCCATGATCAGCGGCCAGATGCCGAGCGCGAGAAAATGACCGATCATCGGAAGCGCGGTCGGATCCCACGGAATGAGGCCGAACAGAGTGAACACGTTGGTTGGATCGGGCGCCGACAGATCCTTGATCCAGCCGAAGAAAGGCGCGTGGCGCATCTCGATGGTGATGAAGATCACCTTGTAGAGCGCGAAGAACACGGGGATCTGGATCACCATCGGCAGGCAGCCCGCGACCGGATTGACCCCCTCCTTGCGGAACAGCTCCATCTGCGCCTGCTGCTGCTTCTGCGGGTCGTCGGGATAGAGCGTCTTCAGTTGGGCGATCTGCGGCTGGATGAGCTTCATTTTCGCCATCGAGCGGTAGCTGTAGTTGGCGAGCGGGAACAGCGCGCCGCGCACCAGCACGGTCACCACCAGAATCGCCACGCCGAAATTGCCGACGATGCCATGGATAAAGTGGATCACCTGGAACAGCGGCTTGGTGATGAAATAGAACCAGCCCCAGTCGATCATCAGATCGAACTTCTTGATGCCGTATTGCTGCTCGTAGGCGTCGATCGTGTTGACTTCCTTCGCGCCGGCGAACACGCGCGTCGTTGTTTCCGCCTTGGCGCCGGGGTCGAGGGTCCTGGCGGCGCCGACGACGTCGGTCTGATAATCCTCGTTCGGGAGCGCGCCCGTCGCGAGGAAGCGCGCGTCGACCGTAGACTTCTGGTCAGGAATGATCGCGGACGCCCAATATTTGTCGGTGAAGCCGAGCCAGCCGCCGTCGCCCTTCATGGCGCGCACGCGGTTGGTTTCCTTCTCGATGTTGGCGTAGCTGATTTCCTGCACCGAACTGTCGCCGACGACGCCGATAAGGCCTTCGAACAGCACGGCGTAACCGGCGACCGCGGGCTTGCCGTGCCGCAGGATCAGGCCAAAGGGCCTGAGCGACGTCGCGGTCGAGCCGGTGTTCTCGACCGCGTCCGTCACTGTGAACATGTATTTGTCGTCGACCGCGATGGTGCGGGTGAACTTCAGGCCCTCGCCATTGTCGAAGGTCAGCGTCAGCGGGATGGTCGACTGTGAGCTTGTCGCCATCCGCCTTCCAGACCGTCGCGCGGTTCGGCGTCTTGACCGCGCCGGCTTCGGAAACATAGCCCGTCTCGGCCCAATAGGCGTCGGGGCCGTTCATCGGCGAAAAGAGCTGGATGAGCGGGCTCGAGGGGTCGATGGTCTCGTGGTAATCCTTCAAGACGACGTCGTCGATTACGCCGCCGGTCAGGTTGATCGAGCCGCCGAGGCTTGGCGTGTCGATGGTGACGCGCGGCGTCGCCGCGATGGCCTCGGCGCGGGTCAGCGTCGCGGCGCCGGCGGGGCCGGCAAGCGGCGCCGAGGCGGAACCCTGCGGTTGCGCGCCCGCGTTCGAAGCCGTCTCCGTGCTCTGTGCGTGCGGCGCGCCGATGGGCGTCTTCGGCGCGAAAAAATAATTCCAGCCGATCAGCACCATCGCCGACAGCACAATGGCCAGAATGAAATTGCGCGACTCGCCGAAATTCATGGAAGGCTACTCTCGTCTCGGCGCTCGCGCTTCGCTGCGGCCCTGGCGCGCCGGACGTCGGCGAAAGCGCGGACGAGCGCCTCCGTCAACCCGGCGAATTCCGCACGGAGCGCCGCCTCGCGGGCGAGCACCACATAATCATGGTCCGCGGCCGCCGCATCGGGGGGAAGCGCTTTTATCGCGGCCCTGAGCCGGCGCCGGATGCGATTGCGAACCACCGCGCACCCGACTTTCTTCGTGACCGTGAAGCCAACCCTCGCGCCGGTTCCGGCTTCGCCTTCGGGACGTCGCAGGGCCTGCAAAGTGAAGGCCTCCGTGTGCGCCTTGCGCCCGCGCGCGGCGCGCTGGAATTCTGCGCGGCGCGTCAGACGCCCGAACTCCGCCCGCTCCGCACTCATTGGAGACGGGCCTTGGACGGCGTCAGGCGGAAAGCTTCTTGCGGCCGCGCGCGCGGCGCGCGTTCAGCACCTTGCGGCCGCCGACGGTCGCCATGCGGGCGCGAAAGCCGTGACGCCGCTTGCGGACCAGCTTGCTTGGTTGATAGGTGCGCTTCACGTCTCGACACTCCAATCTCTGGCCGGCCGGGTTTCGCGCCCGGACAACAAAGGAAACCGGACCTCCCCGCAATCCCGTTGTCAGGGTTCGCGACGAGCCGGAAAAAGAAATGCGGCGGAAGGCCGCCGCTTGCGCGCGGCTTATAGTCGGCGAGCGCGAGCCAAGTCAATGCCGCGGATCGCGCCGTGGTTGGGGTTTTTCATGGGACTCTACGCAATCCTCTCGCGCCAAGGCCGGCCGGACGTTGTAGAGGGTTTTGGTGTTTTGGCATCGGAGCCATTTTTGATGCGTTTCAAGTCGGCATGGTTCGCCGCTGCGCTGCTCGCGCCTGTGACGGCGTCGGCGCAATCGCCGGGGCCGCTCAGCGGCGCCTGGCTGCTCGGCGCGCCGGTTTCGCTGTGGGGCCCGCCGAGCCCGGAGGCGAAGCCGCAGCCCTGCTATTTGGTCGGCGGCGGCCGGAGCGGACCGCCGCGGCCGTGTCCCTCTGCGGAACCCACGCCGAGCGCCGCGCATCGCTAGAATAGTTCGCCGTTCCGAACGGTTACGCTCACTCAAAACGTTATTTGACCGGCGTCGGCAGACGCTACTATGAGTAGTACAATGCAACGCCCGCGCGCGTGATGCCACCACTCAGAGCATCAGAAAGCAAAGCGTAAGAATTATCGGGAGAATCGTATGGGCACGAAAACGGTCAACGGGACGCCGGGCACTAACGGCCAGGATGGAAACTATCCCTCCGGTTCAGGAACGAACGGGACCGCGGGGGGTAGTGCAACTGCGATCGAGGCGGTCACAACCGATGCCGTCAATTCGGCGACCGCCAACGGCGGCCTCGGCGGCCAAGGCGGCTACGGCGCGGACGGCGACGCCGCATCCCCTCCCGGCGGCAATGCCGGCGCCGGCGGCGCAGGCGGCCACGCTACGGCCTCGGCGACGACCACCCTCTCCGACTCCTCGGGCACATCGGCGTCCGCGACCGCCTCCGGCGGAGAAGGCGGAACCGGCGGTCAGTTCGGGTTCGGATACAATGGCGCGCCGAATGGAACGGGCGCCAATGGCGGTGTCGGCGCGGGCGCAATCGCCAATGCCAGCGACACCAACGCCGACGGCGCCGCGGTCGCGACGGCCTTCGCGGCGGGCGGCGCGGGCGGCTCCAGTTACGGCGCGGGATTTTCCGGCCAGGCGGGCGGCGTCGCCTCGAACAAGACGTCGGCATTCGCTTCGGGGACGACGGCCGCAACGGCTTCGGCCACGATCCAGGGCGGCACCGGCGGCAACGGGCCGGACGGAGCCAATGGCGGCGCTGGCGCGGCAGAGAGCCTAACGAACTCAGTCTCCGGGGAGACCAATGGCGGAACCCTCAAGCTGAGCCAGATCGTTTCCGGCGGCAACGGAGGGGACGGTGATGGCGGCGCGGCGGGAGCGGCGGGAGCGGCGAGTTCAACGCTCAATTTCGACGACACCAAGAACACGACGACCAGCGATTCGGTCAGCGCCGCGAGCGAGGCGGCAGGCGGCATAGGCGGCGCGGGGTACGGCGGCAGCAACGGCGTGATCGGCGCCGCTGCCACGGCGATCGGCAACATCACCGGCGCAGAGAATGTCACCGTCTACGTCACCGCTGACGGCGGCGATGGCGGCGGAACGACCAGCGGCATCGCGAACGACAATGGCGACAATGGCGGCGCCGGCGCCAAGGGGACAGCGACGGCGACAGGAACCAGCACCAGTACGGAAACGGCGCTCGGCGGCGTGATTATTGACGTCACTGCGGCCGCGACCGGCGGCTCGGGCGGCGAGGCCTGGGGCGCCGGCCACATTGGCGGCGCGGGCGCAATCGCTTCGGCGCACGCGACCGGCCGCATCGCGGGCGCGGGGGCGTTATATGTGACGGCTGGGCAGTCGGGAGGCTCGGGCGGCGCCGGCGACGGCGGGGCCAACGGCGGCAATGGCGCCTCGAGCACGCTGACCAATGCGGTTACCGGCTCGACCAATGGCGGCTTCCTGTCGCTGACGCAAAAGGCGACCGGCGGCGATGGCGGCGGTCTGGAGAGCACGGGAATTGCCGGCAAGGCCGGCAACGCCACGTCCTCGCTCAGCTTCGACGACCTGCTCAACGCGACGGCCAGCGTCAACGTCAGCGGTTACAGCGACGCCTTTGGGGGCGATAGCGGGAGCGGCGACAACGGCGGCGCCAAGGTCACAGGCGGCGCGGCGACGGCTTCGATCGATCTGACCGGCGCGCGCGCCCTGACCGCGGATTCCTTTGCGAGCGGCGGCCTCGGCGGCGCCAATGGCGGCGCCGGCGGCGGCGCGACCGCGAGCGCTACCGCCGAGAGCTCCACCACCGACAGCAACGACGAGATTGCGATCACGGCCGAAGCCCAGGGCGGATCGGGCGGCGACCTCTCCGGCGCTGGTCTGGCGGCCGGCAACGGCGGCGTCGGCACGGTGACGAGCGCCACCGGCTATGCCGAGGACGGAGCCGCCACGGTGAGCGTCAGCGCGGTCGACGGGGGCGGCAACGGGGGGACCGGCTACGACGGCGCCAAGGGCGGCCAGGGGGCGGCCAGCTCGATTACCGATGTCGTCTCCGGCGCCACCGTGGATGGAGTGCTGTATTTGACCCAGACCGCCGACGGGGGCAATGGCGGCAGCAGTTCCGGCGGCAAGGCGGGCAACGGCGGCGGCGCCTCTTCGACCCTCGATTTCAACGATAACGGCGGCGCGGAATTGAGCGCCTCGCTCTTGGGGACGTCGTACGCGAACGGCGGATCGGGCGGCGGCGAGTTGGTGACCGGCTCCGTGGAAGGCGCCGGCGGCGCGGCGACGGCCGACGACTTCCTGACGGGTTCGAACTCGGAATATGTGAGTTCGACCGCTTACGCGACCGGAGGCAACGGCGGCGCGAACACCGCCGGCTCGCTCATCGGCGCCGGCGGAAACGCAACGGCAGACGCTTCCGCGAGCGGCGAAACAGCGAATTCCTATGCCAGCGCGACCGGCGGCGGCAGCTCGAAGATCGCGGGCACGGCGCTGGCGGATGCTTCGGCGACCGGAACCTACGGCGCTGCGAACGCGACGGCGGACACTGCACTGACCGTCAACGCCCTCGTGACCTCCGTCTCTGCCGAGGCGAACGCGCCTCTCGCACCCATGATCCCCGCGAGCCCCGACCTCGCTTCTCCCGACATCATGGTCAGCAACACCGCCCTCGCGCAGGCGCAGGCTTTGATCGGGACGGCCGCTCCCGCCTTCGTCACGACAGATCAGGCGATAGCGATGCTGACCGGGTCGCCGAGCAGCGCGAGCGTCAATTCGGTGCTCTCGTCAAACGCCAACATCGCCAGCGCGTTCGGCTCGAGCCCTACCTATTTCGGCCTTGGCGAGGTTGGCGGCGGTTACTCGACCGCGGGCTCGAATGCCGAGACATCGACCAGCGATCTCGACCTTACCGTCGATCTGAAGAAAGTCTCCTCGCTGCAGGATCTGGTCGTCGGCTTCTACGATCCGACCGCCAGCGGCGCCGGCTTCTCGAGCCTGACCCTGACGATCACCGGCGCGAAGGACCATTACACCAAGAACTTCACGTCGGTGTCGGCGGCCGAGTCCTATTTCAACGACGGCGCGGTCAATCTCGGCGCCTTATCTGGCGGCTCCAAGACTTTCGACATCTCGCTGTCGGTGACGTCGAATTCGCCGGGCTCTGAGTTCAGCTTCGGCCTGCTGATCGGCAACGGCGAGAGCGCGGTGACGTGAACGGCGTATGGTCGCAAGGCGCGGTTGGCAATGACGCGCTGTTGCTCGTCGGGTCAAGGTTCAGGACCTGACAAAGCGGCCAGCGAAGTTTGTTCGCTCACTGTCATCCTCGCGAAGCTCGAGGCCGCAGAGCGCTGCTCGACGAGGGACCTCAGCTTCCGTGGTAAGCGGAGCACCCCGTGCTGGCTCCCCATTTTCACGGGGGATGACAGCAAAGGCGTGCTCGTAAAGGCTCGACAAACGTGACATTCCTCCTATAAATCCCGCGCCTCTTTTCTAACCTCTCAGACCCATGCAATTCATCTATCGTGCGGCAGCCGTCGGGCTGATCACCTTCGGCGCCAGCGTCATCGGCATGCTGGTCCAATGGGCCGTCCCCGCGGACCAGTTGACCGCCGCGCGCGGGTCGGTCGGGGCAATGGTCGGGCTCGTCGGGCTGTTGCTGGCGCTCGTGCTCGGGCTGCTGATCTGGACCGCCTTCGCCGTCTTCACGACGCAGCAGGCGGAAGCGTTTTCGCTCGGTCCTGTCATCGCCGAGATCGATCTCGCGTTGGAAAAATACGGGCCTGACGCCGCTGGCGGGAGGGCGGGTCTGCGCGCGGCGGTGCAACGCGCCCGCCAACGGTTCTTCGGCAGCATCCACGAAGACCCTCGACCCTTCAACTTCGAGGAAATGAAGGCGACGATGAACGGGCTCAACGGCTATTTCGCGAACCTCGCGCCAGCGACCGACGAGCAGCGCCGGCTGCAGACCGCGGCCTGGGATCAGGCGCGCAAAATGCAGGACACGCTGATGCTGATGGCGCGCCAGCTCGCCAATCCGTTTCCGCCCCACGTCCTGACCATCGTGCTGTGCTGGGCGTCGGCGCTTTTTTTCGGCAATGGCGTCGTGGCGACGCCGAACGCGGTGACCGTCATCGCGCATCTCGCCGGCGCGATCTCGATCTCGACGGCGGTGTTCCTAATCCTGGAGCTTAGCCACCCTTATACGGGCGTCATAAGGCTTACGCCCGCGGGCATCGATCATGTGATCAGCGCGCTGGGGCAAACGCCGGCGAGCAATTAGGCGGCTATTCCTTGTACCAGGTCGCCTGCACGCCGTTGGCGATCAGCTTGCCGGCCTCGCTCCACAGTGAACACGTCTGATCCGCGAAGCCGCCGCTGAACACGGCGGCATCGGCTTGACCGATCACCGGCGCGGCGCCGAGCGCCTTCAACTCGTCGCCACCGAGGTGAAAATACGTCGTCAGCGTCACTGTCGCCATGGGCTGGAACGTGCCGCGCGCGTGCATGATGCGCACGAAGAAGGCATCGGAGAGCGCCGCGATCGCGGCGAAATCGAGCGGACGCGGCGGATCGTCCTGCAGCAAGGCGACGCTGCGGGCGCTGCGGATAACGCCGTCGGCGCGCGGATAGTCGTCGAGCCCGCCCTCGGCGAACTGGAATGCGTAGCGGCGCGTCCAGACCGGCCGGCCGGGGAACAGCGAACGGGTCAGTTGCTCGCGCGCCGCGATCTCGGGCGCACGCGCCGGCTGATGCGACCACACGGGCTTGCGGCTGCCGCATACAACGCTCGCCGTCGCCGCGACCGCGCCGTCCTGCTTCAGTTCGACCGACCAGTGCTGCGTCGTGCGGCCGCCGCGCTGCAGCTTCGTCTCGATCACGAACGGCTCCTGAGCGATCGCGGAGCAGAAGTTGACGGTCAGCGCGATCGGGTCGGCGAGCTTGCGCTCGTCGTTGAGGACCGCCTGCAGGAGCAGCGCGGCCGTCAGGCCGCCGAACGGACCGGCCATGTTGCCGTAAGCCGGGTCCGGCGCGCCGCGCCACAGGCCGTCGTCGAGACGTTCGAGGGCGAGGGCCTTGTCGAAAGGATGCAACTCCATGGCCGCCTTTTCGGCGAGCCTTTGGGGTTTGGCAAGCCTTGCGTGTGGGCGCTGCGCCTGCGAAACGCGGCGCCGATGCTCGCCTTCGCCGACCCCTTGCCGATCGACTCCGCGCTTCCCGACTTGCTCGAAGCGCTGAGGGCGAAGACCCGCGCCGTGCTGGTCGCCCCGCCCGGCGCCGGCAAGACGACGCGGGTTCCGCTCGCGCTGATGGACGAGCCTTGCGGCGAAGCGGCAAGATCATCCTGCTCGAGCCGCGCCGGCTCGCCGCGCGCGCCGCGGCGCAGCGCATGGCCTGCGACGCTCGGCGAGAAGGTCGGCGAGACGGTCGGCCTGCGCGTGCGCCTGCAAAGCCTGGTCTCGACGCGCACGCGCATCGAAGTCGTCACCGAGGGCGTGTTCGCGCGCATGATCCTCGACGATCCCTCGCTCGAAGGCGTCGCGGCGGTCCTGTTCGACGAATTCCACGAGCGCTCGCTCGACGCCGATCTCGGCCTGGCGCTGGCGCTCGACGCGCAGAGCGGCTGCGCGAGGACCTGCGGATCCTCGTCATGTCGGCGACGCTCGACGGCGCGCGCGTCGCCGCGCTGCTGCGACGGCGCGGCGCGGATCGAGAGCGCCGGCCGCGCCTTTCCCGTCGAGACGCGCTATCTCGGCCGCGACCCCGGCGCAGCGCATCGAGGACGTCCGTGACCCGCGCGTGCCTGAAAGCGCTGGCCGAGGAGCGCGGCTCGATCCTCGCCTTCCTGCCCGGCCAGGGCGAGATCCTGCGCGTCGCCGCGGCGCTCGGCGAGCGCGTCGCGCGCCCCGACGTCGACATCGCGCCGCTTTACGGCGCGATGGACGCGCGCGCGCAGGACCTGGCCGTCGCGCCCGCGGCGGCGGGCCGGCGCAAGATCGTGCTCGCGACCTCGATCGCCGAGACCTCGCTGACCATCGAGGGCGTGCGCGTCGTCATCGATTCCGGCCTGATGCGCGTGCCGCGCTATCGAGCCCGACATCGGGCTGACGCGGCTGGAGACCGTGCGCGTCTGCCGCGCCAACGCCGACCAGCGGCGCGGCCGCGCCGGCCGCGTCGAGCCCGGAATCTGCTACCGGCTGTGGGAGGAGGCGGCGACCGGCGGCCTGCCGCCCTTCGCGCCGCCCGAAATCCTCGCCGCCGATCTTTTCGGGCTTCGCGCTCGACCTCGCGCTGTGGGGCGTCGCCGACCCCGGGCAGTTGAATTTTCTCGATCCTCCGCCCCGCGCCGCGCTTCGCGGAGGCGCGCGCGCTGCTCGCCTCGCTCGGCGCGCTCGACGCCGACGGCCGCGTCACCGACGAGGGCCGCGCGATCGGCGCGCTCGCGCTGCCGCCGCGGCTGGCGCGCATGCTGGTCGACGCCGCGCGGGCCGGCGATAGCGCGATCGCCGCCGATCTCGCCGTTTCGCTGACCGAGCGCGGCCTCGGCGGCGACGCCGTCGATCTCGCCGAGCGGCTCGACAGGCGTTCGCGTCGCGATCGCTCCCAGCGCGCCGAGGACGCGCGCCGTCTGGCCCGCAATCTGGCAGCGACAGGCGGTTTCGCTGGTTGGCCGGCCGAGCGAGACGCGTGGCGCCTCGGTCGGCCACTGGCTCGCCTTCGCCTTTCCCGACCGCATCGCCATCAGCGCGCGGCAAGCGCGGCGAGTTCCTGATGGCGAACGGCCGCGCCGCCGCGCTCGAGCCGCACGACGCGCTGGCGCGCCGAGCCCGCGCTGGCGATCGGCGAGATCACCGGCCGCGCCGCCTCCGCGCGCATCCTCGCCGCCGCGCCGCTGACGCCCGAGGAGATCGGGGAGATCGCGGGCGACCAGATTGAGACTTCGGACGAGATCGCCTTCGACCGCGGCGCGGCGGCTTTGCGCGCACGACGCCGCCGCCGGCTCGGCGCGCTGGTGTTGAGCGAGCAGACGCTGCCGGCCGCCCGACGAGCCGCCGAGGCGCTGGCGGCGCGGCGTGCTGGCGCTCGGGCGTCGAGCGGCTGCCGTGGACGAAGGCGCTCAAACAATGGCGCGACCGCGTGATGTTTCTGCGCCGCGCCGAGCCCGCCGACTGGCCCGATCTTTCCGACGCCGCGCTCGCCGCCTCGCCGGACTGGCTCGCGCCCTATCTGACCGGCAAGTCGAGCCTCGCCGAGATCGGCGCCGACGATCTCGCCGCCGCGCTGCATGCGCAGCTTTCCTACGAGCAGTCGCGCCGGCTGGACGTCGAGGCGCCGACCCATTTCGTCGCGCCGACCGGCACGGCGGCGCCCGGTCGACTACGAGGCCGAAGGCGGCCCGGCGATTGCGCTGCGCGTGCAGGAGCTGTTCGGCCTCACCGAGCATCCGACGCTGGCCGGCAGGCAAAGCGCCGCTGACCCTGCACCTGCTCTCGCCCGCCCACCGCCCGATCCAGATCACCCGCGACCTCCCCGGCTTCTGGAAAGGCTCCTGGGCCTCGGTCGCGCCGACCTGCGCGGCCGCTACCCCCGCCATGTCTGGCCCGAAGACCCGGCGGCGGCGACGGCGACGACGAGAGCGAAGCCAAGGGGGACGTGAGGCGCTGTCCCGGCGCGCCTCATCCGGACGTCAAGCGCACCGCGCCAGGAAGGCGCGCCGGGGCGGCCGCATCGGCGACGACCAGGTCCCAATCGCCCGCCGCGTTGTTCGATGCCGCCTGCAGCTTGAAACTCACGCTGGTAGCCAGCGAGGCGACCTCCGTGGCGACGATTTGATCTGCCCTATTGGTCAACGCAACCCGCGTTACGCCGGCCAGGTTCGCGCCAAAAGCGCGAAAGTCCTGCTCTTTGCCGTTGCGAGGAAACTGCTTCGGTTCCACCTCTGTCAATTGCGGAGAATTGCCGGGGTCTTTCGTACTGGCCGCGACTGCCCTGGCGACCGAATTGGCGCCGAAATAGAAGCTCGAAACCGCTGTCACCAAGGCGCCGAGAAGCACGAGCAATTGCTTGGCAAAATCCTGCGCGGACTGCGAGAGCACAGTCTGATAGACAACCTTGACGCGCCTGCCGTCAGCCGCCGGCGTTCGCTTGAGGATTGTGACGTTCGGGGCTTGCTGTAGTTGATCCAACTCGCTGACGTCGAAGTCGTCCGTCTTGAGCGCCCCGTTCGAAGAAAGGCTATCATACAAAAAAATGGTAATGATCGCGAACATGAGCGCCGGCGCCGCCCGCGCCGAACCGTCCGGCAGCGCGAGCGGCTGACTTTTGTAAGTCAGTCCAAGCAACGAGAAGGAAATGGCGACACGCGCCAAACTCGCGAGTAAGGCGTAGACGCTAACAATGACAACGGTCGGCAAGCGTGTGGCGAGGTCGTCGAGCCGTAGTCTTAGGCCGACCCAAGCCACATTCCCGCCAACGACAGAACAGCATCACGCCGAGCCAGAAAGCCGAATTCGACTTCCCGAACTTCGGCGCGCTCCGCGCTAGGCCGGTTGTTGAGGCAGGTGCTTTTTGACAAGAGCTTGCAGTTCCGTCAGCAGATCGCCCGGAGGCTCTGCGGGAGCCGGGCCCCGGGCCAAAGGGAGGGCTTGCGCGGCCTGGAGGGCGGCGACCGTCACGGGTTGAGCCTGAGCGTTCGCCACGGCCGGCGCCGGCGGCGCGACCGGCGCCGGCTGCCCTAGCGCAGCGAATGCGGTCTTGGCGGCGTCGAGGGCCGCCTCGTGCGCAGGAAGATTGATGACCACGCCGGTCGCGCGGCCGCTGCCGACGAGCGCCCAAACGGCTTGATATTGCCCGATGTCGCAGTAATTCAGGATGCCGTCATAACGAACGAACAGCGCGACGGCGCACTCGAGCATCTGTGCGGCGCTCGTGACAAGCGCTGGTTGATCGAGCAAGGGCAGGCCCGTCAACTTCTGCAACAAGGCGAAATTGTCGTGCCCCGTTATCTGGATCAGGCCTTGTCCGCGGTAGCGCCAGCCGTCATCCGCACCGACATTGCCCATTCGATGACCATAGACCTTGTTGGCAAACAACTCAGGGTTATGAGCATAGGGCTGCGCCGATGCGATAGTCGGGAACACGCCAGGAAAAATCTGCGCCGCGCGCTCGGCGCTATAATTGAGATTCTCGGTGAGAACCCTCAAGCCCCCTGTCTCTTCGAGGACGACGCTGAAAAACCCTCTGACACGAGCGAGCGTGGTAAGCCCGTTGGCGACGAACACCCGGTCGGAGTTGTCGGCGATGGCGGCGACAATTTGCGGATCGGACGCTGGCGCCGCGCGGCGGAGTTGATCGGCTGAAATCAATGGCATAGCGCTTCCCCGTTTTTTGTGATCAAAATGCGATGGGTTGCAACAAAAGGCCATTGTACGCGCGTTTTCAGAGTAACACTACGAGAATCCTTTTCTCAGGACCCCTGAATCCAGATGGCTGGTCGCCGGGCTTCAAACAAAGTTAATTGCGCTCCTCGTCGATTATCGGCGAGTTGCCGGGAAATGCCCGGCCATGCCGCGGCGAATGCGGTCCGGTCTTCAGTGAGGGGCTCGTGTTGACGGGCCTTCGCTCGGGGCTATGATGATGAGCGGCGCTGCAAATTTGTTCTTGATTGGGAGGTTCCATGCCCAAGATTGCCGGGTGGGCCTTTTTGGCCGCGCTGCTTGTTTCCGGGCGCGCCCTCGCCGCAGAAGCATCTTCCGACTGCGGCAGCGTTACGGATCCGGATCAGAGGGTAAAATGCCTGCGAGATAATTCACTGCAGCACAGTTCGCATCATTATCATTATCACATGCATAAAGAGCCCAAAGCGAGTCCATCGGCGTCGTAGCGTTGCGAATGCTGGGCTTATATGAACGTCGCCGTTGGTTTCGGAGTTTTGCATGGAGCTTCTAAACTGGAGTTTTTTCTCTGACATCGCATATTTGCTGGCAAATGGCCTCGTGTTGACAATTATCTCGTGCCTCGGCTTCAGCCGCTTTTCACGAGATTCCAAATTTATCGCTTCATTCGCCCTGACCATATTCGCGTTTGCAACCCTGGGGTTCGTGACGGGCGAGATCATGTCGGACAGCCGAGAGCCCGCGGTTAGCGCGGTTCTTCCGGCTGTGCTGACGCTGATGGGCGGCGTAGTCGCCTTCCTGATTGGAACCAAAGGCGCGCAGAACCAGATTGTTGTTTCAGCTCTGGTCCTGAATTTCGGGGTCGCGCTGTTTGTCGGAGCCGATTACGGCGCAGCCATCCGGGACGAAGTCGATGTCGACAGCCGACATGCTTTTGAACGTGAAGACTCTGAATCTGGCCGTCGAGGAACAGCGGCTCGCCGACTATGTCTCGCTTCTGAAGCTCAAACACGACTATCAGGAGAAGTATAGGTCGACATACAATCTGGATCTTTCCAAATTCACGAGTTCCTACGAGCAAACGATCGATAAGGGCGGCAAGGAACCCTGACCGCGCAGCGGCGGAAGCGCGAGGCGGCGGCGCGGCTCAGCCAGTGGTTGCTCGCCAATTGCGCCCGAGCCGCCGCCGCACTTCCCTCAGCGCGCGTCGTGGAAGATGACGCCGAGGGTGTGGCGCGTGCCGGAGCGCAGGCGGCTGACGCCGTGACGCAGGTTTACGCGGTAGTTGCCCTTTGCGCCCTGCACCGGCCGGTTGTGGACGGCGAAGGCGACGGCGTCGCCCTGGCGAAGCGGGACCACTTCGACGCGGCTCTGCATGCGCGGCCGCTGCTCGGTCAGCACGAACTCGCCGCCGGTGAAATCGCGCCCCGGCTCGCGACAGCAGTATCGCCACCTGAAGGGGAACCAGATGTCGCCATAGAGGTCCTGGTGCAGGCAATTGAAGTCGCCTGGCGCGTATTGCAGCAGCAGAGGCGTCGGCCGCGTCTGGCCCGCATCGTGGCACTGCTTCAGAAACGCCGCGTGATCGTCCGGGAAGCGCTGAGTCGACGCCCATCCGCTCGTTCCATGCATTGGCGACGCTGCGCGAGGCGCGGGTAGAGCGCTGTCCGACGCCCTCGACCAGGTCCGGGAGCGGATATTTGAAATAGCGATACTCGCCCTTGCCGAAGCCGTGCCGCGCCATGACGACATGGCTGCGGAAATGGCTTTCGTCGCGATAGAGCCCCGCGAGGGAGCGACATTCGTCCGCGCTCAGCAAACCCGGGAGGATCGCGCAGCCAAAACTGTCGAGCTCGCCCTTCAGCGCTTGCCAATCACGGGCGCCGATCCGGGCTTCCGCGGAGGCCGGGATCGCAGCGAGCGGCGACGCCTTCATATTTGAGCTTCCTTCTCGATAAGGGCGCGCTTTCGTTCGACGCCCCAGACGTAACCACAGAGCGCGCCGTCGTTGCGGACCACGCGATGGCAGGGATGGCAGCAGCCAGATTGTTGGCCGCGCGGCGCCGTTCGACCCTAGCCTCTCGACCGTCGGCAGCCACACTGCGTTCTTTGCTTTCAAATCGGAAAAGGCCACCCAATTCCTGCGACGCCCGCGCGCGCCGACCGGGGCCTCGGAGCTGGAACGTCGCAGGACTAACGGCCTCGAACCTCCAGCCCTGTTTCTGCAAGCCCAGCGTCAAACGCCGGCTGCCTCACCCAAGCAGCCGCCTGGCGATGGCGACGCCGACTTGCGTCGCGCCGACGCCACGAAAGGCGTAGGTGTAGGCGCCGGAATAGAATTCCTTGGTCATGGCGATGCGGGCCGCGTCGCTTTGCTCGATCTCGATCGCAAAGCCGTCGGGCAACACTCTAACCACCCGGCCGCAAAATTCACCGCGGCCGAAGTTGACCGTGAGCGGCTCCCCGGGCTTCGGTTTCGCCGCCGAAGCGAGCCGGAAGCCGCCGAGCGAGATGTCGACGAGCTTGCAGATTTCGACACGGTCAGCGAAGCGCGCGATGATCTCGCCGCGCGCGGCGCGGCGCTCGGCGCGCCGGTGGCGCGGCCGCTCGACCGCGATCGCGCCGAGCACTGACAGCAGCACGAGGTTGAACCAGCACCAGACGAAGGCGAGGCCGCCATAGGCTGTCGGCCGAGTGCGTCCTTCGACATGGAAGTGCCAGCCGATGGCGAGAAAGGTGACCACCATCAGCCCGACATAGATCGCGAGCTTGTCGCCGTGGATGAAGCCTTTGCTGCGGTCGCCGCCCTTGGCGGTGACGACGAATTTCTGGCCCTGCGGCCGCGTCAGGCCCGCCCAGACCGCCCTCAGGATCTCGGGCGCGGCGAGCAATTGCCACACCTCGGTGAGAATGGGCTGCGACCGCCCCTTGGAAATCCACAGGCTGAACGCCATCGCCCAGACATAGTACACGCCGAAATAGCCGGCGACGTCGGCGAAGTTGGCGCGCACGATCTGCAGGTTGAACAACAGGCAGACGGGCGGCGCGATCAGACTGGCGATGCGCAGAGGGTAGATCACCGCCCAGCCGAAGAAGCTGTCGAGCAGCGCCAGGCGATCGATCCACGAGCTCTTCGCCGTCAGCGACAAGGGTCCGCTTCGGCCGCGAATGATCTGCATCATGCCGAGGCACCAGCGCGCGCGCTGCGTCACATATTCCGCGACGCCCTCCGGCGCGAGGCCGAAGGTCAGGGGCTCAAGCAGATATGCGGTGCCGAATCCGGCCTCCTTCAGCCGCAAAGAGAGCAGATAATCCTCGGTGACGAAATCGGTCGGGAACCCGCCGATCGCCAGCAGGGGCTGCAGCCGCATCACCGCCGAAGTGCCGCAGCAGAAGGCCGTCCCCCAGGCGTCGCGCGCCGGCATGATGACGTCGAAGAAGAAGCGCTGCTCGTCCGGCAACAGTTTTTCGGCGCCGAGATTGATCTGCACCGGGTCTGGATTGATGAAATTCTGCGGCGTCTGCACCAGGCCGATGCGGGGATCGCGAAACAGGGAAGCCGCGCGCCTCAAAAAATGCGGCGCCGGCACGAAGTCGGCATCGAATACGGTGATGAATTCCGCGACGGGCTGAGCGTTCGCAGTTGCTTCAGTGCATGGTTGATGTTGCCGGCCTTGGCGTGCTTGTTGTCTGGGCGCGTCAGATAGAAGCAGCCGAGCCGACCGCACAGGCGGCGCAGCCATTCGCGCTTGCCGTCGTCGAGCACGAAGACCCTGAGATTGGGATAGTCCAGCGCCATCACGCCGACGATGGTGCGCTCCAGAATCGATTCCTCTTCGTTGTAGGTGCAGATCAAGGCATCGACGAGCGGAAAGCGCGCCTCGTCGCTGAGCCATTGCTGATTGGCGTCGGCCTCCGCCGAGCGGTTCATGGTCCTCGCGAGCGTCAGGCCGGAGATGGTCGCCGAGACGACGCCGCCAAGCTCGAGCGCGAGAAACGCCAGCCCGAGCGTGAATTCGAAGATATATTCAGTCGAGGGCAGGGTCTGCGTGCTGCGCCACCAGGCGTAGCGCCACAGCAAAGCGAGGCCGATCGCCGCGGCGAGCGGCCGCACCAGCTTGTGGTCCTCGTTGAACAGGCTGAACAGCGCGGTAGCCGCGAAGGCGACGAACAGCATCGGCGAGAAGACGCCGAGCGCCTCGGCGGCGCTGAAAGCGATCATCTCCTGGCGCCGGGCGCAACGTCGGGTGCGCGCGGCGCAGCATCGCCCTCGAAAGTCAGGAGTCCATCACGGCCGACTTCGCAGCCCGCAGCGCCCGTGAGCTGAGGCACGCGCACGGTGACGTGGCGAACGTCCTTGCGCAGGTTGGCGGGCGCGATGGCGAAATTGCCGGAAGCGTCGGCCGCGCCAGTCAGGTTCTCGATCACGCCGTCGAGCGCCGCGCCGCCGTCCGCCGGCCAGAATTTGGCGGGACCGCCGACATGGAGCTTGTTGTAGGCGGATTCGCCGACCGTCGCGGTGACTTCCGGAGTCGAGCAGTCAAGCAGTCGCATCAGCGGCTGGCCGCGCGTCACGAATTCGCCGGGCGCGACGAGCGCCTCCCAGACGCGCCCGACCTTCGGCAGCGCGATCTCGGCGACGCGCAGCGCGTCGAGACGCGCGCTCTCCTCATCGATGCGCTTCTGGTTGTTGACGATCTCCATCTGAAGCGCGCGCTGGCGAGACTCGAACTCGCGGATGCGCTGGTCGAGATCGTCGAGCCGCTGCGCCGAAACGGGCACGTCGTTGTAATCGTCGCCGAGGAATCGGCCGCCCTGCAGCGCCTCGAGTTCAAGCCTGGCCTGGCGGAGCTGGGCGTCGGCCGTCGAGACGGCGTAGCGCGCATCCGCCGTGGCGAGCCGCGCGCGCTGATAATCGACGAGCGACGTGTCCTTGGACTTATAGAGTTCTGTGTAGGCGGCCTCCTGCTCGCTCGCGATGTTGACGCGCGTCTTCGCCGCGTCGAGCTGGACCTCGGCCGCCGCGATGCGCGCCTCGAGCTTGATCTTGCGGCCGTCCAGGAACTGTTTCAGCCGCTCTCCGATCGCCGCCTTGTCGGCGAGCGTGCGCTCGAGGTCGGTTTCGGCGTTGGCGAGCCTATCGATGAGATCGCGGCGCTCGGCGCCAAAATCGTCGAGCCGGGCGCGGTCGGCGTTGCGGTTCTCGATCCGCAACGCGGGCGCGTCGGCTCCGGCCGACCAATTGCTCCAGGGCGCCGGCGATGCCGCGACCACGCCCTCGATCGGCGCGCGCAACTCGATCGCCCTCGCATTGACGACCGCCTCGACGCTGGAGGCGGTCAAGAGCGCGCTGAGCGGGCGCCAACCGAACACCCCGGCGAGCACGAGAGCGGCGGCGACCTTCGCCAGGCGGCCGAGCGGGAACGCGGCGGCCGGGGCGTCCTTGGCTTTGACAGGGGCGACGGGCTGTAAGCGCTCGTCGCCCGGCCGGGGCCGGAAAGCCTCGGCGAGCTGGCTATGCAAATCCCGCACGTCATCCGTCGCGGCTTTGATGAAGGCAGCAGGGGCGGGAGCGGCGGCCTGGCTGTCCTTGATGAGACTAAGTCGCGCCTCGGCGGTCATCTCGTTTCTTTCCGGTACCGCACGTTGTATGTGCGAGATTAATACTACCAGAGGTTGCGTAGGAGCGGCGCATGCACGGTTAATGCTGGCGAGCCCGAGGCCCCGAAACCCGCAAGGAGCGGGGGATGTCTGCGGACATCATTAGAATTCTGTGAAGAGGAAGCAGCGGATTTTCACGAGTCTCGATGCGGGCGGCCCGTGTGGGAGAAATCATGAACCAGCCGCGTGGTCGGGGCGCCAAACGCGCGCAATCCTTGCTTCCTCGTTTTTGGGCGCGTCTCTCGAGTCCCTCAGGCGAAGCGCTTGACGAAGGCCAGCGCGCGTTCGGCGACGTCGCGTCATGCTGACGAGCGAGGCGTCAGCGACTGGTTGCGGGTCGAAAAGCTCGAAGGCCGGCGTCCGCTGTTCGAGATAGGTGACCGCGATCTCGGTCCGATTGAGCGAGCGCGCCACGAAGGAAGGCGCGCTGTCGGCGCCGAACCGCCGTCCAAACGCGGATCCGTGCAACTGAGCCTGCATGGCTCGCCTCTCCCGGTCGTCGGGGGACGAAGGCCCACTCGGTCGAAAAGGCGGCTTTCCCGTGGCGCGATCACGGCGTGAGCACGATCTTGCCGCGCGGCTTCGGACGCGATCCGTCGAGCATCTCGTGCGCCTCGCGCGCGGCCGACAGGGGAAGCGCGGCGCCGACGTCGACTGACAGCGCGCCCTGCTCGAAAAATCTTGCGACGCGCTCGAGGCGGGCGGTCGTGACGTCGACGAGGAAGAAGCCCGCGCGAACCGCATGCTGTTCGGCGAGCGCAGGGTCGGGGGCCGAAACGGTCGAAATCAGCGCGCCGCCAGGCTTCAGAACCTCGAAGGACCGGCGCTGCGTCTCGCCGCCGACAAGGTCGATCACGGCGTCAAAATCGCGCGCATAAGTTTCGAACCGGTCCGAGCGGCAGTCGATGGCGAGCTCGGCGCCGAGGCTTTTGACGAAGGCGAGGTCGCGCGCCCCGCCGGTCGCGACGATCCGCAGTCCGGCCTGTCGGGCGAGTTGCACGGCGAAGGCGCCGACGCCGCCGGCCGCGCCGTGAATGAGCACGCGCTCGCCGCGCTTGAGCCGCGCCTCCTCGAACAGGGCCTGCCATGCGGTGACGGCGACGACCGGCGTCGCGGCGGCCTCGACATGCGATAGCCGATCCGGCTTGCGCGCGAGCCGCCCCGCCTCTGCGATAGCGCGTTCGGCATAGGCGCCGGTGAAGCGCGCGTTGGTCGCCCCAAACACGGGGTCGCCGACCGCGAAACCGGCTACCGCTTCGCCGAGCGCTTCGATCTCGCCACAGAAATCCGCGCCGAGCGTCAGGGGCAGGGGTTGCGGCAGCGCGCTCTTGCCCGATCGCACCCAGGCGTCCCAGGGACCGACGCCTGCCGCCCGCACGCGAATGCGAACCTCGCCCGCCCTGGGCGGCGGAAGCTCGACGGCTTCGACAATGATCGCCTCGGGGCCGCCGAAACGATGCACGCGGCAGGCCGTCGCGACGACGGCGGGCGTCGGGGGGTCGATCGCACTCACAGCGTGCTCATGCCGCCGTCGATGACGATCTCGCTGCCGACGCAGAACGCGCTCTCGTCGGAAGCGAGAAACACGACGGCGTCGGCGACTTCGACCGGTACGCCGCGGCGCCCGGCGGGAATTTGCGCGACAAGCGACTTGATCGCCGCCGCGTCCATTCCAACCTTTTCGTGGAACGGGGTCGCGATCGGACCGGGGCTCACGACATTCGCCCGTACCCCGCGCGGCAGAAGCTCGCCGGACAGGGTTTTGGCGAGCGAGATCATCGCCGCCTTGGTCGCCGCATAGACGAGCGAGTTCGGCATCCCGATATGGCCGTTGATCGAACCGGCGAGCACGATCGAGGCGGGATTGGCGAACAGCGGCAGCAGCGCCTGAATGAGAAACACCGGGCCTTTCAGGTTCACCGCGAAGGAGCGGTCGAACCCGGCCTCGTCCCATTGTTCGAGCGGCCGGAAGTCGCCAATCCCAGCATTGACAAACACGATGTCGAGTTTGCCGAAAGCCTTGGAAAGCTCGCCAGCGACCGCGGCCTGCGCGCCGACGTCGCCGGCGTCGGCCGCGATCGCGACGACGCCCTCGCCGAGTTCGCGCCGCGCGGCGTCGAGCGACTTCCCATCGGAGCCCGTCACCGCGACTCTAGCCCCCTCCTCGAGAAAGCGCTTTGCAGTCGCAAGCCCGATGCCGCTCGTTCCGCCGGTGACAAGCGCCCGCTTGCCCAAAAGTCTGTTCATGGAAACCCTCCTTTCGAGACGCGCGTGCGGGGCGCCTGGGCGGCGCCCCGCGGGCTTCCTCGGCGCTCCGCCATGCCATTGAAGGCGCAGCGATCCTTGCGGGTCAGGGCGAGACGCTGCTTGATGATTTCTGCTTCTTTTGCCTGATTCAACTGGAAAGTTCGGCCGCCTCAGCGAGGCGACCCTTCATGAAACGAATGGCGCGTCAGCCGCAAGCCCGTGGGCCTTGCGATGCGCGGCGGTCGCGAAGCGAGTCAGGTCGCAGCGGCTCGACCCGCATTTGGGGCGCAAGGAAAGCCGCGGCTTCTGACGACGCGCAAAGCGTGGCCGACGGAGCGGTTCGCGCACGATCCTGTTGGCGCCTCGGTGAATACGCACTAAGCTGGAGTCAAAAACAGACAGTTACATAAATTGCGAAGGCGTCGGCAATCCACTGTAATATTGTGGGTGACACGTGCGGCCGGATGGAATTGCGAATTTGTACAATCGGGATGCGGCGCCCACGCTGTTTCGGCTGGCGACCGTATTGCTGCTGGTCGACCTCGTGGAGTCCGTGCGGCTCATGCGGGAACACGAGGCCGAGACCGTTCGGCGCTGGAGCGATTTTTTCCGTCAAGTCACCGAACAAGTGCTTCCGGCCTTTCGGGGCGCCATGGTCAAGAATCTCGGCGACGGATTCATGGCCAATTTCGAAACCGTCCCCGAGGCCGCCGGCGCGGCCGGCGAAATGCACAGGTTGCTCGCTTCGCAGAACGTCGGCGTCCCTGAGAGCCAACACCTTTTTCTGCGCGTCGGCGTCAACGCGGCGACGGCCTGGAGCGACGGCGTCGATTTCTATGGGACCGGCGTCAACCTCGCGGCCCGCTTGGCGACTCTGGCCGGGCCGGGCGAAACGATCGCCAGCGCCTCGGCGCATGAGGAACTGGCCGCAAATCTGGTCAGCCTGGCGGAGCCCGGGGAGACGATCGGAAACGCCGTGGCCCGCGATGAACTGGCCCATGGCGTCGACGCGCGCTGCGAGGACCTGGGGGAATGCTATCTCAAGCATTTCGACAAGCCCGTGCGCGCCTACCGGATCGGCGCTCCCGGCCCGCACCCAGCTTTGCCCGGACGAAACGCCGCCGCGGCGAATCTCGAGCCGACCTTCGCCGTCATTCCGTTCACGGCGCGCAGCCACGCCCCCGAGCACTTCGACATCGGCAACCTGATCGCAGACAACGTGATATGGCGGCTGTCGAAAACGCCCAACATGAGGGTGATCTCGCGGCTCTCGACCGCGGTGTTTCGCGACCGTGCGAGCGACGCCAAGGACGTCTCCACGCATCTTGGCGCCAATTTCATTCTGAGCGGCGCCTATATCGTCAACTCCGGCAAAGTCATCGTCACCGCCGAACTGACTTCCGCGCATGGCAACGTCGTGGTCTGGTCCGATCGACTGAGCGGCGACATCGACGACCTTCTGCAGCCCGAGAGCGCGCTTGCCGACCGCATCGCCGAAGCGGCGCAACGCGCGTTGTACGATGCGGAAGTGCATCATATCCTGACCCAGCCTTTGCCGTCGCTGGAGAGTTATTCGCTGTTGCTCGGCTGCATCAAGCTGATGCACCGTTCGAGCCGTCAGGATTTCTTCGAGACTCGCAAAATCCTGGAAGAACTCATCAATCGTCATAGCCGGATCGCCACGCCGCGCGCCTGGCTCGCCAACTGGTGCATTCTGAGAGTGACGCGCGGCTGGTCGCAGGATCGCAGCCGCGAGGCCGCCGAGGCGTTGGAAGCCACGCGCGCCGCTCTCGACCGTGATCCCTCGGACACGCTCGCGCTCGCGACCGAAGGGTTCGTCCACTGCCATTTGCTGAAAGACCTTGCCGCCGCCCGCCAGCGTTGCGAAGCGGCGGTCGGGGCCAACCCGAGCCATGCCCTGGGCTGGCTCTATCTCGGCACCATCAATGCCTTCGAGGGCGACGGGCGAGGCGGCGGTCCGCGCGACCCGGCGCGCCATCGAGCTCTCCCCGCTCGATCCGCAGCGCTACTATTTCGAATCGCTCGCCGCGACCGCGGAGTTTTCAGCCCAGCATTATGAGAACGCCGAAAGGCTTGCCCGATCTTCGATCGTCCTCAATCGCATGCATCCCTCGACGTGGCGCACGCTTACGGCGTCGCTGGTGTGTCAGGATCGAATGGAAGAGGCGCGCGAAGCGCTCGGCAAGCTACGGCAGCTCGATCCGTCGCTGACCGTGGAGAGTTATCGCGCGCGCCTGCCCAATGCGGATCTCGAGACGGGCCGGCACTGGGCGCGTTGCCTGGAAATGGCGGGATTGCCGACGCAATGAACCAACAAGGGAGGCGAAAATGAGCCAGTTGGGCGGCATGGGGGGAATGGGGGGTATGGGCGGAATGGGCGGCATGGGGGGCATGGGCGGCGCCGGCGGAGGCGGCGCCGGCGGATTTCGGCGGCGTGGGCGGCGCCGGCGGACCGGTCCTCGGCTCTCTCGCCGACGTTTACGCCAACCCGGTCATGGTCAACGCGCTCAACCTGGGGCGCGAGGCGACCATTCTGACCAAGGACACCGACAATTACGCGCCGGCGTCGCCGGACTATCGATGACCCAACGCAGATTGACCGCTGGGAGCCGTGGGTTCGCGCTTTTGTGGCGACCGCCGAGATCTTGCAGGGCATATCTTTCGCCAACAATACCGGCCTCAGATATCAGGTGCTGTCCGACGGCAACGTGATCGCCGAGATCGAACGTCCGGCCGATGTCACGTTTCAGGCTCAGATCCCGGCGGTGCTGAGCTGGGCCGACCTGCGCGACGAGCGCATGAGCGAAGTGCTTGCGCAGATCGACCCGCAATATGCGTTCTGGTCGTCAATTCTGTTCCTGCACCCGGAGCGGACGAAGCGCACCCTTGAACTGATCAACCTCGTCCTGCTGTTTTGCGTCTTCGTCGAAATGCGCTTCAAGCAGGCTTTTGGGGCCTATCGACCAGTCGAATACAATGCGCAGGTGCAGCCTATGCTTACCACCCCGGGGCACGGATCTTTCCCGATGGGCCACGCCACACAGGCCTACGCCGTCGTCTATGTGCTGAAGCAGCTCTGTCAGATCAATCCAACCAAGCATCCGCAACCTGATCGACCAGCTCGATCGCCAGGCGGCGCGCATCGCGATTAACCGTATCGTCGCCGGCCTGCATTTTCCGGTCGATGCGATGGCGGGGCGCATGCTGGGCGTGGCGCTCGGCGAATATTTCTGCGGCCGCTGTCTGAATGTCCTCAAGGCGCCGCCAGACAATCAGACCTTCCTGCACCGGACATTCGTTTCGCAGAGCGATGCAGATACGAAGGGGATCGACGACATGCCGACCACGGAATTCAATCCGTTCAGCGGGGATCAGGACCTCGATCAGCAAAGCGATGGAACATTCTACTTCTATTCCAATTCGGGAGCCGAGGTTCCCCCTTCCATAATTCTGAATTACTTCTGGGGGAAGGCGCAAGCCGAGTGGAACGGCAGATTTGGCATGCGGCGAGGCGGTTGCCGGTTGCGGCAGCCGCCAGGCCCGAAATGCGTCGCTATATCCCGCGCCTCAATTTTCTAGCGGAGTTCGCCCATGCCCGCGGATTGTTTCGGCCCCTACCTTCGCTATGCGATCGACACGGAGTTTGAGAATTTCAAGAAGGTCATCGGCTACAACGAGAATGACCATTTCAGGCTTCTACTGCTCATCGAATTCAAGCAAGGCGTAACCGCCCAGATTTTCGTCGACGCGATGAATGCGCTTCACAACACGGAGCTCGTTGTTGTGCTTGGCGCGGTATCCTTTTTCGAAAAGAGCAGCCGTTACGCGACCGCGCGTTGCAAGATCGCCGCGGTGACGTCTCACGACGCGCTCGTCGTCTGGGAGACTTACGTTTCGCGGGTCGAACTTTCGCTGCCTATGCGCCAACAGCCAGAAGTCACGCTGGCGCCAGTGCACTTGCATGAGCGGGAGCATGACCTCTTGATTGGCGTGCTCGACGATGGTTGTCCCTTCGCCTCCGAGCGGTTCCTGACCGACCCAGGAGAAACTCGCCTGTTGGCCATCTGGGATCAGGACCTGCGCGAGAAAAAAATCACCGACGGTTCCGGAACCTGGGTTTTCGGCGAGATACCGCACGGATTTCACTACGGTCACGAATTCCGGCGCGTTCCAGGCCAGCCCCTGCCGGGCCACCCAACGCCGCTGAGCCTGGACAGATGGATCGCGAGGCATTCGACGGCCAACTTCATCGACGAGGATCGCTGCTACTCCGAGGCCAAATTCCGTACGCTCAAATTTCGCGCCTCGCACGGCGCCCACGTGATGGACATTCTTGCGGGTCCCACACCGACTTCGTCCCGCGTCAGCCTTGACCGTCTCAATCCTCCGACATTCGTGCTGGCGAATGACAACGCCAGCAAGGCCGACATCGTTTTCGTGCAATTCTCGAGGGCGTGCATCGAAGATCCGACCGGCGTCTGGCTCGACGCCTATGTGCTCGACGGCCTGCGTTACATTCTCAATTTCGCGGTCGCTCACGGAGGTTTTGTCAGATATCGCAATGTGGTCGTCAATTTGAGCTACGGCCGCACGACCGGCCCGCACAACGGTTCGGCGCTGCTGGAGCAGGCGCTGACCGAACTTGTCACTGTGTACGACGGGTCTCCCGGCAAGCCGAAGCTCGACATCAGTCTTGCGGGCGGAAACTACTATCTGACCGACAACCACGTCGTTTTCAAGAATGAAACGAAAGAGTCCGCATCCTTCGAATGGACGTGGCGCCTCCCTCCGGACAACACGTCGCTCTGCTTTGCCGAAATCTGGATGAGCAACGGAGGACTCGAGTCTGTCGAGGTAAGCCTGACGTCGCCGAGCGGCGTGATTTTCACCTCAACCGTGGTCTACGCGCCCGCGGGCGTTGGGCCGCCAATTGTCTGGGGCGCCAACGATACAATGTGGCGTCTTCAGGTCGAAGCGACTGTGCTCAAGCCGAGATACGGCGCCGTCGCGGAACACGGACTTTATACGATAAGGGTCGCGGGCGTTCCGAAGGGCAAGGAGGTGCATGGCTACGTCGCGCGCACCGACCCGAACATGGACGTTCCGCCGGGACCAAAGCCGTCATTTTTCGTCGACGAAGATTGGGAGCAGGAGCGCGCTGCCTCGGCCGGGTGCACTTACGTCGATGGCGAATTCGACAATGACGGGAATTTCGTCTCCCGCTACGGCACGTTGAACGGCATAGACACCGCCGAGATCGGTCGTCTGCACGTCGCGGGCAGCTACAATCTCCTCTACGAGCGCAAGTCGCCTTATTCATCGGCGGGGCCCGCGCGCGACGGCCCCTTGCCGTTCCGCGAGGGTCCGGACTATCTCATGCTCGGCGATGACTCGCCGACGCTCAGGGGCGTGCCCGCCGGCGGGAACAGGAGCGGCGTCGTGTTTCGTCTGATCGGTACGAGCGCCGCCGCGCCGCAGCTGGGGCGATGGGTCGCGGATGAAGGACCGGATCCAACCAAGGTCATTAACCCTCCGTTGCCGGGTGATGTCGAAGGCGTCGAGCAGAGTGGCGCGGGCAGCTTGAACCCACGCTGAGAGGCGCCCCTCACCCACCATCATGAAAGAAATTGTACACCAGCCGCGCCGTCGCCGCGTTCAACCCCGGCGTCTTTTCGAGATCGGCGAGCCCCGCTTTGCTCACCTCCTTGGCGGTGCCGAAGGCGTGCAGGAGGGCGCGTTTGCGCATCGGGCCGACGCCGGGGATTTCGTCGAGCGGGCTTTTGACGAACTCGCGCTTGCGCTTGGCGCGATGCGTGCCGATCGCGAAGCGGTGCGCTTCGTCGCGCAGGCGCTGCACGAAGAACAACGCGGGGTCGCGCGGCGGCAGCTTGAACGAGGGTTTTCCTTCTACAAAGAAGGTTTCGTGGCCGGCGTTGCGTTCCTCGCCCTTGGCGACGCCGGCGAGCGTGACGCCCTCGACGCCGAGACCCACCAGGATTTCGCGCGCAGCCTCGAACTGGCCCTTGCCGCCGTCGACGATGACGAGGTCGGGCTTGTCGGGAAATTCGCCCTCGGGCTTGCCCTCCTCGCGCTTCAGTCGCGCAAAGCGGCGCTGCAGCACCTCGCGCATCATCGCGTAATCGTCGCCGGGCGTCAGCGAGGCGCTCTTGATGTTGAAGGTGCGGTACTGGTTCTTCACGAAACCTTCGGCGCCCGCGACGACCATCGCGCCGATCGCGTTCGTGCCCATGATGTGGGAATTGTCGTAGATCTCTACGCGGCGCGGCGCCGACGTCATGCCAAAAGTCGCGCCGAGCGAGGCGAGCAGCTTTTGCTGGCTCGACGCCTCGGCGAGTTTGCGTGAAAGAGCCTCG
Source organism: uncultured Pseudomonadota bacterium (assembly GCA_963710855.1). Lineage (GTDB taxonomy): Bacteria > Pseudomonadota > Alphaproteobacteria > Rhizobiales > Beijerinckiaceae > Roseiarcus. Next base: position 147,761 of record CAVQBX010000031.1, on the reverse strand, counting down.
CGCGCGTTGCGCGCGGCATTGTCGACGAGCTCTTTCTTCTCGCCGCGCTTCGGCGCGCCGATCGCAATGCGCTTGCCCGCTCGGGCCGACAGGATTTCGCAGAGCGTCGCGGCGGACGGGACTTCGTGGCTCAGCAGAATGAGGCGCGGCGCCGGCCGGTCGACATAGAACTGGCCGAGGAAGGAATCGAGCACCTCGGCTGCGCTCAGGTTTCGGTCGGCGCGCGGAAAATAGGCGCGGTTGCCCCAGTTCTGATAGGTGCGGAAGAAGAACGCCTCGATGCAGAACTGGCCGGCTTCCTCGCAAATCGCGAACACGTCGGCTTCCGGCACGGTCCTCGGGTTGATGCTCTGCTCGCCCTGGATCGCCGACAGCGCGGAGATGCGGTCGCGGAGCCGCGCTGCGCGCTCGAATTCGAGCGCCTCGGCGGCTTCCGTCATCTCGGCGGCGAGCCGATGTTTTATCGCGCGGCTGCGGCCTGAGAGAAAGGCGCGCGCCTCGTCGACGAGCCCTGCGTATTCGGGAATCGAGATTTCGCCCGTGCAGGGCGCAGAGCAGCGCTTGATCTGATAGAGCAGGCAGGGCCGCGTGCGGTTCTCGTAGTAACTGTCGGAGCAGGTTCTGAGCAGGAACGCGCGCTGCAGCGCGTTGATGGTGCGAAACACCGCGCCGGCGCTCGCGAACGGCCCAAAGTAGTCGCCCTTGATGGAGCGCGCGCCGCGATGTTTTATGAGCTGCGGCGCCTCGTGCGCGGTCGCGATGAGAATGTAAGGGAAACTCTTGTCGTCGCGCAGCACCACGTTGTAGCGCGGCTTGAGCTGCTTGATGAGGTTCGCCTCGAGCAGCAGCGCCTCGGCCTCGCTCTCGGTGGTGACGAACACCATCGAGACGGTCTGCGAGATCATGCGTGCGATTCGGATCGATTGCCGGTCCGGCGTCGTGTAGGCGAGGATGCGCTTCTTGATCGAGCGCGCCTTGCCGACATAGAGCACCTCGCCGTCCGCGCCGAGCATGCGATAGACGCCGGGCCCGTTCGGCGCGTGCCGCCAGAACGCTTTGATGATCTCGGCGCCGCGCGCCAGCGGCCCCGGTTCGGCCGGGCTCTCGTCGACGTCGAGCTCCAGCCCCGGCGAAGCGGGTTCGGCTTCGTCGAGGACGGAGGCGGCGTCGATGTCGGGTTCGGAGGGTCTGGGCTCGGTCGGGCCGATCATGGGCGAAATTTAGGCTCGCCGGGACGATTCGGAAAGTGCGGGGCCAGGGGGCATCACGGCGGGCCCTGATCCGGCGCTTCGCGCCACCTTCTCCCGCAAGCGGGAGAAGGGATCCACGGCGCCTGAGAGCCCCCTCTCCCGCTTTGCGGGCAGAGGGTCGGGGCTGAGGGCGCCGCTTCGCAGCGCAAGACGTGCTGGTTCTCTTCGCGATCGGATCGAGACCGCGGATACGGTCCAACGGCAATCGCCGCAACTTTGACAAAAGTCAGCCCTTGCTCCCTCGAAGCGCCTATGAAAGCCTCCTTTGAAGAAGGGGCCGGCAAAGGAGCCGTTCATGTTCAAGCATATCCTCATCCCGACCGACGGTTCGGACCTGTCGCGCAAGGCGGCGCTTTACGGGGTGCAGCTCGCCAAGATCACGGGGGGAAAGTGACGGGCTTCACGGTGCGCGCGCCCTATATGGTCACCTCCATGGACGCCGTCGCCGCCATCGGCTCGGAGGAACAGTTCGAGGCGGATACGAAACAATTTGCCGAGCGCGCGCTGATCCAGGTCCAGATGGCGGCCGATGCCGCCGGCGTGCCGTTCGAGTCCTTGCAGGAAGTCAACGACCAGCCCTATCGCGCCATCGTCGAGGCGGCGGAGGCGAACCGCTGCGATCTCATTGTCATGGCTTCACACGGCCGGCGCGGCGTCTCCGCGCTGCTTCTAGGCAGCGAGACCAACAAGGTGCTGACCCACAGCAAGATCCCCGTGCTGGTCTATCGGTGAGGTTTACGAGCGACGCGGAACGGAGAACAGATGGCGATACATTTCAGCGCACAAGAAATGTTGCGCCGCCGCGATCTGCTCGTCGCGGCGCTCGCCGCCCAAAAACTCGATGGCGCGCTGCTGTTCGCGCAGGAGAGCGATTATTGGCTGACCGGCTACGACAGTTTCGGCTTCTGCTTCTTCCAGTGCCTCTATGTCGCGGCCGACGGGCGGACCGCGCTGCTGACCCGCTCGGCGGATCTCAGGCAGGCCGAGCACACGTCGAATATCGAAGACATCCGCATCTGGCGCGATGGCGCCGGCGCCGATCCGACCCTCGATCTCAAAGCGATGCTGGAGGACCTTGGCGCCGGCCGGCGGCTTGGCGTCGAATATGACAGTTACGGGCTCACCCATTTCAACGGCCGGCGGCTCGAGGCCAGCTTAGCGGCGCCTACGAACTCGTCGACATTTCTCCGCTCGTCCCCGGCTTGAGGGTGACCAAGTCGGCCGAGGAGATTGTTTACGTGCGCGAGGCGGCGCGGCTTTCCGATCTCGCGGATGCGCCGGCTCGAGGCGACGCGCGCCGGCGCGGACGAGGGCGAGATTCTCGCCGCCATGCATGCGGCGATCTTCGCCGCCGGCGGCGACTATCCGGCCAATGAATTCATCATCGGCTCGGGGCGCGACGCACTGCTCTGCCGCTACAAGAGCGGGCGGCGCAAGCTCGATGCGAGCGACCAGCTCACGCTCGAATTCGCGGGCGTCAGCCGGCACTATCACGCCGCGATCATGCGCACCCATGTGATCGGCGACCCGCGACCCAACCATGTCGCCTATCACGCCGCGGCGCGCGACGCGCTGGAGGCCTGCGCGGCGGAATTGCGGCCCGGCCGCATCGCGAGCGACGTGTTCGCGGCGCACGCGCGCGTGCTCGACGCGCACGGTCTGTCGCGCCACCGCCTCAACGCCTGCGGCTACAGTCTCGGCGCCAAATTCACGCCCTCGTGGATGGACCCGCCGATGTTCTACGAACGCAATCCGTTCGTCATCGCGCCGAACCAGGTTTACTTTCTTCACATGATCCTGATGGACAGCGACTCCGCGACCGCTCTATGCCTCGGCCGGACCTACCTGACGGGAGAGTCGGCGCGGAGCCGCTCAACGCGCCCTCGCTGGACCTCGCGATCAAATAGGATTAGCAAAGGGTTAAGGAAGCGCGTCGGCGGGGCGCCGGCGTGTGACCCAAGGAGATGGGGTTGTTCAAGGGTTCGGGGCGCGGTTTTCGCGTGGCTCTGGCGATCACGGGTCTGGCGGTCGCTCCGCTGCTTGGCGGCTGCGTCGAGCAGGCGGCCGAAGTGACGCCGAACGACGCGCGCCCGCCGCTCGAGCGGCGCGAGGGGGTGACCTTTGCCGGCGCGACGGTCGCGATCGTCTCCGTCGAAGCGCCGGCCGATCTCGGGACCCGGTTCACCAGCGCGCTCGAGGACGCAGCGCGCCAGCGCGACGTCACTTTGACCGACCCGAAACGCGCCAAATATCTGGTTCGCGGCTACCTTTCCGCCTCGCTCGTCGAGGGCGGCGCGGAGGTCGAATATGTCTGGGACGTGTTCGGCCCCGACAAGCGGCGCGAATTCCGTCTCAACGACGTCATCGACGTGAAGGGCGAGGGCGACGATCCCTGGGCGCTGGTCAGCCAGGCGGCGCTGCAGAGCGTCGCCGGCAAGAGCGCCGACGATCTTGCCGCCTTCCTCTCGCAGACTCCCGAGGCCAAGCCGATCGCTCGCGCCGCGGCGCCTGCCGAGAGCGTCGCGCTCGGGTCTTCGCCTACGGAATAGGCGCCCTCGACTAACCCTGTGGAAATGTCGTCGCGCGCTCCGGATTGTCGCGCCATCGTCGTATTGTTCGGCTGGCGACGCGCTGCTATGACGCGCCGCACATCGAGCCTCCGGGGCCAGGCGCTGTCGGTCGGCTGGGGCGTGACGTCAGCGCCCATCGCTCAACCGCTTTCGGAGCCGCCGAATGCAAGGCAAAATGAAAATTCTGGCGGGCAATTCGAACGGCCCGCTCGCGACGGCGATCGCGGCCTATCTCGGCGAACCGCTGGCGCGATGCAGCGTGCGGCGTTTCGCCGACCTCGAAATCTTCGTCGAAATTCTGGAAAACGTGCGCGGGCGGGACGCGTTCATCATCCAGTCGACATCCTATCCGACGAACGACAATCTGATGGAGTTGCTGATCATGATCGACGCGCTGAGACGCGCGTCGGCGAGCCGCATCACGGCAGTCATCCCCTATTTCGGCTATGCGCGGCAGGACCGGAAATCCGGTCCGCGTTCGCCGATCTCCGCGAAACTCGTCTCGAACCTCATTACGAGGGCCGGCGCGGATCGCGTGCTGACGGTCGACCTGCACGCCAGCCAGATCCAGGGCTTCTTCGACATACCAACCGACAATCTGTTCGCGGCTCCAACCATGGTGCGCGACATCAAGGACCGGGGGTTCAACGGAAGCCTGATGGTCGTCTCGCCCGACGTCGGCGGCGTGGTGCGCGCCCGCGCTCTGGCGAAGCGGCTGGATGCGCCGCTCGCCATCGTCGACAAGCGGCGCGAGCGCGCCGGCAAATCCGAAGTGATGAACATCATCGGCGACGTCCGCGGCCGCAACTGCGTGCTGCTCGACGACATCGTCGATTCCGGCGGCACCCTGTGCAATGCGGCCGAGGCGCTGCTCGAGGCCGGCGCGAAAAGCGTGCAGGCCTACATCACCCATGGCGTGCTGTCGGGCGGCGCCGTCTCCCGCATCGCCTCGTCAAAACTCAACGAACTGGTGCTGACCGACACGATCCTGCCGACGGAAGCCGTGCGAGTCGCCAGGAATATCCGCGTCATCTCGATTGCGCCGCTGATCGGCGAGGCGATCGCGCGCATCTTCAAGGAAGAGAGCGTCTCGTCGTTGTTCGATTAGTAGCGGTTCGGGCGGACGCGCGCCCCTCCCCCTTGATGGGGGAGGGATGGGGAGGGGGTGAAAACCACCGCGTTTTCAGGGCGCTACCCCCCACCCTTACCCTCCCCCACAAGGGGGGAGGGCATCGGAGAGCGCGATGTCGCCCTAATCTCGGCCGTCTCCGACGTAGAGCCGCCCGCCAGTCGCCGCGTCAGCGCGATCGAGGCGAGGCCGACGAGCGCGATGACCGCGGCGACCCCTCCCAGCCACGAAAACCCCGCCGCCTTCAGCGTCGCGCCGCCCGCATAGGCGCCAAGCGCCCCGCCGACGTAGATCGCGGCCGCGTTGAGCGCGAGCAGCGTGGAAGCGCGCGCGGGATCGAGCGCGACGAGGCGGGCCTGCTGGGCGCTCATGAAGGCGAAGCCGGCGAGGCTCAACAGCGCCATGAGCGCCACGAGCGCGACAAACGAAACCTGCGGCGCGGTTACCAGCGGCAGCACGACAATGAGCACGAGGGAGATCGCCGTCACCGTGCGCTCCGGCCCGGCTCGATCCGTCATCAGGCCTCCAACCCAGTTGCCCGCCACGCCGCAAAGGCCGAACAGCGCGAACATGCCCGTGATGCCGTCCCGGCCGAGTCCGAAGCGCTGTTCGAGGAACGGCGCGAGGAACGTATAGACGCAATAGACGGCGCCGAACGCCCAGGCGGTCAGCGAGACCGCGGCCGTGGAGCGCGGCGAACGCAGCGTGGCCCAGAGGGTGGACAGCGCGCCGCCGGGCGCAACGAGCCCGCGCGGCGTCCTCAAGGCCACCGCAAGCGTCGCCGCCGCGGCGAAGACCGCGACGATGGCGAAAGCCCAGCGCCAGCCGAAGGCGTAGCCGATCCAGCTTCCCGCGGGAACGCCGAGCGCCTGAGCGACCGTGAAGCCGCCAAACACCAGCGACAACGCCTTGCCGCGCCGCTCCGGCCCGGCGAGTGTGGCGGCGATCGTCGCCGCGACCGGCGTCACCAGCCCGGCCCCGACCGCCATCAGCGCGCGCGCCACGACCAGCGTCGCGAAGTCTGGCGCGGCCGCCGCAAGGGCCGAGGCGAGAGCGAACAAAGCCAGCGCGGATGCGATGAGCCGCGCCCGATCGATGCGTCCGGTCAGCGCGACGAGCAGCGGCGAGGCGATGGCGTAGGCGAGCGAATAAGCGGTCATCACCCAGCCGGCGTCCGCCTTCGACAGGGAAAAAGTCGCCGCGATCGGCGACAGCACGCCGACGGCGACGAACGCGCCGAGCCCGATCGCGAAATTGGCGGCGGCGAACAGGAGCAGCAGGGCACGTTCGGGCATCGGCTCGGGCGCAAAGGCCGCGACCGAAGCCCGGCGGAACGCTTGATCTATGCGCAAGATGGCTCCTTCGCCAGACCCGCGTTGATCGCTCCTTCCGCCGGGATCGAGATCGAGATCGACCTGCAGATGCTGCGGACCCAACTGGCGATGATGGAGCAGGCCGTTCCGCCGCCCTGAGCCTTCGCCGATTGGCGCGGGCGCCGGAACTTCGCTATTGCGTCCGGCGCGGATACGCACGAGGGAGGAACCATGCGGCTGAAAGACAAGATCGCGCTGGTGACGGGCGCAGCGTCGGGCTTCGGCGCCGGCATCGCCGAGCGTTTCGCGGCGGAGGGCGCCAAGGTCGCGGTGGTCGACATCAACGCAGAGGGGGCGCGCGCGGAAGCCCAGAAAATCGGCGCGAATGCGGTCGCCGTCATCGCCGACCTCACGAAGGCCGAGGAAGTCGACCGCGCTGTCGGCGAGACGCTCGCCGCGTTTGGCGGCCTCGACATCGTCGTCAACAACGCCGGCTGGACGCATCGCAACAAGCCGATCCTCGAAGTGACAGAAGCCGAGTTCGACAGGATCTACGCGATCAACGTCAAGGCGATCTATCTGATGACGCAGCGCACGACGCCGGTCCTAGGGATCGCGGCGGCGGCAGCGTCATCAACATCGGCTCGACCGCCGGCGTGCGCCCGCGCCCGGGCCTCACCTGGTACAATGGCTCGAAGGGTTTCGTGAATCTCGTCTCGAAGTCGCTCGCCGTCGAACTCGCGCCCTGGAAGATCCGCGTCAACTGCATCGCGCCGGTGCTCGGCCAGACGGGCCTGACGGAAGATTTCATCGGCGGCCCGGCGACGCCGGAACTGATGGAGAAATTCCTGTCCACCATCCCGCTCGGCCGCATGTCGAAGCCCTCGGACATCGCCGCGGCCTGCGTCTATCTGGCGAGCGACGAGGCCGAGTTCATCACCGGCGTGGTGCTGCCGGTCGATGGCGGGCGGACGATTTGAGCCCTTCTCCCGCCTGCGGGAGAAGGTGGCTGAAGGCCGGATGAGGGGTTTTACCGCGACAAACGCGATGCGCCTGATGAGATAGGCCGCGATTGAAGTTGTCAAACAGGATTGACGCTACCGGCTTCCCCTCATCCGGCGTTTCGCGCCACCTTCTCCCGCAGGCGGGAGAAGGGTTTCTCACTTCCCCTTCCAGACCGGCGCGCGCTTTTCCCGGAACGCGGCGACGCCCTCGTGCTGATCTTCGGATTGCAGCGCTTCGACCAAGCGCGGGCGTGCGCAGGCGTCTGCGCCTGTTGCGGCGTCAGGCCTTGCGCCCGATCTGACCATCTGTTTGATCGCGCGCACCGAGAGCGGCGCGCAGGCGAGGATGTCGGCGACCCAGCGCTCGACGGCGTCATCGAGTCGCTTCCGGCGCGACGACTTCGTTGACGAGCCCGAACCGCATCGCCTCTTCCGCGCCGATGCGGCGGCCGGTGAGCAGCATGCCCATCGCCAGCACATGCGGAATGCGGCGCGACAGCAGCGCGATGCCGCCGTCGAGCGCGAGCCGTCCGACGCTGCGGCTCGGGCAGGCCGAAGCTCGCCTTTTCGGAGGCGACGACGATGTCGCAGCCGAGCACCATCTCGAAGCCGCCGCCGAGCGCATAGCCGTTTACGCGCGCAATCACGGGGACGTCGAGCGTGTCGCGCAGCGCGATCCCGCCGAAGCCGCCGGGCCGCGCCGCCGCCCAATATTCGAGGCCGCTCAATCCCGAGCCGCCCTTCATGTCGGCGCCGGCGCAGAAAGCTCGTCGCCGGCGCCGGTCAGCACGACGACGCGCATGTCGCGGTCTTGCTCGATCCGCTCCCAGATCGCGATCAACTCGCGCTCGGTTTCGAGATCGATCGGCGTTGAGCCGCTCGGGCCGGTCGATCGTTACGCGCGCGACGTGATCCTTCACCTCGTAGCGGACGTTCACGCGACGATCCCTTCCGCCCTCAGCGCGGCGATGCGCTCGGCCGAAAGCCCCGCCTCGCGCAGCACGGCGTCGCTGTCGGCGCCGAGCCGCGGCGGCGGACGGCGGACGCGGAAGGCGCCTTCGGCCATCGTGAGCGGCGAGCCGATCGCGCTTCGGGCCGCCGCCGTCGGGATGAAGGCCGACGACGCTGTTGTTGGCGCGGGTCTGCTCGTGCCCCAGCGCCTCCGATCATCGTCAGCACGGGCGCGCACAAGCAGGTCCTGCTCGTCGAGCCGTGCCAGCCAATGCGCGGTCGTGTCGCTGGCGAAGCGCTCGCGGAACATCGCCTGCAAGCGTCTTCTTGTGCGTCATCTGCCCGGCGAAATCGGCATAGCGCGCGTCGGCGGAGAGGTCGGGCAGACCGAGCGCCGCGCAAATGTCGCGCAACGGATTGCTCTTGAAGGCGCCGACCAGCACCAGCGCGCCGTCGCGCGTTGGAAACACGCCGGTCAGCGGATAGGCGCCCCAGGAGAAGTCGACGTCGCGCTGCAGATACATCGCGGCTTCCTGCATCTGCATGGCGAGCATGGATTCGAACAGCGACACGGCGACCTGCTGCCCGCGCCCGGTCTTCTCCCGTTGCAGCAGCGCGAGCAGGATCGCCTGCACGAGATGCATGCCGGCGCGAATAGTCGCAGAGCGCCGTCGCATAGATCGTCAGCGGCTCGTCGTCGTTGCACTTGCGGCGCATGACGCCCGAAAGCGCCTGAGCGAGAATGTCCTGGCCGCCCTTGTAGGCGAGCGGCCCGGTCTGGCCGAAGCCTGAGCCGAAAGCGCAGATGATGCGCGGATTGATCTTGGAGAGCGTCTCGTAGCCAAAGCCCATCCGCTCCATCACGCCGGCGCGGAAATTGTTGACGACGATGTCGACGCCGCGCACCAGCTCGTAGACGAGCTCTTTCGCCGCGGGCTTCCGCAGTATCGAGCACGATCGAGCGCTTGTTGCGGTTGAGGCTGCGGAACACGGGATTGTCGAGCCCGTCGACGTCGTTGGCGACGGACGTGCGCGAGAGATCGCCGACGCCGGGCCGCTCGACCTTGATGACGTCGGCGCCGTAGTCGGCCAGCACCTGCGTGGCGCTGGGGCCGAGCATCACTTGCGTGAAGTCGAGAACGCGAACGCCGCTCAGCGGCTGGACATTGTCTTCGGACATTGCAGGCAATCCTATTCGGCGGCGACGCGCGACATTGGCGTTGGCGGCGGGCGCATCGCCGGGATCGGCGCCGCGCGCCCGCAGCCGCCGCTGCAACTGCCGGCACGTCGATGTCGGCGACGCCGACCGAGCTTTCGAGCGCCAGCGCCGCCGCGATTCCCGCCGCTTCGCCCATCGCCATGCAGGGCGGGATTTCGCGCGAGGCTTTTCTGCGCCGAAGGCGTCGCGGAATAGTGCCGGCCGGCGACCAGCAAGCCGCCGACGCCGTTCGGCAGCAGGCTGCGGTAGGAGTAATAATAGTCGCGCCCGCGCGCGACGCTGTCGGGGAAATGGCGGCGCTGCGCGACGTCCTCCTTGGTCATCACATATTGGCCTTCGAGCAGCCGCGTCTGGCGGATGCCGAGCTGCGGCGCGACATCGACGACGAACGCGCGCTCGAAGCCCGGCATGCTTGGCCTTGACGTGCGCGACAAGCTGGGCGATGCGCTCGCGCCCTTCGAAATCGGCGCGCGTAAGATCTTCGACCGCGATCGCCGTCGAAGCCGGTCATATGCGGGCAGTTGCACCAGACGACGCCCGGCAGCGGCGTCTTCAGCCACCAGCTTCTCCCAGGAGCCGCCGATCATGCCGGCGCGCCTCGCGGTCGATCGCCTGAAAGGCTTCGGGGTCCTCGTATTCGAACCGCTCGGCCGCCTCGATGTCGACGCCGCCGAGGCGGAACACCGTCGTGACGATATAGGCGCCGTGCAGTGAACGGCGCGCCGGCCGAGGCGGCGACGTCGAGATCGCCGCTCGCGTCCACGACGATGCGGCCGCGGATCGCCTGCCGGCCGCTCTTGCTCTCGCAGATCGACGCCGGCGATGTTTCCGTCCTCGACGATCGCGCGGCTGAACCAGCTAGTGCAGCCTCAGATTGATCTTCGCCTCCGCGACCATCTCGTTGCAGGCGCGCTTGAAACCGTCGGGATCGAAGGCGGCGGCGTAGCAGATCGGCTGCGGCTTCTGATGCGAATGGAAATCGATAGACGCCCCAGCGCGACCATTTGCGCCACATGCGCGGGGTCGGAGCGCCGGTCGCCTTCCGGCGGCGTGACGCAGAGGCCCATCGCGCTCCATGCGGTCGATCAGCTCCGAGCAAAGGCCGCGCACGGATATTTCGTCGCCGTTGCACATGTCGTCGAGCACCAGCACCATGCCGCCCGAGGCGAGGCCGCCGAGATAGGGGTAGCGCTCGATCAGCGTGACCGAGAGGCCTTCGCGCGCGCCGGCGACCGCCGCCGCAACGCCCGCCGGACCGCCGCCGACGACGACGAGATCGCTGTCCGCGACGACGGGCATCGCGGCCGCCGGGCTCCATAACGGAATCGGATGATGTCATGTCGCTCCTCCCGTGATCGCATTCGAGGGTCAGCGGGCTTCCGTCTGATTCCACTTCAGGAACCGCGTTTCGGCCCAGGAGATGACGCCGAAGAAGGCCGCGGAAAACAGCGAGCCGACGACGATCGTGGCGTAGAGCAGCGGCGAATCGAAATTGTAGGTCGCCTGGATGATGAGCGCGCCGATGCCCGTCGTCGCGCCGATCCATTCGCCGACGATCGCGCCGATGACCGAGGTCGCCGCCGCGATCTTCAGGGCCGAGAACAGATAGGGCAGCGCGCATTTGAGGCGCAGCTTGAAGAAGATCTCGATGGGCGAGGCCGAGAGGATGCGCATCAGCTCCATCTGCGCGCTGGAGACGGCGCGCAAGCCCCGCGTCATGTTGACGAGCGTCGGGAAGTAGCAGATCAGCGCGGCGATCGCGACCTTGGCGGAGAGCCCGTTGCCGAGCAGCAGCACGAGGATCGGCGCATAGGCCATGACCGGAATCGTGTGCACCATCACCGCGATCGGAAAGAACGCCTCCTCGGCGATGCGCACATGAACAAACAGGGTCGCGGTGAGGATGCCGAGCGCGTTGCCGATCAGCGAAGCCGATCAACGCCTCGAAGGCGGTCGGCGCGAGATTGGCCATCAGCAGCCCGAATTTTTCATAGAGCACGCTGACGACGGCGGTCGGCGCGGGCGCGATGAACGGGCGGATGTGGAACCACATGACGCCGGCCTGCCAGAGCGCCAGGATCAGCAGCGGCGGCGGCGACCGGCAGCAGCCGCCGGCGCCACGCGAGCGAGCGCGCTCGCGGCGAGATAGGCGCGCCGCGCTGCCTCGTCTTCGTTCATCGCCGCCCGCGCGACGTCGCGGGCTCGCGGTCTGAAGACGCCGAAGCCGTCATCAGCACGTCTCCAGCACGCGGCGCAAATGCGCGGCGATCTCGACGAACTCGGGCGTTTCGCGCTGTTCGATCGAGCGGGGGTTGGCGAGCGGCACGGAGACGATCTCGCGCACCCGTCCCGGCCGCGCCGCGAGCAGCAGCACCTGCTGGCCGAGCAGCGCCGCCTCGTAGATCGAATGGGTGACGAACAGGATCGTCACGCCGGTCGTCTCCCAGATGCGCAACAGTTCGACATTGAGCCGGTCGCGCGTGATCTCGTCGAGCGCGCCGAACGGCTCGTCCATCAGCAACAGTTCGGGATTGTCGATCAGCGCGCGCGCGATCGCGACGCGCTGGCGCATGCCGCCGGAGAGTTCGTGAGGATAGGCGCCTTCGCGGCCGGCGAGGCCGACGAGCGCCAGCAGCTCCCTGGGGTCGCGCGCCGTCCGTCGCCGCGCTGCCGCCGACTTCGAGCGGCAGCGCGACATTTTCGAGCGCGGTGCGCCAGGGCAGGAGCGAGGCGTCCTGAAACACGAAGCCGATGCGCCGCGCCGCGCGCGCGCGCGATGGCGGGCCGCCGAGCACTTCGACTTCGCCGCGAGGTCGGCGTCAGCAGGTCGGAGACGACGCGCAACAACGTCGACTTGCCGCAGCCGGAGGGCCCGACCAGCGTCAGGAAGCCGCCGCTCGTCGACGGTCAGGCTGATGCGCTCGAGCGCGGTCACGGTTCCGCGCTCGGTGGTGAAGCGCACCGTGACGTCAGTCAAGTCTCAGCGCCACGTCGCTCATCGCGGTCAGCCGATCTTCGGCCGGTCGGCGGCGGTCATTTCGAGGATCTTGGTCGTCATGACCGCGTCGAGCTTCGGCTTGCCCGCCGGGAATTGTTTCAATTGATCGTAGAGGTCGATCTGGTCCTGCCAGATCTGCGGATCGAAGCCGCCCCAACCATAGGCGGCGGTGCTTCGGCGTGAACTCGAACGAAAGCATGATCGGCGCCGCGACGAGCTCGTCCGCGCTTCACGAGGTTCGGATATTCCTGCGACCAGCAGATCGACCGCCTTCTCGGGGTTGTCCTTGGCGTAGGCCCAGCCGCGCGCGGCGGCTTTGAGAAAGCGCGCCAGCACGTCGGCCTTGCCGGCGATCGTGTCGGTCGTCGCATAATAGGGCAGGGCGTAGAGCTTCACGCCCCAGTCCCAGAGCCGCATCTTGATGTAATCCGTCCCGAGCGGCTTCAGCGCGGTCGTGTTGGTGAGCCAGCCGGAGAAGGCGTCGACCTGTCCGGTCAGCAGCGGCGTCATGTCGGAGCCGATGATCACCTTCTCGACCTGTCCTCGGGAATGTCGTTCTTGCGCAACAGCGCCGAAAGCAGGATCTGGCCGGTCGCCTGAACGCCGATCTTGCGCCCGATCATGTCCTTGGGCGTGTGGATCGGCGCGCGCGGCAGCGAGAAGAACGTGTAAGGGTGTTCCTGCGCGCCGACCGCGAAACAGGTGACGGGCAGGCTCTGCGAGGCGGCGAGCATCAGCGAGGGGCTCGACGAGACCTGTCCGACTTCGTAGCGCCCCGAGGCGACGATCGCGACGCCGTCGATGTTGGGACCGCCCGGCTGGATCGCGAAGTCTATGTTGGCGTCCTTGAAATAGCCGAGCCGCTTGGCGACGACTTCGCCGATCTGATTGCCGCCGGTGATCCAGCCAAGCTGCATGTTCACGGTATCGGCGCTCGCCGCTCGCGCGGCCGTGACGAGCGGATAGCGCGCCGAGCGCGGCGGCGCCGGAGCTGAGGAAATGGCGTCGGGTCAGATCAAGCCGGGTCATCGTCGCCGCTCCACTAAGGGAATTCGCAAAGGGTAGCGACGTCGGGGCGCTGTTGGGAAGCGCAAAGTTTCGTGATAGGCGCTGCCTTTTCGGCATCACCTTGGAGGCGGCCCATGCACGCCGTCGTGCTCCGATACCTCGATCAGGTCGCCCGCGTCGGGTCGATCCGGCGCGCGGCGGAAAAGCTCAATGTCGCCTCCTCCGCGGTGAACCGGCAGATCCTGAAGCTGGAGCGGGAGCTCGGCGCGGCGCTTTTCGAGCGCGTCGGCAACGGCGTGCGGCTGACGCCGGCGGGCGAGTTGCTGCTGCGCCACGCGCGCGGCACGCTTGCCGAATGGCGCCGCACGCGGCTCGAAATTGCCGCGATCGCCGGCGACATCAGGGGCGAGGTGAGGATAACCGCGATCCCTTCCATGCTGGCGCGCGTTGCGCCGCGCGCGATGACCAAGGTCGCCGCGCGCTACCCCAACATCTCGTTTCGGGTCATCGACGCCGATCCTGCCGAGCACGTGGAAGAGCTGCGCGCCGAGCGCCCGGACATTGCGCTGCATTTCATCGACAGGCGCCATCGCAACTACGAGATCGTCGCGCGCCTCAAATCCTCGCTCGGCGCGATCCTCAAGCCGGATCATCCGCTGGCAAGCCGCGCCTCCGTCACGCTGACCGACTGCGCGGCCTATCCCGTCATCATGCTCTCCGATGCGTGGCTGCTCGACTCGGCCTCCGAGAGCGAATTCGTGCACAGCGGCGCCGCCTTTTCCGCACGGGTGACTTCAAATTCGCTGAGCGTGATGAAAGAAGCGATGAAGGCGGGGCTCGGACTCGGCTTCTTCACGCCTGTCGGCTTCGTCGAGGAGATCGCGCGCGGCGAACTGAAACACGTGCCGCTCGCCGAACCCGGACTCGCGGCGAGTGAAATCGGCTTGTTCGTGCACCGGACGCGCGCGACCGCGCACCATGTCAGCATCGTCGCTGCCGAACTGAAGGCGCAGTTCGAGCAACTGGAGACGGAGCTCAAGGAGGCGCTGTCGCGGCCTGAGGCGCGAGGGGTCAAGAGAAGAAGGGCGAAGGTGAAGACTGGTTGATGCGGCGCGCGCGGCGCCTTCAGCGCCCCTTTCGTCATTGCGAGGAGCGAAGCGACGAAGCAATCCATGCCGAAGCGATGCTTGTTTGCTTGGCAAGGCACGGACCACGGAAAGATGGATTGCTTCGCTGCGCTCGCAATGACGCAGGGCAAGTGGGTGGCGGCGGCCCCCTCTCACGCCCCCCGTGCCGCGCGAAACCGTATCTTCTCGCCTTTCGGAAACGACTCCAGCTCGCCGCGGCGCACCAGCCGGTTGGCGTGCGCCAAAGTCTCGGCGAAAGCGAAGCCCATCTGGTGCGGGTTCAATTCGCGATTGAAAAGCAGCGGCACCATTTCGGCGGTCGAGTGATCCGCGCGGCTGCAGGCTTCGAGCAGGATCGAGCAACGATGCTCGTGATGCTGGATGAGCTCCAGCGCACGGGTGTGCAGTCCGTAGAACGGCCTGCGGTGGCCGGGCAGCACCAGCACGTCCTCGGGGATTTCGCTGATCAGCCATCTCAGGCTTCGCAAATAGTGCCCGAGCGGATCGCCGTCGGGCTCGCCGGCCCAGACCGAGACGTTCGGCGATATGCGCTCGAGCACCTGGTCCGCGACGAACAGCAGCTTGGCGCCTTCGTTGAACAGCATCACCTGCTCGGCGACATGGCCGTCGCCGGTCAGCACGCGGTAAGTCTCTGAGCCGATCGTAAGCGCGTCGCCCAGCACCAGCCGGCGATAAGTTTCCGGCAGCGGCTCGACCCAGCGTAGATATTCGTGACCCGATGTCGCGACGATCCGCGCGGCTTCTTCGTCGAGTCCGTGGCTCTTGTAGAACAGACGATTGCGCGGCGATTCGAGCGCGCGCGGATCGAGCGAGATGACGCGGCAGCTCATGAAGCTCGAAAGGCTCGTCAGCAGCGGCGCCTGAAAACGCTCGCAGAGCCAGCCGGCAAGCCCGATGTGGTCGGGATGGAAATGCGTGACGAGAATCTTTGAAATCTTCAGCCCGCTGAGCGGGCCTTCGAGCATTTGCAGCCACGACGCCCGCGTTTCGTTAGTCGAAATGCCGGTGTCGACGATGACCCAGCCGTCGACGTCCTCGATGAGATACACGTTGACGTGATCGAGCTGGAACGGCAGCGGCAGCCGGAACCAGAGCAGGCCCTTGCGAATTTCGATGAGCTCGCCGGGCTTCGGCGGCTCGGGGAACGGAAATCGCAATTCAACGCCGCTTCGCGTCGAATCCGCCATGAGAACTCTCCCGCCGGATTTTTGGGGCAGCGCAGCCCAAAGGCGTGCGCTTCGTCGTCCCAGTATCGCCGAGGCCAGCGGCGAGGTCCAGTTCCCCTGTCAGACCGGCCGTTCGTCCGCGATCGTCTTGCCGTCGTTGGGCAGCGAGCCCGGCGGCACGAACTCGACGGCCCCGCTGAGCTTGGTGAGCGCCTGGAGCGTCGCCGCGACGCGTTCCGCCAGGCCCTCGCCGGCGCTCAAAATTTCGGCGCGTAGAATCATCTCGTCCTGCTCGCCTTTGCGCCTGACGACGAGACGCAGCGCGCCGAGTTCGGGATGGCGGCGGCCGACCTCGACGACTTCGCTCGGATGGACGAACATGCCCTTGACCTTGGTCGTCTGGTCGGCGCGTCCCATCCAGCCGCGAATGCGACCCGCTTCCACAGAGGCCGAAAGGTCGCCGGTCGCGAAACGCAGCAGCGGGAATGCGCCGCGCAAGGCTGTGACGACGATTTCGCCGACGCCGCCGATCGGCAGCGGATCGCCGCTTCCCGGGCGCACGATTTCGAGCCAGACGTCGTCGGCGACGCGCATGCCGGGTTCGAGCGCGCCGTTCGCATCGTCGGTCTCGTAGGCGATGACGCCGAGCTCGGCGGTCGCGAAAGTCTGCCTCGTCTTGACGCCGCGCCCTTCGAGTTCGGCGCGCAGGCTCGGCGGCAAGGCGGCGCCGGAGACGATCGCCCTGCGAATCGAGGAGGCGTCGAGCCCTGCCGCCTCGGCCTTGTCGAGCAGGATTTTGAGGAAGTCGGGCGGCCCGGCATAGACGGTCGGCTTCAGATGGGCGAGCGCCTGCAGAGTCTGCTCGGTATTTCCTGGCCCCGCCGGGATCACCGCGCAGCCCGCGGCATGTGCGCCGCTCTCGATGATGAAGCCGCCCGGAGTCAGATGATACGAAAAGCAGTTGAGCACGATCTCGCCGGGCGCGACGCCCGCCGCGACAAATGCCGCCTTGGCGCCATAGGGATCGTCGCCTTGATCCTCGCCCTCGAAGATCGGGCCGGGCGACATGAACAAGCGCTTGAACCCGCCCGCCGAGGGCGCGATCCCCGCGAAGGGCGGCTCGTCGCGCTGAAGAGCCGAGAGATCGGATTTCCGCAGCAACGGCAGCTTCGCAAACGCCGCGGGATTTTTGAGCGAGGCGATGTCGACGCCCGCGAGCTGTTTTTGAAGGCGCGGGGAATGCTTGCTGAGTGTCGCAAGCCGCGCGCTCAATGATTGAAGGTCAGACATATCAACTCCGATTTGTAGCCGCGGTCGTTGACCCATAAGCGCCAGGATTAGGCGCCCCCAGTGTCATCCCCGCGAAAGCGGGGATCCAGCGTGTGATGCTCCGCCCGCAGAAGCGGGCTGAAACTATCTCAAGGTCGCCGAGCCCTACGACACTGGATCCCCGCTTTCGCGGGGATGACAGTTTTCTATCCTGGCGCGACCGCGGCAACACCGACAGTGCTACAGCCAGCGCTTGCGGCGGCGATAGCTTTTCACGTCGCGGAACGATCTGCGGTTCTCGCCGGCGATGCCGAGATAGAATTCGCGCACGTCCTCGTTGTCGCGCAGCGCGCTCGCCGCGCCGTCGAGCACGACGCGGCCGTTCTCGAGAATGTAGCCGAATTCGGCATAGCGCAGCGCGAGATTGGTGTTCTGCTCGGCGATCAGGAAAGAGACGTTCTCGCGCGCGTTGAGCCCGCGCACGATCTCGAAGATTTCTTCCACCACCTGCGGCGCGAGCCCCATCGAGGGCTCATCGAGCAGGATGAGTTTCGGGTTCGCCATCATTGCGCGGCCGAGCGCGCACATCTGCTGCTCGCCGCCGGAAACATAGCCCGCGAGCGAGCTTCGTCTCTGTTTGAGGCGGGGAAAATATTCGTAGATCTTTTCGAGGTCGCGCCGCACCGCGCCGCCGCCGTCGCGGCGGGTGAAGGCGCCGGTCATCAGATTTTCTTCAATGGTGAGGTGGCCGAAACAATGACGGCCTTCCATCACCTGGATCGCCCCTCGCCGCACCAGCTCCGCCGGCGACAGCCGCTCGACGCGCTCGCCGAGAAACTTGATCTCGCCTTTCGTCACCTCGCCGCGCTCGGCATGCAGAAGGTTGCTGATGGCGCGCAACGTCGTCGTCTTGCCGGCGCCGTTGGCGCCGAGCAGCGCGACGATACCGCCCTCACGCAGAGACAGCGAAACGCCTTTCAGCACCAGCGCCACGCTGTTGTAGACGACCTCGATGTTGAGCACTTCGAGAATGGGGGAGGGCATCGGTAGGTATCAGCGCTCGCAGCTTTGAGGTCTGGCGCCCTCCCCCTTGATGGGGGAGGGAGGGTGGGGGTGAAAACCACTGAGGTTCCGGGTGTACCCCCCTCCCTAACCCTCTCCCGCAAGGGGGGAAGGGACTACTACTTGTTGTCGCAAGCCTCCGAACGCTGCGGCCAGCCGGCGTTCTTCTCGGCGTAGTTCTTGGCGGCTTCGTCGATCAGCGGCTGCACCTTGTCGCTGTTCGGCGTCACCGCGTCGCTCACCTTCACCCATTTCGCGCCGTCCCATTGCTGCACGAAGGTCGCGCCGTGCGTGTTGTGATCGGCGCAGGTGACTTTCAGCGGCGAGGCGAATCCGGCGAGGCCGATCGCCTTCAGGCGCGCATCGTCGAGGTTGATGTTCTCCAGCCCGCGCCGCACGTCCTCGGCGGTCACCACCTTCTTGCCGGTGAGCTTCTGCGCCGTGGCGATGGCTTCCGCGATCAGCATCGAATTGTAGACGCCGTGGTCGTAGAGCGTGTTGCCGAATTCGTTCGCTCCCGCCTGGCTCTTGCCGGCGTCGATCACATATTTCTTGATGTCGGCGAAGGCGGGATAGTCGGCGCCGGGGCCGTGCCAATTGAGCTCCCTGAAACCCTTGGCGCCGTCGCCCGCCGAGGCCGCGTCGGCGTCGTTCGGCCACCAGACGGAGACGAACTTGTCCATCGGGAAGCCTGCCTTCACGGCTTCCTTGATGGCCGTCGGGTTCATCGCGCCCCAGCCGTACATGATGAGGAAGTCGGGCTTGTCGCGGCGGATGTCGAGCCACTTCGAACCCTGGTTCTGCATGTCGGCGGGCGCGACCGGATAGAGTTTCAGATCGAAGCCGGCGTCCTTCGCCATCGACTGGAAGAACGGCAGGGCCTCGCGGCCGAATGCGGCGTCGAAATAGAGATAGCCGACCGTCTTGCCCTTCAAGCCGTCGACCGAGCCGCCGCCCAGATATTTGAGGATTTCGGAGGCGCCGTCCCAGTAGGTGTCCGGCGGATTGAACACCCAGGGGAACACATCTCCGCGGGCGGCGGCCGAGAGACCATAGGCCATCGACAGGATCGGGATCTTGTCGACGGAGGCCTTGGGGATCAGCGACAGAGTGATGCCGGTCGACCACGGATTGATGATGACCGGATTCTTCGGCTTGACCGTGTCATAGCATTCGAGGCCCTTCTTGGTATCATAGCCGGTCTCGCATTCGTCGACGACGAGCTTTACGCCGCCGATGCCGCCGTCGCGTTCGTTGAGCATCGTCAGATAATCATGCATGCCGTCGGCGACCGGCACGCCCGAGCCGGCGAACGGGCCGGTGCGGTAGGTGAACAGCGGCACGTAGATCGAGTCGTCCGCGAAGGCGGGAGCGGCGAGCGCGACGGCGAGCGCGCGCCCCCGACAATCTTTTGATCCAGTTCTTTTCATGACGTTTCCTCCTTGCATGCTTTCAATACGGGAAAGGGCCAGACGCGCAGCTTTTGTTTGACCGTCCGCCAGAGCTGCGCGAGGCCGCGCGGCTCCAGAATGAGCACGAGTATAATGAGCGCGCCGGTCGTTATGAAGGTCAGATGCTCGACATTGGCGGCCGGAATGGGCAGGCCGAGCGCGGCGGGCAGGGCGCGCAGCACGATCGGCATGCAGGTGCAGGATCGCCGCGCCGAGGAACGCGCCGAGGATCGAGCCCAGTCCGCCGATGATGACCATGAACAGCAACTGGAACGACAGGTTGATGTCGAAAGCCTCCGGCTCCGCGGCGCCGAGCCAGAGGTAGACCATCATGCGCGCCGGCGACGCCGATATAGAAGGAGGAGACGGCGAAGGCGATGAGCTTGGTCGGCAGCAGCCGGATGCCGATCAGTTCGGCGGCGATGTCCATGTCGCGCACCGCCATCCACATGCGCCCGATGCGGCCATGCACGATGTTCGAGGCGATCCAGGCCATCACGACGACGATCGTCAAGGTGACGAGATAGCGCGCCGCGGGGCTCGCCGCCGGCCCGAGGATCGGCACGCCGAACAATGTGTGGGTGGAGACCTCGATCGCGCCGGAATCGTTGTAGTTGACGAGCCACGGCACGCGCGCGAACGCCCATTCGAGAAAGAACTGCGCCGCGAGCGTCGCCACGACCAGATAGAAGCCTTTTATGCGCAGGCTCGGCAGGCCGAAGATCACGCCGACGAGGCTCGAGGCGAAGCCGGAGACGACGATCCAGATCGAGGATGTTGACGCCGGGAAAATAGGTTTCGAGCTTGTAGCAGGCGTAGGCCCCGACGCCCATGAAGCCCGCCGATCCGAGCGAGAGCAGGCCGGTATAGCCGGTCAGAATGTTGAGCCCGATCGCCGCCAGCGACAGGATCAGGAACGGGATCATCATCGTGTTGATGAAGAAGAGGTCGCCGGTCAGCGGGATGACGACGAAGGCGACCAGCAGAATCAGCGCGATGCCGATCCGGTCCTGGCGGATCGGAAAGATCGCCATGTCGGCGGCGTAGGTGGTCTTGAACTGGCCGGCTTCGCGGTAGAACACGGGTCAGGCTCCGCGGGCGGGATTCCCCTCTCCCCTTGCGGGAGAGGGGTAGGGTGAGGGGTCGGTCCCGCTTGGCCGTTGCTTGCGATCGCGGAGAAGCCCCTGCATCGGCCTTCGGCCGCCTTCTCCCGCAAGGGGAGAAGGGGATAAACTTCTGGGCGCAATGCGCGTTCATCCTCAAATCCGCTCGATGATCTTCTCGCCGAACAGGCCCTGCGGGCGGAACAGCAGGAAGGCGAGGGCGATGGCGTAGGCGAGCCAGCGCTCGATGCCGCCGCCCACCAGCGGCCCCCAGTAGAATTCGCCGAGCTTCTCGCCGATGCCGATGATGAGGCCGCCGACGATCGCGCCGGGAATCGAGGTGAGGCCGCCGAGGATCAGCACCGGCAGCGCCTTCAGCGCGACCACCTGCAGCGCGAACGAGACGTCCGAGCGCGCGCCCCACATGATCCCGGTCGCCAGCGCGACGACGCCGGCGGCGAACCAGACGACGACCCAGATCTGGTTCAGCGAAATGCCGACCGACAGCGCCGCCTGATGATCGTCGGCGACCGCGCGCAGCGCGCGGCCGATGCGCGTCTTCTGGAAGAACAGCGCGAGCCCCGCCACCATGACGATCGCGATCGCCGCCGCGGCGATGTCGAGCTTCTGCAGCGTCACCGTCCCGCCGAGGATTTCGAGATCGATCGCGCCGCTCGGCAGCCAGAGCTCGCTCGGTGATCATCTCCTTCGGATTGCCGCCGAACACGAACTTCGCCGAAGCCGATGAGGAAATAGGTGAGCCCGAATGTCGCCATCAGCAGGATGATGTCGGGCTGGTTGACGAGCGGGCGCAGCACCAGCCGCTCGACGCCGAAGGCGAGGCCGTACATGACCGCGATGGTCAGCGCGAGCGCGAGCCAGGCCGGCACGCCCTTTTCGTGCAGGCCGACCAGCGTCAGCGCCGCGAACACCATCATGATGCCCTGCGCGAAATTGAACACGCCCGAGGCCTTGTAGATCAGCACGAAGCCGAGCGCGATCAGCGAATAGAGCACGCCGCCGACGAAACCCTTCCCAGATCGTCTGCGCGAACAGGTCCGGCGCGGAGATCATCTGCGCGAAGGGATCGACGAAGATGGCGTGCAGGAGGTTCATCGCCGGGCCCTCAATGCGACACGCCGAGATAGGCGGAGATCACCTTGGGGTCGGCCTTGACGACGTCGGGGACGTCGTCGGCGATCTTGCGGCCGTATTCCAGCACGACGACGCGATCGGAGAGGTCCATCACCACGCCGATGTCGTGCTCGATCAGCGCGATCGTCGCGCCGAGCCGGCGGTTGGCCTCGACGATGAAGCGGCTCATGTCCTCCTTCTCCTCGCGGTTCATGCCCGCCATCGGCTCGTCGAGCAGCAGCAGCTTCGGCTCCATCGCCAGCGCGCGGCCGAGTTCGACCCGCTTCTGCAGGCCATAGGGCAGCTTGCCGACCGGCGTCTTGCGGATCGCCTCGATCTCCAGAAAGTCGATGATCTCCTCGCAGAACTTGCGGTGCTTGATCTCCTCGGCGAGCGCGGGCCCGTGGCGCAGCGCCTGCCAGAAGAGCCCGCGCGACATCTTGCAGGCTGCGCCCGGTCATGATGTTGTCGAGCGTCGTCATGCCCTTGAACAGCGCGACGTTCTGGAACGTGCGCGCGATGCCCTGCCGCGCGCGCCTCATGCGGGCGCATGCGCGCGCGCGCCTGTCCCTCGAACATGATGCGTGCCGAGCTGCGGCTGATAGAAGCCGTTGATGACGTTCAGCATCGAGGTCTTGCCGGCGCCGTTCGGGCCGATGATGGCGCGGATCTCGCCGCGCCGGATGTCGAACGAGACGTCGGAGATCGCGCGCACGCCGCCGAACGACAGCGAGACATTCTCGAGGCTGAGCAGAATTTCCGGCGCCTCGCTCATGCCGCGCGGCTCCGCGCGGCTGGCCGGGTGGGCTCGGCATGATCGTAGATGCGGCTGCGCCCCTCGAGCCGCCCCTTGCGGCCGTCCTCGTAGGTGATCTCCGCCGAGATCGCGGCCTCTCTCGCGCCGTTGTAGAGGCCCTCGACCAAAGGCGCGTAGCGCTCGGCGATGAAGCCGCGGCGGACCTTCTGCGTGCGCGTCAGTTCGCCGTCGTCGGCGTCGAGCTCCTTCGGCAGGATCAGGAAGCGCCGGATCTGCGCGCCCGCCATCGCCGGCTCCTCGGCGAGCGCTCGATTGACCGCGTCGACATGCTTCTCGATCAGTCGCGGCGACGCGCTCATGGCCGGCGAGCTCCTGATAGGAGGCGTAGGAGACGCCGTTGCGCTCGGCCCAGTTGCCGACCGAGGCGAGCTCGATGTTGAGCATGACCGCGACGAAGTCGCGCCCGTCGCCGAGCGCGACCGCCTCGCGGATGTCGGCGAAGAACTTGAGCTTGTTCTCGATATATTTGGGCGCGAACAGCTGCCCGTTGGCGAGCCTGCCGACGTCCTTGGCGCGGTCGACGATCTTGAGCTGCCCGTCGGGCTCGAAGAAGCCGGCGTCGCCGGTCTTGACGAAGCCGTCCTCGGTCAGCGCTTCGCTGGTCTTGTCCGGCTCGTTGTAATAGCCGACGAACATGCCCGGCGATTTGAACTGCACCTCGCCGTCCTCGGCGATGCGCAATTGCACATGCGGCGCGGGCGGCCCGACCGTGTCGGAGCGCACCGCGCCGTCGGCCTGCGCGGTCACATAGAGAAAGGCCTCGGTCTGGCCGTAGAGCTGCTTCAGGTTGAGCCCGAGCGAGCGGTAGAAGGCGAACAGGTCCGCGCCGATCGCCTCGCCGGCGGTATAGGCGACGCGAATGCGCGTGAAGCCGAGCGTGTTCTTCAGCGGCCCGTAGATCAGGAACTCGCCGAGCGCATAATGCAGCCGCGCGAGCCAGCGGGACGGGCTCGCGGTTGACGATTTTCTCGCCCCAGCGGCGCGCCACGCCCATGAAATGCCGGAACAGCCAGCGCTTGAGCGCGCTGGCGTCCTCCATGCGGATCATCACGCGCGTCAGCAGCGCCTCGAACACGCGCGGCGGCGCGAAATGGAAGGTCGGGCCGATCTCGCGCAAATCCTCGGCGGCGGTCGCCGGGCTTTCCGGGCAGGCCATGCAGAAGCCGGCGACCATGCCCTTGCGCGTAGTTCAGATAATGGTCGCCGACCCAGGCGAGCGGCAGATAGGCCAGCACCTCGTCGCGGTCGGTCAGATTGTCGAAGGCGACGGTGTCGCGCGCCGCGGCGATGCAGCGCTCGCCGGAGAGCACCACGCCCTTCGAGCGCCCGGTCGTGCCGGAGGTGTAAAGCATGACCGAGGGGTCGCGGCCGTCGCCGCGCGTCGATGCGCTCGTCGAGCGCAGCGCGCGACCTCGGGATTCGGCGAGTTCGGCGCGGCCCTTGCGACGATCAGTCGGTCGAGCGAGAGCAGGCGCGGCGTCGTCGTAGTCGGCGAGGCCGCGCGTCTCGTCGTAGAGCATGCGCGGTCAGCTGCGGCAGGCGGTCGAGCGATCGACAGCGCCTTGTCGACCTGCTCCTGGTCCTGCGCGACGATCAGGCTGGCGCCGGCGTTTTCGAGCACCGCGGCGATCTCGTCGGCGACCGAGTCGGCGTAGACCGGCACGGGGATGGCGCCGAGCATCTGCGCGGCGGCGATCGACCAATAGAGCCGCGGCCGGTTGGCGCCGGCGATGGCGATGCGGTCGCCCTTGCCGAGCGCCGAGCCGCGGCAAAGCCGCGGCGCGAGCGCGCGCGTTTCCGCGTAGACCTCGGCCCAGGTCCAGGTGCGCCAGATGCCGAGATCCTTCAGGCGAAACGCCGGACGCCCGCCGCGCACCCAGGCGTGGACCCGCATCAGCTTGGCGAACGTGTCGTCGGCGGTGGCGCGTTTCGGCGGCGAATGCAAAATATTCCTCCCGCCGCGCCGGTTCGCCTGGCAGCGCGTTCTGCCCAGGAGGGCGAGCCTATCGCGCGGACCGGCAAAACAAACATCAGCCTCCCGCTGTTGCGAAAGCCCTACCTTCGTCGAGCGCCGGTCGCCTGACGTGAACGTCCAGCGCGGGGTTGCGTCAAGCCTCGGCTCGGCCTTGATAGGAGCGAAAGAGAAAGAGGCGGATCCGGGGACGACAGGAGAGGCGATGAACATTCAAGGCGTTGCGGCGATCGTCACCGGCGGCGGCTCGGGACTGGGCCGGGCGACCGCGGAAGCGCTGGCGGCGAAGGGCGCGAAAGTCGGCGTGTTCGACCTCAACGCCGCCAACGCCGAAGCGGTCGCGGCGGCGATCGGCGGCGTTCGCGCTGGTCGTGCGACGTGTCGAGCGAGCAGATCGGCCGAGGCGGCCATCGCCAAGGCGGAGGCCGCGCATGGCGTGGCGCGCATTCTCGTCAACTGCGCCGGCATCGGCGTCGGCGAAGCGCGTCGATCGGCCGCGACGGGCCGCATCCGCTCGGCGACTTCGAGAAGGTCATCAAGGTCAACCTGATCGGCACGTTCAACTTGATCCGCCTGTTCGGGGCGCGGCTATCGGCCGCAGAGCCGCTGGAGGGCGGCGAGCGCGGCGTGATCGTCAATACGGCCTCGGTCGCCGCCTATGACGGCCAGATCGGCCAGGCCGCCTATTCCGCCTCCAAGGGCGGCGTCGTCGGCATGACGCTTGCCGATCGCGCGCGAATACGCGCAGTTCGGCATCCGGATCAACACGATCGCGCCGGGCATCTTCTTCACGCCGATGATGCCTCCCTGCCGCCGGCGGCGCAGGAATCGCTGGGCCGCTCGGTGCCGTTCCCGGCCCGCCTCGGCGACCCGCCGGAATATGCCGCGCTCGCCGTCCACCTCGTCGAGAACGGCTATATCAACGGCGAGACGATCCGCATCGACGGCTCGATCCGGCTCGCGCCGAAGTAGGCCATGTTCGTCAATCGCCGCACGGTCAGGATCGAGTGGGGCGACTGCGACCCCGCAGGGATCGTGTTCTATCCCCGCTATTTCGCGATCTTCGACGCCTCGACCCACGCTCTGTTCGAGGCCGCCGGCTTCCCGAAGCCCGAACTGATCCGGACGCGCGACTTCGTCGGCACGCCGATGGTCGACACGCGCGCCCGCTTTCTCATCCCCTCCGCGTTCGGCGACGACATCGTGATCGAGACCCGGATCGCAGAATTCGGCAGGTCGAGCTTCGAGGTCGAGCACAAGGTGTTCAAACCCGCCCCCGAAGGCGAAACGCTCGCCATCGAGGCCTGGGAGACCCGGGTTTGGGCAGGGCGGGACCCTGACGATCCCGCCCGGCTGAAGTCGCGGCCGGTCCCGGAGGACGTCGTGAAAAGGCTGATGGGCGGCTAGTTGCACGCCTGCGATAATTGTTATAAGTTATAACTAATCTGGAGGAAACCATGAACCGTAGACAAGTTCTGCTCGGCGGCGCCGCTTTGGCGCCTCGCGCCGAATTTCGCTTTCGCTCAAAGCGTCAAGCCGCTGAAGATCGGCGTGATGAACGATCTGTCCGGCGTCTATTCCGACGATCAGGGCATCGGCTCCGTCGTCGCCGCGCAACTCGCGATCGACGATTACGCCAAAAAGCTCGGCCTCGACGTGCAGCTTGTCTCGGCCGATCACCAGCAAAAACCCGACGTCGGCTCGGCGATCGCCCGCAAGTGGTTCGACAACGAGAGTGTCGACGTCATCATGGACCTGCCGAATTCGGCGGTCGCGCTCGCCGTGCTCGCGGTCGCCGACGAGAAGAACAAGGCGATCATCGGCTCGGGCGCCGGCTCCTCGGTGCTGACGGGCGCCGAAATGCTCGCCGCGATTCGTTCACTGGACCTACGACACCTATGAACTCGGCCACGTGTTCGGCAAGGCGATGACCGAGGGCGGCGGCAAGACCTGGTATTTCATCACCGCCGATTATGCGTTCGGCAAGGACCTCGCGGCGAACGCCGGCGCGGCGGTGGAGGCGGCCGGCGGCAAGGTGGTCGGCGAATCGCGCGTGCCGTTGGGCACGTCGGATTTCTCGAGCTTCCTGCTGCAGGCGCAGGCCTCCAACGCCGACGTGCTCGCGCTCGCCAACGCGGGCGGCGACATGTACACGACCATGAAGCAGGCCCATGAATTCGGCCTGACCCCGAAGATAGAAGCTCGCGCCCGTTCGTGATGAACGTCACCGGCCTTCCCGCGCTCGGGCCTCGAAGGCATGCAGGGCTCCTATGCCGCGACGCCCTTCTATTGGGACTTCAACGACGACACCCGCGCGTTCGCCAAACGCTATCAGGAAAAGCATCCCGAAGAAGCTGATGCCGAACGACATGCAGGCCGGCATGTATTCGGCGACCGCGCATCTTCTGAAGGCTTACGCACAGCAGAAGAATGCGACGACGGCAAGGGGCTGGTCGACGCCATGAAGGCGATGCCGACCGACGATCCGCTGTTCGGCAAGGGGACGATCCGCGTCGACGGCCGCCACATGCACCCGGTCTATCTGATGACGGCGAAGACGGCTGCCGAGTCCAAGGGCGAGTGGGACATCTTCAAGATGGTGTCGACGGTCAAGGCCGAAGACGCGTTCCGTCCGCTCGACAAGGGCGGCTGCGCGTTTGTGAAGGGGTAGGCTTGGAGCGGCGGCCTCCAGGCCGCCGACAGGTCGGCCTGGAGGCCGACCCTCCACCGCCGTTTCCTTCCCCTTCGATCCATATTAGACCCGCGCCATGCGACACTGGCTGCGGTCATCCACGCTGCTCAAATATCTGGTCGGGCAGCATATCGCCAATGGCCTGAGCGTCGCCGCGTCGGTGGCGGCGGTGACGCATCGCGGCCTCGCTGATCTTCGGCTTCGGCGCGGGTCAGCCGGCGACGCTCGGCGCGATCGGGGCGAGCATCAGCGATTTTCCCGGGCCATGGCGGGTGAAATCGAAGACGATGCTGGTCGGCTTCGGGCTTTCGATCGTCTCGACCACGCTCATCCAGCTCGCCTCGTCTCGCCGATCGTCGAAATCCCTGTCGATCGGCGCCATCGCGTTCACCGCGGGGCTCGTCACGGGCTTCGGCCGCTGGGCGCTGATGCTCAGCGCCCAGATCCTGGTGCCGATGGTGTTCATGCTCGGCCTGCCGCCGCTCGATTTCGTGCAGTCCGTGCAGGCCGAGGGGCTCTATATTCTGGGCGGCGCCGGCTATTTTCTGATGTCGCTGGCGCTGACGGTGCTGGTCGCGCCGGCCGACCGGCGGATGATGGCGAGCGAATCGTTTCGCGAACTCGCCGCCTATCTCGTCGCGATCTCGCGCCTTGCCGACGTCGATGTCGATCTTGCGACCGCCTATGGAGCGGGCCTGAGGCAGCAGGCCTCGCTGTCGGATCAACTGCAGGCGGCGCGCGCGCTTCTGTTGACAGGCGCGCGGAAAAGCAACGAGCGGCTGCGGCTCGCGGCGACCATCGGCGGACTGCTAGATGTGTTCGACGATCTCGTCGCCTCCACCTGCGATCTGCCGCGGCTTCGGAAGATGCCCGAGGCGGCAAGATGCTGGCCCGCATCACGCTGCTGTTGCGCGCCGCCGCGCTCGACGTGCAGCGCCTCAGCCTCGATCTCATCGCGCATCAGACGCCGCGTCTGCCGCCCGATCATTCGCTGGCGTTCGAGGCCTTGCAGCGCGAAGCGACGCGGCTCCTGAACCTCGATTCGATCAGCGACGACGACCGCACGGCCGTCAACGCGACCTTGCGGCGGCTTGCAGCCGCCCGCGCGGAACTGCGGCGTCTCGAACGTATTCTGGCGGAGCCCGAAGTTGCGCAAGACGCGATCGGCAATGTCGATCTCATCGCCTTCTGGCCGCGCCGGTCGTTCGATCCGCGTCTGCTCAAACCGCATCTTTCGCCAGGCGCGCCGGTGCTTCGCTACGCGGTCAGGCTGTCGCTCGCGATGATGACGGGAGCGATCGTCGCGCTCGGCCTCGGCGGCGAGCGGCATGGCAACTGGGTGCTGCTGACCATCTCCGTCGTCCTGCGCCCGACCTACGGCCTGACGCGCCAGCGGCGCGATCATCGGCTGATCGGCACGCTGATCGGCTGCGTCATCTCGGCGGGCGCGGTGACCTACCTGCCCGTGCCCGCGCTGGTCGCGATGCAGTCGCTCTCGCTGGCGTTCGTGCATGGATTCGTCAGGCTCAATTACTGGCTCGCCTCGATCGGCGCGTCGATGTCGGCGCTGATTTCCCTGCATCTGATCACGCCCGGCGAGCATGGCGCGGTGCTGACCAGGCTTGCCGACACGATCATCGGCGCAGCGATCTCGCATGTGTTCAATTTCGTCTGGCCGGCCTGGGAGCTGTCGGTCGCGCCTTCGCTCGCCAAGCGCCTGCTGACCCGCGCCTTCGGCTTCGCCGGTAGTGCGCTCGACCCCGAAGCCTCCGATCAGGACTATCGCATGGCTCGCAAGGATTTCATCGAGGCGCTGGCCGCTTTGTCGGATTCGGCGGCGCGCATGGGCGGCGAGCCGGTATCGGCAAGGCGCGGGCTCGAGGAAATGACCTCGATGCTGATCGCGACCCTCGTGTTCACGGCCAACGTTTCCGCCGCGCGGCTCGATCTCAAGGATCTTGAAGGCGAAGAGGCCAAACGAAGGGCGGGCGAGATCGACGTGACGCGCCAATGGCTCGCCAGGCGCCTCGTCTCGACGGCGCCTCAGCCGGTTTCGCCGAGCGCGCCGCTGCCGCGCCTGCGCCGCGCCGCGAAATCCTTGATCGGCGCGGCGTCCGAATTCGCCAGCGCCGCCGGCAAGGATTGAACTGTTTGAGCAAAAGACCGTCAACTGGAATCACGGCTTCCCCTCATCCGGCGCTTCGCGCCACCTTCTCCCGTAAACGGGAGAAGGGATTCACGGCGCCCCATCAGCCCCCTCTCCCGCTTGCGGGAGAGGGTTGGGGTGAGGGCGGTTCCAGCCAATCGCAGTCGGCTCTAGCTGAAGCGGCTCGCCTCGATGTGGTTGCGCACCACCGGATAGATCTGCGCGTCCCAGCGCTTGCCATTGAACACGCCGTAGTGTCCGACGCCCGCCTGCAGATGATGGGTCTTCATGTAAGGGCGCAGGCCTGAGCAAAGGTCCTGCGCGGCGAGCGTCTGGCCGATCGAGCAGATATCGTCCCGCTCGCCCTCGACCGTCAGCAAAAAGGTCCGCTTGATGGCGCGCGGGTCGATCGTCTCTCCCTTGAACGTCAGCTTGCCATCGGGCAACAGGCAACGCTGAAACACCTGGTCGATGGTCTCCAGATAGAAATCCGACGTCATGTCCATGATCGCGAAATATTCGCGGTAGAATTCCACGATCGCATTCGCCTTTGCGTCGTCCCCTTCGGTGCGGGCGTGATAGAGGTCGAGCATCGCCTTGCTGTGGCGCTCCATATTCATGCTCATGAAGGCGGAAAGCTGGAGGAAGCCCGGATAGACTGCGCGTCCGTGTCCGGCGAATTTCCACGGCACGGTGCTGATCAGCGTCTCCCTCGAACCATTTGAGCGGCTTTTCGTTGGCGAGCTTGTTGACGGTGTTGGGAGCGATCCGCACGTCGATCGGGCCCGCCATCAGCGTCAGGCTCGCCGGCTGCACGTTATGGGCTTGCCCCCCGCCATGATCGCGGTCGCGGCGAGCGCGGAGACGCACGGCTGGCAGACCGCGACGACGTGGCACTCGTCGCCGATGTGATTGATGAAATCGATGATATGCTGAGTGTATTCCTCGAGGCCGAACCGTCCATGCGCGGCGGCGATGTCGCGGGGATTGAGCCAGTCGGTGATGTAGACCTGATGGTCGCGCAGAAGCGTGCGCAACGTGCCGCGCAGCAACGTCGCGAAATGGCCGGACATCGGCGCGACGAGCAGCACTTTTGGATCGTCCGCCCCGCCTTCCTTGGTGAAGCGCAACAGGTCGCAGAAGGGCGTGTGGAGGGCGACCTGTTCGCTCACCGCGCGCTTTTCGCCGCGGATCTCGACTTCGGCGATGCCGTAGTCCGGACGCTTGTGGGTGAAGCCGGCGAGCGCGATCACCTCGTTGAGGGCAGCCACGCGCTGCAGCGGCGCGGCATAGGGAAAATCGCTCCAGGGCGCCAGCATGCGCTGCGCGGCGGCGGCCATCGCCCGGGCCGCGTCGCCGACATCGGCCAGAATTTGATAGGCGCCATAGTGCATTACGCAACCTGCTCAACCTAAGCGAACCATTGCAAACGATATGCCATGGCATAGAGCTTGCGTGAAATAGTCCGGCGACTTTTCTCCCCAGGGGACGAGCCGCGACAGGAGGGAGATCCATGGCGGGGACGACGCTGACGATCAGCAGCAAGAATTATTCGTCCTGGTCGATGCGCGGCTGGCTGATGTGCAAGCTGGCCGGGATCGAGTTCGAAGAGGTTCTGGTCGCGCCGGACGACGCGGACGCGCGGGCGGAGATTTTGCTGCTGTCGCCCTCGATTCTCGTGCCCTGCCTCACCTACGAGGGGATAAAGGTCTGGGATACTCTGGCGATTGGCGAATTTCTGAACGAAATTGCGCCAGACAAGGGCCTTCTGCCTAAGGATCGCGCAAAACGGGCGCACTGCCGGTCGATTTGTGGCGAAATGCATTCGGGCTTCGTGTCGCTGCGGCAGGCCCTGCCGATGAACATCAAGGCGCATTTTTCTGAATTCAAGATCTGGTCGAAGGCGCGCGCCGACATCGGACGCATCGCCCAGATCTGGAAGGAGTGCCTCGACGCGCATGGCGGCCCGTTCCTGTTTGGCGACATTTCGCTGGCCGACGCGATGTACGCGCCGGTCGTCAGCCGGTTCAGAACCTACGGGGTGACGCTTGAGCCGCGCTTGAGCGAATACGCGGATCGGATCTGGAGCCTGCCAGCCGTCGAGGAATGGCGCGCGGGCGCGCAGGCCGAGGACGAGCAGATCGAGGAACTGGAAGTCGAGTTCTGAGGAGGAGCGGCGGCGTCCACGCCGCCGACCGGTCGGCCTGGAGGCCGACCCTCCTATACCCACCCCGCGAGTTCTTCCCTCGCCACGGCTTCGAGAACGTCGAGTCCCTCCTCGCTTTCGTTGAGGCAGGGCAGATGTGGCGAATTTCTCGCCGCCGGCTTCATAAAAATATTCGGCGTTCTCGACGCCAATCTCTTCGAGCGTCTCGAGGCAGTCAGCGGCGAAGCCCGGCGTGATGACGGCGAGGCGTTTCAGGCCGCCGCGCGCCAGGCCGCGCACGGTCTCGTCCGTGTAAGGCTTCAGCCATTCCGCCGCGCCGAAGCGGGACTGGAAGCTCATGATCAGCCTGTCCGGCGGCAACCCCAGCTTGTCCTGCAGGAGCCGCGTGGTCTTGGCGCAATGGCAGAAATAGGGATCGCCCTTGTCGAAATAGCTCTGCGGGATGCCGTGATAGGAGGCGACGATCGCATCGGGCTCGAAATCGAGCCGGGCCAGCGACGCCTTCGTGGATGTTGCGAGCGCGCAAATATATTCGGGCCGGTCGAAATAGGGCGCGGCGATGCGCAGCGTCGGTTGCCAGCGCATCGCCCGCAACGCTTCGAACGCGGCGTCGGCGACCGTCGCGCTGGTCGCCGCGCAATATTGGGGGTAGAGCGGGATCAGCAGGATGCGGTCGCATCCTTCGCGCTGCAAGGTCGCGAGACGCTCGGCGATCGACGGCTTGCCGTAGCGCATGGCCCAGTCGACCATGAGTTCGCGCCGATGGCCGCCGCCGAGCGCGCGCCTTCAGTTTTTCGGCTTGGGCCCGCGTGATCGTCTTCAGCGGACCTTCGTTGCGATCCTTGTTCCAGATCGAGTCGTAGTCCTTGCCTTTGGCTGTCGGCCGTTTGGTCAGAATGACGAGGTTGAGGATCGGCCACCAGAGCCAGCGCGGCGTCTCGATGACCCGTCGGTCGGACAAGAATTCCTTCAGATAGCGCCGCATCGACCAATAGTCAGTCGCCTCGGGCGTGCCGAGGTTGACGATCAGCATGCCGATCCTGCCCGAGCGGGCTTCGGGATGTCCGGCCGGACGGGCGGCGGCGAAACTTTCTGGCACAGGCGGCGCGTTCATGCCTTCTCGCGGATGGACCCATGTCATCCCCGCGAAAGCGGGGATCCAGTGTGAGATGCAAAGCGTGCAGGACTTTCCTGGATGCTCGCAGCCCAACGACGCTGGGTCCCCGCTTTCGCCGGGACGACACGAAGTTTAGAATACATCCAGAATCTGGCGGCCAACAACTTCGAAACGGAGCTCAGCCTTCCGCGCGAGGCCAGGCGCGCCGATAGGCCGTCTCGACATGCGGTCCGCAGGCGAGCGACGGGCCGCCGCCGCCGATCGGCTCGATGATCGCGTCATAGTCGGGATTGGCGAAGAACGGCACGGAGATGCGGTCGCGGCCCGAGCGGTTGGCGACGCGATGCAGGGTGGAGACGAAGCGGCGGTTGGTCCAGCCCTGCATCATATCGCCGATATTGATGACGAAGCTGCCGGCAAGGGGTTTCGCGTCGATCCAGCGGCCGGCGCGATTGCGCACCTCGAGCCCGCCGACCTCATCCTGGAGCAGGATCGTGAAGGCGCCCGTATCCGTATGCGCCTCGACCCCCTGTGCGCTTGGCTCGTCCGGCGGCTGCGGCGGGTAATGCAGCAGCCGCAACTGGGTCAGCGGTTTTTTGAAAAAGCCGCGAAAGAAGTCGACGGGCAATTCCAGCGCCAGCGCGAAGGCTTCAAGAAGCCGACCGGTCAGCCCCGTCATGTCCGAATAATAGGCGTCAAGCGCGGCGCGGAATTTTGGCGCATCTTCCGGCCAGCGGTTCGGCCCGTGCATCACGCTGCCGCGCTTCACGTCCGCGTCGTCGGGTCCGAGATCGAGCATGAGCTGGAACGCTTCGAGCAGACGCTTCGGAACGCCGGGACCGGTGATCGCCATCGGCACGTAGCCGCGAAAGCACGGCGAGAGTTTTACGTCGAGCGCATCGCGCACGGCTTTCGGCGCCGAAAAGAACCAGCGCGCCGCCGCGAACACGTCCTCGACGTCAGAGGCGGGAACGCCGTGGCCCGTGACATAGAAAAAGCCCGCAATCTCGCAGGCTTTTCCAATCTGAGCGGCGAGGGCCCGCTTGGCCTCGATGTCGGCGCCGGAGAGAGCGCCGATATCGATCACGGGGATCGCGTCAAAATCCATGACGAGGGCTCAGGCGGCTTCCGCCACTTTCTTCGAAACCATCGCCCGCAGCGACCCGAGATCGTGGGCGAACTGGCGAATGCCCTCGGCGAGTTTTTCGGTCGCCATCGGGTCTTCGTTCAGCATCCAGCGGAAGCGCTTTTCGTCCATGTCGACCTTTTCGGGCGCTTCGCCCGGCGACTTCGGATCGAGACGGCGCGGCAGCGGGCCCTGATCCTTGTCGAGTTCGCCGAGCAGTTGCGGCGAGATAGTGAGACGGTCGCAGCCGGCGAGCGAGGCGATCTCGCCGGTGTTGCGGAACGAGGCGCCCATGACAACGGTCTTGATCCCGTAGTTTTTGTAGTAGGCGTAGATCGAGCGCACCGACTGCACGCCGGGATCGGTCTCGCTGTCGTAAGGCCCGCCGCCCGCCTTCACATGCCAGTCGAGGATGCGCCCGACGAAAGGCGAAATGAGGAACGCGCCGGCGTTGGCGCAGGCGATCGCCTGCGCGAGCGAGAAGATCAGCGTCAGGTTGCAGTCGATGCCTTCCGCCTGAAGCTTGTGGGCGGCCTGCGCGCCTTCCCAGGTGGCGGCGAGCTTGATGAGGATGCGGTCGCGCTTGATGCCGCGGCTTTCATAATCCGCGATCAGCGCCTTCGCCTTGGCGATGGATCCCTCGGTGTCGAACGACAGGTCGGCGTTGACTTCGGTCGAAACGCGCCCGGGCACGATGCGGGTCAGCTCCGCGCCGAAATTGACAGCGAGCCTATCCGTCACCGCGCTCGCCGGAGCGCCCTTCTTCGCGCCCCAGGAGATCGCCTCCTCGACGAGGTGATGATAGGCCGGCAATTGCGCCGCCTTGAGGATTAGAGTCGGATTGGTCGTCGAATCCGTCGGCTTGAAATTCTTGATCGACTCCATGTCGCCGGTGTCGGCGACGACGGTGCTCATGGTCCGCAGGGCTTCAAGTTTGCTTGGCATGGGCCGCATCTCCCTGAACGCTGGCTTCGGCCCCAATGTGCGGCGCGGCGCGCTGATGCGCAAGGGAGCCGGTCAGTTTTCCGGCTTTTCCGTATAGTTGCTGGCGTCGATAATCGAAACCGTATTGGCTTCTTCGGGCCGCGGCGTCGCCATGTCGGCGCCGATCGAGGCGAGCACTTTTGGCGTCACCGCATAGGCGCCGTGGTCGATCAAGCCGTCGGAATAGCCGTTGAGATCATAGACCTTTGCGCCGAGCGCGGCGAGCTTCTCGCGCTCCGCCGCATTGTCGGGGTCGATCGCGCCGACGCGCGGGCGCGATTCGGCGATGAAGCTCGAAACCGAAAGCGCGCGGTCCTTGTTGGTCGCAAACACCGTGACATTCGCAGGCTTCAGCTTCGCCATCTGGGCGGCGAACACCTCTATGTCGATATCGGGCGAAGCGAGCATGACCTGCCCGAGATGGTCGTCGAGCGTGCGCTTGCCGGCGATCGCCTCCTGTCGCAAAGCCTCCATCGCGAGCCAGCCGCCCATGGAGTGGGCGAGCACGTGAATTTTGCCCACGCCCGGCGTTTCGCTCAGCGTCGTGAACAGATCCTGAAGCGCGTCGCGTGAAGCGGTCGCATTGTCCTTGTCCGAGACGTAGCCGGTGAGCCGCGCCTGCGAGGGCCAGGTGAACAGCACGGTCACGCCGCCGAAACGGCTGTCATAGGCGATCTGCGCGGCGCGCAGGCGCGCCTCCTCGAAGTCGGTGTTGTACCCGTGGACGTAGACGAGCACGTCGCGATTGACGCCGACTCTGCCGGAAATGTGGGAGGCGAGTTCGGCGCGGAATTCTTCCGGATCGAGTTCGCGCCGCGAGGCCAAAGCGAAGTGATTGTCGGGATTTGGCTGGCCAAACATCGGCCGCTCCACCGCGCCCGTCTGGTGATGCGGCGGAACGGTCAGGGTGGCGAGCGAGAAATGGGCGCCTTCAGGTGAAAGCTTTTGCGCGTCGCCATTCGCTTCGCCCGAGCGGGTCGAGACGACGAACACCTGCTCGACATGCGGCTTGACGCTCTCGGCGACGGGCGTCAGCCCGCCGTCCATGTCGAGGCAACCGCCCGCCAGAAGCGAAAACGCCAATGCGCCAACGCGCCAAAATCCCCGCCGCGCGAGGAAGCTCGCCGCCATGTCCGAAAGATTTCCCAAGATTGTCGTAAACGGCGACGCCGAAAACGCTTAACGGCATGCAATGGGCTTGTGGCGAATATGAGACGTCGCCCTCACCTAATTCCAAGACGTTTCTGCTCAAATGGACGAAAGCGAGGGGCTTTCGTATTCGGAGTGAGGGGCGATGGCGTCTAGCGGCACACCAACAGCAGAACAAAGTCTGGATTTCGATACGGTCGAGGCCGCGGTCCTGGAAACCGAACGCGGCCGCTGGTTTTTGAGTGAGTTTGCGCGCCGGCAGCGGGCGAACGAGAACGCGGCGATCCTCGCCGCGCTCAACAGCCTGACGCGGCGCATGGGCGCCTATGAGCGGATTTTTTCCGAACATCCGGCGGCGCAAGGCCGCGAACTGCAATTCGACGCCGCGGAAGCGCCACCGGCCGTGACCCAAAAGGCGCCATGCGATCTCGGCGAGCGCCTGTCCGCGCTTCGTGAGATCGACGCGCTCAATTCGCATCAGAAAGTGAAGATGTTCGGGTGAGGCGGGGGCGCCAGAGCGTTCAGCTGGAACCGTCATTGCGAGCGCAGCGAAGCAATCCATCTCGCCGTGATTCGTGCTTCGTCTGGAAAGGCAGCGTCGCTTCCGCATGGATTGCTTCGCTGCGCTAAAAAGAAACTTTTCTACACATTGATATCGTTGGCTTTTTAGGCTGCATGAGCGGCGGGTTGAAGGGTGACCTGATAGCCGAGTTTTGCGATTTGCTTTGCGAGATGGCTGCTTTGGTTTGGCGGGACCTGCGGTCGAAATGGTCAGCGCCGAGGTCGTTGTGGAAGATGCCGTTCTTCAGCATGTGATAGATTGCGGTCAGGATCGATGCGGCGACGGCGCAAATGGCTTTTTGAGGACCGCGCTTGGCCTGAAGGCGGAAGAACTGGGCCTTGTAGTAGCTATCTTTCGTGCGTTTGGCCGCCCAAGCGCATTGAACGAGCATGGTCTTCAGCCAGGGCGCGCCTTTGCGTAGCCGACTGCTTTTGCGCTTTCCCGCGCTCTCGTTCTGACCAGGACACAAGCCGGCCCAGGCGACCAGATGGCCGGCGTCCGGAAAGCGGTTCATGTCCAGCCCGATTTCGCTGAGAAGGGTCAGCGCCGAGAGCCGGCTCACGCCGGGAATGGATTCAAGCAGACGCATCGCCTCCGAAAACCGGGCCATGTCGGCCCGATCCTCCTTGTCCATGCGCGCCTGGTGGGCTTCGACTTCCCTATCCAGGCTCCTGATCGAGGCTTCAATGGCGTCCCATTGGCCCAGATGGAGTTTGAGAATAAATCGGTGACTGTCGGTCAACCGCCCGTGCAGCGCGTCGTAGAGTTCCTTCGGTTTGGCTTTGACTGCCCGATTGGCCAGCCCCGCCAGTTTGCGAGGGTCGCGCACGCCGGCGATCATCGCTTCGATCATGCGTCGCCCGCTCGCTCCCATCACGTCGCTCAGCACCGAATCCAGACGAATGTTCGCCTCGGTCAGCGTCTTCTGGATCCGTTGAACATGCCGCGTCTGCTCGTGAACCAGTTGCTTGCGAGTTCGCATCAGCGTGCGCAGTTCATCCTGCTTTTCCTCGGGCACGAAGCTCGCCTTGATCAAGCCGAAGGCCGCAAGATCGGCGATCCACATCGCGTCGTTCATGTCCGTCTTGCGGCCAGGAACCGCCTTGATGTGGGCGGCGTTCGCCAGGATGAGCTCGAATTCCCCATCGCTCAAAATCTTCCATACCGGACGCCAATAGACCCCCGTCGCCTCCATCGCCGCAACCGAGATCGTGCTCGAACGCAACCATTCCAGCAAGCTCACAAGCCCGTCCGTCGTCGTCGCGAACGTCTTGCATTCCCGTGACGGCTTGTTCCCCGACATCGTCCGGATGCAGGCCACCACGCTGTTCTTGTGAACGTCAAGGCCGGCTACACAATGATGCATCAGCTCCATCCTTGCCTCCTTCGTTTCCGCCGACAAGGACGCTTCCAAAAATGAATGCTAAAAAGCAGGCTCCAGAGCATCGCTGCTCCTGGCTCAAGTCGAGGTTATCCAAGCGTCCCGGGTCCAACTCGCAACCGAGCTCGAAAGCATCAGTGAGAAACCGACCTCTTGCCGACAACCCAGTATATTACACAACGCGATCCCAGCCAGGAACACGTTTCATTCGTCAAAGTCGGCCGAAGGCCGGTCCCAACTCGCAATGACGGGTGGGCTTGAGCGCAAAAGGCACTAGTGGGCGCGCTGCACCGCGAAGTCCACCGCGTTGAGCAGCGCGTGCTTCCAGGCCGAGGCCGGGAACAGTTCGAGCGAGTTGCGGGCGATCTTGCCGTAGTGCTGGGCGCGCTCGATCGTGTCCTCGATGGCGCGATGCTTCTTCATGATCGCCAGCGCGTTTTCGAGGTCGCCCTCGTCCGCTTCGCCGCGCTCCAGCGCGCGTTTCCAGAATTCGCGCTCCTGCGCGCCGCCGCGCCGGAACGACAGCACGACGGGTAGGGTGATCTTGCCCTCACGGAAATCGTCGCCGACATTCTTGCCAAGCTTGGCCGAGGAGCCGCCATAATCGAGCGCGTCGTCGATGAGCTGGAAGGCGATGCCGAGGTTCATGCCATAGCCGCGGCAGGCCTCGATTTCCGCCTTTCCGCGCTCGCCGAGGATCGGGCCGACTTCGCAGGCGGCGGCGAACAAGGCGGCCGTCTTGCCTCTGATAACATCGAGATAGGCGTCTTCCGTCGTTTCCGTGTTCTTGGCGGCGGAGAGCTGCATCACTTCGCCCTCGGCGATCACGGTGGCGGCGGAGGACAGCACGTCGAGGCAGCGCAGCGAGCCGACCTCGACCATCATCTTGAACGCCTGGCCTAGCAGGAAATCGCCGACCAGCACGCTCGCTTCGTTGCCCCACAGCATGCGAGCGGCCGGCTTGCCGCGCCGCATGTCGCTCTCGTCGACGACGTCGTCGTGCAGCAGCGTTGCGGTATGCATGAATTCGACGGAGGCGGCGAGCTTGATGTGTCCATCGCCGCGATAGCCGCTGAGGCCCGCGGTCGCGAGCGTAAGGATCGGCCTCAGCCGCTTGCCGCCGGACGAGATCAGGTGGTTTGCGACTTCCGGGATCATCGCGACGTCGGAGCCGGTGCGGGCCAGAATTGTCTCGTTCACGCGCGCCATGTCCGCCGCGACGAGCTTCGACAACGGCTCCAGCAGTCCTTCCGGCGATTTTTCCTCGAACGGTATGACGACGCCCAACGGGGGCTCCCTTGCAAGCTACGGCGGCGCGACCATAAGGTTCACCCCTTGCAGGGGCAAGGCCGAGCGTCGCCGGCGGGTCGGCGCCTTCAGCGAATCGCCGGGGACTTTGTGATCGAAATCGTGCGGACCAATGACATCGTGCTGATTTCCGCCATCGAAAGCCTGCTCGTCGCCGCTGGCATCGAGGTGTTTGTCGCAGACCGATACA
The DNA here is from genome assembly GCA_963710855.1 of uncultured Pseudomonadota bacterium. Lineage (GTDB taxonomy): Bacteria > Pseudomonadota > Alphaproteobacteria > Rhizobiales > Beijerinckiaceae > Roseiarcus. The sequence goes on along the minus strand of CAVQBX010000031.1, from coordinate 108,375 downwards.
TGAGCGCCGTCGAGGGCTCGCTCGGCTTTCTGCCGCGCAGAATCCTGGTCGACAGCGAGGAGGCGGCGCAAGCGCGACGGCTTTTGATCGCGGCGGGCCTCGGCGCCGAATTGCGCGATGTCTGAGCTGACCCTCGACGCCATTTCCGGGCTCGGGGTAAATCTTTGGCAGCCGCGCTCAGGACATCGCGCCGGAGCCGACGCCGTGCTGCTCGCCGCCAGCGCCGGACCCGCCGTCGAGACGCTGATCGACATCGGCGCGGGCGTCGGGGCGGTGGGCCTTGCTCTGGCGCGCCGCTTTGCGGAGGCGCATGTAACACTCATCGAAGTTGGTCCCGAACTTGCCGATCTCGCCGAGCGCAATGCCGCCGAGAACGGCCTTGAAGATCGCGTGCGCGTCGTCGCGGCGGACCTCTACGATCGCAAGGCGCGCCTCGCTGCCGGCGTCGAGGATGGCAAGGCCGATCTCGTCGTCACCAATCCGCCCTTCTACGATCCCTCCGCCGTGCGCATCTCGCCGGATGCGGCAAGAGCAAGGGCGCATGTGCTCGCCGAAGCCGAGGACGCGCTCGGCGACTGGATCATCGCTTCGCTCGCGCTTTTGAAGCCCGGCGGCCGGTTCGTGCTCATCCATCGTCCCGAGCGGCTCAAAGACTTGCTCGACGCCTTCGGCCAGCGGCTCGGCGACGTCGCGATCCGGCCAGTCTTTCCGCGCGAGGGCGCGGACGCCATCCGGGTGCTGATCTCAGGCATCAAGGGCTCGCGGGCGCCGACGCGGCTGAAACCCGGTCTCGTGCTGCATGACGAGGTCGGTTTCACGCCGCTCGCGGCGGCGATCCATCGCGGCGAAGCCTTGTTGGATTGAGGCCGGCCAAGCGTTGACCCCCAGCGCTCCCCTCACTAGGGTCCGCGCCGCTTTCAGACCCCTTGATCCCGAGCCTTTCCGATGTCCGAGCCCGCCGCCGATCCGACCAGGTCGTTTCAGGCGCTGATCCTGACCCTGCAGTCCTTTTGGGCGAAGCAGGGCTGCGTGATCCTGCAACCCTACGACATGGAAGTCGGCGCCGGCACGTTTCACCCGGCGACCACGCTGAGGAGTCTCGGGCCAAAAGCCTGGAGGGCCGCTTATGTGCAGCCGTCGCGCCGACCGAAGGACGGCCGCTACGGCGAGAACCCCAACCGCCTGCAGCACTATTACCAGTTCCAGGTGATCCTGAAGCCGTCGCCCGAAAACCTGCAGGACCTCTATCTGGATTCGCTGAAAGCGATCGGCGTCGACATGGCTTTGCACGACGTGCGCTTCGTCGAGGACGACTGGGAGAGCCCGACGCTCGGCGCCTGGGGCCTTGGGTGGGAATGCTGGTGCGACGGTATGGAAGTGTCGCAGTTCACCTACTTCCAGCAGGTCGCCGGCTTCGAATGCGCGCCGGTCTCGGGCGAACTCACCTATGGGCTCGAGCGGCTCGCCATGTATGTGCAGGGCGTCGACTCGATCTACGACATCAACTTCAACGGCGGCGAGGGCGCGGACAAGGTGACCTACGGCGACGTGTTCCTGCAATCAGAGCAGGAATACTCGCGCTACAATTTCGAATACGCCAACACGGACATGCTGTTCCAGCATTTCAAGGACGCCGAAGCCGAGTGCCGCTCCCTGCTGGAGCGCGGAGAAGCGGGCAACCGACATCTGCTCGCGCTTCCCGCCTACGACCAGTGCATCAAGGCGAGCCACGCCTTCAACCTGCTCGACGCCCGCGGCGTCATCTCCGTCACCGAGCGCCAGAGCTATATTTTGCGGGTGCGGGAGCTCGCGAAGGGGTGTGGCGGGGCGTGGTTGAATACGGAAGGAGGCGGAGCATGACGACGCAGATACTGCCGAGCCGAAATCAGAAAGCGCAGGCCGAGATCGAGGGCCTCGTCCGCAACGAACTCACTTCACCACCTCCGAAAATGATAACAGTTTCGGCTGAGGACAACCATTCGGGCGAACCGTCGCTCTACGTTTACGTCGTGATGCCGTCCGCCCAGGATATTCCGGCGGAACCGCAGCAGAATCGGCTCGTTGTCCGCATGATCCAGGCGTTGGAAAAGATCGACGATCCGCGCTTTCCCTATCTTAATTTCGGTCCTCAAGAACCGGGCGCGAACTCCAATTCCGCGCCGGCCGACGAAGACGTTTGATGGCGATGCTCCACGACAACACCTTGAAGCTCGCCGACAGTCGGCTGCGCGCAGGAACCGGCTTTGGCAGCGCGGCGTCCCGTCGAGCCGTTTCGACTGCTTATTATTCCCTGTTCCAACGCCATCTCGTCTTTATGCGCGTCTCGCTTGTCCGGGCCCGACGCTTTGTCCGACGAGTACCGCCGTCTTTATCGAGCGCTGGACCACAAACAGGTGCGGGCGGCGTTGAACAAAAGCTCGTTCAAAGAAGAATTGGGCGCGCGGTTTCGAACAACTTCAAGACATCCGGCATTGGGCGGACTATTCGATCGCCTCGCATCTGGATCCGGAACTGGCCAATTCGGGTGCGAGATTTTCTGCGTCTGAGGCGCAGATTTATCTGAACAAGGCGCGTGAGGCCATTCAGTTCATTGATGCCCTCGACCCTTCTTCTCAACTCAAGCTCGCCATTCTCCTCCTCGTGCGCGATCGGTGAAGATGTCCAGCCCGGCATGATGGGTAACAAACTGGACCGGGATGATGGGTGACAGTTTTCTGATCGGCTGGGAGGACTGGCCGATGCCTTTCAAGGAAAGCTGCGCCATGGACGAGCGGATGCGTTTCATCGGGTATGTTCTGTCCGGAGAGGCTTCGATGACGGAGCTCTGCGAGGCGTTCTCGATCAGCCGCAAGACTGGCTACAAGTGGGTTGCGCGCTACGAGGAATTCGGTCCGGCGGGGCTCGAGGAGCGCTGCATGCGCCTAAGCGTCCCGCGCATGTCACGCCGCCGGCGCTCGTCGAGGAGATCGAGGCCTTCGTCTGCTTCATCCGACCTGGGGGCCGCGCAAGATTGTCGGCAGGCTCGCCGATATTCGCCCTCGACGTCCCGTGGCCGTCGCCCTCGACGGCGGGCGAGATTCTGAAGCGGCTCGGGCATGTGGAACCGCGGCGGCTTCGTCGTCGCGCGCCGCCGCGGCTCGGCGAGCTGACGCAGGCGGCGCGGCCCCATCATCTGTGGGCGGTCGATCACAAGGGATCAATTCGGCTCGGCGACGGTTCGCGCCTGGAGCCGCTGACCATCACCGACCGCTTCAGCCGCTCATCTGATCAGCCTCAGCGCCGATGCGAGCACGCGCGAAGAGGAAGCCAGGCCCCGGTTCGTGAAGGCTTTTCGAGAGCATGGGCTGCCCGATGCCATCCTGCTCGGACAATGGGCCGCCGTTCGCCTCGACGGGCGTGACGGGCCTGACCGCGCTTTCGGTATGGTGGACCAAGCTGGGCATAGATCACGAGCGCATCAACCCAGGACAGCCGCAACAGAACGGCGGTCAGGAGCGCCTTCATCTCACCTTGCTCGAGGCGATGCGGCCGCCCTCGGCCAACCGCGAGCAACAGACGAAGCGCTTCGAGAATTTTCAGCGCGAATACAACGAGGAGCGCCCGCACGAAGCGCTCGGACAGAAGCCGCCGGCGCGGTTTTACACAGCCTCGCCACGCGCCTTTCCCGACGCGCTTCCCGAGCCCGATTATCCCCACGACGCGATGAAACGCCAGGTGCGCCAGAACGGCGAAATCCGCTGGCGCGGCGAGTTCATCGCCATTTCGACCGCACTCGCCGGCGAGACCGTGTGCATCGAGGAAAACACGCAAGGCGAATGGCGCGTCCGCTTCTACGCGCGTCCGCTCGGCGTCATCGACGCCAAAACCCATCGGCTGCGCCGCCTGCGGCCTGACGAAGCCGAAAACGCCTCGCCGGACGCCCCGATCGCCTAATGTCGCACAAGCTCCGCCTCGCAAATACGCCGAAGGCCGCAACCCATGCGAAGCCGCGATCTCGGCGTCCGATGATCGTCGAAGGGCCGAGCCTCGTAAAGGCTGGCCTTCGGCCCCCGCCTCCGGCGGCTTCGGCCTTGACGAGGCTCCGCCCTTCGACAAATGCGCCGCCAAGACATCAACGGCTCAAACCGGCTTCCCTCTACCCCGCCCAAAAAACCCAAATTCTGTTACCCATCATCCCAGTCCAAAGTCGTTACCAATCATCCCGCTTGACAACGATCGCGGCTTGATGAATTCGAACATCTCTCAAACCCATGCCCGATCTCCTCCTCGAACTTCACAGCGAAGAAATCCCGGCGCGCATGCAGCGGCAGGCGGCGGACGACCTGAAGCGGCTTGTCACCAATGCGCTCGTCGACGCCGGCGTCGTATATGAGGGCGCGCAGGCCTTTGCGACGCCGCGCCGGCTCGCGCTGCACATCGTCGGCCTGCCCGCCGCGCAGCCTGATCGCAACGAGGAGCGAAAGGGGCCGCGCGTCGGCGCGCCCGACGGCGCGATCCAGGGTTTCCTGAAGGCGCGGGGCTTGCGCGGATCGAGGACGCAAAAATCGTCTCCGACGGCAAGAAGGGCGAGTTCTATGTCGCCGTCATCGAAAAGAAGGGCCGCGCGACGCGCCGATCTGATCGCGGAAATCCTGCCCGGCGATCCTGCGCAGCTTCCCCTGGCCGAAGTCGATGCGCTGGGGCGCGGCCTCCGCGCGGCCCGACGCCTTGCGCTGGGTGCGGCCCGTTGCGCTCGATCCTCTGCGCGTTCGGCGTCCGTCACGAGACGCCCGACATCGTCGCCTTCTCGCTCGACGGAATCGCGGCCGGCGCGACGTCACCTACGGCCACCGTTTCCTCGCGCCGGAAACGATCCGCGTCCGCCGCTTCGAGGATTATGTCGACGCGCTCTACAAGGCGAAGGTCGTGCTCGACGCCGACCGGCGCAAGCAGATGATCCTCGCCGACGCCAAGAGCCTGGCCTTCGCGCAAGGGCTCGAACTCGTCGAGGACGAGGGGCTGCTGGAGGAAGTCGCCGGCCTCGTCGAATGGCCGGTCGTGCTGATGGGCGAATTCGAGCGCGGAATTCCTGGAAATTCCGCCCGAAGTGATCCGCGCCACGATCCGCGCCAACCAGAAATGTTTCGTGCTGCGCGACGCCGAGGGCAAGCTCGCCAACAAGTTCATCCTCGTCTCCAACCTCGATCGCCAGCGACGGCGGCAAGGCGATCGCGGCCGGCAACGGCCGCGTCGTTCGCGCGCGTCTGTCCGATGCGCGCCATTTCTGGAGCACCGACCTCGGCGCCGCTGCCGGACTATCGCGACGCGGCCGAAAAGCCGCTCGACCAGCGGCTCGCGAAGCTCAGACGCCTCAGCATCGTCTTTCACGAGAAGCTCGGCACGCAGGGCGAGCGGATCGAGCGCATCGCCGCGCTCGCGCGCAGGCGCTCGCGCCGTCGGTCGGCTGCGTGCCCGATCTCGCCGAACGCGCCGCCGATCTCGCCAAGGCCGACCTCGTCACCGAGATGGTCGGCGAGTTCCCCGAGTTGCAGGGCCTGATGGGCCGCTATTACGCCGACCGCGCAGGGCGAGGACGTCAACGTCGCGCAGGCGATCGAGGAGCATTACAAGCCGCAGGGGCCGAACGATCGCGTGCCGACCTCGCCGGAATCGATCGCCGTCGCGCTCGCCGACAAGCTCGACACGCTCGTCGGCTTCTGGGCGATCGACGAGAAGCCGACGGGAGCAAGGACCCGTATCGCGCTGCGCCGCGCGGCGCTGGGCGTGATCCGGATCGTGCTGGAGAATGAGCTGCGGCTGCCGCTGACCGAAGTCGCTATGCAGCGAGCTGCTCGAAATCAGCTGGCAAATATCGAGCGGCTCCGCTTCGTGACACGGCTGAAGAGGCGAAGGTCGGCGGTCGTCGCGAGCCAGACGAGGCTATCGGACGCTCGGAGTCGCCGAGCGCGATCGAAGCGATGCGCTGGACTCCTCGCCTTCTTCGCCGACCGCCTGAAAGTCTACCTCCGCGACAAGGGCGCGCGGCACGATCTCATCGACGCGGTGTTCGCGCTGCCCGGCCAGGACGATCTTCTGATGATCGTGCGCCGCGTCGAAGCGCTCGGCGCGCTTGCTCGAGACCGAGGACGGCAAGAATCTGCTCGCCGGCTATCGCCGCGCCGCCAATATCCTCAAGGCCGAGGAGAAGAAGGACGGCGAGGGCGCCTTCGCCGGCGCGCACGATCCGCATCGCGCTCGAACTCAAGGAGGAAAAGGCGCTCGCCGATGCGCTCGCCGCCGCCGAGCGCGGAGGCGCGCGAGCGCGTCGCGCGCGAGGATTTCGAGGGCGCGATGCGCGCGCTCGCCGCGCTGCGCGCGCCCGTCGACGCGTTCTTCGTCGCTGTCACCGTCAACGCCGAAGATCAGGCGCTTGCGCCTCAACCGGCTGCGCCTGCTCGGCGAGTTGCGCGAGGCCGTGCACGTCGTCGCCGATTTTTCGCGCATCGCGGGGTGAGTTTTCCCGCATCGCGGGGTGAGAAGGAGCCGCGGCGTCCACGCCGCCGTGTCGATCAGACCCTCGTCGGCCTGGAGGCCGACGCTCCTCAAGTGGCGCGACAGGCCTGTCATTCCCGCGAAAGCGGGAATCCAGAGGTCGTAAAGCACAACGGCCGCAGGATCGAGCCGCTTCCCGCATGCCGACGATCGTACGCTGGATTCCCGTTTGCGCGGGAATGACAAGGACTTCTCACGCCGCCCCGAGCGCGACCGAAATGCCCTGGCCGACGCCGATGCACATCGTGGCCAGCGCGTGTTTGCCGCCCCTCAGCTTCAGCTCCAGCGCCGCGGTCCGGCAAGCCGCGCGCCGGAGGCGCCGAGCGGGATGGCCGAGCGCGATGGCGCCGCCGTTCGGATTGACGTGCGGCAGCGTCGTCGGCGACCCCAAGGTCGCGCAGCACCGCGAGCCCCTGCGCGGCGAAAGCCTCGTTGAGTTCGATCACGTCGAAGTCGTGAAACCGTAAGTTTCAGCCGCTCGCAGAGTTTTCGGGTCGAGGGCGCGGGGCCAAAGCCCATGATGCGCGGCTCCACGCCCGCCGCCGCGCCGCCGAGCACGCGGGCGATCGGCTGCAGGCCGTGGCGCTTCACCGCCGCTTCGGAGGCGATCAGCAGCGCCGCGGCGCCGTCGTTGACGCCGGACGCATTGCCCGCGGTCACGGTGCCGCCCTTGCGGAACGGCGCCGGCAGTTTGGCGAGCGCTTCGAGCGTCGTGTCCGCGCGCGGATGTTCGTCCTTCAGACCACGATCGGGTCGCCCTTGCGGCGCGGGATCGTCGACCGGCGTGATCTCTTTGGCGAGCCGGCCGTTGGCCTGCGCCGCGACGGCGCGCTGCTGCGAGCGCAGCGCGAAGGCGTCCTGATCGGCGCGGCTGACCTTGAACTGCTCGGCGACATTCTCCGCCGTCTCCGGCATCGAATCGACGCCGTAGCGCTCCTTCATCAGCGGATTGATGAAGCGCCAGCCGATCGTCGTGTCGTAGATCTCGGCGTTGCGCGAGAAGGCGGCGTCCGCCTTCGGCATGACGAACGGCGCGCGGCTCATCGATTCGACGCCGCCCGCGATGAGCAGGTCCGCTTCGCCGCTCTTGATCTGCCGCGCCGCGGTCGCGACCGCGTCGAGGCCCGAGCCGCAGAGCCGGTTGATGGTCGCGCCGGCCGTCGTGACGGGCAGGCCGGCGAGCAGCGCGGCCATGCGCGCCACGTTGCGGTTGTCTTCGCCGGCCTGGTTGACGCAGCCGTAGATCACGTCCTCGATTGCGGAGAGGTCGAGCCCGGCGTGCCGCGCGATCAGCGCCTTCAGCGGCTCGGCGGCGAGGTCGTCGGCGCGCACGTTGGCGAGGACGCCGCCGAAGCGGCCGATCGGGGTGCGCACGTAGTCCACGATATAGGCTTCGGTCATCGGGCGTCTCCGGCGGAGGCATGTCTTGAAACCGGAGCAGTGGACCCGATCGCCGCGCTTTTCAAGCGGCGCGCTCGTCGCCCTTTTCTTCGCCGAGGTCGTAGAATTCCGAGGCCGGAAGCGGCCGGCTGAAATAATAGCCCTGCGCCGCCTGACAGCCAGACGCAATGACGAGCTCGAGCTGGCTCTCGGTTTCGACGCCCTCGGCGACGGTGCGGAAACCGAGATTGCGCGCGATCGCCGCTATCAGCGGCACGATTTCCCGCGTGCGCGGGTTGGTCTCCATGGCGGCGATGAAGGCGCGGTCGATCTTGACCTCGTCGAGCGCAAACGTCTGCAAGTAGTTCAGCGAGGAATAGCCGGCCCCGAAGTCGTCGAGCGCTATGCGGGTTCCGAACGTCCGGATTTCCTGGAGCAGCGCGTTGCTGCGATCCAGATTTTCCATCAGCAGCGACTCGGTGATCTCGAGGGTCAGGCGACTTGGAGCGAGCCCAGTCCTGGCGAGCACGTTCTTCAGCATGCCGACGAAATCCGGGCGCGAGAGCTGAGCGGCCGAGAGGTTGACGGAGACGCCGACGTCATTCGGCCATCGGGTCGCCGTCGCACAGGCCTGCGTCAACACGAAATCGCCGACGGCGTGGATGTGGCCGCTCTCTTCGGCGAGACGAATGAACAGGTCCGGAGACATCATGCCGCGCGCGGGATGGCGCCAGCGCGCCAGCGCCTCCATCTGCAGGATGCGGCGCGTGCGGGCATCGACGATCGGCTGGAAATGGACTTCGAGCTGGCCCCGCGCGAGCGCCTCTCCGAGGTCCGCCTTCAGGGCCCGCGCTTCGCGTAGGTCCTGCTCCAGCATGGGTTCATAATAGCCGATGCGGTCGCGGCCGGCGGTCTTGGCGGCATAAAGCGCGAGGTCGGCCGACTTGAAGAGCGACTCGACGTCGTGGCCATCGCGCGGGCTGCGCGCGACGCCGACGCTCGGGCGGATCGAAAGCTGATAGTCCTCGATCGAGAAGGACCGGCGCACCGCGGCAAGGACGCGCTCGGCGAGTTCCATCGTGTCTTCCGGCGTTCGGCAGCGTGTCTGCAGCAGGGCGAACTCGTCGCCGCCTATGCGTGCGACAATGTCGCCTTCGCCTGCGGCCTCCGTCAGCCGGCCGGCCACCGCCTTGAGCAATGCGTCGCCGAACGGATGGCCGTGCGTGTCGTTGACGCCTTTGAAATCGTCGAGATCGACGAGCAGCAGCGCGAGTTCGGAGGGCCGGGCGCCGTCGCCGCTGATCCTTGCGTCCAACTCGTTCAACAACAGCGCGCGATTGGCGAGGCCGGTCAACTGGTCCCGCCAAGCCATCTGTTCGATGCGGTCTTCCGCGCGCTGGCGGTCGGTGACGTCCTCATGGATCGTCAGCCAGCCGCCGTCGCCGAGCGGCCTGTGGGTGATCGAAATGACGTTGCCGTTTTCTAGCCGGTCCAGCCTCTGCACGGGAAGGCGCGCCGAAACATCGGCGACACGGTCGGCGACATAGCGCAGCGGATTTCCGGTATGGAACCCGGTCCCGATGCGCTTGGCGAGAATTTCCCCGAATGGCGTGCCCGGCCTGACGTCCTCCGGCGAAAGGCCGTATAGCTCGGCGTAACGGCGATTGGCGACGGTCAGGCGCTCCTCGTTGTCGTAGACGGCGACGCCGTGGGGCATGTTGTCGAGCACCGCCGCGAAGCGCGCGTTGATGACGGCGAGATCAAGTCCGCGATCCGCGAGCGAAGCTTCGGAGAGCAACAGGCGGCGAAAATGGCGGTAGGCCGAGGTCGCCAGCGCAGCCACGCAGATCAGCGCGAGCAGCACGCCGGCGGCGATTTGCGCCGCCCGCTCCCGCCAGCGGGACAGTACCTTGTCGACCGACTGGTCGACGTCGACGACGACTGGCGACCCCTGCGTCACGTTCACGGCGATCAATTGCGGCTCGTCGCCCGGCAGATCGGCGCCGAGAAATGCGCCGCCTTCCTTGTTGACCGCGTCAAACCAGGGCGAGCCGTAGGGGATGGCGCCCGCCTCGCCGGCCTTGCCTTCGGGGTAGCTTGCGAGCAGCGCTCCGTCGGGGCGCCTCAGCACGATGGATTTGTCCCGCAAGGCCGCGACGCCGGCGTAGATCGCCTTGTAGAAACTGACCCGCACGCCGACATGCGCGACCCCCAGGAAGCGCCCGTCGGCCGTCTGCAGACGGCGACCGAAGAAGATGAGCCAGGCCTGCGCGACCTGGCTGAATTGCGGACTGCCGACAAATGTGCCCTCAGTTTCGTGTCCGCTCAGGTGCACGAAATCGTCGCGGTGGGCGTCGTTGATGTTTCGCGCCGGCCAACCGCGCGTGTAGGTGACGACATCGCCGTTGTCGGCGAGCAGGCTCGCGACCTCGATTTCCGGTCGCGAGTTGGCGATTTCGGTCAACGCCTCGTAGACGGAGAATTCGCCCAGCTTGGCGCGAAAATCGGCTGGGGAGGTAGGCTGAGCGTTGGTAACAATCGCCTGGATGCGGTCGAGCATGTGATCGACGGCGCGATTGTGGGTCGCGATTTCGCGGCTGACGACGATGGCGAGGTCCTTCTGCTCGCGCGCCGCCTGGTCCAGCGTATCTTGACGGAGATTGGCGAGCGTCAGCGCGACCGCGCCGACGCTGAACAGCGCGAGCACGACCGCCAGCCAGATCAACTGTCTGAACGCGCGCGTCTCTCTTGCAAACCCCACCGACATATCCTGCGAGCCCAGGTCAACTTTCGTTAACCAGATTGCATGCGCAGATTGTATCGGCGAAGTGTTAGGAGGGCGTTGCCAACCAGGGTTACTGAAAAGCCGCGCCTTGAAATCCCTTAAAGATGTTTGGTTTCCGTGCGGAAGGGATGCGCAGGGTAAACGCCGAGGATACGCAACTCCCGCGAGAAGAATCCAAGCTCCTCCAGCGCCCGCGCGAGCGGCGGTTCCTCAGGATGGCCGTCGACGTCGGCCAGGAATTGGGTGGCGCTGAACTCGCCCTCGACCATGTAGCTTTCGAGCTTGGTCATGTTGACGCCATTGGTCGCAAACCCGCCGAGCCCCTTGTAGAGCGCGGCCGGCACGTTGCGGACGCGAAATACAAAAGTGGTGACGACCGGGCCGTTGTTCGGCGGCGCCCAGCGCGGCGACTTGGCGAGCACGACGAAACGGGTCGTGTTGTGCGCCTCGTCCTCCACGTCGGCCGCCAGCGTGGTGAGGCCATAAATCTCGCCAGCTAGCCTGGTCGCGAGCGAGGCGACGCTCGCGTCGCCGAGTTCGGCGACTTCGCGCGCCGACCCCGCCGTGTCGCCGGCGACGACCGCCTTCAACCCGAGCTGGCGGATGATTTTTCGGCACTGGCCGAGCGCGTGCACATGGCTGCGCACCTCGCGCAAACCCTCCTTGCGGGCGTTGGCGACGCCAAGCAGCTGGAAGTGAATTGGCAAAAAAGTCTCGCCGATGATGTGCAGGTTGGAGGCCGGCAGCAGATTGTGGATATCGGCGACGCGGCCGGCGATCGAGTTCTCGATCGGGATCATGCCGAGCTCGGCGGTTCCTTCCTGCAAGGCCGCGAACGCGTCCTCGAAGGTCGGGCAGGGCAGCGGCTCGAAATCGGCGAAATTCTCGACGCAGGCGATGTGCGAATTGGCGCCGGGTTCGCCCTGGTAGGCGATATATTTCTTTGAGGTCATCGTCTTGATCTTGGCTTGAGCCATTCCCGCGCCCGCTCGAGGTCTTCCGGCGTGTCGACGCCGAGCGGCGGGGTGTCGACGAGCGCGATGTCGATGCGCATCCCGGCTTCGAGCGCGCGTAACTGTTCGAGCCGCTCGCGCTTTTCGAGCGGCGAGGGCGGCAGGCCGACGAAGCGGGCGAGCGCGGCGCGGCGATAGGCGTAGAGGCCGATGTGGTGCAACAGCTCGCCCTCGCCCCAGGGAGCGCGGGCGCGCGTAAAGTAGAGCGCGCGCAGCCGGCCGGGGCCGGACGGCGTGCCGACCGCCTTCACGACATTGGGATCGTCGCGCTCCGTCTTCTCGCCGGATCGGGGTCGCCAGAGTGGCGATATCGACTTGCTCCGTCGGCGAGCGGAGCGAGGCAGGCCCTGACCGCCGCCTTTTCGATCGTCGGCAGGTCGCCCTGGACGTTGACGATGACGTCATGTCGCCCTTCGGGATCGAAGGCGGATACGGCCTCGAAAATACGGTCGGAGCCGGAGGAATGATCGAAGCGCGTCAGCACCGCCTCGCCGCCGGCCGCAGCGATCGCCCCGACGATTTCGGGCGCGTCGGCGGCGACCAGCACCGGCCCGACGTCGGCTTCGCACGCCCGGCGCCAGACATGCACGATCATCGGCTCGCCGTGGATGTCGGCGAGCGGCTTGCCCGGCAGGCGGGTCGAGCCGAGGCGGGCCGGTATGATGACGATCGGATTGGACAAAAGGGTTACGCTGGGGCAGGGCGGTTGCGCGACAAAAGGGCGATTTGGCGCGCTTATACGTGTTGCCAAGTCGCGCGCAAAGCGGCTAATCAGGGCCGCGCGCGGCGGTCCTGCGGGGGCAGGTTTTTCCGCGAATGCAGACGAGAACCTATCGAGGCGCGGGCTGGAATGCAGACGACGGACGCCAACAAGATTCTGATGGCTTTGCTGATGGTGCTGCTGCTGACCCAGGGTCTCGGCGTGTTCACCTCGGCGATCTTCTCGCCGCCGTTTGGCCCGAAGGGTGGTTACGAACTGCCGAGCGGCGAAGCCGCCGCCAAGCCCGCAGAGGCGCCGAAGGAAACCCCGCTTCCCGACCTTTTCGCGAAGGCCGACCTCAAGAAGGGCGAGGCGGACGTCAAAGTCTGCCAGGCCTGCCATTCATTCGAAAAGGGCGGCGTCCCGAAGGTCGGGCCGCCGCTCTATGACGTGATCGGCCGTCCGAAGGGTTCCTATCCCGGCTTCGCCTATTCCGACGGCATGAAGGCCAAGGGCGGCAACTGGACCTACGAAGACATCAACACCTTCATCACCAAACCGTCGGCTTACGTTCCCGGCACCAAGATGACCTATCCCGGCGAATTGGACGGCCAGAAGCGCGCCGATATTCTGGACTATCTGCAGTCGGATTCCGATACGCACCCGCCCTTCCCGAAGTAAGCGGGGAGCCAATCGCTAAATGACACGAAGGGGGCCGTTCGCGGCCCCTTTCTCTTATTGGCTGAATGAAAACTTGCGCCGCGCGGCGGCGTGGGCGCAAATTGCGTCGATCGTTCAAGGGGAGGAATGCATGGATCTCGGCGTCACCGACAAGGTCAAGCCGCTCATATCAGCGGTGCGCGACATCGTGCGCAACGAAGTGATCCCCGTCGAGGAGGAATTCGAGGCCGAAATCGGCAAGGGCGGCAATCGCTTCGAATATACGCCGCGCATGCTGGAGATTCTCGAAGGGCTGAAGGCCAAGGCCAAAGCGAAGGGCCTTTGGAACTTCTGGCTGACCGATTCCGAGCGCGGCTATGGCCTGAAAACGGTCGAATATGCCTATCTCGCCGAGGAAATGGGCTGGTCCATGCTCGCCCCGGAAGTGTTCAACTGCTCCGCCCCCGACACCGGCAACATGGAGGTGATCGAGCGCTACGGAACGGAAGCGCAGAAAGCGCGCTGGCTTCCGAACCTCCTCGAAGGCAAGGCGCGCTCGGCCTACCTGATGACCGAACCGGCGGTGGCGTCGTCGGACGCGACCAATATCGCGATGGACGCAAAGGAAGACGGCGGCGACTGGGTGCTGAACGGCGAGAAATGGTGGTCCTCGGGCGCGGGCGATCCGCGCTGTTCTCTTTACATCACCATGACCCTGACCGATCCGAGCGGGCCAAAACACGCGCGCCATTCGATGTTCTTCGTGCCCGCCGATACGCCCGGCATCAAAAAACTTCGCGCCATGAAGGTCTATGGCAGCGACGATGCGCCGCACGGCCATCTGCACATCCGCTTCGAGAACGTGCGCGTGCCCAAGGATGCGCTGGTGCTGGGCCGGGGCCGCGGCTTCGAGATCGCGCAGGGGAGGCTCGGCCCCGGCCGCATCCACCATTGCATGCGCGCCATCGGGCAGTCGGAGCGCGCGCTTGAAGCAATGTGCCGTCGCGCCGTTTCGCGCGAGGCGTTCGGCCAGAAACTTGCCCAGCTCGGCGCCAATCGCGACATCATCGCAGAGGCGCGCATGAGCATCGAGATGGCGCGCCTTCTCTGCCTCAAGGCCGCCTGGGCGATGGATACGCTCGGCAATCGCGCCGCGGCGCCGTACATCTCGCAGGTCAAGGTCATCGCGCCGCGCGTCGCGCTCGAAGTGATCGATCAGGCGGTGCAGATGCATGGCGCGGCCGGCGTCAGCCAGGATTTCCCGCTGGCGCGCATGTGGACCGGGGTGCGCACGCTGAGGCTCGCCGACGGGCCCGACGCCGTGCATCGCCGCGTCATCTCCAAGGCCGAACTCGCGCGCTACACCAACGAAAGCTCAAGTAGATGAGCGGCTTTCCCGAGGATATGAGCGGGTTCGACGCCTGGGCCGGCGCGCATGTCGAGGGCTTCAAGGGCCCGAGCGTCGCCAAAAAATTCCCGACCGGGCAGTCGAACCCGACCTATCTGATCGAGACAGCGAGCGCCCGCTACGTGCTGAGGCGCAAGCCGGCCGGGAAACTGCTCAAATCCGCGCATATGGTCGAGCGCGAATATCGGGTGATGCGCGCGCTAGGGGGCCAGGGTTTCCCCGTCCCGCGCGCGCTGGCGCTCTGCGAGGACGAAAGCGTCATCGGCTCGGTGTTCTTCCTGATGGGTCATGTCGACGGGCGCATCTTTTGGGACCCCGCTCTGCCTGAGCTTTCGAAAGAAGAGCGCACAGAGATCTACGACCAGCAGAACCTCACGCTCGTCAAACTCCAGAAAATCGATCTCGTCGCGGCGGGGCTGACCGACTACGGCAGGCCCGGCAATTATTTCCAGCGGCAATGGCAGCGCTGGACCGATCAGTACCGCGCCAGCGAGACTTCCGACGTGCCGGACATGAACCGGCTGATCGATTGGCTCGGCCAGAACATCCCGCCGGACGACGGGCGCATTTCGCTGACCCACGGCGACTATCGCATCGACAACATGATGTTCGACAAAAGCTCGCCGAAGCTGGTCGCGGTGCTCGACTGGGAACTGTCGACGCTCGGCCATCCCTTCGCCGATCTCGCCTATCAGTGCATGCAATGGCGGCTGCCGAATGCAGGAGAGTCGAGAGGCCTCGCCGGCCTCGACCGCAATGCGCTGGGCATCCCGACCGAGGAGCAATATGTCGCGACCTATTGCGAGCGCATGGGGTTGAGCGAAGTCCCGCAACTGGAACTTCCTGCTCGCCTTCAATTTCTTCCGCATCGCGGCGATCGTGCAGGGCGTCTACAAGCGCGCGCTCGACGGCAACGCCTCCAATCCCGAGCGCGGCATCAAGATGGGCGAAGCCGTGCCGCTGATGGCGCGGATGGCGCTGCAAGCAGCGGGGAACTAGAGAGCGCTCTCCTCAAAAGCGATCGAAGCGAAGCCCGTCGTTGCGAGCGCAGCGAAGCAATCCATGCTGAAGCGAAGAGGGCTTTCCTGACAAAGCACGCATCACGGCAAGATGGATTGCTTCGCTACACTCGCAATGACGATTGACGGCCCGGCGGGTCACGCCGGCTTCAGGCTCATCGCGAGCTTGCGCAGGTCGAAGGAAAGGTCGCCCGCCTGTTCCGGCGTGATGCTCGCGTGCGCCGGAATGAGCCGGCGCGCCGCCATGTGCTCCGCGCCCTTGTTGACCGTCTCGACGACCGCGCAGCGAGCCCTCCAGGAAGCCGAACACCGCGAAGGCTCGACTCGCGGGATCGCCGCGCGTCACCCACGCGTCGACGAAATGCGAGAGGCCGGCGATCTGCAATTTGAGATCGCCCTGATCGCTCCAGAACCACGGCAGCGCGTCATAGGGGGACGCCTTGCCGAGGATGGCTTTCGCCGCGCATTTCGCCTGATCGGTCGCGTTCTGCACGGATTCGAGCCGCACCCGCCGATCGAGCAGCCGGCTCGGGAAGGAAGCGCAATCGCCGATCGCGTAGATCGAGGGATCCGAGGTCGTCATCGTCTCGTCGACCACGATGCCGTTGTCGCAAGCTAGGCCAGACTGCAGCGCGAGCGCGTCTTCCGCGACAATGCCGACGCCGACGATCACGGCATCGGCCGGCAGGATTTCGCCGGTCGTCGTCTCGACTTCCGTTGCCCTTCCGTCCGCGCCGCGGATCGCGGCGACGCCGGTCATCAGCTTGAGGTCGGCGCCGAAGGCGCGATGCGCATCGGCGAAGAAAGAGGACATGGCGGGCGAGATCGCGCGACCCATGGCGCGATCGGCGATCTCCAGGATCGTCACCGCGCCGCCGAGTTTCTGGCGCGGTCGCCGCGATTTCGAGCCCGATGAAGCCGGCGCCGATGATGACGACGCGCTTGCCGGCGCCAAGCTCCGCGCGGATCGCCACCGCGTCGCGCATCGCGCGCAGCGCATGGACGTTGCGAGAAATCCGCGCCGGGAATCTTGCAGTTCGCGGGCGCGCGCGCCGGTGGCGAGGATCAGCCGGTCGTAGTCGAGCTTCACGCCGCTTTCGAGCTCGAGCCGCTTCGTGCCGCGGTCGATGCGAGATCGCCTTCGCGCCGAACACGAGGTCGATGCGATGCTCGTGGAAAAACGCTTCGCCGCGTAGCGCGAGGCCGCCATGATCGATCTCGCCTTTCAGGAACGCCTTGGAAAGCGGCGGGCGGTGGTAGGGCATTTCCATCTCGTCGCCGACGAGCGCGATGCGTCCCTCAAAACCTTCCTCGCGCAGGCTCGCCGCCGCCTGCACGCCGCCGTGGCCCGCGCCGACGATCACGACCGATGCCGGAACGCTCATCGCCTTGTCTCCTCAAGCTCCGTCACGTGAGCTGCCGCCGAAAAGTCCGCCCGAACAGCCTCGCCGCGCCAGCGTATAGCGCGAGATAGACGAGGCTCAACGCGGCGAATGTCGCGGCGAGCACGAATTCCTTCCTGAGCCAGGGAAGCTCGCCAGCGAGGGCGCCAAAACCGGCGAGCGAAGGCGGAACGCTAAGCGCCGCGCCCGCGGCGGCGAACAGCATCAGCGCGATGTTCTCATAAAGCTTGTCGTCGGGAATGGAGTAGCGCCAGAGCCGGGCGACGCCGATAAGCAGGCCGAAATTGATCCAGGCGCCGGCGGCGGTTGCGATGGCGAGGCCGACCGGCCCGAGCGGGCCGGACAGCACGATTTTCAGCGCCAGATTGACGGCGAGGCCGCCGAAGAAACAGAACATCGGCGTGCGCGTGTCGCCCCGCGACACGAAGGCGGCGACCGCGGAGCGGATCAGCACCATCGGAATGAGCCCGAAGCCATAGGCCGCGAGCACCTGCGAGGAGCGCAGAACCGCGGCCGCGTCGAAAGCGCCGCGCTGGTAGGCGCCGCCGATGATCAGATCCGGGATCAGCAGAAAGCCGACGAGGAAGGGCGCGCTCAGCGCGAGCGACAGCGCGATCGAGCGATTCTGCGCCCGCGCGGCCCCGATTGCGTCGCCCGAGGCGATGCGGCGCGTCATCTCCGGCACCAGCACCGTGCCGGCCGCGACGCCGATCACGCCGAGCGGCAGTTGATAGAGCCGGTCGGCGTAGTTGATCGAGGCGACGGCGCCGGTCGGCATCCCGGAGGCGAGGATCGTGTCGGCGAGGATCGCGATCTGCTGTCCGGCCGAGCCGATCACCGCGGGACCGAGCTTGCGGAAGAATTGCGCCACCTCCGCATCGATCTTCGGCCAGGCGAACCGCTCGAGCACGCCGCGCCGCCACGATTCCCACACCAGCAGGGCGAGCTGCGCGACGCCGGAGACGACCACGCCCCAGCTGGCCGCGACGCCGGCATTCGGGAACAGGAACGCAAGGCGAGGAAACCGATGATGAAAAGGTTGAGCAGCACCGGCGCGAAGGCGGCGACCGCGAAATAGCCGTGGGCGTTGAGCGTGCCCGATTGCAGCGTCGCGATCGTGATGAAGGCGAGATAGGGAAAGGTGATGCGCGTCATCGCGACCGCGAGATCGAACTTGCCCGGATCCGTTGCCGAAGCCCGGCGCGATGATCTCGACGAACAGCGGCGTGTCGAGCTAGACGAGCGCGAGCAGGACGATCTGGCTGATGACGAGAATGGCGAGGATGCGGCTTGCGAAACGCGTGCGCGGGCTCGCCCTCGGATGTCAAGACGCGCGAGTAGGTAGGAATGTAGGCGGAGTTGAAGGCGCCTTCGCCGAAAATGGCGCGAAACTGGTTGGGCAGCCGGAGCGCGACGAAATAGGCGTCGGCGAGCGCGCTCTGGCCCATCAGCGCGCCGATCGACCATCTCCCGCAGGAAGCCGGTCAGGCGGGAGAGGGCGGTCAGCGCGCCGACCGAGAAGAAGTTTCTGTACATGCCAGCTTGTTCAGTCGGAATTCGAGCGCCGCCTGACGCTACGCGCTGCGGCGCTGTCGAAGCGCCATGCCGCGTCGTGTCGCGCGCCTACGCCTTGGCGTGCAGAGCGATCGTCGGAGTAAAGAGCGGGGCCGCTCAAAGGCGGCGCCGAGATCCTGCGCCGACGCGCGATCAAGGGACGTCGGGCGACGAGCGAAAGGAAGCCGGATGACCGAAGACGAACCGTCGCAAGTCGAGGACGCGCCGCGCGGGCGCGCCGGAAACGTCCGACGTCGCCGCCGATCGAAGTCGCGCCGAGCCTTCGACTTCTCGGATTTGCGCGGATTTCAGCAGCTCGACGCCGGCGACCCGGAAGATCCCGAAGCCTGCGCAGGCCGAGCTCGTCAAGGAGCTCGTCGTCGCGCGCGGAACGGTTCGCGCAATCCGTCGATTACTTCGATCGTGCTGGCGAGCGACGGCGTCATCCGCTGGCTCGGCGATCCCGTCGGCAGGCTGGTCGGCGGCGAGGAGCTGCTGAAGCCTCGCGCCGTGCTGCTCGCCGACGACGCGCTTGCCGGCGGAAAACCGCGAGGCGGCGGAGCGGCGGCTTTCGCTCTGGGTCGCCGCGCATATGCACAAGGTTCTGGGGCCGCTGCAGGCGCTCGCGGAGCCCCCGAGGGCGCGCCGGGATGCGGTCGCGGAGCTCGCCGCCAAACTGATCGCCAGCGCTCGGCGTGCTCGATCGCGACGACATGCGCCAGCAGGTCAAGGCGCTCGATCAGAACGCGCGCGGCTGCGTTGCGCAAGCTCGGCGTGCGCTTCGGCGCGCATTATGTGTTTGTTCCGGCGCTGCTGAAGCCCGCGGCGCGCGCGCTCTGCTCGCAACTTTGGGGGCTGAAGCACGGCGGCGAGCCGGACGCCGACAAGCTGCTCGCTTCGCCGCGGCGGGCCGCACTTCGTTCCCGGTCGACGGCGCTGCTGTCGCCCGACGCCTACCGCATCGCCGGCTTTCGGCTGTGCGGCGAGCGCGTCGTGCGCGTCGACATCGTCGAGCGTCTGACCGATCTCATCCGCGCCGCGATCCCGGACCTTATGCGGCCGGGCGGCGGCAGCCGCCGAGCCGCGGGCTTCATCGTCACACAGCAGATGACCTCGCTGACCGGCTGCGCGGGCGAGGCCTTCGCCTCGATCCTGCGCTCGCTCGGCTTCGAAAGCCACCAGGTCAAGAAGTCGGAGCACGAGGCGGCGATGCGCAAGCGCCGAGTCGAAGGCCGAAGGCAGCCCCTGTCGTCAAGCCGCCGAAGGCGCCGTGGAGCCCGAGGCGGCGGCCTCGGAAGCGCATGAGGGCGAGGAGCCGTCGACTCCAGAGGCCGAAGTTTTGGAAGCCGAAGCGACGGTCGCTGACGCCGACCTCGCGGCGGACGTGGTCGAAGCCGGGCCGGAAGCGCACGCCGACGAGGTTTTGGCCGAAACGGATGAGGCGTTCGGCGAAGTTGAACCGGCTTTGCCGGAAGCCGTCGCCGAACCTGACGCCCCGTCGCCGAATTCGGCAGAAAACCCGGTAGCCGCCGCGTCGGAACCCGCTGAGGCGGAGGCCGAAGTTTCAGCCGCCAGGAGGAGCCCGCCGCCGTGGAGGAGCCCGCCGCCCTCGAGGCCGCCGAGACGACGGCGGCAGAGTCCGATTCGGGCGAGGCGCAAGAAGCGCCGGCAAGCGAGCCCTCGGACGCGGAAGCGGCCACGTCATCGGCTGCCGCCGCCGAGGAAGACCCGATCATCGAGATCTGGCGGCCGGCGCCGCGCCGAGCCCAGCAGGCATCACCGCCATCATCGTGCGCTGCCGCCCGAGGGAACGGGGCGCATCGTGTGGCGGGCCGAAGGAGCCGAAACCCGCGCCCCCGCCCCGGCAAGCGCCGGCGCCCGCGCCTGCCGCCGAGGCGCCGCAGCCGCGGGCCCGGCCAGAGAGGGTCGCCATGGCCAGGGACGCGGCGATTTTCGAGGCGATCGCCGCGGGCCGCCCTTCAAGGATCAGAAGCGCGACGATCGGCGCGACGACCGTCCGCAGGGGGATCGGCCGCCCCGCCGCGAGCCGCGGCCGCCGGTCGCCGATCCGGACTCGCCGTTCGCCAAGCTCGCCGCCTTGAAGCCGCTGCTTGAAAGGCGCGACAAAAGGCCTTAGCGGCAACAGGCCTTCTCCATCCGCCGACAAGCATGCGCGCCAGCCGCGAACTCCAGTTGCCTTAGGGACCCAGAGCCGATGACCTACATCGTCACAGAAAATTGCATCAAGTGCAAATACATGGACTGCGTGGAGGTTTGCCCGGTCGATTGCTTCTATGAAGGCGCGAATATGCTCGTCATCCATCCGGACGAGTGCATCGACTGCGGCGTCTGCGAGCCGGAATGCCCGGCCGAAGCGATCAAGCCGGACACCGAACCCAATCTCGAATTCGTGGCTAAAGCTCAACACGGATTACGCCAAGTCTGGCCGAACATCACGGCCAAGCGCGAACCGCCGGAGGACGCGAAGGAATTCGACGGCAAGCCCGGCAAACTCGAGCTGTTTTCGTCCGATCCCGGCGAGGGCGACTGAAAATTTGATGGCGCAGGCCGCGGATTTTTTACCGAAAGCGGCGAAGGGTCGCCTCGCGGCGCGCATAGCTTTTGATTTTGTGAGAAAATTGTGCTAAAGGTAAAGTTAACTAGGGAAACGGGCTGAACGCGCGGCGGGGCGGGCGCGAACATCTCGCAGGTCCTTGCAAGCGTACGGAACGATTGGCGCATGCGTTTTTGTTATGCGCGTGGTTTTCCGTGCGGCGTTCGGAGTTCTCAGCCCATGACGGCGCAGAAGAAAAGCAAGTCCAAAGCGTCGAAGCCGGCAGTCAAGAAGCCTAAGTCCAAGTCCGGAGCCGCCCCGACCAAGGGCAGGACCGGCTCGGCGAAAGCCAGGACTGCCAAATCGGACCTCGTCAGGAAGTCGGAAGTGGCGACTTCCGCGCCGAAAGGCAAGGCGGGTGCGACGCGCAAGTCAGTGAAGGCCAAACCGGTGAAGACAAAGTCGAAAGTCAGCAGACCGGCTGCGAAGGCGACCGGCAAGACGAAAACTGCGCGGACGCGCGCCAAGACGACGAATCGCCCCGAGGCGAAGCGCGTGACTGCGCGCGCGGCGGCGACCGCGCGGGCGACGGCGAAGCCTGTGAAGGCGCCTCCCGTCGCGGCGGCGCCGGTTCCGGCAGTTCCGGTCAAGGTCGCGGCGAACCTGGAAAAGGCGACGCCAAAGATGGAAATCGCAGCCCGCGTCGAAACCGCCGCCAAAGTCGAAGCGGCAGTCAAAACTGAGTCCGTCGTCGCGCCTCAGGCGCCGACGGCTGTCGAAAAGGCCGCAGCCCCGGCTGCGCCCGTAAAAGTCGCGGCTCCGGCCACGGCAAAGCCCGCGCCCCCGAAGACGGCGGCGGCGCCCACCAGAATCGAAAAAGACGAACAGAACGGCGAACAGAAAACTATGAAGACAAGCGGCAATTCGACACGGCTTCAAGTTGAGCGAGTTCGTGGTCTATCCGGCGCATGGCGTCGGGCAGATCGTCTCCATCGAGGAGCAGGAGGTAGCCGGGTTCAAGCTAGAACTGTTCGTCATCAACTTCGTCAAGGACAAGATGACGCTGCGCGTTCCGACCTCGAAGGTCGCGGGCGTCGGCATGCGCAAGCTTTCCGATCCGGAGGCCGCGCGCCGCTCGCTCGAGATCCTCACGGGCCGCGCGCGCATAAAACGCACGATGTGGTCGAGGCGCGCGCAGGAGTATGAATCCAAGATCAACTCCGGCGACATCAACGCGATCGCCGAAGTCGTGCGCGACCTGTTCCGCTCCGAGGCGCAGCCCGAGCAGTCCTATTCCGAGCGCCAGCTTTACGAAGCCGCGCTCGACCGGATGATGCGCGAGATCGCCGCGGTGCATCGGCTGACCGAGACCGAGGCGCTGAAGATGATTGAGACGCAGCTCCGCAAGAACGTCAAGCGCGCGCCGAAAGGCGAGGGCGCCGAGGGCGAAGCCGAAGAGGCGGACATCGAAGAAGCCGCCTGACATTCAGGCTGCGAGGTTTTTGAACAAGCCGGCGTCCCGCGAAGGGCGCCGGTTTTTTTGTGCTTTCACGCCCTCCGCGCCGCGTCCAGCACCGCCTGATAGCGCCAGCCCTGCTCGTCGATCCTGACGACCGACAGTCCGGCGGCGCGGGCGGAGGCGGCGCCGACGGCGCTGTCTTCGACCGCGAGCACGGTCTCGGGCGCGAGGCCGAAGCGGCGGCAGGCGAGCCGGTAAGGCTCGGGATCGGGCTTGCCGAACTCGACGTCTTCGCGCGCGATCGAGAACCGGAACAGGTTTGAGAAGCCGAGGGCGGCGAGATTGGCGTCGACGATCCTTCGGCCCGAGTTGGAGACGCAGCCCTGCAACAGGCCGCCCCGCGCCAGCGCCTCCACGGTTTCCCGCGCGCCCGGAAACGGGCGAAGGGCGGGCGCCATCGCGACATAGGTCGAGACGATCGCTTCGAACCAGGCCTGCCGATCGAGGTCGGCGGGATAGCGGGGCGCGAGCATCGTCCAGACGCCCTCCAGCGCGACGCCGGTGAAGCGGCGGTCATCGGGCGAGATCTCGACGCCGTAGCGCGCCGACACTTCAGCCAGCGCCGCCTGATGCGTCGGCTCGCTGTCGATCAGCGTGCCGTCGATGTCCCAGGCGATCGCCGAAATCATGCTTGGGTTCCGCGTGCAAAGAAAGGTTTGAGGCTCTGATAGAGCGCCCCATAATCGGCGTAGACACGATCGTAGAGGGAGACGCAATCGGGCTGCGGGGAGAACGACGCGCCGAGCCGGCGCGCTTCAGCGACGTCGCTCCCACTCGGCGAGGCCGAGGCCGACCGCCGCGACCCAGGCGGCGCCGACCGAGGAGCCGAGCGAGTCGGCGAGCGTCCGCACTCGACCGCCGCAGACGTCGGCGACGATCTGCATCCAGACCGCGCTGCGGCTGCCGCCGTCGGAGGCGTAGAGCTGGCGCGCCGGCACGGCCGGTATCGGCGAGCACCTGCAGGTGATGGCGAAAGCCGCAGGCGACCGCCTCGAGCGCGGCCCGCCAGATGTGGCCGCGCGTGTGGCCAAGGCTGAGGCCGGTCAGCGTCCCTCTCGCGTAAGGGTCGTGGATCGGGGTCTTCTCGCCCAAGAAAATACGGCAGCATCCTGACGCCCTCGGCGCCAGGCGCGATCGCCGCGGCTTCAGCGTCGAGCTCTGCGAGCGTAGCCCGCCGAGGATCCGCCGCGAGCCAGCGCAGCATCGAGCCCGAGGAGGCCATGCAGCCGTTCGGCGCATAGAGCCCGGGCACGAGGTGGTAGTCGAGGAACAGCCGGCGGTCCGGCGCGGGCTTGTCGGCGATCGCGACGATGTCGCCCGCGCCGCCGAACTTGAGCAGGACGTCGCCGGCTTCGGTGAGACCGGCGGCAAGCGCGGAGGCGATGTGGTCGGCGGCGCCGCCGAATACCAGCAGCTTTCCTGCAAGCCGGTCGCAGCTGCGGCTTCGCTCGGTACCAGCCCCACCGTGCTGATGCGCGGCGACGAGCTCAGGGATCGGCTCTCCCGGCAGGCCGGACAGCGCGATCAGGTCCGCCTTCAGTTGAGTGGTCGGCGAGATCGACGAAACCCGCCTCCAGAGCCCCAGTTGCGCTCGACCGTCAGTCGGCCCGTCAGGCGATAGTTGATGTAGTCGTAGGAGCCGACGACATGGGCGATCCGCTCGAAAATCTGCGGTTCGTGGGCGGCGATCCAGGCAGTTTCGGCGCGACGAGCTGCTGGGTGATGCCCTGTCCGGTCCGGGCAAGGAAACTGGCTTCGTCGAGCCGGGCCCGCATCCCTTCGACCTCGCGGCGCGCGCGCGTCGCTCTGCTGAAGGCTGCGCCGCAACGGCCGCCCGTCGCCGTCGAGCGCGACGACGGCCGGCAGCATGCCGGTTACGCAGATCGCGCGCGGCGCGACGCCCGCGGCGCGGATCGCTTCCTTCAGCGTCGCGCAGGCGTTCGCCCACCATTCAGCGGGATCCGCTTCCGCGAAGCCAGGCTCGGGCGAAAAGAGCGCGCAGGGGCGGGAAGCCGAGCCGAGCACTTCGCCCCGCGCCGTCATCACGACGGCGATCGTCGAGGTCGTGCCGATGTCGAGCCCGGCGACGACGTCAGTGGATGGCATTCTCGCTCTCGAGGTCGAAGAAATGCGACGCGTTCGGCCTCGACGCTCAGCACGAGGCGCTCGCCGGCGCGGACCGGTCGATCGGCGGGGATCAAGGCGCGCAGGCGCGGGCGGGACAGGGCGACCTCGTCCGGCTCGGTCGCGATCTCGCTGAGGTTTTCGGCATTTTCGACGTCGAGATGGACGAGTCGGTGGCGCCAAAATCCTCGACGAAGGCGACGACGCCCGCCAGCGCGCCCGCCCCGTCGGCGCTTCCTGGATGCAGCGCCTCGGCCGCACGCCCATCATGACTTCACTGCCTGCATAGGCCTGAAGCCCCGGCGACGCGGCGAGCCGCGCCGGCGTCAGCGGCAGCCGGAACTGGCCGGCGACGGCGACAACGCCCTCCTCGGACGCCTCGATCTTCGCGCGAATAAAATTCATGGTCGGCGCGCCGATGAAGCCGGCGATGAACAGGTTCGCGGGGGTGTCGTAGAGCGAGCGCGGCGGTCCCGCCTGCTGGAGAACGCCGCCCCGGAACGCCGCGACGCGGTCGCCCATCGTCATCGCCTCGATCTGGTCGTGCGTCACGTAAACGGTCGTGGCGCCTGACAGTTTCTGGATCCGCGCGATCTCGGAGCGCATGTGACCGCGCAGGCGCGCGTCGAGATTGGAGAGCGGCTCGTCCATGAGAAAAGCCTTCGGCCGCCGCGCGATGGCGCGGCCCATCGCGACGCGTTGCCGCTGGCCGCCTGAGAGCTCGCCGGGCTTGCGCGCAAGATGGTCTTCCAGCTCCAGCAGTTTTGCCGTCTCGCTGACCTTCGCCGAGATTTCCGCCTTGCTCGCCCCTCGCGCGGAAAGTCCGAAGCCGATGTTCTGGGCGACCGTCATATGCGGATAAAGCGCATAGGATTGAAACACCATCGCGACGTCGCGGTCTCTCGGCGCCAGGTGGTTGGCGACGGCGCCATCGATCAGCAGACGCCCTTCCGAGATTTCCTCGAGGCCCGCGATCATGCGCAGCGCCGTCGATTTCCCGCACCCCGACGGCCCGACGAGCACCAGAAACTCGCCGTCGGGAATCGTGAGGTCGAGAGCACGAATCGCCTGATGTCCGTCGGCATAGCGTTTGCCGACCCGCTCGAAAACGATGGACGCCATGAGGTCTCCGCGCCGGTCAGGTCATGTAGACGCCGCCGGTGACGTTAATCCCCTGGCCGGTCATGAAGCGCGCCGAATTGGAGCAAAGGAAACGACGACGTCGGCGACGTCCTCGGGGGTCTCGAGCCGCCCGAGCGGAGTCTGCGCGACGTAGTCCGCGACCACCCGATCCGGCTCGACGCCGCGCAGGCTCGCTTCCCATTCGATCTCGCGGCTCTGCATGCCCGTCTTGACGAAGCCCGGGCATACGGCGTTGACGCGGATGCCGGCCGGGGCGAGTTCTCTCGCGAGCGCCTGCGTCCAGCCGAGCACGGCGAACTTGCTCGCCGAATAGTGCGCGAGCAGCGGAGCGCCGACCTTGGCGGCGAGCGAAGCGGTGTTGACGATCACGCCGCGCCCGGCCGCCTTGAAGCGGCGGGCGGCGACCTGATTGCAGAGAAACACGCCGCGCACGTTGACGTCGAAATTGTAGTTCCACTCCTCG
The DNA here is from genome assembly GCA_963710855.1 of uncultured Pseudomonadota bacterium. Lineage (GTDB taxonomy): Bacteria > Pseudomonadota > Alphaproteobacteria > Rhizobiales > Beijerinckiaceae > Roseiarcus. The sequence goes on along the minus strand of CAVQBX010000031.1, from coordinate 82,119 downwards.
TCGGTGATATCGAGCGCACGGCTCATCGTGGAGACGCCGGCATTGGCGATGAGGATGTCGAAGCCGGCCATATGCGCTTCAGCCGCCGCGAAGGCGGCCTCGACGGAGTCGCGACGACGCACGTCGATCTCGACCGCGAAACCGCCGATCGCGGCGGCGGCGGCCTTGGCGCCCGCGAAGTCGATGTCGGCGATGGTCACCTTGGCGGATTGCCGCGCGAGCGCGGTGGCGATCGCGCGCCCGATGCCCGTCGCCCCGCCCGTGACGATCGCGCTCGCGCCGGCCAGTTCGGGAAATGTCGGCGTGGTCATGCGCCCGTCCAATCCATGCTCACGCGAACGAGTCTATCGCAAACCGAGCGCGCCTCTCAAAGTGAAAAAGCGTTTGTGCTTGGCGCCTCGCGCGGCTAGGCAACGCGCGCGCTTGCGCTCGAAGCGAAGTTGCCGCTGGCGTGTAAGGAGCCGCGTCGTGTTTGATTTCTTCGGCCCGAAAAAGAAAGTCGTCATCGCCATGGCGCATATCGGCGCGCTGCCGGGCGCGCCCGGCTACGACCGCCGGGGCGGCATGGCGAAGCTGATCGACGACGTGCTCGCCGACGTCGGCAATCTCCAGGCAGGCGGGGTCGACGCCATCATGTTTGGCAACGAGAACGATCGTCCCTATCAGCTCAAGGCGCCGCCCGAGGGCCTCGCCGCGATGACGGCGATCGTTCAGGCGGTGAAGCCGCAGCTGAAGGTTCCCTTCGGCGTCAACTACCTTTGGGACCCGGTCGCGAGCGTCGCGCTCGCCGTCGCGACCGGCGCGCAATTCGCGCGCGAGATTTTTACGGGCGTGTTTGCTTCCGACATGGGGGTGTGGGCGCCGGATTGCGCGGCGGCCGTGCGGCTGCGCGCCGCCCTCGGCAGAGCCGATCTAAAACTGCTGTTCAACGTCAATGCGGAGTTCGCCTATTCGCTCGATCAGCGGCCGATCGAGTTGCGTGCGAAGAGCGCCGTGTTTTCCTCGCTCGCCGACGCCATTCTGGTGTCGGGGCCGCTGACGGGGCAAGCGGTCGATCAGACGGCGCTCAAAAAGGTTCGCGAGGCGGTCGAGACGCCGCTGTTCGCCAACACCGGCGTCAATATCGATAACGTCAGGGACATTTTCGCGATCGCCGACGGCTGCGTGATCGGCACGCATTTCAAGGTCGACGGCGACACCTGGAAAGCGGTCGACCCGGAACGGGTGAAGCGCTTTATGGGCGTGGTGGAGAGTTTGCGCTAGGGCAACGTTCGCACTATGTGCAGCGGGCCGCGCCCGGCGGCTCAACACAGGCGCCGTCTCTTGTCTTTGCCCTCGAATTCCCAGCTTTCGCTGCCCAAGGAAAAAATCCGCGTCCTGCTGCTTGAAGGCATCAACGACAGCGCTGTCGAGCTGTTCCGCGCAGCGGGCTATTCCAACCTCGAGCGGCCACCAGAAGGCGCTGGACGGCGAGGCGCTGATCGAGGCGCTCCAGGGCGTGCATATCCTCGGCATCCGCTCGCGCACGCAGATCACGCCACACGTGCTCGAAGCCGCCGACCGGCTGATCGCGGTCGGCTGCTTCAGCGTCGGCACCAATCAGGTCGACTCGATGCGGCCGCTGAGCCTCGGCGTGCCGGTCTTCAACGCGCCCTTCTCCAACACCCGCAGCGTCGCGGAACTGGTCATCGGCGAGATCGTGATGCTGCTGCGCCGCATCTTCCCGCGCTCGATCGGCGCGCATGAGGGCGGCTGGGACAAGTCGGCCAACGACAGCCACGAAGTGCGCGGCAAGACGCTCGGCATCGTCGGCTACGGCAACATCGGCTCGCAGCTTTCCAATCTCGCCGAGAGCCATGGGCATGCGGGTGATCTTCTACGATCACACCGACAAGCTGCGCCACGGCAACACCGAGCCCGTGGGATCGCTCGACGACCTGCTCGCGCAGAGCGACGTCGTGAGCCTGCATGTGCCGGAGACGCCGGCGACCAGAGGCATGATCGGCGCGGCCGAGTTCGCGCCGATGAAGCACGGCGCCTATTTCATCAACAACGCGCGCGGCACGGTGGTCGATCTCGACGCGCTGGCCGCCGCGCTAAGCGCGGGCATCTGCGCGGCGCGGCGGTCGACGTGTTCCCGAAGGAGCCGGCGTCCAACGCCGAGAAATTCGTCTCGCCGCTGCAGGGCCTCGAGAACGTGATCCTCACGCCGCATATCGGCGGCTCGACCGAAGAGGCGCAGGAGCGCATCGGCGACGGAAGTGGCGCGCAAGCTGATCGATTACTGCGACATCGGCTCGACGGTCGGCGCGGTCAATTTCCCGCAGGTGCAATTGCCGCCGCGGCCCGCCGGCACGCGCTTCATCCAGGTGCAGCGCAACGTGCCGGGCATGCTCGGCAAGCTCAACGAGCTGTTGGCGCGCCACGCGGTCAACATCGCCGCGCAGTATTATGAGACGCGCGGCGAGATCGGCTATGTCGTGCTCGACGCCGACGCCTCCGCCGCCGACAGCGCAGCAGGTGCTCGCGGACATCCGCGCGCTGGAAGGCACGATACGCGCGCGGCTACTTTATGAGCACAAGAGTTGAGGATGACCGACGCCGAGCCTGCCCCAAAGCCGGAGCCGCCGAGAGCGCTGAGCGAGGCCGCGAAGCGCGCGCTCGCCGAAGCCGAAGCGCGCCGCCGCGCCGGGCGTCCCTCTCCGCCGAAGGAGTTCAGTGGCCGCGGCGGCGAGGACCCGGTCCGCTACGGCGACTGGGAGGTCAAGGGCCTGGCTTCGGACTTCTAAACGAGCCTCAGCCGACCGCTGCCGGCGGCTTTTCGTCCGTTAACAGCCGTTAAGCGTCCGTTTGCGAGCCGTTAAGCGCCGGTTAAAGTCCGTTAAGCGTCCATTAAAGTCCGTTAAAAGCCGTTAAAGTCCGCTTGTTAAGCAGCCTGTTTTGAGCGTTTTCAGGGGGTTGCGAGGGACTCGGCGCGCATTTCCCGCCGCCTCTTTTTCCGCCTCCGCTTCCCTCATGCGCACCACCCGCTGCACATTGAGATTGAGCTTGGCGAGCAGTCGCGCACGGGCGTCGGAATCGTAGGGCGGTTTCTTCGCTGCGCCGCGCAGCTTCTGCAGGCGGTCGATCACCTTGATGAGCCGGTCGATGCCTTCGAGCTTGTTCTCGATGATCGCCTTGGCTGCGAGCCGGAGCGCCGCTTCGAGCCGGATCTCGTCCAGCGCCCCTGGCGCGACCACGGCGTCCTGGCTCCGCTCCTTCAGCATCCGCGCGATGAGATCGCGCGTCCACTTGCGCGTGATCCTCTCCTGCCGGGCGATCTCGTCGATCGAAAATCCGGCCTGGAGCCAGTTGTAGATGCGAATCTGGCGAATGTCCTTTTCGGCGCAGGTCGCGCGCCTGCGAGGCGTTCTGGATAATGACATTTTGTTAATCCGTAAGAAAAGATGCTCAGGGTAGCATGAAATTCTGAAATACGCAAACAATCTTCAAGAATTCTGATTTTGACAATCTGCTTCTCCGTACTCCACGTTGGCGAAGGGACGGGGCCATGACCTACGATGAGTTCAACGCGTTCTGCCGGGCGCTGCCTGCTGCGACCCATGTGGTCCAGTGGGGCGGATCGCATGTCTGGAAAGTTGGCGGCAAGGTGTTTGCAATCGGCGGCTGGCAGGAGGACGAGCCGAGCTTCACCTTCAAGGTGAGCGACATCGCCTTCGAGATGCTGAAGGCTGAGCCGGGCCTGCGCCCGGCGCCCTATCTGGCCTCGCGTGGCCTGAAATGGATCCAGCACTACGGCAAGCCCGGGCTTAGCGATCGTGAGCTCAAGGACTACATCCGCCAATCTCACGTCATCGTTTCACTAGGGCTGCCGAGGAAGCGAAGGGTTGAGCTCGGGCTTGTCGCAAGGTGAGGGGTGTCGGATTCGTGGACGCCTCCGGTGGCCGCGACTACTGAGGAGCGTCGGCCTTGCAGGCCGACGAGGGCGTGATCGACACGGCGGCGGGGCGCCGCCGCTCCTCACAGCCACGGCGGCAAAGCCACACGCCCTTCGCCGATCTCATTTCATGCTTCGTACGTGTGAATGGGAAGGTGAGTGCACTGGCAGCGTAATCCTACTGTCATCCCCGCGAACGCGCTATTGTATGCAGACATTTCATTTGAGGCGAAGTATGGGGTTTACCCCCTTCTCCCCTTGCGGGAGAAGGTCCCCGAAGGGGGGATGAGGGGTCGTTTCCGGCCTCTGCCCGGCTTCCAGAATGGCAATTGCGGCCGGTCCAATCTTCGAACATGCTTTTCTCGCGGCGCGGACCCCTCATCCGGCCTTCGGCCACCTTCTCCCGCAAGGGGAGAAGGGGACTATCCCGCGTCTTCGCGGACCAAACAAAGATGTCTGCATACTGTAGCGCGAACGCGGGGATCCAGTGTGTGATGCTTCGCTGACAGAAAAGCGCAGGAAATAATTGAGCCGCTCGGCCCTACGACACTGGATCCCCGCGTTCGCGGGGATGACATTGCCCAATCGATTGCCGTCGTCAGCGCGTCAATCGGCTCAGCTTTCCGCGAACAGATAGTCCGCGACGATCTTCCCTTCCGCGTCGAGGGTCAGAAATCCGACGCCGGCGGACCGCACTTCCGCAGTTCCGCGCGTCACCATGTCCCAGCGGAATTTGACCACGCCCGGCAGCTTCTGAATGTGAGTGGCGGGGCGAAACTCGGCGCCGCCTTCGAGCACGCTGCGCTGGTTGGAAGCGGCGACGCGCGCCTCGACCGCCTCATGGCCGCCGACGTCGTGGGCGCCCATGTAGTGGCGGCCGTCGGGCCTCCACAATTCCCTGACGGATCGGGCGCGCTCAGCCGGATCGGTCTCGTTCCACACGGCCACAAATCTTTGGACGATGGTTTCGGCTTCGGTCATGATTTCGTCTCCGCGCAATTTGCCACCCAACGTCCTCACCCTGAGGCGCCGCGTAGCGGCCTCGAAGGGTGGGTCGCGAGAAGCCGCCGTCGATGACGCCCACCGGTATTGCGCTGCGGCCGAGGGTTGCGGAAAACGGACGTCCAGGCTGGAGCATCCTTCGAGGCCCCTTCGGGGCGCCTCAGGATGAGGCGCCAGGGTGGCAGCAACAGCCGAAAAGAATATTCGGCTTAATTGCTGCGATGCCGTGCGACCTCGGCCTGGTAGAGCGTAAATTCCTCTGTCGTCGCTCGCGCGACCTCCGGCCGCGTTCGCATGGATTTGTGATAGGCCGCGATCGCCGGCCATCGCGTCAGATCGAGCCGGGTCGGACCGGACCAGTTGAGGACGGTGAACAGATAAGCGTCCGCGACCGTGAAACGGTCCAGCAAATACTCGCGGTCGCTGAGACGCCGGTCGAGGAACGTCAATCGCGAGTCCTGTTTGGCAAGCGCGTGTTCTCGCGTCCCCGCTGGGCCTTTCGTATCGAAAAGCGGGATGAACAAAGCCTTGTGCAATTCCGTTCCGATGAAACACAGCCATTGCTGCAGGCGGGCGCGCTCTATCGGATCTTCAGGGATGAGCCGGGCCTCTGGCTTCAGATCGGCCAGATATTGCAGGATCGCAGCATTTTCGCTGAGCAGCGAGCCGTCCTCGAAACGGAGCAGCGGCACCAGTCCAAGTTCGTAGATGGAGCGATAATCCTCGCCTTCGGAAGTCTGTTTGGTCTTCGGGTCGACCTCGATGAAACGGATTTGATCTTCGCCGCCGGTCTCGTAGATTGTAATCCGGCTGGCCAGCGAGCACGCCATCGGTGAAAAAAACAGCTCCATTGTCAGGTTTCCTCTGTCGCCCTATTTATGTATCGGTTCGCATAGAATTGGGCGCCGGTCAACTATTTTATTCGAAATGGTACAAAAATGTCGGAAGAGGCAAAGAGGGGCCGGGGTCGCCCGCGCGCGTACGACCCTCATCGTGTTGTAGGCGACGCCATGAATACATTCTGGCGCCATGGCTACGACGCGACGTCGCTGGATGAATTGTCGGCGGCGACTGGATTGAATTGGCCGAGCCTCTACGCCGGATTCGGCGACAAGCGCGACCTCTTCTTGGAGACGCTGCGCCGATATCGCGAGGAGTCGCGCGCCGCGAGCCGCACGCTGCTCGCTGAAGCGCTGCCCTTGCGCGAATTTCTGCGCCGCTTCTACGCCATCGCTCTCGATTTCTATTTCGATGGCGAGGGGAAGGGACGAGGGTGCTATTCCGTTCTGGCGGCGGCGACCCAGGCTTTGGTTGATGAAGACGTGCGCCATGCCGCGGCCGACAGCATTCGGTCGACCGACGATTTCCTCATGAGCCAGATCCAACGCGCGCAGGTCGCCGGCGAGATCGCGACCTCGGCCGATCCCGAGACCCTCGCGCGTTTGGCGACGGCGACGCTCCACACGTTGGCGGTGCGCTCCAGGGCCGGGGCGTCGCGCAAACATCTGATGGCGATTGCCGAGGGAGCCATCGCAATCCTGTGCGGAGCCGGCGAGGCCGCACCCCCTTCGCCTCGTCAAGGACGCCCGCGGCGTCGCGATCCTTGACTTGGCTGCTGCGGCTAGGCGGGGCGGGTAATGGCTACGACGGAAACTCCCGTACGAGGCCGGTCCGTCGAAGCCATGGCGTTCCATCCGGCGGCGTCGGCGCGTCGCTCCAGAGCCTGCCGAAACACACCGGCAAGGCCTGAGCGAAATGGCCGGGGGCGAAGCCCGACGGCCGGCGCGGCCATGCGGCCTCCGCAGCGTCCGGCGAAACGCGGCGAGCGGCCCCTGAAATCTTGCAAGAATGGATTGCTGAGGAACGCGAACCGGCGGCTTGCAATGCGTGGCCCTTCTAGCGCAGAATGAGAGTGATTTTTTGGACCCCTTCTTGGGTTCGCGGTCCACAGTTGCTGTTGAACTTGTTGCCAAGGCTCGTGGGGTCAATTCAATGGCCAGCGGCGTCTTCCTTTCTTATCGTCGCGAAGACTCCGCGGGCTTCGCGGGCCGCATCTACGATCGGCTGGCGCAACGGCTTGGACGCCAGGAAGTGTTCATCGACGTTGACGACATCGAACCCGGCGTCGATTTCGTCGAGGTGCTTTCCGCGCGGGTCGGGGCCTGTGAGGTGCTGGTCGTCATCATCGGCAGGAATTGGTTGAACAGCGTGAACGCTGGCGGCTTGCGGCGGCTCGATGACCCCAACGATTTCGTGCGGATCGAGATCGAGGCCGCGCTTGCCCGCGGCGTCCGCGTGATCCCCGTGCTGGTCGACGGCGCCCAATTGCCGGGAGCCGAGCAATTGCCCGAGAGCCTCAGAAAGCTCGCGAGCCGGCAAGCTGTCTGGATTTCGCATGAACATTTCGCCTCCGACGCCGAATTGCTGACGCGTGCGCTGGAGAGGCGGGGCCATACGCCCACGGGGGAAGCGCGAACGGCTGAAGTTGCTAAGGATCGCGAATCTTCGGGCGAGAAGCCTGCGCAGTCGCAACCCGTTTCATCGGCGCGCGGGCTGAACCCCACTCCTCCCGCCAACAACCGAAACTTTTGGTTGGTCGGCGCCGCCGTGCTTGCGCTCCTGGTCGCCATTGTCGGGCCTTTCGTCGTGCAGAAGCGTTCGCCTGTCGGTCCTTCAGCGTCGGTGGCGTCAGCCACGCCGCAGCCGACGCCGCCTGCTGCGACCGCGTCGCCTTTCGTAAAGGTGACGAACTATTCCTGCACGAAAGTCGGAGACGGCGCCTTCAAGATAGAGATGGATGGCGAAGCGGCGGCTGCCAACGATACTTATTTGTTGATGTCAGCCACCCCGTATCGTCCCAACCCTAAGAATCAGTATGACGTCAACTGCGGCTCATGGAACGACACTATCTGGCGGACATATCATTACTGTCAGCGCGCCCCCAACCAACCGCTCCAGACAAAATGGAGCATCACGACGTTGCTCTATGAGCAGGCAAGCACTTTACCGAACACAGCCTACGCGCAAGTCGCGAAGGGATCGCCGAGCGATTCGCCCTTCGTGTCGTTGGCCTCCGACTTCCACCGCGATCTGGTTTGTCGCTGACGTCATTATGGCTGTCACAGCATTAGCTGGCGACCCATTTCAGCGCAACCACACGCGCGGCCCTTTGCTCAACAGTCAACTCCATGAGAGCCGTCGCTAGAGCAAATAACGTTCAACTGGAATCACGGCCTACCCTCATCCGGCGCTGCGCGCCACCTTCTCCCGGCGGGCGAAGGGTTTCACGGCGCCTCAGGAGCCCCTCGCCCGCAATAGCCCGTCGCAAGACGGGCGTCCTAACGGACGCCCTATGCGGGAGAGGGTTGGGGTGAGGTCGGTTTCCTCTCCTCGCAACAAGCGTTGATGTCTCATATGCATTCAGTTCGGCGCGCTACGGCGAAGCGCGGTTGACGAAGAATCCAAGCACCCGCATGACGCGGGCGATGACTGGCCTCCATTCGAGCCAGGCCTTGTGCACTTCCTCCGCCAGCACGCCGGTCACGATCTGAGGCGCGGGGCCGATGAGCATGCGCAGCCGGCGCGAGGTCGGCTTGTGCTGGAGGATGTCCCAGCGCGACATGCCGCCCATCACCGGCGAGTGCAGGCCGAACACCACGCGCCTTATGCCGGCGGCGCGAATGACGAACGAGCACATCGGGCAAGGCTCGACCGTGGAATAGAGCGTGCATTCGGGCAGCGTCCGCCTGCCGAGCAGCCGGCGGGCTTCGGCGACGGCCAAAATCTCGGCGTGTCTCGATTCGTCCGCCTCTCTGATCGAATGGTTCATCGCTTCTGAGATGATCGTGTCGCCGCGCGCGATGACGCTGCCGAACGGCAGCTCTCCGGCCGCCGCGCCTTGCCTCGAGAGTTCGACGCAGCGCGCCATCATCTCGCGATCTGTCCTGGCGAATTGCAGGCTTTCGGCATCGCCGCCAGCCGAAACTGGCGCGCCTCCTGATTTAACCCTAAGGGAATCCCGCTGATTTGAACGGATTTTGCCAATCAGAGTGTTCTGGTAGAACATCGCCGCGCCCCGCTTCCAACGGGCGAGTGTGCCTGACGTCGAGGGGTTTGTCACGCAGTGCGGGACATCGGTCGGGCCGGAGTTCTTTACCGCAGGCCGCGGTTTTAACAATCAGGGAGATCTCTCATGTCCGTCATTTTAATCGACACCATCGTCGATGATACCGGCTATCTGCTCGATAGCGCCGGCGGCCAAATGTTGGTGACGAGCGCGGGCGCGCTGATCGAAGACAGCAGTCTCAACTGCATCCAGGTCAACAACTCCGGCACTCACAACATCACGGTCGACGGCCTGTTCTACGCTGAGGATGACAACGCGACGATCGCCGCCGAGCTCAATGGCGGATCGACGAACTTTTACATCAATGGCCAAGTGGAGGGCGACATTGGCATCCAAGTGGAGGAATTCTCCTTTGCGACCACCACGCTGAATTTCATCGACGTCGGCGCCCAGGGGTCGGTTGTCGGCCTCTACGATGACGCGCTGCTCTTTACCGGAAACAGCAGCGGCGCGACGGACGACACGGTAAAGAACGCGGGCCAGATAACGGCCGCCATGACGGCCATTGAAATGGCTGGCGGCGGCGGCGATTCCATCACCAACAGCGGGACCATCGCCGGCGTGGTCGGTGTCGGCTTCGGCAACAATCTTACGATGGAGTCGCTCGACAACACCGGGACGATCGAGGGCGGCAGCGCATCGGGCGCCTCGGCGGTCAGCAGCGTCGGTTCGGCCGCCGGCGTCGACATCGTCAACACCGGCGCCATCACCGATGGCGCGTCGAACCCGATCTGGAGCCCCGGGAGCAACCCGTCGCTGCTCTTCTTCGACGACAAGGCAGGGACGACTTCGACGATCGACAACCACGGAACCATCACCGGCTCCGGCTATGTGATCCAGTCGGGGTCCGACATCCTCGACATCTCGAATTCCGGCTCGGTCCACGGCGGCCTGTACTCGCTGTCGGGCGTCGTCGTCCACAATTCCGGGCTCTGGGAGGGCCAGGCCGGATCGGCGGTGACCGTGTTCGACCTTGCGGCAGGCGGCGATGTCGTCACCAACTCCCGGGCCGGCGAGATCGACGGCGGCATCACGCTCGCCGCCGGGGGCGATACGATCACCAATGGCGGCGACATCGATGGCGCGGTCACGGTCACGGGCACAAGCGGCACGAACGCTCTGACCAACTCGGGGACAATCACTGGGAACGTCGCGCTATCCGGCGCGCATAGCACGCTCACCAATTCGGGATCGATCACCGGCAACGTCAAACTCGGCGCGACCGAAACCATGGTCAATCACGGCCAGATCTATGGCGACCTCACAGCCGGCTCGACGAACACGCTGACAAATACCGGCGTCGTCGACGGCGACGTCAAGCTCGGCGCGCACGACACGTTCCGGGTTGGAGACGTCACCGGCGCCGTCACCGCCACTACCAACGATCTCTTCGAGTTCAGCGGCAATTTCGGCAATGCGACGATCGGCGGCTTCGTGGCCGGAAGCGGGGCGACCAACGACATCATCCAGTTCGCGACCAACGACTTCAGCACGTTTGCGAAGGTTAAGGCGGCCTCCACCCAGCAGGGCGCCGACGTGGTGATCCGGCTTGATGCATCAGACTCGATCACGCTGACCGGCGTGACCCTGACGAGCCTGGTCGCGGCCAATTTCACCTTCGTGTAGGGCAGGGCGGCGTTTGCGGTCTCGTTTACGCGAGGCCATGAGCGCGACCAGGCGTGCGGCAAGTTGCGAAGGCGCCCCTCCTCGGGGCAGATTGTGCGCGCCTCGAATTGCGTTTCCCCCATGCCCACGTCCTCGATCGCCTATTCTTTGCTGCTCGCCGCGGCGACTTTCGCATCTGCGCTCATCGGCGTTGCCCTCCGCCACCTCCTTGGCGAAAAACTCGGCTTCGACGATTCGCGCGAGATGATCGGCGGGGTCGCAGGCCTCACCTACACCTTGCTCGCCCTGGTGCTCGGCCTCCTGATCTGGACAGCCTTCGGCGTGTTCTCGACCCAGAAGGCGGAATTGCAGTTGATGGCGGAGAAGGCGATCGAGTTCGATCACATGATGAAGGAATACGGGCCGGAAGGCGCGCGGGCGCGCGAATTGCTGCGCACCGATCTGGTCTGGGCGCACGAGCAGTTCTGGGGCGACGACGACAGCCGCGCCGCGGCTTACGATGCGTCGGCGAAAAACATCGACGCGCTCGAGGATTATCTACGCAAGCTGGAGGCGCCGACGGAGACGCAGAAGGCGCTGCGCAGCGGCGCGCAGGCGGCCCATGCGGCGATCGGCCAGAACCGCATCCTGATGTCGCTGCAAGGGATCGACGCCGTGTCGTGGCCGCTGATCCACGTCGTCTCGCTCTGGGCCTGCTTTTCGTTCTTCCTGAGCGGGGTGACCTCGAAGCCGAAGCCCGCTACCTTCGGCGTCGCGGCGCTCGGGTCCGCGCTGGTCGCCAGCGCGTTCTTTCTGATCCTGGAGTTTTCGCAGCCCTATGCGAGCAGCGTCAGGCTTTCCTCGGACGGGATCGATCAGGTGATCCTGAACCTGGAGCAGCCGTAGCGGCTTAGCTCGCGGCCTTCCCCTCATCCGGCCTTCGGCCACCTTCTCCCGCAAGCGGGAGAAGGGGCTAGCTCGCAACCGGATCGGCGTATTCCTTGGAGCAGCCGAACACCTGCTTCGGCTCGCCGACGCCGCGCAGCGTAAAACTGCCGAGCGAGGTCATGCGGCCGGGGCATTCGCTGGCGCCGCGCGCAAAACGCTCGCTCATCAGGAGCGTGCGGCCGAGCGGCTCGCAGAGCTTCTCGAGCCGGGCGACTTCGTTGACCGCCGGGCCGATGGCGGTGAAGTCGAGCCGGTCGACGCCGCCGAAATTGCCGTACAGCACGTCGCCGACATGCAGCGCGACGTCGACCTTGGCGAACGGCCTTCCCGCCTCCATGCGCTCGACGCGCCGCTTCTCGAGTTCGCCGATCGCCTCTTCCGCCGAGTCGAGCGCCATCCGGCAGGCATAGGCCTCGTCGCCTTCCTCGAAGGGAAAGATCGCGAGCAGCGCGTCGCCGATGAACTTCAGCACGTGGCCGCCGCGCGTGCGCATCGGCGCGATCAGCGCCTCGAAGATGTCGTCGAGCATCTCGATGATCTCGGAGCCCGGCGTGACATCGGTGAGCTTCGTGAAGCCCCTGACGTCGGCATAGAGCAACGCCGCATGCAGACCCTCGGTCGCGCCTCGCAGAATGGAGCCTGTATGGACGCGCTGCGCGGTGTGCTCGCCGAGATAGGTGCGCAACAGATTGCTGGCGATCTGGTGGCCGGCATGCGCCTTCAAGGCCAGCGAGATCACAGGCAGCGTGCTTTGGATAAGCTCGATCTCGAAATCGCTGAAACCGCCCGGCGCGTCGGTCGTGAACGAAAAGACCACGCCTTTGCCGTGGGCGGGATCGCCGTTCTCGCCGAACACGTAGATCGCCGCGTAATAGTCGGTCGCGCCCTCGGCGTGGAATTCGACCAGCGCGGGAAAGTCGCGCTGATCCGGTCCCCGCTCCAGATGGCGGCGCATGTCGACGGTGACGCGACCCGCATGCGCCTGTTCGATCAGCCAGGCGAACGGGCTCGTCAGCCAGAGGTCGGAGGGAGCGCCGTTGCGCAGGAACACCTGCACGTTGATCGCGTTGGTCTGGCGACGCCAGGTGTAGCCGTAGCCGCTCCATTGCGGATGCAGGGTCGGCGTCGAGACATGGCCGCGCAGCAGGCGGACGCCATCGACGACCAGGCGGCGGCAATATTCGTCGAACACGGTTTCCGCATTGGCGCCGCGCAGACCTTGCTCCGTCGCCCATTTGTAGATTTCGACGACCGGGCGCACGGCCGGGTGGCCGAGCGCTTCGTCGAGAGCGGTAATTTCCGGCGTCTGCAGCACGGAACTGTTCATGGCGGCTCCTCGGCCGGACTCTATCTTGCAGCGCAACACCGCCGCGCCGGCGTGACATAGGCGCCGCCTCCCCGCCCCGCAAGCACCCGTCAGGCGCCGAGGCGAGCCATAAGGCGGCGGATGTTGATTTGCGCCTGCTCCTCGTAGATCTCGAACATGGTCGGGATCCGGAAAATCCTCGGCGCATTCATGAGCTTGGCGAGGAAATGCATCTGCCCGGCGCGCGCCTTGGCCTCCGGCGTCGAGCCGGCTTCGCGCTTCAGGTTGGCGGTGTTGCGGTCGAACACTTCCTCGGTGTCGCCGAGCGGGGAAAGGTCGAGATCGAGCACCCAGACACGGGCGCGCTCCTTGAGCGCGGCGCCGTTGCCCTTTGGCGGATGTTCAACGTCAATCGCAGGGAGATAGGCGAGATGGTCCTTCGTGGCGCGGATCGTCACCGCGACCCAAACCCTGTCCTCGCTCGAAAGCGGCGTTTCGCCGCTGACCTCGTCCCACGCCTCCGCAGAGCGCTCCTCGTTGTCGCCGCGGCCGGGATCGTTGATGATGTCGTGATAGGCGATCGCGCAGGCGATCAGCCTTTCTATTGCGGGCGCATCAAAGCCTTCCGCAGCGGCATGCCGGCGGTGGCGGCGCCAGAGCTGCGCGAGATGGCCGGTGTTGTGGTAAAAGCGTCCCGGCGCATCCATCGTCGCAGCGAGCTTTTCCTTGGCGCGCGTCGTTACCGGCACCAGCGCGATCAACTCGCTGAATTCTTTCGGAACTACGTGTCTCGACTTCACTGTCAAGGGCGGACGTCCGGACCGTTTGCAAAGCGAGATATGTCGCCAAACCCGAATTGGAACCGAATTCGCTTAAAAAATCAAAACCGCCGCCTGCGGCCAGGCCCTTTCAGCCCAGACTTGGATAAAAATATACCAGCACGAGCAACAATTGCGTCGCCACGATGAGGAACAAAGCGACGAAATAACTGATCTGAAGTGTTATCGTCTTCCAGTAGAGAATGCGCGCGAACATGGCGCAGAGTTTCGGCAGCTCCTCCCGTTCGCCGTCGCGGTCCAGCACGAGCTGAAACATATCGGGATTGGCGTTCGGCGTGACGGGAAAGCGCGCGCGGCCCGAGCGGGGAAAGCGCGGAAAGACCGAGATCATCAGGCAGAAGAAGATGATGAGGAACGGCGTCACGTACACTACCGGCGGCAGATAGGAGGGGAAGGTGTTGCGCCAGCCGATCACCGTCGCCATCATGGTTGCGGTGAACAATACGCCGATGAAGGCCTTGGAATCCGTGTTGCGGATGCCCTCGTTGTAGCCGGCGGCGACGCCGCGATAGTGGACGCTTGGATCCATGGTCTCTCGGCCCTTCGACACGGTCAGAACCAGATATAGAACAGCAGGAACGTGGTGACTGCGATGCCGACCATCGAGATGTAGAAGGCGGTCAGCAGAAGCAGGGTCTTGCGATGCAGGATGCCCGAGAGCACTGCGCAGCGCAGCTTCAGCGCGGCGAGCTCGCGCGCAGGATCGTCGATCGGCGCAAAGTCCTCGGGCTTGGCGGTCGGCGACAGCACGAAATTGCTGCGGCCGCGCTTGGGATGGCGCGGCATCAGCACGAGCAGCAGGCAGAAATAGACGGCGAGGAAGGGAAACATCACAAGCGGCAGCGGCAGCCAGCTCGGGAACTTGGTGTAGGAGGCAAGGATCGGCCCCATCATGAAGGCGACGAACAGGATGCCGATGTTGGCCTTGCCGTCGGTGACGCGAATCGCCTCCGTATATCCGGCGGCAATGTTGCGGTAGCTGACGATCGGATCCATGCGGGGCGCCCTATCGCGGCCAGAGCCGGCTGTACGCCAGCAGGCCGATCGCCGCGACGATGCTCACGAGCGCGATGACGAAGGCGGCGCGCAGATAGAAGGTCTTCCAGAACAGGATTTCGGAGAGAACCGAACATCTGACCTTCAGCACCTCGATTTCCTGTTCGACGCTCTCGAGCAGCGTGAAATCATCGGGCTCCGCGGACCGCCGGATGACGAAATGCGGTCGGCCGCGCTTCGGATAGCGTGGCAGCAGCACCATCAGCATGCAGAAATAGACGATGAGAAAAGGCAACAGCACGATCGGCGGTTTCAGAAAGGCGGGAAACAGCGGATAGGAGCCGACGATCGGGCCCATCATGAAAGCGACGAACAATATTCCGATATTGGCCTTGAAGTCGCTGACGCGAATCGCATCCGTGTAGCCCGCGATCAGATTGCGGTACGGCGTCGGATCTGCGGTTTTGACGGTCATTGCCCTGAGAGTGTGAATTTCGCCCTTAACGACGTTTCGAAGCGTCGGCCGGCATTCTCCGAATGCAATCCGTCCTGTCAACCGCGCCGGGCCTGTCGTTTTTTGTCCCATTCGGGCCTAGACTGGCCTTTCGCCTGCCGCCTTGGGAGTAACGATGGCCGGGGCTGAAAGCACATTGGGCGTCGCGGCGACCTCCGCCTGGCTGATCGACGGCGCGCGCTCGGCGGCAAGCTCGGAGGCCGTGCTCGGCGAACTTTGCGACCGCCTCGCCGCCGGCGGCCTGCCGCTGTGGCGGGTCGCCGTGTTCGTCAACACGCTGCATCCGAGCATCATGGGCCGGATGTTTCTCTGGCGCGCCGGCGAAGGCCTGAAGGTGATGAACGCCTCCTATGCGCTGGCCGAGGACGAGGTGTTTCGCACGAGCCCGATCGTCGTGGTCGGCCGGACGGGCGAGCCGATCCGCCGCCGCCTCGCCGACCCCGCCTGCCCGATCGACTTTCCAATCCTCGCCGAATTCCGCGCAGACGGCGTCACCGACTATCTCGCCTTGCCGCTCCGGTTCACCAATGGCGAATGCCATGTCGCGACTTTTACGACGCGCCAGGAGGGCGGCTTCACGGCTAAGAACGCGGCCGATATCGAATCTCATCCTGCCGCCGCTGGCGCGGGTCGCCGAGGTTCGCGCCTTGCGCCGGGTCGCCGCCAATCTGCTCGACGCCTATGTGGGCCGCGACGCCGGCGAAAAAATCCTCGCCGGCCGGATCAAGCGCGGCGACAGCGAGACGATCCGCGCCGCGATCTGGCTCTCAGATATGCGCGGCTTCACCAAACTCGCCGACAGCGCGCCGCCGGAAAAGGTGATCGAGCGGCTCAACGCTTTGTTCGATTGCCTCGCCCCGCCGATCGAGGCGCACGGCGGCTCGGTGCTCAAATTCATGGGCGACGGCCTGCTGGCGATTTTTGCCGCGCGCAGCAGCGAAGGCGACGCGGAGGCGCGGCAGAACGCGCTCGCCGCGGCGCTCGAAGCGCGCGACAATGTGCGCGCGTTCAATGAAAAGGATGCGCCGGAGCCGCCGCTGCGCTTCGGGCTCGCGTTGCATTTCGGCGAAGCCCTCTATGGCAATATCGGCGGCGGCTCGCGGCTCGACTTCACCTGCATCGGCCCGGCGATCAACATGGCGGCGAGGATCGAAAAGGTGGCCTCGAAGCTTGGGCGCACCGTCGTCGCCTCGCACGCCTTCGCGGGCGCGCTCGGAAAACCGTTCGAGCCGATCGGCGCCTTCGAACTCGCCGGCTTCCGGGACGCACAGGAGCTCTACGGGCTCTCCGACGACGGCTGAGTTTTGGGCCCGGGGCGACCGGCGGCCATCAGTCGGGAGCGATTGACGGCGGGGAAGCGCTTCGTTACCTTTTGGTAAAGGCGTTTCGCATAAAAATCATAGAGTGGCCCGGATGACTAATGTCGACGGCTACAGCGTCGTGGACGCGCAGAGATCCCCGCCGAAGCTCGAGCCGGCGCTGATCAGGCAGCTCTCGCAGCGGTCTTTGCCCCGAAGCCTGTTCTTCATTGCGTTCCAGTGGGCGGCGATCCTTGCATGCATATCGATCGCGCATAATTCCGACTCTTATGTCGTGCTGGTTTTGAGCCTTTGCGTCATTGCGACGCGCCAGCACGCGCTCACCATTCTGTTTCATGAGGGCTGTCACTACAACCTCTGCAATTCGAAGCCGCTGAACGACTTCCTGACCAACATATTTGCGGCTTTCCCGCTGGCGATCAGCGTGAAGCGCTACCGCAACAACCACCTCGCTCACCATCGCAATCTCAATCAGAGCGACGACCCCGATATCGTCGAGAACACGCCGCCGAAATCGACGTGGACTCTCATCGGACTGATCCTGATGGACCTGTGCTTCCTGAGCGTGCCGAAGAATTTGAAGCGAAACAGGAAGTTTGGCGCCCTGGGGCTCTTCACGGAAAAGGGCGACGGCTGGAAGGGCGAACGCCGGCTCTACATCGCCTTCCTGGCGACGGTGGTCGTCAGCGCGACCGCTTTCGGCGGCTGGAAATACGTCGGCTTATACTTTCTCGTGCCTGGATTTACCGGCCTGCAGGCGCTGACCCGGCTGCGCGGCTACGCGGATCACGGGGGCAGGCTGGACGAGGTCGACGAGTGGAGGAAGACCCGCACCGTCGAGGCAAACTGGTTCGAGCGCTTCCTGTTTGCGCCGGGAAGCATCAACCGCCACCTTGAGCATCATCTCTACCCCTCGGTGCCGTTCTACAATCTGGATCGCCTCCACGCCGCGCTCATGGAGCAGGCGGTAGGAAAATCAGTACTGCCGCCGTCGCGCGGCTATTTCCGCATCCCGGCGCTGAGACGCAGCGCGTTCGGGGAGGTGTTCCTCGAACGCGCCCCTCCGCCCGGCGCGCAGTGAAATCGCCGGCGCGCGCCATGGCGCATTCCGCGCGCCGGCGTAGCGGACGTGGATTTAGGGTGGTCCCAGATCAGGAATAACCGCCGGCAGCTGCCTTCCCCTTGATGGGGGAGGGATGCGGAAAGCGCGATTCCCTTTGATCGGGAACCGCTCCAGCGTCGCCGCGCGGCCGCGCCGCGGACGGCGTCTCGCCCCAGCGCTTGCGGTACTCGCGGGTGAAATGGGCGCTATCCGCAAAGCCGGCGAGCGAGGCGGCGTCGCCGATCCGCCGCCCGCCTTCCGCCACCAGCCAGCGCCCGTAATCGAGCCGCATCGCGCGATAGGCGGCGGCGGGGCTGAGCCCCATGTCGGCGAGGAATTGGCGCTCGAGCTGGCGTGGGCTGACGCCGAGTTCGGCTGCGATGCGCGCCACCGGCTTCGGCTGCGAGAGGCGCCGCTCCATGTAGAGGATCGCGCGCCTCACCTTGTCGTCCTTCGCCGTCACCGCGAGCGAAGGCATCGGCTGCGGCGAATTTTCCGCACGGGCCCCGTCGATCTGGAGGACGCGCAGGCTTTTGAGCGCCGCCTCGGCGCCGAGCCGGCGCGCGATGAGGGCCGCGGCGAGATCGGCGACGCCCGCCCCGCCTGAACAGGTGATGCGATCGCCGTCGATCAGATAGAGCCGGTCCGTCACCGGCTCGACGTCGTCGAACTCGCCCAAAAAATCGTCGCGGTGGAACCAGCTCACGCACGCCCGCCGGCCCTTGAGCAGTCCTGCACGCGCCAGCACGAACGAGCCGGTGCAGACGCCGATCAGCGTTACGCCCTGTTCCGCGGCCGCCCTGAGATAGCTGAGCGTCGCCTCGTCGGCCTGCGCCCCCGGCCCTAGCAGGCCGCCGACCACGACCAGATAGTCGAAATTTTTGGGCGCGACGAAGCTCGACAGCGAGGCGATCTCCGCTCCGCAGCTCGCCTTCACCGGCCGCCCGCGCGACGACATCAAGGTCCAGCGGCAAAGGATCTGGCGCGAGCGGTCGCCCTCGTCGGAGGCGAGCCGCAGCGCGTCGATGAAGCAGGAGAAGGCGGTCAGCGTGAACCGATTTGTGAGCACGAAGCCGACGCGCAGGCGGGGCGCCGTTTCCGCTCGCGCCCTCACAACAGGAACCTCAGCGCGTCCTCCGCCGCCGCCTCGACTTTCAGCACGAGCAAAGGGTCGGCGCGCGTGCGGCCGAGGTTGACGGCGGCGATCGGTTTCTTCGCCTCCGCCGCCGCGTCGACGAAGCGATAGCCGGAATAAACCATCAGCGAGGAGCCGACGACGAGCACGGCGTCGGATTCTTCCAGCGCGGCGTAGGCCTCGGCGACCCGCGCCTTCGGCACGTTCTCGCCGAAGAACACCACGTCGGGCTTCAGCACGCCGCCGCAATGCGGGCAGGGCGGAATCGAGAAAGCGGAGAAATCGACGTCGTCGAGATCGGCGTCGCCGTCGGGCGCGGTTCTGCGCCGGCAAGGCCCAAAGAAATCCGGGTTGCAGGGCTTCGAGTTCGGCCTGGAACTCGGCGCGCGGAAAGCGGCTGTCGCAGTCAAGGCAGCGCAATGTGTCGAGCCGGCCGTGCAGGTCGATCACCTTGCGGCTGCCGGCCGCCTGATGCAGGCCGTCGACATTCTGGGTCAGCAGGGTCTGGACCTTGCCGAGTTCCTCGAGCCGCGCCAGCGCGCGATGGGCGTCGTTCGGCCGGGCCTTCAAGAAAATCGGCCAGCCGATCAGGCTGCGCGCCCAGTAGCGCTTGCGCGTCGCCTCGTCGCCGACGAACGCCTGCAGCGTCACCGGAGGCTTGCGCTTCCACTGCCCGTCCGCATCGCGATAGTCGGGAATGCCGGAGCCCGTGCTGCAGCCGGCGCCGGTCAGGACGAACAGGCGCGCGTGCGCGGCGATGAAGGCTTCGAGGGCGGTTATCGGACGCGGCTGGCGTGCGAGGGAGGACATGTCTTCGTATGTGTCAACGATACTAGAGGCCCAAATCCTTGAACAGAGCGGCGGCATCGGCGGAACGATGACCTTTTCCCGCCTCTAGTTCTCGCATCGCTTTTTGGGTGGCCGCATTCGGGACTTTCACCTCGAAAGGCAACCGACGCTCATCGGCGATACGAAGCATTAAGAGCCGGATCGCGTCGGAAATGGACAGGCCCATGGCGGCCAGCGCCTCGGCGGCGCGCTCCTTGGTCGCATGGTCAATTCGGGCGCGCACAACATCGGTCGCGGGCATGGTGACTACCTCAAAAAGTGCCGGGCTTGCGGTTGCTGAAGAAGGCTTTCGTAGTAACAATGTAGCTACAAGCCTCGAAAAATGCAATGGACGTGACTGTCGGCGCATACGCCGCCCGCGGCGGCGCGACGCCGCGGGTGGATAGCGTGCGGCACGCGCGGTCATCTGGCGAGCGCGGAGATGGCCGTATTCCAGCGCCGGCAAAGCAAATTGCACACTCTGAATTTCTGCGACAGAGACGCACGAGTGCGCTGTGACAGCTGCCCCCGCGCTGTCGCAGATCAGCAAAACCTCACGCCGCCCGAGGCATCGTCCGCAGTACGAGCAGCGCCTCGCGCGGGCACGGCGCCACAGCGCAGGCGCGACCATCGTCGTCACAGAACTCGACGAGCGAAGTCGCCTCGTCGAGCGTCTCCACGATCATGCCAGCCTGTCCTGGCGCCAGACCCTGCGCGGGACGGTCGGATAGCAGCGCGACCGATCGCAATAGGTCGGGCGCATCTTCTCTGTGTTTTGCCTCAGCCGTCATCACATTACCCAGCAAGCTTCGAAACGAGGCGACTGTTCCCCCGCGCGCACAATCCAAGGGGTTGCTACCACGGCGCGGCGTCCCTGTGCGATACAGGTCGAAACTCTACGAATCGATTGCCAGGGGCGGCGGTTCGCGTCGCGCTTTCCGCGTCATGCCCGGACTTGTTCCGGGCATCCACGCCGCAGTGCGGTCAATGCCGTTGAAGCTTGAATTCGATGGTGCGTGCAAGTCCTCGACCTGCATATCGCTCGCCAGCGTGGATGGCCGGGACAAGCCCGGCCATGACGGAAAGCGGCGTGACAGGCTCAAGCCCCCTGCTTCACCGCGCCCCTCGGCGCTGCCTCCTCCAGCTGCGCGCTGGCTCGTCGCGCCGTCGCGTAGCGGCGGTAGCGCACCAATTGCTGGTCCGCGAGCACGCCGACCAAAATCACGCCGCCCATGACGGCGAAGTTGAGCGAGCTTGGGATGCCGAGCAGGTTCACGAGGTTCTGCAGGAGCTGCAGCAGGATGGAGCCGAGCACGATGCCGAGCACCGAGCCTTCGCCGCCGCGCAGCGAACAGCCTCCCAGCACCGCCGCCGCAATGCCGTAGAGTTCGTAGAAATTGCCGTGCACCGAAGGCGTGACCCCGTTCACGTACATCGTCATGAACACGGAGGCGAGCCCGGTGAGGGCGCCGCAGATGATGTAGGCGGCGGCGATGACGCGGCGCGTATTGATGCCGGAATAGCGGGCGGCCTCTTCGTTCTTGCCGACGGCGAACAGATAGCGTCCGAAAATCGTGCGGTGCAGCACGACGCCCATCACGATCGCGACGATCGCGAAGGCGATGAACGTGTGCGGGACGAAGCCGAAAGCCTTGCCCTTGGTCAGCCAGTCCAGCCAGGGAAAAGTCTCGCCGAAGGCGAAGCCGGCATTGCCGTCGCCGGTGATGTAGCGCGCGACGCCGCGATAAATCAGCAAGCCGCATAAAGTGACGACGAACGGCTGCATCTTCATCCGCGTGACGAGGAAGCCGTGGATCGAGCCGAGGATCATCCCGGCCGCGACCATCAAGAGCACCGCAAAGGCCCAGTGGACCTGATAGGTCACCAGAAGATCGATGAACAGGACGCCCAGCAGCGCGAATTGCGAACCGACCGACAGGTCGATGCCGCCCGTTATGATGACAAAACCTTCGCCGATCGAAAATATGCCGAACAGACCAACCTGGTTGGCAGTGTTCGAAAGGTTGATCTCCGACAGGAAGCGTGGATTGAGGAACGCGACCACCGCGGCGACGATCACGATGAGGATGAAAAGGCCGAGGTCTTTCTTGAGCATTGCCTTATCGCCGATCTCAGCCGATGGTTCCGCCGACCGCGAGCTTCAACACGTTCTGCTCGCTGAAATCCTTGCGCGCGAGGAAGCCGCTGATCCGCCCTTCGTGCATGACGGCGATCCGATCGCTGACGCCGATCACTTCTTCCATGTCGCTCGATATCATCAGGATGCCGACTCCGGCATCGGCGAGTTCGCGCATGATTTCGTATATCTCGCTCTTCGAGCCGACGTCGACGCCCCGCGTCGGCTCATCGAAAATAATGACACGCGGACGCATCGAAAGCCACTTCGCAAGCACGACCTTCTGCTGATTGCCGCCGGACAGCGTGCTCGCCAGTTCGGCGACGTCGGGAACTTTTATGCGCAACCGCCGACGTTGCTGGTCGGCATTGGCGACCTCGGCGCTCTCGCTGACGAGCGTGGCGCGCGCGTAGGACGCGAGATCGGGCAACGAAATGTTCTCGGTGATCGAGACGTCGAGCAGCAGGCCAGAGCGCTTGCGGTCCTCCGGGATCAGATAAATTCCCCGCTCGATCGCATCGCGCGGCGATCCGACGACGATCGGCTCGCCTTCCAGGCGAAGGGCGCCGGCCCCGGGACGGTCGATGCCGAAGACGGCGCGGGCGAGTTCCGTCCGCCCCGAGCCGATGAGGCCGGCGAGGCCGAGGATTTCGCCTTTGAGCACGCTCAGGCTGACGGGTTCATCCGGGTAGGTCGCCGTGCGCATCGCCTCGATGTCCAGCACGCTCGAGCCGGGCGGCGCGGCTGGAGGCGCATAGAGCGATTTGAGGTCGCGGCCGATCATCAGACGGATCATCGCATCATGGTGGATTTCGTGGCGGTCAAGCGCGCCGACCGTGCAGCCGTCGCGCAACACCACGACGCGATCGGCGCATTGCTCGATCTCGTTCAGCCTGTGCGAAATGAAGATGACGCTGACGCCGCTCGCCCTGAGGGCGGCGACGACCTCGAGCAGGCGGCTCGTCTCCGTCAGCGTCAGGCTGGACGTCGGCTCGTCCATGATGACGAGCCGCGCATTGATGGATAAAGCCTTGGCGATCTCGAGCAACTGTTGCTGGGCGATCGACAATTCCGAGACGAGCGTATCCGGCCGGAAGTCGACATTGAGGCGGTCGAGCAAGGGTTGGACATGGTCTTGCATGGCCTTGCGATCGACGAACTTCAGCGGCCCGCCCCAGTAAGGCTCGCGGCCGATGAATACATTGGCCGCCACGTCGAGATTGTCGAAAAGATTGAGTTCCTGGTGGACGAAGGCGATGCCGGCCGCCATCGCCTCATTCACAGTAAAGGAGGCGCGCTCGACGCCGTCGATCCGGATCACGCCCTTGGTCGGCTCCACGACGCCGCCGAGCACCCGCATCAAAGTCGATTTGCCTGCGCCATTCTCGCCGATGAGCCCGATAACTTCGCCCGGCGCCACGAAAAGACTGACGTCCCTCAGCGCCACTACGCCGGGATAGGTCTTGGAGATCGAAACGAGCTCGAGAAAGGGGGCGGCGTCGGGCAAGGGGGTCCTTCAAAGCTCCCGGCGATGCGGGATCGCCATTTTTGGCGATCCCGGCGCCGATCGCCTAGCTCACTTGGCGCCCGTGCGCTGCTTCAGCTCAGCCCAGAAGTCGTCGACATTGGCCTTGTCGATGATCTTCGTCGGGATGATTATGATCGGATTTGCGGGAATGACCGATTTGTCGCCGCCGACATATTTGGCCATCAGCTTCATGCCCTGATAGCCCCACTCATAGGGCTGCTGCACGACTGTGCCGATGATCGAGCCTTCCTTGACGCCGCCGAGCGTGACCGGATCTTCGTCGAACCCGACGATCTTGATCTTGCCGAGCTGTCCAGCTTCCTTCACCGCCTCGTAGATGCGCGGCGTGTTGTAGGAATAGAACCCGATGAAGCAGGTGACTTCCGGATGGGCGGTCATCGCGTCTTCAACGTTGTGCTTGGCGCGGGCCTGGTCGACGTCGTCGGCGCGGACGTCGACGAGTTCGACCTTCGAGCCCTTGATGGTTTCGCGCACGCCCTCGATACGCTCGCGCGCATTGTCGGCCGACGGCAGACCGACGAAGCCCATGCACTTGCCGCCCTCGGGCAGCGCCTTCAGCGCGAGCTCGCCCGCCTGTTTGCCGGCGGCGGTGTTGCTCGAGCCGATATAAGCGATGCGCTTGGTGTTCGGCGCGTCGCTGTCGGTGGTGAACAGGGGGATCTGGCTGGCGACCTTGTTGAGCGCTTCCGATTCGGTCTTCGGATCGACGGCGCTCACCATGATCGCGGAGACGCCCGAAGCGACGAGGTCGTCCATTAGGCGCTGCTGGGCGGCGGTTGTCGCCTGCTCGGGATATTTGAGCGTGAGATTGTAGTCGGGCAGCTCGCCCTGCGCCTTCTTGATGCCGGCTTCGGCATTCTTCCAGAAATCGGACGCCCCGTTAACTACGAACGCCAACGTCTTCTTGTCAGCGGCTTGCGCGCCCGCCGCAAACGTCATCGCAAGGCCGAGGGCAACCCCGGCCAACAGCATCTTTTTCATTCAAATCCTCCCTGTCACCTTTGCGCTGTATCTTGAGAACTCCGATGACCGCCGCGCTTCAGCCGCCATTGGAGCTTGTGCGTCTGAGCCGAAAGTTCGAGCCCTTGCGCAACAATAGTAATATTTTTATCACCCATGCATAACCGCATAGGGACGCCGCGGTCAACGATGCGGCGCCGACATTGGTGTGAGTTTTTTTGGCGCTTGCTGCGGGCGCTCACAGTCGCCACGGCGATCGACTGTCTGCCCGACGGCGTCCGGCCCCCGGCGCACTGTAGCCGCGGGTCGCTGACCGCGGAGGTCGTGAGACGCGGCATTCTCCGATTGTCGGCCAAGCTTGGAGGGCCGCGGTCGGCGACCGTGGCTACAAAGGCGCCTGGGCATCAACTTGTTTATTTCGTGATTTGCGCAACATTCATCGCATCCTTCCAAACACGAATTCGTGCGAAGACCGGCGGTTTTCAATGCAGGCAATCGCCGCTAGATTTGCGGTTAAACAAAAGCCAGGCGGGAATCCGCCGGGCAGGGCGGCCGCGGTCGCGGCCTGGACAAGATGACATGGTCGGCATCGTTCGGCTGGCGCTGAGCCGGCCTTATACCTTCGTGGTCATGGCGCTGCTGATCCTGATTTTCGGGGCGATGTCGGCGCTTCGCACGCCGACCGACATTTTTCCGAACATCAGGATCCCGGTCATCGCCGCGGTCTGGAACTATACGGGCCTGCCGCCGGACGAAATGTCCGGCCGCATCATCTCGGTCTACGAGCGCTCGCTGACCACCACCGTCAACGACATCGAGCACATCGAGTCGCAATCCTTGTCCGGCTACGGCGTAGTCAAAATCTTCTTCCAGCCGGGCGTCGACATCAACACCGCGAATGCGCAGGTCACCGCGATCTCGCAGACGGTGCTGAAACAGATGCCGAACGGCATCACGCCGCCCATCATCCTGAACTTCAGCGCCTCCAGCGTGCCGATCCTGCAGCTCGCCGTCTCCAGCAAGACGCTTTCGGAGCAACGGCTCGGCGATCTCGCCCTCAACACCATCCGGCCGCCGCTGGTCACGGTGCCCGGCGCGGCGATTCCCTATCCGTTCGGGGGAAAAAGCCGGCAGATGCAGATCGACCTCGATCAGCACGCCCTGCGCTCCTACGGCCTCGCCGCCTCGGATGTCGTCAACGCGCTGACGGTGCAGAATCTCATCACGCCGGTCGGCACCGAAAAGATCGGCCGATTCGAATATACGATCAACCTCAACGACGCGCCGAAACGGCTGGCCGAATTTCGCGATCTGCCGATCAAGGCGGTCAATGGCGCTGTCGTCTACATGCGCGACGTCGCCAACGTGCACGACGCCAACCCGCCGCAGCTCAACGTGGTGACCCTCAACGGCGCCAAGGGCGTGCTGATGTCGATCCTCAAGACGGGCTCGGCGTCGACGCTCGACATCATCGCCGGCGTCAAGGCGAAGCTGCCCTATGTGATGACTCTGCTGCCGGAGGGGCTCGACCTGAAGCCCGTCGGCGATCAGTCGCTGTTCGTGCAGAATGCGGTCTCCGGCGTCATCCGCGAAGGCGTGATCGCCGCCGCGCTGACCGGCCTGATGATCCTGGTCTTCCTGGGGAGCTGGCGCTCGACGCTGATCATCACGATCTCGATCCCGCTCGCCATCCTGGTCTCGGTGACCGCGCTCTCCGTGCTCGGCGAGACGATCAACGTGATGACGCTCGGCGGCCTCGCGCTCGCCGTCGGCATTCTCGTCGACGATGCGACGGTGACGATCGAGAACATGAACTGGCACCTCGAGCACGGCAAACCGATCGAGCAGGCGATCCTCGACGGCGCGCAGCAGATCGTCGTGCCGGCGACGGTTTCGCTGCTCTGCATCTGCGTCGCCTTCGTGCCGATGTTCGGTCTTGGCGGCGTCGCCGGCTATCTGTTTCGCCCGCTCGCGGAAGCCGTCGTGTTCGCGATGATCGGCTCGTACATCCTGTCGCGCACGCTCGTTCCGACCATGGCGCATTTCCTGCTGCGCAATCAGACCCATGGGCACGCGTCGGGCGACGAGGCGCCGCGCCGCTCGCGCAACCCCTTCGCCCGCATGCAGCAGGGATTTGAGCGGGGCTTCGAAGCGATACGCCAGCGCTATGTCGGCCTGCTTCACCTGGGCCTGCGCAAGCGCGTCTGGCTGATTCTCGGTTTTCTCATCGTGTCCGGGGCTTCGTTCAGCCTTGCGCCCTTTCTCGGCTCGAATTTCTTCCCGAACATCGATTCCGGCGAGATCAAGCTGCATGTGCGCGGTCAGACCGGCCTGCGCGTTGAGAGCACGACGGCGCTCGCCGAGACCATCGAAACCGAAGTCCGCAAGATCATTCCGCCGAATGAGCTGCGCAGCGTGGTCGCCAACATCGGCCTGCCGATCTCGGGCATCAACATCGCCTATGGCAATTCCGGCACGATCGGCAGCGAAGACGCGGACTTGCTGATCACGCTCAACGAGGAGCACCAGCCGACCGAAAGCTACGTGCGCGCCTTGCGCAAGAAGCTGCCGGACCTTTTCCCGGGCGTCACCTTTTCGTTCCTGCCTGCCGACATCGTCTCGCAGATCCTGAACTTCGGATCGCCGGCGCCGATCGACGTGCAGATCAACGGGCCGAATCTCGAAGCCAACAGAGACTTCGCCAACAAGATGCTCGCCCACATGAAGGGCGTGCCCGGCCTCGCCGACGGCCGTGTCCAGCAGGCGTTCAAGCAGCCGACGCTTAACGTCGGTTTCGACCGCACCATGGCGAGCCTCGTCGGCCTCAACGAGCAGAGCGCGGCGACCAGCATGCTGCAAACGCTCGCCGGCTCGAGCCAGACCAACCCGATCTACTGGCTGAACCCCGACAACCAGATCTCCTATCCGGTCTCGGTGCAGACGCCGCAGTTCTCGATGGACAATCTGGGCGATCTGCGCTCGGTGCCGCTGACCGCGACCGGGCAAACCCAGTTGCTCGGCGGCCTCGCCTCGTTCGATCCGAGCGCCAGCCACGCCGTCGTGTCCCACTACAACATCCAGCCGGTCATCGACATCTATGCGACGCCGGTCGACCGCGACCTCGGCGCGGTCGCCGAGGATGTAAGAAAAATCATGGCCGACATGCAGCCCGACCTGCCGCGCGGCTCGCAGATCGTTTTACGCGGGCAAGTGGCGACCATGCAGTCGGCCTATCAGCAACTCTTCATCGGCATCGGCTTTGCTATCGTGCTGATCTATCTGTTGATCGTGGTGAACTTCCAGTCCTGGTTCGATCCTTTGGTCATCGTGCTCGCGCTGCCGACGGCGCTCGCCGGCATCGTCTGGATGCTGTTCTTGACCCACACGACGCTGTCCGTGCCCGCGCTGACCGGCGCGATCATGTGCATGGGCGTCGCGACCGCGAATTCGATCCTGGTCATCAGCTTCGCGCGCGA
Source organism: uncultured Pseudomonadota bacterium (assembly GCA_963710855.1). Classification (GTDB taxonomy): domain Bacteria; phylum Pseudomonadota; class Alphaproteobacteria; order Rhizobiales; family Beijerinckiaceae; genus Roseiarcus. Next base: position 54,340 of record CAVQBX010000031.1, on the reverse strand, counting down.
ACAGCTCGCCAGCGGCCGGAATGCGTTCGATGCGGCCCTGCTCGCCGGGGCGACCCGGTTCCGCCCGGTCATCATGACGGCGCTCGCCATGATCATCGGCATGGCGCCGATGGCGATCGAGGCCGGGCAGAACGCGCCGCTCGGCCGCGCCGTGATCGGCGGCCTGGTTTTTGCGACGACAGCAACGCTGTTCTTGGTGCCAGCGCTGTTCAGCCTGGTGCACGCGCGCGCCCATGCTCAGGTCGGAGCAGGCGCGCAACTCTCTCCGGCGGAGTGACGCATTTGCTCCCCCGGTTCCCTATCCCTTATGATTGTTCGGCTCTCGGAGCGTCAGATGTCGTCTGAGGAATTTTCACCCGACAAGGTCAAGGAGCCGCGGCCGTTCCGCCTCCTGACGGTCGGTCTTTTGGTCATCATCGGCGCCTGCTTCGCGGTTTTCGGGGGCTTGCGCGACCGGACCCGCGCGGATCAGGAAGTCGCCCAACGCACCGCGGAAGAGGCGATCCCGCCGGTCGCGACGCTTCGTCCGACGCGCGGCGTCAAGGCGCAGGTGATCGTCCTGCCGGGCAACATCGAGGCGTTTCAACTGGCGGCGATCTACCCGCGCGCCAGCGGCTATGTCTCGGCCTGGTACAAGGACATCGGCGCCCATGTTGAAAAGGGCGAGAAGCTCGCCGACATCGACTCGCCCGACCTCGACCAGCAGTTCGCACAGGCCAAAGCCGATCTCGCCAACGCCATCGCCAATTCGAAGCTCGCGACCTCGACCGCCGAGCGTTACCACCAGCTCGTCAAGACCTCGATCGTCTCCCAGCAGACGGACGATCAGGGTCAGGCCGACGCCGCGGCGAAGGCCGCCGCGGTCGATTCCTCGAAAGCGAATCTCGCGCGCATACAATCGCTGGTCGATTTCAAGTCGCTGATCGCGCCGTTCGACGGCGTCATCACGCAGCGCTCGCTCGACGTCGGCACGCTCGTCAACGCCGGAGGGACATCGGGCGTCTCGCTGTTCCAGGTCGCCGACCTGCATCGGGTGCGCATCTATGTTCGCGTGCCGCAGGCCTATCTCGGCGCGTTGACGCCGGGCCTCACCGCAACCCTGCGCATGCCGCAATATCCGGGCCGCGATTTTGCTGCGACATTGGTCACGACGTCCAACTCCATCGCACAGGATTCGCGCACCGCCCTTGTCGAGTTGCAGGCCGACAATGCCGACGGCAAGCTCTGGCCCGGCACCTATACCGAGGTGCGCTTCCAGATTCCGGCCAATCCCGATGCGCTCAGCATCCCCGCCTCTGCGCTGATGTTCGGCGAACGCGGCGTTCAGGTCGCGACCGTTGACGCGAACCAGACGGTTGCGTTGAAGAGCGTGCAGGTCGGTCAGGACATCGGCAGCAATGTCGAAGTCCTCTCGGGCCTCGGCGCCGACGACCGCCTGATCGACTCCCCGCTCGAGACGCTCAACAACGGCGACAAGGTCAGGGTGGTTAAAGAAACCGACGCCGGCGCCGAGACGAGCGCTGCGCAGCCGGCAGGCGTGAAGACGAACTGAGGCCCAGTTCCAGACGTCACGCGGTGAGAAGACTGCGCACCTTCAGACCTGAGCCGCTGATCCGGGCAAGATCGTAGTCCATCTGCATCCGCAACCACGCGTCGGCCGTGCCGCCAATGGCTTTTTCAAGCCGAACCGCCATTTCCGGCGTTATGCCGCTGCGGCCGGAAATAACTTTATGAAGCTGCTGGCGCGTGACGCCGAGCGCCTCGGCGGCCTCCTTGATGGTCACGCCGAGTTCCGCGAGAGTGTCGCCAACGATTTCGCCGGGATGCGGAGGAGACTTCATCTTCATCGGGGCATCCTATAGCTGATTCTCCCGAATAACAGCCGCGTCCGGAGCGCCGAGTTGGAACCGATTTTCGACCTGGCGGTGATCGGAGGCGGCGTCAACGGCTGTGGGATTGCGCGCGACGCGGCGGGGCGCGGCCTGAAGACGCTGCTTTGCGAACGCGGCGATCTCGCTGAGGCGACGTCCTCGGCCTCGACAAAGCTGATCCACGGCGGCCTGCGCTATCTCGAGCACTACGCCTTCCGCCTCGTCAGGCACGCGCTCGCAGAGCGCGAAATTCTTTGGGCCAACGCGCCGCACATCATCTGGCCGATGCGCTTCGTGCTGCCTTACCGCCCGGGCTTGAGGCCCGCCTGGATGCTGCGCACCGGGCTGTTCCTCTATGACCACATCGGCGGCCGCAAGCAATTGCCGCCGACGCGCACGCTGCGGCTCGATCGGGACGAAGCCGGTGCGCCGCTCAAAGGAGACGCGTGGCTCGGCTTCGAATATTCCGACTGCTGGGTGCAGGACGCCCGTCTCGTCGTGCTCAACGCGCGCGATGCGGAGGCGCGCGGCGCGGAGATCCATGTGAGAACCGCCTGTCTCGGCGCCCGGCGCGACGACGGCGTCTGGGCCGTGACGCTCGAAAGCGCCGCCGGCCGCCGCGCGATTCGCGCGCGCGCTCTTGTGAACGCCGCGGGGCCCTGGGTCGGCGACACGCTGCCGCTCATCGAAGGCGCCCGCACGCCGGCAAAGGTCAGGCTCGTCAAGGGCTCGCACATCGTCGTGCCGAAATTATACGCGCATGAGCGCTGCTATTTCTTCCAGAATCCCGACGGCCGCATCTTCTTCGCCATTCCCTATGAGGAAGAATTCACGCTGATCGGCACGACGGACGAGGATTATCACGGCGATCCCGCGGCCGCGCGAGCGAGCGAAGAAGAGATCGCCTATTTCAGCGAAGCCGCGAGCCGCTATTTCCAGCAAGGGGTTTCGCCGAGCGACGTGGTTTGGACCTATTCCGGCGTCCGGCCGCTCTACGACGACGGCGCCAGCGACGCCGAGGACGCGACGCGCGACTATGTGCTGACGCTCGAACCCCCGCCCGCCGGCTGCTCAACGTGTTCGGCGGCAAAATCACCACCTATCGCCGGCTCGCCGAGGACGCGCTCGAAAAGCTAAGCGCTGCGCTGCCGGAGGCGCGTCGCAACGCCGGCTGGACGAAAAAAGCCGCGCTTCCCGGCGGCGATTTTGCCGTCGACGGCGCCGCGGCGCTCGCCGCCGATCTCAGCCGCGAATATCCGTTCCTTGACTTCGCGCCGCGCTCGCCGCCTCGTCAAACATTATGGGACGGACGCGCGGACGATCCTGGTCGCTCGCCCGTACGCAAGCCGACTGCGGGCGCGATTTCGGCGGCGATCTCACCGAAGCGGAAGTGAGTTTTCTCATCGCGCGCGAATATGCGCGCACGGCGCAAGACATCGTTTGGCGACGCACGAAATCGGGGCTGCGGATGACGGCGCAACAGTTCGCCGCGCTCGAGGATTGGGTGAAGGCGCGCCTGTAGCCGCGATCGCATGTGTCATCCCCGCGAACGGGATCCAGCGTGTGACGCCGCTTGCGGATAGGCGGCGGCTTGAAGCCGGGGAGCCCTACGACGCTGGGTCCGCCGTTTTCACGGGGACGACAGTTTCTCATTCCGCGCGATTGCCCCGCCAATCTTAAACAACGTTAAGCCTTTCTTAATGAACCTTCTGTGCGGCCCTCCGCGTTCATGGAGAAACGATAACCGTCGGCCAAAGGCCGGAGAGGTCCGGGGGCGTAGGCAAGTTGCAAGCCGGCCGCGAGTTTCGCGGCCTCGACAGGAGAAAAGCGCCATGATGGAAACTTACCGACCCCGCCGCGTCAACAGCCGCGTACTCGCTTCCGCTGCCATCGTCGCCCTCGTCACGGCGGGCGGCGTCGGCGGCGTCCTGGTGACGGCGTCCCCGCACGCGAACGCCGCCGCCGTGTCGACCGACAATCTGAATGCGCAAGCGATGCCCTCGTTCGCGACGCTGATCGATCGCGTCAAGCCGGCCGTCGTTTCGATCAAGGTCAAGATGTTTGAGCAGAGCAGCGCGGATCAGCGCTTCGCAAGCTTGCCGCCCGAGATCCAGAAGTTCCTGAAACAGTTCGGCGAGCAGAACGGCGCCCCCTACAATCCGCGCTCGCTGGTGATCGGCGAAGGCTCGGGCTTCTTCGTCTCCTCCGACGGCTATATCGTCACCAACAATCACGTCGTGCAGAACGCCAAATCGGTGCTCGTCACGATGGACGACGGCAAGACGCTCGACGCCAAGGTCGTCGGGACCGATCCGAAGACCGACGTCGCCGTCATCAAGGTCGATCAGCCCGGCGATTACCCGTTCGTCAGTTTCTCCAAGGAGAACCCGAAGATCGGCGACTGGGTGGTGGCGATCGGCAACCCCTACGGCCTCGGCGGCACGGTGACGGCCGGCATCATTTCGGCCAAGGGCCGCGACATCGGCGACAGCCCCTACGACCGCTTCCTGCAGATCGACGCGCCGATCAACAAGGGCAATTCGGGCGGCCCGACCTTCGATGAGCAGGGCCATGTGGTCGGCATGAACACCGCGATCTACTCGCCCTCCGGCGGCAGCATCGGCATCGGCTTTGCGATCCCTGCGGGCACGATCGAGCCGGTCGTCGACGCGCTCGAGCACGGCGGCGTCGTGCAGCGCGGCTATCTCGGCGTCGAGATCCAGGCCGTCAGTCCGGAGATCGCCGAGGCGCTCGGCCTGAAGGCCGCGGAAGGCGCGATGGTCGACAAACCGATGCCGAACAGCCCCGCCTCAAGCGCCGGACTGAAGCCCGGCGACGTGATCCAAAAAGTCAACGGGCAGGACATCAAGGACGCCGGCGACCTCACCCGTCAGATCGGCCAGATGAAGCCCGGCGACAAGGTCGAGCTCACCTACCTCAGCGACGGCGCCGGCAAGACCGCCTCGGTGACGCTCACCGAGCAGCAGGCCGAAAAGGCCGCGACTGCGGCCGCAGATGATCAGGCCAGTCCGACGCCTTCGGCGCTCGGACTCGAACTCGCCCCGGCGAAGCAGGTCCGCGGCGCCGGCCAGAGCGGGGTCGCCGTGGTCGGCGTCGAACCGAACGGCGTCGCGGCCCAACAAGGTTTTGCGACCGGCGACGTCATCCTCTCGGTCGGCGGCAAGACGGTCTCGACGCCCCAGGACGTCAAGTCCGGCATCGCAGACGCGCGCAATCAGGGCCGCAAGGCTGTGCTGCTGCGCGTGCAAACTGCCGAGGGCGCCCGTTTCGTCGCGATCGAGCTGCCGAAGGCTTGAGGCGCTGCGGCCCTCCCCCACAAGCGGGGAGGGAGCGCCAGGCCAGCCGTCCCCTAATTAGTCGGCCGGGCGCAGGCCGGCCTCACGACCCTGGCGAACGCAACCCACAGGAACACCGAAATAAGCGCGAAGGCGCCGAGGATGAGGAAGGTCGCGGGATAGCCCAGAAGCTGAGCCATCCACCCGCCGAGCGCCGGGCTCAGCGAAGCGCCGAGCCCCTGCATCGTCATCACGGCGCCCTGGCCGACATTGACGCGTCCCGTCCCGTTGAGGATGCGCGCCACCAGGCCGGGAACCGCGACGCTTTGCAGGCCGGCGCCGACGCCATCCAGCATCTGCACGGGATAGACGCCCCATGACGTTATGAGGTTCGCGGCGATGAGGCCGCGGATCGGCAGCGCGAGAAACGAGACCAGCAACGCCAGCCAATAGCCGCGCGTCTCGTCGAGCCGCATCGCCGCGAGCGAGGCGAAGATCATCACCCCTTGCGCCACCACGATCGTCATGCCGACGAACTCCGCGGGATCGCCCTGCTTGGCCGCGACGACCGCGAGCCCGTAGAGCGGCAGCATCGCCGCATTGCCGAGATGGAACAGCGCCAGCGCCGCCGCCAGCACCAGTAGCGGCTTCAATTCGACGAGCGCCTTGAAGCCGCTGGTTTTGCCGTGATCGACGCCGCCGGGCTCGAGGCCGCGCGCGACCTCGTCGTTGATCGCCGAGCGGGGGATCATCAGGGTGGAAGCGATCGCGAGGACGCCGAAGGCCGCGGCAAGATAGAGCACGGCCTCGATGCCGAACTTCCAGCCGACGAGGCCGGAAAGCCCGGCGCCACCATGTTGCCCGCATGGTTGAACGCCTGATTGCGTCCGATCTGCCGGTTGAAACCCGACTGGCCGACGATGCCGAGCGTGATCCCCGCGACCGCCGGGCCGACCGCGGCGCCGCCGATGGCGTTCACGATTTGCGAGGCGCTGACCAGCCAGAAATCCTGGGATACGAGCAGAAGGGCGGATGCGAGTATCGAGCAAAGGCTCGCGACCACCACAAAACTTCGCTTGCGCGAGCTCGCGTCGATCGCCGCGCCGGCGGGCGTCGTCATCAGCATGCCGGCCACGCCGCCGATCGTCATGACCGTGCCGATCCACCCGCTCTGCCAGTGGCGGCCGAGCAGGAACACGCCGAGGAACGGGCCTATGCCCGCCTGCACGTCCGCCATGAAGAAGTTGAGGAATTCGAGCGGCCGCAGGGCGGCGCGGCTGGCCGGCCGATCTTCCGCGAGCGGAGCGCCGCCGCGAACGCGCGTATCCACGAGCTTCCCCGCAAGCTGGCGGTCCGCCCATGCGTCGCGCCTCAATGCCGCGGATCAAACCTCGTCCCGAAGCCTTCGGTTCCGGCGCTCGGAAGCGTGTGCGCCGAGCGTGGCCACAGCCGCCGCATTTTGTAGCCGCGGTCGATGACCGCGGCGGTTGTGAGGCGCTTCATTTTCGAGCGTCCGCTTAAGCGCAGCGGCCGAGGTCGACGACCTCGGCTACAAGCGCCATCAGCCGCCGGCAAAATTCTTTGGCGCGGGAGCGAGGATGGTCGTCGTCCCATTGCTGATCTGCAGCACGGCGAGCGCCCGTTCGTTGCGGCCGTCAGCGAGGAAGCGGAACACGCCGTCGGCGCCGTTGAACCCGGCGGGGTTGGTCAGCACCGCTGCGCTGAAAGCTTGCGGCCCTTGAGTGCGGGCGAGCGCGGAGACGAGCGAGACCGCGTCGTAGGCCAGCGTCGCGAGCCGGGCCGGGTCGGCGTTGAACTTCGCCTTGTACTTGACCGCGAACTTGTCGAAGCCGCTGTTCTCGGGCGCGGCGATCCAGGCGCCGTTGAGGCCCGGCGCAGTCAGCGCCTTAGGGTCGTTCCACAGCCCGGTGCCAAGAATCTGGCCCTTGTAGCCCTTGGCTGAGAGCGCGGTCGCCACGGCGACGGCGCCGTCGGCCTGTTCTGCGACCAGTAGGGCGTCGATCGGTTGCGGCTGGCTGACGATTGTTTGCGCGGCGCTCGCCGGCTGCCCAGCGGGATAGCGAGCGACGGTCACTAACTGCACGTTGAGCCGGCTCGCCTCGAGCTGCGCCTCGGTGACGGCGACATTGCCGAAGTCGGACTGCGGCGCCATCACCGCGAAAGTCTTCTTGTTCTGGGTCGCCGCATATTCCATCACCCGGTCGACATAGCTCTCGACCAGGAACGACAGCAGATAGACGCCGCTCGAGGCGGCGGAAGCATCGGACGAGAAGGCGATGACCGGTTTGCTTTGCGCCTTCGCGGCCGAGCCGACCTGCCTGACGCTCGCCGAGAACAGCGGCCCGAGCAGGATCTGCGCGCCCGCGCCGAGTTGCCCCTGCGCCGCCTGGCCTGCGCCATCCGGCGTCGAGCGGTCGTCGGCGACGGTCAGCGTGATGTCGCTCGAACCGGATTCCTCGACGGCGAGCTGGGCGGCATTGCGCAGAGATTGGCCGATGACGCTCGGCGTCCCGTTCTGCGTCAGCGGCAGGATCATGCCGACTTTCGTGGGCCCGGTTCCGAACGTATCGCCGCCCGCCGGCGGCGCGGCGGCGACCGGCGGCGGCGGCGTCGGGGAGGGCGGGGGCTCGAAGAATCCGGAATTTGTCGAGTTGCAGCCTGCGAGCCACCCCATCGCCGCGGCAAGCGCGGCCGACGCGTCTGATCCGGGCGCCCAACCCTATAGCCATGGCGACCGGCATAGACCCTCCCAAAGCCCCAGGCTGACGTAAGTCCGTCGGCGACGACCGTAACCTGCAGCCTGTATTCAGCCGCGAATTGTGGCATTTTGGCCTGCGAATGATAAGGGCGATTCGAATTTGGTCGCGAGCCGGGGGCCGCCCGACCAGCTTTCCCAAAGCAGGACGCACGCGCCTGCTCTGCGATATAAGGGCAAGATGAGACGCGACGAGATCCTACAGCGGTTAAAGGAGCGGGAGGCCGACTTGCGGGCGCACGGCGTCATGCGCGCCGCCCTGTTCGGTTCCGCCGCGCGTGATGAGCAGCGGCCCGATAGCGACATCGACATTCTTGTCGACCTCGACCCTGCCATTGTCGCTACAATGTTCGATTACGCGGGGGTGAAGGATTATGTCGCCAGTCTGTTTGAGGGGCCGGTTGACGTCATCGACCGTGAAGCCTTGAAGCCGCGTCTTCGCCCTCGCGCGACTGTCGATGCGATCTATGCTTTCTGACGCCGACCGCGATGCGCTTGAGGATATTCACGACAACATCGCCCGCGTAAGGCGTTTCGTGGACGGATACGACCTCGACCGCTTCGTTGACGACGACAAGACGTTTTATGCAGCGACGCGCCATGTTGCAGAAACCCGCCATGACCGCGCCCGCCAAAGCTGAACGCGAAAGAAGCTTCGCCGTCCTCGGCGCGAAGGCGATCGCGCGCCCGCTGCCGGACCGGCCTCCACATCGTCGCCACGCCGATCGGCAATCTCGGCGACATCACCTTGCGCGCGCTGGAGATCCTCGCCGGCGCCGATCTGATCCTCGCCGAGGACACGCGCATTCGCGCCGCCTGCTCGACCACTACGGCATCTCGACGCCGTTGATCCCCTATCACGAGCACAACGCCGCCGAGGCGCGCCCGCGCGCGCTGCTGCGCGACTGAGCAGGGCAGTCGCTGGCGCTGATCTCCGACGCGGGCACGCCGCTCGTCTCCGATCCCGGCTACAAGCTGGTCGCCGAGGCGGCGCAGATGGGCTTGCCGTCACTTCGCTGCCCGGCGCCTTGGCGCTGCTCGCGCGCTGGTCGCTCGCCGGGCTTGCCGACCGACCGGTTCTTGTTCGAGGGCTTTCTGCCGCCGAAGAGCGAGGCGCGGCGCGCGCGCCTCAACGCGCTGGCCGCGCATCCCCGCGACGCTGGTGTTCTACGAGGCGCCGCAGCGGCTTCGCGCGAGCCTCGCCGATCTCGCCGCGGAACTGGGCGCCCGGCCGGCCACCGTCGCGCGCGAACTCACCAAACTTCACGAGGAAACGCGCCGCGGCGTCTCGCCGACGCTCGCCGCCGCATTACGCCGGAAGCGAAGCGCGCAAGGGCGAGATCGTCATCGTCGTCGGGCCGCCGCCGCGAGCAGCCGGCGACGATGTGCTCGACCTCGACGGCGAGATCTCGCAGACGCTGCAACTCGCATACGACCAAGGATGCGGCGGCCGCCGTCGCGGCGCGCCACCGGCCTGCCGCGCCGCGACATCTACGCCCGCGCGCTGAACCTCGCGCGGCGACCGCACGTGACGGCGCTTCGCGTCGAGGCGCCGAACGAAGCGCGCGCCTTCGGCTACGCGCTCGAGGCGGAATGGTTGCGCGGCCTTGGCTCGGCCGCAAGGGTTATCGCATCCTCGCCGCGCGCATTCACCATCAGCGGCGGCGAGATCGATCTCATCGTTCGGCGCGGCGCGACCATCGCCTTTGTCGAGGTGAAGGCGCGCGCCAAGATCGCGCTCGCCGCGATCGCGATCGACAGCGCAAGATCGGCCGCGTCGCCCGCGCGGCGCGGCGACTGGGTGTCGCGCAACCCCTGGGCGGCGGACTGCCACTCTGCGCGGCGACGCGGTTTTTGTCGCGCCCGCGTCGGCTTCCCCGCCATATCGAGGAGGCGTATTCGCTCTGCGATTCGAAGGATACGAGCGAGCCGGGCATGGCTCTGAAAGTCGCCGTTCAGATGGATCCGATCGAGCGGATCAAATCGCCGGCAATTCCACGTTCGCCCTGCTGTTGGAGGCGCAAGCGCGCGGACATGACGTTGCTCTACTACACGCCCGACCGCCTGTCGCTGATCGGCGGCGACATCTTCGCGCGCGTTCAGCCGCTGCGCGTCAAGGACGAGCAGGGCGACCACGCCGCGCTCGGCGAAGCCGGCGCGCATGGAACTCTGCGCGAGTCCGACGTCGTGCTGCTGCGCCAGGACCCGCCGTTCGATCTCGCCTACGTCACGTCGACCCATTTGCTCGAGCGGCTGCAGCCGAAGACGCTGGTCGTCAACGATCCGCGGTCGGTGCGCAACGCGCCGGAAAAGATGTTGGTCATGGATTTTCCGGAGCTGATGCCGCCGACGCTGATCTCGCGCGACCGCGACGAAATCCAGGCGTTCCGCGAACGCCATCGACGCCGTCGTGATGAAGCCGCTCTACGGGCACGGCGGCGCGGCGGTGTTCAAGATCGACGCCAAGCGACGCCAATTTCGGCTCGCTGTTCGATCTGTTCTCGACGACGTTTCGCGAGCCCTGGGTGATCCAGGAGTTCCTGCCGGCAGGTGATGGCAGGGCGACAAGCGCATCATCCTGGTCGACGGCGAGGCGCTCGGCGCCGTCAACCGCGTGCCGCGTCGGCGACGACATCCGCTCCAACATGGTGCGCGGCGGCGCGCGCGAAGGTCACCGACCTGACGCCGCGCGAGCACGAGATCTGCGCTCGCATCGGCCCGGAACTCAAGCGGCGCGGCCTGATCTTCGTCGGCATCGACGTGATCGACGGCCATCTGACCGAAATCAACGTGACTTCGCCGACCGGCTTGCGCGCCATCAAGCGCTCGGCGGCCCCGATCTCGCGGTCGCGATCTGGGACGCGATCGAGCGCAAGCGCGGCGCCGCGGCGGCCCGAAGAGCGCGGTCTGATGCAGGCCGTCGCCGCGCGACGGTCCGCCGCCGAGCCGCGGCCTGTCCAGCCAAGGGCCGCTCTCGACGTCGACGCAGCTGGAGCGCGATCTGCGAGGCCAGCGCGCGCGCGGCGCCGACAGGCGCGAGTTTCGCATCGCGGCGGTCGAAGTCTTCCGCGTCGGCCTCGAAGCCGCGCGCGAGGAGGCCCGCGCAGCGCGCTCGAAAACGGCGGCAACGGCCGCGCCTGCGCCGAGCGATCAGCGAGATCGAGGACGAGCTGATCCGCGCCCTGCATCGAGCTCTGCGTCGCAAATGCTGGCCGCCAGCGGCGGCGGCCGCCGCGTGACGATCGTCGCGGTCGGCGGCTATGGCCGGGGGCTGCTCGCGCCGCAGTCCGACATCGATCTCGCTGTTCCTGCGCCGGACGCGCCGACGCGGCGCCAAGATCAAGCTCAGTCGAGACGATGCTCTATGTGCTCTGGGACCTGAAGCAGAAGGTCGGGCATGCGACGCGCTCGGTCGACGATTGCCTCGCCCAGGCGCGCGACGGACATGACGATCCGCACCTCGCTGCTGGAGGCGCGGCTGCATCGACGGCGACGAAAAGCTGTTCGAGACGCTGCGGCGCGCGCTTCGACAAGGAGATCGTCGCCAAGACCGCCAGCGAATTCGTCGCCGCCAAACTTGCCGAGCGCGACGCGCGCATCCAAGCGCGCAGGGCGAGTCGCGCTATCTCGTCGAGCCCAACGTGAAGGAGGGCAAGGGGGGCTTGCGCGATCTCAACACGCTGTTCTGGATCGCCAAATATGTCTACCGGGTGCGCGATCCGCCGATCTCGTCGGCGCGGGGCTGTTCACCAGGCGCGAATATTGCGCTGTTCCAGCGCTGCGAGGAATTCCTCTGGGCGGTGCGCTGCCACCTGCATTTCCTGACCGGCCGCGCCGAGGAGCGGCTGAGCTTCGACCTGCAACGGCCGATCGCCGAGCTGCTCGGCTACGGCGCGCGCGCCGGGCAGACCGCCGTCGAGCGCTTCATGAAGCATTATTTCCTGGTCGCCAAGGACGTCGGCGATCTCACCGCGATCGTCTGCGCGGCGCTCGAGGAAAGGCAGGCCAAGCGCACGCAGACGCTTCGACCGCTTTCTCGGCCGACTGCGCCGCCGCCCGAAGGCGGTCGCCGAAGCGCCGGATTTCCGCATCGACGACGAGCGCGTCAATGTCGCGCGAGACGACGTTTCGAGAAGGACCCCGTCAATCTGATCCGGCTCTATTGGGTCGCCGACCGCTCCGGGCCTCGATATCCATCCCGACAGCGACGCGGCTTGTCACGCAATCGCTGAAGCGCATCGACGCCAAGCTGCGCGCCAACCCGGAAGCGAACCGCCTGTTCCTGGAAGATCCTGACGTCGCGCCGCTCGCCCGAAATGGCGCTGCGGCGGATGAACGAAGCCGGCGTGCTCGGCCGGTTCATCCCCGATTTCGGCCGCGTCGTCGGGCATGATGCAATTCTCGATGTATCATCACTACACCGTCGACGAGCATCTGCTTCGCACCGTCGGCGTGCTGAGCCAGATCGAGGCGGGGCTGCTCAAAGAGGATCATCCGCTGGTCAGCGAGATCCTGCCGGCGATCACGCATCGCGACCTCGCTCTATCTCGCCGCCTTCCTGCATGACATCGCCAAGGGTCGCAAGGACGACCATTCGATCGCCGGCGCGGAAGTGGCGCGGAAGCTCTGCCCGCGGCTTCGGCCTGTCGCCGGCCGACACCGATCGCGTCGCCTGGCTGGTCGAGCAGCATCTGATCATGTCGAACATGGCGCAGGGGCGCGACCTCTCCGACCCGAAGACGGCGGAAGCGCTGGCGGCGACCGTGCAGACGATCGAGCGGCTGCGGCTCCTGCTGGCGCTCACCGTCTGCGATATCCGCGCCGTCGGCCCCGGCGTCTGGAACGGCTGGAAGGGCCAATTGCTGCGCAACCTGTTCTGGGAAACCGAGGTGGTGCTCGGCGGCGGCCATTCCTCGATCGACCGCAAGTCGCGTGTCGCCGCGCGCGCAGGAAGCGCTGCGCCGGGCGCTGCCGGGCTGGTCGGACCCCGATTTCGACGCCTATGCGGCGCGCCATTACCCCGCCTATTGGCTCAAGGTCGACCTCGCCCGCCAGGTCGCGCACGCCAAGCTGCTCTATGCCATGGCGAAGGAAGTGCGCTCGCTGACGACCGAAGTCGCGACCGACGCGTTCCGCGGCGTCACCGAAATCACGGTCGTCGCGCCCGACCATCCGCGCCTGCTTTCCATTATCGCCGGCGCCTGCGCGGGCTCGGGCGGCAATATCGTCGACGCGCAGATTTTCACCACCACCGACGGCTTCGCGCTCGACACGATCTTCGTCTCGCGCGCGTTCGAGCGCGACGACGACGAAATGCGGCGCGCCGGACGCATCGCGCGGGCGATCGAGCAGGCGCTGCGCGGCGAAGTCCGGGTCAGCGAACTTCTGTCCGCCCGGCAGGAACGCGACGCCGCGTCGCGGCGCCTTCGCGATCGAGCCGGAGGTCGAGATCGATAATACGATGTCGAACCGCTATACGGTGCTGCAGGTCTCAGCGGTCTCGACCGGCTGGGTCTGCTCTACGAACTGACCTCGCGCTGTCGAAGCTCAATCTCAACATCGGCTCGGCCCATATCGTCACTTTCGGCGAGAAGGCGGTCGATTCGTTCTATGTGACCGACCTGACCGGCGCGAAAATCGTCGCCGCCGTCGCGGCAGGCGGCGATCAAGCGGCATTTGCTGGCATATTCGCTCGGCTGAGCGCGTACAGCGCTTGATTTTTGGGCTCGCAGCCCTGATATGCAGCCCCGAAAATTGCATCACGGGGCCTCCCATGACATGAACGACAACCATACGCCGTCGGCCGAGCCGGCGGAGGCGGAAGGGGCTTCGCCGACGCCGGACCCTTTCGCCGTCATCGAGAAGCTCAACGCCGAGAACACCGAACTGAAAGACCGCGCTGCTGCGCACGCTGGCCGACGTCGAGAACATGCGTCGTCGCTCGGAGCGCGAAGCGGCGGACGCCCGCGCTTATGCGATCACCGCCTTCGCGCGCGACCTCTTGAGCGTCGCTGACAATCTGCAGCGCGCGCTCGAGAACGTGCCCGCCGAGGCGCGCGCCGCCGAGGGCGCGGTCAAGACGCTCGCCGAGGGCGTCGAACTGACGGCGCGCGAACTCGGCGCGACGCTCGCCCGCCACGGCGTCAAGAAGCTCGACCCGCAGGGCGAAAAATTCGACCCGAACTTCCACCAGGCGATTTTCGAGATCCCGGACGAGAGCATGCCCGCCGGCACGGTGACCCAGGTGATGCAGTCGGGTTGGAAGATCGGCGAGCGCGTCCTGCGCCCCGCCATGGTCGGAGTCTCCAAGGGCGGCCCGAAAGCGGCGCCCAAGGTCGAAAAGGCGGATTAGGCCGAATTGGAGCGTCGGCTCCAGGCCGACGAGGGTGTGGTGGTCGGCGTGGACGCCGACCCTCCAAGGAGCGTCGGCACCAGGCCGCTGCCCACGCAGTCTTCGGCGCTCCGGAACACCGGGCGTCGCCGCCGGTTTCCCTCCCGTCGCCCTTTGGACGCGCCGGGAGAGACCATGACGATCCACGCCAAGTCCGTGCATTACAAGGGCGTGACCGGCGGCTGGGGCTCGCTGTTGTCGATTGCGCGCATTTTCGGCAAGGAGCGCCCCTCGCCGGCCGCGCTCGAAACGCTCGCCCGGCAGAACAAGACGCACGGCTTCATGTGCGTCTCCTGTTCCTGGGCCAAGCCCGTGTCCGCCCACCCGTTCGAGTTCTGCGAGAACGGCGCGAAGGCGACCCTCTGGGAACTGACGTCGAGGCGCTGCGCGCCCGAATTTTTCGCAAACAACACCGTGTCCGAACTGCTCGAATGGTCCGACTACGATCTCGAACAGCAGGGCCGCCTGACAACGCCGATGCGCTACGAGGCGAGCGACGATCAATACGTCCCCTGTTCCTGGGAAGAGGCTTTTTCGGCGATCGGGCGGGCGCTGAACGCGCTCGATCCCAAATCCGTGGTTTTCTACTCGTCGGGCAGGGCGAGTCTCGAGGCCTCGTACCTCTACGCCTTGTTCGCGCGGCTCTATGGCAACAACAATCTCCCCGACAGCTCCAACATGTGTCACGAGACGACTTCGGTTGCGCTCACCAAGACGATCGGCGTCGGCGTCGGGACCTGCGTGTTCGACGATTTCGCGAAATGCGATGCGATCTTCTATTTCGGCCAAAACCCCGGCACGAACAGCCCGCGCTTCCTGCATCCCCTGCAGGAGGCGGCGCAAAGGGGCGTGAAGATCATCACCTTCAATCCCGTGCGCGAGCGCGGGCTCGAAGTGTTCATCAATCCGCAAAATCCGCTGCAGATGCTGACGGGCAAGGAGACCCGCATCAGCACGCAATACCACCAGGTGAAGCCTGGCGGCGACATCGCTGTCCTTGCCGGCATCTGCAAGCACGTGTTTGCCGCCGACGACGCCGCCAAGGCGCAGGGGCGCCGAGTGCTCGACGTCGATTTCCTGAAGGCCCACACGCACGGAATGGAGGCGTTCGAACAGGAGATCCGCGCGCTTTCCTGGGAGCGCATCGAAGCGGAATCGGGCCTGAAACGCGCCGACATCGAAAGCGCCGGGCAGGTCTATGTCGAAGCCGACAAATCGATCGGCATCTACGGCATGGGGCTGACCCAGCACATGCACGGCTTCGACAATATCGCGATGTTCGTCAATCTGATGCTGCTCAAGGGCAATATCGGGCGCGAGGGCGCCGGGATCAGCCCGGTGCGCGGTCATTCGAACGTGCAGGGCCAACGCACGGTCGGCATCTCTGAGAAGCCGGAACTCGTGCCGCTCGACCGGCTCGCCGAGCAGTTCGGCTTCGAGCCGCCGCGCGACAAGGGCGTCAACACGGTCGAAGCCTGCGAGGGCATGCTTTCGGGTTCCATCAAGGCGTTCGTCGGCCTCGGCGGCAATTTTGTGCGCGCGATCCCTGAGCGCGAGAAGATGGAGGCTGCGTGGCGGAACATGGAGCTGACCGTTCAGATTGCGACCAAGCTGAACCGCAGCCATCTCGTCAACGGCCGCGAAGCCTATCTGCTGCCGTGCCTCGGACGCACGGAAGAGGACATGCAGGCGAGCGGCCCGCAGGCGGTCACGGTCGAAGACACATTCAGCTCAATTCACGGCTCGATCGCGAAACGCAAGCCCGCGAGCCCCGAGCTGCGCTCGGAAGTCGCGATCGTCGCCGGCATCGCGAAGGCGACCTTGCCGCCTAATCCAAAGGTGCGTTGGGACGAATTAGTCGCCGACTATGCGAAGATCCGCGATGCGATCGCCGAGACCTATCCGAAGGAGTTCTACAATTTCAATGCGCGGATGTGGACGCCGGGCGGCTTCTATCGCGGCAATTCGGCGCGCGAGCGCGCATGGAAGACGAAGAGCGGCAAGGCTGAATTCACAGTGCCGGCCGCCTGGAGCGGCTGCGGCTTTGCCGAGAAGCCCGGCCGATATCGGCTCATCACCATGCGCAGCAACGATCAGTTCAATACGACGATCTACGGCTTCAGCGACCGCCTGCGCGGCATCGAGGGCGGCCGCGACGTGCTCTTGATCAATCCGCGGGACATGGAGCGCGCGGCGCTTGAGGAGGGCCAGGTCGTGACGCTGGTCAGCGACGCCGACGATGGCGTCGTCAGGCAGGTCGGCGGCCTCAAGGTGACGCCCTTCGACCTGCCCGACGGCTGCCTCGGCGCCTATTATCCCGAGGCCAACCCGCTGGTGCCGCTCTGGGCGCACGATCAGCACTCGAAGACGCCCGCCTCGAAGTCGGTGCCAGTGTGTATCGTCGCCTGACAGGCGAGCTTACACCAGCATTCGCTCGCCGGCGCCGGTGTTGTGAAAGTGGCGGATCACACATCTTTATTGAGCGGAAGATGCGGAGTTTATTCCCTTCTCCCCTTGCGGGACCGAGGGAAACGCGTAGCGTTTCCCGGGGGGTCCCCGAAGGGGGGATGAGGGGTCGTCTCCAGCTTCTGTTCGGTTCCCAGCATTGCAAATGCGGTAAGTCCAACCCTCAAACATGCCTTTCTCGCGGCAATCGACCCCTCATCCGGCCTTCGGCCACCTTCTCCCGCAAGGGGAGAAGGAGCAACGACCGCAGATTTCAGCCAGTCCCGGTTGTGCGCATGCCCTAGCGCGTTCGCGGGGATGACACGGAGGGAATTTGACTGAGCGCTGCTGGGTGGACCCCACACTCATGCCCGGATCGCCCTTGACCTTCCCATGATCGGAAGGTTCTTGCTTTGCGCCGATCCTTCGCAAGTTTCGAGGAAGCAACTTTGCCCGACGTGATGACCCTGTTCAATCCGCCGCTGAGGGAGGGACAGGCGCGCGATCCTGTCTGCGGAATGGCCGTGGACACGAGTTCGGCGAAACATGTCGCCGAGCAAGAGGGCGCGACCTTCTATTTCTGCTGCGACGGCTGTCGCCAGAAATTCCTCGCCGACCCGAAAAAATTCGCCGCGGCCCCCGCAGAGGCCGGCGCGCGCGCGACCGATCCGGTCTGCGGCATGAAGGTCGATCCGGAGACCGCTAAACACAAGACGAATTACCAAGGCCGTCCTTACTATTTCTGCTCGGCGCGCTGCCGCGAGAAATTCGAGGCTGAGCCGGCCCGTTTTCTCGCCGGGCCGGAGCGGCCGGCGCTGAAGGCGGCGCCGGACGCCGTCTACACCTGCCCCATGCACCCGGAAATCCGGCAGGTCGGGCCGGGGGCCTGCCCGATCTGCGGGATGGCGCTGGAGCCGCTGGTTGCAACCGCCGACTCCGGTCCAAATCCAGAGCTCGTCGACATGACGCGCCGCTTCTGGATCGGGCTCACGCTGACCGTTCCCGTCTTCCTCCTGGAGATGGGCGGCGACTTCGTTGCGATGCGCGGCGCCGCGTCGAACTGGATTCAGTTGATCCTGGCGACGCCCGTCGCGCTGTGGGCGGGCTTTCCGTTCTTTGCGCGAGGCTGGGCTTCGGTCAGGACCGGCAACCTCAACATGTTCACCCTGATCGCGATGGGGGTAGGCGTCGCCTGGCTCTACAGCCTCGTCGCGACGCTCGCGCCCGGCGCATTCCCCTCAACCTTCCGCGAAGCGGGCGGCGCGGTCGCCGTCTATTTCGAGGCGGCGGCGGTCATCACTGTGCTCGCCCTGCTCGGGCAGATGCTGGAGCTTCGGGCCCGCGATCAGACCGGCGGCGCGATCCGGGCGCTCCTCGACCTCGCTCCGAAGACGGCGCGGCGAGTCCGCGCTGACGGCGGCGATGAGGACGTCGCGCTGGAGGCGGTCGGGGTCGGCGACCGACTTCGTGTCCGGCCGGGCGAAAGGATTCCGGTCGACGGCGCCATCCTCGAGGGCCGGAGCGCGATCGACGAATCGATGATCACCGGCGAATCCATGCCCGTGAGCCGGGGCGTCGGTGACCGGGTGATCGGCGGCGCGCTCAACAGCTCCGGCGCTTTCGTTATGCGCGCGGAAAAAGTCGGCCGCGACACCATGCTTGCCGGCATCGTCGCGATGGTGGCGAACGCGCAGCGCAGCCGCGCGCCGATCCAGCGCGTCGCCGATCAGGTCGCCGGCTGGTTCGTGCCGCTGGTGATCGCTGTCGCCGTTGTCGCCTTTGCCGCCTGGGCGATGTTCGGCCCGGAGCCGCGCTACGCCTTCGGCCTCGTCGCCGCGGTCTCCGTCCTCATCATCGCCTGTCCGTGCGCACTCGGCCTCGCGACCCCCATGTCGATCATGGTCGGGATCGGCCGCGCCGCCACATCGGGCATCCTCATCAAGGACGCCGAAGCGCTGGAGCGGTTCGGGAAGGTCGATACGCTGGTGCTCGACAAAACCGGCACGCTGACTGAGGGCAAGCCCAAAGTCGTCGCGATCAAACCTGTCGGCGTCAGCGAGGACGAATTGCTGCGCCTCGCCGCCAGCGTCGAAGTCTCGAGCGAGCATCCGCTGGCGCAGGCGGTCGTCGGCGCGGCGAAGGCGCGCGGCCTGTCTCTCGCGCGAGCCGAAAACTTCGAGGCCCTTCCGGGCAAAGGCGCAAGAGCAATTGTGGAGGGCCGCACGGTCGCGCTCGGCAACGCCGCCATGATGGCCCTCGCCGGCATAGACGCGGGCGCGCTCGAGGCAACCGCCGGAGCGTTGCGCGACGACGGCGCGACGGTGATCTTCATGAGCCTGGACGGCAAGGCGGTCGGCGTCATCGCGATCGCCGATCCCATCAAGCCAACGACGCCTGAAGCGCTTCGCATGCTGAAGGCGGCGGGCCTCGACGTCGTCATGCTGACCGGCGACAACAAAGCAACCGCCGCGGCGATCGCCAAGAAACTCGGCATCGACAAGGTCGAGGCGGAGGTCGCGCCTCAGGACAAGGGCCGCGCCGTCGAAAGGCTCAAGAGCGAAGGCCGCATCGTCGCCATGGCGGGCGACGGCGTCAACGACGCGCCGGCGCTCGCCGCCGCCGATGTCGGAATCGCCATGGGCGCAGGAACGGATGTCGCGATCGAAAGCGCGGGCGTGACGCTGCTCAGTGGCGACTTGCGTGGGTTGGCGACGGCGCGCCTGCTGTCGCAGGCGACGATGCGCAACATCAGACAGAACCTGATGTTCGCCTTCCTCTATAACGCCGCCGGCGTGCCGATTGCGGCGGGCCTGCTCTATCCCTTCACCGGCTGGCTGCTCTCGCCGATGGTCGCCGCCGCGGCGATGGCCCTGTCCTCGGTCAGCGTGGTCGGCAATGCGCTGAGGCTGAGGCGCGCCGCGCTCTGAGGCGCCTCACGGCAACAGGCGGGTCAGCGACGGATTCGGCGGCCCGCCGGTCAACCGCTCGACCCGCTCCACGAAGGTCAGCGTGTGCGGCAACCCCGCGTGTCGTTCGAAGGCCGCGAGGTCCCGCCAGCGCGAGTGGATGTGGAATTCGTCAGGATTGCGGACCGACTGGAAGGCGTGGAAATCGAGGCAGCCCGGTTCCGCGCGCGTCGGCGCCTGGACGTCGGCGATCGCCTGCCGAATTCATCCTGGGCGCCCGGCAACGCGGCAAGCTTGGCGAACAGAAAGATCTCCATCTGGCCCTCGTCTGTAGCCGAGGTCGCCGACCTCGGCGGCCGCGGTTTCGGGGGATGACACCTGGGAGCGACCTGATCCGAGCGCATATGGGTCAGCGACCGCGGCTACAGAAGCAGATACTGCCTAGGGCGCTTGCGTAGCGCCGGCCGATCGTGAAAGACGAGAGCGAATCCGGCGAGCGAGGTGGCATGGAGCGCGAGGCGACCGTCGGGCCGGAGGCCGAAGACCGCGGCCTCGTCGCGCTGACCTTCTGGGGCCTTTGCATCGGCGCGGCCACGGGCCTTATTGGCGCGGCCTTCCGCTCCATCCTCAGCGGGGGCGACGCGCTGCGCGGCGTCATCCTCGAACACGCGCATGCCGCCGGTCCGCTGGGGTTTCTCGTGGTCGTCGCGCTGACGGGCGGCGCGGCCGCATTTTCGGCGTGGCTCGTGCGCCGCTTTACGCGGTACGCGGCTGGCAGCGGCATTCCGCATGTCGAGGCGGTGTTGCGCGGAGAATCAGAGCCAGCGCCGGCGAGCCTCGTCAGCGTCAAGTTCATCGGCGGCGCGCTGTCGATCAGCGCGGGCCTCGCGCTCGGCCGCGAGGGGCCGACAGTGCAGATGGGCGCGCAGATCGCGACGCGCGCCGCCCGCCTCTTGTCTTTCTCTGCGGCCGATCACCGGGCCCTGTTCGCCGCCGGCGCCGGCGCGGGACTGGCCACCGCTTTCAACGCGCCGATGGCGGGCGCGGTGTTTGTTCTCGAGGAATTGTTGCAGCGCTTCGAACGCCGCGCCGCGATCGCCGCGCTGGCGACCTCGGCGACCGCGATCGCGGTCGAGCGGTATCTGCTCGGCGACAGCTCCGATTTCCAGGTCGCGGCGATTCCTCCGGTTCCCGCGCATATGCTGCCGCTGTTTCTGTTGTTTGGCGCACTCGTCGCGCTCGCAGCGTCGGCCTACGACTGGGCGCTCATCAGCGCGCTCGGGCTCGCCGCCCGTCTCGGCCGCAAGGCGCCGGCGGCGCCCTCGGTCGTGGTCGGCGTGGGCGTCGGGGCGCTCGCGTGGTTCGGGCCTCAGCTGGTTGGCGGCGGCGATCGCTTGACGCAGAGCGCGCTCGACGGCGGGCTGGCGGCGGGCGCCGTCGCTTTCGCCTTCGCGGTGCGTTTCTTCCTTGGCGCCGCCTCCTACGCGGCCGGGACGCCCGGCGGCCTGTTTGCGCCGATACTGACGCTCGGCGCCGAAATCGGCGTGCTGTTCGGCGGCGCCTGCCAGTGGGTCAAGCCCTCGATGCCGATCGATCCCAGCGCCTTCACCGTCGTCGGCATGGCGGCGTTCTTCGCTGGCCTCGTGCGCTCGCCGGTGACCGGCATCGTGCTCGTCAGCGAAATGACCGGCAACGTGTCGCTGCTGCTGCCGATGCTCGCCGCCTGCGCCGCCGCCATGGTCGTGCCCGCCTTGCTGCGCATCGCGCCGATCTACGACACGCTGAGAGAAAAACTCGTGCGCGAAGCGGCGCTCAAGGCGAAGGCTGCGGACTAGCGATCAGGCGACGAGTATTTTGCGAAAAACCTCGCGAACATGCCCCCGCGCGTCTTTCAAGGCCGCAGCCAGCGCTTCGAAATCCGGCATGTGGGTGGCGACCGCGATGCGGCGTTTTACTCCCGCCGCGGCGGTCGAGGGATCGAAGGCGCCGGGCACGGTGAGGCGCAGCATCTGGGTGACGTCGGTAAAGAGCCTGTGCGCCTCGACGAGCGCATCCGCCGATTCGGGATCGAGAAAGCCCGCGAGGCCGGCGTTGCGGATCGTCGTGCGGGTGGAGACGTCGAGCAGGTCCGGGCGTTTGTTGGCGTGCGCCAACGCAAGGAACTGCGCGACGAATTCGATGTCGAGCAGGCCGCCTTCGGCGAGTTTCAGGTCCCAGGGATCCTTAGCCGGCTTCTCCCTGGCGATCAGGGCGCGCATCTCCCGCACTTCGCGCGCAAGTTTTTTCGCATCGCGCGACGCGGCCAGGATGTTCCGGATATCCTCGGCGATGTCTCGCGCCAGCGAGGCGTCCCCCGCGACAACCCGGGCGCGCGTCAGCGCCATGTGCTCCCAGCTCTCCGCTGATTTGCGCTGATAGCGGCGGAACGCCGAGAAGCGCGTCGCGAGCGGGCCCATGCGCCCCGACGGACGCAGGCGCAGATCGACCTCATAGAGGCGGCCCGACTTGGTCGGCGCGGTCAGCGCCGAGACGAGGCGCTGGGTCAGCCGGGCGTAGTAGACCGGCGGCGCAAGCGGGCGGCGCCCGTCGGATTCGCCGGCCTCGTCAGGCACGTCGTAGATGACGATGAGATCGAGATCGGACGCGGCGGTCATTTCGCGCGAGCCGAGCTTGCCCATCGCCAGCACGGCCGCGCGCGCGCCTCGCACGACGCCGTGGTCCGCGGCGAAGGCGGCGCCGACGCGCTTCAGCAGCGCCTCCGCCACCCCTTGCGCGAGTACGCTATAGGCGCGGCCCGCCATGTCGGGATCGAGCGCGCCGGACAGCAATCTGACGCCGATGAGAAAAGTTTCCTCGGCAGCGAAATCGCGCGCGCGCTCGAGCATCGCCTCGAAACTATCGGAGCGTTTCAGATAGGCTTCGACCCTCTTCGCCTGCGTCGTCTCGTCCAGAATGTCGGCGATTTTCCCGATGCGGCCGGGATCGATGGCGGCGTCGAGCACATGCGGCCTCGCCGCGACGATTTCGGCGAGCCGCGGCGCGCCGCCGAGCAGATCGCCGAACAATTCGCGCACCGCGTCGTTGGAGCGCAAAATCGACATCAGTTCGACGGCCGCCGGCATGCGCCCAAGAGCGGCGTCGAACGCGGCGAGCGCGGCGTCAGGATCGCCCGAGCCCGAGAAGGCCTGCAGCAGCGCTGGCGTCAGTTCCGTCAGCACTTCGCGGGCGCGCGGACTCTGCACAGCCTGGCGGCGGCCGAAATGCCAGCCGCGAATCGTCTCCGTCGCCTCCTTCGGGCGCTGGAAGCCAAGCCGGGCCAAGGTCTGCAAGGTGTCGGGATCGTCGGCGACGCCGGTGAAGACGAGGCTGCCCCCGGCGTCGTCGAGCGTCGGCGCCTCCTCGAACAGGCGAGCGTAATGTTTCTCGACCCGCTTCAGGCGCAAGGTCAGCGCCTCCTCGAAGGCGGCAAACGTCTTGTGGCCGAAAAAGCGCGCGAAGCGCTCCAAGGCTACGGGTTCGACGGGCAGGCGCTGCGTCTGCTCGTCGGCAATCATCTGCAAACGATGCTCGACCAGGCGCAGGAACTGATAGGCCTCCTGCAGTTCCTCTTCGGCGTCGCGCGTCACCCAGCCTTCCGCGCGAAGTTCGGAGAGCATGTCGAGCGTGCGCGAGCCGCGCAGCCGCGGACGACGCCCGCCGAAGATGAGTTGCTGCGTCTGGACGAAAAACTCGATTTCGCGAATGCCGCCGCGTCCGAGCTTCACGTCATGGCCGGCGACCGCGACGACCTCGTGGCCGCGCACTGCGTGGATCTGCCGCTTCATCGCATGGACGTCGGCGATCGCCGCGTAGTCGAAATATTTGCGCCAGATGAAGGGATCGACCTCATGCAGGAAGGCGGCGCCGAGCACCAGGTCGCCGGCGACCGGGCGCGCCTTGATGAACGCCGCGCGCTCCCAATTCTGTCCAAGCCGCTCGTAATAGGCGCCGGCGCTCATGACCGACAGCGCGACCGGCGTCGCCGCGGGATCCGGGCGCAGCCGCAGATCGACCCTCAGCGCGTAACCTTCGGCGGTGCGCTCCTGCAACAGCCGCGCGAGCGCCTGGGTGATGCGCACATAGATCGGGCCCGGCGCCGCGCCCTCCGGAATCGCCGGGCTCGCGGAGTTGTAGAACACGACGAGATCGACATCGCTCGAATAGTTGAGTTCGCGCGCGCCGTGCTTGCCGAGCGCGAGCACTGTCAGGCCCGAGCGGGCCTCTATTTGAGCATCGTCCGCATCGAGCTTGAGGCGGCCCTCGCGCGCGGCGCGGCGCAGCGCGAAGCGCAGCGCGCAGGAAACGGCGGCGTCGGCGAATTGCGAGAGCGCAGCCGTCGAGGCGACGACGTCGTAGACGCCGCCGATCTCGGCGAGCGCGATCACGAGGGCCGCCTCGCGCTTGGCGCGGCGGAGTGTGGACATGACGCCCGCTTCGTCGGGGAAGTCGGCTTGCGCCAGGCCCGTGACGATCGCTTCGATCGATGTTTCAGGCGCCGCGTTCAGAAGCTGAGCGGCTCGCTCAGGGTCTTTGACGATGAGCGCCCAGAGATAGGGCGAATATTCGGCGAGGCCGTTGAGCAAGGCCCGGCCTTTGGCGCTCTTTGGGAGGGTGGAGGCGAAGGCTTTGACCTGCAGCAGCGCTTTTACACGCTCGCGGGCGTCGGGCGAAAAAGGACCGGCCGGCCCTGTCGCGAGCCGCTCGAACAGCGGCGCAGGGGCGCTCACGCTACGCCTTCAGGCAGCCTCAGGGTGGTTTTGAGACCGGGCGCATTGTCGTTGAGCGCGAGCGTTCCGCCATGCATGCGCGCGACCGCCGCCGCGAGAGAAAGGCCGAGGCCCGAGCCTGGGCGGGAGCGCGCCCCTTCGAGCCGAACGAACCGCTCGAGCACGCGCCGGCGATCCGTCTCTTCGACGCCCGGCCCGCTATCGGCGACCTCGATCACGATCTCGCTCCCTTCGCGGCGCGTCGCGACCGAGACCGCGTTCTTTCCGACCGACTCGCTCGCCCCATATTTTAGCGCATTGTCGACGAGATTGGCGACCACCTGCCCGACGAGTTCCCGGCTGCCGGAAAGCATGAGGCCGGGCTCGGCGTCGACGGTCAGCGCGAAGCCGCGCTCCTCGGCGACGGGCTCATAGAGTTCGACCACCCCGGAGACGACCGCGCCGACGTCGAAGGGCTGCACCGTCATCTGCCCGCGGCCGGCCTCGGCCTGAGCGATCATCAGGAGCGCGTCGAAGATGCGGATGAGGCCTGCGGACTCTTCGATGGTGCGTTCGAGCGCGACGCGATAGTCCGCTTCTTCATGCGCGAGCCTCAGCGCCTCCTCGGCGTGATTGCGCAACCGCGTCAGCGGCGTGCGCAGATCGTGGGCGATATTGTCGGAGACTTCCCGCAAGCCCGCCATCAGCTCGGCGATGCGCGCCAGCATCTGGTTGAGGCCGATCGCGAGCCGGTCGAGTTCGTCGCCCGAGCCCGAGACGGGCAATCTCTGTGTCAGGTCGCCGGCCATGATGGCGTGCGCCGAGCGGTTCATCGCATCGATGCGCGTCAGCACGCGCCGCGCCACGAACAAAGCGCCGAGCGCGGCGAGGCCGGCCAGAAAGATCAGCGAATTGGCGAGCGCGCGAAACATCACGTCGCCGATCCGGGCGCGATCGCCGAGATCGTGGCCGATCAGCAGATGAAGGCCGTTCGGCAACGAATAGATGCGCGCCAGCGCATAACGGTCCCGCTCTTTGCTTTCGTGGGCTCGCGGCTGATATTGCGTGCTGACGAACCCGTCGGCGTCGAGCGCGCCCGCCGGCAACTGGCTGATGTTGCCGGCGAGCGGTTCGCCCGCCACGTCCGTCAGCAGATAGATCGTCGAGCCCGGCACGCCGGAGCGCGACTGGATGATCGCGCCAAGCCGATGCAGGCCGCCCTGTTCGTAAAGGTCGGTTAGCGCGCCCGCCTCGGCGTCGATCGATTGTTCGGTCTGTTCGTCGACGACCTTGACGACCTGCCAGGCGACGATGGTCAGCACTACGCCCGCGCCGATCGCGCTGAGGCCGAGGATGGCGAGCGTCAGCTTGAAGGCGGTGGCGCGAAAGACCCTAACGAGCGCCGTCACGGATCATGTACCCCGCGCCGCGCACGGTGTGCAGCAGCGGCGTCTCGAAATCCCGGTCGATCTTCGAGCGCAGCCGCGAGACATGCACGTCGATCACGTTGGTCTGCGGATCGAAATGGTAGTCCCAGACATGTTCCAGCAGCATCGTGCGGGTGACGACCTTGCCGGCGTTCTGCATCAGATATTCGAGCAGCCGGAACTCGCGCGGCTGCAACACGATTTCCTCGCTGGCGCGGGTCACCTTGTGGGAAAGCCGGTCGAGCGCGAGATCGCCGACGCGATAGACGGTCTCTTCGGGCGCGCCCTTCGGCTTCCGCCGTGCGAGCGCCTCGACGCGCGCGAGCAGTTCGGAGAAGGCGTAGGGTTTTGCCAGATAATCGTCGCCGCCGGCGCTCAGGCCTTTGACGCGGTCGTCGACCTGACCGAGCGCTGACAATATCAGAACGGGCGTCTCGTTGCCCTGGGCGCGTAAGGCGGTGATGAGCGAAAGGCCGTCCATCTTGGGCAGCATCCGGTCGACGATGGCGACGTCGTAGCCGCCCTCATGCGCGAGATCGTAGCCGCGTGACGCCGTCGGCGGCATGGTCTACGCCATGTCCCGCTTCGCGGAACGCCTTGACGAGATAAGCCGCGGCGTCGCGATCGTCTTCGATGATGAGGATGCGCATGGCGCCCATTTACCCCCATTTCAGGCGGATGACAGCCAGCCCCGAAGAAAAGCGTGAGCGGCGGGCTAGGGGCAAAAGCCCGCCGCTCGAGGCCGAACAGCCAGCGCATTTGAGGGGCGGGGTGCGCGGGCGCCGGTCTTCGGCTCCGACAGGGGCGAGGGAGCCGAACTCTCTAGTAAGTTAAGCGGCGGGCCCAGGGGCTCGAGCCCGCCGCTTCAAGCCGGTTCGTCTGCGCGTTTGAGGGGCGGGTGCGCGGGCGTCCGGTCTTTCGGCTCCCGGGGGGGGGGATGGTTGGGAGCCGAATTCTTGAAAAGTTAAGCGGCGGGCCCAGGGGCTCGAGCCCGCCGCTTCAAAGCCGGTTCGTCAGCGCGTTTGAGGGGCGGGTGCGCGGGCGTCCGGTCTTTCGGCTCCCGAGGGGTTAGGGAGCCGAATTCCTGTCTCTCCTTATTTAGGAAGCAGCTTTCACGGGTAAAGCCACGAACCTCACATTATCTTGCGTTTTTACGCGCAGCAGCAGAGCCTTTTTGCCATCCGACTTGGCGGAGTCGAGGGCCTGGGCCACATCCTCGGGCTTGCTGACGGTCTTGCCGCCTGCATCGAGGATCACGTCGCCGGCCTGCATGCCATGGTCGGCGGCCACGCTGTCCTGATCGACGTCGGCGACCTTGACGCCTTCATCATCGCCGTTGCGCTTCAGCGTCAGACCGAGCTTGGCGACGTTGGACATATGCTGTGGCGTCGCGGGCTCCTCGAACTTCGCCTGCTGCTTCTCAGCCGGCATGGCGCCGAGCATGACGTCGATCGTCTGCGCCGATGCCGTTGCGCATGATCGCCAGTTCGCGCCGTCTTCTTCGGGCCCAGGGCGGCGATGCGGCGGGCGAGCTCGCGGGGATCCGCCACCTTGTCGCCGTTGACCGCGGTGATCACGTCGCCGACCTTCACGCCCGACGTCGCTGCCGGGGAGTTCGGAGTTCTCGCTGGCGACCAGCGCGCCGGAGGGATCCTTGACGCCGAGACTGTCGGCGAGATCGGGCGTGACCGGCTGGATCTCGACGCCGAGCCAGCCGCGAGCGACCGAGCCGCTGTCCTTGAGCTGCGCGACGACCGACTTCACGACGTCGCTGGCGATGGCGAAGCCGATGCCGACGCTGCCGCCCGAGGGCGAGAAGATCGCGGTGTTGACGCCAACCACCTGGCCTTCGGTATTGAAGGTCGGGCCGCCGGAATTGCCGTGATTGACCGGCGCGTCGATCTGGATGAAATCGTCATAGGGGCCCGAGCCGATGTCGCGGCCGCGCGCCGAGACGATGCCCGCCGTGACGGTGCCGCCGAGGCCGAACGGATTGCCGACCGCGATCACCCAGTCGCCGACCCGCGGCGCCTTGTCCGCGAAATTGACGAACGGGAAGTTGTCGCCCTTGACCTTCAGCAGCGCGAGGTCGGTCTTGGGATCGACGCCGATCACCTTGGCGGTCAAGCGTCTTGCCGTCGGTGGTCGTCACGTTCACTTCAGTCGCATGATCGACGACGTGATTGTTGGTGACGATGTAGCCGTCGCCGGAGATGAAGAAGCCCGAGCCCTGAGCCATGGTCAGATGCTGATGATGCGGTCCGCCCGCGCCGCCGTCGCCGCCCTCGGGCATGCCGAAGTCGCGGAAGAAGCGCTCGAACGGGCTGCCCGGGGGCAGGTGAGGCATGGCGCGCGGCGCCTGATCCTCGTCGGACGAATCAGCATCGCCGCCGTCGCTCATTTTGACCTTGATAGAAACGACCGAAGCCTTCACGCGGTCGACGACATCGGCGAACGAAGCCGGTCCCGCGGCGGTCTGCGCGGTCTCGGCGAGCGCGCTCTGCGGCGCGAAGGCGTCGTGACCGACCACGCCGACGCCGAGGACGCCGAGCGCGACAGCGCCCATCAGGGCGTGGCGCAAGCGCCGGTTGGCGGGGGAGGGATTCATAAGGGACATCTTGGCTCCGACCTTGAATTTGTTGCCGGAAATCGCCGGCTCGATGGGAGGCAATATGGTCCGCGCCCTCTAACGCCGAAATGGCTCGAAGATGAAACCTTGGTAATGAACCGCGCGTTTCCCGTGGGGGAAGGCGCGCGTCGTTTAATATTCGGCAACACTTTGGAAACTGTCGATTAACCGTAATTTGACGATTAGCTCCGCATAGTCAGCCCAACGCAGCTTGGTCGGATGCAGGGCCTGACGCGAATGAATCGAACGCAAATCATCGTGCTTGGCGTCTCCATCGTCGCCTTCGCCGCCGCCTTTTTCTTCTTCAACTCTTGGCAGTCCGCGCCGGCCCCGGTCGTCGCGCGCGCCCAAGATCGAGACCGACCAGGTGCTCGTCGCCGCCGAAGACATTCCCATGGGCACGGTGATGGCCGAAAACACGGTCAACTGGCAGGTCTGGCCGAAAGCCGCGATCTCCGAACAGATGATCGTCAAGTCCTCCGGCCCCGACGCGATGGAGGACGTCAAGGGCGCGATGACCCGCCTCGCCTTCATGCGCGGCGAGCCGATTCGCAGAGACAAGCTCGTCAAGGACGGCCAGGGCGGCTTCATGTCGGCGATCCTGCCGAGCGGCATGCGCGCGGTCGCGATCAAGATCGACAGTCAGGGCGATTCGACCGCGGGCGGCTTCATCCTCCCCAACGATCGCGTCGACGTCGTGCAGGTGTTTCGCGACGACGAAGCGACACGAACGCAAGCGGCGCCGAAGTCCTGACGACGCGCACCATTCTCACCAATGTCCGGGTGCTGGCGATCGGCCAGATCCTGCAGGACGACAACGGCAAGAAGGTCGTGGTCGGCAGCAACGCGACGCTCGAACTGAGCCCGGAGCAGGCCGAACTCATCGTGCTCGCCCAGCATACCAGCGGCGGAAACCTCAATCTGCTGCTTCGCAGCCTCGTCGACAGCGGCGGCCAGCCCGAAACCGTCGCCGGCGTGGGCAAGAGCCGCGGCGGACTGACCATCATGCGCTACGGCGCCGCGCAGCAAGCGGCCCGATGAAAGGACGAGCGAACATGAGCCCATCCTGGAAGTCTCCTTCGCTCGGGCGGCGTGGCGGCTTGCCGCCCTGGCGCTTCGCCATCGGCGCTCGGCCTGGCGGCGCCCAGCGCAAGCTTTGCCGACGAGCGACTACGCCCCCTCGGTTTCGGTCGACTCCGCCGGGGTCAAGAGCCTGCAGCTCGGCGTCGGCCGCTCGATGATCGTCGACCTGCCCGAGGACGCCTCCGAAATCTTCGTCGGCGAGCCGAAAGTCGCCAACGCGATCGTGCGCTCGCCGCGCCGGATCTATATCTCGACGCTCGCTGCGGGGCAGACGACGATCTTCGCGCTGTCGCCGACCGGCCGCAAGATCGCGGTGCTCGAGATCACGGTCGGACGCGACGTCGGCGAACTCGCCAAGCTCTTTGACGCGGCGATCCCCGGCAACGACATCCATGTCAGCACGGTCGGCGGATCGATCATCCTGACGGGTTCGGTCGCCTCCGCAGGCGAAGCGCAAAAGGCGCTCGACATCGCCGAAGGCTTCCTCTACAACAACGAGGGCGGCGCTGACCGGCCTCGCGGCTGCCGCCGCGGCGGTCTCCGGCGCCCAGGGCGGCGGTCAGACGGGCGGCGGCAAGGTCGTCAATTCGCTGACGATCCGCGGCCTCGATCAGGTCAGCCTGCGCGTCACCGTCTCGGAAATCCGCCGCGACATCATCAAACAGCTCGGCGTCAACTTCAATTCCGTCGGCGGTGTCGAACGGCGTGACCGAGCTGAACCTCGACAAATCCGTTCTCCATCAACGGCACGACGACGCTCGAAAGCGCGACGCTCGGATGGTCCGTCGGCGGCGGCCAGAGCCTGACGGCGACCCTGCAGGCCTTCGAGCAGCAGGGCGTCGCGCGCACGCTCGCCGAGCCGACCGTGACCGCCGTTTCCGGCGAATCGGCGAAGTTCCTCGCCGGCGGCACGATCCCGATCCCGAACAGCGAAACCTGCACCGGGCGGCGTCGTGCACGATCGGCATCATCCAGCAGCCCTATGGCGTCAGCCTCGGCTTCACGCCGGTCGTGCTCTCGCAGGGCCGCATCCAGTTGCGCATCGCGACCGAAGTGACCGACGTCGATCCTTCCAAGACGCTCACAGATCGACAACATCGCCATCCCCGGCTTCCGCACGCGCAAGAACGAGACGACCGTCGAGCTGCCCTCCGGCGGTTCGATCGCCTCGGCCGGCCTGATCTCCACGCAGTCGGAGGCGGCCATCAGCGGCCTGCCGGGCCTGATGAACCTGCCGGTGCTCGGCGCGCTGTTCCGCTCGCGCGACTATCAGCGCCAGGAAACCGAGCTTCTGATCATCGTGACGCCCTACATCGTCCATGCGGTCGATCCCAAGGACGTGCAGCGCCCCGAGCGCGGCTTCGTCGACGCCACCGATCCGCAGGCCTGGCTGCTCGGCAAGGTCAACCGGATCTATTCGGCGCCCAGCGGATCCCAACAGCACCGTCAACTACACCGGCAGGTCGGCTTCATCACCGATTGAGCTTCAATCCGGACCAAATATCGCACCTCCAAACCGCGAGTCTTCCATGTCGCCGCACTGCTTTCAATCCCTCCCAAGCCTCGATGGCGCAAACTCGCGGCTCCCGCTGGCCGCCCTCGGTCTCGCCGCTCTCGCTCTCGGCGTGCAAGATCGACGACGGATCGCAGGACCCCGTCGCGAGCCTCGACTACCACACGCACTATCCGATCGTGCTGTCGGAGGCGCCGACCACGCTCGACATCTTCGCGGCCGACGGCGCGTCTCGACGACCAATCGCTCGCCAATCTCCGCGCATTCGTCGGCCGCTACCATCGCATTCGGCTCCGGCCGCATCGCGATCCTGGCGCCCTCGCAACCGGCGACAACAGCGCGGCGGTCGGGGAAATGCGCAAGGCGCTCTACGCCGATGGCGTGCGGGGTTCGATTTCGGTCGGCTCCTATCCCGAACCCGAACCGATTCCGACGCCGCGCCGATGCGCGTGCTCTACGACGGAATTGTCGCCAAGGTGCCCGCCACGCTGCGGCAATTTCCCCGACGATCTCGCCTCCGGCGACAATTATCAACGAATGGCAGAACCTGCCCTACGACAACTTCGGCTGCGCGACGCAGAAGATGCTCGCGGCGCAGGTCGACGATCCCCGCGATCTCGCGCGCGCCCGCGCGAACGGCGAGCTCTGACGTCGATATGCGGCTGCGCGCCATCGAGGATGTGCGCAAGGGTCAGGATCCCGGCACAAACTGGAAGATTCAGAACACCGCCGATCGGGCAGGTCGGAGGAAGCTGAGACATGTCTGATCAATCTCTCGAGGTCGCGTCGGCCGCGCCTGCGGCGTCCGCCGCGCCGGTGCCGCAGATCGATCCGGTTCCCCGCGTCTCCATCCAGGTGTTCTGCGAATCGCCCGACGTCGCCGGCGTCGTGCAGTCCGCGATCGGCGACCGGCGCATGAGCAAGGCGCATGTCAAGCAGAACATGGGCGGCGCGGCCGCGGCGGTCGAGGCCTATCGCAACGCGCCGACGCCCAACGTCATCGTGCTCGAGGCGAGCTCGCCAGAAGGAGCTCCTGCTCGCGCAACTCGACGAGCTCTCGCAATATTGCGACGCGGGCACGAAGGTCATCATGATCGGCAAGGTCAACGACATCGTGCTCTATCGGCAGTTGATGGCGCGGGGCGTGAGCGAATATCTGGTCTGGCCGTTCGGCGTGTTCGAATTCGTTTCCGGCCATCTCGCATCTTTTCAGCGGCCCCAACGCCAAGCCGGTCGGGCGCGTGGTGTCGGTGATCGGCGCCAAGGGCGGCGTCGGCGCCTCGACGATCGCCCACAATCTCGCCTGGCAGTTCGCCTCCGGGCTCGACACCGCCGACGATCATCGCCGATTTCGATCTCGGCTTCGGCACGGCGGGCCTCGACTTCAACCAGGATCCGCCGCAAGGCGTCGCCGAGGCGGTGTTCGCGCCGGAACGCGTCGATTCCAACCTCGTCGATCGCCTGCTGTCGAAATGCGGCGAGAATCTGAGCCTGCTGGCGGCGCCGGCGATGCTCGACCGCCTCTACGACTTCAGCGAGACCGCGTTCGACTCGCTCGTCGACACGATGCGCGCCTCAGACGCCGTGGATCGTGCTCGACATTCCCCACGCCTGGAACGGCTGGACGCGCCGCATGCTGGTCGGCGGCGACGAGGTTATCGTCGTCGCCGCGCCGGATCTGGCCAACCTGCGCAACGCCAAGAACATCATGGACAACATTCGCAGCGCCCGTCCGCACGACCATCCGCCGCGCCTGGTTCTCAACGGGTCGGCATGCCGAAACGGCCCGAAATCTCCGTGCCGGATTTCGCCAAGACGATCGAGGTCGAGCCGATCGCGGTCATTGCCGCACGACGCAAAGCTGTTCGGCTCCGCCGCCAACAACGGGCAGATGATCGCCGAAATCGACCCGAAACACCGGTGCAGCCGAGATTTTCGCCGACATCGCCGGCCTGCTGGCGGGACGCATCGAGACCAAGAAGGCGAAGAAAGGCCTGCTCGATCCGCTATTGGCGCGCCTGGGTCGCTAGCGGATTAAGTTATGCGTTACCGGGCGCGTGCGTAATTTGAGAGGACGGGAAAAGCGGACATGTTTGGTAAGCGGCCCACTTCCGCAGTTAGCGTAAAACCCGCGGCGGCTTCGCAATTCGCCGCCGCCGGCGGAGCCTGTGCGCTCGCACCTCGCGGACGCTTCGCCGAAACTGCCCGATCCGCAGACCGAGCAGAAGTCGGAAAGCTATTTCCAGACCAAATCGATGATCTTCGGCGCGCTGATCGAGGCGATCGATCTGGCGGCGCTGTCCAAGCTCGATCAGGAAAGCGCGCGCGAGGAAATTCGCGACATCGTGCACGAAATCGTCACGATCAAGAACCTCGTCCTGTCGATCGCCGAGCAGGAAGACCTGCTCGACGACATCTGCAACGACGTGCTCGGCTTCGGTCCGCTCGAGCCGCTGCTGGCGCGCGACGACATCGCCGACATCATGGTCAACGGCCCGCACCGCACCTTCATCGAGGTCGGCGGCAAGATCCAGCTCACCAACGTCCGCTTTCGCGACAAGCGCGCAGCTGATGAACATCTGCCAGCGCATCGTCAGCCAGGTCGGCCGGCGCGTCGACGAAGCCTCGCCGATCTGCGACGCGCGCCTGCTCGACGGCTCGCGCGTCAACGTGATCGCGCCGCCGCTCGCGATCGACGGCGCGGCGCTCACCATCCGCAAATTCAAGAAGGACAAGCTGACGCTCGACCAGTTGACCCGGTTCGGCGCGATTTCCCCGGCCGGCGCCGAGATCCTGAAAATCATTGGGCGGGTGCGCTGCAACGTCGTCATCTCCGGCGGCACCGGCTCGGGCAAGACGACGCTTCTGAACTGTCTGACCAACTACATCGACGCCGGCGAGCGCGTCATCACCTGCGAGGACGCCGCCGAACTGCAGCTCCAGCAGCCCCATGTCGTGCGGCTCGAAACGCGCCCGCCCAACCTCGAGGGCGCCGGCCAGGTCACGATGCGCGATCTCGTCAAGAACTGCCTGCGTATGCGTCCCGAACGCATCATCGTCGGCGAAGTGCGCGGACCCGAGGCGTTCGATCTGCTGCAGGCGATGAACACCGGCCACGACGGCTCGATGGGCACGCTGCACGCCAACTCGCCGCGCGAGGCGCTGAGCCGCATCGAATCGATGATCACCATGGGCGGCTACGCGCTGCCGCCGCGCACGATTCGCGAAATGATCTGCGCCTCCGTCGACGTCATCGTCCAGGCCGCGCGCCTGCGCGACGGTTCGCGCCGCATCACCCACATCACCGAGGTGATGGGCATGGAAGGCGACGTCATCATCACGCAGGATCTGATGTCTACGAAATCTCTCGGCGAGGACGCGCAGGGCAAGCTGAAGGGCAAGCATCGCTCGACCGGCGTCGGCCGTCCGCGCTTCTGGGATCGCGCGCGCTACTATGGCGAAGAGCAGCGGCTGGCCGCCGCGCATCGACGGCCTCGACGCGCATGAAGGCTGACGCGCGCGTGATGCGGGACGAAAGAGCAAGGCGATGAACGGGGCGATACTGATTGCGGGCGCAGTGGCGCGTCGCGATTGGCGGCGTCGCGTTTGTCGTGCTCTGCGGCAACGATCGCGCCGACCAGCGCCGGCAGGCGATCGCCAAGGCGCCAACCAGTTCGAGCGCGCGCGCCGCCGTCGTCGACCGCGCCGTCAAGAAGCAGCAGATCCAGGAAAGTCTTGCCGGATCTCGAAAAACGCGCCAAGAGCAAGCGCGTCAATCTGCAGACCCGCATCGAGCAGGCGGGTCTGTCGATGAAGAAACAGCACGTTCCTGATGATCTTCGCCGTCATCGCGGTCGTGCTCGGCGGGCTGACCTACTTCAAGTCGCAGAGCCCGCTGCTCGGCGGCCTGGTCGCGCTCATGATGGCGGTCGGCGCGCCGCATTTCGTGCTCGATGCGGCATGAGACAGCGGCGCATCAAGCGCTTCATCGACGCGCTGCCGACCGCGCTCGACATCATCGTGCGCGGCGTGCGCGCCGGCCTGCCGCTAGGCGACACGCTGAGGATCATCGCCAACGAGGCGCCGGAGCCGGCCAAGTCCGAATTCCGCAAGGTGGTCGAATCGCAGACGCTCGGCATTTCCGTCGCCGGAGGCCTGCGCGAAGATGGCGCATCGCGTGCCGGCGACCGAGACCAATTTCTTCGCCATCGTGATCGAGATCCAGTCCAAGGCCGGCGGCAATCTGTCCGAAGCGGTCGGCAACCTGTCGCAGACGGTTCGCGAGCGCAAGAAGATGAAGGGCAAGATCGGCGCGATGTCGATGGAGGCGCTGGCCTCCGCCGCGATCATCGGCCTCGTGCCGTTCATCGTCACCGGCGCGCTCTACGTGATCTCGCCCAAATACATGGGCCTGCTTGTTCACGACCGATCCACGGCCGCTATCATCCTGATGTTCGCGCTGGGCTGGATGAGCATCGGCGCGATGATGATGAAGAAGATGATCAACTTCGACTTCTGACGGAACTGCAAGAATGCTCGATCTGGTTCTCGCCAAGGCTCGGCGACGGACATTTCATGGCGGTGCTGCTGGCCTCGCTCGGCTGCGCGACGACGGTCGTTCTGGCCATGCTGCCGTTCCTGGCAGAACGACAATCTCGACCGGCGCATCAAGGCCGTCAGCGTCGAGCGCGAGCGGATCCGCATGCGCGAGCGCGAGCGCCTGCGGCGGCCCAGTCCGGCGGCAACAAACCGCAGCTTCGCCTCACCGCCGGCGGCATGAGCAAACAGATCGTCGACACGTTCAATCTGACGAACTGGCTGAGCACGGAGACGGCCAAGCAGCAACTCGCCCAGGCCGGCTTTCGCGGCGCCAATCCCGAATACGCGTTCCTCGCCTTCCGCCTGGTCGCGCCGATCGCCTTCTTCATATTCACGATTGTTTACGTGTTCTTCATCGCGCAGCTCGACTACTCGCCGATCCTGAAATTCGCGATGGCGATGGGCGGCGCCTATCTCGGCATCAAGGCGCCGGAAATCTTCCTGGCCAACAAGACCAAGAAACGCCAGTTGATGATGAACCGCGCCTATCCGAACATGGTGGACCTGCTGATCATCTGCGCCGAATCGGGCATGTCGATCGAGCACGCGGTGCGCAAAGTCAGCCTCGAAATCGGCGCGGAGAGCATCGATCTCGCCGAGGAGCTTTCGCTGCTCGCCGCCGAACTCTCCTATCTCGAGCAGCGCCGCAGCGCCTTCGAGAATTTGAATACCACGAACCGGCATGGAGTCGATCAAGCAATTGACGACCGTGCTCGTGCAATCGGAAAAATACGGCACGCCGCTCGGCGCGGCGCTGCGCGTGCTCGCGCAGGAAAGCCGCGATCAGCGCATGACGGCGGCGGAGAAGAAGGCGGCCTCGCTGCCGCCGACCCTGACGGTGCCGATGATCCTGTTCTTCCTGCCGGCGCTGTTCTGCGCGATTCTCGGGCCCGCGGCCGTCCAGATCAACCACTGGAACTGAGGCGGCGCGGCCGCCCTCATCCGGCCTTCGGCCACCCCCTGGGAAACGCGAAGCGTCTCCCTCGGTCCCGCAAGCGGGAGAAGGGTCTAAACCGCGCCTTCAGGTCCCTCTCCCGCTTGCGGGAGAGGGTTGGGGTGAGGGCGGTTCCCTATTATCGCAAGATGTTCTAAAGCTCGACGAAGCCCGTTTACGTACCTCCCGCCGGAATTTGGAGGGCGACGCGCGAAATCCGTGCAAAACGCTTCCTTGAGATGAACCGCTCCGATCCGAACTTGTCGAATCCCGTGTTTTCAGCCGCCGAGCCGTGGCGCGAGGCGGAGGAGCGCTATCTCCAAAATCTCAATCCCGCCCAGCGCGAGGCGGTCGAGGCGCTCGACGGGCCGGTGCTCGTGCTGGCCGGCGCGGGGGTCGGCAAGACGCGCGTGCTGACGACGCGCATTGCGCATCTCCTGGCGACGGGCCGCGCGCGCGGCTACGACATCCTGGCCGTCACCTTCACCAACAAGGCGGCGCGCGAGATGCAGGCGCGGCTCGAGACGCTGACCGGAATTCGCGAGATCGCGCCGTGGATGGGGACGTTCCATTCGATCGGCGCCAAGCTGCTGCGCCGCCACGCCGAACTCGCGGGCTTAAAACAAAACTTCACCATTCTCGACACCGACGATCAGCTTCGTCTGCTCAAACAGGTGATGAAGGACGAGGACATCGACGACAAGCGCTGGCCGGCGCGCGCGCTCGCCAGCCAGATCAATTCCTGGAAGAACCGCGCGCTCACGCCGGCCGACGTGCCGCGCGGCGAAGCCGCCGCCTTCGCCAACGGCAAGGGCGCAAAACTCTATGACGAATATCAGACCCGGCTGAAGCTGCTCAACGTCGTCGATTTCGGCGATCTGCTGGTCGAAACCTTGAAGATGCTGCGCGAGCATCCCGACCTGCTCCAACAATATCAGCGCCGCTTCCGCTACATCCTCGTCGACGAATATCAGGACACCAATCACGTCCAGTATCTGTGGCTGAAGCTGCTCGCCGCCGCGCATCGCAACATCTGCTGCGTCGGCGACGACGATCAGGCGATCTATGGCTGGCGCGGCGCCGACGTCGACAACATTCTGCGCTTCGAGCGAGATTTTCCGGGCGCGAAAATCATCCGGCTCGAATGCAACTACCGCTCGACGGGCCACATCCTGGGCGCAGCCGCCGGGCTCATCGCGCACAATCGCTCGCGCCTCGGCAAGACGCTCTACACCAACGCCGAGGCTGGCGAGAAGCCGCAGGTCGTCGGCGTCTGGGACAGCGCGGAAGAAGCGCGCGACATCGGCGACGAGATCGAGGCGGCGCAGCGGCAGGGGGTCTCGCCCGCCGACATGGCGGTGCTGGTGCGCGCCTCGTTCCAGATGCGCGAGATCGAGGAACGGTTCATCGAAGCGGGCCTGCCCTACCGCATCATCGGCGGCCCACGCTTCTACGAGCGCGCCGAAGTGCGCGATGCGCTCGCCTATATCCGCGCCGCCGTCCAGCCCGAGGACGATCTTGCCTTCGAGCGGATCTACAACACGCCGAAGCGCGGCCTTGGCGACACCACGCTCGCCGCGCTCGCGCGACACAGCCGCGAGCGGCGCATTCCGCTGATGATTTCCGCGCGGGAACTGAGCGAGGGAACGGCGCTGAAAGCCAGAGCCCGCAATTCGCTCGCCGCGCTGCTCAAACAGTTCGAACGCTGGCGCGGGCTCGTTGAAAAACTTCCACCGGAAGCCTTTGCGCAGACCGTCATCGAAGAGAGCGGGTTGATCGCGATGTGGGAAGCCGAACGCACCGAGGAGGGGCGGGGCCGGCTCGAGAACCTGCGCGAATTCGTGCGGTCGCTCGGCGAGTTCGATTCGATCGCCAGTTTTCTCGAACATATTTCCCTGGTGGTCGAAATCGAAGGCGTGGAGGCGGGGCCGAAGGTTTCTGTGATGACCCTGCATTCGGCGAAGGGGCTCGAATTCGACGTCGTGTTTCTCCCCGGCTGGGAGGAGGGATTGTTTCCTCATCCCCGCTCGCTCGAGGAGAACGGGGTAAAAGGGCTCGAAGAGGAACGGCGGCTCGCCTATGTCGGCATCACGCGCGCAAGACGGCGCGTGCGCATCTATCACGCCGCCAACCGGCGCGTGCGCGGCTACTGGCAGTCTTCCATTCCCTCGCGCTTCGTCGAGGAACTGCCGCGGCAAGACGTCGAACTGCGCGATACGGATACGCGGCGGCACTGGATTCCGAGCGCGCCGCCGAGCGTCGGCTCGCGCTTCGACCGTACCGCCGCGACGGCCGCGCGGGGCGCGGAAAACTCGGTCACCTTGCGCCATGTCGCGCCGACCCCTCACGTCAGCGGGCGCAAGGCGCCGATCGACGCCAAGCCGGGCATGCGGGTGTTTCATCTCAAATTCGGCACGGGCACGGTTCTGCACGAGGAGAACGGCCATCTGACAATCGATTTCGATCACGCGGGGCGCAAGTCGGTGCTTGCCTCCTATGTCGAACCGGTTGGCAACGGGTGACATGGATCGCCTCGAATGCGATCGCATGTTTGTCGCCGTCTATGAGACCGGGTCGTTTTCGCTTGGGGCGCGCCGCATTGGCGTCAGTTCGGGCCAGGCGTCCAAACTCGTGTCGCGCCTCGAAGCCGAACTCGGCGTCCAGCTCCTGAGCCGCACGACGCGCGCGCTCTCGCCGACGGAGGTCGGCCGGGCCTATTACGAACGGGTGCGCGCGCTGATCGCGGAATTCGACGCGCTCGACGATTCCGTGCGCAGCGCGTCGGGCGAAGCGAGCGGACGGCTCGCGCTGACGGCGCCGACTTCCTTTGGCGTCGGCCCGCTGATGCCCGCGCTGATCGCCTTCGCGGACGCCTATCCCCGGATCAGGCTCGACGTGTCGTTTTCGGATCGCATCGTCAATCTGCTCGACGAAGGATTCGACGCGGCCATACGTGTCGGCGCGCCCGACGATTCGAGCTACATCGCGCGAAAGCTTTGTCCGATGCGCGTGATCGTCGCGGCTTCCCCGCAATATCTGGCGCGCGGCGGCGAACCGCTGGCGCCCGAGGACCTTACCGATCACGATTGCATCATCGACACCAATCGGCGCGAACCGAACGTATGGGACTTCCGCCTCCCCGACGGCGAGACGGCGCGCGTCGCCGTCGAGGGGCGGCTCAGGTTCTCGAACGGCGAGGCCTGCGTCGCCGCGGCGGAGGCGGGTCGGGGCATCGTTCGGGCGCCGAGCTTCATCGCCGGACCGCGCATTCTGAGCGGCGCGCTGAAGCCGTTGCTGCGCGCCTTCGAAGCTGACCGCCTCGGCGTATTCGCGCTCTATCCGGCAAGCCGGCACCTGGCCGCCAAAGTGCGCGCGCTCACCGATTTTTTGGCTCAAGCCTTCCGTGGCGTTCCGCCCTGGGATCAGGGCTGGTGAGGATCGCTTCCAATTCGGAAGGAGTGTTTCGGGCTTAGGCCCGATTATCGTCAGAGGCGCGTTCGATCATAAGGGGATCTCGAGTTCCGAGCGTCGTCGCTTCGCCGCTCCGACGATCAGGAGTTTTCCAAATGATCGACCAACGCACCGCCGCCTATGCAGCTCTGGCGCTTCGCGTCGCGAACGGCCTGCTGTTCCTCATTCACGCGGGCCTGAAGATCTTCGTGTTCACGCCGGCCGGCACCGCTGGGTTCTTTGCTTCGATCGGGCTTCCGCCAGCGTTGGCCTATGTCGTCATCGCCTGGGAAGTGATCGGCGGCCTCGCTCTGCTGTTCGGCCTGTGGCCGCGCATCGTGGCGATCCTGATGATCCCCGACCTGATCGGCGCCATCCTCACCGTGCACCTGTCCGCCGGCTTCTTCTTCACCAATCCGAACGGCGGCTGGGAATATCCGGCGTTCTGGGCGGTCTCCTTGCTGGCGCTGGCGCTGATCGGCGACGGTCCCTTGACGGTCAGGACGAGCCCGAGGCTCGCGGTCTGAATTCGTGCTACGGCTTCGGGTCGACGCTGACGCCGCCGAGGGAACGATCCGATGCTCGTCAATGGAAAATGGTCGGCCGACTGGCAGCCCGTTCAGTCGACCGACGCCAAGGGCGGTTTCGTCCGCCAGATTTCGAGCTTTCGCAGTTTTGTTACGGCTGACGGGAGCGCGGGCCCAACTGGTTCCTCGGGGTTCAAGGCTGAGGCGGGCCGCTATCACCTCTACGCGGCTTACGGCTGTCCGTGGGCGACGCGCACGCTGATCGCGCGAAAGCTCAAGGGCCTCGAGGACGTCATCTCTTTCTCCATCGTCGAACCTCGGCTGACCGGCGAGGGCTGGAGGTTCGGCGATTATCCAGGCGCCGGGCCCGACGAGGTCAACGGCAAAACCTATATGCACGAGATCTACACCGCCGCCGACCCTGATTTCACGGGCCGTGCGACGGTGCCGGCGCTCTGGGACCGCGAGCGCGCGACGATCGTCAACAACGAGAGCGCCGACATCCTGCGCATGTTCAATTCCGGCTTCGGCGCGCTGGCGAGGGGCGACATCGACCTCTACCCCGAGGTTTTACGCGCCGATATCGATTCGCTGAATGACGCCGTCTATCCAAAACTCAACAACGGCGTCTATCGCGCCGGCTTCGCGACGACGCAGCGGGCGTACGAAGAGGCGTTTCGCGACGTGTTTGCGATGCTCGAAGAACTCGAGCGGCGCTTGACTGGCCGTGGGCCCTATCTGTTTGGCGAAGCGCTTACCGAGGCCGACATTCGCGTGTTCGTGACGCTGGCGCGCTTCGATCCCGCCTATCACGGCCTGTTCAAATGCAACTGGCGGCGGATAGCGGATTATCCCGCGCTCAGCGCCTTCGTGAGGACGATGTTCAAGCTGCCGGCGGTGAGGGAGACCTTCAATCTCGATCACATAAAGAGCGGCTATTATTCCATCAAGGCGCTCAATCCGGCTGGCCTCGTGCCGGTCGGACCAGAGCTTCGGGATTTTCCCGCTTAGAGACGCCAACGCCGCATTCGCGCGAGCAGATGCACACAACTGGGCTTAGCTCACGTCTGCGTGGCGTTGCTCCCTTCTCCCCTTGCGGGAGAAGGTGGCCGAAGGCCGGATGAGGGGTCCGCGCCGCGAGAAAGGCACGTTTGAGGGTTGGACTTGCCGCAGTTGCAATCCTTGGAGCTAAGCATAGGCCGGAGGCGACCCCTCATCCCCCCTTCGGGGACCTTCTCCCGCAAGGGGAGAAGGGGATAAGCTCCGAAGCTACGGCTCAATCAAGATACGCTGGTCCCCGATGCTCGAAGAGATACTCCTCCACATCGGCTACGAAAAAACCGGCACGACGGCGATCCAGCGCTTTCTGGCCCGCAATCGCAACGCGCTCGCCCGGCAGGGCGTGCTCTATCCCGTCAGCCCCGGCGATGAGAACCACGTCCTGCTGCCGCTTTCGGTGACGGAGCGCGATCTGCCGGACCTTCGCGCCATGTGCGACGATCCGGACGAATTGCTGCGGCTGTTCGCTGAAATCTTTCCGCGCGAGATCGCCGCCTCGTCCTGCCGGCGGCTGATCCTGTCCAGCGAGCATTGCTCGTCGCGACTTGTCTCGGACTTGGAACTGATCAGGCTGAAGGCTTTGCTGGAGCGCTTCAGCGGCAAAATCAAAATCGTGCTCTATCTCAGACGTCAGGATCGCGTCGCGACCGCGCTCTATTCGACCTGGGTGAAGAGCGGCTGGGGCGAGCCGTTCCGCCTTCCCTCTGACGCGGAAAGATTGGACTGGCGCCCGATCGTCGAGCGCTGGGCTCGCATCTTCGGGCGAGACAATCTCATCCTGCGCATTTTCAGGGAGCCAGAAGAAGGCGGCTTCGATGCGGTCGCCGATTTCGGCGCCGCGGCCGACCTCGACATGAGCAAGCTGGCGCGCGGAAAATTCCGCGCCAATGCTTCGCTGATCGGCCGGCCGCTCGAGTTCCTGCGCCGTCTCAACGCCTTCAAGGCGAGGCAAGCGGATGCGGCGGCGCGGCAACGCCGCTATGAGCTGGTGCTGAGGCTCGAGCGGATGAGCGGCGACGAGCGATCGCTGTTCGACACGCAAGCGCTCGCGCGCTTCCATCAGACATTTGAGGAGTTCGAACGCCGCGCTAGCGCGCGATTGGTTCGGCAGGCCGGACGGCCGCCTGTTCGCGCCCCCGCCTTCGGGCGAAAGCGCTGGCCCCCAAATATTCTCGGCCGACGATGCGGTCGAGATTGCGCAGCGCTTGCTGTTCGACCCGTTCGACGACGAGGACTGAGGGCCAAAACTATTGCGACGAGACCCAGTCCGCGGCCTTCGAAGTATCGACTTTGCTCCAGCTCGGATCGGGATTGTAGACCGTCATGCCTCCGGCGACCCAGGGCGTATTGAAGCCGAGGTCCTTCTCGTAGACCTGGCCGTTATAGTTGACGATGAACGTCATCACCCCGGAGTTGCGGTATTCGGCGGGATAGGCGACGACCGCGAAGCCGCCGATCATCTTGCCTTTCACCACGTAGTCGGCGGCGCCGCCGGGCGCGGCCGTGCCTTGGCGGGTCAGTATCTTGTAGTAATAGCCGTGGTAGGGCGCAGGCCCGTCGCCGTGCGTATAACCTTCCGAGGAGGCGGTCGCGGCGAGCGCGCCGAGGGGGCTCGGCTCCTCACCTTCCTTCGTCGGCCAGAACAGGCCGTCCTGCTTGCCTTCCGAGCTGAAGAAATGCTGCGCGTAGGCGCCGACGCCTTGGCCATGGTCCTTGCTGGCGTATTCCTGTTCGGCGTCGACGACGGCGAGAATGGTCTCGATCGCGCTGAGCTCGTTGCGGCCGATGCGCCTGAACAGGATTTCCGCCCGGCCCGAGGCCACGTCGAACGACCATTCGCCGTTCTTGCCGCGCACCAGAGGAATCGGGAACGGAAAATCCTTGTCGCCGATGACGAGCGCGGCCTTGTTCTGGCCTTCCATGGCGATCTGGTGCTTGGCGTCATAGGCGGCGGCGAAATTCGCCCGTCCCGCCGCGTCCGCGACCTTGTCGCCCGAGGACACGATGTCATCCGCGTTCGCGCCAAGGACGGCGAGCGCCGCCGTTTCGTCATTGCTCTTGGCGGCGTTTATCAGCGCCTCGGCCGCCGCCTCCGGCGTCTTGAACATCTGCTGGGCCGAGGCCGCGTCGGCCCAAGCGAAAGCCGCCAGCGCGAGGGTCGCGGCAAACGAAGTCGAAAGAAAAGCGTTTTTCACGGGCGCCTCCTTAGCGAGCGAGGGGAGCGACTTGCGGCAGGCGAGCGCCGCTCGTCAGCCAATGTTGGTAGGTGTCGAAGGGCACCCCGACCTGTTCGTAGTTGACCCTCAGATAACCTTGCGAATCGCGCGCGACGGCGGAGGGCATGACCTTCTCCACCTCCTGCGCCATCACGCCGACATAGGCCGTGTGGCCGCCGTCGTAGACGAAGCGGTAGTAGCCGAGGCCGTCGCCGAGACGTCCGAGCAGCGCGATGTCGTGCTTGACCCTGATGTCTGAGCGCCGCGCGCCGCCCCCGCCGCCGCGACCGCCCCCGCCGCCGCGACCTCCTCCACCGCCGCCACGGCCGCCGCCGCCTCCACCCCCGCCTCCGCCAAAGCTCTGCCGTCCGCGCGAGCCCTCGAAGGACGCCGCGCGTCCGGAACCGACATTGCCGAAAGCGCCGCCACGGTTGCCGCCGGCCCCGCCCATCGCCGGACGCTGAACCGCCGAAGCGCCGCCTCCAGGGCGATTCCCGCCGCCGGCTCCAGGGCGATTCCCGCCGCCGGCTCCGGGGCGATTCCCGGCGCCGGCT
Source organism: uncultured Pseudomonadota bacterium (assembly GCA_963710855.1). GTDB lineage: Bacteria > Pseudomonadota > Alphaproteobacteria > Rhizobiales > Beijerinckiaceae > Roseiarcus. The sequence goes on along the minus strand of CAVQBX010000031.1, from coordinate 9,919 downwards.
CCGGGGCGATTACCGCCGCCTGGGCGGTTCTGCGCGCCGCCGCCGGCGTTCGGACGGTTCTGTCCCCCTCCACCGACGTTCGGGCGGTTCTGCCCGCCGCCGACTCCCGCACCGCCGCCGCCGGGCCTGTTCTGGCCCCCGCCGATATTGCCGGCGCCGCCGCCGGCGTTCGGCCGATTGCCGCCGCCGGGGTTGATCACCTGGTTGCCGTTGCGGCCGCGGAAATCCATGCGGTTCTGCGCGTTGCCGATATTGTTGCCGCCGCCGCCGAATTTCGCCGCGACATTGGCGTTGTTGTAGCGCACGCCCTGGCGGTGGGTCGGATTGTGCTGCCAGACATTGCCGTTGCCGTTGCCGACCCGGTTGCCGATGTTGCCGTTGTTGATATTGACGTTGCGGTTGATGTTGATGTTGTTGCCGCCCCAGTTGAAGCCGCCGCCCCAATAGCCGCCGCCCGCCCAGCGCCCGACCGCATAACCCGCGCCGAAGGCGATGCCCGTTGCGATGAGCCCACCAGCGATATAGCCGGGCGCTGGCCAGTAGGAGGGCGGATAGGTCGGGTAGTCCCAGGCGCCGTAGACGACGCCGGGGTCGTAATAGGGAACGTAGACCGTATCCGGCTGCGTCGGCTCAATGACGATGACCTGCTTGTTGTCCTGTGTGGCGGTCGTCACTTTCTGCTGGGTGTTGGAGACGAGTTTGTTGTTCTTCTGCGCCTTGGTGCGCAGGCTCTGCACGGCGTCCATCACATCCGGCTGCTGGGCGAGCACGGCGTCGCCAAGGTTCTGCGTCCAGCTCAACTGCTCGTTCATCATCTTCAGGACGTCGGGCGTCGCGGTCAGCGACTTGATGCTGTCGTCCCAGCTCTGCTTGGCGACCGCGGCTTCGAGCGCGTCGCCCTTGAGCGACTTGTTGGAGTTGAGCCAGCGCGAGGCCTCCACCACTTCGAGCGGATAGGTCGAGGCCATCAGCACTTGGGCGAGCAGGGCGTCGGGATAGAGCGCGATCGGCGCGACGAGCGCCTCGAGCTGGCCCTGGCTCAGCATCGGCTGCGCCGGCGTCTGCGCGGGCGCGGGAGAGGGGCTCGGCGCAGGCGCGGGGGTCGGCGTGGCGTCTTGCGCCCAGAGGCCGGCGGGCGAGGCGATCCAAAGCGCGGCGACGATCGCTCCCCATTTGTTGGCCTTCATGGGTCTTCTCCCTAAAAATTAGCGAAACAGAGTTGCCTTGTGGCGGCGGAGACTAGCCCGCCGGGATGACAAATCCAACCGTCGAGACTGGCGAGCGCTCCGCCGCTTCGCATCGACAGCCTCGTCAGGCCCGTGTAGTTCTCGGGCAAACATGGGCCGCTGAGGCCAGAGGAACACCTGAGGAGACCTGGATGGCCGTTCGCACCTTGGCCGATGTCGCCGCGATCGAGGCCATTCCGCTCGCCGAGCGCGCCCTGCCGCGCTCCACCTTCGAGCTCATCAAGGAGAGCGCCGAACGCTACGGTGACCGGAACGCCTTCCGCTTCATCGAAAAAGGTCTGCCGGACGATCCCGTACGGGACATGACCTATCGCGAGTTGTTCGCGAAAAGCGTGCAGGCGGCCAATCTGTTTCATGAGCTCGGCGTCACGCCCGAAACTTCCGTCTCGATGTTGCTGCCGCTGACTCCGGAGACTTTTGTCACCCTGATCGGCGCCGAGACGGCGGGCATGGCGAACCCGATCAATCCGCTGCTCGAGCCGCCGCAGATCGCCTCGCTGCTCGGCGAGGCGAAAGCGAGGGTGCTCGTCGCGCCCGATCCCGATCTGCTGCCCGGGCTTCTGGCCGAAGGTCGAGGCGACGCTGGCGCTCGCGCCCTCCGTCAAACATGTGCTGCGGATCGGCGGGCCGCGCGAGCGCGCCGACGTCGCGGCGCGAAGCTTTGAGGCCGAAATCGCCCGCCAGCCCGCCGACAAGCTCGTCTTCGAGCGCGAGATCGGGCCCGACGATATCGCGGCGCTTGTTCCATACCGGCGGCACGACGGCGCTGCCGAAACTCGCGCGCCACACCCATCGCGGGCTGGCGCTGCACGCCTTCGTGATGGCGCGAGCTTCTGGATATCCAGCCGTGCGAAACGCCAGTTCAACGGCCTGCCGATCTTCCACGTCGGCGGCGCCTGCTGCGCGGGTCTGACCCCGCTGAGCTACGGCATGACGATCGTGCTGATGACGCCGACGGGCTATCCGCAATCCCAATGTCGTGAACAATATCTGGGCGCATGTGGAGCGCTTCCGGCCCAATTTCCTCGGCATGGTGCCGACGAGTTGGGGCGCGACGTTGCAACGTCCCGAACGACGGCTTCGATCATTCGAGCCTGCGCGTCCTCAACGCCGGCGCTTCCACGCATGCCGCTGGAAATCGCGCGCGCGGTCGAGCGCAAGCTCGGCCTTGCCGATCTGCGAGGGCTGGGGCATGACGGAGTTGCACGGCTTCGCCGCGCTGACGCCGCGGCTCGGGCGAAAATCGCATCGGTTCGGTCGGGCTGCGCACGCCCTACACCGATCTCGTCATTGCCTCGGTGAAGGACGGCCGGGTCGAGGCGAAGCTGACGCCGGGCGAGATCGGCAAGGTGCTGGTGCGCGGCCCGCAACTGTTCGCCGGCTATCTGAACGAGGCGCATAACCTCAGCGCCTGGGTCGAGCCGGCCGAGGATGACGAAAATCGCGAAAAATGGTTCGACACCGGCGATCTCGGCCGGCTCGACGAGGACGGCTATATCTGGCTGACCGGCCGCGCCAAGGACCTGATCATCCGCTCGGCGCACAACATCGATCCCGCCATGATCGAGGAGGCGTTCTACCGTCACCCCGCCGTCGAGACCGCGGCCGCGATCGGTCGCCCGGACCTTTACGCCGGCGAAATCCCGATCGTGTTCGTGCAGCTGAAGGCGGGCGCCCGCGCGGAGGCCGCCGAATTGCAGGAGTTCGCGCGTAACAATGTGCCCGAGCGGGCGGCGGTGCCGGCGGAAGTGCACATTCTCGCGCAGATGCCGCTGACCGGCGTCGGCAAGATTTTCAAGCCGGCGTTGCGCGAGATCGCCACCAGGCGCGCGCTCGAGCAGGCGCTTGTCGCCCTGCCGGAGGCGCGTGGGCCCTTCACGGTCTCGGTCGCCGCCGATCCCAAATTCGGCTCGCTTGCGACAGTGTCCTTTGCCGAGCCGCTCGGCGAGGGCGAGGCCGCGGTCAGGGCGCTGCTCGGCAAATTCCAGGTCAAGACGGAGCTGAAGACGCCGGCAGGCTGAACGTCGGCGCGTATGCGCGGGCGTGGCCGCTGCATTCACCGGGTCGCTTTCGCACTCGCTTCGCGCTAGTGTCGGGCGAAACGAAGCGCGAATCTGTTCGGATCAGGCTTTGAACCCACGCGTGACGGCGAGCGCAACGCAGGCGGAGCGACTGGCGGAGGCGATCGCCGACGCGATCCTCGCCGGCGAATACGCGCCGGGCTTCCACCTGGAAGAAGGCATGCTCGCCGAGCGCTACAACGTCTCGCGCACGCCGGTGCGCGAGGCCCTTCGAAACCTCAGCGCTTCCGGTCTCATCGAGACGCGTCCGCGGCGCGGCGCGACGGTGGCGACGCCGACCTCGGCGCAGCTCGAAAGCCTGTTCGGCGCCATGGCGGAAATGGAGGCGACCTGCGCCCGCCTCGCCGCGATGAGCATGACCCCGCTCGAGCGCCGCCGCCTGGCGAAGCTGCACGAGGCGATGGGCGAAACGGTCGCGCGCGACGACCGCGAGGCCTATGCCGCCGCGAATGTCAATTTCCACATGGAGATCTACGCCGGAGCCCACAATGAAGTGCTCGCCGATTTCGCGCGCGCTTTGCGCCGGCGCCTCGCGCCCTATCGGCGCGCCCAGTTCCGCGCCGAAGGACGTCCGGCCCACTCCCACGCCGAACATTCGGCGGTCGTCTCAGCGCTGCTCGCCTGCGACGCCGCAACCGCTCATGCGGCGATGTTTCATCACATGGTTCTCGTCGAGGACGCCTTCGGGCAGCTCGGCGCGAATGTGAAGCTCTGAATTGCTTCCGTCGGACTTACGTAAAGCGATTGGCAGTGTGGCTTTCCCGCAAGCCTTTTTTCTTTCCCACAACGAATTTGCAGCGGCTGCGAAATTGACTCGCGCGACGTTTGATAGCCTGTCGCATAAACGCTAAGGACGAATCCGTAAAGCTTGGTTAATTCGTGGCGAAAGGGCGGTGTTCGCCGTGCTCGCCGGGGGCTCGGGTTTCGATGTTACGTCCAAGCGATTGCGCGTCCCGCGTCGTCCGAAAAGGCCCGGAAACCGCGGGTCTCCGAGAGTTGAGCGCTGATGCTTCGGGCCTTCATCGCGTGATGCGGCCATGACGTGCCGCGGCGCTCGGGCGCGCGACGAATCAGGGGTGAAATCGCGACGGCGAATCACAACCGTAGCGTTCGGCGTTCTCTTGTTGTCGCTAGCTGGTTGCTCGGTTGGGCCTGATTTCTTCACTCCGCAAGCCAAGGTCGAAGCCAAATACCTCGAAACGCGCGGCGGTCCCGTCAACTCGAAACACGAGACCTATCAGAGCTGGTGGACCGGCTTCCGCGACCCGACGCTCAATCGCCTCGTCGCGATGGCCTACAACCAGAACCTGAGCCTGCTCGAGGCCGGCACGCGTGTCCTGCAGGCGCGCGCGCAACTCGGCCTCGCCATCGGGGAACTCTATCCGCAGACCCAGCAACTCGACGGCAGCTCGACTACACCCGGCCGAGCACGGCCGACGCGGTCAGCAATCCGAGCTCGATCAGCAGCAGTTCTGGCGCGTTTCGCTTGGCGGACAGGTCGCATGGGAACTGGATTTTTGGGGCAAGTTCCGGCGCGGCGTCGAATTCGCCGACGCCGCTTATCTCGCCTCGATCGCCAGCTACGATGACGTTCTGGTCTCGCTGCTCGGCGACGTTGCGACCACCTATATCGGCATTCGTACGCTGCAGACGAGATCGCGATCGCGCGCGAAAACGTCGTGAAGCAGAAAGAGGCGCTGGCGATCGCCAGATATCGCTTCAACGGCGGCGCGACCTCGGAACTCGACGTCTTCCAGGCCGAGAACGTGCTGGCGCAAACCCAGGCGACGATTCCGCAACTTGGCGCTCAGTTCTGCAGGGCGAGGCGGCGCTGCAGTGCTGCTCGGCGATGACGCCGACCTCGCTCGCCGCCCGTTGGCCCCGCGCAGGCATTCCCGTCGCAAGGCGACGGAGTCGTCGACGTCGGCATCCCCGCCGACCTGTTGCGCCGCCGCCCGGACGTGCGCGGCGCCGAGCTCAAGGCGATGGCGCAGAGCGCTCAGATCGGCATCGCGGAGGCCGATCTTTTCCCGGCCTTCAGCTTGCCGGCGTGTTGGCACGCTCGTGTCGACCACCAACGGCACGCCGCTCAACGAGGTGTTCACCCTCCGGCCGATCCTTCGCGTTCGGACCGACGTTCAGTTGGCCGATCCTGAACTATGGGCAGATCACCAACAACGTGCGGGTGCAGGACGCTGAGCTGCAGGCGTTGCTGATCGCCTACAAGAACACGGTGCTGAAGCGCAGCGTGACGTCGAGAACGGCCTTGCCGGCTCTGCAGGGGCGGCAACAGGTCGGCGTTGCGCGGCAGAGCGTGGCGGCGGCCAACAACGCGCTGCGCATCGCGCTCGACCGAGTATCTGCTCGGCACTCGCGACTTCACCACCGTGCTGACGGCGGAGCAGAACCTCTACACGCGCAGGTCGACCTGCGCAGCCGGTCGGCAACGCTGTCGACCAGCCTCACCAGGACTCTACAAGGCGCTCGGCGGCGGCTGGCAGATGCGCGAAGGCAACGAATTCGTGACGACGCCACGCGCGACGAAATGCGCAACCGCACGAACTGGGGCGACCTGCTGCCGCCCGCCGGCCCGCCCAGCCGGCGAACCCCGGCCTGCCCGGCCCCGTGGACAGCGGGCCGGATATCCGGCCCCGCAATGGTGAGCGCCGTGAAAAGATCGACCCTCGCGCACTCCCTGGTGGTCCTGCGAGACGTGCGGCTGCGGCTGGCGCTTGTCGGCGTCGTCGTGCTCGCCGCCGCCGCCATGTCCGGCCACGCCGAACTCGCATTCGCGGCCTGCTGGACAAGCTGGGGCGAAAGACCTGCGCCGAAACCGGCGCCGGCTACAAGCCGAGCCGTCGACCCAGGCGACATACGCCGTCGGCCGCTCCGCACCGCCGCAGCTTCCTCGACGCTGCAGCGCCCGACCCCGCAGCCTCCTCGGCGCCTGCGCCCGCCGCGAGCCCGGCGCGCAGTCCGCTGCGCCCCAAGCATTCCCGTCGTGCAGCCGAAGACGCGACCACGCCGAAACCATGACGGTTTCGGGCAATGCCGCCGCGGTCAATCAGGTCAAGCTGATCGCCCGCGTGCCCGGCTTTCTCGAGCAGATCCATTTCGAGGATGGCGCGCTGGTCAAGAAGGACGACCTGCTGCTGACCATCCAGCAGGATCAGTACAAGGCGCAGCTCCAGCAGGCGCACGCACAGCTTCAGGCCGCGACAGGCGCGCGCGGTCTACGCCAAGATCGAAGTCGCGCGCTACACCGCTTTGCTCAAGCAGCGACGCGGCGTCCCAGGTCGACGTCGACCACTGGAATTTCGAGGAGCAGAGCGCGGAGGCCAACATTCTGGGGCGCCAGGCGCAGATCGCCATCGCCAAGCTCAACCTCGGCTATACCGAGGTTCGCGCGCCGTTCGACGGCCAGATGGGCAAGCACCTGTCGACCCCGGCAATGTCGTCGGCGGCGACGGGCAGGACGCGCGCTGGCCGACATCACGCAGCTCGATCCGATCTATGTCGTCGCCAACATCAGCTCCGCACCAGGCACTTGCAGATCCGCGCAAACCTGGACCAGCGGCGGCTGACGCTGGACGAGCTGCACAAGGTTCCGGTCGAGGTCGGCGCTGTCCGACGAGACCGGCTTTCCGCACCAAGGCACGCTCGAGTACGTCGCGCCGGCATCGACCCGGCGACCGGCACCCTCTACGTGCGCGGCATTCTGCCAATGCCGACCACTCGCTGCTCCCCGGCATGTTCGTGAAGATGCGCCTGCCGATGGGCAAGACGATGAAGAGCGCGCTGCTGGTGCCCGACAGTGCGATGCAGGAGGACCAGGGCGGACGTTACGTGTTCGTCGTCGGCCCGGACGATGTCGTGCAGCAGCGCTATGTTCAGCTAGGCTCGCTGGTCGGCAATCTGCGGGTCGTCACCAGCGGCATCAAGGCTGACGACCGCGTCGTCGTCGGCGAACTCTGGCGCGCTGTCCCGGGCATCAAGGTGACGCCGCACCTGACCGCATCGGCCAGTAGGGTCGCGCGCGATGATGTCGAAATTTTTCATCGAGCATCCGGTTCTCGCCAATGTGCTGGCGATCGTGCTGGTCGTCGTCGGCGTCGTGTCGCTTGATCCGGCTGCCGGTCTCCGAATATCCGAACGTGGTGCCGCCGACCGTCGCGGTCACCGCAAGCTATCCCGGCGCCAGCGCGCAGACCGTCGATCAACACCATCGCGTTGCCGATCGAGCAGCAGGTCAACGGCGTCGACCATATGCTCTACATGGAGTCGACGAGCGCGCCGACGGCACCTACAGCCTGACCGTGACGTTCGAGATCGGCACCGATCCGACATCGACCAGGTGCTGGTGCAGAACCGCGTGCAGCTTGCGCTGGCCTCGCTGCCGGAGCCGGTGCAGGCGCAGGGCGTCAGCGTTCAGAAGAAGAACACCGCGATCCTGCAGATCGTCACGCTCAATTCGCCGGACAACAAATACGACAGCCTGTTCCTGTCAACTACGCGACCATCAACCTGACCGACGAGCTGGCGCGCCTGCCCGGCGTCGGCAGCGTGAAGGTGTTCGGCGCCGGCGACTATTCCATGCGGGTCTGGATGGACCCGCACAAGCTGAAGTCGTTCGGTCTGGTGCCGAAGGACGTGATCGACGCCATCCGGCAGCAGAGCCAGAATGTCGCGGCCGGCAGGTCGGCATGCCGCCGGCGCCGCCGGACAGGATTTCCAGTACACCGTCGACATCCAGTCCCGCCTGAACGATCCCGGACAGTTCGGCGACATCGTCGTCAAGGACCAGACCGCGCAGGGCGGCCGGCTGATCTATTTGCGCGACGTCGCGCGCGTAGAACTCGGCGCGCAGACCTATTCGCTGGACTTCCACCTCGAAAGCAAGCCGGCCGCCGGCATCGCGATCTATCAGACGCCGGATTCGAACTCGCTGCAGGTCGGCAAGGAAGTCAAGGAGAAGATGGCGGAGCTGTCCCGGCGCTTTCCCGAGGGGCTGCGCTACCAGATCCCCTACGACACGACGATCTTCGTCACGGATTCGATCAATGAGGTCTACACGACCCTCTATGAGGCCGGCGTCCTGGTTCTGATCGTCATCCTGGTCTTCCTGCAGAATTTCCGCGCCATGCTGGTGCCGGCGACGACCGTGCCCGTCACCATCATCGGCGCCTTCGCCGGCATGGCGGCGCTGGGCTACACGGTCAACCTCTCCACGCTGTTCGGCATTGTGCTGGCGATCGGCATCGTGGTCGACGACGCCATCGTCATCGTCGAAGGCGTGACCAAATATATCGAGCAAGGCATCAACGGCCACGATGCCGCCATCAAGGCGATGGACGACCTGTTCGGGCCGATCATCGGCATCACGCTGGTGCTGATGGCGGTGTTCATTCCCGCCGCCTTCGTGCCCGGCCTGACCGGCAACATGTTCGCCCAGTTCGCGCTCGTGATCGCCGTCAACGCGCTGATCAGCGCCGTCAACGCGGCGACGCTGAAGCCGACCCAATGCGCGCTATGGCTGCGCACGCCCGTGCCGCCCGAACAGCGCAACTTCTTCTTCCGCGGTTCAACCGCATCTACGACCCGATGGAAGCGCGGCTATGCGCGCTTCATCGGCCGCATGGTGAGCATCAGCGGGCTGATGGTGATTGATCGCCCTGGTCATCGCGGGCGTGGCATCTGGGGCCTCGCCCGCCTGCCGACCGCCTTCATCCCGATCGACGATCAGGGCTATGTGATGGTCGCGGTGCAACTGCCCGAGGGCGCGTCGCTGGGACGGACCTCGGCGGCGCTCGAGCAGGTCGGCAAGATCGCGCACGACGATTCCCGGCGTCGAGCAGGTATCGCCATCTCCGGCATGTCGGTGCTCGACAACAGCGCGGACCTCGCCAACGCCGGGGACCGTCTGGGTGATGCTGAAGCCGTTCGACGAGCGGCTGAAGGCCAAGGGCGAGGACCTTCTTTCGATCTATCGACCCGTCTGCAGAAACGCTCGCCGTCGCTGCCGGACGGCCAGCGCTCGTGCTGCCGCCGCCGGCGATCCAGGGCATCGGCAACGCCGGCGGCTTCCAGATGCAGCTCGAAATGCTCGGCGGCAGCTTCGACTATCACAAGCTGGCGGATTTGCGCACAGCAGATTGTCAAAGAAGGCGGCTACGATCCCAGGTTGCGGGCGTGCGACGACCTTCCGGCCCGACGCGCCGCATGTGGCCCTGACCGTCGATCGCGCACGCGCCCAGACGCTGCGCGTCTCGGCCGGCGACGTTTTCGCGGCGCTGACCGACTATGTGGGCTCGACCTACGTCAACCAGTTCAACAAATTCGGCCTCTCGCTGCAGGTCTATGTGCAGGCCGACTCGCACTTCCGCCTGCATCGCCGGATGACCTGCTGAATCTCGAAGTCAGAAGCCAGGATGGGCAGATGGTGCCGATCGGCGCGATGGCGCATCTGGGCAACGCCGTCTCGCCGCCGCTGATCACATTCTACAATCTCTTTCCCTCCGCGACGATCGTCGGCGGATCGGCGAAGGGCTACAAGCAATACTATCAGTTGAAGCAAGGATACAGTTAAAGAAG
>CAVQBX010000030.1:0-136491 GCA_963710855.1 uncultured Pseudomonadota bacterium | reverse complement strand
GTTCAATCCCGCCATGACGCTGATGCAGGAGGTCGACCCTCGGCCATCCGTCATGGCGTGCTCAAGCCTGGGACGCGGCGCGCAAGGAAGCCGTCAGCCTGTTCCGCCAGCTCCCCCTGCCGGACCCTGACACCTATCGCGAGCGCTATCCGCACCAGGTTTCCGGCGGGCAGTTGCAGCGCGCGATGGCGGCGATGGCGATGGTGGCGCGCCCCGACATGTGGCGTTCGACGAGCCGACCACCGCGACGACGCGACGACGCAGGTCGAATGCCTTGCCGCATTCCGCAAGCTGGTGCGCGAACACGGCGCGGCGGCGCTCTACATCACCCACGACCTCGCCGTCCTCGCGCAGATCGCCCACCGCATCATGGTGCTGAGACGCGGCAAGAAAGTCGAGTTCGCCCCTCGCGGCAGATCCTGCAGGACCCGCAGGAGGAATATCGCGCCGCCTCGTCACCGAGCGCGTCGCGTCGCACGGCTTCGTCGCCGAGACGCATGTCGAAAAGCCGCCGCGCTCGCCGTCAACAACGTGACTGCCTATTATCCCGGCAAGCCCAACGTGATCGCCAATGTCACGCTCGATGTGCGGCGCGGCGACACCGTCGCGGTGGTTGGCGAGTTCGGCTCGGGCAAGTCGACGCTCGCTCGCGTCGTCACCGGCCTCCTGCCGCTCGCCGAGGGCGAGGTCTGGTTCGACTTCGCCGCGCCGCCGCGGCTCGCCCAACGCAATCGCGATCACTCCGGCGCGTGCAGATGATTTATCAGATGCCCGATGTCGCGCTGAACCCCACGATACGCTGCTGGAGACGATCATCCGCCCGGTCGAATTCTACTTCAAACGTTCGAAAGCTCAGGTGAAGGAGCGCGTCGCCGAACTCTTGAAACAGATGGAGCTGCCCGAGCATTTCATCACCCGCAAGACGAGCGAGCTGTCGGGCGGCCAGAAGCAGCGCGTCTCGATCGCCCGCGCGCTCGCCGCGGAGCCCGAGCTCATCATCTGCGACGAGGTGACTTCAGCGCTAGACCAGCTCGTTGGCGAGGACATTTTGCGGCTGCTGAAAAAACTGCAGGATGAGCTCGGCGTCTCCTATCTGTTCATCACGCACGACCTCTCGACCGTGAAGCGGATCGCCAACAAAGTCGCCGTGATGCTGAAAGGAAAGCTCGTCGCCTTCGGCCCCACCAAGCAGATTTTTGCGCCGCCTTTCCACCCCTATACGGAACTGCTGCTGTCCGCCGTGCCCGAAATGCGGCCGGAGTGGCTTGACGAAGTGCTCGAACGGCGCCGGGAGCGGTCGCCGATAGGGTAGCCGCGCCCCGTCAGCTGGCAGGCCCCGGCTTGAAGGTCAGCGCCACGCCGTTCATGCAATAGCGAAGGCCGGTCGGCTTCGGGCCGTCGTCGAAAACATGCCCGAGATGCCCGCCGCAGCGGCTGCAGTGGACGGCGGTACGGACCATGCCGAAGGTATGGTCTTCGGTCGTGCCGACGGCGCCATCGAGCGGCGCCCAGAAACTTGGCAGCCCGTGCCGCTGTCAAACTTCGTGGTGGAAGAGAAAGCGTCCTCAGCGCAGCCCGCGCAGGCGAACACCCCATGCCGCTCTTCATGCAGAAGCGGACTGGTGAATGGCCGCTCGGTCGCTTCTTCACGCAGTACGGCGAACTGATCGGGCGTCAGCAGCTTTCGCCATTCCGCGTCGGTGTGGACGACCGCGAAGGTTTCTGCTCGCAGGGGAAGCGCGGCGCCTGCGAGAGCAGCGCCTGCGGCGCCCGCCAGAAAACCTCGTCTCGTGAACATAGTCCGACCTCCATCCTGAAGAGTGTCAACGATCGCTTGTTCGAGGGCTTTCGCTATATTGTTACCTGCACAGCGTAGGAAAAGCGATCGCAGGCGCAAGTTCAATACGGCGGCGCAGCGCCTCGGGTTTCCCTGCTGGCGACCTCATGCTAAGGCGCGCCGCATGACTACCCGCATCGATGCCCGCTTCAAAGCTCTCCGCGCCGAAGGCCGCGCCGCGCTCGTGACCTTCGTGATGGTGGGCGACCCTGATCCGGCCGCCTCGCTGGAAGTGGTGCGCGCGCTGCCGAAGGCGGGCGCCCATGTGATCGAACTCGGCATGCCCTTCACCGATCCGATGGCGGACGGGCCGGCGATCCAGGCGGCGGGCCTGCGCGCGCTCAAAAGCGGCATGACACTGAAGAAGACCCTGAAACTGGTCGCGGATTTTCGCGCCGGCGATGCGGCGACGCCGATCGTGCTGATGGGCTACTACAATCCGATCTATGTCTACGGCGTTGCAAAATTCTTAGAGGACGCCAAGGCGGCCGGCGTCGATGGGCTCATCGTTGTCGATCTGCCGCCGGAAGAGGATCCAGGAACTCTGCGTGCCGGCGCTGGAAGCCGGCCTCAATTTCATCCGGCTCGCCACGCCGACGACCGATGACAAACGTCTGCCGGCCGTGCTCGCCAACACCTCCGGCTTTGTCTATTACGTGTCGATCACGGGGGCACCGCCCCGCTGCGCCGAAGCCGGAAATCGTCGGCGAGGCGGTTGCGCGCATCAAGGGCCATACCCATCTGCCTGTCGCCGTTGGATTTGGCGTGCGCGACGCCGAAAGCGCCGCGGCGATGGCGTCGCGGGCCGATGGCGTGGTTGTGGGGTCGGCGCTCGTCGAGGCCGTGCGCAAGGCTGTGGCCGAGGGCGAAAGTCCTGCGGCCGGGGTCGCGCAACTGGTCGAAAAACTTGCCGAAGGCGTGCGTAGCGTAGCGAAACGCTGACGTTTCCAAAGGCCATCAAAGCATGAACTGGATCTCCAACGTCGTTCCCCCGAAAATCCGTTCGCTGCTGAGGCGCGACACGCCGGAAAACCTGTGGGTCAAGTGCCCGGAATCCGGCCAGCTCGTCTTCCACAAGGACCTTGAAGCCAACCTGATGGTGGTGCCGGGCTCCGGCTATCACATGTCGATCGCGCCGCGTGTTCGCCTTGGCGCGCTGTTCGACCGCGGCGAATTCGAGGAAATGCCGATCCGGAGACGCCGCAAGACCCACTGAAATTTCGCGACATAAAACGCTACGCCGACCGGTTGAAGGAGCATCGCGCCAAGACCGGCTCGCAGGACGCGATCGTGCTCGCCAACGGCAAGCTGCACGACCAGGAAATCGTCGCGGCGGTGCACGATTTCGGCTTCCAGGGCGGCACGCTCGGCATGGCGGTCGGCGAGGCGATCGTCGAGGGCATGTCGGTCGCCGCCGAGCGTCGCACCCCATTCATCATCTTCACGGCCTCCGGCGGCGCGCGCATGCAGGAAGGCATGTTCTCGCTGATGCAGATGGCGCGCACCACGGTCGCCGTGCAGCGGCTGCGCGCCTCGCGCACCCCCTATATCGTCGTCCTGACCAACCCGACCACCGGCGGCGTGACGGCGTCTTACGCGATGCTCGGCGACGTCCACATCGCCGAACCGGGCGCGGTCATCGGCTTCGCCGGGGCGCGGGTGATCGAGCAGACGGTGCGCGAGCGCCTGCCGGAAGGCTTTCAGCGCGCCGAGTTCCTGCAGGGCCATGGTATGGTCGACATGGTGGTGACGCGGCTCGAGATGCGCGACACGCTGGCGCGCCTGTGCGGGATGCTCGCCAGGTCGCCCGCCCAGGCCGCCTGACCGAAGACAAGCCGGAGCGAGGGCCCTTGAACGCGATGGATCCAATCACGGCGCGCTTCGCGCCGCTGCATCCCCGCCGCATCGATCTATCGCTCGGCCGGATCGAACGCCTGCTTGCGGAACTTGGGTCGCCGCATTTGAAAGTGCCGCCCGTCATCCATGTCGCCGGCACCAACGGCAAGGGTTCTTCGGTCGCCTTCATGCGCGCCATTCTCGAGGCGGCGGGCATGCGCGCGCATGTCTACACGTCGCCGCATCTGGTGCGCTTCAACGAGCGCATTAGGCTCGCGGGCAAGCTCGTCGACGATTCCGCGCTCGGCGAGGCGCTCGATGTCTGTGAGCGCGTCAATGACGGTCAGGCGATTTCCGTGTTCGAGATCACCACGGCGGCGGCGTTCTGGCTGTTCAGCCGCGCGCCGGCCGATTATCTGCTGCTCGAAGTCGGCCTTGGCGGGCGCTTCGACGCGACCAACGTCATCCCCTCGCCGGCCGCGACGGTCATCACCCCGGTTTCCATCGATCATCCGGAGTTTCTGGGCTCGACCGTCGACAAGATCGCCTTCGAGAAGGCGGGGATTTCAAGCCTGCGGCGCCCGGAATCATCGCCGCCCAGGAGCCAGAGGCGCTGCGTGTGATCGAGGGCGCGGCGATAAGGGTCGGCGCGCCGCTGACGCTCGCCGAGCGCGATTTCTCGATCCGGCCGGAAAACGGCCGGCTCGTGTTCGAGGATCGCTTCGGTCTTATCGACCTGCCGTTGCCGCGCCTCGCCGGGCGCCATCAATACGCCAACGCCGCCAATGCGATCGCGGCCTTGCGCGCTGTACAGCCCGATCTTCCGGCCAGAGTTTTCGAGCGCGGCCTCGCGAGCGCCGAATGGCCGGCGCGCCTGCAGCGGCTGCGTTCCGGTCCACTCGTCGACCGCGCGCCGGCGAACTCGGAAGTCTGGCTCGACGGCGCGCACAATGAGGCCGGCGGGCGTGTGCTCTCCGAAGCGATGGCCGATTTCGAGGAGGCCAATCCGAAGCCGCTGATCCTCGATCTGCGGCACGCTGAGCGCGAAGGATACCGCGGGTTTTTTGGCGCATTTCCAGGGTTTGGCGCGCGAGATTATCAGCGTGCCGATCGAGGGCGAACACGCCGCCCGCACCGCCGAGGAAGTCGCCGAGATCGCCCGCTCCGTGGGCATCGCGGCAACCCCGGCGCACAGCGTCGGCCATGCGCTCGATGTGCTAAATAGTCGTTCGTGGGACGCGCCGCCGCGCATTCTGATCGCGGGTTCGCTCTATCTCGCCGGCGCGGTTCTCGAGCGAGTCGAAGCCTGCCGGGGTGAATTATACCGAGGTGTGCAAAGAGGAAGCCATCACGCCGCCCTCCGTCATGGCCGGGCTCGACCCGGCCATCCACGCCGCTGAGCGCAGCGTCGGCTCCAAGTTGTTGCACAAGCAGCAGACTTTTTCGCGTCGACGCCCGTTGCTGGCACGACGGCGCGGATGCCGGAACAAGTCCGGGCATGACGGCGACGGTTCGCCACGCGTTAAACATCACTTCAGCTTGCCTCATGGCTTTTTGCCGTCCGGGCCGAAAAGCTTGAGATAGGCGATGACGTCCTTCGCGTCCTGCTCGCGCTTCAAGCCGGAGAAGTTCATCTTCGTTCCGGGAATGATCGACCTTGGGCTGAGCAGATAGGCCTGAAGCGTCGCTTCGTCCCACACGACATCGGAAAACTCGTCGGCCTCGGTGTAATTGTAACCGGGGTAGCTGCCCGACTTGCGGCCGACGACGCCATTGAGAACGGGTCCGGCGGAGTTGTGCGCGCCTTCGCCGATCTGGTGGCAGGCCTTGCAGATCTTGAAGACATTTTCGCCCGCGGCGGCGTCCTGTGCGCGTGCGCCGGCGGTCATCAGGGTCGCGAAGGCGACCGCCGCCGAGAGTAGGATTCTCATTGGCCTGTCTTCCTCCTGCTTTCACTACGCAACATGTGTGTCCACTGGAAATTCTCCGACCGTAATATCTGAAAATCAGAATCATGTCCAGAATTTTCTTCGAAAACTTTTACTGCGCGCTGCCTGAGGAGCGGCGTCGCCCCGCCGCCCCTGAGATCGTCGGCTTGGCGTGCCTGTCCTCAGCCGTCGAAGGGCCGACGCTCCAGGAGGGTCGGGACACACGCCGACCAGCTCACCGTCGGCGGCGGGGGCGCCGCCGCTCCAGGGCTCGATCTCTAATCGCCTGTTATTGCCAGTTAAGGCCCCTCTAAAGGCCGGTTGAAGCCCACTAAGCCCTGTCAAGGGTCCGCTAAAAGCCGCTAAACGCCGCTATTCGGCTTGCCATGCCGAGATTTTTCGAGGGCTTTTGGGCGATCGGGGGGTATTTTTTGAGCCGCCGCTCGGCGGGCGGCCTCAAAAGCGGCGCGAGAAGCATCACGCGCCGCTGTTAGGCCGCCCGCCGAGCGGCGGTTCAAAAAATACCCCCCGATCGCCCAAAAGCCCTCGAAAAATCTCAGCATGGCAAGCCGATTAGCGGCGTTTAGCGGCTTTTAACGGACCCTTGACAGGGCTTAGTGGGCTTCAACCGGCCTTTAGAGGGGCCTTAACTGGCAATAACAGGCGATTAGAGATCGAGCCCTGGAGCGGCGGCGCCCCCGCCGCCGACGGTGAGCTGGTCGGCGTGTGTCCCGACCCTCCTGGAGCGTCGGCCCTTCGACGGCTGAGGACAGGCACGCCAAGCCGACGATCTCACCGCGCACGGCGGCGGGGGCGCCGCCGCTCCTCAGGCAGCGCGCAGTAAAAGTTTTCGAAGAAAATTCTGGACATGATTCTGATTTTCAGATATTCTAGCCGGAGACTTTTCCAGGGACACGCATGTTGCGTAGTGAAAGCAGGAGGAAGAAGGCCAATGAGAATCCTCCTCGCGGCGGCGGTCGCCTTCGCGACCCTGATGACCGCCGGCGCCCGCGCACAGGACGCCGCCGCGGGCGAAAATGTCTTCAAGATCTGCAAGGCCTGCCACCAGATCGGCGAAGGCGCGCACAACTCCGCCGGACCCGTTCTCAATGGCGTCGTCGGCCGCAAGTCGGGCAGCTACCCCGGCTATAATTACACCGAGGCCAACAAGTTTTCCGATGTCGTGTGGGACGAAGCGACGCTTCAGGCCTATCTGCTCAGCCCAAGGTCGATCATTCCCGGAACGAAAATGAATTTCTCCGGCCTGAAGCGGGAGCAGGACGCGAAGGACGTCATCGCCTATCTCAAGCTTTTCGGCCCGGACGGCAAAAAGCCATGAGGCAAGCTGAAGTGATGTTTAACGCGTGGCGAACCGTCGCCGTCATGCCCGGACTTGTTCCGGGCATCCACGCCGTCGTGCCAGCAACGGGCGTCGACGCGAAAGAGTCTGCTGCTTGTGCAACAACTTGGAGCCGACGCTGCGCTCAGCGGCGTGGATGGCCGGGTCGAGCCCGGCCATGACGGAGGGCGGCGTGATGGCTTCCTCTTTGCACACCTCGGTATAATTCACCCCGGCAGGCTTCGGTTCGCTTCGAGAACCGCGCCCGCGAGGTAGAGCGATCCCGCGATCAGAATGCGCGGCGGCGCTTCCCACGCACGGCTGGCCAGCGCATCGAGCGCCTCGCCGACGCTGTGCGCCGGGGTTGCCGCGATGCCCACGGAGCGGGCGATCTCGGCGACTTCCTCGGCGGTGCGGGCGGCGTGTTCGCCCTCGATCGGCACGCTGATAATCTCGCGCGCCAAACCCTGGAAATGCGCCAAAAAACCCGCGGTGTCCTTCGCGCTCAGCGTGCCGCAGATGAGGATCAGCGGCTTCGGATTGGCCTCCTCGAAATCGGCCATCGCTTCGGAGAGCACACGCCCGCCGGCCTCGTTGTGCGCGCCGTCGAGCCAGACTTCCGAGTTCGCCGGCGCGCGGTCGACGAGTGGACCGGAACGCAGCCGCTGCAGGCGCGCCGGCCATTCGGCGCTCGCAAGGCCGCGCTCGAAAACCCTGGCCGGAAGGTCGGGCTGCACCGCCCGCAAAGCCGCGATCGCATTGGCGGCGTTGGCGTATTGATGACGCCCGGCGAGCCGCGGCAACGGCAGGTCGATAAGACCGAAGCGATCCTCGAACACGAGCCGGCCGTTTTCCGGCCGGATCGAGAAATCGCGCTCGGCGAGCGTCAGCGGCGCGCCGACCCTTATCGCCGCGCCCTCGATCACACGCAGCGCCTCTGGCTCCTGCGCGGCGATGATTTCGGCGCGCCGCAGGCTTGAGAATCCCCGCCTTCTCGAAGGCGATCTTGTCGACGGTCGAGCCCAGAAACTCCGGATGATCGATGGAAACCGGGGTGATGACCGTCGCGGCCGGCGAGGGGATGACGTTGGTCGCGTCGAAGCGGCCGCCAAGGCCGACTTCGAGCAGCAGATAATCGGCCGGCGCGCGGCTGAACAGCCAGAACGCCGCCGCCGTGGTGATCTCGAACACGGAAATCGCCTGGCCGTCATTGACGCGCTCACAGACATCGAGCGCCTCGCCGAGCGCGGAATTGTCGACGAGCTTGCCCGCGAGCCTAATGCGCTCGTTGAAGCGCACCAGATGCGGCGACGTGTAGACATGCGCGCGCATGCCCGCCGCCTCGAGAATGGCGCGCATGAAGGCGACCGAAGAACCCTTGCCGTTGGTGCCGGCGACATGGATGACGGGCGGCACTTTCAAATGCGGCGACCCAAGTTCCGCAAGCAGGCGTTCGATCCGGCCGAGCGACAGGTCGATGCGGCGGGGATGCAGCGGCGCGAAGCGCGCCGTGATTGGATCCATCGCGTTCAAGGGCCCTCGCTCCGGCTTGTCTTCGGTCAGGCGGCCTGGGCGGGCGACCTGGCGAGCATCCCGCACAGGCGCGCCAGCGTGTCGCGCATCTCGAGCCGCGTCACCACCATGTCGACCATACCATGGCCCTGCAGGAACTCGGCGCGCTGAAAGCCTTCCGGCAGGCGCTCGCGCACCGTCTGCTCGATCACCCGCGCCCCGGCGAAGCCGATGACCGCGCCCGGTTCGGCGATGTGGACGTCGCCGAGCATCGCGTAAGACGCCGTCACGCCGCCGGTGGTCGGGTTGGTCAGGACGACGATATAGGGGGTGCGCGAGGCGCGCAGCCGCTGCACGGCGACGGTGGTGCGCGCCATCTGCATCAGCGAGAACATGCCTTCCTGCATGCGCGCGCCGCCGGAGGCCGTGAAGATGATGAATGGGGTGCGACGCTCGGCGGCGACCGACATGCCCTCGACGATCGCCTCGCCGACCGCCATGCCGAGCGTGCCGCCCTGGAAGCCGAAATCGTGCACCGCCGCGACGATTTCCTGGTCGTGCAGCTTGCCGTTGGCGAGCACGATCGCGTCCTGCGAGCCGGTCTTGGCGCGATGCTCCTTCAACCGGTCGGCGTAGCGTTTTATGTCGCGAAATTTCAGTGGGTCTTGCGGCGTCTCCGGGATCGGCATTTCCTCGAATTCGCCGCGGTCGAACAGCGCGCCAAGGCGAACACGCGGCGCGATCGACATGTGATAGCCGGAGCCCGGCACCACCATCAGGTTGGCTTCAAGGTCCTTGTGGAAGACGAGCTGGCCGGATTCCGGGCACTTGACCCACAGGTTTTCCGGCGTGTCGCGCCTCAGCAGCGAACGGATTTTCGGCGGAACGACGTTGGAGATCCAGTTCATGCTTTGATGGCCTTTGGAAACGTCAGCGTTTCGCTACGCTACGCACGCCTTCGGCAAGTTTTTCGACCAGTTGCGCGACCCCGGCCGCAGGACTTTCGCCCTCGGCCACAGCCTTGCGCACGGCCTCGACGAGCGCCGACCCCACAACCACGCCATCGGCCCGCGACGCCATCGCCGCGGCGCTTTCGGCGTCGCGCACGCCAAATCCAACGGCGACAGGCAGATGGGTATGGCCCTTGATGCGCGCAACCGCCTCGCCGACGATTTCCGGCTTCGGCGCGGCGGCGCCGGTCACCCCCGTGATCGACACGTAATAGACAAAGCCGGAGGTGTTGGCGAGCACGGCCGGCAGACGCTTGTCGTCGGTCGTCGGCGTGGCGAGCCGGATGAAATTGAGGCCGGCTTCCAGCGCCGGCACGCAGAGTTCCTGATCCTCTTCCGGCGGCAGATCGACGACGATGAGCCCATCGACGCCGGCCGCCTTGGCGTCCTCTAAGAATTTTGCAACGCCGTAGACATAGATCGGATTGTAGTAGCCCATCAGCACGATCGGCGTCGCCGCATCGCCGGCGCGAAAATCCGCGACCAGTTTCAGGGTCTTCCTCAGTGTCATGCCGCTTTTGAGCGCGCGCAGGCCCGCCGCCTGGATCGCCGGCCCGTCCGCCATCGGATCGGTGAAGGGCATGCCGAGTTCGATCACATCGGCGCCCGCCTTCGGCAGCGCGCGCACCACTTCCAGCGAGGCGGCCGGATCAGGGTCGCCCGCCATCACGAAGGTCACGAGCGCGGCGCGGCCTTCGGCGCGGAGAGCTTTGAAGCGGGCATCGATGCGGGTAGTCATGCGGCGCGCCTTAGCATGAGGTCGCCAGCAGGGAAACCCGAGGCGCGGCCCGCCGTATTGATCTTGCGCCTGCGATCGCTTTTCCTACGCTGTGCAGGTAACAATATAGCGAAAGCCCTCGAACAAGCGATCGTTGACACTCTTCAGGATGGAGGTCGGACTATGTTCACGAGACGAGGTTTTCTGGCGGGCGCCGCAGGCGCTGCTCTCGCAGGCGCCGCGCTTCCCCTGCGAGCAGAAACCTTCGCGGTCGTCCACACCGACGCGGAATGGCGAAAGCTGCTGACGCCCGATCAGTTCGCCGTACTGCGTGAGGAAGCGACCGAGCGGCCATTCACCAGTCCGCTTCTGCATGAAGAGCGGCATGGGGTGTTCGCCTGCGCGGGCTGCGCTGAGGACGCTTTCTCTTCCACCACGAAGTTTGACAGCGGCACGGGCTGGCCGAGTTTCTGGGCGCCGCTCGATGGCGCCGTCGGCACGACCGAAGACCATACCTTCGGCATGGTCCGTACCGCCGTCCACTGCAGCCGCTGCGGCGGGCATCTCGGGCATGTTTTCGACGACGGCCCGAAGCCGACCGGCCTTCGCTATTGCATGAACGGCGTGGCGCTGACCTTCAAGCCGGGGCCTGCCAGCTGACGGGGCGCGGCTACCCTATCGGCGACCGCTCCCGGCGCCGTTCGAGCACTTCGTCAAGCCACTCCGGCCGCATTTCGGGCACGGCGGACAGCAGCAGTTCCGTATAGGGGTGGAAAGGCGGGGCAAAAATCTGTTTGGTGGGGCCGAAGGCGACGAGCTTGCCTTTCAGCATCACGGCGACCTTGTTGGCGATCCGCTTCACGGTCGAGAGGTCGTGCGTGATGAACAGATAGGAGACGCCGAGCTCATCCTGCAGCTTCTTCAACAGCCGTAAAATTTCCTCGCCGACGAGCTGGTCGAGCGCTGAGGTCACCTCGTCGCAGATGATCAGCTCGGGCTCCGCGGCGAGCGCGCGGGCGATCGAGACGCGCTGCTTCTGGCCGCCCGACAGCTCGCTCGTCTTGCGGGTGATGAAATGCTCGGGCAGCTCCATCTGTTTCAAGAGTTCGGCGACGCGCTCCTTCACCTGAGCTTTCGAACGTTTGAAGTAGAATTCGACCGGGCGGCCGATCGTCTCCAGCAGCGTATGCTGGGGGTTCAGCGCGACATCGGGCATCTGATAAATCATCTGCACGCGCCGGAGCTGATCGCGATTGCGTTGGGCGAGCCGCGGCGGCAGCACGACGCCGTCGAACTTCACCTCGCCCTCGGCGAGCGGCAGGAGGCCGGTGACGACGCGAGCGAGCGTCGACTTGCCCGAGCCGGACTCGCCGACCACGGCGACGGTGTCGCCGCGCCGCACATCGAGCGTGACATTGGCGATCACGTTGGGCTTGCCGGGATAATGGGCCGTCACGTTGTTGACGGCGAGCACGGGCGGCTTTTCGACATGCGTCTCGGCGACGAAGCCGTGCGACGCGACGCGCTCGGTGACGAGGCGGCGCGTATATTCCTCCTGCGGGTCCTGCAGGATCTGCCGCGAGGGGCCGAACTCGACTTTCTTGCCGCGTCTCAGCACCATGATGCGGTCGGCGATCTGCGCGACGACGGCGAGGTCGTGGGTGATGTAGAGCGCCGCCGCGCCGTGTTCGCGCACCAGCTTGCGGAACGCGGCGAGGCATTCGACCTGCGTCGTCACGTCGAGCGCGGTGGTCGGCTCGTCGAACACCACGATGTCGGGGCGCGCCACCATCGCCATCGCCGCCATCGCGCGCTGCAACTGCCCGCCGGAAACCTGGTGCGGATAGCGCTCGCCGATGGTGTCAGGGTCCGGCAGATCGAGCTGGCGGAACAGGCTGACGGCTTCCTTGCGCGCCGCGTCGGGCTTGAGCACGCCATGACGGATCGCCGATTCCGTCACCTGCTGCATCAGCGTCATGGCGGGATTGAACGAGGCGGCGGCGCTCTGCGCGATATAGGAGATGCGCGGCCCGCGAAGGCGGCGGCGCTGGTCGGCCGTGAGCTTGCGCACGTCGGAGCCGTCGAAAACGATCTCCCCGCCGACGATGTAGCAGTCGCGCCGCGTGTAACCCATCGAGGCGAGGCCGATCGTCGATTTGCCCGCGCCGGATTCGCCGATGAGGCCAATCACCTCGCCGCGATTGAGCTGAAACGAGACGTCGTCGACGAGCACGGGACCGTCGCCGCGATCGGTGCGCACCTGGATGCGCATCGAGCGCACGTCGAGCACGATTCCCTCGCGTTTGCCGGGCTGGCTCATGCGCCTTCTCCCTGTCCCCGCGAATGGACGGACAGCATCCAGTCCACCACGAAGTTGACGCCGATGGTCATCAGCGCGATCGCGCCGGCCGGATAGATCGGCGCGATCGAACCATAGTCGATCATGTCCTTGTAGTCGCGCACCATGCTGCCCCAGTCGGCGTTCGGCGGCTGAACGCCGAGGCCGAGGAAGCTGAGCGACGCGACGAACAGGAAGGTGAAGATGAAGCGCAGGCCGAATTCCGCGGTCAGCGGCGGGATCGAATTCGGCAGCATCTCGCGTGTGATGATCCACCACCAGCCTTCGCCGCGCAGGCGCGCGGCCTCGACGAATTCGAGATTGACGAGCCCCATCGCGACGGAGCGCGCGAGGCGGAACACTTTTGTCGAATCGAGGATCGCGATGGTGACGATCAGCACGGGAATCGCCGTCCCGAGCACGGAGAGCACGACGAAGGCGAAGATCAGGGTCGGCATCGAAAGCAGGAGATCGACCAGCCGCGACAGCGCGACGTCGACCCAGCCGCCGGCGACCGCGGCGCCGAAGCCGGTGATGATGCCGATCGAGAACGACAGCGCGGTGATGATCAGCGCGAGCCCGATGGTGAGCCGCGCGCCATAAATGAGGCGGCTCAGCAGATCGCGGCCGAGGTTGTCGAGCCCGAGCCAGTGCTGCCAGCTCGGATCCGCCCAGGGATCGCCCACCGGCGTCGCCTGATCATAGGGCGCGATCCAGGGCGCGAGCAAAGCGACAAGCGCGTTGAGCACGACAATCAGCAAGCCGATCTGCGCGACGACCGTCATCTTGTAGCCGAACAGTCTCATCGCGGTCGCCTCAGACGCGGATTGGAGAGGATCGCGAGGATGTCGGCGACCATGTTGAGCAGGATGAATGTCGCCGCGAAGATGAGGCCGCAGGCCTGAACGACCGGCACGTCATGCTTGGAGACCTCGTCGACCATCAATTGCCCGAGGCCGGGATAGACGAACACGGTCTCGACGATGACGACGCCGACGATGAGAAAGGCGAGATTGAGCGCGATGACGGAAATGATCGGCGCCAGCGCATTGGGCAACGCATGGCGCAGGACGATGCGCGTTTTGGTGAGACCCTTCAGGATCGACATTTCGATATAGGGGCTCGCCATCACCGCCAGCACGGAGGCGCGCGTCATGCGCATCATGTGGGCGAGCACGCTCATCGCCAGCGTCACCATCGGCAGGAACACGATGTAGAGCCGGTCGAAGAACGGCGTATCCGGCGTCACATTGGCAAGCGATGGGAAAAGCCCGAGATCGACCGCGACGAAGATGATGAGCAGATAGGCGACGAAATAGTCCGGCACCGATATCGTCATCAGGGTGAGCAGATTGACCAGCCGGTCGAACAGGCTGCCCTGCCAGATCGCGGCGGCAAGGCCGAGCCCGACGGCAAGCGGGGTTGCGACCAAGCGCCGCGTAGGCTGCGAGGAACATCGTATTGGCGAAGCGCGGCGCTATTTCCTCGAGCACGGCGCGGCCATTGGCGAGCGAGTGGCCGAAATCGCCGCGCAGGGCGCCGAACAGCCATTCCGCATATCTGACGATCGCAGGACGGTCGAGGCCGAGATCCAGACGAAGCTTGGCGAGGCTTTCGGGCGTGGCCTGGTTCTGCAGGATCGCGGAGGCGAGGTCGCCAGGCAGCAATTCGGTTCCGATGAAGATGAGCGCCGACGCGGCGAGCAGCGTCAGAATGCCCAGCCCCAATCTCTGGCTTATGAGTTTGAGCACGCAACTGGCCCCTATGCGCGCAGCGCCGCGAAGCGCCGACGACAGTTGAGAGGGATGCATAAACCGCGCCGCCGTCGCGGTTACTTTTCTGGCGCCAGAAATGAATACGGCGCGGGTGCCTCCCGCGCCGCCGCTTCTCGTTACGCCTTCAGCCAGGCTCTCTCGAGGATGTAGCCGTTGACCATGTCGAAGCCGCCGGTTGGCACGTGGCCCCCAACCTTGTCCTGATGGGCGTCGACCCAGTCCTTGAAGACGGGGATGATCGCGCCGCCTTCTTCGTTGAGAATCTTCTGCATCTCCCAGATCATCGGCTTGCGCTTGGCCTCGTCGAGCTCGCCCTTGGCGTCTGCCAGCAGCTTGTCGAACTTCTCGTTCTTCATATGCGTCTCGTTCCACGGGGCGCCGCCGCTGTAGGCGACGGACAGCATCTGCGTAGCCGCCGCGCGGCCGCCCCAATAGCTCGACACGAACGCGCCCTTCAGCCACACATTGTCCCAGAAGCCGTCGGCCGGCTCCTTCTTGATCTCGAAGGGTATCTTGGCCGCGTCGGCAGAGGCCTTCTCGAGCTGCGCCATATCGGTCGCGCCGTTGAAGGCGGCGTCCGACGTCTGCAACACGATGGTCGGGTTCGAGACGCCGGCCTTCTTGAAGTAGAAGGCGGCCTTGTCCGGATCGTACTTGCGCTGCGGCAGCTCCTTGTTGAAGTAGGGATCGGAGGCCGGGATCGGATGATCGTTGCCCAGCGTGCCGACGCCGCTGAACAACGCCTTCAGAATTTGCTCGCGATTGGTCGAGTATTTGAGCGCCAACCTGAGATCGTTGTTGTCGAATGGCGCGCGATCGACCGACATCGCCGAAACGGCGTGCCAGCCGCCGGGCGCGCGCACCAGCTTGAGGCTGCCTGACTTCTCGATCAGCGGCACCGCTCTGGGATCGA
Source organism: uncultured Pseudomonadota bacterium (assembly GCA_963710855.1). Lineage (GTDB taxonomy): Bacteria > Pseudomonadota > Alphaproteobacteria > Rhizobiales > Beijerinckiaceae > Roseiarcus. The sequence goes on along the minus strand of CAVQBX010000030.1, from coordinate 121,285 downwards.
CGCGGTTGACGGCGTCGATCTGGCCGGACTTCAGCGCATTGAGGCGCGCAACGCCGTCGTTGATCACCGTGATCTCGGCGGCGTCGAGCCAGCCGCGGTTTTCCTTGTAGAAGTCAGGATTCTTCTTCAGCGCAATGCGCACGCCGGGATCGAATTTCTCGACCAGGAAAGCCCCCGTGCCGACCGGTTTGCCCCAATCCTTGAAGTCGGCGGGAACGACGCCCATGTGGTAATCGGTCAGGCTGTAGAGGAAGTCGGCGTCGCCGCCCTTGAGGATGACCTTGAGCTGATATTTGTCGAGCTTCTGGATGTCGTCGATGGCGGCGACGGCCGACTTGCCGCCGGACTTCGAGTCCGCGCCGCGGTGATAGTTGAGCGAATAGATCGCGTCCTCCGCGACCAGTTCCTTGCCGTTCGAGAACTTTACGCCCTTGCGCAGGTTGAACACCCACTCCTTCGCGTCCTTCGAGGGCTCGATCGAGGCGGCGAGATCGGGCTTCGGCTTGCCGTCCTCGGCCCATTCGATCAGGCCGTTGAACACGCCGTGCGAGGCGTCGATCATGACGGAATCGTTGTAGCTGCCGATGTCCCAGCTATCCGTTGTGCTGCCGCCGCCGAGGCCGAGGCGCAGCGTGCCGCCCTTCTTCGGCGTTTCCGCAGCGTAGGCTTCGACCGAAGCGAGCGCGGTGGAGATGGCGGCGGCCGAGGCGCCGAGCGCCGCTGCGCGGCCCAGAAATTCGCGCCTCGAGATCGCGCCCTTCTTCAGGCGGCCTTGCAGGTAGTCCAGTTCGTTCATTGCCCTAACCTCCCAACTGGGCAGCGCTTCCGCCGCCGGCCGTACGCTTGCTGTCGCCCATTTTCCGAAACTACATCTTCGGTGTGGTTCGGGCTCGCTGTCAATCGCCTGTCCGGCGATTGGCCATCTTGTTATGTCATGAGAGCGAGCAAGTTTGTGACGCCAGGGGAGCGAAAAACCGCAGATGTGCTAGACCGTTCGGCTCGTTGACTTGCGAACCTTCGGCGATTAGGGGTTCCCGCCATAATCTACCGGGGACTCCTCCTGGCCGAACCCGATGGAGAGCTGCGCGAAATGAAAATCCTCGTGCCCGTGAAGCGGGTTGTCGACTACAACGTGAAAATCCGCTTGAAGTCCGACGGCTCCGGCGTCGAACTCGCGAACGTCAAGATGTCGATGAATCCGTTTGACGAGATCGCCGTCGAGGAGGCGCTTAGACAGAAGGAAGCAGGCAAGGCGACGGAAGTGATCGTCGTGTCGATCGGCCCGGCGCAGGCCTCCGAAACTTTGCGCACCGGCCTTGCGATGGGCGCCGATCGCGGCATCCTCGTCAAGGTCGACGGAATCGTCGAGCCGCTGGCGGTCGCCAAGATCCTGAAGGGGATCATCGCCGAGGAGCAGCCCGGCCTGGTGATCCTCGGCAAGCAGGCGATCGACGACGATTGCAACCAGACGGGCCAGATGCTCGCCGCGCTGACCGGCCTCGCGCAGGGCACCTTCGCCTCCAAGGTCGTGATCGGCGACGGCAAGGCGGACGTGACGCGCGAAGTCGACGGCGGCCTGCAGACGGTGTCGTTGAACCTGCCGGCGATCGTGACGACCGACCTTCGCCTCAATGAGCCGCGCTACGCCTCGCTCCCCAACATCATGAAGGCGAAGAAGAAGCCGATCGCCGAGAAGACGCCAGCCGATTACGGCGTCGACGTCGCGCCGCGTCTCAAGGTGCTGAAGACCGCGGAGCCTTGCGGGCCGCAAGGCGGGCGTGAAAGTGAAGACGGTGGCGGAGCTGGTCAACAAGCTTCGCGAAGACGTGGGAGTGATCTGATCATGGCGACGCTGCTCATCGCCGAAGTCGCCAACGGCGCGCTGTCCGACATCACCGCCCGGGCGCTGACCGCCGCGGTGCAGCTCGGCGCGCCCGTCGACGTGCTCGTCACCGGCCAGAACGTCGGCGCCGCCGCGGAAGCCGCCGCGAAGCTCGCCGGCGTCGCCAAGGTGCGGGTCGCCGATGGCGCGGCTTATGCCCACGGGCTCGCCGAGCCGCTGGCCGCGCTGATCGTCTCGCTGGCGCCGGGCTATGACGCGATCCTCGGCGCCCTCGAGCCCGTTCGCCAAGAACGTGCTGCCGCGCGTCGCGGCGCTGCTCGACGTGATGCAGGTCTCCGACATCATCAAGGTGTCTGGGTCCCAAGACTTTCGAGCGGCCGATCTATGCGGGCAACGCGATCCAGACGGTCGAGTCGACCGATGCCAAGATCATCGCGACGGTGCGCACCGCCTCGTTCGCCGCCACGCAGGCCGGCGACGCCGCGGCGCCGATCGAGCCGGTCGCCGCCGCCGGCGATCCCGGCATCTCTTCGCTTCGTCGGCGAGGCGCTCGCCAAGTCCGACCGTCCGGAGCTGACCTCGGCGAAGATCATCATCTCGGGCGGCCGCGCGATGCAGAAGGCCGAGAACTTCAAGACCTATATCGAGCCGGTCGCCGACAAGCTCGGCGCGGCGATGGGCGCCTCGCGCGCCGCGGTCGACGCCGGCTACGCGCCGAACGACTGGCAGGTCGGCCAGACCGGCAAGGTCGTCGCGCCCGACCTCTACATCGCGGTCGGCATTTCCGGCGCGATCCAGCATCTGGCCGGCATGAAGGACTCCAAGATCATCGTCGCCATCAACAAGGACGAGGAAGCGCCGATCTTCCAGGTCGCCGATTACGGCCTGGTCGCCGACCTCTTCCAGGCGCTGCCGGAACTGACGGCGGAACTCGCGCAAGATCGGCTAAAGACGAGCTCTCCGGCCGCGGCGCTCGGGCCTATTCTTCGCAGGGAGCTCGAGCTCCAGGAAATCGACATGACGCACAATCGACAAAGTCGGCGTGATCGGAGCGGGGCAGATGGGCTCCGGCATAGCGCTGGTCTGCGCCCAGGCCGGCTTCGGCGTCGCGCTCAACGATGTCGCCGAAGAGCGTCATCAAGGCCGCGCTCGCGACGATCAACGGCCTGCTCGCCGCGTCAGGTCGCGAAAGGCCAGCTCGACGAAGCCGGCCGCGCCGCGATCCTCGACCGCATCCAGACGCACAGAAGCGCTCGCCGGTCTCAACGACTGCGACATGGTGATCGAAGCGGCCTCGGAAAACGAAGAGGTCAAGCGCCGATCTTCAGCCAGCTTGCGCCCGTTTGCGAAGCCGGAGGCGATCATCGCCTCCAACACGTCCTCGATTTCTATCACGCGTCTAGCCTCGGTCACCGCCAATCCCGAACGATTCATCGGCATTCATTTCATGAATCCAGTGCCGCGCATGCAGCTCGTCGAGCTGATCCGCGGCATCGCGACCAATGACGATACATTCGAGACGACCAAGGGGTTTGTGGCAAAGCTCGGCAAGACCTCGACGATGTCGGAGGATTTCCCGGCCTTCATCGTCAACCGCATTCTGCTGCCGATGATCAACGAGGCGATCTACACGCTCTATGAAGGCGTCGGCTCGGTCGAATCGATCGACACCGCGATGCGGCTCGGCGCCAACCATCCGATGGGCCCGCTGCAACTGGCGGATTTCATCGGCCTCGACACCTGTCTTTCGGTGATGCAGGTGCTGCACGAGGGTCTGGCGGATTCCAAATATCGACCCTGCCCGCTGCTCGTGAAATATGTCGAGGCCGGCTGGCTCGGCCGCAAGACGCAGCGCGGCTTCTACGACTATCGCGGCGAGCACCCGGTTCCGACGCGCTGAGCGCGGGTCACGCCAACAACGCGCGCGTGCGCGGGATCACTTCCTTGCCATAGAGCTCCAGGGTGCTCATGATCTTGGCGTGCGAGAGGCCGCCGGCGCTGTATTTGAGATCGAAGCGCGAAAGTTTTAACACGCGCGCCGTCTCGCGCGATCTTGCGAGCCACCGTTTCCGGCGAGCCGACATAGAGCGAGCCGCGCTCGATTTCCTGCACGTATTCGGACTCTCGCCATCGGCGGCCAGCCGCGCTCCGCGCCGATCCGGTCCCGCATCGCCTTGTAGTCGGGATAGAACTCCGCGCGCGCCTCTTCGTCGGTTCTGCCGACATGGCCCGGCGAATGGACGCCGATCGCGCGCGGAGTTCCGCCGAAGTGCTGGAAGGCGCGATGATAGAGATCGACATATTGTGCAAAGCGTTTCGGATCGCCGCCGATGATCGCGAGCATCAAAGGCAGATTGTGGCGCGCCGCGCGCACCACCGATTCCGGGCTGCCGCCGACGCCAATCCAGGTCGTCAGCTCGGCGCGCTCCAGCTTCGGATAGACGCCCTGATCCTTGAGCGGCGGACGCAACGGGCCTGAATAGTTGATCCTCTCCTTGCGGATCAGTTCCGCGAACAGTTCGAGCTTTTCCTCGAACAGGACCTCGTATTGGTCGAGATCGTAGCCGAACAGCGGAAACGATTCGGTGAAGGAGCCGCGTCCCAGAATGACCTCCGCGCGGCCGTTGGAGATGGCGTCGAGCGTCGAGAAGCGCTGGAACACCCGGATCGGATCGTCGGAACTCAACACCGTCACCGCCGTGCCCAGGTGGATGCGCTTGGTGCGCGTCGCGATCGCCGCCAGCACGATTTCGGGCGCGGAGACCGCGAAAGTCCGGGCGATGATGTTCGCCGACGCCGATGAAGTCGATGCCGAGTTCGTCGGCGTAGATCGCCTTCCTCGACGAGATTGCGCAACGCCTCGGCGTGCGATAGCGGCCGCCCGTCCGCGTCGTTCATCACGTCGCCGAACGTGTCGACCCCCATTTCCAGATGTTGCGCCATTTCGTCCCGATCCGCGCTAGCGAGTTGAGCGATCCCTGTAGCCGAAGGCGCGCCTTCGCGCAGCCGATTTTTGCAATGTGCCCCTTGGCGAACGAGGGGAAGCATAATTAGATGCGATCGTCGTCAGGAGTTTGGTCAGATGCGTGGTTTCGTCATCCGTGCGGCGATTGTCGCCATCGGCCTTTGGGTCGCTTCCTCGATCGTGCCCGGCGTAGAGATCCGCTCAGGCGGATCGCTGATCGCCGCCGCCGTGCTGCTCGCATTCGTCAACGCGATCGTGCGGCCGATTCTCATCGTCCTCACCCTGCCGATCACGCTCATTACGCTCGGCCTGTTCCTGCTCGTCATCAATGGACTGATGGTGGAGCTGGTAAGCCACATCCTGCAAGGCTTCTACGTATCGGGACTTTGGCCGGCGATCTGGACCGCGATCATCGTCAGCATCACCGGCTGGCTGGTCAACGGCTTCATCGGACCGGAAGGCCGCATCGAAGTGATCGAGATGCGTCGCTACTGAAGGCGGCTCTCGACCCGGCGGCGGAATCTCGCTATTTCGCGTAATCAAAGATGGGTCGCCGGCTCCGGGGGGAAGCTTGAAATACCTGATATTGCTGATTCCGTGCGTGCTGGCGATTGCGACGCCGCTCTTCAACTATTCCGAGCCTGCGCTGTTCGGCATTCCCTTCTTCTACTGGTTCCAGATGCTGCTGGTGCCCGTCTCGTCGGTCGCCATCTATGTCGCGGACCGGCTGGGGAGGGCGTGACCCGATGTTCGATCATCTCAACGTCGTCGCCGCCTCGGTCTTCGTCTTCTTCTTCGCGCTCGTCACGATCCTCGGCTTCGTCGCCGCGCGCTGGAAGGCGGCCGATCTCGACCATATCCACGAATGGGGCCTCGGCGGGCGGCGATTCGGGCCGTGGATCACCTGGTTCCTGCTCGGCGGCGATCTCTACACAGCCTATACGGTGATCGCCGTGCCCGGCGTCGTCTATGCGATCGGCGCCTACGGCTTCTTCGCGGTGCCTTACACCATCCTGATCTACCCCCTGCTCTACATAACGATGCCGCGGCTATGGGCCGTCTCGCTTAAGCACGGCTACATGACAGGGAGCGACTTCGTGCTCGGGCGCTATGGCAACCGCTGGCTCGAGCTCGCCGTCGCCGCGACCGGCATTCTGGCCACCATGCCCTACATCGCGCTGCAGCTCGTCGGCCTCGAGAAGGTGATCGCCGCGCTCGGCTTTTCAGGCGAGGGGATTTACGCGCATCTGCCGATCACCCTCGCCTTCGTCATCCTCGCGCTCTACACCTACAAGAGCGGCCTGCGCGCGCCGGCGATGATCGCTTTCGTCAAGGACACGATGATCTATATCTTCGTGCTCGCGGCGATCGTGATCGTTCCCTATGAGCTCGGCGGCTTCGCGCCGATCTTCGCGGCGGCCGGCAAGGTTTTTGCGGCCAAGGTCGCGGCAAAGGCCGTTCCAGCTGCGGGTCTCACGTTGGCGCCTTCGCAGATCGGCCCGTACATTACCTTGTCGATCGGCTCGGCGATGGCGTTGTTCATGTACCCGCATGCCATGACCGGGCTGCTCGCCGCCTCCAGCGGTCGCGCCATCCGCCTCAACGCCATCACGCTACCGGCCTATTCGCTGACGCTCGGCCTCATCGCGCTGCTCGGCCTGATGGCGATCGCCGCCGGCGTGAAAGCCGCCTCGCCGCAGGACGCCGTTCCCCAGCTTCTGCTCTGGGCGTTTCCGGACTGGTTCGCGGGCTTCGCTTTCGCGGCGATCGCGCTCGGCGCGCTTGTGCCAGCCGCCGTCATGTCGATCGGCGCCGCCAACACCTTTACGCGCAATATCTGGAAGCCGTTCATCCATCCGCAAATGGACGGGCGCGAGGAATCGGCGATCGCCAAGATCGTGTCGCTGGTCGTCAAGATCGGCGCGCTCGCTGTCATCTTCCTCATGCCGACCCAGTTCGCGCTCGACCTGCAACTGCTCGGCGGCGTCTGGATGATCCAGATCTTCCCGGCGCTCGTGCTCGGCCTGTTCACGCGCTGGTTCAGCGGCTCGGCGCTGCTCGGCGGTTGGGCGATCGGCATGTTGGTTGGCACCGGCTTGTCGTGGACCGACAAAGGCTGGGCGCCGGTGCACGCCCTCAAATGGGATATCCCCTTCATCGGAACCGTCGATCCCGGTTTCGGCTTCGCCGCCTACAACGGGCTGACCAGCGTCGTCCTCAACATCGTCGTCGCGACGGTCCTGTCGCTGGTGCTGCGACCGCGCGGCGCGGACGACATCTCGCCGCAGGACTTTCTGGAAGGCGCGGGCGCTCCCCTCGCCGTGAAGCCGTGAGCCCTCAGAGCGCCCGCGCCAGCGGCGCGAAGAAGGCGACGATCTCCTCATAGACGGCGCGCTTGAAGGGCACGACCAGGTCCGGCAGCGCCTCGAACCGCTCCCAGCGCCATTCGCGGAATTCCGCCGCGTGATGCCCCCCGGCCGGATGGTGGATGTCGATTTCGCTCTCCGGGCCCTCGAACCGGAATAGGAACCATTTCTGGGTCTGGCCGCGATAGCGGCCCTTCCAGCGTCCGCCCGCCTCGGCGGGCAGGTCGTAGCTCAGCCATTTCGGAGCCTCGGCGAGCAAGGCGGCGCTGCGGACGTTAGTCTCTTCGTAGAGTTCGCGCTTCGCCGCCTCCAGCGGACTTTCGCCCTCGTCTATGCCGCCCTGAGGCATCTGCCAGTCGCGATGATTGAAGACGGCGGTCCCGCGCTCCTTCTTACGCCGGCCGATGAAAACCTCGCCGCCGCGATTGGCGAGCGCGACGCCCGCGCAGCGGCGATAAGGCAGGTCGTGGTTCAAAACGCGGCCCTCTGAGGCTCATGCGCCGGCGTCGGCGCGCGAAACCTATGCCAGAGCGTCAGGACGCCACGCAAGCGGTCAGGGCGTGGCGCCCGCGCTGTGCATTGAGGCTCGCGTGATGAGCGCGGAGACCGGTTTCAGCGCAATGCCGCGCGATTCCAGCGCCGAAGCCCAGCGGGCGATGTGATCGATGCTGCCCGGCAGCGCTGTCGCGACGCCGACGGCCCCATCCTGCTGCCGCGCCAGCGTTTCGAGCCTGGCGAGCGCCGCCTCGATCGCCTCGGGCGACGGATTCGCGTCGATGACGACGTCGGCGCGCGCTGCGCGCAGGTTCATTCCCGGCGCCAGAGAGGCCGCAAGGCTGCGCGGCGACGACCCGTCGTCGAGGAACAGCAAGCCGCGCGAGCCGATCTCGGCCAGCACAGGCCCCAACGCCTTCGAATCTGCCATGAACTTGCCGCCGAGATAGTTTTCCACGCCGATGAAGCCCGGAAAGCGCGACATCAGCCAGCCCAGCGCGTCGTGATTTTCCGCCTCGCTCGCCGCGTCGCTCAGCATGTGCGGACTGGAGGCCCCCCCAAAACCTTCCATCGGCGCCTGCAGCAGTATTTCGTGTCCTGAGTTGCGCGCCTGCGCCGCGAGCGCGGCAAGGTCCTGCCCGTAAGGCGCAAAGCCGAGCGACACGGCCGAAGGCAACTGGCCGATCGCGGCCTGCGACGCGGCGGTGTTAAGGCCGAGACCCCCGACCACGATCGCGATCTTCGGCGCGCCGCGCAGTTTTACCGATTCGACAATCGGCCGCGCGTAGACGTCCGCGGGCCGCGCGCCGTCCGCGCCGATCTTCGGCAGCGGACCGTATTTGCCGGACTCGACGAGCCTCGGATCGGGCGCCTCCGCGAGCCGGACGCCGAGCGCCTGGGGCACGTCGATGATCAGCGCGCCCGGCGGCCCGCCGCCGCCGTTGCGCGTCACTTTCACGCCGCTGCGCTTCTCGACCTGCTCGGCCGACTGGAAGGCGCTGACGCCGCCCTCCGCCGCTTCTATTGGCGGCGGCGTGGGCGGGCTGACAGGGGCCGGGGCCGCCGGCTTGGGCTCGATTACCGCGACCTGCGGCGCTACGTGCGTTCGCGAATGCCGATAAGTCCACACGCCGGCCGTTACGCCCGCCGCCAGCGCGCAGACGACGAAGAAGCCCATCGCGCGGGCCGTTCCGCCGCCTTGCGGGCGCGGCGGCGTCGACTGCCCGAGCGGCTCGTTGATTTCGTCGCGCACCGAACCGCTCCCCAAGCCCGCGAAATCAGGCGAATCACCTTGTCCATCATCGCCGCGCAGGGCGGCTGGGTCGAGGGGGAAATTTGATCCGGTCGCGAGGGCGAATTCGCACGGAAAGCGAAGGAATTCGAGTGCGTTCCGAGGGCGTTCCGGGCTATAAGGACACGTTGACGAATCGTGCGCGCCGACCTTGCGCGACAAACCCTGCAAGTCATTGAAACAATGGATGATCCAAAGACGACGCTCGACGCCGAGGCCGACGCCGCGCAAGCGGTGAGCGACGCCTACGGGGCCAACTCGATCAAGGTGCTGCGCGGCCTCGATGCGGTGCGAAAGCGCCCGGGCATGTATATCGGCGACACCGACGACGGCTCGGGCCTGCACCACATGGTCTACGAGGTCGTCGACAACGCGATCGACGAGGCGCTCGCCGGCCACGCCAAGGCCGTCACCGTCACCCTGAACGCCGACGGTTCCTGCACCGTGGTCGACGACGGGCGCGGCATCCCGACCGACATACACCCCGAAGAGGGCGTGTCGGCGGCCGAAGTCATCATGACGCAGCTCCACGCCGGCGGGAAATTCGACCAGAATTCCTACAAGGTGTCGGGCGGCCTGCATGGCGTCGGCGTCTCCGTCGTCAATGCCTTGTCGGTCGAACTTAAGCTGCGCATCTGGCGCGACGGGCAGGAATACGCCATGAGGTTCCGCCACGGCGACGCGGTGGAGAGCCTCCACGTGGTTGGCCCGGCGCCCTTGGTCGACGGCCGCCCGAAGCGCGGCACCGAGGTGACGTTCACGCCGTCAACCGAAACCTTCACGATGGTGGAGTTCGATTACGCGACGATTGAGCATCGCCTGCGCGAACTGGCATTCCTCAATTCCGGCGTGCGCATCGTGCTGACCGACGCCCGTGGCCCGGAGGTAAGGCGCGAAGAACTGTTCTACGAAGGCGGCCTCGAAGCTTTCGTGCGCTACCTCGACCGCACGAAGACGCCGCTGATCGCACGTCCGATCCTCATCGCGGGCGAACGCGACCGCATTGGCGTCGAAATCGCGTTGTGGTGGAACGACAGCTATCACGAGAACGTACTGCCCTTCACCAACAACATTCCCCAGCGCGACGGCGGCACGCATCTGATCGGCCTGCGCAGCGCGCTGACGCGGCAGGTGATCGCCTATGCCGAAAGCTCTGGCCTCAACAGGAAGGAGAAGGTGGATCTGACCGGCGACGATTGCCGCGAGGGGCTCACCTGCGTTCTGAGCGTCAAATGCCCTGATCCGAAATTCTCGTCGCAGACCAAGGATAAGCTCGTCTCGTCCGAGGTGCGTCCGGCGGTCGAGGGGCTGGTCAACGAAAAACTCGAGCAATGGTTCGAGGAAAATCCGACCGAGGCGCGGCTCGTCGTTGGCAAGGTTCTGGAGGCGGCGCAGGCGCGCGAGGCGGCGCGCAAGGCGCGCGAGCTGACGCGCCGAAAGGGCGCGCTCGACATTGCGAGCCTGCCCGGCAAGCTCGCCGACTGTCAGGAGCGCGACCCCGCCAAGTCGGAAATCTTCATCGTGGAGGGCGACTCGGCCGGCGGCACCGCCAAGCAGGGCCGCAACCGCGAGTACCAGGCGGTGCTGCCGCTGCGCGGAAAAATCCTCAACGTCGAACGCGCGCGCTTCGACAAGATGCTGTCGAGCGAGCAGGTCGGCACGCTCATCACTGCGCTCGGCACCGGCATCGGGCGCGAGGACTTCAATATCGAGAAGCTGCGCTATCACAAGATCATCATCATGACCGACGCGGATGTCGACGGCTCGCACATCCGCACCCTGCTGCTGACCTTCTTCTTCCGCCAGATGAAAGAGATCATCGACAACGGCCATCTCTACATCGCCCAGCCGCCGCTGTTCAAAGTCAAGCGTAGTTCCTCCGAGCAATATTTGAAGGACGAGCGCGCGCTCGAGGACTATCTGGTGACCGCCGGCCTCGACGGCGCGACGCTGAAGCTCACGAGCGGGGAAGTGCGCGCGGGCGCCGATCTCGCCAAGCTGGTCGACGAGACGCGCGCGGTGCGCCGCCTGCTCGGCGGCCTGCATTCGCGCTACAACCGCGCGGCCGTCGAACAGGCCGCGATGCTCGGCGCCTTGAAGCCGCAGGCGGTCGCCGACGACGCGGGAGCCGATCGCCTCGCCCTTGCGCTGGCCGACCGCATGAACGCCATCGCCGAGGAAACGGAGCGCGGCTGGAGCGTCCGGTCGGAGGCCGGCGGTTTCGTGCTGACGCGCGAGGTGCGCGGGGTCAAGCAGGCCGCACTGCTCGACGCCGCGCTCCTTGCCTCGGCGGAAGCGCGCCGGCTCGACGAGCACACGAAGGAACTCGCGGAAGCCTTCTCCGGACCCGCAACGTTCGTGCGCCGGAACGAGGAGACGACCGTCGCAGGCCCCTCCGACCTGCTGGAGACCGTCAACGCCGCGGGCCGCAAGGGCGTCACGGTGTCGCGCTACAAGGGTCTCGGCGAGATGAACAAGGACCAGCTCTGGGAGACGACGCTCGACCGTGAGGCGCGCTCGCTTTTGCAGGTGAAGATCCGCGAGGCCGACGAGGCCGACGACATTTTCGTCAAGCTGATGGGCGACGTCGTGGAGCCGCGCCGCGAGTTCATCCAGGCGAACGCGCTCAACGTGGCCAATCTGGACGTGTGAAAAGTTTCGAACTGCGTGGCGCCTTCCGGCCCGCTCGCGCGTTAGGGGACTTATTCGACCCTCATCACGCGCGGGCACGGGATGTACGGACTGGCCTATGTCATCATTTCCGACAATTTCACTTCCCTGCAATCCGCGCTCGATGAGCAGCTTTCGGCATTCCGCCGAGGCGGGCTCGACGACTTTCCGCGCCAAAAACTGGCGTTCGACGACATTTCCGGCGAACTCAAGGAGCTGCACGACCAGGCGGTGATCCTGCGCAGCGACGGCGGCGGCGTCGCATTGCAATGCGATGACCCGAAGAAGGCCGGCAATCTCGACTTCGACGCGCTGCGCGAGCTGCTGCAATCGATGGACGCGCTCTCCTGGCGCGGCCGCCTCGCCGACGTGGAGCCGGACTTCGACACTTTCGCGCGTCGTTTCACGAAATGGAAACAGCGCGATCCCGAGGTCGGCGAATATGGCTGCTGGCAGAACCCGCTCGGCCGCTGGGACTGGTGGGAGCTCGGCGGCCGCTACGATGGCTATATCAGCGGCCAGCCGCGCGCCGGGTCCGGCTCGCAGTCGATGATTTCCTCCGGCCCGAGCCGTGGACGCGAACTGCTCGATGACATCGTGCGCTCGCTTGGCGGAAAACCCTCGGAATACGAGGCCGAAATCACCGCCAATGTCGAACTCGTCTCCTCGCTCAATGAGGCGGCGAGGCGCGGCGAGCGGCACGCATTCCCAACCGCAATCGTGTTGCCGGCCGACGCCGGCGAGGCGGACTTGCGCTGGTTCGACGTGGTTCGCCGCCCGCCGCTCGCCGAGACCCGCTCGCTGGTGTCAGCGCCGGAAGACGGCGACCTTCAACGAGATGGCGCTCGCGGCTTATGAGCGCTTCGAGGACAGGGCCGCGGCGGGCATCGCCTACCATTTTTGATGCAGACTGATGCCGTCCCCGCGAACGCGGGGATCCAGCGTCGCAGGACTGATTGCTCAAAAAATACCCACCGTTTCCTGCAAGCCCAGCATCACACGCTGGATCCCCGCTTTCGCGGGGCTGACAACCCTCTGCCGATCTCGCTCAACAACCTCCACGCCCGACCATCGATTGCCGCCAGCCCTGACGCGATCAGCGCCATGCCGACAAGGTGGCGCGGCGACAGTGTTTCGCCGAGAACGACGACGCCAAGCAGGATCGCGCTGACTGGGTTGAGAAACGTCACCAGCAGGAGATTGGTTGCGCCGGCCGAGGCGAGCAGGCGGAAGTAGAGGATGTAGCCGACGGCGGTCGAGAGCGAGGCGAGGCCGATGAGCGCCGCGATCGCCGCCGCGCTCGGCGCGGTCAACGTCCACGGCTTGTCGATGACGGCCGCAATTGGCAGCAGAATGAGGCTCGATGCGGTGACCTGACCGGTCGCGGTCGCGAGCGGACTGACGCCCATTGCGCGAAACTTTCTCCCGTAGACTCCCGCGAACGCGTAGCTCAGCGCGGCCGCGAGGCAGGCGAGTTCGGCGGCGACGTTGACGCCGAGCGAGCCCAGCGCTTCGCCGCCGACCATCACGCCGACGCCGGCGAGCCCGAGGACGACGCCGGCAAGTCGCCCGCCGCTGAGCTTTTCGTCATTGGTGAGATAATTCGCGACGACGACAGTGAACAACGGCGTCGTCGCATTGAGGATCGAAGCGACCCCGGAGGCGATATGCGATTGCCCCCAGACGATGAGGCAGAACGGGACCACATTGTTGAGCACGCCCATGCCGAAGAAAGCCCGCCATACCGCGCCGCTCCTTGGCATGGCGACGCCTGCAAACGGCAGCGCCGCCCATAGCAGCGCCGCCGCCAGCGCTACGCGCGCGACGACGACGGTCAGAACGGGCAGTTCGCCGACGGCGACGCGGTTGAAGAAGAACGATCCGCCCCACAGCGCCGCGAGCACAAGCAGCATCGCCCACTCGAAGGCGTTCATCTGGCGGTGGAGTGAGGGCGCGGGCATGGGGGCGCTAGACCACGACGCGGCTGGCGAGCGCCACCCGATTCCTGCGCGGCCTGGACGCCACGCAAGCGACAGCGCTCTATTTCAAGATCACGGATGGGCCAGCCGAAACCTATTGAACATCCATATTGATTGTCTGAGTCGTAATTCCGGGCAGGTTATTCCGGAAAAATATCCCGTGCACAACGACGCTGAAACTATCCGGCCCCTTGTATCCCGCCTTCGAAGTATAGGTCACCCGGTAATCGCCCGACGACCCTGTCGAGGTAACCGAGCCGTGCGCCGGTTGCTGGCCGATGTCGACGCCTGACATGCGCTGACCGGTCAATCGGACCCAGCAGGCTTGCCCGGAGGAGGCTGAGGCGTTTGACGTCGAAGATTCCCGGCAAACCGGAAGCGCATAAAGTCAAAGTGGCACTTGGCCGAAGCGGAAGTCGGGATCGCCGCGAGGGCGACGCATCCCAGCGCAATACTCGAAATTCGCATTCTGTTTCCCCTTTGAAAATGCCCTTGCGGCTGCTGACAAAGCCAAATTTTCGATAACGGAGCAGGCAATACGGCGATTGTCAATTCTGGATGTGTAATTCGTAGCGCAGGGTGATGTGGCGGCGCGCGCCTTCGGGCGTGACGCGGTCAGATTTCGATGGTAGCGCGCGACTTTATGTGCAAGAGTAGCGCGCGACTTTTCCGAGGAAAGATTTTGCCACGTCCACGAAGAACAGATGACGGCTTGAACAAGTTTCAGCGCTACCGGCAACAGAAGTCGCGCAAAGGAATGAAGCTGTTGCGCGTGTGGGCGCCAGATCCTCGCCGGCCGGAATTCGCCGCCGAAGCCAAACGGCAGGGGCGGCTGCTGCGCGGCCAGTTGGAAGAGATCGAAACGCTGGAGTTCATCGACGCGCTGGTGGAATGGCCGCAGGCATGAAGCGCGGCGATGTCGTAACGGTGGCGGTGAGGGGCGATTACGGAAAACCGCGTCCCGCCGTAGTCATACAATCCGATTTTCTCGACCAATCGGAGAGCGTGCTGGTCGCCATGTTGACCAGCACGCTGCGCGACGCGCCGCTGTACCGGCTCATGATCGAGCCGACCGAAAAGAACCGCCTGCAAGCCCCGTCGCAAATCATGGTGGATAAGATCGCCGCGAGCCCGCGCGCCAGATGTGGCCCCGTGGTCGGCCGCCTCCTGCCGGACGAGATGCTTGCGCTCAACGGTCTGCTCTCTGTCATGATCGGCCTGGCGGACTGAGGTCGAACTCGAGGTCCGCGCCCTACTCGCGTCGACATTGGCAACTCCTATGGCCGGATCCAGGCTCTTCGCGACGCCGACGAATGGGAGAACGCCATGTCCTTTCAAACAATCGGAAGACTGCCCCTGCTGTAACAGCGGCCCTGCGCGCCGCCTGGAGCCGCCGCCATTTCCTTGCCGCTGCCTGCGCCGGCGCGGCCGCCTTGGTCGGCGCCCCGCTTCGCCTGCGCGGATGACATCCCGATCATCAACTATGAGTCGGTTCCCGATCTCTTGCATCTGCCGCCTGACATGTATCTTGGCGAAGTCTCCGGCGTCGCGCTCAATTCGAAGGGCCACATTTTGTTCTGCATCGCGGCGACACGAGCGGGCCCGCTTATGGCGCGGCGGCCGCACAACTGCTGGAATTCGACGCCGACGGAAACTATCTGCGCGAGATCGGCCATCACCTCTACGCCTGGTCGTTCGCCCATACCGTGAAAGTTGATGCTGCAGGATTTTGTCTGGGTGACCGACAAGGGCTCTGACATGGTGATCAAATTCACGCCGGAAGGACGTGTAGACATGGTGTTCGGGCGCAAGCAGGAGGCCTCCGACGAAGGCACGGCGCCCGTAAAACATCCGAACCCGCCGCTGCCCGCGCAGGACGGTTATTTCCGCCAAGTGACCGATGTCGCCTGGGACGACGCCGGCAATACCTACATCAGCGACGGCTATATCAATTCGCGGGTCGCCAAGGTCGACAAGGACGGCAACTGGCTCAAATCCTGGGGTGATCGCGGAACCGGGCCCCGGACAGTTTCATACGCCCCACAGCATCGCAGTCGATGCGGCCGGCAAGGTCTATGTCGCCGACCGCAGCAATCGCCGCATTCAGGTTTTTGACGGCGAGGGCGGATTTCTTCGCCAGTTCACCATCGATGCGCCTGTGCCACCGGACGCAGGCCGGCGATCGGCAACATGCCCGATGAAGCGACGCTGGCCGCGGGCACATTCGCGCCCGGCGCGCCCTGGGCGCTCTGCCTTTCGCCGCCGCCCAACCAGTTTCTCTATGTCGCCGATGGCTTTCCGGGCCGCGTCTACAAACTGACGCTCGAAGGCAAGTTCCTGGGCATGTTCGGCCGATCCGGCAAGAGGCTGAAGCAATTCGGCTGGATCCACCAGATGACCTGCCCGGCGCCCAACGTGCTGTATGTCGCCGAGCTGCTGAACTGGCGGGTACAAAAGCTCATGCTCGCGGCTTGAGCGCGCTTGCGGATCGGGTCGAGGACGGAGACGCTTCCCGCCCGGACCCTCGCGCACCGCGATGCAAACAACGCCAAACAACGCCAAACAAGGCCTAAACAAATCCAAACAAGAGCAAAACAAATCCAAACAAATCCAAATTCAATCATGCCACTTTGTGTATTTTCGACGGCTTACGAATGGTTAACGCGGCTTTTCATTTTTTCCGAAATTCTTCCGCTTTTTTCGCCCATGCGAAATGTAAAATTAGCTTAAACAGGAATATTTGTAACACAGGATTTCGCTTATTGGCAACAGTTATTTGTGACGCCGTTTCGCCTCGCAATCCACGAGTTCACGGCGGCGCGCCGGCGCGGCCACACGCCGCGGGACGGCGCAGCCAAGCGGCTCAAACAATTCGGCTGGATTTACCGGATGACGCGCCCGGCGCCCAACGTGCTTTATGTCGCCGAGCTGTTGAAGTGGCGCGTTCAGAAGCTCATGCTGGCGGCTTGAGTGCGCTTCCCGCCCACGCAGAACCGGCCCCCTCCCCCTTGATGGGGGAGGGATGGGGAGGGGGGAAATACCACCGCGCTTTCGAGGACGTTCCCCCCCACCCTTACCCTCCCCCGCAAGCGGGGGAGGGGATCGGAGAGCTTAGTTCGAGCAAACAACCAAAGAGGACGAAACGATGGCCCACGGAAAATTTGTCTGGAGCGAACTTTACACGCGCGATGTGGAGGCGGCCAAGGCGTTCTACGCGGCGACCGCCGGCTGGACCTTTGACGGCATGCCGGCGCCGCACGGCACTTATTGGCTTGCCAAGGCCGCAGGCGAGCCCGTCGCAGGCATTCTCGACATGCGCGGCTTTTTGCCCGATTCCGATCCCCCGCATTGGCTGAGCTATCTCGAAGTCGACGACATCGATCAGCGCCTTGCCGACATAAAGGAGCACGGCGGCAAGGTGGCCCGGCCGCCGTTCGATATCCCCGGTTTCGGACGCGTGGCGATCGGAGCGGATGCGACCGGCGCATTCCTGGCCTGGGTGACACGGAAAAGCTGAGCGCGACCGGGCTTAGGCGGCTCCGTCAGATAGGCCGCAGGCTCCAACCTCGGCTTCAGGTCACTCGCGGGAACGCGGCCGCCCCTTTCCCGTTCTGACCTGGCCCGCTAGCCTGCCCGGACCCATGAACCTCATCGTCTCGCGCCGAGGGCCTCTATTGCCCGCCCGGCGATTTCTACATCGACCCCTGGCGTCCCGTCGCCCGCGCGGTCATCACCCACGGCCACGGCGATCACGCGCGCTATGGCTCGGAGCGCCTATCTCTGCCATCGCGACAGCGTCCCGATCCTGCGCCACCGGCTCGGCGACATCGCGATGCAAGGCGTCGCTTACGGCGAGACCATCGAGCGCAACGGCGTGCGGTCTCGCTGCATCCGGCCGGCCATATCCTGGGCTCGGCGCAGATCCGGGTCGAGCATGCGGGGCGAGGTCTGGGTCGCCTCCGGCGACTACAAGATCGAGCCGGACGGCGACCTGCGCGCCGTTCGAGCCGGTGCGCTGCGACGCCTTCATCACCGAATCCACCTTCGGCCTGCCGATCTATCGCTGGCGCGCCGCAAGCCGAGTCGTTCGCCGACATCAACGCAGTGGTGGCGGGACAACGCCGACGCCGGCCGGGCGAGCGTCGTCTACGCCTATTCGCTCGGCAAGGCGCAGCGCGTGCTCGCGCTGCTCGATCCGCGCGATCGGCCCGATCTTCTGCCACGGCGCCGTCGAGCCGATGAACGCGATCTACCGCGAGCGCGGCGTCGCGCTGCCGCCGACGCGCCTCGCACCGCCGGCGATGGCGAAGGCGGCGCTCGCGCGCGCGCTCGTGCTCGCGCCGCCTCGGCCGCCGGCACGCCGTGGCTGCGGCGCTTCGGCGACTACGCCGACGCGCTTCGCCAGCGGCTGGATGCAGGTGCGCGGCAATCGCCGCCGGCGCGGCGTCGACCGCGGCTTCGTCCTTTCCGATCACGCCGACTGGCGCGGGCTTATTGCGGCGATCGAGGCGACCGGCGCCGAGCGCGTGCTCGTCACGCATGGCGTCGGTGGCGACGCTGGTGCGCTACCTGCGCGAGCAGGGGCTCGAGGCGACGGCGCTGCAAACGCCGAATATGGCGACGAAGACCTCGGCCGAGGCGGCATGAAAGCCTTCGCCGACCTCTACCGCGCGCCTCGACGCCGCGACCTCGACGCGTCACAAGCATCGACGCGCTGAAGGCCTATCTCGCGCCGGCGCTCGCCGACGCCGCGCGCGCTGGGCGAGGCGGCCTGGATCGATCTATTTCCTCGCCGGCGGCAAGCCGAGACAGATGATCGCCGACGCGCGCTGCTGCGGCGGCTCGCGCTGGAGGCGACGGGCCTGCCCGACTGGCTCGTCGAGGAATGCTACCAGAACGTCGGCGATCTCGCCGAGACGCTGGCGCTGCTGCTGCCGCCGGCGACGCGCGCCGAAGACGCTGCCGCTCGACGTCTGGATGGGCGAGCGGCTGCCGGCGCTGCGCAGGCTCGACGACGAGGCGCACTACGCGCGGCTCGCGGCTTACGCGCGCGCGCTGCCGACGGACGACCGCCTCGCCGTTCTTCAAGCTGATGACCGGCGCGTTGCGCGTCGGCGTCGCCGGGCGCAGGTCGTGCAAGGCGCTGGCGGAGGCGACGGGCGTCGACGAGACGCACGATGGCGCAGCGCCTGATGGGCTACACGCAGGCCGGCCGCGTCGCCGGCGCCGAGGATTTCGCCGCGCTGATCGCGCGATCGCGCCGAGGGCGCCGGCGCCCGACGACGGCCAACCCTATCCGTTCTTTCTGGCGCATCCTGAGCGCGGCCGTCGAAGAATTGCCGGACGAGCTCGGGCCGCCGAGGACTGGATCGCGGAATGGAAGTTCGACGGCATCCGCGCGCAATTGCTCAAGCGCGGCGCCGGCTGGCGGCTGTGGTCGCGCGGCGAGGAGCTCATCTCGGAGTCCTATCCCGATCTCGCCGCGCTCGCCGACGCGCTGCCCGACGGCGTCGCGCTCGACGGCGAGATCGTCGTGATGCGTCGCCGCCGGAGGCCCGCCGCGATGCTTGAAGGCCTCGCGCCGTTCGCCGAGCTGCAGCAACGGCTCGGTCGCAAGATCGTCACGCGCGAAGACGCTCGCGCGAGCTGCCGGTCGTGTTCATCGCCTACGATCTGCTCGAACTCGGCGGGCGCGACCTGCGCGCGATGCCGCAGCACGAGCGCCGCGCCGAGCTCGCGCGGCTTGGTCGCAGTCGCTTGCGCTCGAAAGCGCCTGCCGCTGCGGCTCAGCCCCGCGTCTGGGCGCCGGACTGGCAGGCGCTCGCGCGTTGCAGCGCGAAGCCGCGCGCGCGCTCGGCGCCGAAGGCCTGATGCTGAAGGCGCGCGAGGCGCCTACGGCGTCGGCCGCCGCAAGGGCGGCGACCGCACCGATGTCTGGTGGAAATGGAAGCTCGACCCGATGAGCGTCGACGCCGTGCTGATCTACGCCCAGCGCGGCCACGGCCGCCGCTCCGGCGTCTACAGCGACTACACCTTCGCGCGTCTGGAACGGCCGAGGACGGACCGCGCGCGACGCTCGTGCCCTTCGCGAAAGCCTATTCCGGCCTGACCGACGCCGAGATGCGCGAGGTCGACGCGATCATCCGCCGCACCACCGTCGAGACCTTCGGGCCGGTGCGCAGCGTCGAGCCGACGCTGGTGTTCGAACTCGGCTTCGAGGGCATCGCGTCTTTCGCAAGCGCCACAAGAGCGGCGTCGCGGTCCGGTTTCCGCGCATGCTGCGCTGGCGGCGCGACAAGCCGGTCGCGGAAGCGGATACACTCGCCAATCTCCGCGCCTTGCTCCCCAACCATGTCTGATCGCGCGCGCCGCCGCGATTCAGGGCTGGCTCGAGGCCAAGGGCTGGAGCGCCTTTCCCTTTCAGCGCGAGACCTGGAAGCTCATCAAGCAAGGAAAATCCGGCCTGCTGCATGCGACGACCGGCGCCGGCAAGACGCTCGCCGTCGGCTTCGGCGCTCTGGCAGGCGTTCGAGCGAAGCCGACGCCGGCGGCCTCACCGTGCTCTGGATCACGCCGATGCGCGCGCTCGCCGCCGACAGCGAGCGCTCGCTGCGCGAGGCCTCGGACGGCGTCGCCGCGCTCGGCGGCTTCGAGCCGCTGGCGGATCGGCGCGCGCACCGGCGACACGCTCGACCGCAGAGCGCAACAGGCAGAACCGCGCGCCGCCCGCCATGCTCGTCACCACGCCGGAAAGCCTGTCGCTGATGCTGTCGCGCGAGGATGCGCGCGCGCACATTCGCCTCGCTGCGAAGCCGTCGTCGTCGACGAATGGCACGAGCTGATGGGCAACAAGCGCGGCGTGCAGACGCAGCTCGCGCTCGCGCGGCTGCGAGGCTGGCGGCCCGATCTGGTCGTCTGGGGCATGTCGGCGACGCTCGGCAATCTCGAAGACGCCAAGCGCACGCTGCTCGGCCCGCGCCGCGCCGCGCGCGGCGTGCTCGTCGAAGGACGGCTCGACAAAGAGCTGGTCATCGACACGCTGCTGCCCGATACGCCGGAGCGCTTTCCCTGGGGCGGCCATCTCGGCCTGAAGATGGCGCCAGCGGTGGTCGGGGAGATCGAAGCAGCATCAAACAACGCTCGTCTTCACCAACGCGCGCTCGCAGGCCGAGCTCTGGTATCAGCAACTTCTGAAGCTCAGGCCCGATTGGGCGGGCGAGATCGCGCTCCATCACGGCTCGCTCGCCCGCGAAACCCGCGACTGGGTCGAGCTCGGCCTCAAGCAGGGTTCGCTGAAAGCGGTCGTCTGCACGTCGAGCCTCGATCTTGGCGTCGATTTCCTGCCCGTCGAGCGCGTGTTGCAGGTCGGATCGCCGAAGGGCGTCGCGCGGCTCCTGCAGCGCGCCGGGCGCAGCGGCCACGCGCCAGGCCGCGCGTCGCGCATCACCATCGTGCCGAGCCAGATGCTCGAACTCGTCGAGGGCGCCGCGGTCAAGCGCGCCATCGCCGAGCGAAAGATCGAAAGCCGCCGAAGCCCGTCCGCGCCGCTCGACGTGCTCGCGCAGCATTGCGTGACCGTCGCGCTCGGCGGCGGGTTTCGCGCCGAGGAGTTGCTGGCCGAGGTGCGCGAAACCGTCGCTTACGAAAACTTGAGCGACGAAGTCCTGGGCCTGGTGCCTCGATTTCGT
This sequence comes from uncultured Pseudomonadota bacterium, assembly GCA_963710855.1. Classification (GTDB taxonomy): domain Bacteria; phylum Pseudomonadota; class Alphaproteobacteria; order Rhizobiales; family Beijerinckiaceae; genus Roseiarcus. Next base: position 99,988 of record CAVQBX010000030.1, on the reverse strand, counting down.
CCGCCAGGGCGGACCGAGCCTCTCCGCCTACCCGGATTTCAAACGCGCCGCGCCCGACGAAGAAGGCGTGTGGCGCGCCGCCGGCGAATTCGTCGGCAAGCGCCATCGGCTCAACATCGGCGCGATCGTCGCCGACACGTCGGTCATGGTGCAATACGGCCCGGCGCCGCGCGGACCCAAGCTCGGCACGGTCGAGGAATCCTTCATCGCGCGCATGCGCGCGGGCGAAAAATTCTGGTTTGCGGGCCGCGCGCTCGAATTCGTCGGCATCCGCGAGGGGACGGCGTTCGTGAAGGCCTCCAAGGGCGGCGGCATGACGCCGCGCTGGGGAGGAGGGCGCATGCCGCTTTCGACCACGCTCGCCGACGCGATGGTCGAAGCTTTTGCGCGGGCGGCGAAGGGGGAATTTGAAGGCCCGGAGATGCAGGCGGCGCGCCCCATGCTCGAATTGCAGGCGCGCTGGTCGGCGCTGCCGACGCCGGACACCATACTCGCCGAGACCCTCAAGACGCGCGAGGGCTGGCATCTGTTCGTCTATCCGTTCGCGGGCCGCGACATTCATCTGGGTCTCGCGAGCCTCGTCGCCTTTAGGGCCGGCGCGCTCGAGGCCGGGACGTTTTCGCTGAGCGTCAACGATTACGGCTTCGAGGTGCTGAGCGCGACGGAGCGCGACTGGGGCGCCGAACTTGACGTGGCTGCTGGCGCCGGCGCCCGACCTCGCCGCGCTGACGGCGGAGGTCGTCGGCTCGCTCAACGCCGGCGAACTGGCGCGCCGTCGCTTTCGCGACATCGCCCATATTGCGGGACTCGTCGTCGCGGGCTATCCCGGCGAACGCAAGTCGGCGCGCATGATGCAGGTATCCTCCTCTTTATTCTACGACGTGTTCCGCAAGTTCGACCCCGGCAACGGCCTGTTGAAGCAGGCCGAGAGCGAAGTGCTGGAGGACGAGCTCGACGTCGCGCGCCTGCAGGCGACACTGAAGCGCATGGCCTCGCGCCGCCTCGACCATCGCGCGTTAAAACGCTGCTCGCCGCTCGCCTTCCCGCTGATGGTCGAGATGTTCCGCGAGAAACTGACCAACGAATCGCTGTCGTCGCGCATAGAACGGATGGTCGCGCAGCTCGAGAAGGCGGCGGGCTGATGCGGGCGCGCCTCGAACTCGGCGGCGCGCCGCTCGAACTGCTGCCCGAGCGCGCCGCGTGGCGCGCTTCGGAGAGAACCCTGTTTGTCGCCGACCTGCATCTCGGCAAGGCGGCGGCGTTCCGGGCTTTCGGCTCGCCCGCCCCGACCGGCGCTAGCGAAGAGACGCTGCGCCGGCTCGGCGCGCTCGTCGACGAACTCAGCGCGGAGCGGCTCGTCGTGCTCGGCGATTTCGTCCATGCCGCCGCCTCGATGACGCGCGGCCTCACCGCCTCGCTTGCCGCCTGGCGCGGGTCTCGCTCGCAGCTTGCCTGCGCAGTCGTGCTCGGCAACCATGACGCGCGGGCGGGCGGTTGGCTCACGGCTCTGGGCTTCGAGGTCGCCGAGGAGCCGGCGCTTTACGCCGGCTGCGATTGCCGCCACTTCCCGCTCGAGGATGAGGAGGCGCTCGCCGACGGCCCTGCGACGCTCGCCGGCCACCTGCATCCGATGACGCGCCTCTACGGCCCGGGCCGCGACTCGCTGCGCCTCCCCTGTTTCGTCGTCGCCGGCCGGCAGGTCGTCCTGCCCGCCTTCGGCGAGTTCACCGGCGGCAGCTACGTCCCCCGCCGGCCCGCAGGCGCGCCTGATGGCCGCGACCGAAATCGGCGTGTTCGAGGCGGTGTGAGCCCCCCTTCTCCCGTTCGGGAGAAGGGCCGGGGATGAGGGTCTTTCCGCATCCCGGGCGCACCCTCACCCCTGGCCCCTCTCCCGGACGGGAGAGGGGGATTTTGACGCGCGGCGCCTGGCGCCTCTAGAGTTGACCAAAGATCGAGCCGTACGAGAATTTTTCGAAAATGCGTGAACCCGATATCGACCTCTCGCCCAAGGTGGCGGACGAGGTGAAGTTCACGACCTGCTACATGTGCGCTTGCCGGTGCGGCATCAAAGTCCACATCCGCGACGGCCAAATTCGCTACATCGAGGGCAACAGGAACCATCCCGTCAACAAGGGCGTGCTGTGCGGCAAGGGCTCGTCCGGCATCATGCAGCATTATTCGCCCGCACGGCTGCGCAAGCCGCTGAAGCGCACCGGCGAACGCGGCAGCGGCGAATTCGAAGAGATCGAGTGGGAAGAGGCGCTGGCAGATCGCGACGAAATGGTTGGCCGACATCCGCAAGACCGATCCGAAAAAGCTCGCCTTCTTCACCGGCCGCGACCAGAGCCAGTCGCTGACCGGCTGGTGGGCCTCGCAATATCGGCACGCCCAATTTCGCCGCGCATGGCGGCTTCTGCTCCGTCAACATGGCCGCCGCCGGGCTCTACACGATCGGCGGCTCGTTCTGGGAGTTCGGCGAGCCCGACTGGGAGCGCGCCAAATATTTCCTGCTGTTCGGCGTGGCGGAAGACCACGACTCCAACCCGATCAAGGCGGGCCTCGCCAAGCTGAAGGCGCGCGGCGCGAAAGTCGTCTCGATCAACCCGATCCGCACCGGCTATTCCGCGATCGCCGACGAATGGGTCGGCATCGGCCGGGCACCGACGGGCTGTTCGTGCTGGCGCTGGTGCATGAGCTGCTGCGGGCCGACAAGATCGATCTCGACTGTCTCGTACGCTACGCCAACGCGCACTGGCTGGTCGTGCAGGCGCCGGGAACGGAGGGCCACGGCCTGTTCGCGCGCGACGGCGCCGGCGACCCGCTCTGCTTCGACGCGCGCGACCAAGCGCCTGGTCAAGGCGCGGCCTGCCCGACATTTCGCCGGCCGTGGTCGGCGAATACACGCTTGCCGACGGCCGCAAGGCGGTCCCGGTCTTTCAGCTCATCGCCGCACGCTACATGGACCCGAAATACAGCCCCGATGCGGTCGCAGAGACCTGCGGCGTGAAGGCGGACGACGATCCGCCGCATCGCCGCCGAGATCGCCGACGTCGCCTTCAACCAGACAATCGAGCTCGAAGGCGGACTGGACGGATTGGTCGGGCCGCCCGCAGACAAGATTCGTCGGCCGCCCGGTCGCGATGCACGCCATGCGCGGCATTTCCGCCCATTCCAACGGCTTCCACACCTGCCGCGCGCATGCATATCCTGCAGGCGCTGATCGGCGCGATCGATTGCCCCGGCGGCTTCCGCTTCAAGGCGCCGTTCCCGAAGCCCATCCCGCCCGCGCAAAAGCCGGCCGGCAAGGACCATGCGCCGATGACGCCGCTCGCCGGCGCGCCGCTCGGCTTCACCATGGGACCCGAGGATCTGCTGCTCGAGCCGGACGGCACGCCGGTCCGCATCGACAAGGCCTATTGCTGGGAGGCGCCGATCGCCGCCCACGGCCTGATGCACATGGTGATCTCGAACGCCTGGAAGGGCGACCCTTACCGCATCGACACGCTGTTCCTCTACATGGCCAACATGGCCTGGAACAGCTCGATGAACACGAAGCGCGTCATGGAGATGCTGACCGACAAGGACGAGGCGAGCGGCGACTACAAGATCCCCCACATCATCTACTCCGACGCCTACGCCTCGGAGATGGTCGCCTACGCCGATCTGGTCCTGCCGGACACGACCTATCTCGAGCGCTGGGACTGCATCTCGCTGCTCGACCGGCCGATCGGCGACGCCGACGGCCCCGCCGACGCGATCCGCCAGCCGGTCGTCGAGCCCGACCGCGACGTGCGCGGCTTCCAGAGCGTGCTGCTCGATCTCGGCGCGCGGCTCGGCCTGCCGGGTATGACGCAAGCGAGACGGTTCGCCCAAGTATCCCGGCGGCTATGCCGACTACATCGTCAACCATGAGCGCGCGCCCGGCATCGGCCCGCTCGCCGGCTGGCGCGGCGCGAAGGGCGAGACGTTCGGGCGCGGCGCGGCCAATCCGAAGCAACTCGCAGGCCTACATCAGCCAATGGCGCGTTCTGGCGCCACGAGCTCGCCGAGCAGTCAAGAATTCTACAAGTTCGCCAATCGCGGACTATCTGGAGTTCGCCGTGAACATGGGCTTCGTTCCGAACGCGCGCGCCGATCGTCATCCAGCTCTATAGCGAGCCCTTGCAGAAATTCCGGCTCGCCGCGGAAGGGCTTCGGCGCGATCCAGCCGCCGGAGGCGCTGCGCGCGCGCCTCAAACAGGCGTTCGATCCGCTGCCGATCTGGTATCCGCCGCATGAAGGAGACGACGCGTCGACGCGAGGCCTTCCCGCTGCACGCGCTGACGCAGCGGCCGATGATCATGTATCATTCCTGGGGTTCGCAGAACGCCTGGCTGCGCCAGATCCTCGGCCGCAACCGGCTCTATATCGCATGTCGACAAGGCGCGCGAGCTTGGCCTTGCCGACGACGATTGGGTGAAAGTGTCTTCGCCACAACGGCGAGATCAAAGTGCAGATTCGCGACCATGGAAGGCGTCAACAAGGACACGGTCTGGACCTGGAACGCGATCGGCAAGCGCGCAGGCGCCTGGACGCTCGACGCCGACGCGCCGGAAGCGCGCAAGGGTTTTCTGCTCAACCATCTGATCAGCGAACTGCTGCCGCGGATCGCGCACGCTTTCCAATTCCGATCCCGTCACCGGGCAGGCGGCCTGGTTCGACCTGCGCGTACGAGTGGAGAAATGCGAAGCCGGGCGATGAGATGCACCGAGCCGCAATTCGCCGACGCTGCCGCCGCCGCCGGGATTGCGCCGGCGCCGCGCATCAGCACCTACGGCGCGCAATTCGAGCCTCGCGAGGCGGCGCCATGACCAGCCTGCCGCAGAACCCGTCGCCGAAAAGGCTCGGCCTCGTCATCGATCTCGACACCTGCGTCGGCTGTCACGCCTGCGCGACCAATTGCAAGGAATGGAATTCGGGCGGCATCAGCGCGCCGCTGACCGACGTCAACGCCTATCGCGCCGAGCAGCGCGGCGTCTGGTTCAACCGGGTGTTCTCCTATGAGGCGAGCGGCGGCAGCTGCGAGGCGCGCACCGTGCATTTCCCCAAGAACTGCCTGCATTGCGAGAAGCCGGACTGCGTGACCGTCTGTCCGACCGGCGCGAGCTACAAGCGCGCCGAAGACGGCATCGTGCTGATCGATCACGACAAATGCATCGGCTGCAAGCTGTGCGCCTGGGCCTGTCCCTATGGCGCGCGCGAACTCGACGAGATCGAGGGCGTGATGAAGAAATGCACGCTCTGCGTCGACAAGATCTACAACGACAAACCTGCCCGAGGCGGATCGCGTGCCGGCCTGCGTCTCGACCTGCCCGACGAGCGCGCGCCATTTCGGCGATTTCAACGATCCCAACTCCACCGTGTCGCGCCTGACGCGCGAGCGCGGCGGCTACGATCTGATGCCGGAAATGCGGCTATCAGCCGACGAGCAAATATCTGCCGCCGCGCGAGCGAAAATCCCCGCCGCAGGAGCTCGAACCCGTCGCGCGATGGCGCGAACGCATTCCTGCGCTGGATCGACAGGGTGCTGTCGCGATAGCGCAGCTCCCGACCAACTTGCATCGCCCTTTCCGATCCCCTCCCCCGCAAGCGGGGGAGGGGACGAGCATGCGTCTGTTTGATCGGGAACGGCGATAAGCCCTCTCATCCGAACTCGAACGAGGTCACGCCAAATATTTGTTGAACAGGCAAATCGGGCGTACCGCCAAAATACATTCGCGCACAACCAAACACTTTTTTGAGCCCCAGCCGTTCGGCGAGAGCGACGCCCTCCGTGTTCGGCTCGGGAACATCAAGTTGGACCTGCGCCCCATCAGCCCTTTGCAGCAAGCCGCCGAGGATGCGCTCCGCGGCTTTCGCCGAGGTTGCGAACAAAGGGCCGATCTTGAAGCCGACTTGCGCCGGCCGGGCGACGCCATAGCCGGCGACGGCCCCGTCCTCGATCAACGCAAGCGCGTGCGCGCCCGGCTGCAGCGCCCAGCGTAGCAAGAACGCGGCGCGCGGAGCCGCAACAAACCACCTGTCGAAACGCTCGATCGCCGGGAACAGGGCGGTCATCGATGCCGCGCAGCGCAGATCATTTTGCGCCGCCGCGACGCCCTCGTAACGAAAATCGCGATAGGCGAATTTGAAGCCTCCCCTTTCATAGAAAGGCGCCATGTCGAATACGCCGTCCATGCCGATGATCGCGCCCGGACGCAGGCGCTGACGCAGCAACTCGAGCCGCCGGCGCCACAGACGTGTCCCGAGCCCCGCGCCGCGCCATTCCCGCCTCACGATGAACAGGCCCATGAAGCCGTAGGCGCCCTCATAGGAAAAGATGCTGCCGCCGCCGATCAGTTCCTTGTCCTTGCGCAGCGCAAGGAACGCGCCGGGGTCGATCCCATAGGCGATGCTGATGTCGGCGCGGCCCGGGTTCCACCCCTCGGCGGCCGCCCAGCCGCCGAGGATATCCGCCTCCGCGCGGCTCATGGCATCGATGACGAGCCCGCCGTCGCTCATGGAAATATCCCGCTTCGAGAGTTGAGCTTTTAACTCTCGTATTCGCGGGTTCTTTCGGCAAGAGGCGAGCCAAATCGTCCCGCCCGACTCTGCCAGCCGGCGGCAACGCGGCAGCGCGAAACGCCCCTTACTTCAGATCGCTCACATAGGCCGCAACCGCCGCGATCTGCTCCTTGGTGAGCTTCTGGACGATCGGATCCATGATGGCCGAGCTGTCATCCGCCTTCGCGTTCTGCCCGCGCTCCTTCATCCAGTTGGTCAGCTTGCTGATGACATAGCCGTCGAGTTGCCCGGCGAGGCGCGGAAATTGATCCAGGCCGTGCGCATCCTCGCCGTGACAGGGCGCACAGGGCGGCACATCGCCGTCGCCGATCCCCTCATGATAGATCTTCGATCCCTCGGCCATCAGCGCTTTCGACGCGCCGCCGTAAGGCGGCGGATCGAGGTTCTTGAAGTGCGTCGACAGAGCTTCGACCATCGCCGGGCTCAGGACGTGCGCGACATTGCCCATCACGGGGTTCAGCCGGCGTTTCTCGATGAAGGCCTGCAACTGGTTCTTGATGTAGTCGGGCTGCTGTCCCGCGAGCCTCGGCATCGGATTGGTTCCGATGAAACCCCGCGCGGAAAGACCGTGGCAGGTTTCGCAATAGCCGGATTTGGCTTTGAATTCCGGGACCGGGACGGCGCTCATGGCGGGTGCGGCGGCGGGCTTGGCCTCTTCGGCGACGGCGCCTGCTCCGAATACAACCATAAGCAGCGCAACCGGCGCGATTCGCTTGACGAGCCTCTCCATGATCCACCCCAGTCCTTCGCGCCGCTTCCACTGAGGAAGCGGTTCTTCGATTCGCAGGCGCCGAACAGCTATCAGAGACGCGTCAGTCGGGCTTTGATCCAGCGCTTGTTTTCGTTGAAAGGCGGAGCCCGAACGCGTATAATTTTGTTGAGGTCTCGACTTATCACGAGTCGCGAATCGGGCGTTTCTTCTTGGCTAACAAGCCATTTCTGAGAAGAAAAGCGCGAACTCTCGCTGTATTCAAATCTAAACACGGGGTACGCGCCTGCGGCATTTTGTCGCAGTGAATAGATTATTTGATCTGCGTGTCACCCTTCCCGTTTCAATCGTAGTTGGATCGTGGCAATTCTTCAAAAAAGAATCGTGCGCCGTGCAATCTTAGGGTCCGCCGTCCCGTCAGAGGGGCGCGCGAAGCGTATGGGTTGGCCAAAGAGGGCGCCGTTGCAGGCTGGGGTCAGTTATTCGCTGAAAGGATCGCGTCGCGAAGAGCGGCGGGTGTCGTTTTGCGCGAAAAATTACGCTGAGGCTTGCGGCGACCAAGTCACGAAACAGGCGGGGGGCGCGGCGGAATGAAAGGCGTTCGTTGGCGCGTCGCGTTGATCTCGGCCGTTGTCGCGTCATGGGCGGCGCTTGCAGGTCAGGCCCAAGCCGACGAACAGGCGCCGCGCCTGGCCACGGGCGGCATTGAGGCGAAATTCGAATATTGCACGACCTGCCACGGCGAGTTGGCGCAAGGATTTCGCGGCTTCTACGTCATGCCCCGGCTTGCGGGACAGCAGCCGCAATATATCGAGAACCAGCTTCACGCCTTCATGGAGCGGCGGCGCATCAACCCCGTGATGGCCAATGTGGCGCACGGCATCACGCCCGACATGATCCCGGCGCTCGCGCAGCGAGTGCACGCGCTCAATCCTCCCCCCTATGGCGGCGCTCCGACTGGCGCCGCCGCGATAGGTCAGGAAATTTTCGCGCACGGACTGCCTGATCAGAATGTGCCTGCCTGTTCCGCCTGCCACGGCCCGGACGCGAAGGGACAGCGCGAGATTCCGAGGCTCGCCGGGCAGCTCTATTGGTACATGGTCTACACGCTGTCGATCTGGAGCAGCGAACGCGGCCAGGGCGGGCGCGAGGATATTTCGTGGATCATGCGGCCGACGGTCGCGAACCTCACGCCCAAACAGGTCGAGGCGATCGCCGAATATGTCAGCGCGCTGAGGTGAACGCGCTTTTGCTGCTGCATCGAGGCAAGAGACAAAGGCTCATGAAGCGCACCAAAACCCTGTTGGCGAGTCTTGCGACGTTCTTCGCCCTGGCGGCCCCGCTTCAGGCGGACGATCTGCCGATCCGCAATTGCACCTGGTGCCACGGCGCGACCGCGGAAGGCTATTCCAAGGCGCCGCGCATCGCCGGCCAGCGAGCCGACTACCTCGTCAAACAATTGCAGGGTTTTGCCTCGCATCAGAGAGATGAGACCCTGAATGTCAAATACATGTGGTCTGCGACCGCGCATCTCGACCCCGAGACCGCGCGCGGCCTCGCCGCTTATTTCTCCACGCTGCCCGCCGAAGCCGCGAGGGACGGCGACGCGAGCCTCGTCGCGCGAGGCCGGTCGATTTTCGAAAACGGGGTCCCCGAGGCCAATATCGCCGCCTGCCAGGCCTGCCACGGCCCGCAAGCGCAGGGCGTCCGCGACATCCCGCGCCTCGCAGGCCTCTCCTCTGTCTATGTCGCGCGCCGCCTGACGGAGTTCAACGAGAGCCACAGCGCCTGGGGCGCTCCGATGCCGAAAGTGGCGCGGTCGCTGTTGCCTGACGAAGTCGCCGCGCTGGCTTCGTTCCTGAGCTTCGCCGAAGTCGAGTCCGCAAACAAATAGACCCCCGCCCGTCAGGCAGGAAGCCGCAGGAAGAGTTAGATGTCAGCAGCTTTTTCAAGGCGAATAGGGGAGCGAGGCGGCCTCGCCCTCGCGCTCGCCGTCTCGGCTTTCCTCGCCTTCGCGGTGGGCTGGCTCACGCCCTCGCCCGCCAACGCGCTGCCGTCTTTCGCGCGCCAGACCGGCCAGCCCTGCGCGACCTGTCACACGATCATTCCGGAGCTGACGCCCTACGGACGCAGGTTCAAGCTGACCGGCTATACGGCCGGCGGCGGCGCTCCGACCTTGCCTCCGCTGACGGCGATCCTGATCCCTGGCTTCGCCCAGCAGGCCGCCAAGGCCGACCCGCAATGGGGCCCGGCGCCCAATCCGCCGGGCTTCAAGACCAACGACAATGTCATCACGCAACAGGTCAGCGGCTACTACGCCGGACAGATCTACGGCGACCTCGGCGGCCTCATTCAGGTGACCGGCGATCCCGGCGTAGGCGGTGTGTTCCTCGATGGCTCCGACGTGCGCTATGTCAAGGAATTCTCACTGTTCGGCAAAGGCGCCTATATCGGCATCGACGTCAACAACGCGCCGACCTTCCAGGATCCTTGGAATACGATGAACGACTGGCAGTTCCCGCAGTTCGCGTGGGCCTATGGCGCCTTCGGCGTCCCCAGCACCCAGTACGACGAACTCCAGGGAACCGTCGTGGGCGCAGGCCTCTATCTGTGGTGGAACGATCTCGTCTATGCCGAGGTGACCGCTTATGGCGGGCTCAACCAGAGCATGCTCGAGGTCCTCGGCGATCAACCTGGGCCGACGCCGGACGAGCATCCGGGCCTCATGCCCTACTGGCGCTTCGCGATCGAGCCGCATTCCGGCGATCATTATCTGATGCTCGGAACCTACGGCATGTACAGTCAGACCGTGCCGGGCGGGCAATATGGCTTCGGGAGCGATCAATATCTCAATGTCGGCTTCGACGCGCAGTATCAATATGACGGCGACCAGTACAGCGTGACCATCAAGGCCGCCGACACGATGCAGTGGATGAACCTCAACAACAGCTTCGCATTCGGTTCATCCGCCAACCAGAAAGATTATCTCAACACGCTCAACATCAACGGCACATTCGTCTGGGATCACACTTACGCCCTGTCCGCCGGCTATTTCAGCGTGAACGGCAACCAGGATGCCGGGCTCTACGGCGCGAGCAGCGTGGTCAACAGCCCGAACGGCAACGGCCTCATTTTCGATGCGTCCTACGCGCCTTTCTCGCACGGCAGCCCTGGGCCGTATTCGACCTTCAACGCCCGCATCGGCGTGCAGTACACCAAATATCTTGAACTCTACGGCGGCACGAACAATTTCGACGGCCTGATTGGCACACCCGGCGCCGGCAACCAGCACAACGCCTCCGGCAACAACACGCTCTGGCTCTACACGGTGCTTGCGTTCTGAAGGCAGCCCCCTTCTCCCGTTTGGGAGAAGGGCCGGGGATGAGGGTCGTTCCATAACCCTCACCCCTGACGCCTCTCCCGAACGGGAGAGGGGGCTCGTCGGCTTGCCAATTGCGTTTAGCCGCTCTTAATAGGTCTTAATCGGCGCTTAATAGGGCCTAACAGGCGCCCGCTGGATGACGGCGAGGTTCACGACGGCGGCTGAACGCCCTATCTTGTCCATCGACGATACCCCTGGAGCCACGCCAATGCAGCCTCGCCGTCTAGGCAACACCGACCTGTCCATCGCGCCGCTCGTGTTCGGCGGCAATGTGTTCGGCTGGACCGCTGACAAATCGACGAGCTTTTCCCTGCTCGACGGGTTCGTCGCCGGCGGCCTCAACGCCATCGACACCGCCGACGTCTATTCAGGCTGGGTTCCCGGCAACAAGGGCGGCGAATCCGAGACGATCATCGGCGAATGGCTGAAGGCGAGCGGGCGGCGCAAGGACGTCGTCATCATCACCAAGGTCGGCTCGGAAATGGGGCCGGGCAAGACGGGCCTGAGCGCGGCCTATATCGAGAGAGCGGCGGAAGCCTCGCTGAAGCGCCTCGGAATCGAGACCATCGACCTCTATCTCGCCCATCAGCCGGATCCGCGGACGCCCCACGAGGAGACGCTCGCGGCGTTCGCAAAACTGAAGAAAACCGGCAAGATCCGCTGGTTCGGCTGCTCCAACTACGACGCGGCCCTGTTGCGCGCCTCGCTCGACGCAGCCAAGGCGAACGGCCTCGAGCGCTACGAGGTTCTGCAGCCGGAATACAACCTGTACGATCGCCAATCGTTCGAAGGTCCGCTCGCCGACCTCTGCGTCGAGGCCGGCCTCGGCGTCATCGTCTATTTCAGCCTCGCCAAGGGCTTTCTTGCCGGCAAATACCGCTCGGAAGCCGATCTCGCCTTGAGCCGGCGCGGCGCACGCGGCGTGCAGTCCTATCTGAACCCGCGAGGCCTGCGCATCGTCGCCGCACTCGATGCGGTCGCGGCGCGCCGCTCCGCGAAGCCCGCCGAAGTCGCTCTCGCCTGGCTCATGCAGCGCAAGGGGGTTTCGGCGCCGATCGCCAGCGCGACCTCCCTGCCCCAGCTCGAAAGCCTGATCGCCTCGACCAGGCTCGAGCTCGACGCGGCCGACGTCGCCGAGCTCGATGCGGCGAGCGCGCCGTGAACGCCCACGCATTCTACCCGCGCGCTGATTACTGATCCGGGCGCGGCTTCCCAGAGGGCCGTTCCTTCTCCCCCTGCGCAAGCCGTCGGCCCGTCTTCTTGCCACCCGTCAGCAAATCCAGAGCTTGCGCCCGTTGCTGCGAGTTCAGACGCGCAATCGCGGACATCCACTCCGAAAAGTCTTCGTCCTGCATCGAACCGCTCTGCCGTTTCGCAAGCGCGGAGCCCTTGTGAAAGACCTGCACGACAAACACGCTTACTGCGACAGTGTGAAGTATCTTGAAGTCATATAAGTCGCACGCCGCTTCGGCGAATTCGAAAAATGCGCGCGTTTCGCCTGTCGTGGCATCGAAGGTCCAGTCGTCGAACCAGAGGATCGCGCCGTCAACGAGGCGCGAACGCAGGAAATTGAAAGCGTCGACAGAGGAGACGTACAGGTCGCAATCTATTCGGACAAAGGCGATGTCCTTGATACGATCGGCGCAGGTGGGCAAGGAATCGCCAAACAAACCTTCGACGAGTTCGATGTCTTCGCCCTCGGCGGCGGCTCTTATGGTGGCCTCAGCGGCTTCCTTTGCGGCCTTGAACTGTCCGCGCTTGAAGAATTTCTGGTCCTGGCCCGGCTTGAATTCGGGCAATCCGTCGAAACTGTCGAAGCCCCACCATTTATTCACGATGCCTGTACCTCGCATTCTGCGAAGCATGCGACAAAAGGATCCGCCTTTAGAGACGCCGAATTCAACGAAATCGCCGTGCACGCCGTCGGCGCGAAGCTTTTCGACAACGCTTGGCAACACCCGGCTTTTTTCGATCGCCCAGATCGGCGCCATTATGGATTGACGCGTGTCTGTGTCCTTCATGTATTCGGCGGGGATATACACCTGCAATGTCGGATTTTCCGGCTGTTTGCCGAAGATATCTTTGTATTTTTTCTCATACGTCGGTTCGTGCGCGAATATTTCCCTTGAGACCATCTCCCCCTCCCGCCCGGGCGCGTTGGACTTTTTGGAGTGGATATGTTTTGGCGGCTTAGAGCGGACCGCCCGCCGAATTCCCTGGGTTCGAGCGATCTTAGTCTTTGTGCGCTATGTAACGGTTACATAAATTCACACACTTCACATTGTCGGGCGAGATAGAAATTTTCTCCGCCAAGCAACATCACAGATTTTTGATGCTGTTTCCCGAGGAGCCGGCCGACGTCGCCCACCTCGATGCCGCGAGCGCGCCGTGACGAGATGCCGCGCCCTGGCGATTGATCTGGATCAGTCCTGGCGGGGCTCGCCTTGTTATCCGCGCCGGGCCTTTTGAGGAGGGCCCATGCTGATCGACTTCGACGCGTTCGGCGCCGCGCCGCTGAACTCGCGACCCCTTCACCTTCACCGTCGTGAAGGACGCTATCCGCCCGGCCGACGCCGCCGCGATTCGCGCCGATTTTCCCGAGATCGCCGATGCCGGGCTGCTGCCCGTCGAGGCGACGAGGCCGGGGCCGCGCTTCCGCGAGCTGATCGAGGACATGAAGAGCGACGCCGTCGCGCGCGCCTTCTCCAATAAATTCGGCGTCGACCTCGTCGGCCGCCCGCAGATGATCACGGTGCGCGGACGCTGCGCGGCGAGGGACGGCCGCATCCACACCGACAGCGTGACGAAGGTCGTCACAGTTCTCCTCTATTTCAACGAACCTTGGGAGGCGAAAGGCGGACGGCTCAGGCTGCTGCGCTCGCCGACCGATCTCGATGACATGATCGGCGAGGTCGCGCCGGACTCCGGAACTATGATCGCGTTCCGGCGCTCGGATTGCTCCTATCACGGCCACGAACCCTACGAGGGCGTTCGCCGCTACCTGATGGTCAACTGGATGACCAATGATTTCGCCGCGCAGCGCGAGTTGTTCCGCCACCGCCTGTCAGCCCGGGTGAAACAGGCGGCCAATGTTTTCCAGGCCGCCACAAGAAAGGCCGAAGCCGCCAATGTCTGAGTCCAACGCTATCGCCGATACGCTGGTCGCCGCTTTCGACCATGCCTACTTTGGCGCCAGACCCTACCGGCACTGGCTGCCTGAGAACATGCTGCCGGCCGCCGCGCTCGACGCCATCGATGCGCTGCCGCTGCAAGCGCCGAAAATCGGCGATACGCTCGGAAAACGTGAAACGAACAACGCGACGCGAATGTTTTTTGGCCCCGAAGCGCGGGAGCGATTTCCGGTGTGTGAGGCGCTGGCTGCCGCCCTGCAAAGCGAGCGCGTCGTCGCGCGCCTGGAGCGACTATGCGATCTTAACCTGCGCGACAGCAATCTGCGCATCGAATATTGCCTCGACACCGACGGCTTCTGGTTGGAGCCGCATACCGATATCGGCGCCAAGCTGTTCACCATGCTGATCTATCTGTCGAGCGAGGCCGGCAGCGAGACGTGGGGGACGGATATTTTGGACGAGGATTTCAATCTGGTCGCCACGTCCCCCTATCGGCGCAACGTCGGCTTGATCTTCGTGCCCGGCCCGAATACGTGGCATGGCTTCCACAAGCGGCCGATTGTCGGCGTTCGGCGTTCGATGATTGTGAATTACGTCAAGCCAGAGTGGCGCAACCGGCGGGAACTCGCCTATCCCGAGCGTCCAGCGGCGCTTGACGTCATCACGGAGCGTTGACCTAGGTCACAAATTGGCCGTGTTCCTGTCAACGGATAGCCGCAACGGTTTGCGAGATATATCCTCAAGCCTAAACGGTCCGGTGATCGCGGTTTGCTCGGCGATATTGCCCCCCAGCCCCCGAGCGGCTTGTGTCCCGGAATCCACCAGGAAGGCTAGCGGATCGGCGGGCCCCCTCCCAGCCGGTCCGCTTTTTTTTGCCTTGAAAATGCGCCTCGTTTTCGCCCTTGAATCGCGCGTGCTCTGCCGCGATATGAGGCGCGGATGGGCCGACGGCCTTAATCCATTTCCATTTTTTCGTATCCAGCAAGAGGTCGCCTTTGTCTTCCGACGCCGCCGCTCAGACCCAGAGCTTCGAAGCCGACGTTTCGCGATTGCTCCACTTGATGGTCCATTCGGTCTATTCCGACCGCGACATTTTCGTCCGCGAACTCGTCTCCAACGCCGCGGACGCCTGCGAAAAGCTGCGCTACGAAGCGCTTGCTAAGCCTGAACTGATCGAAGGCGGCGACCCCTTCGCCATTACGATCAGCGTCGACGCGAAGGACAAGACCTTAACCTTCGCCGACAACGGCATCGGCATGTCGCGCGAGGACCTCGTCGACGCGCTGGGCACGATCGCCCGCTCCGGCACGCGGGCTTTTCTGGACCGCATCGCCGCCGAGAGCGCGGAGAAGGAAAAGGCCGAGGCCAATTCGCTGATCGGCCAGTTCGGCATCGGCTTCTATTCCTCGTTCATGGTCGCCGAAGAGGTGGTCGTCGAAACCCGCAGGGCTGGCGGCGCGGAGGCCTGGCGCTGGTCGAGCGACGGCAAGGGCGCGTTCACAATCGCTCCGCTGGCGCTCGAGGCCGCGCCGGCGCGCGGCACGCGCGTGATCCTGCATCTCAACTCTGAGTTCGAGGACTACGCCGAAGCCGGCCGCATCGAGGGCATCGTCAGGGAACATTCGGGCGCCGTGCCGATCCCGATCGACGTCGTCGAGTTGCCGGGCGGCGAGCCGAAGCGCGTTACCGATGGCGCGGCGATCTGGGCAAAGTCGAAATCGGACGTCACGCCGGAGCAATATACGGAATTCTACCGTGGGCTTTCCGGCCAATATGACGAGCCCGCGCTGACGATGCACTGGCGGGCCGAGGGGCGGCACGAATACACGGTTCTTGGCTTCGTGCCGGGCTCGCGACCGTTCGATCTGTTCGATCCCTCGCGCAAGGGCCGCAACAAGCTTTACGTGCGCCGCGTGCTGATCACCGAAAACGCCGATTTGCTGCCCGGCTGGCTGCGTTTCGTGCGTGTGGTCGTCGACAGCGCCGACCTGCCGCTCAACGTGTCGCGCGAGATGATCCAGGAAAGCGCTGTCTTCACCGCCATCCGCAAGGGGGTGACCAATCGCGTCGTGCAGGAGCTGTCGAAGCTCGCCGAGAACGAGGCGGAAAAATTCGCCAAGGTCTGGGAGCATTTCGGCGCCGTGATCAAGGAGGGGCTCTACGAGGACCCCGAGCGGCGCGACGCCCTCTACAAGTTCGCGCGCTTTACCTCGACGACGCATCCCGACGGCGACCGCACGCTCGAAGCTTACGTCAAGGACCTGAGGGAAAACCAGACCGCGATTTACTATCTGACTGGCGACGACGCAAAGCGGATCGCGGCGAGCCCGCAACTCGAAGGCTTCCGCGCTCGCGGCGTCGAGGTGCTGCTGCTGGCCGATCCCGTCGACGCATTTTGGGTGTCGACTGCGGCCGGCTTCGACGGCAAACCGTTCAAGTCGATCAGCCAGGGCGCGGCCGACATCAAGTCGATTGCGCTGAAGGAAGGCGAGACGCCACCGGTTGAGGCGAGCGCCGAGGTCGCGACGCTGATCGCTTATATCAAACAGACGCTCGAAAACGAGATCGCCGACGCGCGCGCCTCCGATCGGCTGACCGACAGCGTCGCCTGCCTCGTCGCGCCGGAATTCGGGCCTGATCGCCAGCTCGAGCGCATGCTGGCCGCCCATGGGCGCGTCAGCGAACGCGTAAAACCCGTGCTTGAGGTCAACGCCACACACCCCCTGACGAGCACGCTCGCCAGGCGCTTCAAGGAGAGCGGCGATCGCGCCCTTATCGATGACGCCGCCTGGCTGCTGCTTGACGAAGCGCGGCTCGTTGATGGCGAAACGCTCAAGGATGCGCCGGCCTTCGCGGCGCGGCTGCGGCGCGTCCTGGAGAAAGCGCTGAATTGAGCTGTTGGGGTTCGTAAAGACTGCGCAAGAGCGCGTCTGGCGCTTTCCGTAAGGCCGGCAAGCCGTCGTGTGGGCGAGTACTCTCCAAGAGGAAACGCCCGCCGAAAGCCGTGGTTATCGACTATATTTTTGGCCGAACTGTCAAAATTGAAGCAAATATTGACGTCATTCCGCGGTGATTGCAGTATACATGGGATCTTCCGATGCAACCAGCACGCAAAACCTGATCAAATAAGAGTCGACGACTGTTTTATCCAACCCTTAACCAAGCCACTATCTTGATCAATATACACTTTTCTCTCAGGTCTGAATTAACTCACATGAAACGCGGCCCCGCTATGTTGGCTCCATTCCGACGGCGAAACCAACACGAGCCGGATGGAAGTTTTTGGAGCAGGAGCAAAAGACATGATGAAGACCCTCAAGGCGTTCGCTGGCAATGAGTCGGGCGCTACCGCTATCGAATACGCCCTGATCGCTTCGTTGATCGCCGTCGCGCTCGTCGGCATCCTGACGAGCCTTGGCACCAAGCTGTCGTCTGAGTTCTCCGAAATCTCGGGCGCTCTCAAGTAAGCGCTGTTTCGAAGATCGGATCTTTCAACCGGAAGGCCGGCGAAGCTCAGCTTCGCCGGTTTTCCGTTTTTGCGCGTTTTTCGCGGCGCCGTCATTCGTCCTCTGGGCGTTTGATGCAATAGCCGAGGTAACGCTTTGAATCGATGGGGTCATATCCGAGCTTGTGCTTCAATTTCTTGCGCAGCTTCGAGATGTGGCTCTCGACGACGTTTTCATCGACGTCCTCGTCGAAGATTCCATAAACAGCGTTGAATATCTGGGTTTTCGAGAGCCTGCGCCCCCGATTTCGCATGAGGCATTCGAGGATGCGCCTTTCGCGCCGCGGCAGCGGCAGCGGCTTGCCGGCGATCTCGATCTCGCGGCCGTCGAAGAACACCTTCAGGTCGCCAATCACCGCTTCCTTGGATCCGCTAATCGAGCGACGGCTGATGGCGCCGACGCGGGCGAGGATCTCGCGGACGTGGATCGGTTTGCGGAGCACGTCGTCGACGCCGGCTGCGAACATCCCGAGCGTCTCTTCGAGCGAGGGGCGCTCCTTGAGCGCGAGCACCGGCGCTTTCGAGCGCTCCCTGATCATGCGCGGAATGCTTTCCCGCCCCTCGCAGTCGCCGATCAGGAACGCCTCGATAGCCGCGACGTCGTTCTCGCTGGCCTTGGAAATCCAGTCGCGGAACTCCCGTGGTTCAATGCCGGCTGTAGACACGCCCTCCCTGTCGAACCCCGACGAGTAGCCTCCTGTAACGATGCTGCGATCATCGACGATAATATACATAATTTCCCCGTTTTGTTTGCCGAATGCATCTCGGCTTTGTCCTGGGAGTACGCAGGCACGCGAAGCCCGGCTAAGGCGGACTCTTTCGCTGTTTTGAAACACGCCCGGCAGCGATTTGAGGTTGCACAACTCTACATGACACAATCATAAGGTGTATTCGTTAATGAAACGCTAACCATGATGGCCGCTTCGGTTTTGCGATTTCCCGCTTGGGTCGAGCGGCGAGAGGGCAAAAAAGGCTCGCGATGCCGGTTCCGCCAAGCTAGATAATTCCACCGAGCCGATGGTAAAAGATGCCCTTGGCAATGCCTGATGCTAGGACGCGCGATGGCCACGCTCACCGAAGATTTGCGTCAATTGATTGAATATGATCAGCTTTCCGCGCGTCCGTTGTTACATGACCTTACCGCCAAGCTCCCGAAGTCGGCCGAAGCGAGGGCTTTGCTTGCCCAGTCCTATCTGCGCAGCCTCGAGGTCACGCCTGCGCTCCAGCACTACCGGGCGGCGAACGAACTCGACCCCAAAAACCTGTTCTATCGCCACCAAATGGGCCTTTGCGCAGTCGCGGGCGGGGACTATGCGACCGCGCACGATTTCTACCTCAAAGCCAAGGAGATCGCGCCGACCGAGCATTCGGAAGCCATGGCGGCGCTCATGCTGCATCGCATGGGAAAATTTCAGGACTCCGCGCAGGCCTACACCGCCCTCTTGACCCGCCTGAAGCGCGATCATCTGGAGGCGCCGCATGTGCTGCGCGGAATGGCGATGCTGCTGAGGGACGCCGGAGCGCCGCTCGCTTCCGACCGCTACATGCAGGAATTCATAGCGGTTTTCCGGCTCGATCCCTCCAAGATCGCCGGTCTCGTCATGGAGCGCGAGACCTCGATCGATTTCCACGGCTGGACCAAATTCGCCCACAAATCCGAGCTCGCGCGCGCGCTGAACGCCAGCAGCGGGCAGCCGAACGCGCCGCGCTTTCCCGGCTTCGTTCGTATTGCCGGCGGATCGCGAAGCGCTTGTCGCCTATGCTGCGGCGAACCCGGCGCCGTTTTCATCGCAAAACCCGAACGCGGCACCGGCGGCCAGGGCATGGCGATCACCCGCAACGTCGACGAAATCGCCCACCGCGAGGGCTATGTCGTCCAGCAATACGTCGAAAGACCCTATCTCGTCGACGGCAGGAAAGGCCATGTCCGGCTCTACGGGCTCGTGACCTCGCTCGATCCCTTCCGCGCCTACCTGTACCGCGACGGCATCG
This sequence comes from uncultured Pseudomonadota bacterium, assembly GCA_963710855.1. Lineage (GTDB taxonomy): Bacteria > Pseudomonadota > Alphaproteobacteria > Rhizobiales > Beijerinckiaceae > Roseiarcus. Next base: position 80,666 of record CAVQBX010000030.1, on the reverse strand, counting down.
TTCGTTTTGCGCCTGAGGCCTACGATACTTCCGACGCGAATCTCGCCAACGTGCATCGCCACATCACCAACACGGCGCTGCATCGCGGCCACCCCGACCTCACTGTCAGCGAGGACGCCGCGCAGGAAAACGTCGGCAATGTCTGGAGCCTCAACGCCTATATCGAACGCATGAAAAGCGATGGCGTCGATACCGAAGCCGTCTGGCGCGAGTTGCGCCAGCTGATGCTCGGCTTCCTCAATGTCGTGGCGCGGCGAGGGCGTTTTCGCGGCCCAGGCCAAGGCGGCGCCGCGCCATGCCTTCCCCTACAAACTGTTCGGGCTCGACGTGCTGATCGACGCCGACGGCAAGCCCTGGCTGATCGAGGCGCAGCGCAAGCCGGCGCTCGGCGGCAACGCGCTGGTGCGCAAGGTCAACGGCCAGATGTTCCAGAGCATTTTCGAGATGAGCTGCGGCCTGATGATCGAAGACGCGATGCCCGCCGAGCGCATCTCCGCAGATCGCCAAGGATCGCGCCGCGCAATTGGCGCGCGAGTTCGAAATCGAGGACGCGCGCAAGGGCAAGTTCGAGCGCGTGGTCTGAACATGCGGCTTCGACGCCTGCAACGACGCTGCGGGTGCGGGTCGGCGGCCGGGCAACCGGGCGCGCGGCTGGCTGACGGCCGGCCCGTTTCGGCTGCGCTGCGCGCTTGGGCCCGCCGGGCATCGTGCAGCGGAAGCGCGAAGGCGACGGCGGCACGCCGGCCGGCGCTTTCCGCTGCTGTGGGGCTATTTCCGGCCCGATCGCAAACGCTCCGCCCGCCGGCGGCGTTCCGCTGCGGGCGCTGCGAAAAGACAGCGGCTGGTGCGAAGACCCGGCAAGCCCGCGCTACAATCGCCCGGTCCGCCTGCCGGTCGCTGACTGCACTGACCGCATGTGGCGCGAGGACAACCTCTACGACCTCGTGTTCGTGCTCGATCAGAATTTTTCCCGTCGCGCCAAGGGGCTCGGCAGCGCGATCTTCTTTCATCTGGCGAGGCCGGGTCTGACGCCGACCGCGGGTTGCGTCGCCATTTCGGAAACGGACATGCGCAAGCTCGCGCCCCGGCTTGCAAAGCGCGCGCGCTTCGTGATCGGCTGACGCCGTGCAAACAGACACGATCTATGCTCTGGCCTCCGGCCTCGGAAAGTCGGCGATCGCGGTCGTGCGCATATCGGGGCCGGGCTGCGGCGCCGCCGTGCGGGCGCTGCTCGGCCGCGACGCGCTGCCAGATCGACAGGCTATTCTGGCGGCGATCAAGCATCCGGCCACCGGAGACCTGATCGACCGCGCGATCGCCCTGAGCTTTGCCGCCCCGCGCAGCTATACCGGCGAGGATATGCTGGAGCTCCACGTCACCGGCGGGCGGGCCGTCGTCAACGACACGCTGTCGGCTTTGGCTTCGATAAAAGGCTTCCGCCCCGCCGAGCCCGGCGAATTTGCGCTCCGCGCCTTCGAGAACGGCAAGCTCGATCTGACCGAGGTCGAGGGTCTCGCCGACCTCGTCGACGCCGAGACTTCGGCGCAGCGCCGCCAGGCGGTGAGGATCGCCGGCGGCGCGCTGAGCCGCGAGGCCGACGCGATCAGGGAAAGCCTCCTGAAGGCCGCCGCCGCCATCGACGCTTTGCTCGATTTCTCCGACGTCGAAGACGCCGACGATTACGCCCAGAAGCGAGTTCGAGGCCCGCATCAACGAAGCGCGCAAGCGCATCCGCGCGGCGCTCGAGGGCAGCGTCGGCGTCGCCAAACTCCGGGAGGGATTTACCGTCGTGCTCGCCGGCGCGCCCAATGCCGGAAAGTCGACGCTGATGAACGCGCTGACCCGCGAGGATACGTCGATCGTGTCGGCCACTCCCGGCACGACGCGGGATCCGATCGAGGTCGCCCTCGACCTCGGCGGCTATCCGGTCGTGCTCGTCGACACCGCCGGCATCCGCGACAGCGGCGACGCCATCGAAGCCGAGGGGGTGAGGCGCGCCCTGAAGCGCGCCAACAACGCCGATCTCGTCCTGTGGCTTTCCGAGAGCGACGATTTTACGCTGAGCCCCGATCTCCAGGCCACCGAGACGCTGCGGGTCAGAGCCAAGGCCGACCTTCAGCACACGCCGCCGAGCCCCGATGTTCTCAGCCTCTCCGCCCGCACCGGCGACGGCGTGCCCGAACTGCTCGCTGCGATCCAGGCCCGCGCCGAAGCGGGGCTCGGCGCCGCGAGCCATTCGCTGCTGACCCGCGAGCGCCATCGGGTCGCCTTCCTGGAAGCCGATCAGCATCTGGAGCGCGCGCTCAGGATTGGGCTGAACTCCGCCGAGCTTGCGAGCGAAGAGCTACGGCAGGCGTCCCGGCGGCTCGAACGGGTGGCGGGGCGAATAAGCGTCGAGGATGTGCTCGACGAAATCTTCTCAAGTCTGTGTGTCGGGAAATGACCGCCTTTTCGGCTCGAACGTTTGTCTCCTCGCTCGATTACGACGTCGTCGTGATCGGCGGCGGCCATGCCGGTTGCGAAGCTGCCGCGGCCGCGGCTCGGCATGGGCGCGCGCACCGCTGCTGCTCACCCAGAGCCGCGCCACGATCGGCGACATGTCCTGCAACCCGGCCATCGGCGGGCTCGGCAAGGGGCACCTCGTTCGCGAGATCGACGCGCTCGACGGCCTGATGGGCCGCGCCGCCGACCGCGGCCGGCATCCAGTTCCGCGTGCTGAACCGCCGCAAGGGCCCGGCGGTGCGCGGCCCGCGCGCCCAGGCCGACCGCGCGCTCTACCGCGCAGGCGATGCAGGCGCTGCTCGAAGCGCAGCCGAACCTGACGATCGTCGAAGCCGAGGCGTCCGAACTGGTCTTCGAGCGAGGGCCGCGTCGAAGGGCGTGGTCTCGCCGACGGCCGCCGACTTCGCGCCAGGCGCCGTCGTCATCACCACCGGCACCTTTCTGCGCGGCATCATCCATGTCGGCGCGGCGCGCATCCCCGCCGGCCGGGTCGGCGAAAGCGCCCTCGGTCCGGCCTCGCCGAAACGCCTGGATCGCATCGGCTTCGCATCTCGGCCGGCTGAAGACCGGCACGCCGGCACGGCTCGACGGCCGCACGATCGATTGGGCGAGGCTCGAGCCGCAACCCGGCGACGAGACCCGCCGACGCCGTTCTCCTTCGATGACCGCGCGGATCGCCGAACCCGCAGGTCTGCCTGCCACATCACCGAGACGACGCCGGAAGGCCACGCCATCGTCGCGCGACAACGCGCATCTGACGCGCCGTCTATTCCGGCGCCATCGCCGGGCGCGGCCCGCGCTATTGCCCCTCGATCGAGGACAAGGTGGTGCGCTTCGCCGACAAGCGACAGCCACCAGATTTTCCTGGAGCCCGAAGGGCTCGACGACGACACCGTCTATCCCAACGGCATCTCGACCTCGCTGCCGGCGCGACGTGCAGGCGCGTTTCATCGCGACCATTCCCGGGCCTCGAGCAAGCAACGATCCTGCGGCCCGGCTATGCGATCGAATACGACTATCGTCGATCCGCGCGAGCTGCACCGCAGCCTGATGACGCGCCGGGTCGCCGGGCTGTTCCTGGCCGGGCAGATCAACGGCACCACCGGCTATGAGGAGGCGGCGGCGCAGGGCCTGGTCGGCGGCGTCAACGCGGCGCGCTTCGCGGCCGGCGGCCTCGCCTGTCATCTTCGATCGCGCCTACTCCTATATCGGCGTGATGATCGACGACCTGACGACGCAGGGCGTGACAGAGCCCTACCGCATGTTCACCTCGCGCGCCGAATACCGGCTGTCGCTGCGGGCCGACAATGCCGACGAGCGGCTGACCGGCCTCGGCCTTGCGATCGGCTGCGTCGGGCGGCCGCGGGCCGACGCGCACAGGGCGCGGATGCAAAAGCTCGACGCGGCGCGCGCGCTGCTCAAGGGGCTGACGGCGACGCCGAACGAGCTGCAGAAGCGCGGCCTCGCCGTCAACAGCGATGGGGTGCGCCGCAGCGCCTTCGAGCTCGCCGCGCAAGCCGAGTTCCCGATCGCGCGGCTATCCGAGGTTTGGCCCGAGTGCCGCGCCATCGCCCCCGACATCGTCACCCGCGTAGAATACGACGCCAAATATGCCGCCTATCTGGACCGTCAGGCCGAGGACATCGAGCGCTACCGGCGCGACGAGGCGATGACCATACCCGCCGACTTCAGCTTCCAGAACCTGCCGGGCCTGTCGAGCGAGCTCAGCGCCAAGTTCGAAGCCCGCCGCCCCGCCACCATCGGCCAGGCCGGCCGCGTCGAAGGCGTGACCCCCGCCGCGCTGGCGGTGGTCGCCGCCCACGTGCGCAAGCAGACGCGCAGCGAGGCGCGGCGGGCGGGGTAGGTTTTATCACGTTTTGATTAAGTATTTTATAGGCGCGCGTCGACGGTGGGCATGTGTGCGACCGAAAGCGCCGCACACTGGCGCCAAACGAATCCAAACAAAGCCAAACAAGGACCAAACAAATCCAAACAAGAGCAAAACAAATCCAAACAAATCCAAATTCAATCAGGCCTGATTCAACGATTTCAATGGATTGCGAGTGGTTAACGCGTTTTTTCCGTTTTCTCCAAATTCAGCCCCCTCCGCCACCCCGCAATCCTCTGCTGAGCCTTCGGCAACAAGGACTGCCAGCAGCTAACGCTAAAATGGCTCATTCCAATACTCCGCGCTTTCGGCAAAAACGCTAGCATATATTTCTGATATTTGCAATAATCGATCGACTTTATTTCGGTGATGCGCGATCCGCCTGCTCTAGGGAGCCCACGATCCGTCCGGCGCCTCTTGGCCGAATTCCAGCCCTTGAGGACCACGAGAGCGAGCTTCGGCAATGGCTTCGACGGGGCGCCCGCCCGCGCGCGGGCAGGGCGCTCCGTCGAAGCCATTGCGTTCCAATAGCCGCGTCGGCGCGGCGCAGTCACCCGAAGGGCCGCAGCGAAGCGGAGGAGGGCGAAGCCCTTGACGGTGGCGCGGCGATGCGGCCCTCGCCGCGTCGGGCGGAAGAAAACCGACGAACCGCGACGAATGTCGGCCGATGATTAGCTCGAATAGCAGTGCGTTGTTTATAATGTCCCTGTGAACGCGGCCGGCGCGCCGCGATGTCGGTGCGTCGGCCCCCAGTCCGACGATCTTGCCGGCCACTCCGGCGTGGATGACGCCGCTCCTCGCGAGCGCTGCGCGGTCGGGTTCCCTTGACGGCGGCGACCTGCGGTAGTTCGGGCAGTTCGAGAACGAGGGGCGCCGCACGAAGCAATGAACGCGCTTTCCAAAGAATGCCCTGCTGCTCAAATTGCGTTTTGAAGGCAAGAGGTATGCGATGGGCTCTGATTTACATTACGGTGACACATACTTCATTTTCAAATTAGCATTACGGTGACACATACTTCATTTTCAAATTATTCGATCGATCCGCCGTGTAACGCCACCGACTTGAGTTGGATGAAGTAATGTGTGTCAGAGTTAACCCAGATCATCTGGCCGACGACCCTCATCCGGCGCTGCGCGCCAGCTTCTCCCGAAGGGAGAAGGACGCGCTTGTATGGGTCTCAGGCTCACATCGCGACAGTTAGAGCTTTTTGCAGTCATGCCTGCTCGTCATTGCGAGCGAAGCGAAGCAATCCATGCTGAAGCGATGCGGGCTTTCCTGACACGGCGCGAATCACGGCGAGTTGGATTGCTTCGCTTCGCTCGCAATGACGATTCCACTCATCGTTGAACGCTCCAATCGGCGACGGGCTTCGCCCTCGAAGATCATGGTCAACCAGATGCCGCGGCGGCGGCGCGACGTGGTAAATGCTGCGGCTGACAACCCTCATCCGGCGCTGCGCGCCACCTTCTCCCGAAGGGAGAAGGAGACGGCCGCCTGCTTCACAACAGCCAGGCGGCGACGGGCTTCGCCCTCGAAGATCATGGTCAACGGGCGCGAAGCGAAGGAGGGCGAAGCCCTTGACGGCGGCGCGGCGATGCGGCCCTCGCCGCGCACCCGCGAAACAAATCCTCGCAATGACCCGTCATCCGACCTTCGGTTACCTTCTCCGGCAAGCGGGAGAAGAGTTTCCTGGCGGCTACCCTCGATCGCAATACGCTCCGGCATCCCGTAAGGCGCATTCAGCGCCGCATCGTGGCGGCGCTGCCCGCAAAGGGAGGCGACGATGCCAGAGCGCAGCTCTTTCATCGCCAAGGATGGCTCGAATTGGGGGACGGCCGCCGGGCGCGACTTGCGCAATTTTCACCTTATGCAGGCATTTTTGGCGGCGCGAGACGAGGCGCGTGAGACTCTCGTTACCGTCATCTTGAAGCTGACCGTTCTCGCGGCCGCGCTCATGTACGGGCTGCCGTTGCTGCTTCAGCATCACCACTGAACGCGGCAAATCCCCGGGCGGAAAAGCCTCATCGGGCGCCATAGCCCGTCGAAAGGCAGGCGTCTTTCGACGCCCTATGGCGCCGCCTTCTCCCGAAGGGAGAAGGATACGCCCGCTTTACGACGGCTTGGCGTCAACGCAGGCGCGCCGCCTGGAGCGTAGAGGCCCTCGTCGACGACTCTTTAAGTTCGCTGAACAGTCGGCGGCGGGGGCGCCGCCGCTCCAAAGGGTGTCGGGAAGGCGGCGACGTCGCCGCCCTCCCTTATATGCGTCGTCGAATTTTCAGTAGTCCATTCCGCCGCCCATGCCGCCACCCATGCCGCCACCCGGCATCGCGGGAGCGTCTTTCCTCGGGCGATCTGTAACCATCGCCTCCGTGGTGATCATAAGCCCAGCGACTGAAGCCGCATCTTGCAAGGCGACTCTGACAACCTTGGCGGGATCGACGATGCCGGCAGCGAGCATATCGACGTATTGTTCCGTTTGAGCGTCCAGGCCGTAGGTTTGCGACTTGTTTTCCAGGATCTTGCCGACGACGATCGAACCTTCGGCGCCTGCGTTCTCGACGATCTGCCGGAGCGGGGCCTCGAGCGCGCGCAGCACGATGTTGATGCCGGATTGCACGTCGGGATTTTTGTCCGTCAGCTTGCCGATGGCCGCCTTGGCGCGCAAAAGCGCGACGCCGCCGCCCGCAACGATGCCTTCCTCGACCGCCGCGCGGGTCGCGTGCATCGCGTCATCAACGCGATCCTTCTTCTCCTTCACCTCGACTTCCGTCGAGCCCCCGACGCGGATCACGGCGACGCCGCCGGCCAGTTTGGCCAACCGTTCCTGCAGCTTCTCCTTGTCGTAGTCCGAGGTTGTCTCCTCGATCTGCGCCTTGATCTGCGCAATGCGGGCCTCGATCTCCGACTTGTTGCCGGCGCCGTCGATGACGGTGGTGTTCTCCTTCTCGATGCGCACCCGTTTGGCGCGGCCGAGCATTTCCAGTTTGACGTTCTCGAGTTTGATGCCGAGATCTTCTGCGACCAGTTGACCGCCGCTCAGCGTCGCAAGGTCCTCGAGCATCGCCTTGCGGCGATCGCCAAATCCAGGGGCCTTGACCGCCGCGACTTTCAGGCCGCCGCGAAGCTTGTTGACGACCAGCGTCGCCAATGCCTCGCCATCGATGTCCTCGGCGACGATCAGCAGCGGCTTGCCCGCCTGCACCACGGCTTCCAGAATCGGCAGCATGCCCTGAAGCGACGAGAGCTTCTTCTCGTGCAGCAGAATATAGGGGTCTTCGAGCTCGGCGACCATCTTCTCGGCGTTGGTGATGAAATACGGCGAGAGATATCCGCGATCGAATTGCATGCCCTCGACGACGTCCAGTTCGGTTTCGGCGGTCTTGGCCTCCTCGACGGTGATGACGCCTTCCTTGCCGACCTTCTCCATCGCCTGCGCGATCATCTGGCCGATCGCCTTGTCGCCATTCGAGGCGATCGTGGCGATCTGGGCAATTTCCTCCGAGGATTGAACCTTCTTGGCGCGCGCTGCGATGTCCTTGACGACCGCGCTCACGGCGATGTCGATGCCGCGCTTCAAGTCCATCGGGCTGATGCCGGCGGCTACCAGCTTCAGCCCCTCGCGCATGATCGAAGCTGCGAGCACCGTCGCGGTGGTCGTGCCGTCGCCGGCGAGATCATTGGTCTTGGAGGCGACTTCGCGCACCATCTGCGCGCCCATGTTTTCGAACTTGTCTTCGAGTTCGATCTCCTTGGCGACGGTGACGCCGTCCTTGGTGATGCGCGGCGCGCCATACGACTTATCGATGATAACGTTTCGACCCTTAGGGCCCAGCGTCACTTTGACCGCGTTATTGAGAATTTCGACGCCGCGCAGCATATGCTCGCGCGCATCGGCAGAGAATCTAACGTCTTTGGCAGCCATGATGTTTTGTCCTATTCAAATGATGTGGAGGGCGAAAGACGTCAGCGCCGCTTTCTTGCCGCTGGCGACCGCGCCTTCGAGCACGCCCATGATGTCGGATTCCTTCATGATCAGGAGATCCTGACCGTCGACCTTGACTTCCGTGCCGGACCACTTGCCGAACAGAACCCGTTCCCCGACTTTCAACTCGAGCGGGACGATCTTGCCGCTTTCGTCACGGGCCCCCGGCCCAACGGCGACAACTTCGCCTTCCTGCGGCTTTTCCTTGACGGTGTCGGGAATGATGATGCCGCCCTTCGACTTCTCTTCGGCCTCAAGGCGACGAATAACGACGCGGTCGTGCAGCGGGCGAAATTTCATAAGCGTTTCCTCTTGTTCGCACGATGCCCGAGGGCGTTACGATGCCCCAAAGCGTGCGGTGGAGTTTTTGCACGCTGTAAATGGCGACGATTGGCACTCGTTACAAGAGAGTGCCAGACAGGAATCGGTCGCGGCGGCTAGAAACAACCATACTCGTGCGGCAAATCCTGTCGCCGACAACCCTCATCCGGCCTTCGGCTGCGTTCCCCCGAAGGGAGAGGATACGCCTGCTTCATGACGGCCAGGCGTCAACGCTTTGCGCCGATGGCCCGCGCCGCAGGATCGCTGCGCGATATGCCCTATTCAATCAAAATTGTTCGGGTCCTTGAGCGCGATCCGAATTTCCCGGGCAAAGTTGATCAGGGAAACCGCGAAAAGAGCCAGCGCGGTAGCGAACAGCACGGCGACGCCCTTCTCGTGAGCAATGCCAAAAAAGGCATAGGCGAACGCGACAATCATCAAAAGAATTGTGACCAGTGCGCAGCCAACGGCAAAAAGCAGCGCGAGATTGATGAGGTCGGCCCGTTTATTCAGGAGCTTCAAATCTCCCTGACTCGGGTCTCCGGGACCTTGAGTTTGCAACTGCGCGTGCAAGCTGCGGCACCGGTCGATAATGCGATTTAATCGCGTGACGAGCACGGCGATAAATCCGGAAACAGAACCCAAAATGAAGGCGGGTGCGATCGCCTGCGATATCACTTGCGAGAGTTGAGATATTGGCGGCGTGTCGATTGGCGGCATTGCGTTGGCAATCCATGATGTGGGGCGGCGGCGCCGCTCGGAACAGATCCCCGGCTGTTTTACCATCTCGTCCATCTCTGCGCGCGCTACATCCAAATCAGCAAAGCGCGATGACGGCGTGCAGCGTGACCGCTGACCATGGCGTTCTCCCGAAGGGAGAAGGCTACGCGCCGACTTTTTGGGCGAGGTCGACGAAGTCGGCGGCCGTTACATCCCAGCGGCCTTCGGGCGCGAGGTCGGTCGTCTGTTTCGGGCCGTGCTCGCTCGCGCGGGGGACGAAGGCGGTCTTGAAGCCGCAGGCTTGCGCGGCGGCGAGGTCGCTGTTGTGCGCGGCGACCATGCAGATCTCTTCCGGTCGCAAACCCAGAATTTCGGCCGTGCGCAAATAGGCTTCTGGCGACGGCTTGTAGGCTTGCGCGACCTCGGCGCCGAGGATCGCGTCCCAGGGCAGGCCGGCGCGCTTGGCCATGTTCAGCATCAGCGCGATGTTGCCGTTGGAGAGCGGCGCGATGATGAAACGCGCCTTCAGGCGGGCGAGGCCCGGCGCCGCGTCCGGCCACGGATCGAGGCGATGCCAGGCGCGGTTCAGATCGTCGAGTTCTACGCCTGAGACCTTTGCCGCGATCGAGCCCGAAATCGGGCAAGATGGCTTCGAGGTTTTCGCGATGCAGCTGATCGAGCCGCACGAAGGGGCGTCGCCCGCTTCTGACCTCCTCCATTGCCGGCTGGTAGCGCGCCCGCCACGCATCGGCGAAGGCCCACGCGTCGACCGATTTGGCGCCGTGGCGTGTCAGGAACCGCGCGGCTTCACGCGCAATCCCGGAGCGCCAATCGACAACCGTGCCGAACACGTCGAACAGCAACGCGTGGACAGCCTCCAGAGCCATGAACGTTCTCCTGCCGGCCGGTCAACGAACGCTCACGGCATCTTCGTTCGTGCGCCGAGGACCCCCGGCCCCGCCACTTCGCCGGCGCAAAAACAATGGATCAGCAAGATCAGGAACGGGTTCACCAAATAACCTCCCGTGAATTGAAACACCACGAACAGCGCAGCCGCGATCGGCGGATTGGCTCGCCAGTTGAACCATTTCAGAACCAGCAGAAAATAGGCCGCGCCGGTCGCCAGACCATATTCGAAGACCAGTTTGGTGAGCGGCCACGCGCTGCCGAACGAGCTCGTGATCTGCCCGGCCCCCATGCCGGTGAAGAAAAATCGAGGCTGCGAAGCCAAATCTATCAGGCCCGACAGCGGCGCCAGCAGGCGACCATAGCCGCTCGAATCCGCCTGACCGAGCTCGCTCATTCGACCAACCAACGGCAGGTCCGCTGTTGAAATAGTTGACACGGAAACGAGGGCGACGGCGCCCGCGATAGCGAGGATCGCAGACGTCAGCGGTCGGTGGAGCCCTCCGATCACAACGAGCGCAATCGCCAACATCAGTTGGCCGGTGCCGCCATTGGTCGTGATGACGCCAGCCAGAAAGAACAGCGCCAGGTAATATCGCCGTGTGACATAGGTTTCGAGAATGGCGGCGGCCGCCAGAAAAGCCGAGCAGAAGGAAGGTTCAACGAAAATGAGGCCGTTCGGCCGATTCCAGGTCACCCAACCCTCTGTGCTCGACTCGGCTATGAAACCCTGGGTCAAGAACGCTTTGGGCAGAAAGGGATCCAAAGACAAAGAATTGCCGACGCCATGAGTTATCTCGTAGGCGTACTGCGCGAATACAAACAGGCACGGCAAAATCATGGCTGCGGAGTAATTGCGGCAAAGCTGCGCGTATTCGCGTGTATTCAATCGCCATTCGAATATCAGAAGACTATTTATGACAAAGACCAGAGCCATGCTTGTCCAAGCCCATTCATAGACGAAAAGCTGCGAGGCAAGCGCGAAAATCAAAAATAGGACGTAAAGCGTCAGCCTCGCAGGGTTGATCCATAGAAGGCCGCGACGCAACGCCGGCGCAAGCATTACGAAACAAAAGACCATGGGAACCCAAATAGGAGAGAACGGGAAAGAAAGCTTTTGAAAATATATCACAACTATAAGCTGCATAGAGAGCAAGTTGACCGTGCCCCGACCGGAATCCGCTTGGCCGCGCGCCGGAAATTGATCAAAAGCAGATGCGAGATCGCCATTAATACTTTGGCTTTCCCTTGTTATTATTGCGCGCTCGGAAAGCTGCATCGATGGAACTCGTGTCCCGTCAAAGATTTGGCGAACGACTGTGGTCTATGACCGCCGCTTGTTCAATAGCAGCTCGCGGCGAGGGCCGGAGAACGGATGACGAGCGGGAACGCGCGAACAGCAACAAGAGCCGTGAACGTTCTCCTGCTGGCGGGGCAAGGTTGACGCGTGGCGAACAGGGCGACGCTTGCCGACAGCCCCGCGACAGTTCCTGCGCGCAGGCTCCGCGCCAGGCGGACAAGGAGATCGCAACTGGCGACAGGCGCGGCCATACCGATCAATCGAGCGATCGCGCTTTACGGGGAAGCGCAGGCTTTGTTTCGCGCCGGCGATGCGGCGGGGGCGGCGGCGCGGCTCGACGAGGCGTTGCGCCTGAAACCTAATTTTGCGGAGGCGCTCGCCTTCGGCGCCTATCTGATCGAGCGCTCGGGAGAATTGGAGGCCGCGTTGCGCTTCTACGACCGGGCGCTCGAGTTCAAACCGGACATGGCGATCGTATGGGCCAACAAGGGCAAGCTGATGTTCCGCCTGCGGCGCTTCGCGGAGGCGCTGGAGGCGTTCGAGGCGGGCTTGAAGCGCAAATCGCGCGACGCGGACCTGCACAACGGACGCGCGGCGGCGTTGAGAGAACTCGGCCGGCTCGAAGAGAGCGCGGAGGCGGCGCGGCGCGCGCTGACGTTTGATCCAAACAGCGCCGAGGCGAGCCTCAATCTCGGCAATGCCTTGCACAAGCTCGGGCGTCCTCGAGTAGCCTTGTCGGCCTATCGGCGCGCGCTCGAACTCAAGGCCGACTATGCCGATGCGCTGGTGCGGCTCAGGGCTCGCGCTGCGCGCGCTCGGCCGACTCGACGAGGCGCGCGAGGCCTTCGCTCGAGCCGGAGGCGCTCGGCTGCCGCGAGGCGATGCCGGGCGCGGCTGTCTCGATCTGATGCTCGGAAACTTCGAGGCGGGCTGGGAGGGCTACGAGGCGCGCTGGATCTCCGGCCGCTCGCTCGCCGACGCTCTTGGCCTGCGCTTTCCTTGGTGGAGGGGGCCGGGGACGGCGAGCGAGCGCGTGCTCGTGTTCAACGATCACGGGCTCGGCGACACGATCCAGTTCGCCGCTATCTGCCGATGATGCGCGCGGCCGGCGCGGAGACGACGTTCGTCGTGCCCGCGCAAACTGCACCGGCTGCTCGCGCCGCGCTCGGCGGTGCGCGCTCGTCGACGAGCCGCCCCGAACGACGCGAATTTCGATGCGCAGATCGCGCTGTCGAGCCTGCCGCGCGCTTTCGCACGCGGCTCGCAGACCGTTCCGGCCGCACGTCCCCTATCTTCGCGGCCGAGCCGGAGCGGATCGCGCGCTGGGCCCGGCGCATCGGCGACGGCGGGTTTTCGCGTCGGAGTGTCTGGCAGGGCAATCCCGACCCGAGCCGCCGACATCGGCGCGCTCCTTTCCGCTTGCCGGCGCTGGCTCCGCTCGCGGCGATCGAGGGCGTGCGGCTGATCTCGCTGCAGAAGGGGTCCGGCGGCGGCAGCTGGCGCCGGCGCCGTTTCACTGTCGAAAGCCTCGGCGAGGAGTTTCGATCGCGGGCGCCGACGCTTTCCTCGACGCGGCGGCGGTGATGGCTGAGCCTCGATCTCGTCGTGACCTGCGACACTTCGATCGCGCATCTCGCCGGCGCGCTCGGCCGTCCGGTCTGGGTCGCGCTGAAGTACGACGCGGAATGGCGCTGGCTGCGCGAGCGCGACGATTCGCCCTGGTATCCCTCGCGCGGCTGTTCCGTCAAACAAAGGCCGGCGATTGGCGCGGCGTATTCGCCGCGATGGCGGAGGCGCTGCGCGACGGCAATCAGAGCAGCGCGCTATCGGATGGAAAGCTCGGCAGCCCCCTCCCCCTTAATAGGGGAGGGTTGGGGAGAGGGTGAAAACCACCGCGCTTCGAGGGCGTTACTACCCCCACCCTTACCCTCCCCCACAAGGGGGAGGAACGGAAAGCGCGATGCAATATGATTGAAGACCGCTCTAATCGCGAATGCCATAATATCGGCCGGAAAGCGCGGCGCGCGCGACCGGCTTGATGGGCCGCGGCGCGTTGCGGCTGTGGATGCGCACGCCGACCGTCTGGCCGCGCCGCCAGGCAAGCGAGACCGTCAAGATTTCCTCGCTTCCATCGTCGTGGACGCCGAACCGCGGGGGCAGGCCGATGTTGCGGTGAAGCAGGAGCCGCATGCCGCCGGCAGACATGTCCTGAAGCATGGCTTCGCACAGGAAGGCGTTGGCGCTGTCGATGATCTTTGCGGAGCGCAGACGCGTGCGAAGGCGATGGGCGCTCCGCCCGTCGCCCCTCGAGGTTTCGTCATAGAGCGCGTGGCCCTGACGCACGAGCTCCGCGGCCGCTTCCGCAGAAAGCCCTCGCGAAAAACGGGCGTCGATCAGCTTGCCGCTCATCCGAGCCGCGCGGTCGGCGATCGCTTGCGACAGGCGGCGGCTCGCGAGCTCGTCCTCGATGTCCTCGCCGTCCTCGAAAAACATTTCCAGAATTTCGACGGCGGCGTGCGCGCGCCGGATCGTCAGGCGAAAGAACACGGTCACCGCCGCCTCGCGGAACTCCATGTCGAGCATGACCCTCGGCGTCGTCTCCCAGCGCAGATCGCAGCGCGCGGCGAGCCCGTATCGAAGCGAGCCGCGCGAAAGAACAATTCGCTCGAGGAATTGACGAGATCGGCGATGTTGGCGGCCTGATCGCCGCGGATCATCATCAGGAATTCGAGCGGATCGGCGAGCCGCAATTCGGTCGCGACGTCGACGATCGCGTCGGCGAGAACGCGCTCGTGCAGGCTGTGGTCGGAGGCGGGAAGATCTGGTTTCATGAGTTGATCCTCCGCTGTCGAGGCGCCCGGATCTGCGCTTGTTCTGGATCATATGAACGATTTCCGCGACGGCGCGATAGAATTCCGGCGGGATCACGCTGTCGACCGGCACCGCGTCGTAGAGCGCGCGCGCCAGCGGCTTGTCCTCGATGACGGGAATATTCGTGCTCTCGGCGATTTCGCGGATCTTCAGCGCGACGGGTCGACGCCCTTGGCCAGCACGAGCGGCGCCGGCCTTCGCCGCGCACGTAGCGCATCGCGACCGCGTAATGGGTCGGATTGACCACGACCATCGTCGCCCGCGGCACCGCGTTCAGCATGCGCTTGCGCAGCGGGCCAAGCTGCAGCGAGCGGAAGCGCGCCTTCATCATGCGGTCGCCTTCGGCCTGCCGCACCTCTTCCTTGATTTCCTGCTGCTCATGCGCAGATCGCGGCGCCAGTGGATGCGCGACCAGACCAGGTCGGCGCCGGCGATCACGAGCATGCAGAGCGCGACGGCGGCGGTCGACCTTGACGCAAATCGAAAGCATCCGTTGCGGCAGATCGGCGGCGTCGGCGAACAGCGCCGACAGGATCAGCCACGCTGCGCCGAGGCAACGAGCGCCGCCGCGAGGCCGACCGCCGCGATCTTGGCGATGCTCTTGGCGAATTCCGTCAAGCCGCGCGGGCCGAACATCGCTTGCCATCGCCGAGCGCAGCGAAAGCCGCGAAAAATCGGGCATGATTGCGGCGTCAGGATGATCCGCGGCGTGTTCTGCGCGAATTGACGGCGATACCGAAGCCGAAGAAAATGATCACGATCGGCGCGATGAGCTTCGCCACCGCGTCGAACACGACGATCTGCGAGCTCGCACGACGTCGTGCGTCCTTGTCGAGCCGCCAGCCCGCGGGATCGTCGATGAAATGCATCAGCGTCGCCGGCAAGATCCGGCGTTGCGCGGGCAACATGAGCGTCTCGATCACGAGATAGCGCAGCGAGACTCGCCAGCAGCGAGGCGTCGCGCGAAACCGGGACGTTGCCGCGCTCGAGCGCATCGGCGAGCCGCTTCTCTGTCGGTTCTTCCGTCTTGCTTCGCTGTCGGACGTCTTCCGCCACGGCGGTCGATCTCCGCTTGAGATCAGGCCGCTTCGCTATCGTCGGCGTTCGGCAATTCGATCTCGCCGCGCTGCGCCATCACGAGCACCAGCTTGACGATCTGCCTTGCGCGCCTTTTCCGTCTCGGCGGGCGGCGGCGAAGACGGACTGGCGAGTTCGCTTTCGACCAGGCGGCGCGAGCGCGACGCCATCGCGGACAGCACGGGCTCGCGGAAATCCGCCTCCGTGCCGCGCAGCGCCAGCACCACCGACTTCGGTGGACACCTTGTCGAACAGCAGCGCGCGCGCGCGCTGGGTGAGGCGCGGCAGATCGCTGAACGAGAACAGCATCGTGCGCACGACCCGCGCGTCCTGCGGCCGGCTGGCGGAGAGCGCCTTCATGACGTCCTCGGCTTCGGTCGGCGTCGAGACTGTTGATGATTTCGGCGATGCGGACGCGATTGTCCTCGCCGCGCGAGTTCGCGGCGCCGCCGAGCAGCGCTTCGCCGCAATCGCGTCCTCGATGAGCTCGAGCGCGCCCGGCACGACGGTCGGCGGCGACAGCAGACGGCACAGCACCTGATTGCGCATTTCGCGCGGCAACAGCGCGACGACGCGCGCGGAAAGCGCGGCGTCGAGCTTGGAGAGAATGTAGGTCGCCAGTCATCGGGCGCTCGCCCTTCAGGAAGCCGCGAGCAGCGCCTCGGGCAGATTGGCGATCGACTTCCAGACGTCGAGGCCATGATGCAGCCGCCGAGATCGTTGAGCATGTCCTCGACCTGCTCGGGCGAGGCGGCGTCGGCGATCAGCATGCGCGCCTGGTTCTCGTCGCCGAGCAGCGGCGCGCCGGCCGAGAAGGCGGCGGTGAATTCCTCGACGATCGCTCGATCGTCGTCGTTCTGCACCGCGCCCAGCCGGGCGGCGGCCATCGTCACCGCGCGCAATTCGTCGTGGCGTGAAATGTTTCATGCAGCTGCGTCGCGGCCGGCTTGCCGATCGTCAGCAGCATGGCCGCGGCCTTCTGCGGGCCGGCCATGCCGGGCGAGACGTCGCGTCTGCTCAAGTTCGGTCAGGGCCCGCTCGCGATCGTTCAGCGCGGCCGCGGCGCTGTCGTCGGGCGAATTGACGATTTCGGTCAGGGTCACGCCGAATCGCGAATTGTCCTCGTCGACGACGACGACTTCGCCGCGCGCGACGGTGCGTCCATTGACCAGCACGCTCACCGGCGCGCCGACCCTCTGGTCCAGCGTTATGACGGCGCCTCGGCCGAGCTTCATCAGCCGCGCGACCGGCATGGTGGTCGTGCCGAGCACGACCTGCACGGTGACGGGAATCGAAAGGATGGCGTCGAGATTGGGCGCGCGCCCGGCAAGCCTCGGCGGCCGCGGCGGCGTCGGAAACCGAGACATTCAGTGTCGATCATCGCTGTCCATGTTGGTATCTTTCTTCTCGTTCGGCCTTGTCATTGTCGGTTCAGGCTTCAGTTCAATCGAGCGCAATATTCGTCGTCGGGATTGTTCGCGATGATGTCCTGGACTTCGAGCGCGTAGCGCTCGCCATGCTCGCCCAGCCTGCAGAGGAAAACGCCGCGCTCGACGCATTCGATGCGGACATCGCCCTCGCCGATGTTGGACAGCGGCAGCGTCCGCCGACCTGGAAACCGGCGACTTCGCCGAGCGACATTTCGAATTCGTCGAGGATCGCCGTCAGGGTGAGTCTTGCGCTTCGTCACGCCCTGCTCCATCTGGCGCGTCCAGTTCGGATCGACCTTGGCCGCGTTCGGATCGGGCCCGCGCGCGAACATCTTGGCGAGCGGCGTCGTCAGCGTCTGCGGCAAGACCACGAGCAGCGGAACGCCCCGGCGCTCGTCTTGATCCGTGTATTGCGCCAGGATCGCCGGCATGTCGCGCGGGCCCAGCAGGTTTTCATCGGCGATGTCGGCGATTTTCTCGAAGCCGAGGTCGAAACTCGCCACCGGCGCGAAAGCGTCCTGCAGCGGAGCGCCGAGAATTCGCGCGACGCCGGCTATGAGTTCGTTCTCGAGCGCGGTTCGCGCCGCGCCTGCCTGCTCCTCAGCTTCGTGTTCGACGCCCAGCGTCCATGCCGAACATCGAGTTGAGCACGATGTCGACGATCTCCTCGTCGAACACCATCAGGGCGCGCGCTTCCAGCGCGCGGCTGCGCAGCACCGCCGCCGCCTGGCCCTGATGCGCGCCAAAAAATTCGAACGTGGTAGTCGGTGGCGATGCTCTCGGTCGTGCCAAGGCGCCCGCCCGCAGACGTCGCGAGCGCGTTGCCGATCTCCTCGGCTGAACCGCTCCAGCGAGGCGTTGAGCTGCGGCATCTTTTCGATCGGCAGCGCGTGCGGCTCGTGCCTTGCTTCCCGGAGCCAGGAGGCGCCCGCTTCCTTTTCGTGTGTGAGCGCGGTCATCGATTAAGCCGCTTCTTTGGCCGCGCCGCCGCCGAGCGAGGTTTCGTTTTCGACCGTGTCGATCGTCGGACGCTCCTTGGAGGGAATGGTCTTGCGCCCGAACTCGACCGCGACCTGCGGCATCGCGCCGTTCATGAAGGCGAGCAGGCTCTGTTTGACGAGCGTGTAGAGGCGCAGTTGTTTGGTGCGCACGATGTTGATCTTGGAGGCGATCGGCGCCATCACGCCGTAGGAAAGGAAGATGCCGCCGAAGGTGCCGACCAGCGCCGCGCCGATCAGGCCGCCGAGCATTTCCGGCGACTGGTCGAGCGCGCCCATGGCGTGAATGACGCCGAGCACCGCCGCGACGATGCCGAGCGCCGGCAGTCCGTCGGCGACCGCCTGATAGGCGTGCACGGGCTTGTGCTTCTCGTGCGTGAGCGTCTCGATCTCCTCGTCCATCAGCGCTTCGATCTCATGGGTCTTGGCGTTGCCGATGATGATGAGGCGGCAATAGTCGCAGATGAAGGTGACGAGATCGGCGTTGGCGAGCAGCTTTGGAAATGCCTTGAATATTTCGGATTCCTTCGGATTGTCGAAATGCGACTTCGACCTCGCTGCGCGACTTGGCGCGCAATTCGCGCATCAGGGCATGCAGCACGCTCAGCACGTCGAGGAAATCGCGCGGCTTCGGCACCTTGTCGGTGATCGCCTCCATGCACGCCTTGCCGCAATCCTTGATGGTGGCGAACGGGTTGGCGATGATGAACACGCCGAGCGACGCGCCGCAGATGATGACGAATTCGAACGGCTGGACGAGCACTTCGAGGTGGCCGCCGAGCGCGGAATAGCCGCCGATGATGCTGCCGACGGCGATGACCATGCCGATGGCGAAATTCACTGTCACTCCCCCTGCTCGCGGCCGGGGGCAAACGTGCCGCTGCAATCTTACGCGAGACTGGTTCGATGGCAGGTCAGCTTCGTGCAAGTCGACGCGGATAGAAATGATGTGCAAGGCGCCGCGAGTTGCTTGTGGATTTCAGCCGATCATGCAGAACGGTCTTTATGTAGCGCTGTCGGCGCAGGTCTCGGCCGAGCGGCGGCTCGACACGATCGCCGACAATGTCGCCAACATGAACACGACGGCTTTCGCGCCGACGGGATTGCGCTTCGAGGACCAGCTCGCCAAGGCCGGCGACAACAATCTCTCCTATGTCCCAGGGCGACGACTATATCTCGCGCCGCATCGGGCCGCTGACGCGGACCGACAACCCGCTCGACGTCGCGATCCAGGGCGACGGCTGGTTCGCGGTCAACCAGAACGGCCAGACCATCTACACGCGAGACGGACGGTTGCGCTCACCGAGAACGGCGCTCTGCAGAACTCAATGGCGCTCCGGTGCTGGACGCCGGCGGCGCGCCGATCCAGCTCGACCCCGCCGGCGGCGACCCCGCGATTTCCGGCGACGGCATGATCACCCAGAACGGCCGCCAGACTGGCGCGATCGGGCTCTTCGCGCTCGACAATTCGGCGCAGCTGACGCGCGCCGGCAGTTCGGGTTTCACCTCCGACGTTCCCGGCGCGGCGGTGCTCGACTTCACCCGCAACGGCGTCGTGCAGGGCGCGGTCGAGGGCTCCAACGTCAACCCGATCGAGGAAATGACGCGGCTCATCGCGGTCACCCGCAACTTCGACAGGTCGCCAACGAAGTCAACAAGAGCGAGACCTCGGTCAAAGACGCCATCAAGTCGCTGGGCAGCGCCGCATGACGGAGCCGAAGGGCGCACGCGCGGAAACCGTCCGCAAAACGGCTGCAACGCCTGGAGCTCACCATTTCGCAGGGGCGTACGCGAATTGCCGCTCACGCGCGTCAGCGGCATCGTCACGGAGATCGCGACCTCGCATTATCGCGTCGCCGGCCTGTCGCGCTTCGTGCGGCTTGGCGAATGCGTCAAGGTGCAGGCGGCGAACCGCGAGCAGATCGGCGAGGTGGTGCGCATCGAGGACGGCGCGATCACGCTGAAGCCGTTCGACGCGCGCTGCGACGCCGCGATCGGCGCGCGCGCCTATCGCGCCGAAAGCCTGTCGCTCTGCCCGCACGATTCCTGGAAGGGCCGGGTCATCGATGCGCTGGGGCGCCCGATCGACGAGCAGGGCGAACTGATCCACGGCGATCGCGCCATGGCGCTCGACGCCGAGCCGCCGCCCGCGCTGAAGCGCGCCCGGGTGAAGAAGCCGATCAAGACCGGCATCCGCGTCATCGACCTGTTCACGCCGATGTGCGCGGGGCAGCGCATGGGCGTATTTTCCGGCTCAGGCGTCGGCAAATCCTCGCTGCTCGCCATGCTCGCGCGCGCGCCCGACTTCGACGCCGTCGTCATCGCGCTGGTCGGCGAGCGCGGCCGGGAAGTGCGCGAATTCCTCGACGACACGCTCGGCGACAACCGCTCGCAGGCGGTGACCGTCGTCTCGACCGGCGACGAAAGCCCGATGATGCGCCGTCTCGCGCCCAAGACCGCCGCGACGATCGCCGAATATTTTCGCGATCGCGGCCAGTCGGTGCTGCTGATCGTCGATTCGGTGACGCGCTACGCGCATGCGGCGCGCGACGTCGCGCTTGCGGCCGGAGAACCCGCGGTGGCGCGCGGCTATGCGCCGAGCGTGTTCAGCGACCTGCCGCGCCTGCTCGAGCGCGCCGGGCCCGGCGTCGACGGATCGGGATCGATCACCGGCATCTTTTCCGTGCTGGTCGACGGCGACGACCACAACGATCCCGTCGCCGACAACATCCGCGGCACGCTCGACGGCCATATCGTGCTCGACCGCGCGATCGCCGATCAGGGCCGCTATCCCGCCGTCAACGTGCTGTCCTCGATCTCGCGCCTGGCCGCGCCGCGCTGGACGCCGGAGCAGAGCGCGCTGGTGACGCGTCTGAGGGCGATGGTCGCGCGCTACGAGGAAACCCGCGAGCTGCGGCTGATGGGCGGCTACACGCCGGGCAGCGATCCGATGCTCGATCAGGCGGTCAAGACCGTGCCGCGCATCTACGAATGCATGACGCAGATGCTCAACTCGCCGCTTTGCAACGACCCGTTCGTCGATCTCGCCGCCGCGCTTCGGCCGCCTCCGAAGCCCGACGAGGCGGGCGCCGGCGGCTGATTTCGCCTCAAAGGCAGGAGCTTCAAATGGCGCCTCCGCCCAACCCCAAACCGCGAAAACCCCGGCGCGTCCCTTCAAAGACGACGATCGCCAAGGTCGCGGTCATCGGCGCATCGGCCGGCTATGTGGCGGCAAAGCTCATCGACGCCGCGCTGATCGGCGCGGGCCTCCTCACCGCGGTCGGATCGGTCGCCTTCGCCGGCCTCATGCTGACGCGCGGCAATGACGAGCCGCTCGTCTACGGGATGCAATATCTGGCCATCTTCGCGCAGCCGAGCGGCGGCTCGCCAAGCGCTCCGCCAAACCCGGCGCCCTCCGAAACGGCCGAAGCCACGGAGCCCCCGGTCGACAGGGCGCCGGTCGGCGCGATCGAGCCCACGCCGAAGCGTGCGGACGCCGCCGCAAGCAAAACGCCGGCGAACGATTTCGAACTCGTCGCCGTCGGCCGCGGCAACGCCTGGGTCCGATCGGGGGCGCGCATTCTCTCGATCCATCCCGGCGACACGATCCCGGACCTCGGCAAGGTCAAGGAGATCGTCTGGCGCGACGGACACTGGACGCTGATCGGCGAGAACGGGCTGCCAATGCTCGCCGAACGCCCGGACGCGAAGGCCGCGTCGAAGCCGCTGATCGTCGGCAACGGAAAATAGGGCGGTTGGAGCCCGGGCGGGAGCGTCCCTGCCCCCTCCCCCGCGAAGCGGGTGAGGGGAGCGGATAGGGCGCAGCGCGCGCCGGTCAGCTCGAAATGCGCTCGAGCGCGATGTTGCTGGTTCTCGGACCAAACAGCCCGATCACGGCGATGACGACCAGCATGGCGGCGGCGATGAACACGAACACGCCGGGCGCGCCGAACTTCTGCAGCAGGAAGGCGATGACGAAGGACGAGAAGATGACGGAGAGCCGGCTCCAGGAATAGACGAAGCCCGCGGCGCGCGCGCGGATGCCGGTCGGGAACAGCTCCTGCTGATAGGCGTGGAAGCTGTAGGACATGATGTTGTTGGCAAGCTGCAGCCCGATGCCCATGAGGATGATGACGGCCGCCTCCCGAGTTGCGCCGAAGATCAGGCCGAACACCAGGATCGCGGCCGCCGCCAGGACGATGACGAATTTCCGGTCGATCCGGTCGCCGAGGAAGAAGCCGAGCAGCGGGCCGACCGGCGCGGCGAGCGCGATGATCGTCGTGTAGCTCAGGCTCTTGGTGATTTCGACGCCCTGGTTGACGAGCAGCGTCGGCACCCAGTTCTGGAAACCGTAGAATCCAACCGTCTGAAAAATGTTGAAGACGCTCATCATGATGACGCGCTCGCGGGTCGGCGAAGTCCAGAGATCCGCGAAGGTCGTGGCCGGCGAGATCGGCTCCGGCTCGCCGGGCGGCGGCAGCGGCGCGCCATATTCCGCGGCGACCTTGCGCTCGATTTCCGAGAGCACGCGATCGGCTTCGGCGAGCTGGCCGTGGCGGGCGAGCCAGCGCGGACTCTCGGGCAAGCCGAGCCTCAGGAAGCCGATCAGCGCCGCGGCGAGCACGCCGATCAGCACCACCCATCGCCAGCCCTCGATCCCGAAAGGCGCATTGGGCACGAGAACATAAGCGAGGAACGAAACGATCGGCACGCAGCAGAAACCGACCGCCTGCGAGCACGCAAAGGCTTTGCCGCGCAGATGCTTGGGGGCCATTTCGGAAATGTAGGCGCCGATCGTGATGATCTCGACGCCGAGGCCGAGGCCGGAAATGAAGCGCCACAGATTGAGGCCGAAGGCGTCATTCTGCATCGCGACCATCACATTGGCGAGCGTGTACCAGAGCAGCGAGAAGACGAACACGCGCCGCCGCCCGAACCGGTCGGCGAAGAAGCCGCAGACGATCGTGCCGATGAACAGGCCGGAGAACAGCGCCGCGATGAAGCCCGCGACGCCGGTCAGGCCGAAGAAATTCGACGTCGTCGGCGTCAAAAGACCGGACTTGACCAGCGTCGGCGCGATATAGGCGGTGAACAGCAGGTCGTAGAGCTCGAAGAACATGCCGGCGCTGAGCAACAGGATCGCGGACCAGACGGTGCGGGTCGGCGGCAGCCGGTCGATCCGGGCCGAGATGGACCCTGCAGCGGCGACCGCCAGATTCTCGTTCAAGGCTTCCTCCCAGGGGCTCGAGGCCCGATCGACACGTCGCAATTGGACGCAAGGCGCGCGCCAGTGTCAAATGGCCTCGCAGGACATGGGGGCCCCGAAATGCTAGCCTTGCACGCGCCAGGACAAACGAATCAGCGACCCTTGGCGGCGCTCGGCTGACCGGCCTTGGCCCATAGAGCCGTAGCGATGATCGTTCGGGATTCTTAGGTGATTCACTTCGAAAATGTCGGGTTGCGGTATGGCGTGGGTCCGGAAATCCTCGCAGATCTGAACTTCTCCATTCCCGCGCAGAGTTTTCAGTTTTTGACCGGCCCTTCCGGCGCCGGCAAGACTACATTGCTGAAACTGATGCTGCTTTCGCTGAGGCCATCGAGCGGCGTGATCCGGATTTTCGGGGAGAACGCCGAGGCGCTGGCCTATAGCGCATTGACCCGCGTGCGCCGGCGCATCGGCGTCGTGTTCCAGGATTTCCGCCTGCTCGATCACCTGAGCACTTACGAGAATGTCGCGTTGCCGTTGCGCGTCACTGGCCGGCCGGAGGCGCAATACCGCAACGAGGTGACGGAACTGCTCGACTGGGTCGGCCTCGGCGAACGCATGGGCGCTCCGCCCGCCGTGCTGTCGGGCGGAGAAAAGCAGCGCGCGGCGATTGCGCGCGCCTTGATAGCGCGGCCTGAACTGCTGCTCGCAGACGAGCCGACCGGCAACGTCGATCCGGTGATGGCGAAGCGCCTGCTTCGGCTGTTCGTCGAGCTCCACAAGTCGGGCACCGCCGTCGTGATCGCCACGCACGACCTTGCGCTGATGGACCTCGTTCCTACGGCCCGGCGCCTGTTCGTCGGCGAAGGTCGGCTCGAAGTGCTGGAGCCGGAAGAGCCATGAACGAGGCCGCCGCCGAACCGATCGTGATCGCTGAGCCGCGCGCTCCGGTCATCGCGCAGCGCCCGACGCGCCTCATTCCCGCCGACACGGTCGCGGGCCGCGCTTTAATCGTCGTCATCGCGATCATGACGTTTCTCGCCTGTATCACGGCCGGCGCGGCGATCATCGCGGGCGAGGCGGCGCAGGCCTGGCGCGGCGACATTTCGCAAAGCGCGACGATCGAAGTGCGGCCGAAGGCCGGGGAGGACGCGGAGGCGCTGCTCGCCAAAGTGGCCGACGCCGCGCGCGCCGCGCCCGGGGTCGCCGAAGCGCATGCGCTGACGATGCAGCAGACCGAGTCCCTGCTGGCGCCTTGGCTCGGGCGCGGCCTCGACTTGTCGCGGCTGCCCATCCCGCGCCTCGTCGCGGTGAAGATGAACTCGGGCGCCGAGACCGACCTCGGCCCCTTACGCGCCGCGCTGGCGGCCGTCACGGCTCAGGCGAGCCTCGACGATCACGGCGCCTGGTTGAAGCGGCTGACGGCGGTCTCCAACGTGATCGTAACCTTCGCCATCGCTGTCTTCCTGCTGGTGATCGTGGCAATGGCGACGGCGATCGGTTTTGCGACGCGCGGCGCGGTCGCCAACGCCAGGGAAATCGTCGAGGTGCTGCATTTCGTCGGCGCCTCCGACGGCTTCATCGCGGCGCAGTTCCAGCAACATTTCCTGCGGCTCGGGTCGCGCGGCGCGATTGCCGGCGGCGGCGCGGCGGCGCTGACCTTCCTGGTTGGCGGCCTCGCCTCGTGGTGGTGGACGAACTCGCCTGGCGGCTCCGAGATCGCAGCGCTGTTTGGCGCTTTTTCCCTCCACGCGCTGGGCTATGCCGCGCTCGTGGCTATCGGCTTCGGCGTAACGATGCTGACGGGTTATCTTTCGCGCCGGATCGTACTACAGCACCTGCGCGGCTTCAGGTAGTTCGAGAGGCTTTTTGAGTTCCGTGACGATCGTCTTGCGCTCGCTCGCCTACAATCTGACGTTCTACCTTTCGACGATCATCCTGATGATCTTCGGCCTGCCGGCCTTGCTGTTCGGCCGCAGGGGCGTGTTCTTCATCGCGCAGCTTTGGGGCGACTGGTCGGTCTTCACGCTTCGATACATCTGCGGGCTGAAAGTCGAATATCGCGGGCTCGAGAACATCCCGGAGGGCGGCTACATCGTCGCCGCCAAGCACCAATCGTTTCTCGAGACCTTTGCGCTGCTGCGCTACACGCCCGACTTCGCGATCATCCTGAAAAAATCGCTGACCTACATTCCGCTGTTCGGCCTCTACCTGATCGTCAGCCGGCAGATCGCCATCAATCGCGCCGCAGGACAGTCGGCGCTTACGCAGATCGTCGCGCAGGCCGGGCAGGTCTTACGCGACGGGCGACAGGTCTACATTTATCCCGAGGGCACGCGGCGGCCGCCGGGCGCGCCGCCCGCCTACAAGTCCGGGGTCGCCGCGCTCTACTTCGGCAACCAGGCGCCTTGCCTGCCGGTCGCGCTCAATACCGGGCTGTTCTGGGGGAGGCGCGGCTTCATCCGCCGGCCGGGCGTCGCCGTGATCGAATATCTGCCGCCGATCGCGCCCGGTCTCGAAAGGGCGGAATTCGCGCAGCGTTTGCAGGACACGGTTGAGGCGGCCTGCGCGCGCCTCAACGCCGAGGCCTTGGCCGCGAACCCCGCGCTGCGGCCGGTGCTCGCGGTGTCGACGTCGCAGGCGTAACGGAGATGTAGCCGAGCTCGATGAGCTCGGCCAGCCGCGGTCAGCGACCCATCAGCGCTCGGATTGGGAGCCTGTCGTCCCCGTGAAAACGGGGACCCAGCGTCGTAGGGCTCAGCGGCTTCAAGGTTTCCAGCCCTGTTCCGCAAGCCCAGCGTCACACACTGGATCCCCGCTTCCGCGGGGATGACACGGAGGGCATCTAACCGAGCGAATATGGGTCGCCGACCGCGATTACAGGGCGCGTCGGCTTTAGGTACATTATGCTTCCGTTTATCATCTTTCTTTAGGCGCGACGATGACCAAGAATACAACGACAGCCCGCGAGAAAGCTCGCTTCGCAGCGGAAATGACGGAAAATTTCGACGATCTTCGCGAGCTTGGCATGATCAACGACGCAACGCACAAGCGGACGTTGCGAGATCTCGAAACGGACGAGCAAGCACCCGTCATTGTTCCCTTGAGCGGGCCGGAAATCCGTGCGCTGCGCGAGCGGGCCAACGTCAGTCAGGCCTATCTCGCGAAATATTTGAATTTAACGCCTGCTCATCTTTCGAAGCTCGAGCGCGGCGCGGCGCATCCAAGCGGGGCCTTGCTCGCCATGCTGAATGTCATTCGGCGGCGTGGTCTAGAAGCGATCCTGTAAAACAAGTCTCGCTTCGCGACGTCGGCGTGGACGCCGACGCTCCTCAGCCGACCGTCGCCTTTTGCAGGGCGACGAGCTTTGTGATGCCCGCGCGGGCAAGTCCCAGGAGTTTCAAAAGCTCCGCCTCGCTGAATGGCGCGCCTTCGGCGGAGCCCTGCACCTCGACGAGGCCGCCGGCGCCGGTCATGACGAAATTGGCGTCGGTCTCCGCCGTCGAAGTCCTCGCCATAGTCGAGATCGATCAGCGCCTCGCCCTTCACGATGCCGCAGGACACCGCGGCGACGAAATCCCGGATCGGGCTCTCCTTCAGGATCGAGCGCTGCACCATCCATTTTACGCAATCGTGCAGGGCGACCCAGGCGCCGGTGATCGAGGCCGTGCGCGTGCCGCCGTCGGCCTGCAGCACGTCGCAATCGATGGTGATCTGGCGCTCGCCGAGCCGGCCGAGGTCGACGACCCCGCGCAAGGAACGGCCGATGAGCCGCTGGATCTCCTGGGTGCGGCCGGACACCTTGCCGGTCGAGGAATCGCGCCGCGTGCGGGTCAGGGTCGCGCGCGGCAGCATCGCATATTCCGCGGTGACCCAGCCCCGGCCCTGGCCCCGCAGCCACGGCGGCGGCTTGTCCTCCAGCGAGGCGGCGCACAGCACATGCGTGTCGCCGAACTTCACGAGGCACGAGCCTTCCGCGTAACGGACGACGCCGCGCTCGAGCGTGACTTTGCGCATTTCGTCGCTGGCGCGCTGCGATATCCGCATGGGATGCGACCCTTGATTTCACGAACATCCGGGCGTTCGGCCCGTTCTTGACAGCGCTCTAGCACAAAACGCAAATCGCGACAGTCGGGGTTGGGAGAGTTGGAATGGCGGACGGGTTCGATGTGGTGATCGCCGGCGGGGCCATCGTCGGCTCGTCGCTCGCCTATCACCTGACCGCCGATAGCGGCTTTCGCGGCCGAGTGCTCGTCGTCGAGAAGGATTTTTCCTACGCGAAAGCGGCGACGTCGCTGTCGCTCAGTTCGGTCCGCCAGCAATTCTCGACCCGCATCAACATCCGCGTCGGCCTCGCCGGCGTGGCCTTCCTCAGACAAGCGAAGGAGACGCTCGCCGTCGAGGGCGATGCGCCCGACATTCCCTTGACCGAAAACGGCTATCTCTATCTCGCGAGCGACGCGGGCGCCGAGGTTTTGCGCGACAACCATGTGCTGCAATCGGAAGAGGGCGCCAATATCGCGTTATTGGAGCCGAGCGAGATCGCGGCGCGCTATCCTTTCCTCAATCTCGAGGGCGTGACGCTGGGCTCGCTTGGGTTGTCGGGCGAAGGCTGGTTCGACTCCTACCAGCTCATGCAGGCCTTTCGCCGCAAGGCGCGCTCGCAAGGCGCGATCTATCGCGAGGACGAGGTCGTCGAGGTCGAGCGCGACGGCGCGCGCGTTACGGCTGTGAAGTTGGCGAGCGGCGAGCGCGTCGCCTGCGGCGCCTTCGTCAACACGGCCGGCGCCTCGGGCGCCGCGAAGCTGGCGCGCCATCTCGGCGTCGACATCCCCGTTCACGCGAAGAAACGCTGCGTGTTTGTGTTCGAGGCGAAGGAGCATTTCCCCGATTGCCCGCTCGTCATCGACACCAATGGCGTCTATTTCCGCCCCGAAGGGCGCACCTATGTCGTCGGCTATTCGCAGCCAGAATCCGAAGACCCCGACTGCGACGATTTCGAGGTGATCTGGCCGCAGTTCGAGGAGGTGCTGTGGCCCTCGATCGCCAACCGCGTGCCCGCCTTCGAGAACCTGAAACTGTCGCGCGCCTGGGCCGGCCACTACGACCTCAATCTGTTCGACCACAACGCGATCGTCGGCAGACTGCCCGGCTATCAGAACGCCTATCTCGCCGCCGGATTTTCCGGCCACGGCGTGCAGCAATCGCCGGCGGTCGGGCGAGGATTGTCGGAGCTCATCGTCCACGGCGGCTATCGCACGCTCGACCTCGCCGATTTCGCCTACGAGCGCATCGCCGCCAACAAGCCGCTGCTCGAGCGGAATGTGATTTGAGTTTTACGCGCCAACGTCAGTGCGACCCGCTTCCCTCACCCTGAGCTTGTCGAAGGATGAGGTTGCGGGTGGCGGGACCCGTTTTTGTTTTATAGTTTGATTGTTTGTTAAAGCGGTTGCCAGACCGGCCGAAGCGGCCCCCTCCCCCTTGATGGGGGAGGGATGGGGTGGGGGTGAAAACCACCGCGCTTTCCGGGCGCACCCCCCACCCTACCCTCCCCCACAAGGGGGGAGGGGATCGGTGAGGGCGGTTCCAACCAGCTCTATCTCGCCCACCGCGGCAGCCACTCCCCGTGCGCGGCGATGAGGTCATCAACCAAGCGCCAGATCTGATCGAGATCGAGTTCGGCCGCCGTATGCGGGTCCATCATCGCGGCGTGGTAGATGTGCTCGCGGTTTTCCGTCGTCAGGGCGCGCACCGTCAGTTCCTGGACGTTGATGTTGGTGCGGATCAGCGCGGTCAATTGCGGCGGCAGCGCGCCGATGCGGGTCGGATGGATGCCGGTCGCATCTACCAAACAGGGAACTTCCGTCGCACAATCATCGGGAAGCGAGGAGATCGCGCCGTTGTTGCGCTGATTGCCATAGATGACCGAGGGCGCGCCGGTCCACACCGAGTTGACGATCTCTGACGCATATTCGTGGCTCGCCGGCACGTCTATGCGCTCCGCTTTGCGATAACTTTCCGCGACGCGGCTCCAGCGCTCGATCTGCTCGACGCAGCGCTTCGGATATTCGTCGAGCGGAACGCCGAATTTCTGGATCAGGTCGGGCCGGTCGCGCTTGATGAACCAGGGCGTATATTCGGCGAAATGCTCAGAACTTTCGGTGACGAAGTAGCCGAGCCTCGTCAGCATCTCGTAGCGGACGAGATTGGGGCAGCGTGGATGTTGCGGATCCGGCTTCGGGATTCGCCCGGCGCGATAGCCGGCGAGGAGATCGGGATAGAGATTGCGCCAGCCGCCATCCGGCTCGCGCGCCTCGAACTCCAGATAGAAGGCCATGTGGTTGATGCCGGCGGCGCGATAGCGGATACGCTCGATCGGCAGATCGAGATCATTCGCCAGCTCCATCGCCGTGCCCTGCACCGAATGACAGAGGCCGACCTGGCGGATAGCGGGGAACCTTTCGGAGATCGCCCAGGTGTTGATCGCCATCGGATTGACGTATTGCAGCAGGATCGCGTTCGGACATACCAGCATCATGTCCTCGCACACCGCCCAGAGATGCGGCACGGTGCGCAGCGCGCGCATGATGCCGCCCACGCCGAGCGTATCGGCGATCGTGTGCCTGAGGCCGTACGTCTTCGGGACCTCGAAATCGGTGATCGTGCAGGGATCGTAGCCGCCGATCTGGAAGGCGATGACGACGAAATCAGCGCCCTCCAGCGCGGCGCGCCGATCGAGATGCGTTTCAACGCGGGCGGAGACGGCGAGGCTCGAAGCGATCTTCCTTGCCACTATCTCGGAATCCGCCAGGCGGCGCGGATCAATGTCCATCAGCGCGATCGTCGCGCCGCCGAGCGCGGGTCGCTGCAGGATGTCGCCGACGATGTTCTTCATGAACACCGTGGAGCCAGCGCCGATGAAGGCGATGCGGGGTGCATTCATGAGCCCTGGCTCCTTTGCGTAGAACCCGGTCTATACGGCGTGGAGCGGATCGCGGCAAAGCGCCCGGCGCGCAGTGGCGAGCTGGTCCTTGCAGAATTGTATCTAAATTGGTACAACGCGCGTGGTGAATGATCGAACGGCTGACACCCATACCGTTAGTATTTTGGAAATCCGCCACCGGTCGCGAGCCGGTGCGGGACTGGTTGAACGAGTTGCCGCGCGAAGATCAACGGATTATTGGGCGCGACATCGCGAAAGTGCAATTCGGCTGGCCGATAGGGCTGCCGGTGTGCCGCCCGCTCGGCGGCGGTCTTTGGGAAGTCCGTTCGTCATTGCCGAGCCGCCGCGAGGCGCGCGTGCTGTTCGGCTTTCATGACGGAACGCTGATCGCTCTGACCGCCTTCATCAAGAAGACGCAGGCGACGCCCCCGGTGAGTTAGCCTTGGCGCAACAGCGATTGAAGGAGGCGATGGCACCATGACGACCAAGAATCCGCATATCGGCTCGACCTTCGAAAGCTGGCTCGACGAAAAGGGCATGCGTGAGGAAGTGACGGCCGCCGCGGTGAAGAGCGTCATCGCCGACCAGATCGCGGCCGCGATGAAGGAGCGCGGTCTCACCAAATCGCGCATGGCCGAACTCATGCATACCAGCCGAGCACAGGTCGATCGCCTGCTCGATCCTTCGAGCGGAAGCGTGACGCTTGAGACCTTGATGATGGCGGCCCGGGCTGTCGGACGCGAGCTTCGCCTCGAACTTATCTGAGACGAGCGGCACTGAAGATTTCAGATGGGGCCCCGGCCCAAGCTTTTCGCTTCGCCCTTCACGCCGGCGCGGTCCCCATCATCTTGGCGAGAATGGTCAGCATCACCTCGTCGGCGCCGCCGCCGATCGCCGCGAGGCGCGAGTCACGGAAGGCGCGCGAGACGACGGATCTCGCTCATGTAGCCCATGCCGCCCCAATATTGCAGACAAGCGCTCGGCAGCTCGCGGCCTAGCCGGCCCGCTTCGAGTTTCGCCATCGTGGCGAGCCTGGTCGAATCCTCGCCGGCGAGAATGGCTTCTCCGGCGCGATAGACCAGCGAGCGCAACAGTTCGACTTCAGTCTGCAACTCGGCGAGCTTGAAGTGGACGACCTGATTGTCGAGAATTGGCTTGCCGAACGCCTTGCGCTCGCGCGTATAGCGGATCGTCTCTTCAATCAGATGTTCGTGGCCTTTCAAACAGGAGGCGGCGGCCCACAGCCGCTCCTGCTGAAACTGCGTCATCTGATAGATGAATCCTCGGCCCTCCTCGCCGATGCGAAAGCGTTTGGGCACGCGCACGTCGTCAAAGAAAATCTGCGCGGTGTCGGAGGCGCGCATGCCGAGCTTGTCGAGCGTGCGCGCGACGCTCACGCCTCTCGATTTCATCGGCACGCAGATCAGCGACTTGTTGCGATGGACGGCGCCATCGGAGGTGTTGGCGAGCAAACACATCCAGTCGGCCTGAGCGCCGTTGGTCGTCCACATCTTGCCGCCCTCGATGACGTAGTCGTCGCCATCGGAACGCGCATAGGTGCGGATCGAGGCGACGTCTGAGCCGGCGCCGATTTCGCTGACGCCGAGACACGCGACATATTCGCCGGAGATCGAGGGCGCCAGAAACTCCCGGCGCAATTCGTCCGAGCCGAAGCGCGCCAAGCGCGGGCGTCGCCATGTCGGTCTGCACGCCGATCGCCATCGGCACGGAACCTCCATGGATGGTTCCGAGTTCTTCAGCCATCATCAGCCCGTAGGAATAGTCGAGACCCTGGCCGCCGAATTCGGCGGGCTTGTCGAGACCGAGAAAGCCGAGCGCGCCGAGTTTTCTGAACAGATCGTGCGCGGGGAAGCGTCCCTCCTTCTCCCAGGCGTCGAGGTTCGGGTTGATTTCGGAAGCAATGAATCGCTGCAGCGTTCGACGCGGCTCCTCATGCTCGGCGGTGAAGATCATCTGGCGGCTCCTCTTTGAGGAAAGAGCTTGAAGCGCGCGCGGAGCCCGCGCAAGGGCGCCGAACGAAAACCCGAGGAATGGACGCGCGCCGCCGCCGCTTCGCCCTCTTTTTGCCACAATATAATAGGAAGATATTATCGTCAAAACAATAGCTTAGAAAATGAAATCAAGAGGGTAGCGCGAAACGAGCCCTGGAATCCAGGTAAGTTGACAAAAATGCTGGAAATATGACAACCTGCGAAGATGGAGACGCAATGGCCAAAATAGTCGAAGATAACGATGTCGCGAGCGTAGCGCTTGCGGCGTTGACCAAGATGGTGTCGCTTCTGGCGGCCGAGCTCGTCGTGGGCGAGCAACACGGCGACATGGATCGTCTTGAATTCGCGATGCGCGCCAAGCTGTTCGCCACCGTGGACGGCGTATCCGCCGAGGCCACCGCCAAGGGCGTCGCGCTTGCGCATCAGCTCATCAACCCGGTTCTGCATGACCTGCGCGCGCGCGTAGAAGCCAAGAAGCTCGAGCAAGCGGGCGCGGCGGCGCAAACCCCGGGAAAAGGCCAAATTAGCTCGCAGGCTCGCAAGCTGCATTGAGCATCCGGGTCGGCCGCTCGCAGGCGCTGAGCTTCATCCGAACAAGACTGGTAGGGACCGCCAATTTAAAGCCTCGTCGGAGGCTTGATTTGGCGCGAGAGTTCCCTATTTGTACTTGGGCGCAGAAGCAGCCCTGAGAGGCCGTCGTGAGCGAGTTCGAACCCCTCTGGAACGCGGTGGAGCAAACGGCCGATCCCGTGGCCGTCGCCTCCCTGAGACAACTTGTCGAGAGCGGGCTCGACCGCGAGCTAAATCAGGTCAACGCGCTCGCTCATGCTTCGAAGCACCGGCTGCCGGAAGACCGGGTGATCGACGCCCTGCTGCACGCCTCGAGCGTCGGCATCTTCGATCTGTGCTGGAACATGATCTGCCGAAGTTGCGGCGGCGTTCTAGAGACCGGCTCGACGCTGAAGACGTTCGAGAAATCCGAGTTCTACTGCTCGTTCTGTGATATGGTCTCGGAGACGATCCTCGACGAATGCGTCGAAGTCGCCTTCACGGTCAATCCGCGCGTCAGACGCATCGAGGCGCATGATCCTGATCTGCTGTCGCTCCCGGAATATGCGCGCCAGATTTTTTTGGGTTCGGCCGTCGAGGCGCCCGACAATATCGCCGAAATCGTCGAGCAGGCGACGCTCGACACCGCCGAACTCGCCCCGGGCGAGCGCGCCACCATGTCGCTGACCCTGCCGCGCGGGCAGGTCATGATCTTCGATCCCGTCAGCCACACGACCCGCTATCTCGAAGTCGAGGGCGAGGAAACCCACGAGCGCAGAAACCTGTCTGTCGTGTTCAACGCGCCGAACACCAACGCCGGCAAGCTGTCGCTGCAGCCGGGCCCGGTGAGAATCGCGTTCGAAAACCGCTCGCCGCGAAGAACCCTTCCAGGCCTCTGGCTGCTCAACGAGGCGATGCAGAGCGTGTTCGAACATCGGCGTCCGTTCCTGACGGCGACCCGCGTGCTGAGCAACCAAACTTTCCGCGAGCTCTATCGCACCGCGACGCTGACCAAGGAACAGAGCTTCAAGATCACCAATGTGACGATCCTGTTCACCGATCTCAGGGGATCGACGGCGCTCTACGACCGCATCGGCGATCTCGCCGCCTTCGATCTTGTGCGCGAGCATTTCGCGGCTCTAGTCGAGACGATCGCCGGCGAGGGGGGCGCGGTGGTCAAGACGATCGGCGACGCGGTGATGGCGACTTTCCCGACTTCGGATCGCGCGATACGCGCGGCGCTCAAGATGCGCGAGGCGATGCGCAAGCTCAATGAGGCGGCCGGCGGCGTCGATCTCGCGCTCAACGTCGGGCTGCACGAAGGGCCCTGCCTCGCCGTCATGCTTGACGAGCGTCAGGATTATTTTGGCCAGACCGTCAACGTCGCCTCGCGCGTGAACAATCTCGCCGATCCCACCGCCATCCTCGCAACCGAGAGCGTGGTCGAAAACCCCAAGGTCGCAGAAATCCTGGCCGAAGCTGGCGCCAAGGTCACGCGGAGGGAAGATTCGATGTTGCGCGGGGTCAGCCACGCGGTGGGGATCTTCGCGATCGCCTGAACGGCGCCTCGCCTCGCGCTCGCTTGTGAGCGCGGCGGCGCCCGGCCATAATCGAAGCGTCCGGATGGCGCGCGAACGCGCGGGCGGGCGCGGCAAGGCGGCAAAACGGCGTGTGGATCAAAATCCTCGGCTCGGCGGCCGGAGGCGGCTTTCCGCAGTGGAACTGCAATTGCGCCAATTGCCGCGCGGTTCGCGCCGGCGCGCCGGATTTTCTCGCGAGGACGCAATCCTCGCTCGCTGTCAGCGCCCATGGCGCGGACTGGCTCATCATCAATGCTTCGCCCGACCTCAGCCAGCAGATCGCGGCGACGCCTGAACTTTGGCCCGGCGCAGACGGGCCAAAGCGGGCAAGCCCTGTGCGCGCCGTCGCGCTGACCAACGCCGACGTCGATCATGTCGCCGGCCTGCTTAGCTTGCGCGAGCGGCAGGCGTTCGACCTTTACGCCGCGCCGCGCGTGCTCGACACGCTCGCCGGCATAAGCATCTTCGATGTTTTGGCGACCGATCTCGTCCAGCGCCGCCCGCTTGGCCTTGATGCGCACACACGGATCGTCGGCGCAGGTCTTTCGCTCGAGACCTTCGTCGTGCCGGGTAAGATCGCGCTTTATCTCGAGGACGAAGGGCAAGAGAATTTCGGCTCGCGCGACGGCGATGCCGTGGGCCTGCGCGTGATCGACGAAGCGAGCGGCAAATCGTTCTGCTACATCCCCGGTTGCGCGCGCATCGACACAGTTTTGCGCGGGCGCCTCGCTGGCGCCGAGCTCGTGTTGTTCGACGGCACGCTCTGGTCGGAGAACGAAATGCTGAAACAAGGCCTTGGCCCCAAGACGGGTTCGCGGATGGGTCATGTCGTCATGAGCGGCGAGCAGGGATCGATCGCCGCCTTCGCAACGCTCGGCGTCGCGCGTAAAGTCTTTGTTCACATCAACAATACCAATCCCGTGCTCGACAGAAGCTCGAAAGAGCGGGCCGCAGCAGAAGCGGCTGGCTGGACGATTGGAGAAGACGGGATGAGGTTCGAGCTATGAGCGCCGACGACAGACCTTGGTCAGGCGAGGAATTCGAAGCCGCCATCCGCGCCGTCGGCGCGGAGCGCTATCACGACAAACACCCGTTTCATAAGCTGCTGCACGGCGGCAAGCTCGACAGGGGCCAGGTGCAGGCCTGGGCGCTGAACCGCTACTGCTATCAGTCGGCGGTTCCGCGCAAGGACGCCGCTTTCGTCAGCCGCGTCCATGATCGGGAGCTCAGGCGCGAGTGGGTCCGCCGCATCCACGATCATGACGGTCTCGGCGAAGAGGCCGGCGGCATCGAGCGCTGGCTAGTCCTCACCGACGGGCTCGGGCTGGAGCGCGACTATGTGATCTCGAGGCGCGGCGCGCTCGCCGCCACGAAATTCGCGGTCGAAGCTTACGTGCGCTTTGTCGTTGAGCAGGCGCTGGTCGTCGCCGTCGCCTCCTCGCTGACGGAACTGTTCGCCCCCGCCATCCACCGCGAGCGCATTTCGGGAATGCTCGAGAACTACAGCTTCATCGACGAAACCGTGATGGCGTACTTCCGCCGCCGTCTGGCGCAAGCGCCGCGCGACTCGGAATTCGCGCTCGACTACATCAAGCGCCACGCGACGACGCGCGCCGAGCAGGAAGCCTGCGTCGCGGCCGTCGAATTCAAGTGCGACGTGCTGTGGGCGCAACTCGATGCGCTGAACCACGCCTATGTGACGCCGGGCGTCATCCCGCCCGGCGCCTTCCGACCGGCCGCATGACATGAGCGCGCCAGCGAAACGGCTGATCATCAGTGAGAGCGTCTGTCCGGCCTTTCCGCGCTGGGCGCGCCTGCACGAGGATCGCGTTCGCGGGCGCTTCGTGATCCTCGCGCCGGAGCGCGCCTATCAGCTCGACGCGATCGGCGTCGCGGTGCTCAGACTATGCGACGGCGCGCGAAGCGTCGCGGAGATCGTCAGCGAGCTGGCCGCCGCCTATTCGGCTCCCGCCGAAATCATCGGCCGCGACGTGACAAAGATGCTGCAGGGCCTCGCCGACAAAAGGCTGCTGCGCGATGGTCCCGACGCGTTCCGCGCGCCGCCGCTTTCGGACCGCGCCAAGGGCTATCCACCCTTCTCCGGTGGGCCGGCGGGGTTGCTCGCCGAGCTCACCCATCGCTGCCCGCTACAATGTCCCTATTGCTCCAACCCGCTGGAGATGGAGCGCGCCAACGCGGAAATGAGCGCTCAAGACTGGGGCCAGGTTTATTTCGAGGCGGCGGCGGCGGGCGTGCTGCAACTGCACCTCTCCGGCGGCGAGCCGACGGCGCGGCGCGATCTCCCCCAAATCCTTGCCTTTGCGGTCGAGGCCGGCCTCTATTCCAACCTCATCACGGCCGGTGTGCTGCTGACCAAGGAGACTTTGACCCATCTCGCTGGGATCGGGCTCGACCATGTGCAGCTTTCCCTTCAGGACGTCGACTCCGAAAACGCCGACCGTATCTCCGGCTACAAAGGCGGTCTCGCGCGCAAACGCGACGTCGCGCGCTGGACGCGCGAACTGGGGCTTGGCCTCACCATCAACGCGCCGATGCATCGCCAGAACATCGCGCGCCTGCCGGAAATCATCGACTTCGCCGAGGAGGCGGGCGCGCAGCGCATCGAGGTCGCGCATATCCAGTACTATGGCTGGGCGCAGAAGAACCGCGCGGCGCTGATCCCGACCCGCGAGGCTTTCGAGGCGACGATCGGCGTGGTCGAGGCGGCAAGAGCGCGGCTTGAAGGAGTCATGACCTTCGACTTCGTCATCCACGACCCTTACGCGAAATTTCCAAAGGCCTGCATGGGCGGCTGGGCGCGCTCGATCATCGCGGTGACGCCCTCGGGGCTCGCCCTGCCCTGCCAGCCGGCGCCGACCTTGCCGGGGCTGAGTTTCGACAACGTGCGCGAGCGGCCGCTCGTCGAAATCTGGCGCGACGGCCAGGCGTTCAACGCGTTTCGCGGCGAGGACTGGATGAAAGAGCCCTGCAGGTCCTGCGACCGCCGCAAAATCGATTTCGGCGGCTGCCGCTGTCAGGCCTTTGCGATCACCGGCGATGCGACCGAGGTCGATCCGGCCTGCCAATATTCCAGGAGCCACGAGCTTTTCGCCGAAATCGCGACGCAAGAGGCGGCGCAGCCGCCGCCGCCATTCGAGTACCGGCGCATGCGCACGGCCTGAGGCGCCCCGCGGCGCGCCTCAATCAGCTCTGCGCAGGGGCGTAGCTGGTGACTTCCATGCCAAGGCAGACTTCAACCACTTCCGGGGCAGTCCACGACATCAAAACCTCCCGTCAGACCGGCGCTCACGGCCCCAACCGTAGGACAAGGCGGCGCGCCCCGTCAATTGTGAACCCGAGCGCTGAGGCCGGTCGGCTCCGGAGCGAAGGATTTTCGCGCGCCCGTCGTTTTTCATCCCACGGTCCCGTCGGGATGGGCCTCGCAGACCTCGACCCAGTAATTGTCGGGATCCTGAAAGTAAGTCTGGCGCACCCCGTCGCCGCGGTAATTGAACGTCCCGACCTCACCCATCAGGTTCTGATAGCGGACGCCCTTGCTGCGCAGATACTCGAGGGTTGCGTCGAAATGAGGCGTCGACAGGCACATGTGTTCGTTGATCGAGCGCGCCGGCGCAGGGTCGGCGGCGCCGCTGATGAGGTGTATCTCGCGGTTGCCGTCGAAGCCAAACCAACGGATCTTAGGGTTGCCAGTCTTGTTGACGATCTCCTTCAGACCCAGCACTTCGCCGTAGAAGGCGGCGCTTTTCCCGAGATCGCGCACGTCGAGCGCAATATGGTTGATGCGGAATTCGGTCAGCATGTCGCTCCTCCCTCGAGGCGCATTCTGCCCCCACGACCCCGTCTTCGTCCAGCCGCCCCTCGATTTGGGCGCGAACTCGAAAAGCGTCTTGTTCGTGTATTGAAGCGAGAAGGCAGGTTCGGACGAGCATGGCGGGAAACCGATCCGCGCATTTCGGATGCCTTCCCCAGGTCGGCGCGCTTTGGGCGGCGCGACAAATCGCTTAAAGCTCGCTCCGGTTGGTTTCCCTGGAGCCTACCAAAGCGAACGGCGATTCCCGACGTGAAGGGCGCGATCGCAACGCAGCGCCGTTTGCTCACGCGAGGACGCCGCGTCGCCTGAATTCAGTGGGGCTTATCGAAAACTGCTTCCTGAAGACTTTTGCGAAGTAGTTTGGGTCTTCGAACCCCGACATGCCCGATATTTGTTTGACGGTCAGGTCGGGATTGGCGATCAACAACCCGAGGGCGCGCCGCATACGCTCGGTCTGCGCGAACCGCCAGGGCGACATGCCGACGGCGCCAGCGAATTTGCGCGTGAAATGCGCGCGCGACAGGCCGGCGAGCGCCGCAATTTCGGCCACGGAGAGATGCGCGCCCAAATTGCCGCGCATCTGCTCGGCGGCGCGAACGATGACGTCAGCGGCGTTTCCAGCATGGGCTGGCTCCTTCGGAAAATTCGTCGGAAAGGGCCATCAGCGCCTCGTAGGCCAGCGAAGACAGAGCTCCCGGCGCGTTGCTCGAATCTTCCAGAATTCGCAGACAACAGGAAGCTAGACGCTCGACGGTCGGTGAACTGAGCTTCAGGACCGGGCCGGAGGCCGCGATGACGCTGCGATGTACGCGCAGCGCCTCCTGACCACTCATCGAGATCCAGAAGAACTGCCATTGTCCGCCATTTTCCACCCAGTAGCGGTGCGCGTGCGGAATGGTCAGCAACATCGTTTCGCCCGGGCCTACACGAAAGCGGCGCTTTTCCCATTCCAACCAGCCGGCGCCGGAAATCGTATGCTGCAACAGCGTGAAAGGCTTTTGGCCGCGCTTCTGCCCGTCCCAGGAATATTGTGCGCTGTTTTGTATCTCGCATCCGGCGGTCGTCGGCATGACATGAAGCCGATGACGCCCGCGCGGCAGCGAAATCGTGCGCATCGCAGGGATCAGCTCAACGATCTGATCGAGAACAAAGTTACCCATAATAGCACAGATTTACCCAACTCACGCAATGGACTTACCGCGCGAACGGGGTAGTCTGCAAGTGGTCGCCAAACCGCCGAGCGATTTGACGAACGCGAGGGAGGCACGCTTGAGCGGAGTTAAGATCGCTGTCGTGGGCGCGGGAAGCGTCGGCTTCACACGAAAGCTGATCTCCGACATTCTTTGCGTGCCGGAACTGCGCGATATCGAGTTCGCGCTGACCGACCTCAGCGCACACAACCTCGAGCTGGTAGGCCGCATCATCAACACGATGATCGAGGTCAACAAACTGCCGACGAAGGTCTCCGCGACCACCGATCGCCGCCGCGCCCTTGAAGGCGCCGATTACGTGATTAGCTGCGTCCGCGTCGGCGGCATCGAGGCCTATGCCGACGACATCCGCATTCCGTTGAAATACGGCGTCGACCAGTGCGTCGGCGATACGATCTGCGCGGGCGGCCTGCTCTATGGCCAGCGCAATGTGCCGGTTATCCTCGACTTCTGCCACGACATCCGCGAAGTCGCCGCCTCCGACGCGCTGTTCCTCAACTACGCCAATCCCGATGGCGATCAATACCTGGGCCGCCCTCGAGCACGGCAAGGTCAGGACAGTCGGGCTCTGCCACGGCGTACAGCATGGCGCGGCGCAGATCGCCGACGCGTTTGGGGGCGGAACGCCATTCGGATCTCGACTACATCTGCGCCGGAATCAACCATCAGACCTGGTTCATCGACCTCCGGCTGAAAGGCCGGCGGATCGGCAAGGACGAACTGATCGCCGCCTTCGAGAGGCATCCTGTCTTTTCCAAGCAGGAGAAGGTTCGCATCGACGTGCTGCGGCGATTCGGCGTCTATTCGACGGAGAGCAACGGCCACCTTTCAGAATACCTGCCATGGTATCGCAAGCGCCCCGACGAGATCGCCCGGTGGATCGACATGTCCGACTGGATCCACGGCGAGACCGGAGGCTATCTTCGCCATGTCACGGAGACCCGCAACTGGTTCGAGACCGACTATCCCAAGTTCCTGGCGGATGCGTCGACGTCCTCTTGATCCTGCGAAGCGGTCCAGCGAGCACGCGAGCCATATCATCGAGGCTCTGCGAAACGGGCCGGGTCTACCGCGGGTCATTTCAATGTGCGCAACAAGGGCGTAATCTCCAATCTGCCCCAGGACGCGATCGTCGAGGCGCCCGGCTTCGTTGACCGGTTCGGCTTCAACATGGTCGGCCGGATTGGTTCTGCCTGAGGCCTGCGCGGCGACCTGCGATGTCACCATCAACGTGCAACGCATGGCGACGCGCGCGGCGGTGGAGGGCAATGTCGAACTGCTGAAACTCGCGGTGCTGCACGATCCGCTGGTCGGCGCGGTCTGCTCGCCGGAAGAAGTCTGGCAGATGGTCGACGAAATGCTGGTCGCGCAGGCGAAATGGCTGCCGCAATATGCCGACGCCATTCCGGCCGCCCGCGAACGGCTGTCCAAATCGACGGTGAAGACCCGGAATTGGCAGGGCGCCGCACGGCGCGAGGTGCGCTCGGTCGAGACATTGCGCGCGGCGGCCGCGTCGCGCTGAGCGGAGCTTCTGGACGCCGCAGTGAGACCGCTGCGGAGATTGGACAAGACGGGAGCGATCCAACGCGCCCGAAAAATGGCGATGCAAGGGAGGACAACAGATGCGTCACAGTCGGCTACTGTCTCGAGCGGCGTTGTTGACCAGCGTTTCGCTTCTGAGTTCGCTTGCCTACGCCGCCGCGCCGACGACGCCGCCCGATCCCCCCGCCTTCTCCGGCCAGGGAAAGATCACATTCGTCGATCGCGGCGCCATCGAGGAATACAAGGCTCTCCCATCGTATTCCGAGCCCGACTGGGTGACCGAGCAATTCGTGAAGACCGGCAAGCTGCCCCCGGTCAAGGATCGGCTGCCAAAGGAACCGCTGGTCTACAAGACCGGCAACATGGCCGACGGCGTCGGCGTCTATGGCGACACCATGCGTCATGTGATCGGCGGGCGGCCCGAGGGCTGGAACTACACCGCCGGCCAGTCCCAGGGCTGGGGCGGACTCGATATCGCGCTGTCCGAGTGTCTGACCCGCACCGCGCCCCTTTTCCAGGTGAAGGCCGAGGATCTCGAACCGCTGCCCAATCTCGCCAAAGGCTGGGAATGGTCGGCCGACGGCCACACGCTGACCATGCATCTGATCGAGGGCGCCAAATGGTCGGACGGCGAGCCGTTTACCGCTGACGACCCGATGTTCTATTGGCAGATCCTGCACGACACAAACATTTCGCCGCTCAACGGCGCGACGCTGGCGACATTCGGCGAAGGCACAACGCTGGAGGCCAAAGACCCTTACACGCTGGTCTGGACCTTCAAGGACGCGTTCCCGAAGCAATATCTGTTCAACATGGCCTATGGCACTTTCTGCCCGGGTCCGGCGCACCTCCTGAAGCCGCTCTATCCCAAGACCTCAGGCAAGACCTATGAGGAATACAAGAACGCTTTCCCGCCGACCTATATGAACTTCCCGACGATGGGCGCCTGGGTTCCCGTCGCCTATCGCGAGAACGACATCATCGTGCTGCGCCGCAATCCCTATTACTGGAAGGTCGACGAGGCCGGCCATCAACTGCCCTATCTCAACGAGATGCACTACAAGCTTTCGACCTGGGCCGACCGTGACGTTCAGGCGGTCGCCGGTTCCGGCGATTTCTCCAATCTCGAGCAGCCCGAAAGCTTCGTCGAAGTCGCTGAAGCGCGCCGCGCAAGCCGACGCGCCGGCGCGGCTCGAATTCGGACCGCGCATCATCGCCTATTCGCTGTTCATCAACATGTCGGCCAACGGTTGGGGCGAGCCGGACGAACGTTCGGCAGGCGTTGCGCGTGCTGGCCCGCGACGAGCATTTCCGCAAAGCCGTCACGATGGCGATCGACCGGACGAAACTCGGCGAGTCGCTCGTCAAGGGACCTTTCACGACCATCTATCCCGGCGGACTGCTCAGCGGCACGAGCTACTATGACAAGTCCTCAACGGTCTACTACCCCTATGACCTCGCCGAAGCGAAGGCGGAACTCGCGAAAGCCGGCGTCGTCGATGCCGACGGCAAAGGCGGCGTGAACTTTCCGAAGGGCCTGGACAATGGCGACAAGATCGCCGTGACTTGCTCACCAACTCGGATTACCAGACCGACAAGACGCTCGCCGAGGGCGTGCAGACTGCGATGCAGGCGCTCGGCATCCGGGTGATCATCAATGCGGTCGACGGCAAGCAGCGCGATGCGACCAACTACGCGGGCAAGTTCGACTGGATGGTGCTGCGGGACAATTCCGACCTGATGTCAGTCGTCCAGAACACGGAACAGCTCGCTCCTGTCGGGCCGCGAACGAGCTACTTCCATCGCGCGGGCAGCGATGGCGCGGTCGACGTACTGCCGTTCGAGAAGGATCTGGCGAACATCGTGACGAAGTTCACGACGACGAGCGATCCCGCTCAGCGCATAGAATTGATGAAGGAATATCAGAAGATCTACACCACCAATGTCTACGGGATCGGGCTGACGCAATATCCCGGCGCCTTGATCATCAACAAGCGTTTCGCCAATATTCCTCCGGGAACCCCGATCAATATGTATCAATTGGGCCGAGGACAGTATTATCCGCGAGCGCGTCTATGTGCCTGTCGCCAAGCAGGGCAAATACGAACTTTATCCCGACACGTTGCCCGGCAAGCCGGGTGGCGAGGGGCCCGTCAAATAGAAGGCCTGTCCCGCGAAATCGCCGGAGTCCCGGAGACTCCGGCGATCGCTTGAGGATCCCGTTGGGCGACTTGGGGAGAAACGCCTTTCCACGCAATGCGGCTGCGGCCCGGAACGCGACCCCATGATCCGGTTCATAATTCGTCGAATATTGGCGATGATCCCGGTGCTGTTCGCGCTGAGCGTGGTCACTTTCGCGATCATCAAGGCGCCGCCGGGCGATTACGGCGATTACATCCGCGCTCAATTGATGAACCAGGGCGGCGCCTCCTACGAAAAGGCGGAGGAAGAGGCGAACGTCTATCGCCGCCAGCATGGCCTGCTCGATTCCATCCCCATCCAGTATCTTCACTGGGTCACCGGCATCGTGACGCGCGGCGATTTCGGCGACAGCTTTTTCTACAATCAGCCCGTGTCGCACATTGTCGCGCAGCGGCTTCCGGCGACCATGATGCTCGCCCTCACTTGCCATTTTTTCGCGAGCCTGCTCGGAATTTCCTTCGGCGTGCTCGCGGCGACGCAACAATATCGCTGGACCGACACGGCGCTCTCGGCGTTGGCGTTCCTGGGCAGCACCGTGCCGCGCTTTCTTGCCGCGATCATCATTCTCTACATTCTCGTTTTCCGGCTGAGCGCGGTGGAGGTCGGCAGCTTTTTCTCGGTCGAATATGGCGGCGCGCCCTGGTCTTTCGCGAAATTCGGCGACCTCGTGCATCACATCTGGCCCGTGGTCGCGATCGCGACCTTCGGCGGCCTCGCCTACA
Source organism: uncultured Pseudomonadota bacterium (assembly GCA_963710855.1). GTDB lineage: Bacteria > Pseudomonadota > Alphaproteobacteria > Rhizobiales > Beijerinckiaceae > Roseiarcus. Next base: position 36,871 of record CAVQBX010000030.1, on the reverse strand, counting down.
ACATGCGCGTCGTCCGCGGTAATCTGCTCGACACGCTCAACATGCAATATGTCGAGACGGCGCGCGCCAAGGGCTTGAGCGAATCCGGAGCCGTGCTGCGCCACGCCTTGCCGAATGCGCTGCATCCGCTCGTCATGTATCAAGGCGTAGTGCTGCCCTACATGCTCACTGGCGAAATCGAGACGGCCATCATCTTCGCCTTGCCCACCGTCGGCCCCGCGATCGTCCAGTCGATGGCGGTCGGCGATGTCAACGTCACCGCCACCTTCATGTTGATCCTCGCCGCCACTCTCATGGTCGGCAACATTATCGCCGACGTGATGCTTGCGTTGCTTGACCCGCGTGTGCGCTTTCAAACGGCGATTACGTAATGGCCAGCGCCGTGCCCGAAGCGCAGACCTCCAGCGTCGCAAGATCGCGCCGCCGGGGGGCACGAGAGCTATGCGTCTCTCGTCTGGAGACGGCTGCGAAGGTCGGTCAGCGGGAATGACCGGCCTCGTTCTGGTGGCCTTTATTTTCGCCATGGCGATTTTCGCGGAGTTTTTCGCGCCAGTCGACCCCTACCGCACCGACACGGGCTTCTCTCGACCGGACGTCATCAGCTTCTTCGATGCCGATGGCGCCTTCTCGCTGCGCCCGCGGATCTACCCAATCGTGGAAAGCGACAAGCTCGATCCCGTCACCTTCCAGCCGATCTCGGGTCCGGACTTCGATCATCCCCACTATCTCGGACTGTTCGTCGAGGGCTTCTCCTATCGTCTTTTCGATCTCGTTCCGGGCCAACGGCATCTGTTCGGCGCGATCGACGGCTATCCCGCGCATTTCCTCGGAACGGACAAATTCGGGCGGGACATCCTCTCGCGCGGGATCTTTGGCTCGCGCATCTCTCTGATGATCGCGCTCGTCGTCGTCGCCATCACCACGATTGTCGGGACCAGCGTCGGGCTCATCTCCGGCTACATCGGGGGCGCCGTTCGACGCCTGGACGCAGCGCTTCGTCGATCTGATCCTCGCCTTCCCGCAACTGCCGCTCTACCTGGCGCTGACCACGCTGATCCCGATCACGGCCCCGACCAGCGTATTTCTCGCCTTCGTGGTCATCGTGCTGTCGGCGCTCGGCTGGGCGCAATTGTCGCGCGAGGTGCGCGGCAAGACGCTGTCGCTGTCGCGGGTCGATTACGTCAAGGCGGCGGTCGCGGTCGGCGCCATCGATCGGCGCATCGTGTTCCAGCATATCCTGCCCAACGTCATGAGCCACGTGATCGTCATGGTGACGCTGCAAATCCCCAATGTGGTTCTGCTTGAATCTTTCCTCGGCTTTCTCGGCTTCGCGGTGAAGCCGCCGCTGATCTCCTGGGGCCTCATGTTGCAGGACACAGGGACCTTTTCCGTCATCGGCTCCTATCCCTGGATACTCTCGCCGGTCGGCTTCGTGCTGGCGGCGGTGATCGCGTTCAACGCGCTTGGCGACGGACTGCGCGACGCGATCGATCCCTATTGATGAGCGCGATGAGCCCGCAGACCCCCGACCCCGCTCCGCCCGAACGGCTTGACGGCCCGCGCGCGGGCTCAGCCCTGATCGACGTCCGCGATCTCGCGGTCTCGTTCAAGGTGGATGGCGGCATCGTCGATGCGGTCAAACGGGTCTCGTTCCAATTGTATCGCGGCGAGACGGTCGCGATCGTCGGAGAGTCCGGATCGGGTAAATCCGTCACCGCTCGCGCCATCATGGGGCTTCTGACGCGGCGCGCCATCGTCAAGGCGCCGTCCCGCATTCTTCTTGAAGGCGCGGATATGCTGCGCTTTTCGCCAGGGAGCGACGCAAGCTGCGCGGCGGCCGCCTCGCGATGATCTTCCAGGAGCCGATGAGCTCGCTCAACCCGGTCTATACGATCGGGGCGCAGATCGCTGAGGCGATCCGCGTCCATCAGAAGGTCTCGCGCAAGCTGGCGATGCTTCGCGCTCGGCGAATTGCTGGAGGAGGTCAGCATACCGCAGCCGGAGGCGCGGCTGCGTCAATACCCACACCAATTATCGGGCGGCCAGCGCCAGCGCGTGATGATCGCCATGGCGCTCGCCAACCGGCCGGATGTGCTGATCGCCGACGAGCCGACCACTGCGCTCGATGTGACGGTGCAGGCGCAAATCCTGACGCTGATGCAGCGATCTGCAACGCCGTCACGGCATGGCCATCATTCTGATCACCCATGATCTGACCATCGTTCGACGGCAGTTCGGACTATGTCTATGTCATGCAACTCGGAGAGGTGAAGGAGCACAACGCCACCGGAGCGCTGTTCGCCGCTCCGCGCCATCCCTACACGACGAGGCTCCTGAACTCCGAGCCGCATGGCAGCGTGCCCGCGATTCCCTCCGACGCGCCCCCGATCCTCGAAGGGCGAAAGGTGCGGGTGGCTTTTACGCTCAAGACGGGCAGCTGGCTGAATCCCGTGTTCAGCGAGCTCGTCGCTGTCGACAGTCTCGACATCTGCGTGCGCGAACACGAAACGCTGGGCCTTGTTGGAGAATCCGGCTCCGGCAAGACGACGTTCGGCCAGGCGCTGCTGCGGCTGATTTCGCACGAGAGCGGCGAGATCCTGTTTCGTGATGAACCGATCCAGGACTTTTCCCGGCAACGGATGAAGCCGCTGCGGTCTGCGTATGCAGATCGTCTTCCAGGACCCGTTTTCTTCCCTCAACCCGCGCATGTCGGTCGGGCAGATCATCGAGGAAGGCCTGAAGGTCAACGGCATCGCCCGCGGACGCGGCGAGCGGCTGGATCGCATCCGCGATGCACTCAAGAACGCCGGCATGCCTTCAGACATCCTCTCTCGCTTTCCGCATGAATTCTCGGGCGGCCAACGACAGCGCATCGCCATCGCGCGCGCCCTGGCGCTGGAGCCGGAATTCATCGTGCTGGACGAACCGACCTCGGCGCTCGATCTGTCGGTTCAGGCGCAGATCCTGGATCTGCTGCGGCAACTGCAGGCCGAGCGCGGCTTGAGCTACCTTTTCATCTCGCATGATCTCAAGGTGGTGCGCGCGATGTCGCACCGCGTCATGGTCATGCAGCACGGCAAAATCGTCGAACAGGGCACGGTCGAGGAGGTGCTCGACAAACCCCGCACCGACTACACGCAGCGCCTCGTGCGTGCAGCATTTGACGTCGCGGACTAAGCGCCCGCCGAAACTTCGCCGCGCGCGATCGCCAGAAACTCGGCATGTCCAACCGCCTTGCCCGCGGCGACGAGATATTCCTTGCGCAGCGCGTCGTAGGTTTTACGCGCGAAAGCGCGAACTTCAGGGATCTTGTCCATTTCGGCGCGCGCAACGTCGCGATCGAGGAGACCGAGCCCGTCCAGCACGGGGTAATAGAGCTGCGCTTCGACGTGCGGCAGGCCGCCGAGAAAGGGCGCGAAATGCTCGCGCCGCGGCATGGCTTGCCGCCAGTGCTCGAGCCGGGCGCGCGTCTCTTCATGCACCTTGTTCTCCGCGAAATCCCGCCAGAACGGCGTGTCCGCGCGGCCTCCGAGATAGTGGGCGTTGATGAAGTTACGAAAATCGTCGACCTGTCGCCCGACGCGACGGTTGTAGTCGTCGCGATCCAGCGGCGTCATCTGCGACGGCGCCTTGAGGATAGCGCTGCTCGAACAGCATGAGTTGCACGACACTGCCGTGAATCGAGGTCGCCTCCAGCGGCTCCAGGAAGCTTGAACTCAGCCCGATCGCCAGACAATTGGCGATCCACGGCGTTTCAAGACGGCCGACCTCGAACCGGATGTCGTTGCGGACCTCGATGGGATGGCCCAATTTGGCTTCGACCTCGCGTTTCGCCTCGTCCGGCGACAGAAAGGCGTCGCAGTAGACATAGCCGCAGCCGTAGCGCTTCTGGGTCGGTATCTTCCAGAGCCACCCGGAATCGAGCGCGCGCGCCAGCGTAAAATTGTCGATCTCTTCATGCGGCTCGATATCGATCCAGAACGGCATCGCCCGGTTTACTGGCAGGGAGCCGGCGTAGGATGTCCATTTGCCGCCGAGCGCTTCGCCGATGAGGCGACGGCGAAAGCCTGTCGCATCGATGAAGAAATCCCCGAGAAGCCTACGGCCGTCGTCCATCAGAAGGGCGGCGATGGCGCCGCTTGCGCCATCGATGTCTACATTCGCAATCGTTGCGTCGACGACTTCAATATCCTTCGCCTTGGCGCGAAAATAGCGGCCAACCAGCGCCTGATCGAAATGGTAGGCGTAGTGAAATGGACCGAGCGGGATGAGAGAGCCGTCGGCGCGACGGGCGTAGGGCGAGCGGCCGCGCGTCATCAGATGGCCAAACAGATGCATGTCCTGCAGCGACCGGCCGGCGGCCACGGCGTAACTGTTCAGATATTCAGACGGAGCGTCCTGCGGCGCCGTCACGACCCCATGCGGATCGTCGATCGGTCCGTCATAATGTTCGCCTGTGCGCCGCCAGTCGCAATGGCGAATGCCGAACTTGACCGTCGCCTCCGTCTCGCGAAAGAACTCCATTTCGTCGAAGCCGAGATTGCGCAGCAGCATCCTGAACGCCGCCGTCGTGCCCTCGCCGACGCCGATGGTCGAGATCCTCGAGGAATTCGACAACCGTAACCGCAATATCGAGGTTTCGCCTTTTGCAGGCGTCTCGCAGCACCAGCGCCGCCAGCCACCCCGCCGTTCCGCCGCCCACAACGACGAATTTTGCGGTTCCTCCAGACATCTTGACGCCTTTTGGTCTTGCTCACGCACTCGCCTTGGGCGAACGACTCGCGTTGCGCATCCCTGGACAGGCGCTATCTACCCTAGAGACTTCGCGATGATGCCGCTGCATTCGCGTGATGTCCGTCGCGAGGTTTTCGACGTGAGCGTAATCGTGAACCGAGATCGGCGGCGAAAGGCGGCCGTCGGCGACCACGCGGGCGCAATCCGCCGCTTCGTACACTTCGAGAACTTCGGTTGCGAACATGATCACCACATTGCCAGCCTCGGCAAAGGCGCGCAGCAGCCGATAGATTTCCCGTTTGCTCTGGATGTCGACGCCGCGGGTCGGCTCCTCCAAGCAGCAATAGCCGCGGCTGACGGACGAGCGCCTGGGCGATCGCCACTTTCTGCTGATTGCCCCCGGACAGCGAACGGATGCCCTGCGAGAGCGTACTGGTCTTGACCGCGAAGCGGCGGACGGCGTCCTCGGCGAGGCGCGCCATCCGCCTCATCTTCAGCGCCAATCCGAAGCCAGCGATCTCCGGCTTGCCGAGCCGGACCAGCAGATTGTCGCCGACCGAAAAATTGCTGTAGAGGCTGAACTGGCGCGACGCCGGGACGTAAGCGCTAAGGCGTTGCGCCGAGGCGCCAGTCTGGCCGGCGATTTCAAGCCGCCCCGAACATTCCTCCAGCCCTGCGAGCGACCGCAAGAGTTCGCGCGCTCCAGACCCCTCGACGCCGATCAGCGCGAGGATCTGACCGGGCGGCGCGCTAAGATCGACAGGCTCGAAGGCTTCGCTGCTGGACCAATCCGCAAGGTTCAGCAGCGCGTCGCTTGAAGACGCGGCCGTGCTCCCCGTCCTCACGGCGGCGTCGGCGCCGCTGTCGACGACGAGTTGCTGGGCGAGCCGGTCCTCGCTCAGCGCTTCGCCTTCCAGCATGGCGCGGACCCGTCCGTCGCGGATCACGGCGACGCGTGACGCGTGTGCGACGAGATCGCCGAGCCGATGCGTCACCAGCACCACGATCCGGCCTTCGGCGGCAAGCTTGCGCATCTCCCGAAACAGTTCGTCGGATTCCTCGTCGGTCAGCGCGGAGTTCGGTTCGTCGAACAGGAACACTTGCGCGTCGCGCGCCACCGCGCGCGCGATTTCGGTGCGCTGCTGGGTCGCGAGCGTGCAATCGGCGAGCAGGCGATCGGCGAACCTGTCGATGCCGAAGGCGCGCATCACTTTCGCATCCGCCTCGTTGAAGTCGGGGCCGGAAGAGGCCGCCGCCCTCGCGACCGACGAGCACGTTTTCGGCGACGGTCAGATTTGGGAACAGTTGCGGCTCCTGATGCACCACCGCGACGCCCTGCCAGTCCGTGGTCGGCGACCATGGCCGCCCTTCGAGCGTCACCTCGCCGCCGTCGGCGCTCTCTTCGCCGGCGATAATGCGAACGAGCGTGCTCTTGCCTGCGCCGTTCGGGCCGGCGACGCCCAGAACCTCGCCCGGCCTTGAGTTCGAGATCGAGGCCGGCGAGCGCCGTCGTCGCGCCGTAACGTTTCATGACGCCGCTGCAGCCTTATGCCCTCGCGGTTCATGCCGCCCTGCGCTTGCGGACGTTGGTGAGCAAGCAGGTCGAGCGCCACGGCGCCGATCGTGACGACGCCAAGGAAAAGCTGCTGCACATGCGGCCCCGGCGTCAGCAGCGCGAGGCCCTGCTGCAATTCCGCCAGCAGCAGGGCGCCGCTCATCGCGCCGATGACCGTCCCCTTGCCGCCCGACAGGCTGGCGCCGCCGATGATCACCGCTGCGAACACCGGGAACGTGAAGGAGAGCCCGATGTTCGGCTGCGCGGTCTGGATGAACGAGAAGTCGAGGATGCCGGCGATCGCGGCGAGCACGGCGCAGAGGACGAAGGCGAGGATCTTGTAGCGGGTCACCGGAAGGCGCGCGAGCCGCGGCCGCGATCGGGTTGCCGCCGATCGCCATCAACCGGAAGCCGAACAGGGTGCGATGCAGGAGGAAGCCGACGACGATCGCGAGCCCGATCATCCAGACGACTTCGAGCGAAATCGGATGGCTGCCGTAGCTGGCGGTCAGGTTGGTGAAGAAATCGAGCTGATCGGAGGGTATGTCCGACTCCCGGCGGCGGATAGACGGGGTTGAAGGTCGAGGTCTTGGTGATCCACAGCGAAACGCCATAGATCAGATTGTAGCTGCCAAGCGTGACGATGAACGAGGGGATGCGCAGCGCGGTGACCAGCGCGCCGTTGAACAATCCGACCAGCGCGCCGACCACTATCGTCAGCGGCAGCGCAATATAGACGGGAACGCCGTAGACGATCCACATCACGGCGAGCGAATTGGCGCCGAGGCCATACATGGCCCCGAACGAGAGATCGATCTCGCCGACCACGATGACGAGCGTCAGGCCCAGCGACATGATCGCCACCGAGCTCATCGCGCGCAGAACAGAAATGCCGACGTCGATGTTGAACGAATGCGGCTTCACGATGAACAGGAACAGCGCGACGAGCAGGATCGCGAGCGCGAGGCCGCCCATCCGCAGCCCGAGATCGAAGGTCGATTGCCCGACCTTCGACGCTGGTGGCGTCGAGGAGGCTCCGCGGGAATTGGCGGTGGTCACGGCGCCTCGCAAGTCAATGGTCTTCGTTCCTCCCGTTGCGCATGTCCGGGCTCGCGGGGCGCGAGGGCCCCGAAAGCGCGGATCAACTCACTTCTGGTTCATGATCCGGCTCAGTTCTTCGCGCGCCTCAGCGACCTGATCCTTCATCACCGGCTTCAAGGTCTGCGTGTTCGGCAGAATCTCGCCATTCTTGAAGAAGGCCGCGCAGGCGGGGCCGCCAAACGCCGCCTGGTCCGGCCAGCGCTGATCGAGCGCGGCCACCTGGATGCCCTTCTCAATGCCGTCGAGTTGTCCCTTCGAGACGTTCCAGCCGACGGTGTAGACCTGACCGACCTTGTTGAGGCTGGCGATCGCGCGATCGGCGTGCTCGGCGCCGATGTCGACGTTCTGGATGAACTGCACGTCCGGATTCGCCGACAGGAACGTGCGGTAGGTGTCGTAAGTCTGTCCCGGATCGTAGCTCACGTTCAGACCGTTGGTCTCGGTCGTGACGAACTTGGCGTCGGGGATCGCCTTCATGATCGCCTCGTGGAATCCCTTCATGCGGCCCTGCGCCCAGAACTGAGTAGGATCGCCGCCGGAAACGGCGAACACCTTCAGGTCCTTGTTGTTCGCCTTCATCCAATCAAGCACGATCTTGCCGGCGGTCTCGCCCTCGAGCTGCGGCACCTGGGTGAAGTTGGTGAACTCGTGGCCGCGCGAGGTGACGCCGACCGTGAACACCGGAATGCCCTGGCCCATCAGCTTGTTGGTGATCGCCGTGGTCGAGTCCGAGGTGGTCGGCTCGATCGAGATGCAGTCGATCTCGCCGGCGGCGAGCTTGGCCTCGATCTGCGAGACCTGCTGATTGGGATCGTTCTGCACCGGGGCGATCGAGGCGCAATCCATGGGATAGATCGCGGCGCCGGCCTTGCAGCCGGTCGCGAAGCCGGCCGCGAATTGCGGAGAAAACAGCGGAATGCCGGAGGCCTGATAGGAGAAGACATAATTGATCTTGTCGCCGGCCTTCACCTTGGCGGCGATCCGATCGGCGAGTTTGAATGTGCCCCAATCGCGCTTCACCTCGAAAGGCGCGCCCGCGACCTTTTCGCCCGACGCCGGAATTTGCGATTCTCTGTCCTGCGCCACGGCGGCAGCCGCGCCGAGAGTGGTCACGATTGCGAAAGCGCCCAGTCCCAGAATTGTCTTCATGTCTTCCTCCCAGTCGTTTTGCTCATTTGACGTTCTGGCGCCCTAGCGGGACAGAACCTTCTCGCTGCGAAAACCATCGACAACGGATTCGATCACTTCGATGCCCGAGCCCCGGGCCCGATGGCGGATAGACCCAGCCGTCGACATGCCCGAACGGCTTCGTCACGAGATCGTGCTGCATCGGATTGCGCAGCGGCTTCAACTCGAACAGCTTGCAGGCAGGCGAGTTGAACGAAATCGCCAGACTCGCGGCCGAAACGATCGCGGACGACCAGGCATGGGCGTTGGCCTGCCGGCGATAGAACTCGCAGCGCTCGGCGATCCGCTTGAAGCCGGTGATCCCCTCGGCGCGGCCGGGATCGACGCCGACCACATCGACGGTTCCCGTCGCCAGCACGCGCTCGAACTGCTCGAGCGTCCATTCCCGCTCGCCATAGGCGATCCGCGTCGTCGTCTTGGCGCGCAGATTGGCGTAGCCTTCGGGATCCCAGGCGCCGAGCGGCTCCTCGATCCAGGCGAGGTTGTACTCCTCCATCGCCTTGGCGCGCCGCACCGCGTCGGTGACGTCCCATTTGATCGCGATGCCGTTGTCGATCATCAGCATCTTGTCGCCGAGCACCTCGCGCATCGCCTTGACATAAGCGACGTCGCGGTCGTGGTCGTAGCCGAGCCGCGCGTTGCCGCGCTTGCCGAAGCCGGTCTTGAGCCCTTGCAGGCCGGTCGAGACCCACTCCGCGGTTTCCTCCGCCATTTCGGGGATCGATTCGTAATGCGCGTGACAGGAGGCGATCGCCGGCAGCCGCTCGTGCACCGGTCCGCCGAGCAGATCGAGCACGCTCTTGCCGAGCGCCTTGCCCTTGAGGTCCCACAAAGCGATGTCGATCGCGGCGACGGCGTAGGAGGCGATGCCGCCGTGGTAGCCGTACCACCAGGCCTGCTGCTTGTTCTGCCGCCACAGCGTTTCGGTCTGCACCGGGTCCTTGCCGATCAGGTTCGGGCGCCATGCCCTCGATGATCGCCTTCGCAGCGAAATTGGCCTCGGGAAACTGCGTGATCGACTCGCCCCAACCGATCTGTCCGTCGTCCGCGGTGATCTTGGCGAGGCACAGATGGCGAAGCGCGTTGAAATCGTTCGGCTCGGGATAACTGACCGGAATGGCCTCGACTTTGGCGATCTTCATGATTGACGTGCCCTTTGCGATCGCGCCGCGAAACGGCGTCATGCCTTCGACGCCGACGTCGACCTTGATGAGCCGGCCGGTCATCGCGGCGCCGCGTGATGTCGAATGGACCCATGTCGCAGCAATAGAGCGCGCCGCCCTTGCCGAACGCGCAATTGAGGATCGTGCCGCCGGTCTCCAGGAAATCGAGCGGCTTGCCGTTCCGGTCGATGACGTCGACGCCGCCGGCGGCGACCGCGGTGATCCAGAGATTGCCCTCGACGTCGATCTTGAGGCCGTCGGGAATGTGACCCTCCGGCATCGTGTGGATGACGCTCTTGCGGCCAGCCGGCGTGCGCCGGACGACCTTGAGGGTGTAGGATTCGACCCACACGATCGATCCATCGGATTCGGCGACGATGCCGTTGGGATAGACGTGATCGAGTTCCTCGAGGATGCGCGCCTCGCCGTTGGCCTCGACGACGACGATGCGGCCCGGATGCGGTTTCGTGTCCGGCGCCCAGTCGCCGGAATCGGTGAAATAGAGCCGGCCATCCGGCCCGAAAGCAAGATCGTTAGGGCCGTCGAATTTGACGCCGCCCGCCTCGGTCACGAGGATCGACGCCTCGCCGGAGAGGCTCGTCTTCTGGATCGAAGGCGGACGGTGGATCGGCGCGACCCAGGCGCCGACCGTTGGGAGTCTGCGTGGAATAGACATAGCCGTCGCTGCCGAGCACGCAGGCGTTCGGACCGCCGCCCACCTTCGCGAAGGTTCCCGCCTTGTTGGTCTTTGGATCGCAGAACCCGATCTCGCTCACATATGTGTTTGCGTAGATGACGCGCCCATCGTCGAGCTCGAATGGCCCTTCGGGATGGCCGAGGCCGGTGACGCAAACCTCAATTGGTTTCTTCAACGTCTCCTCCCGCCGTTCCTCACCAGGTCACCAGGCCGCCGGTGAAATTTATCGCTTGTCCCGTCATGTAAGCAGCTTCTTCGGACAAAAGAAACCCGATGAGCGCCGCGCATTCCTCCGCCGACGAGGCGCGCCCGAGCGGAATCGACGCATTGCGCGCCTCGCTCCACGCCTCTGGCGAAAGACCGCGCAGCGGCGCGACCTTTTCGCGCACCTCGTCCTGCATCGCCGTTTCGACGATTCCCGGCAAAATCGCGTTGACGCGCACGCCGCGCGCGGCGAGCGCATAGGCGAACGAGCGCGTGATCGAAAGGATGGTCGTCTTGGAAGCGGCGTAGGCCGCGACTTCGACGGTCGTCGCGAGCTTGGCGGAACTCGAGGATAGGTTGACGATCGCGCCGCCGCGCTTGAGACGGGGACCGACTTTCTGACACAGAAAGAACGTCGCCTCCGCATTGACGGTCTGAGCGCGGCGCCAATCCTCGACCGTCACATCGAAGATCGGCTTGATCACGACGACGCCGGCGGAATTGACGAGATAGTTGGCGCCCTCCGCCCAATCTGCGATGCGCCCGCGAACGTCAGGGTCGGTGACGTCGCCCGCCAACGCCTCACAGTTCGGGGCGGCTATATCCTCGAGGGTCTCTGCCCTGGCGTCGACGGCAAGCACCTGCGCGCCCTCGCGCAGCATACGGCGCGCAACGGCCTTGCCGATGCCGGACCCGGCGCCGGTGACGACGCCGCGAGGCTTCTGAGATGGCGCGACCATCCGAACGTTTCCTGCCCAAGCGCCGGGGGCATTTCGCCGCGCCGCTGCTGTTCCAGGAAAACCATAAGGAAGCAGAGGGGATCGAAGCAAGCGCTTTTTGCGGGCGCGCTCGATCGGCGCCGCGGCTTGCGCGTCCGCGCCGGGTTCGCTAGCCTTGAAACAAAGGGATGGCGTCAGCGCTGTTCCAACAATCCGCGCAACGCTCGCGCTTCGAACAGGAGGGAGGTTTCGGCGGCGATCCTGGTTCTTGCCGAGATCGTTCGAAACAAGCCACGATGGCGAATATTCCATTCGTCGACACGCATTTCCATCTGCACGACATGAAGCGGCCGGAGTTGCGCTATTCCTGGCTGGAGCCGGCGGCGATCCACGGCTTTCTCGGCGACATCGACGCGCTGAAGGCGCAGCACTATTGGATCGAGGATTATCTGGCCGAGATTCGCTTCTCCAATGTGAAGAAGGCCATTCACGTTCAGGCCGCGCTCGGCGTTCAGGATCCGGTGGACGAAACGAAGTGGCTGCAGGCCTTCGCCGACAAGACCGGATTTCCCCACGGCATCGTCGCGGAATGCCATCTCGCCCGCCCCGACGCCGAGGCGGTGCTCGAGCGGCACATGCAATACGCCAATGTCCGCGGCATCCGCGATTTCGGCGACGGACGCTATCTCGTCGATCCCGCATGGCGAGCAGGCTTCGCGTTCATGGAGCGCCACAACCTCGTTTCGTGCATCGACACGCGCATTCAGTTCTTCGACGATCTCCTCGACCTCGCCGGCGCGTTTCCCAACATCATGATCTGTGTCGATCATTGCGCGATTCCCGAGGCGCGCGACGACGCGTATTTCAAGCGCTGGCGCTCGGCGATGCGCGCGCTGGCGCGCGCCGACAATGTCGTGATGAAGATTTCCGGCCTCGGCATGATGGACCGGCTTTGGACCGTCGACTCGATCACGGCCCTGGGTGCTCGGCAGCATCGAGGCGTTCGGCGTCGATCGCGTCGTGTTCGGAAGCAACTGGCCGGTCGACCGCATGTTCAGCTCCTATCCCGATCTGATCAACGCCTATGCCGAGATCATCGCCGGCTTCACGAACGACGAACAGACAAAGATGTTTTCGCGCAACGCCGAGCAGCTTTTCCGCATTTGATCCAGACCAGAAGTCTTCGAAGCGACGGACGGTGAGGAAACAAGATGGCGGCAGTTAACGCTATCGGCTGTTCATCACATCGGCGTCACCGTCGCCAATCTCGACGAGGCGCTCGCTTTCTGGGAGTCGTTTCTTGGCCGCCCCGCGACGTGGCGGACGATCCTGAATCGGCCCTATCTCGCCGAAATCATCGGCATTCCCGGGGTCAAGATCGATGGCGCGTTCATCGATCTTCCCGGCGGCGTGATCCTCGAACTGCTCGACTATCAGCATCGCCGATCGGCGCGCGAACCCGCCGGCCACCGCCAATCCCGGCAATGTCCATATCTGCCTCGGCGTCGAGAACGCTGACGCGGCGTGGCGACGCGCGATCGAATGCGGCGCGACGCCGGTGCGCCGCGAAGGTCCGGTCGACGGTCGACGACGGCCCCAACAAGGGCGCGCGCGTCGCCTATCTTCGAATCCATGACGGCGTCACGCTGGAGGTGTACCAGGGCGCCGTCGTCCGCGGGAGGCCAGCCGATGATCCGCCGCGTGAGTTTCCTCAAGCGCAAAGCCGGCCTCACGACCGACGAGTTCTTCGCGCGCTGGATGGGGAGCCACGCCGAGCTTGTCACCCAACTTCCGGGCTTGCGGGGATGGCGCTTCACCCACGTCGATCGTTCTGCGCCCGGAGGCGGCCTGGGACGGGCTCGGCGAGCAATGGTTCGACAGCATCGCCGACTGTCGACCGCGCCTTCGCGACCGAACCGCTGCGCACGGCTTTGTTCGCGGACCGCGAACAATGCATAGGCGAATTCGCAGGCCTGCTATCGTCGAGGAGGTCCGGCAGGATTCACGCCGCCCGCTGGGGAACGACCGCGATGACGCTGGAACATCGCCTCGGGCCTCGAGGGAAAGCGCGTCATGGTGACCGGCGCCGCCGGCGGCATCGGCCGCGAGGTCGCGCTGGCGTTCGGCGACGGCGGGCGCGCGCGTCGCGGTCGTCGATCTCGATCCTACGAGAAGGCGGCGTCGGTCGTTGACGAAATGGAGGGCGGCCCGCATTTCCCGGCTGGCCGCCGATCTGCGCCCGGTCGCCGGGCATCGGAGCCTCTGTCGAGACGGTCGTCGCGCGCGCTCGGCGGCCTCGACGTTCTCGTCTGCGCCGCCGCCGTGCTGGTGCGACGCCACAGCGTCGACGAAGTCACCGAGGCCGACTGGGACCTTCAGCACGACGTCAACCTCAAGTCGACGTTCTTCCTCAACCAGGCGGTCGCGCGCATCATTTCGCGCGCAGGGCGCGCGGCGGACGCATCATCAACTTCACCTCGCAGGGCTGGTGGAGCGGCGGCTTCGGCGGCTCCGTCGCCTATGCCGCGACGAAGGGCGGCATCGTCTCGATGACCCGCGGCCTCGCGCGTTCGCTCGCCAAGGACGGGGTCACGGTCAACGCGGTCTCGCCGGGCGCCGCCGACACCGCGATGATGCGCAGCGGCATGACGGACGAGCAACTGGCGGCGACGGTCGCCGCGATCCCGCTCGGCCGCATGGCGGCGCCTTCGGAACTGGCGGGAACCGTGCTGTTCCTCGCTTCCGATCACGCCGCCTACATCACCGGCGCGACGATCAACGTGAGCGGCGGCTGGTTGATGTATTGAGGAAGGAGCGAAATGTCGAATTCGCTTCAAGGGCGCGTCGCGGTTGTCACCGGCGCGTCGCGCGGCATCGGCGACGCGATCGCCGAGCGGCTCATCGCCGACGGCGCCAGGTGTCTACTCGCTCGATAAGTTCGCGCCCGCCGAAGCGCGCGAGGGCGTCGTTTATCTGCGAGGCCGACATCACCGAACCGGCGAGCGTCGCCGCCGCCTTCAAGCGGATCGAAGAAGAGGCGCGGGCGGCTCGACATTCTCGTCAACAACGCCGGCATCCAGCGCGTCGGGCTCGTCGGCCAGATCTCGTTCGCCGATTGGTCGACGGTGATCGCCACGCATCTTAATGGTTTTTTCCTGTGCGCCTCGGAAGCCGTGCCGCGCATGGTCGCGCAGGGCAGGCGGCTCGATCGTCAGCATCGCCTCGACCGCCGCCTTTGTGGGCCTGCCGGGCCGCGGTCCCTATTGCGCGGCGAAGGCGGGCATTCTCGGCCTGACCCGCGCGCTTCGCTCGAAGTCGCGACCGCGGGCGTTCGCGTCAATGCCGTCGCGCCCGGCTTCACGCGCACCAAGCTGATCGAACAGGGGCTCGCCGACGGCTCGCTTCAGGAGGATTGGATGGTCGCGCGCGTGCCGATGAAGCGGTTGGCGGCGCCCCAGGAGATCGCCAACGCCGTGCGCTGGCTCGCCGGCGACGAGGCGTCCTACGTCACCGGGCAGACCATCGTGGTTGACGGCGGCTGGACGATGCAGGGTCTGCCGCAAGCGCCGTCGTGGTTGAAGCCGTCGGCGGAGAAGCGGAGCGTCGTAGAAGCGCGCCGTTAGACGAGCCGTCATGCGCGCGACGCGAAGAACCAGCGCGTGAGCACCGGTCGCGCAAACGGATCGCGGCCGCGGGTCGGCTTCGGGCGCCGCATGACGTCGTGAGATATTCGTAGCCTGCAAGCTGCTTGACCTCATCCAGACCATCGCGTCGTTGAGCGGCGTCGGCACCGAAATCGCGGCGGCCGGCTTCGACGATCGCGCCATTGACGACGTCGATCTCGGTCCGCCGTCCGGCTTCCACGTCCTGCAGCATCGACGCGCGCGCGCCGACCGCCTTTTCGAGCAGAGCCGACGATCGCGGCCCAGCGCTCGGCCTCATCGAGGTTGATGCCCTGCGGACGCGCGACGGCGGCGACCTCCGCCAGCAGTCCGCGCATCAGATCGAGCATCTCCGGATGCTGGATCAGCTCATGCGCGGGAAAGCGCAGCAGCGCGGCCGTCGGCAAGCGTGCAGACATTGAGCGCGAGCTTCTTCCAGATCTCGTCGACGATGCGGGGCGAAGCCGTCGTGTCGATGCCCGCGCGCCGAAAAGCCGCGACCGCGGCTCTCCAGCCGCGGCGACGCGGCTCCCGTCGAGTTCGCCGATGACGGTCATACCGATGCCTGAATGTTTGATGCGGCCGGGCGCGAGCAGCGTGCCGGAATTATAAGTCAGCCCGACCATGACGCGGCTCTTGCCGACGATCGCCGCGATGCGGTCGGCGTTGCCCCAGCCGTTCTGCAAGCGTGAGTATCGCGGTGCTTTCGCCGATCAGCGGCGCCGCCGAGCGGATCGCGGCCTCGGTGCTATAACATTTGACGAAATTGATGATGAGATCGACAGGTCCGATCCGGCCGGGATCGGACGAAGCGCGCACCGGAATGGTCGCGACCGAACCATCCTTGGCCTCGACGCTGAGGCCCCTGCGTTGATCGCTTCGACGGCTTCCTTGGAAACGTCGATCAAGGACCACCTCTTCGCCGGCGCGGGCGAGATAACCGCCGAACATCCCGCCCATGGCGCCGCCGCCGCCAAGCACCGCAATTTTCATTTCGCTCGTTCCTCCCGCGCATCCTTTTTCACGCCGACGCAACATTACGGCGTTGCGCATCGAAGCGCCAGCCTGCGCGCTCGCGCCGCCGTTTTCGTGTTCGCCCAGATTGACATTGCAAACCGCGGCTTCCTACAATCGACGCTCGGGCGAGCTCGGCAACGCCGCGGCTGGCGAACAATGCGATCGTAAAAGTGATCGTGGGAGAGGAAGCTTGCGCATCGGCGCCGCGCTCCGCATCTCATGCTGGAGGTTTGATTTCATGAGCCGCTCCGTTCTGATCACCGGCGGCTCGCGCGGCATCGGCCGCGCCGCCTGTCTGCTCGCTGGCCGGCAAGGCTGGTCGGTCGGCGTCAACTACGTCAAGGACGAGACATCGGCGAACGCTGTTGTCGCCGAAATCGAGCGATCGGGCGGCAAAGCCATCGCATTGCGCGGCGACGCCGCGCGCGAGGACGACATCATCGCGATGTTCGAGGCGGCAGACAAAGCGTTTGGCGCGCTCGACGGCGTGGTCGTCAACGCGGCTGTCGCCGCGCCCAATGCGAAGCTCGTCGACATGAGCGCCGAGCGCATGCGCAACGTGTTCGAGGTCAATGTGCTCGGCGCCTTTCTGTGCGCGCGCGAGGCCGCGCGGCGCATGAACAAGAGCCTCGGCGGACGCGGCGGCTCGATCGTGCTGATCTCGTCGGTGGCGGCGCGGATCGGCGCTCCTGACACCTATATCGATTATGCGGCCTCGAAGGCGGCGGTCGACGCGCTCGCGCTTGGCCTGTCGAAGGAACTCGGCCGCGAAGGCGTGCGGGTCAATTCGATCCGCCCGGGCGTGATCGAGACCGAAATCCACGCCACTTACGGCGACGCGGATCGGCCGTATAAGATCGGCGCCACGGTCCCGCTCGGGCGTCCCGGAAAGGCCGAGGAAATTGCGGAGACGATCGTCTTTCTGCTCAGCGAGGCCTCGTCCTACGTGACCGGCGCCATCATCGACGTGACCGGCGGGCGCTGAAAGGACGTTTCGTGCGACCGCTTGCGCCTCGGATCGGGATCGCACGATGAGCCGAGCGGCGACGAGCCCGACGCGCCGATTCTCGATATTACGCGGCATCGCCAAGCGTTTCGACGCCACCCAGGCGCTCGAGGACGTCTCGCTTGCGCTCTATCCCGGCGAAATTCATGCGCTGCTCGGCGAGAACGGCGCCGGCAAGTCGACGCTGATCAAGATCATAACCGGCGTGCATCAGCCAGATCGCGGCGAGATCTGGTTGAACGGCAAGCGCGTCACGATCGCGAGCGCGGCCGAGGCGCAGTTGATCGGCGTCGCCGCGATCTACCAGGAACCGCTGCTGTTCCCTGATCTCAATGTCGCGGAGAATATCTTCATCAGCCACCAGGACCGCGGCGCGGTCGTTGGCTGGAAGCGGATGTTTCGCGAAGCCGAGGCGATCCTCGCCAAGCTCGGCGTCTCGCTCGACGTGCGCAGTCCTGCGCGCGGCCTCACCCTCGCCGCGCAGCAATCGGTGGAAATCGCCAAGGCGATTTCGATGAACGTTCGAGTGCTGATCATGGACGAACCGACCGCCTCGCTGTCGGCTCACGAAGCGCAGGAGCTGTTTCGTCTGGTTCGCGACCTCAAAAGTCAGGGAGTCGCGATCCTGTTCGTCAGCCATCGCATGGAGGAAGTGTTCGAGCTCGCCGACAAGATCACGGTATTTCGTGACGGCCGGCTGATCTCGACGCGGCCGCGCGCGGAAGCGACGACCCGACTGGCCATCGCCGACATGGTCGGACGCGAAATCGACCTGACGAAGCGGCGCGCGAGTTCGGCGCGCCCGGAGCTGCTGTTGTCGGTCTCCGACCTCGGCAGGCGCGGCGTCTTCGAGGGCGTGAGTTTTGATCTGCATCGCGGAGAAGTGCTCGGATTCGCGGGGCTGATCGGCGCCGGCCGTACCGACGTCGGTCTCGCACTGTTCGGCATCGAACCGGCGACGTCCGGCGCTATCCGGCTCGGCGGCGAACCGATCGTCGTGCGGTCGCCGCGCGTCGGAATGAAGCTCGGGATCGCTTATGTGTCGGAGGATCGGCGACAGCTCGGGCTGGTGATGCCGATGTCGATCTTCGCCAACATCACCTTGCCGGCTCTACGCCGGTACCTCGACCGCTTCGGCCTGGTGCGCACCCGGCTTGAACGCCAGACCGCCGACGCTTTCCGCAAGCGGCTCGCGATACGCGCTCCGAACGTCGATCTCCCCGTCGCCAAGCTTTCCGGCGGTAATCAACAAAAAGTGATGCTGAGCAAATGGCTCAACACCAATCCTTCGATCTTGATCCTCGATGAGCCGACCCGCGGCGTCGATGTCGGCTCTAAAGCCGAAGTGCATGCGATCATCAGCGAGCTCGCGGCGGAGGGCATCGGGATCATCGTGATCTCCTCTGACCTTCCCGAAGTGCTCGCCCTCTCCGATCGCGTGCTGGTCATGCGCGAGGGGCGGCAGATGGCGATCCTCGATGGCGCCGAAGCCGATCAGGAATTGGTGATGAACGCCGCGATGGGTCAGGGAGCGGCGGCATGAATTGGCTGCGCCGTCATGTCAGGCCCGAGCAGCTGCGCGAATTCAGCCTGTTCGCCCTCATCGTCGTCGCCGTGATCTTCTTCGGCGCCTTGATCGACAATTACTACTCGTTTCGCACCTTCAACCGGATCGCCGCGAGCGTGGCGATCATCACGGTGGTCGCGGTCGGGCAGACGCTGGTCGTGCTGACGCGAAACATCGATCTTTCGGTCGGCTCGATTGTCGGGTTCGTCGCCTATTTCGTGGGCACGCTGATCGCCAATCACAACGACATCAACCCCCTTCTGGCGGTCGGAATATCCGTCGCGATCGGCGCGGCGCTCGGCGTCGTCAACGGCGTGCTGGTGGCGTGGGGCCGCGTGCCGGCGGTCGTTGTGACGCTCGGAACGCTCGCCATCTATCGTGGCGTGCTGGTGGACCTGTCAGGCGCGAAGACGGTCACGACCGACAGCCTGCCGCAATGGCTGATCGATTTGCCGCGCCTCAACGTCACGCCGTTTGGCGACTTCGACATCCGCGCGCTGTTCGCCCTTGCCGTCGTGATCGTCGTCGTCTTCCAGTTCATGACGGGTTATCTGAGCTTTGCGCGCCGCTTCTACGCCATCGGATCCAATCCCGAGGCCGCTCAAATGATCGGCCTGCCGCTGAAGCGCGTCATCTTCCTCGCGTTCGTCACGTGCGGGGCGCTTTCGGGTCTCGCCGGCTTCATGACGCTGGCAAGGTTCGGCAACATCACAGTGGAAGCCGGCCGCGGCCTGGAGCTCAACGTGGTCGCCGCGGTCGTCGTCGGCGGCGTCAATGTATTCGGCGGGTCCGGCCGTGTGACGGGCGCGATGCTCGGGGCGATCCTGATCGGCACGATGGAACAGAGCCTGTTCCGGATCGGCATCAGCGAATTCTGGCGCGACGCCTTGCTCGGCCTTTTGATCCTGCTGGCGGTGGCGAGCGACGCTGTCATCCTGCAGCGGCTCAACCAGCTCTGGGCGCGCACCGAGTTGAAGCAGGTCAGCGCTCCCGCAACCGCGAAGACCGCGAGATGAGCGCGCTCGGAGGCCTCAGACGTTGGGAGACCCTGCTATTCATTGTCCTGCTGGCGGTGGTGGCGCTGAATTCATTCGAGTCGCCCTATTATCTAGGCGTCGGCAATTTCATCAATCTATTCCAGCTCTCGATCGAAAAGAGCATCGTCGCGCTGATCATGGCGTTCATCATCATCGGCGCCGACATCGATCTCTCCGTCGCGTCGGTGATGGGCCTTGCGGCCTGCGTGATGGCTTACGCCTTCCAGCAGGGAGCTCCGCTGCCGCTCGCCATCGCCATGGCGATGGGCGCCGGCGTTCTCGCCGGGCTCAACAACGCGTTCTGGATCGCCTATGTCGGGTTACCCTCGCTCGCGGTGACGCTTGCGGGTCTCATCGGCTATCGCGGCCTCGCCCGCATCCTGGTCGAAGACCGCGCGATCGGCAATTTCCCGCTCTGGTTCAACAACCTCGGCCAGCAGGCGCTGATCGGCCCGGTGACGCTGTCGATCGTGATATTTCTTTGTGCATGTTCGTGTTTTTCGCTATCCTGCTGCATGGGGCGGCGTTCGGTCGGCTGATCTATGTCGTCGGCAGCAATATCGAGGCGGCGCGCTATTCGGGCGTCCGGGTCGCCTGGGTCAAGACCGCGACCTTCGTCGGCGCCGCCGTCGTATCGGCGCTTGCGGGCATTTTATACGCAGCGCGGCTTGGGTCCGTGCGCGGCGACATGGCTGAAGGTTTCGAGCTCGACGTCATCACAACTGTGCTGCTGGGAGGGGTCAGCATTTTCGGGGGCAAGGGCAATCTGGTCGGCGTCGGCCTCTCGCTCCTCGTCATCTTGAACTTGCGAAATGGCATGGGTCTGGCCGACATTACCGGAAACACGCAAAACTATGTCATCGGGGGCCTGCTGATTATGTCCGTGCTGGTCCCGAACGTCTACCAGGACATACAAAGCAAATGGAAAGGGAGAGAACGATGAGCAAATATCTGACCGGCGTTGCGGCTGCCGCGCTGATGTCCCTGCTGCCGTCCTTGGCGATGGCCCAGGACGTGACGCCAGGCAAGGACGTCAGCATGGTGCTGTTGCCAAAATTCCTCGGCATCCTGCCGTTCGATCAGGCGCACAAGGGCGCCGAAGAAGCCGCCAAGGAATTGAAGAACCCGGCTGCGCTGCAGTTCCTCGGGCCGACGCCCCAGAACAGCGTAGCCGGGCAGATCGAGATCGTCACCAACGCCACGACACAGGGCGTCAAGGCGATCATGATCTCCAACAATTCCGGCGATCAGATCGTGCCGGCGGCGAAGGCGGCGCAGGCCAAGGGCATCAAGGTCGTCACGTGGGACTCGTCGATCCCCTCCGCCGAGGGCGAGGACGTTTTCGTCGCCCAGGTCGACTTCACCGATATCGGCAAGGTGATGGCCGACATGACGCTCGATCTGACCGGGCCCGAGGGCGGCGAGTTCGCGATCCTCTCGGCCTCGCCCGATGCGTCCAACCAGAACGCCTGGATCGCAGCGATGAAGACCACGCTGAAGGATCCCAAATACGCCAAGCTCAAGCTCGACGACGTCGTCTACGGCAACGACGAGTTGGAAAAGAGCTATACGCAGACCCAGGCGCTGCTGGATAAATATCCCAAGGTCAAGGTGATCATGGCGCCGACCTCGGTCGGCATCGTCGCCGGGCGCCAAAGCGTTGCAGGACGAAAAAGCTCTGCGACAAAGTCAAAATCAGCGGTCTCGGGTCGCCGAGCGAGATGCTCGCCTACACGAAGAACGGCTGCGCGCCGAATTCGCTTGGTGGAGCTTTGTCGATCTCGGCTATCTAGCCTATTACACCGCCTATGCTTTGGCCACAGGCTCGCTCGAGGCCAAGGAGGGGGCGAAGTTCAAGGTCGGGCGCATGGGCGAATACACCATCACCAAGGATCCGACACGCGCCAAGGGTCTGCGGATCCTGATGGGGCCGTTCACGATCTACAACAAGGACAACGTCGAAGCCGCGGCGAAGTAGCGATCTGCAAAACCGCCCTCACCCCAACCCTCTCCCGCAAGCGGGAGAGGGGGGCAGTCCCTTCTCCCGCTTCGCGGGAGAAGGTGGCGCGTAGCGCCGGATGAGGGGAAGCCGTGATGCTGATTGATAGTTAATTGCTCTATCGAGCGCCCGCCGGCGCCAGATAGTCGTGGACCACACGCCCCTCGACGAGGGTGAAATCCGCGCGCCAATGAAATCCGTCGAGCATTTCGACCACCGGCAGGCGATGCACGGGCGCTTGCGCGTTCGGCCGCAGTTCGACGGTGCAAGGCCCGCTCCAGCACTCATGCACGACGACATTGGCGAGCCGCCGCGCGGTGAGCTGGCGAATCGCGGGACGGCCGTCGATATGGTCGACCGCCTTCAGATTGATGTTCTCCGCAAAATCGAAATGCCGCGCCAGAACTCGCGAGCGTGTCCGGCCGCTGTTTGTAGGCCATCGTGCCGGTGAGCACGTCGATCCCGTTTCGCGCCACCACGCCGACGACGAGATCGCCCCGGTGCTCGAGCCTCGGCTCGCCGAGTTTCTTCGGCTGCCCGTGGACCTCACGGCCATGAACGACGCCAACGTCTGATGAGAGAAATAGATAGGGCGAATAGGAGCCGCTGAGGTCAGCGGCGTCGAGCCTGGCGCCCACGGAGACATTCGATTCGTTGTAGGGTCCGAGCCAATCCGTGTCGTTCATCCGGTAGATGTGGGCGAGCACGACGTCGCTCGTCGCCGTGAGCGGCGGCGGCAGCAGGCGAGCGACCGCGGCCTCCTCAGTTCGCCACACCAGCGTCAGCACTTCGACGTTGCGAAAGCTGAACGGAAACGGCGGAACGGTCGGCGCGTCCCACGGCGTGGAGAAGCCGGGCGCGACAATGTCCTCTGTCGTCAGCGCGGCGAGGCCACCGTTGCGCAGGTCCTTGCTCATGCCGCGTTTCCCCTGGATCAAAATCTTCTGAAGAGTTTCTGCCATCGCGGACGCCACGTGTCACCTCGGGCGCGGTTGCGCGGCGTCGAGCGCTCGTGCAAGATTTGCTGAGGCAAGTCCGCGCGCGTCGGACCACGGGAGGAACCATGGACCGATACGACGTGATTGTCGTCGGCGCGGGATCAAGCGGCGGGGTCGTCGCTGCGCGGCTCGCGGAAAATCCCGATCGCCGCGTGTTGCTCCTGGAAGCCGGGCCGGATTTTCCCAATGAGGAGACCGTACCGCCGCTGTTTGCCGTCAGCGGCGAACATTCTTGGCGCGTCGCGGGGATTCCCGAGTTCGACTGGGACCTCGTCAACACTGACGGCGCGAACACGCTTCGTGGGCGCAGCGTGCGGCTGCCGCGCGGAAAACTGGTTGGCGGCACCTCGATGATCAACGCGACGATCGCCGCGCGCGGCGCGCCGTTCGACTTCGATCGCTGGGCCGCGATGGGTTGCGCCGGATGGGCGTGGAGCGACGTCGCGCCGTTGTTCAACGCCATCGAGACCGACGTCGATTTCGGCCATCGGCCCGATCATGGCGACTCTGGGCCGATCGTCATCCAGCGCTACAAACCGTCGAGCTGGGCGCCTGTCAACCGCACGATGTACGAAGCCTGCGTGGAGCTCGGCGTGCGCGAGGCGCCCGACCTCAACGCCGCGGACGCCCAGGCCGGCGTGGTCGGAGCGATCCCTCACAACCGCTACAAGGAAGTGCGGCTCGGCACGCTCGTCACCTATCTGCGCGCCGGGCGCCGGCGGCCCAATCTGACGATCCGCGCCGGCTGCCTCGTCGACCGCGCTGCTGCTCTCAGGCGCGAAGGCGACCGGTCTCGTCTATCTCGACGCGGAGCGCAAGCCGATATCGGTCCAGGCGGATGATATCGTGCTGAGCGCAGGCGTCTACAACAGCCCGGCGATTCTGCAGCGTTCGGGCATCGGCCCTGCCGACTGGCTGCGCGCGGCGGGCGTTCCTGTCGTGGCCGATCTGCCCGTCGGGCAAAACCTGCTCGACCATCCGGGCTTCGGAATGCGCTTCCGGGGCGAGGAACTCGGGGGGCAGACCGGTCGGTTGTTCGCCGCCAATGTGCGCGGCCCCGCCAACGCCGACGGCGAGCCGGAATGGCAGACACATCCGTTTCCGATCGACGAAGAGGAACAGATCGGCGGTTTCTGGACCTATCTGACGCGTCAGGAAGCGGAAGGGACCGTGCGCATCCAGGGTGGCGATCCGCTGCGCCCGCCGCTGATCGATCATCGCTACAACACGCGCGATCGCGACCGCGAGCGGTTTGAGCGCGCGCGCGCATTCTTCGGCGAAATGCTGGCGACGAAGGCGTTCCAGCGGCTCGGCGCGACATGGCTCGACGACATTTCGCTGCCGATTTCAGAGGCGCTGGCAGAAGGCATGGGCGCGGCGCATCATCAGGCGGGGACCGTTCGCATGGGCTCAGCGCGCGACGCTCGCGCCGTCGTCGGGCCCGACCTGAAAGTTCGAGGTTTTGACAACCTGCGCGTCGCCGATACCAGCATCTATCCCGACAACGTGATGCACAACACCAATCTGACCGCGCTGGTGGTCGGCGAGGTCGCGGCGCGCCTCATCAGCGGCGGCAACGCCGCGCCGGGTCCGCTCAGGGCGCGGTCTAGGCTCTCACATCGCCATGGCGAACGAGCGTCCCTTGACGAGTCGCTGGTTCTCGAAGATCGAGCCTTGATGGGGCGAGGGCGGATAGGGCATGCGCACGGGCACGTCGCGCAGTCTTGGCTGCAACGTCGGCTCGCCTCTGACCATCATCGCGTTGAAGCTCTCGAGGTCCTTGAACCAATCGGAGCGCAGCGGCCAGGCGTCGGCGGCGCGATAGCCGAACAGCAGCAGCGGCCGGTCCCGGTCCGACAGATTGTCGCGCGAGCCATGCACGGTCCGGACGTGATGCAGCGAGATGGTCCCGGCCTCTCCGGTTACCGGAACCGCCTTGGCGATATCGAGCCCGGCGGCGACGGGATCCATGGCGCCCGCGAAATAGCCCTGGAAATGATGATCGTAGACGGGGCCGCGATGCGAGCCCGGCATCATCAGCATCGGGCCGTTCTCCAGCGTGCAGTCCTCGATCATCACGCCGACTTCGAGAATGTCGTCGTTGCTGTGCGGGTAGAACGCCCAGTCCTGATGCCATTCCACCGGCTCGCCGCCGCGCGCGGGCTTGATGTTGAGTTTGGAGTGATCCATGCGCAGATTCGGGCCGATGAGCTGGACGACGAGATCGAGGATGCGCGGCGTCGTCAGCATCTCGCCATAGATCGCGCCATTGATATGCGGATCCTTGATGCGGCGGACGCGCGGATTTTTGGCGCTATGCGCGTCCTCGAGATCAAACACGGCATTGCTCGACGAGACCTCGCGCGATCTGTCGATCAAATCGGCGAGCGTGGAGCGCGCCCGCGCCAGCCAGTCCTTGGGGATCACGCCGGGAACGACGAGGTAGCCGTTCTCATGGTAGGAGTCGATTTGAGAGGGCGTCAGCATGGTTTCCTCCGTCGAGCGCCTTGTTTGATTGATGTGTTCCCCGCGTTGTCGGTCATGGCGTCATCGCGGTCTGCCCGCCGGCTCGACGCGCCCGCTTTTCGCCGAGCGCAGCATCGCCTCGACCACCTCCACCGAGCGAAGCCCGATGCTCGCATCCGCGCAATTCTCGACGGGCTTGCCGAGACAGAGGTCGACGAAGCGGTTGACGGGTTCGATGCAGGTGTAAGCGCCCTCTCCGGCGGTGACGGGGACGTCGAAATTGTCGCCATCCATGCGGCGAAGGCTGACGCGTTCGCGTTCGACATCGAGCAGCAGCATGCCTTCGTCCCCGAACACGCGGATGTCGACCTGGAACGGCGAGCCGGGCGGCGTGGTCGCCGAGCCCGAAATTGCGCCGGTCGCGCCATTGTCGAAGCGCAACACCGCGGCGTCATAGAGATCCGCGCCGAGGTCGGAGCGGCCGACGAATGCAAACACGTCTTGTGGAACGAGGTCGGTCACGTAGAACAGGCCGCCGAGCATATGCACGAGCTGCCCCCAGCCATAGCCCCCGGTCTCCGGATTGGCCCAGGTGCGCGGGTCGGGGCGGAACATTTCGTGCTCGGTGCCCGCGAGGTCGGACCCCGTCATCAGGTCGCCGACCGGCGTCGCCATCTGCGCTGAGACGTGTCGGACGCGGCCAATGCGGCCCTTGCGCATCAGTTCGCGCGCCGCGGCGAACAACGGCTTGAAGTTCCAGCCATAGGGAACGAGCACATGGACGCCTTTGGCGCGCGCGAGGTCCGCGATGGCGCGCGAACTCGGCCGCCGACACCGTCATCGGCTTCTCGATCATCACATGAATGCCGCGCTCCATCGCCGCGATCGCATGGGCGGCGTGCAGGCTGTGCGGCGAGGCGACCACCAGCGCGTCCATGGGCGCTTCGTTCAGCATGCCCACGAAATCTTCGGAACCGTAGGGGATGTCGAAGGCGGTCTGCACCCTGGCGAGTTCGTCCCGGCCGAGACGGCACGCCGCGACGAGTTGCACATCGGGCCGGCGCTTCAGGATCGGCAAATGGTTGGCGACCGCCCACCAGCCTGCGCCCACCACGCCCACTCGCAGTCTGTCCGCCACGCGCTTCCTCCCGTTCCGAACGCCGCCGACGCTTGCGACGCGACGGCCGTTTCTCTTTCGGAAATCGCCGCGCCCGGGCCGCCTCGCCAGGCTTCGACGCGGACACAAACCGACCGGCGCAGGCGTTGTGTCGCACGCAACGCGCGCCCCGCGCAACCCACAAGGACCCGGCGGCGCAGACCTTGGGCAGAAGGGGGACGGCGTCCGCCACGTGCGGCGCCGCTCGACGAACCCATGGTTGAGCGCAGGGCGCCGGGTTTCGCGCCGTGCCGTAGTCAACCCTCCTGAAAACGGCGCGCATTCGCCCGCCGCTGGCGCTGGTATTTCACGAGCTGATCCAGCACGACGGCGACAATGATCACCGCGCCGGTCACGAAGGTGCTCCAGGTCGCGTCGATGCCAAAAAAGATGATGCCGCTGCTGATCACCTGGATGATCAGCGTTCCGATCAAGGCTCCAAATACGGTTCCATAGCCGCCGGAAAGCGGAGTGCCGCCGATGATGACGGCGGCAATGACCGTCAATACGAAATCGGACCCTTCCTGCGGATCGATGGCGCCGCGGAACCCTACGTAGAGAGAGCCCGACAGGCCAGCGATCGCGCCCATCAGCACCAGCGTCTGCATGCGGACGATCGCATTGGGGATGCCCGCAAGCAGGGCCGCTTCCGGATTGCTGCCAACGGCCTGGACGCGATAGCCAAAGCGCGTCCGGTGCAAGACAAAGTGCAGTACGACGGTCAGCAGCACGAAGACGATGGCGACGACCGGGACCACGCCGAGCAGTTTTGCGGAGATGAGCGTGAAGTAGGATGTCGTCGTGTCGGGTGGGTTGATCGCTCTTCCGTTGTTGCTGACCAGCGAAAGCCCTTCAAACATCGAATACGTGCCGAGCGTCACGATGATCGACGGCAGCCGCAAGGTGGTGACGAGCAGACCGTTGACGAAACCGAGAAGCGCGCCGAACGCTATCCCCGCCAGCATCGCCAGCCAGGGGTTGAAGCCGGCGACCATCAATAGCGCGGAGACGACGGCCGTGAAATTGAACATCCATCCGACCGACAGGTCGATCTCCCGGATCGCCAGCAGATAAACCATCCCGAGCGACAGCATGCCCTGGAACGTCGTGTTGCCAAGCACCGTGAACAAATTGATCGGGTTGAGGAAGCGTGGCCGAGCAAATCCTATGACGCCTATCATTACGATCAGCGCGAGCAGGACGCCAATCTCCTCGGGCGGCCTCCAGCGCGTTCGCGCCGACGGCGCGCGGACCGCCCTGGGTTCCGCCAGGGACGAATCGGGAGCCGGCCGATCGACGTCAGTCATCACTGGGCGCTTTCCAATTGGGCAGGCCTTTCGCCCGTATTGATCAAATGCAGCAGGGTGCGATTGTCGATGCTGCCTCCGGCCACTTCTCCCGCCAGCCGGCCTCGATAAAGCACAAGGATCCGATCACAGAGCCCGATCAGTTCCGGCAGCTCCGTCGAACTGAATATTACGATGCGGCCCTCCGCGGACATCTGCCGGATCAGTTCGTAGATTTCCCGCTTTGCGCCTATGTCCACGCCGCGGGTCGGATCGTCGAGCAGGATGAACTCGCGGAGAAATCTCCAGCCATTTGCCAATCACCACTTTCTGCTGATTTCCTCCAGACAGGTGATTGACGATGGCGTCAGTCGAACGGGTCTTTATTCGCAGCGACTCGATCTGACGCGATGCCCGCCTTCGCGCCTCCAGGGGACTGAAGAAGGGAGAACCGCCTTTGAGGGCGCCGACGGCGACCTGGCTGATATTGAAAAAGATGCTCTGATCGAGCATCAGACCGCCACGTCTGCGATCAGCAGGAACCATGCCGACGCCGCGCCGGGCGGCTTCTGTGACGCTGTGCGGCAGATCGCCGCCGTCCGGGTAGGTCGCACGGCCGGCGCTCGGTTTGCGGGCGCCAAACAGAATGCCGAGCAATGTGGAAACGCCAGCCCCTTCCAGGCCCGCAAGCCCCACGATCTCGCCGGATCGCGCGGTGAAATGGACCCCTTCGAGCTCGCCGCCCGAAACGCCTTCGACTTTGAGCTGCGCAGGCGCGCCGGCCTGTCGCGCGGCGATCGGCGGCGGGAAAAGAGTTCTCCTGATGCGACCCGATCATCGCGTCGATCACCTCGGGAATGCTCAGTCCGGCGCGATCGCGGCTCATCACGTCCTTGCCGTTGCGCGTCACGGTGACCCGATCGGAAATCGCGAATACTTCTTCAAGCCGATGCGAAACGTACAGCATCGTGGCGCCGCCAGCGCGCAGCTCCCTCAAGATCTCGAACAATCGTTCCGTCTCGCGCTTGTTCAGCGCCGAATTGGGCTCGTCGAGGATCAGCAGTCGCGGTTTTTCGAGCAGCACCCGCGCGAGCTCGACGAGTTGCTGCTCTCCAATCGCTGAGCCCGCCGACAGGGGCTTCGACGTCGACGCGCACCCCGAGGCGGTCGAGCAGATCGCGGCTCTGTTCTCTCATTGCCCCGATCGACACCAAGCCGCGCCGCAGCGGCTCGCGATTGACGAAGAGATTGGCGAGCACGGAGCGCTGCGGAAATAGCGAGAGTTCCTGATAGACGATGCCGATGCCGCGCCGTCTCGCGGTCGCGGGCGAATCCATCGTCACTTCTCGGCCTTCGAGCAGGATCTGGCCGGCGTCGGGTTGAACCACGCCGGCCAGTATCTTCATGAGCGTCGACTTGCCGGCCCCATTTTCTCCGACGACCGCGTGGATTGCGCCCGGCGTCACGTCCAAGATTCATCCCGTTGAGCGCCGTAACCCCGCCATAGCGCTTCATCAGGCCGCGAACGGAAACAATCGGCGCCATCAAGAGCGCCTTGATGGCGCCGACGCCCGAGCGCGATGCGTCGTCGTCATCAGTTCCGGCGTCTCACTGAGATTCCGCCTCGATCGGCTGCACGCCAGAGGGTCCCGAGGCGGCAAGCACGCTCTTGGTCCAGGGCTTGTAGAACTCAGCCGTCGCTTTGGGATCCGCTGCAAGCTTCTGCAACTGATCGAACGTAACGCTCGGCAAGCCGGCGCCCATGTTGACGCTGGTCGCCGTAACCACCTGCGTTCCCGCGTCGTAGAATCCGACCGGCGCCGGCTTCTTGCCGCGTATCGCGTCAACGAGCAGAACGACGGGCAGATAGCCTTGCACGAAGGGGCTCTGACCGAGCGACACATAGGCATGACCATCCTTGATCGCTGCAAGGTTCTCGGCGGTGAGGTCGTAGCCGCCGGCGACGAATTTGTCGCCATTGGCCGCGTTGAGTTTGCCCAGGCTGGCGATATCGGGCGCGCACAGGCCAATCATCGCCACCGCGTCCGGGTTGGCGGCGTAGAGCTGTTCCCAGTGATTGTAATTGTCGACGGCGCTGACCTTGACGTCGAAGGGACCCAGCACCGTGAGGCCCGGCGCGGCCTTTAGCTACTCCTCGACGCCTTTGGCGCGATTCTCGAGCACCGGGAAGCCCGGGAAGCAGTTTCCGATGATGACCTTGCCCTTGGCGGAAGCGCCGCCGAGTTTGTCGGCGACCATCTTGCCAAGTATGCGTCCGCTTTGCGTCGATTTCTCTCCGACGTACGGACCTTGAACCGACTTGGAGAGCATGTTGAACTGGACGACCGGCACGCCGCTTGAAACGATTTCGTTCATGCCCTTCGCCATGGCGTCGCCCGGGCATCGAAGAGGCGACGCCGACGGCGCCCGCATTGGCCAGCCCCTGAGCGAGCTTGAGTTGACCCTCGGGCGAACCGCCCGGGAGATTCCTGCACCTTAAGCGTCACGCCGAGATCGGCCGCCGCGGCCTTCGCGCCATCGACGATCTGTTCGACGAACGGATTGCCCTGCGCATGGGTAACGAAACCTATCGTGATGTCGTCGGCCCAGGCCTTGACTTGCAGCCACCGACCATGAGCGCGGACGGCGCCCACGGCAAGCAAGTAACTTCGGTATGATTTCATCTGCACTGCTTCCTCCCGGGCTAAAGTCCCCTGTCGCGCGGGATGGGTTCGTCGCCCCGGTATCGACGCCGCGTCGCAAGCTCCTGAGCAAAGAGTTATGGTTCCGCCCGACGGCTGTCAATCGATTGCAACAACTTCGAAGGCACATCGACGACGCGACATCTTGAGGACGCTGCGGTCTCAAAGGCGCAAGCCGCCGCCCAAGACCTGGACGAACCGCAGTGCAAATCCGCATCGCGCCGCGTCGGCTTCCTCGATTTTCGTTTCGCGGCTCTGTCGTGCCAGCCACGATTTGCGCACCAGCCTATTTTGTAAAATAATTTCCATCGATGTTTCCGCGCCGACTGGATAACGCCTCAGTTGACCTCGGGAACGACGGCTCTGCCTTCGCGCGCCGCCAAATACGCGGCTTCGACCAGCGCATAGGTTTTCAGATTGTCGTCGCCGGTCAATTCCGGGTCTTTCCCGGCCTGCCAGGCTTGCAGGATCGCCTCTTCGGTCCTCAGCACGCTCTCCTGAACCGTATGCCAGGGCTGCGACGTCCAACTCAGCAATGGCGAACCGAAATCGAGGCTCTGCGACTGACCGCCCGAGGCGACCTGCGCCCATCAATCCCGGTCCCACGGACGCGGAGCCGCCTTCGCCTTCGATCGTCAACGAGCGTTTCCGGAAACGGGTCTGGATCGATCCGCGCCTCCATCGAGCACTCAACGACGCTCACCGCGCCGGACCGATGACGGATCAATATGGTTGCGGTGTCCTCGCCGATATTTTCGGGATTTCGCGCTGCGTCTCGCAAGAGACACGGTCGACGTCGCCGAGAAAGAAACGCGCGAGATCGAGCATGTGGATGCCGACATCGAGAATCGCGAAACGCTTGGCCTGATGCAGATAGGGCTGCACCGCATAGATATCGTAGCCGGTGCGGAAGGCGATGCGCGCCCAGCTCGGATGACCGATCGCGCCGCTGTCCAGCACGCCTTTGAGCTTGCGCATCGGCGATTGGTAGCGGAAGTTCTCGTGAATTGCGAGCCGGACGCCGGCGCGCCGCGCCGTCTCCACAACTTCGCGCGCAGTCGACCAGTCGGGCGCGAGCGGCTTCTGCAGTATGATGTCGATGCGCCTGGCGCAGGCGAGTTTCACCATCTCCAGATGACTGTCCATCTGGGTCACGATGTCAACGAAGTCGACTTGCTCGCTTGTCCAGCATCGTCTTGGCGTCAGTGTAGGAGCGCGGGACGCAAAACGTCTTGGCGGCCAGTCGCCGCCTTCCGCGGATCGATGTCGCAAACCGCGATGAGTTCCACGCCGTCGAGCCGCAAGATCGCGCCAGCCGTTCAGATGATTTTGCGCGAAAAACCCACATCCGATGACTGCGACCCGCATGCGTTCCCCCTGTGTGTGCCTATTGCCTAAGCGCCGGCACACATTTGTTGCGCCGGCGCGACGAGGGCTGAGACGGCCTTGGGTTCTCTCAATGCGCCCAGAAGCTGCATCTCCGGCCGCCTCCGAGAGATCCGCCACGGACCTCGACTGAGTTGCCTAG
The DNA here is from genome assembly GCA_963710855.1 of uncultured Pseudomonadota bacterium. Lineage (GTDB taxonomy): Bacteria > Pseudomonadota > Alphaproteobacteria > Rhizobiales > Beijerinckiaceae > Roseiarcus. Next base: position 5,086 of record CAVQBX010000030.1, on the reverse strand, counting down.
GCCAACAACCATATGGCCATCCGCGCGACGATGCTAGGAAGCTTCGCGCGGGTCCGCATAGTCCGGAAAGCGCCGACCAAAGTGAACTGAAGCAGCGAAGCCTCAGGGCGTAGCCCTCCTTCGGCGTTGCCAACGCGGCTCACAGGCGGGCGCTCGATGCGCGCCGGCTTCCGTCGACCCATCAGCGCCATCAGGCGTACGTTGAGAGCCCGCGCAACCGAGCGACCGGTGTGCCGTTTCCAATGACTTGCGGCGTAGCGCCATCATGCGGAACATGGGAAAGCAGGTCCGAGAGCCGGTCGGCCCCCTAGCGGGTTCGCTATCGCTCCCCAACAAAAGCCAAATAACTAAGCAAAATCAAGCCATGCGATGGTGGGCGCACAAGGGCTCGAACTTTGGACCCGCTGATTAAGAGTAAGCCTAATTAACACGACGTAGTCCGACATTACCCGCGCGGACCCGACGAAACACATTACAAATTAATGACTTGCCGTGGTATTCACTAACACGAAACGACAGGACGCGTCACAATGGGTCCGCTGGGTGGGTCCGCATTGGGTCCGCGGACCCGGTGCAGGAGCGCAGCAGATCAAGTTCACGCAGGGCGGGATCGAAGCCCTCGAATGCCCGGTCGGGAAAAAGGACGCCCTCGTTTTCGATGACGAGCAGCGCGGGCTTGGCGTGCGGGTTACGAAGGGCGCGAAGCGAGGGTCGATGGCTGGCAAGTCCTATCTTGTTCAATACCGGTTCGCCGGCCAAAAGCAGCGGCTTGCGCTTGGCGCTTGCTCGGCCATTTCCCTCAAGAGCGCCCGCGAGGCGACACGGGCGCTCCTTGGTGACGTAGCCAAAGGCCGGGACCCGGTCGCCGATCGAAGGGCGGCCGCAGTCGAGACGCAACGAAAGGCGGCTCGAGAGGGCCTGACGTTGGAGACGCTCTTGGAGCAATGGGAGACGTTGCGTCTCGCTGACCGGCGCGAGGATACGCGGCCGAAGCCATCCGCGCACCCAAGTTCGCCTTCGCCAAGCAACTGAAAGCGTCCGCCGCTGACCTCGACCGAATTGCGGTCGTTCGCGTGCTCGACAAGCTTGCGAAGCAGGGAAAGTCCGCAATGGCTGGCCGCACGGCCGCCTACGGCCGCGCCTGCTACCACTGGGCTGTGAAGCGCGGCTCGTTGAGCGCGAACCCGTTTCAAGACCTTCCTCTTGAGCCCGTCGCCAAGCGCGATCGCGTCCTGAGCGACGACGAGCTACGCGCAGTGTGGAACGCAACGGCCGGACCGGGTTCGTTCAACTCCATCGTCAGGGTGTTGATCCTGACCGGCCAGCGGCAAGAGGAGGTCGCCGGCATGACCTGGGAGGAAATTGCGCCCGACTTGTCGACATGGACAATTGCCGCCGCGCGCGCAAAGAACGGCGTCACCCATATCGTGCCGCTGTCGCCGCATACTCAGACGATCCTCAAGGCTGCGCATCGGAGAGATCAAGGCGCCGCCGCCCCGGAGCCCGAATTCGTCTTCCCCGGCCAGCGGAGCCGGTTCAACGGCTTCGGTAAGTCTAAGGCCGTGCTCGACAAAGCGAGCGGCGCGAAGAACTGGCGTTTGCACGACGTACGCCGGACCGTCGCAACGGGACTGCAAAAACTAAGCAGGTTTGCGGGGCCTATCCAACGGTTGCTTTTTCTGATTCCCTTGTCGCAAGCGATTTGGGGGTCATTTGCATGTCGGGCAAGTCACCGTTGGTTGCGACGCACGCGCAGATAGCGACGCTGGAACGGAAAGCTTCGGGTTCGGACCGCGCGGAGGCAGACCGGGCGCGAGCGATTCTTCTTACGTTGCGCGGTTGGACGAGCGCTCGGATCGCCGAAGCGTTCGGCGTTCGCGAAGACAGCGTGCGGTATTGGCGCAGCGAGTTCATGAGTGGCGGCGCCGAGGCTCTGGAAACCCGGCCCCTGCCAGGACCGGCGCCGTCGAAGACCGAGGCGGCCCTGCGCGTCGCCGAGCCTTTGTTGTCGGCGCCAGTGACGAACCGGGTGAACTGGACGCTGGCGCGACTGGGCGACGAGATCGCCCAGCGCGAAGGTGTGACGATCTCGAAATCGCAGCTCTCCAAGGCGCTGCGGAAAAAAGGGGGTTCCGCTACCGCCGGCCCCGCCACACGCTGAAAGGCCGGCAAGACGCCGAGGCCGTCGATCGCGGCGGCCTGCGGCTGAAATTGTTCAAGGCGCAAGCCGAGGCTGGCGACATCGTTCTATTGTTCGAAGACGAGAGCGAAGCTTTGACGCATCCGTATCTCGCGCGCGCCTGGGCCAAGCGCGGGGCGGATCTGCGGGTTCCAGCGCCTGGGCAAGCTCAGAAGGTCGCGATGATGGGATCGCTCGATTACGCCTGCCGCAAGCTCATCGTCACGACGTCTCGGACCAAGCGCAGCGCCGACTTCATCGAACATTTGCAGGCGCTCGATCGCCTCTATGGCCCCGGACCTGGGATCGAGAACAAACCCGTCGTCCTGGTCCTCGACAACGGCCCTATCCACGTCAGCAAAGCCAGCCGGGCGGCTCTCTCGGACCGCGCACACTGGCTCACTATCGAATGGTTGCCCAAATACGCTCCAGAACTCAATGACATCGAGATCGTCTGGGGCGATCTGAAATCGCGCTGGCTCGCACATCAGACCTTCGCCGACCCCGACACCCTCGACGCCGCTATCCACGAAGCCGTCGCCGAACTGAACACTGCTCGAAACCGCCATCCGTTGGACGCCCTGCGAATCTCTGCTTAGCTGCTCAGGCTTCGTAAGGATCACAGGCATCGCCTTCGGATGGATCGGCGCGACCTCAGCATTGGGCTCCGTTGTGAGGAAGGCGAACACGTCGATCGTGACTTCGCCTTCCTTGAGCTTTCGAACTGAAGTCCAGTTTGTCCAGATGCCGGCGAAGAAGGCGAGGGGGCGGCTTTCATTGAAAGCAAACCAGACTGGCGGCCGCGATCCGTCGGGTTGAAGCTCATTCTCGGAAAAGCTCGTGAATGGAACGACGCATCGGCTTCCGACCCCGAGCCATCGCCGCCAATGCGGTGACGATGCGTTGCGGACGTTCGTGACGCCTGGGTCCGTCTTCTTGCCCTTCAAGGCGAATACGGGAGACGGCATGCCCCAGCGGGCCATCGTGAGTTCGCGCATGCCGTCCGGCGCGTTGCGGACGATCGGGCGCAGATAGTCCGGGAAAATCCCAGGCAATGGCGGCCAGTTGCCGGTCGTGTCTCGCATTGCGCGCGCGACATCGCGGATAGCCTGCGGGCCGACGGTTACGCTGTAGAGATTGCACATGGAGCGCGCTGGTAGACGTTCAAACCTACCACATAGTACCCGAGGGGGGCACGTTAGGAATGGCCGCAATCGACCCACTATTGCCGTTCAGCCGATCTTCGCTCCAACTCCGAAGCGGTCATTCCTCAGACGGGTCGGATCGACCGAAGTGGGCGGACGGCGGTCTGTCGGCTGTCCGCGTCGGTGCGACGGTAACCGGACTTTCGATTTATGGGCGAGATTGGCCGATGGCTGACTGTCGGGTTACCGAACGCGCGGGGCGACGAGCAGACATTCGTTCGGGATAGGCTTTTGGCTGTTGTCGACCCAAGTAGGGCGTAGACGGGCCGTTCTGTCGATTTCGGAAGCAGACATTCACGCGCGAAGGGCGCCGACGGAAAAGCACCATTTTGGACATCCATCGCTTGCGATGGGACGTCAGGATCAGCGTGAAGTTATCGCGGATCGCGGTGGCGTATCTTGCAGGCATGGAAGCGAAGAGCTGCCTCTTCTTCGCCCCCCGCTTTTACCGTCTCAACGCGCGCTTCGCGGCGTTCACCGGATTTGCGCTCGCCGCACTCGCTTTCCTCGAAGCCGCCTTCGTGACGAATTTTGCCCCGCTGGCCTCGCTTCACGCTTTGGCCGGCGCTTCCGCCGCCTGCGCGCTCAGCTTCACGCACGGGACGATCGCTCATAGCGCCCGTCCGCATCGCCTTTTTGCAGCCGTCAATCTTGCACTAGGCGTGTTCGCGATCGTCTTTCTTGCCGCCACGCCGAACCTCATCGCCGCTTTTGGCGGCCGCGCGTTGTTCTTCGTTTTCGCCGGTGTCATGGCGGCAGCTTCTCTTGTCTCGGCAATATCCTTCCCGACTTCGACCTCCCGGAAAGACGAGGACTTCGTCGCCGAGGTCAGTCATATTTCGCCCGCAGTCTGGTTCGGCGTCGCCGCCATTAGTTGCATGGCCCTGAACCAGGCAATGATGTTCAGTTTCCTTGAACGGATCGGAATCGATCGAGGTTTCGGCCGCGAGGCGGTGACCGGCGTCTTGATCGCGTTGGGTTTCGTGAACCTGCTTCCGGCACCCTTGGCAGCTTTCCTGGAAACGCGGGTGTCCTCGCGCGGGGTGCTCTTAGGCGGGCCGGTGATTTAAGCGCTGATTGTGCTGGCCATCACGCTGGGCAGCGGCTTTGCCAGCTACGCCGGCGCCGCGGTTTTCTTGCCGGCGGTGATGATCTTCACGCACACATTCGCATTGGGGTGCTGGCGCGCCTTGATCGAAGCGCCCGGGCGCTCGCGGGCACGCCCGCGATGCTGATGACCGGCGCGGCGATCGGTCCGATCCTCGGCGGCACGCTCGTTCAGACGTTCGGCTATCCGAGCCTCAGCGTCGCGGCGGTCGTAACGTCGATTTGCGCCGTTGGGCTGTTCGCCAAAGTTCACGCGCCAGCAAGGCCGCCAGTCCCCGCACCAGAGGCCGCCATGCAGGCCCGCTCAACAAGGTAGTCAGGAGAAACACCAATGTCTGAGAGCTATGACGTCGCGGTGATCGGCTACGGGCCGACGGGACTGGTTCTTGCCTCCTTGCTGGGTAGCCTCAAACGACGCGTTGTCGTCATCGAGCGCTGGCCCACGCTCTATGGTCTGCCGCGCCTCACTCATATCGACGGGGAGACGGCTCTGTTGCTCAGCTTCGCCTGCGACCTCGACGAGGCGCTCAGGGACAGCTCGCCAATCGACTCGTATGTCTTCTACAACGCCAAGGGCAGGCGGCTGGTCGACGTC
>CAVQBX010000029.1:0-58711 GCA_963710855.1 uncultured Pseudomonadota bacterium | reverse complement strand
TGCGAAAAAAGCGCGGTCGGGCATATAGGAACGTCGATGATCCCGCTTGGGTCGGCGCATTTCGCGCGTCTCGGCCTGCAATCGCGCCGGTGACGTCATCTGAGGGCGTGGGGAATGCCTCTACGTCCGCTTTCGCCACGAAACGGTGCGATGTCCTGGATCATCTCACGTCGGGCACCACTGCCACCGATGCGCACCGCTTCCGCCGCGACCGGCTCCAGGATGCGCGCGCAGGCCGTATAGTCCTCTTTGGCGAAGGCCAGCGCCGCACGACACACGGCGGGCACAACCGGACCCGCGGCAAGCGTTCCAGCCTCGCCCAATTCCAGCAACGCCGCCGCGCGGCTCTCCACCGCAGCCGTGTCGCCGACCGCCGCCGCTAGCAAAGCCATATGCACGTCGGCGAAGGCAAACCCTGGCGTCTGGAAATATTTGCTGGAATACGCGGCGGCTGCCTCCCAGAGCCCTTCTGGCACTGCATGGCCATAAGCCTGGACTCGCCCATAGGAAGGAGGCAGTGTCGCTCACCACGTTGATCGGTACTCCAGCAGTCACTGCGGGCTGAATAAAATCGCCATAGACGGCAAGCGCGCGCTCCGGGTCGCCCCGGTCAAGAGCAGCCAGGGCCGAATGCCAGGCGATGTGGCCGTGCAGGATTCCAGTGCGGTCGTAGCCCGGCAGCCAATTATCGATCAGCCGCTCGGCATCCTCGCCCGCGCCACTCTCATACATGCCGTGGGACAGTGCATGCACCGCGTTGGCGTTATTCGGTCGGAGGTCGAAGGCCTGCTGAGCGAGACCCTGACCGTATGCAATATTGCCGTTTTCGACATGGGACCAGCCGCGATATGTCAAAAACCACCAGTCGTCGGCAGCGAGGTGCCGGGCGTGGCGGTCACAAAGATCGACGCGGGCCTGGTCGTGATCAGCCATGCCGGAGAGGGCAAGCAGCCCAAAGGGTCCGAGCAGCAGCGACAAGATCAGCGCGTCGCGTGGCCAGGTGTCCGTGTGCACGCGTACTTGGTCCAACGCCTTGGCAGATTGGCCGTGAATGGCGAGCGACAGCACCGCAACATGGCTGCGCTCACGTTCAGTGCAATGGCGGGCGGCAAGCTCTGCCGCCGTTACAATCATCTCCCGCGCCTTCGCCGCCTCACCGCGAATCGCGTGCAGCCGAGCGCGCGCAGCGTGGGCCAAGGCAAAATCCGGGTCAGCGGCGATTGCGGCCTCTGAACCTCCGCAGTGCCTGGCCAAGCGGAGAGGAGGAGATCGACGCCTTCGCGGTAACGTTCGGCCGCGAGGGCAGAACTTGTAGAGATTGGCAAACTCCGGCGGTCAAGATGAGCCATGGCAAGTTCCTAATCGAGAGCGTGCCTCGCCGTGCAGAAGCGACTTGCATGGCGTCGGAACTCGCCATGCTATCACAGGATGACTTGGTCAACTCCAGCGCCGCCGCGTGCTTCTTCTCGCACGGTGCGCGCCCTCTTAAAACCCCCCTGGTTTCAGCCCAAAAGCGCGGGTGCAGCAATCATGGATTCTTGCACAAAGCCGCGCCGGAGTTACGGGAGTTACGGTGACAGTGCACTTTATCGACTTTCGCCGCCAACGGCGCGTCGAGAGTGGCGTCGGCGCTCAGTCGACTCCATTGCAGGCATACCACCCAATCGGGTCGCGTTCGCTCCAAGCAGTGTTCGCGGCTGCGCTGGCAATGCGCGTCAGGCGCCAGGTGCGGACTTTCAAGCTCCCGTCAAATGCTGAACCGGCGACTTGGTTGCGATCTGGCGAAAAAGGGACTGCGCTTCGGCGATGGCTGGGAACTCGGGCGTCGGCGCAAAGCCCTCAAGCGCGACTCCGAGGACGCCGTGCGCTTCGACGGAGCGGCCGGTCGACCGATAGATTTTGGCCAGGGCCAGCGCGGCGGACAGCGCATAAGTGCGAGCGCCCTGTTGCTTGGCGATTTCGAGCGCCGTTCTGTACGATTGCTCGACCCCGGCCTGGTCGGACGGTTCGCGCCTGATGAGAAGTTCGCCGCGCAGGAGATGCAGGTCGGGAAGGCCGAGACGAGTTTCCCCTAGAGCCGCGATGCTTTCTGCTTCGTCAAGCCGCGCCAAGGCGCCATCCAAGCCCAGTGTCTCGGCCTCCAGTTCGGCGAGCCGCGCTACTTGGGCCCAGTTCCGGCTCCTGCCCTGCTCGACCGCTGTCCTCAGCGTCTGACGAAGCTCCTCAGCCGCGCCGGCGGCGTCCTGCATCAGGCCGCGCGCCGATGCAGCGAGTATTTTCCCCGTCAACGCCCAGTACGGCATTGCGTGCTGCCGACCAAGTTCGGCAAGCGCCTCGGCCGAGCGTAGCGCGGCGGCGGCGTCCCGGCGACGCAACTCCAAATATGTCAGCCACTGGAGCGGATGAGCCATTGATGGCGCATGGCCCAGGTCTTGCCCTCGACGTATCGCCTTTTCAATGCACTCACGCGCGCGATCGACCTCGCCCAGCTCCCACAAAGTCACGGCGAGGCAAGATAAGGCCAGGGTTCCATTGTCCTCGTTGAAGCCACTCCGTGTCTCTCGATCTCGTTCGGGATCGAATAGCGCGATCGCACGCTCGCAATGGGTCTGCGCCTCGGCGAAATCTGCGGCGAGAAGGCAAGCTAAACCCAGGCCGCGTCGGGCGACTCCCGCCTCTACAAGGCGTCCGGCGTCCTCGGCCTCCTTCAGATGCGCCGAGGCGAGCGCCCGCGCCTCCCGCAACTCTCCGCGCACCAGCAGGAGCGTCCATTTGCCGTGCGCGGCGGCGAAGCGTTCGGCAAAATCTCCAGACTTCGCCGAAAGCTCGGAAGCGCGCTCGAAAGCGGCCTTCGTTTTGTCTGAGGCGAACCCACTGGCCATCATAGTTGCCTGGCTGTAGGCGGTTTGCAATTTCATGCGCTGTGCAGACGAAGTTGTCGTCGCCTCCTTCGGCGGCTTCGAGGCCCCCTCTTCGTGGTCCGCCATTTCGATCGCCTTGCCGAGATGCGAAATTGCCTCCTGAAACGCTGAACGCCGCAACGCAGCCTCCCCCGCTTCGCCCCACCACTCGATCGCCGTCTGAGTATCGCCCGCTTGAGTGAAGTGATGCGCAACGAGTTCGGGTTCCGCGTTGGACCCTCGGATGAGCGCCTGCGCCGCTCGCCGGTGGAGAGCCTGCCGGCGCGCCTTGAGCAGCGTCTCGTAGGCGGCGTCCTGGATCAGCGCGTGCTTGAATCGATAAGTGGAGTTGGGCGCGACCCCCTCGACGAACAGCAGGTCAGCCTCCGCGAGCTTCTCGAGGCCTCCGTCAAGGGAGGGGTTAGGAGACTCGGCGACCGCCATCAGCAGCGAGCGGGAAAACTCCCGCCCCAATACCGCGCCAATCTGCGCGACTTCGCGCGCCTCGCCAAGCCGGTCGAGCCGGGCCGCGAGCGATTGCTGCAAAGTCGGCGGGATGGTCTGTGCGCCGCCCTCCAGCATCAGCCGGGTCAGTTCCTCGATGAACAGCGGCACGCCGGCGGTGCGTTCGCTCAGGCCCTCGATGGCGTCGCGCGAAAGCGCGTGGCGTTCGGCGAGCGCGCCGACCATCTGTCCGATCTGCGAGCGGTCCAACGGCGATAGACTGATGACGCTATGGTGGGAGCGCGTCGCCCACGGCGCGCGAAACTCCGGCCGCGCGGTCGCAACGATGAGCAGGGGCGCTTGCCCGCCGCGTTCGGCGAGCGCCTTCATCAGGTCGAGCATCGTCGGGTCGGCCCAGTGCAAATCCTCGAACGCCAGCACAAGCTGTTGGCTCCGCGCCCCGGCGAACAGCCACGCCGCCATTGCCGCGAGTTGCCGCCGGCGCAGTTCGTCAGGGGCGAGGTTCGGAAGGCGTGCGTTGGGCGCGGAAATGTCGAGCAGCGGGGCGAGCAGCGGGGCGTACTCGGCCGGGTCGAGCTTCACCTGGGCGAGGGCCGCTTCCAGGTCGGCGAACTTTGCCGCTCTCGTAAACCTCTGCCGGCCCCACTCGACGACAGGATGCAGCGGCGTGTTCTGCAAGAGTTGCGAGCACGACCATTCGACCCACGTGTGAGGCGTCTCGCCGAGGCGGAGGCGGAACTCCTCGATCAGGCGAGACTTGCCGAGGCCCGGCTCGCCGACAATCTGCACGAACTGGCCATCGCCCGACCTGGCTCGCTCCCAGCGTCGCGCCAGGGCGGCGAGTTCCTCTTCGCGGCCGACGAGCGGCGTCAAGGTCCTCGCCCCAGCCCGCCGGCCGCCGCCGCTCGCGCGAACGAGCCGGTAGAGCGTGGGCCTTCCTCGAACCCCCTTCAGCTCATGCGGCCCCCTGTCCTCGGCGACGAACAGGCCCGCGACCTGCCGCTGGACGCCAGCGGTGACGAACAGCGTTCCGGGCTCGGCGGCGCTCTGCACGCGCGCTGCGACGTTCGGCGCGTCCCCGAAGACTTCGCCGGTCGAGTCGACCACGACCGGCCCGCTTGCGAGGCCGATGCGGGCGGCGAGCGCCGGCAGTCCACGCGCGGCGTTCTTGAAGTTGAGGTCCTCAAAAGCGCGCAGGATCGCCAGGCCCGCGCGCGCGGCGCGCTCTTCGTCGTTCTCTTGCGCCTTGGGATAGCCGAACAGCGCCATCAGCCCGTCGCCGAGTTTCTTCAGAACGTGGCCGCCGTACTGGCCGACTGCCTTTGAAGCTTCGTCGAGATAGGCCCCTACGAGGTCGCGCCAATCCTCGGCGTCGAGCGTAGCGGCAAGGCTCGTCGAGCCGACGAGGTCGCAGAACATCACGGTGAGCGGGCGGCGCTCGGCGTCGTCGCGAAGCGCCACAGGCGCGGGCGGCGGCGACGCCGATACGTCTCGGGCGGGCGCTGCCTCGCCGGCTTGCCGAGCGGCGGCCAATATCTTGCGGCGGTGGCCCAGAAGGGCGACGCCAATGTCCTTCAAGTCTTGATCCGAGAGCGAGGCGACCACCGAAAGGTCCACGCCTTCCGCCGCGAAGGCAGCGGAATATTGCGTCAAGCCAAGCCCTTCGAGCCACTCCGCGATATCCATCGCAGCCCCCCGAACGCTAACGACTTATCGCACGGAGCCAACCGCCAATCCACCGCTTGCCTGGCAGAGTGGCCCGTTCGCGCATATCGCAACGCCGGTCCAGTTTGGCCGGAAGCTGGCATCGCGCCACGACAAAGCCATAGCGTCAGGCCATGGAGCCCTGGAGCGGCGGCCCGACATTCGCGCTTCGAGACCATCCCTGATACGGTTGGTGCGAGGCCCCAGCAGGAGCGGTAATGCCCGAAGTCGGCCAAAACTATTCAGCAGCGATCATTCGTCCCGTCTTCGGCGCGCCAGGCGACGACATCGATTTATTGCACGCCATCAGCACCGAGCTGATTGGCGGCCGTGATAGCGTCGAACTCTATGGCAAAATTGTCGAGGCGGCGGTCGCAATCACCCGCTCGCAGTTCGGGACGATGCAGCGGCTTTGTCCGGTGGGCGATCCCACCGGCCACGACGGCGAACTCCAGCTTCTGTTCTCGCACGGTCTGTCTCCCCGGGACGTGGAAGTCTGGCGATGGATAAAACCTTCCGCTCACACCAGTTGCACCGCGGCGCTCAAATCGGGTCGCCGCGCGATCATCTCCGATTTCGAGAAGTGGGATCAAATCGCCGGCACTGAAGACTTGCTCGGATTCCGGCGCGCCGGCATTCGTTCGGCTCAGACGACGCCCTTGATCTCGCGCACCGGCGCTCTGCTTGGCATGATCTCGACCCATTGGAGCGACGCGCATGAGCCGTCGCACCGGGACCTGCGCCTGCTGGACATTCTGGCGCGACAGGCGGCCGACCTCCTGGACCGGGTGATCGCCGAAGAAGTCGTTGCGCGAAAGCGAACAAAAGGCTCGACTTCTCGCTGCGATCGTCGAGCACAGCACCGACGCAATGATCACCAAGGATCTCGTCGGTAAAATCACAAGCTGGAATGCAGGCGCCGAGCGGATATTTGGCTACACGGCTGAAGAAATCATCGGCAAGCCGGTCAGCGTGCTCATTCCGCCGGATCGGCTTGCCGAAGAGCCGGCGATCCTGGATCGCATCCGGCGCGGCGAAGACATTTTGCATTTCGACACGATTCGCATGCGCAAGGACGGCAGCCTCGTCGACATATCTCTCACCATTTCTCCGGTGAGAAATAACGCGGGCGCGGTCGTGGGCGCGTCGAAGGTCGCCCGCGATATCACGGAGCGGGTGCGGGCCGATCGGCTGGTCGCCGCCTTGGCGCGCGAGGCGGAGCATCGGACCAAGAACGTGCTGACCACCGTGCTGGCCACCGTGCATCTCTCCAACGCAAAGACGACCGAGGAGCTCAAACAGGTCATCGGTGGGCGCATCCAGGCGTTGGCGGACGTGAATTCGCTCTTTGTTGAGTCGCGTTGGGCCGGCGCAAATGTCCGCAAGATCATCGCGAAGGAACTCGCGCCCTATTGCGAGGATGGCGGCGAGCGGGCTGCGCTCGTCGGGCCCGATCTTTTGATTGAGCCCGAAGTCGCGCAGGCTCTCGCGGTCACGCTGCATGAGTTGGCGACGAACGCCGCGAAATATGGCGCGCTATCGATTGATAGCGGAAAGCTGGACGTCGAATGGGCGCTCGCCAAGGGGCGGCTAAGAGTCCTTTGGAATGAATCCGACGGCCCGCTCACGAGAGCTCCAACCCGCAGAGGCTTTGGCACCAGCGTCATGCAGGCCATGGTCGCCGCGCGCGGCGGGACCCTGGATTTCGAATGGAGATCGAGAGGATTGCGCTGCGAAATCGTCATTTCGATTTGAGGACCCGGCGTAGCTAAATCGGACGCCCGCCTTTCACTCTGCTGGACGGCTCGGTTCTATGAACGGGGAGGGGAAAGGCGGTCGTGGGGCAAAGCCCATGCCGCCACGCCCTTTCTCGGCTGTGCACCGTGGGCATGTCACAGTTACACAACGCCAAACGGAATGAGAATAGGCGCCATCGGCGTCACTTCACGGCTATGCCCTAGGGCAAGTCGCCGCCGGCCTCGCGGGGCGGCTGGCGCGGCCGCCGCCACGCAAGCGTCGCGCATGCAAATGGGGCTATTGGCTTCGATTCGAACGTGAAATCGAAATCGACCTTCTGAATCCACGTGTGCGCTGCCGGCATGAACCTGGCGTGTAAACCCGCAACTTTCGAACCGACCGGGCGATTTGTCACGGACGGCAGAAAACGGCTGTTCATCGCCAGCGAAGCGCGTTGCGGCTCGACCTATGTGGCGGAAGCCCTGGCTTACAGCCTCTACGAATCGCACGGCTACGAGCTTTGGGATCTGGCCAAGGAGCATTTCGCCGGCCTCGACGACGACACGTCGGCGGAAGAGGCGATCTCGGCGCTGGGTTCGCTCTATCTCGACAGTAGCGGCTTCGTCGCGTCCAAATTCATGTGCAAGTCGCTGACCTATCTTCATCGACTGGCCCAAAAATCGCCTGAGGCGCGCGAGGCGTTTTTCGGCGAGGGCGCCTATTGGATCGTCGTGCGCCGCCAGGATCACATCGAGCAGGCGGTCAGCCTGGCGATGGCGTGCAAGAGCGGCGTGTTCCACCACTATGACGAGCCTGAGTTCGCTGCCGATCGCGACGTAAAACTCTCGCTCGAAGAGATGGACGCGGCGCTGAAGGCGATCTCGCTCTCCGACCTCTATTTGCAGACTTTTGCCGCTTCGCTGCCGCGCCAGCGCGTGTTGACGTTCGAATATCGGGATTTTCTCGCCGACGAAGCCGCCGCCCTCGCTCAAGCGCGCCGGCTGTGCGGATTTCCCGCGACCGACCGCGTCTCGCGCCCCAATGGCGCCAGGCTCAGGCCGACCGCGCAGCGGCAGAAGCGCGAGGCGGCGGCGCGGCTACGCCAGTGGCTGCTTGCCAACTACGCCTGAGGCGGCCGAGCCGGGCCGGCCACTCCCGAATTCGTCCAACCGATGCGCTTTGAGGAAAGCGCGTTCGGCGACGTTGCGCCAACCTGGTCGGATTCGGATTGACCTGCGATGGTTTGCGGCTCTCTCGCCAAAGGAAAACAAATTTCCGTCCGCCCCTTGCACGTGAGCGGCCGCCGCTAGCCCCGCGACCGCGCTTCGATGATCACGAAGGCCTGCGCGAGCGGCGGCTCGTCGGTGATGGTGAGGTGGATGAACGGCTCCATGCCCTGAGGCGTGATCGAGGCGAGGCGCTCCGCGGCGCCGCCGGTCAGGCGCATCGTCGGCTTGCCGCCGGGGAGGTTGACCACCCCCATGTCGCGCCAGTAGACGCCGTCGGTTTAAGCCCGTGCCCAGCGCCTTGGCGCAGGCCTCCTTGGCGGCGAAGCGCTTGGCGTAGGACGCGGCGCGCTCGGCGCGCCCATCCGACTTCCGCCGCTCGATCTCGGTGAAGCAGCGCTGCGCAAACCGCTCGCCGAACTTCTGCAGCGTCTCCTCTATGCGTCTGATATCGCAAAGGTCGCTGCCGATGCCGATGATCATCCTCTGCCCTCGTCCATCGCCTTGCGCATGGAGCGGATGCTGTCGGCGAGGCCGATGAAGATCGCCTCGCCGATGAGGAAGTGGCCGATGTTGAGCTCGACGATCTCGGGCAGCGCGGCGATCTGGCGGGCGGTCGAGAAGTCGAGCCCGTGGCCGGCGTGGCATTCGAGTTTCAGCGCGCGCGTGCGCGCCGCCGCGACCCTGAGCCGGCCGAATTCGTAGTCCGCCTTCTGCGCTTCGCCCTGATTGATCGCCTCGCACCAGGCGCCGGTGTGCAGCTCGACGACCGGCGCGCGCAGGGACGCCGAGGCCTCCAGCGCCTCCGGCGAGGGCTCGATGAACAGCGAGACTCTATGCCCGCGCGGGTCAGCTCATCTACATACGGCCTCAGCCAGTTATGGCCGCCGACAACATCGAGCCCGCCTTCCGTCGTGCGCTCTGTCCGCTTTTCCGGCACCAGGCAGCAGGCGTGCGGCTTCACCTTGAGCGCGATGTCCAGCATCTGGTCGGTCGCCGCCATCTCGAAGTTGAGCGGCTTCGAGATCTCCGCCTTGAGGCGGCTTCATGTCGTCGTCGCGGATGTGGCGCCGATCCTCGCGCAGATGCGCGGTGATGCCGTCGGCGCCGGCCTCGATGGCGATCAGCGCGGCGCGCACGGGGTCCGGAACCGCGCCGCCCCGCGCGTTGCGGACGGTCGCGACATGATCGACGTTGACGCCGAGCCTGAGGGGAGCCATGCGAACTCTCCTATGCCTTGGGCGCGGTGCGGCTGCCCGGCTTCACCGGCGGCAAGGCGGCGAGTTCGGGCGGCAGGGCGTCCGCGGGATAGGCGGGGATGTCGAGCGTCGCGCAGCGCAGACGCGGGGCACGCCGATTTCCGCCTTGCCGCCCGAGCGATCGATGAGACAGGCCGCGCCGACGATGCGGCCGGGATGCTCGGCGAGCGCGGCGAGGCACTCGCGCGAGGACAGGCCGGTCGTGATGATGTCCTCGACCATCAGCACGCGCGCCCCGGCGCGATCTCAAACCCGCGCCGGAGCTTGAACACCCCGTCCTCGCGCTCGACGAAGATCGCCTTGGCGCCGAGCCAGCGCGCCGTCTCGTAGCCGGGCACGATGCCGCCGATCGCGGGCGAGGCGACGACGTCGATGTCGCCGAAGGCGGCGCGCGCCTTGGCGCGAGCGCCCGGCAAAGCTTCTCGGTGCGCTTCGGGTCCTGAAAGACGAACATCTTTTGCAGGAAGACCGGCGAACGCAGGCCGGAGCTCAGAATGAAATGGCCCGTGAGCAGCGCTCCGGCGGCGCGAAATTCCGCGAGGGTCTCTTCGGGGGAAAGCTCGCTTGAGTTCGTCATCGCGCCGTCTTAGCAGGGAGGGACGCGTAAACCCAAGCCTGCTTAAAAAAGGCCGAGCCGTCGATGCCCAATCTTGCTTTTCGCTCGCTTCCCGCGACACCCGACGCGGTCGCGCCGGACGGCACCGCGGTCCGGCTGCTGCCTGTGTTGAAAGGCGGCAGTTTCGCCCATTTCGAACTTCCGGCGGGCGCCGTGAGCCACGCGGTGACACACCGGTCCGTCGAGGAAATCTGGTATTTCGTCTCCGGCCGAGGCCGGCTCTGGAGGCGCATCGGCGATGAGGAAAGCCTGCTCGACATCGAGCCGGGCTTAAGCGTCACGATCCCGCTCGGCGCCCATTTCCAGTTCCGCTCGGATGTAAGCGCCCCGCTCGCCTTCGTGGCCGTCACCATCCCGCCCTGGCCCGGCGAGCAGGAAGCCTACCGAGTGACGGGCCCCTGGGCCCCCACGGTCGATTGACCTTGCGCCTGCCGCCGTGCGCTGGTAGCCAAAGACTGAAAGCGCCGGTTTAGCTCAGTTGGTAGAGCAACTGATTTGTAATCAGTAGGTCGCGTGTTCGAGTCACGCAACCGGCACCATTAAGCTGCGAAAACATATGTTTATTTCGTAAGGCGCTTGGTCGGGCCGGAGTTAATATCTCACTGCGGACCCATAAGGTTCGGGTGCGGTCGCGAGAATTTGTCTCCGAAATGTGCATGGACGGCCTTTAACTCATATGGCCATGCAAACGCCCCAATACCATATCTCTCATCAATAATTGCGCAAGTTCAGGGCGTAGCTTCGGCGTGTTTATAAACCTGTGCTCAGGCATGATGTTTCGACGCCGACGGGGGGTTGCGTCCAGAAAACGCACTTTGGCAATGGCGCCGCCGCCAACCGCTTTGCCGGCATTTACCCATGACGTCTCGCCCGCTCGCTATCCTTGCGAGCGATGCCATACTCGAATTCGCCGACCTTTTCGGCGCCAATCGGCGTAATGATGTTTTCGCGCGAGATCGCGTTGACGACGTCCTGCGCGGAGAGGCCATAGGCCTCGAGCGTCACTTGATCGATGTCGACCTGTATCTGCCTGACCATGCCGCCGTAAGGAGAGGGGACGGCGGCGCCCGCGACGCTCGCCAGTTGCGGGCGGATGAAATTCTGTCCCTGATCGAACAATTGCGCCTGCGACAGGGTCGAACTCGAAAGCGCGAGTGCAGGACGGGAACGTTCGAGGCGTTGAAGCTCAACATGTAGGCGGCGTGATGCCCGCCGGCAGATATTTGAGCACCGTCTGCGAAGCGGCGGTTGTCTGAGCGAGCGCTGCGTTGATGTTGACGTTCGGCTGAAAGAAGATCTTGACCACGCCATAGTTCGGCAGCGACTGCGACTCGATGTGCTCGACGTCGTTGACCTGGGTCGTCAGCGTGCGTTCGTAATAATAGATGATGCGCTTACGAGTTGGCCAGTCAAGATTTGTAAAATTACCGCGCAGTCGCACGTTCGAGCGTGAGCGCCGCGCGCGCCGAGGCCCGCATGACGAAGCGCGCGCCGCGGGCGCTTTCTCCGAGCGCGAGTTCGAAGCCGTGCAGTTCAGCGATCGTGCGAGCGATGCTCAGCCCAAGACCATGGCCCGGCGCGCCGTCCGCTGTTTCGCCCCGATAAAAGCGCAGAAAAATCTTATCGCGCTGGTCGAGGGGCACCCCCGGGCCGCTATCGGCGACCTCGACAAACGGCTGACGGTCGCTGGTCCCGCAGGAGATCCGCACCTCGCCGCCGGACGGCGTATATTTGATGGCGTTATCCACCAGATTGAACAAGGCTTCCCGGACGAGGTCGAGGTCACCCCTGATGATGACCGGCTCGGGCGCGATGACCTCGAGAACGATCGATTTCTGCTTGGCGAGCGGCTCGTAAAACTCCCACGTCTCGGCGCAGACCCGCGCGAGATCGACATCGGAGAATTTTTGTCGCTTGCTGGCCTCGACCGCGGCGATCCGCAAGAGCGCGTCGATTGTCACCGTAGCGCGGTCCAACTGCGAAAGCGCCGCTTCGAGCAGTTTGGGTGGGTTGCCGCGCCCGTTCTCGCGCTCCGCGAGCGCCCGCTCGAGTTTTGCGCGGGCAGTTGCAAGCGGCGCGCGCAGATCATGCGCGATATTGTCGCCGACGCTCGCCAACTGGTTCAGCAGCCTCGCGATCTCATCAAGCATCACATTGACCGCAAGCGCTATCCGGTCGATGTCGTCGCCCTCGCGCGAAATCGGCAGGCGCGAGGCCAGATCGCCGTCGATGATGCGCGCAATGGCGTCCTGAACGCTGCGCAGCCGGCGCGTCGCGCGTTGCGCGAATATGAAGCCGATCGCCAGCGTGACGATGACGGTCGGGATCAGCGCGACGACGAGAACGCGCAGCAGGATGTTCTGAAGCTGGTAGCTTTCGGCGAGGTCGCGCCCCATCAGCAGCACGCCGCCGTCGGCGCGCTTTTCGGCGACGAACAATGCGGGCTCTCCGGAAGCCGCGGGACCATAGATGTTGTCGGCCGCGACCAGATGCGCGTCGCCGTCCACAGGGACGGGCGGCATGCGGGTCAGATTGCCGAAGGTCGCGCGCCCGTCCTGGATCGAACAGCGCGATGTAGTCGACGCGGCGGATATTCGCGCGTCTGCCGCGCAGCCAGCGCCTTCTTCAGCGCTTCCTCGCTCGCGTCGGCGTTGCTGCGCGCCTCATAGACGAGGATGGATGCGTTTCGCTCGGCGTCTTCGCGATGAACCGAAAATAGATGAGCGCAAAACCCGCCGCCGCCGCGACGGAAATCGTCAGCGCGAACGCGATCGCAAGACGAAAGGCGCGCGCCAGGAGAACATCAAGTCTCCGCATTCAACTTGAAGCCGGAGGCGCGCACGTTGACGATGAAGCGGCGGTCGTCGCCGGCATCGAGCTTTCGCCGGAGGTTGCCGATGTGGACGTCGACGACGTTGGTCTGCGGCAGGAACTTGTAGTTCCAGACGTCCTCGAGCAGCATGGCGCGGGTGACGATCTGCTCCGGCCGGCGCATGAAATATTCGAGCAGCTTGAATTCGCGCGGCAGCAGATCGACGCGCCGCTCGCCGCGCCTGACCGTCGCGATCGACGAGATCCATTTCGAGCGGGCCGGCGCGCAGCCGGGTCGCGCGCGATATCGCCGATGCGGCGCGACAGCGCCTCGACCCGCGCCGACAGTTCGCGCAGCGCGAACGGCTTGACGAGATAGTCGTCGCCGCCGGCCTTCAGGCCGCGGATGCGGTCGTCGACCGTCGAGAGGGCGCTGATCACGAGCACCGGCAGTCGGGTTGCCTTCCTCGCGCAGCGTCTCGAGGATCTTCAGCCCGTCTTCGCCGTTGAGCATGCGGTCGAGCACCAGAACCGCGGCGTGCCTGCGCGCGCCGCCTCGAGCCCGTCCTTGGCGGTGGCGGCGTGGCGCACCCGGTGGCCGCTGGTTTCGAGTTCGGCGAGGATCTCGCCGGCGAGATCGCGATCGTCTTCGATCAGCAGCACCGCCGGTGGAGCGCCCGCCTCATCGAGTGTCATGGCATCCGCCTTCTGACCGCAGCTTATGCGGCACTGGATCGATGCGCGAAGTCACAGAAGATCGAGCAATTTTGAGTTACCGAGACGTTCACGTGACCACGGATCGCCGAGCCGTTGGAAGTCGGGACTTAAACGCGCTCGATCCTCCGCCTTTTTCCACCGAGCCATGCGCCCGCAAGCCGCGTTCGGGGCAACGCAAATCAATATAACGAGAGAAGAGGGCACGATTTCAGATGCCGGCGCTTTATAAAACGTTGTTTATGAATTTTAAAATGAATTTCATAAGAATTTGCGCTTCGCTGGTATCCAGGCAAAATCGCGCCCCCGGACCTGCGGCGTCCGGGGGCGCATTCGACATTCTCGAGTGCTCAGAACTGAACGCGCAGGCCGATCGTCGGATCGAAATTGTTGGTGTGCAGGTAGCCGTTGGCGAGGCCGCCGGTCACTTCGGAGTACATGGCGCCGGCATAGACGTCCATGCGCTTGAAGAAGTGATAGTCGAGCATGGCGGAGACCGCGTACAGGTTGCCCTGGCACTTGCTGGAGCTCGCGCCATTCGGCGAATAGCCCGGATAGGGCGCCGTTGTATTGGCGACGCAGACTGTCGAGTTGAAGTCGCCCTGATTGTACATGTAGGCCGCGATCGTGCCGTCGAGCTTGTCGGTGAAGGCATATTTCGCGCCGCCCCACACGACGTTGAAGTTCTCGTTGATCGTGTACTGGGTGCTGTTTACCGCGCTGCCGAGCACGGGGAAGTTGCCGAGCGAATAGAAGCCCCAGGAATAGCTGTCGCTCGGATTCGAGTAACGGATATATTCCCAGCCGCCGTAAAATGTCCACTGGTTCCACTTGTATTTGCCGAGCAGCATGAAGGCGTTGTTGTTCGACAGCGTCGCCGTCAGCGCGTCAGACGGAATGCTTGCGGGTTCAGCCTTGTTATAGGTGCCGAGGTTCACCTGGTCCTTGATGTAAGAATAAATGCCGTCCACCGAGAAGTTGTTGACGGTCGCGCCAAGATCGATCTGGGCCTCGCCGTTCGAGCCGTTGCCCTGCGCGTAGCCGCCGAACTGGTAGAGCGCGGAGGCCCGGAAATTGCCAACGCTGATCGCATATTTCACCGCAGTGTTCTGCCGCGCGTTTTCCGTTCCACCGGCGCCAGCCACTTTACCGGAGTAGCCGATCGGCGAGAAGGCGTAGGAGCCGCCCATCGGATCGTAGGCGTTTACCCCGTCAAGCGTCAGGGTGTTCTGGCGGCCGACGGTCAGCGTGCCGTAGGTGGCGTTGCTGATGCCGATAAAGCCGACGGAGTTATCCCACTGCCCGGCGCGGCTCGAGTTGCCGTTCGCGCTCTGGAACGGCAGCGGCGTCTGCGTGTTCATGGTCATCGCGTACGGGCCGTTCGACAGCTGCAGCGAATAGGGGTCAAAGCCCAAGGCTGCCTGCCCGACGAATGACCAGCCCATGCCAATCGGCTCATTGATCTTGACGCCGACCTGCGACTGGCTGAGACCGCCTGGCGTCAGCAGCATCATGCCGCCCTGGCTGTTCTTGGAAATCAATTCTTCGACGCCGGTGTGATAGACGTAGTTGAAGGGCACGCCATGCGTTTCGTAGCCGATGCCCATGTCGACCGTGGCGAAGAACGTGACCCCGTACCACGACAGCGGGCACTCGGCCGGCGTCGTGTCGAGATAGGTGAGGAAGCTCGAGAAGCAGTCCACCTTGGGCGGCGGAGGCGGCGATTTCATGGTCGGCAGATCGGCCGCGGCGGCGGCGCTGATTCCGGCCAGCAGCGCGACCAGAGAAATTCCAAGCTTTTTCATTTGCACCCCACATTGGCCCCTGGCGCACGCCGATCAGGCATATCCCCAGGCGTGCGCGCGCCTTGACGCGCGCGAACGCGCTAACCCCCGTCCAAGGGGCGATACTCCCTCATCGAACACGCTCACCCGATCGGGCTCGGCGACCCTCGTCTCGAAACGGATCTGGTTAGCGCACTCGTCTTTTTTTGCTTTTTGTCGACGAGGGCCAACTAATGGCGGCGCCATGACACTTTCATGAAGCCGCCATGATTTGCACGTTAAAGAAAAATTTAGTTTCAATTTATTATTCTAATTTCTTGTTTTATTTCATGACGTTATGACTTTATGACACAGTAGATACGTATCTCGTGCCTACCTTTTGCTCGCCGGAGCTTGCGTGAGCATTGCGACGCGCCGGCGGCGGCATTCGGGCGCATCAACAAATGCGCGCTCGAACTCGGGCCGATCGCACTCCGCGGCCACTGACAGCCGTTTGCCGCCCTTGCGACTTCTCCGGACGGCGGACCGACGGCCCTTCGCGCCTTTGAGTTCGTTCACGGCATGCGCTGGAACGCCGACAGGCGGCGCAGGGTCGCGAGACAGCGAAAATAATCGGGCGAGTATTGATCGCCTTGAGCGACCGAAAGATATCGGAAAGCAAAATGCTCGTATAAGTTGTACGAGACCCTGATTCGACTCGAATCGGTCGTCGGCGTTCGGCGGCGTTTTCTGCATTCCAACTCATTCTTGACACGCTCGAGGCGAGCCAGATGAACAAAGCCCTGACAATTGTGGCTGTGATGACGGCGCTGGCGCCGATGACGACCGGCGCAGCTTTCGCCTCGGATCTTCCGGCCGCTCAGCCGGTGGCCCCGGCTGCGCCGCCGGCTTCCGACGCCTACCTGCTCAACCTCCTTTATACCGGAGAGGCCTGGGACAATACGATGGGCGGCCTGCGCACCGGCGCGGCCTACATGTACAATTTTGACGCGCAGTTGCAGGTCGACACCGGCAAGGCTTTCGGCTGGACCGGCGGCATGTTCGTCGCCGACGGCTTTTACGCGAACGCGAATGTCGTCCGGCAATAAATTCATCGGCGCGGTGGATCAGCAGAGCCCGATCGACACCGCCTCGAGCATGGCGACGGTGCGTCTCTACCAACTCTATTACGATCAGGATCGCGGGCGCGACCGACCTTCGGTTCGGCATCTACGATCTCGAGACCGAATTCTGCAGCGCCAAGCCGATGTCGCTGTTCATCAGCAAGGACCTCACCTGGAACACTGCGCTCGACCAGTCCGGCACGATGCCGCTCAACGGCACCGTCGGCCCCGGAAACTATCCCTATACGCCGCTCGCCTTCCGCGTCCGCCAGGATTTCGGCGAAGCAGTTCAGCATCCAGTTCGCGATCGCTGACGGCGCGGCGGACAATCCGAACAACCTCGCCAACAACGCCGTGATGTTCAATCCGCGCTTGGGCGCGACTGCTGATAGGCGAGGCCGACTATACGCCCGACAAACATACCAAAGCCATGGCCGGCGTCTGGGGACCAAACTCGGTCTGCTACCGGAATTTGGCCAACTCACCGCTGGCGGCGCGCAAAAAATGGCGTGGAACGAAACGGGCGGCTATGTCGGCGGCAACGCCCGCATTTTCAGCGCCGGAGCCCAAACGTGGTCTCGACGTGTTCGCACTGTCGGGTTTTTCGACCCCGCAGACGACCAACGTCACCGAGTCGCTCAACGCGCGGTCTCGTCTATACCGGCCTGTTTGATGTTCCGGCCCGCCGACAAAGCGGGCGTTTCGTTCAACGTCAACGAGGCCGCCGACGGTTGGCGAGCAGTATCATGGCCTGCTAACGGCATGCCGATCGTCGCCAGCGAGGAAAGTTTCGAAGTGACTTATCGAGCAAAAATCAATGAATATTTAACTATTCAACCCGACATTCAATATATCGTGAACCCTGGTTACAGACAAATCTTAAAAATCCGCTAGCGCTCGGGTTTCACTTCGAAATCGGCAAGATTTTGGATTGGTGAGGCCCGTCGTGAACTTGAAGATTATAATCGGATCGCTGCGAGGCGTGGTGCTCGCGACATGGTTGATAGCGACGTTGCATGCTTGTCTTCTCGCTAGTCTCGACGGTTGAAGTGTATGCCCGGGCGGGCCAGTCGGCGGACGATTGTCCGCCGGGCAGCAAGGATCCGGATTGCGCGAATTCGAACGAGCCCGTGCGTCTTGTTTGCGTAATGGGGTCGTAGCGGCGATGTTGAAGTTTTCGAACATCGGAATTCTGTGGAAAGTTCTGACGCTTGTCGGCCTCATTGTCGGCCGTGACGATCGGCGGCGCCTTTTACGCCACCCATCAGATGCGCTACATCGACAACAGTTACGGCGATTTGCTCGACGGGCACGGGCAGCGCCAATCTCGCCATCGCTCGCGCCAACCGCAACCTGGTCTATATCGATCGATCGATCTACCGGCTGCTGGCGGAGCCGAGCGCCGACAAGAAAAAGGACGCCGCGCAGGAGGCTCTCGATTCGGTCGGCTTTTTCCAGAAGCAGATCAAGGCGGCGAGCCGCGCGCTGCCTGACGACGCCGAGCCACATCAACGAATTCGGCAAGCGGCTGGACGACATCATCGCCGACGATTGCGCCGACGTGCTGAAGTTTGGCGTTTCGACAGATCCGAAAGACGAAAAGGCCGCCATCGACGCGCATGCACGACGCCTGCGATCCAGCCCTCAACAAGGCCATGGTCGACATCAGCGCGCTTACCAACAAGCTCCTGAAGACGAGCGATGACGCTTCAGACCGCGTGCTCGAGGTCACCAACTCGACGATCCGAAGCACGCTCTTTTTCAACTTCGGCGCGCTTGGCGCGCTTCTGGCGCTCGCCGGCTTCGCGGCCCGTTCCGGCATTGCCCGGCCGATCCGCGAAGTTGCGGAAACGCTGGAAAGGCTCGCGCATGGCGACATGAGCACCGAAATTCCCGGCGCCGGTCGAGCCGACGAAGTCGGCGTCATGGCGCGGGCGGCCGTACATTTTCGCGACCGGAATCGGGAAACGCTGCAGATGCGCCAACGCGCGGCGGAAATCGCGGAAGCCGAATCGGACCGTGTCGCCAAAGATCGAGAGGAAAAGGCGCGCGCCGCGCACGCATTGTCCGAACTGCTGAGATATCTCGGGCAGGCGCTCCAGCAGCTTGCGGCCGGCGACCTGACGACGCGGCTCGACGGCCGGTTCGCTGGCGATTACGCTGAGTTGCGCGATAATTTCAATCTGGCGGTCGGCAAACTTGGCGAAGCCGTCGGAGCGGTGGTGGAAGTCGTCAATGTCATCAACGAGGGTTCGCGCCAGATCCTGGCCGCCTCTGAAGACCTGTCGCAGCGCGCCGAGCGTCAGGCGACGACGATCGAGCAGTCGAGCGCCGCGACCCGCGAACTCGGCGGCGCGGTGGGCCGCACCGCCGACGCCTCGACCCGCACCAAGGACATCATTTCCACCGCCAAGGACGAGGCGGTCAGCAGCATCGACGTGGTGCGGGAGACCGAACAAGCGATTGAACAGATCAAGGGCTCCTCGGAAAGGATCGGGGCGATCATCGGCGTCATCGACGAGATCGCGTTCCAGACCAACCTGCTCGCGCTCAATGCGGGCGTCGAGGCTGCGCGCGCGGGCGAAACCGGGCGCGGTTTCGCGGTCGTCGCCTCCGAGGTGCGCGCTCTCGCTCAGCGTTCGGCGGACGCCGCCAAGGAAATCAAGGACCTGATTTCGGCTTCGGCCGAAGAAGTGTCGCACGGCGTCGACCTCGTGAAGGCGAGCGGCGCGGCCTTTGATCGCATCAAGGAGCAGGTCTCGGTCATCGACGGCGGCATCGCCGACATCGCGGGGCAGGCGCTCGATCAGTCGAACACCCTGAAGCAGGTCAATCTGGCGCTGGCCCTTATCGACGAGAGCACGCGCCAGAACGCTGCGATGGCGGAGGCGTCGACCTCGGCCTGTCGGTCGCTGTCAGAGCGTTGCGAACAACTGGCTTTGCTGGTCTCGAGATTCCACGTCGCGGGGGAAGCGATCGCCGAGCCCCAACTCGAGGCGGCGTGAGCGGCGTAAAGGCGTCGGCCGCGTCGGTTTTGACCTCCCGTCCTCCCACGCGCTAGTGTTGTCTGCGACAACACTCATGGGGGAGCCGTGACCGCCGTCGCCGAAATCCGCAGCTTCAATCGCTATTACACGCGCACGCTCGGCCTTCTGAACCGGCGCATGCCGGAGAGCGAGTTGTCGCTGCCGGAGGCGCGCGTGCTTTACGAGCTCCGCTATTGCCCGCCGGAGGGCCGGACCGCGGCGGACATCGGCCGCGCGCTGCAAATGGACAAGGCGCACCTGAGCCGCATTCTGGCGCGGTTTTACGCACGAGGTCTGTTGATGAGGCGCGCGAACAGCGCGCACGGGCGCCAGCGCCTTCTGACCCTCACCAAGGCCGGCAAGGACGTCTTCAAAGCGCTCGAGCAGGGAACGGAAGCGCAAATCGGGGACATGGTCGCGCCGATCGACGCGCCCGGCCAGGCGCGGCTCGTCGCGGCCATGCGCGTCATTCGCAACACCCTCGATCGCGACGCGGAAAGCACGGAACAGCCGAAGCTGAGGGCATTGCGGGCGGGCGATCTCGGCTGGATCGCGCATCGGCAGATGCGCCTCTACGAGGAGGAATATGGCTGGGACTGGACCTACGAAGGCCTGGTCTGCAAGATCCTCGGCGATTTTGCGGCCAATTTCGACGCAGCCAAGGAAGACGGATGGGTCGCCGAGTGGCGCGGCGAAACCGTCGGCTCGATATTTCTGGTCAAGGGCGATGCGCCCGGCGTTGCAAAACTTCGTCTGCTCTATGTCGAGCGTTTTGCGCGCGGGTTAGGAGTTGGCCGCCTGCTGGTTCGGGCCTGCATCGCGAGGGCGCGCGCGCTCGGCTACGTGAAGCTGACGCTTTGGACGAACGATGTGCTGGTCGCCGCGCGGCGCATTTATGAATCGGAAGGTTTTCGCCTCGTCGACGAACACCGGCATCATTCGTTCGGCTGCGATCTCGTCGGGCAGACTTTTGAGCTCGATCTCTAGCGGCGCCCGCCACGGCCACATTTGCGCCTGCGAATTCTCGATGTCCGCGAAATCGCCTGCGCCTTGTTTTCGTTCGAAATTTGTGTCGGCGTCGCAACTGCGTTATGTGCTAATCATTCGTAAAGATGGTTTCAGTCGGGGCGTGAATGCGGGTTCGGACAGCGAAAGCTGGGATGGCATGCGCAGGCCCCGGTCCTCGATCGGCCGGACGCTGCGGCGCTTGCGTTGCTTGCCTGCATGATCGCCGGCGAAGCCTTGGCGCAAAGCGCGCATCCGAGCGTCGTGGCGCCTTCCGCCGTGACGCCGAATTCGCTACAGCCGCCGCAAGGCCCGCAGGGAACCGTGTCCTTCGGCGCCGCGCCGGGGCTGCAGCCGCCGCCGAATGCGGCCAATCTCGCCGTCACGATCTCCAGCGTGATTGTCCAGGGTGGGTTTCCCGAGCTTCAGGCGCAGACGGACAAAATCGTCGGGCCGCTCAAGGGCCGGCGCATCACGGTCGCCGAACTCTATGCGGCGGCCAATGCGATCGAACAGGCCTATGCGCAAAGCGGCTATGTGCTGGTCCGCGTCGCCGTTCCCCCGCAGCAGCTTCAGAACGGCGGGGCGGTCAAGTTGCTCGTCATTGACGGCTTCATCGAGTTGATCGATGCGAAAAGCATCCCCGAACCGCAGCGGGCGTTCATCGCGGCGCGGCTGAACTACCTGATCGGCAAAAAACATCTCCTGCTGTCGGAGATCGAGCGCAGCCTGCTGCTCGCGGCGGCGACTCCCGGCGTCGTGTTGCGCTCGACCGTCGAACGCGGCGACCAGGTCGGCGGCGCGCGCCTCGTCATCGAGGCCGACCTGAGTCCCGAGCAGGCGTCGCTGACCTTCGACAACCACCTGCCGCCCTCGCTTGGCAGCTTCGCCTGGACGGCGTCGGGCGCCGTCAATGACGTGCTCGGCATGGGCGAGCAGATCTACGCGACGGCGACCACCGGCTACAATGTCGGCCAGGCGTTCAACGGAACCTCTCCGCTCGAACTCGTCGGCGGCGGCTTCTCCGTGCCGATCGGGCTCGACGGCTTCCGCATCAATCCCGAATACACCTATTCCGTCTCGCGGACTGCCGCCACGGCGGGCGTGCCGGAAACGACCGGCTACTATCAACGCTTCGATTTACGCGCCAGTTACCCGGTTCTCCTCAGCCGATCGCAGACCCTGACCCTGTTCGGGACTTACGAGTGGGCCCAGGAGTCCTTGGTCGCATCGGGTTTCGCGCAGGACATCTATCTCGACCAGTACAATGTTGCGCGCTTCCGCGGCGAGGACCAGTTGCGGGCGCTCGGCGGCGTCGTCAATTCCTCGCTGGAATTCTCGCAAGGACTGGGAGGCCGCGACGCGCCGCAGCCGGGGACGGGCACGCCGGTTTCGCAGCAGGGCGCGACGCCGACTTTCAGCAAGGCGCTGGGCGACATTCGCTGGCTGCAACCGGTCGCCGCGGGCTTTCAGACGCTGGCGATCGTCGATGGCCAGACGAGTTTTGGCGAGCCGCTGTTCGTGGCGGAGCAATTTCCGCTCGATGGGCCTGACGCGGTCTCCGCTTATCCGCTCGGCACGCTGCAGGTCGATCAGGGTGTGACGGTGCGCGGCGAATTGCAGCGTCCGTTCACGTTCGAGAACGACGCGGGCCGGGTGGGCCTGACGCCCTACCTGTTCGGAGCAGGCGCCTGGGGCATGATCGACCAGCCGACCGCGGTGCAACTCGGCTCGATCAACGCGAGCGGGTTCGGCGCGGGCTTGCGGACCAGCGAACTGCCGAGGGCCGTCCCGATCGCGGGCGCCTTCAGCATCGAGTTCGCGCGCGGCTATTCGAACGTGCCCGGCGAGGGCGTGGTTAACAGGTGCAATTTCTCGTTTTCGGCGACGTTCTGAATTCTGGTTCTGGTTCGGTGAGGCTGGCGATGTCGCGGAAGGCCGCGTTACCTAAAGGGTTCCCTGCGCAGCTTGTCGCAGGATGGGCGCTGCTGGCGCTCGCCACGGCGGCAGAGCCGGCTCACGCGCAAAACGTGCTGCCGACCCATGGCTCGGTCGCGGCCGGAACGGCCACGATCCAGCCAGGAGCCTCGAGCCTGACGATCAACCAGAGCTCGCAGAACGCCGTCATCAACTGGAGCAGTTTTTCGATCGGGAGCGGCAATGCCGTCAACTTCAACCAGCCGAATTCGAGTGCGGCGGCGCTGAACCGGGTCGGGGGAACGGCGACCTCGACGCTGGCGGGTCAGCTCAACGCCAACGGGCAGGTCTATCTCGTCAACCCCAACGGGATCGTCATCACCAAGTCCGGCGCGGTCAATGTCGGCGGCGGCTTCGTGGCGACCACGCTCGGCATATCCGACGATCATTTCATGGGCGGGCTTCTGCATTTCGCTGGCGACGGGGCCTCCGCCGCGGTCGACAATCAGGGTTCGATCACCGCGGCGTCAGGCGGTTTCGTCGGGCTGTTCGGCGGCAGCGTTGCGAATTCCGGCGTGATTGCCGCGCCGCTCGGCAAGGTCGGGCTCGGCTCCGGCGAGCGCGCGACGCTCAACCTGACGGGCGACAATTTCCTGCAGGTCGCGCTGCCGACCAACGCCACTACGGCGAATGGCGAAGCGCTCGTCGACATGACCGGCAAGGTCAAGGCCGCCGGCGGCCTCGTGCAATTGAAGGCGGCGACCGCGGCCAATGCGGTCTACAACGCCGTCAACGTCCCCGGCGAGATCAATGCGAGTTCGGCGGTCGCCCGCGGCGGCAAGATCATTCTGGGCGGCGGCCCCGGCGGAGAAGTGGCCGTCAGCGGCCAATTGTCGGCATCGGGCAAGAAGGGCGGCGGCGCGATCGCCCTCTCGGGGCGCGACATCAATTTGACCGGCGCGAAAGTTGAGGCGCGCAGCGCCCGCAGGGTCGGCGGCTCGGTGACGCTGCTGGCGAGCAATTCGATCAATCTCGCCTCGACCGCGATCGACGTCTCCGGCAGGACCGGCGGCGGATCGATCATGACCGGCGGCTCCTACGGGCCTCGAACGGCGCTCCCGGTGGCCGCGACGGTCTCCATCGACAGCGCCTCGACCCTGACGGCGAATGCGACCTATGCCGGAAATGGCGGGTCCGTTCAGCTCGACGCCATCCAGCAGATGACCTTCAACGGGTCGATTTCCGCTCAGGGCGGCCCGAATGGCGGCAACGGCGGCTTTGTGGAAGTCTCCGGCGGCGCCGAAACAATAAATGGAACGGTCAACGTGCTCGCGCCGGCAGGGGCGACCGGAACGCTGCTGCTCGACCCCTACAATATCGATATCTCGACCGCGCCGAATTCCGGCGGGTCGTTCTCCGGCGGCGTCTGGACGCCGAACGCGACATCGAACATCAACGTGACGACGCTCGAGACCCTGCTCGCCAGCGCCAACGTGGTGATTTCGACGGGAGCGGCAGGCAGCGCCGGCGCGGACGCCGGCAACATCACGGTCGATGCGCCGATCTCATGGTCCGCCATTCGCCAGGGCTCCTACGCCACGAGCCTCACGCTGACCGCCGCCAACGCGATCACCATCAATGCGCCGATCAATGTCCCCTATGCGGCGACCGATGTCACGGCCCAGTCGGGCGTTCTGATCCTCAATGCGGCGGTCGACACGACGACCGTGCCGGGCGCCAGCCTGCTGCAACTTTCGTTCGGCGGCGACGGGTCGGTCAATTTTGCGGCCGGCTCGGGCGCCGGCCGGCTCAAGATCAACGGCGCGGCCTATACTTTGCTGTTCCCGTCGAGCAGCCTCAGCGGCGTCTCGCTCACCGGCAACTATGCGCTCGCGGCGAATTACTCGCTGCCCTACAGCACGGACGCGCCCGGAAGCGCCGCCATCATCGCGCCGAGCCAGGCATCGCCGTTCTCCGGCGTGTTCGAGGGCCTTGGCCATACGATTTCGGGATTGGTCCTCTCCGACACGACCGGGACCCAGAATCTCGGCTTGTTCGGCTACCTGACGGGGACGGCGCGCAATCTGACCCTGGCTAACGTCGCAATCACGGGAGGAGGCGATCTCGTCGGCATCGCGGGCGTGGCCGGCCGTATGGATTCGCCTGGGCTCGTCCAGAATGTGCAGGTCACGGGCAGCCTGACGGCTTTGAGCACCGGGTCGCCGGACTCGACCCAAAACACCGCCGCCGGCGGCATCGGCGGCTTCGTGAACGGCTACATCGTCAATTCCTCGTTCTCCGGCACGGTCGCCGGCGACACGGGCGTCGCCATTGGCGGGCTGGCCGGCAACTCCAATGTCGGTCAGGATTTCTACGGGGAAATTTATCAGTCGTGGAGCATGGGCGAGGTTGACGGCAGTCAGGGCGCGCATCTCGTCGGCGGTCTGGTCGGCGGCAACAACGATTCCGTGATCCAGTCGTGGTCCTCGGCGACCGTGCTCGGCGCGGACGCCTCCACCTCGGTCGTGCAGGACGTCGGCGGCCTGATCGGCAAGGCTTTTGGGCCTGTCCAGAATTCCTATGCGACCGGCGACGTTTCAGCGGCGACCATCGGCTCCAGTGTCGGCGGTCTCGTCGGCTACCAGAATTCCGGCGCGCCGATTTCTTCCTCCCACGCGACAGGTACAGTTGCTGGCGGCGAAGACGCGAATGTCGGCGGCCTGGTCGGACTTTCCGCCGATAACATTCTCGCCTCCTACTCGCAGTCCAACGTGAGCGCGACGGCCACGGGGGCCGGCGTCGGCGGTCTGGTCGGCGACCAATCATCCTCGTCGTCCTATATCGATGCGTCCTACGCGACGGGCTCGGTGACCGCGCCGGCGGGGAGTTTCGTCGGAGGATTGGTTGGCGTCAGTTCCGGTCTCGTTGAGTTGTTGACGGGCCCGACCTTCGCGAGCGGCGATGTTTCGAGCCCCGGCGTCGACAGCACGGAAAACCCGGTCTCGGCGGTCGGCGGACTGATCGGAGCGCAGACCTCCGGCGGATCGGTCTTGGGCGCCTACGCAACGGGCGATGTCTCCGCTAACGCATTCGCGCTGATCGGCGGCTTGATCGGCGACGCGGAAGGATCTGTTGGCAATTCCACTTTGGTGACTACGCACGCGACGGGAACGGTTTCCGATCCCGGCGACGGCGCCTGGATTGGCGGGCTCATAGGATTTCTCGACGGCTCCCTTTCAGGCTCGGGAGCATCGGCCGCAGTCAATGCCGGCGGCGCCGCAGACGCCGTCGGCGGCCTCGTCGGATACAGCACCGGCACGGTACAGAATGTTTCTGCCACTGGCCTGGTGACGAGCAGCGGAGCGAATTCGTTTGTCGGCGGATTGATTGGCGACCAGGAGCCCGGGGCGAGCTTGAATGGCGGGTTTGCGAATGGCGCGGTCGCCAACTCCGGCGCCGGCAGCTACGTCGGCGGCCTCGTCGGCTACAACAATGGCGCCGTCACGCTGTCTGGGCAGGACGGAACCTACAGTTCGGGCGCCGTCTCCAGCAGCGCGCAGAACAGCTATGTCGGCGGACTCGTCGGCTACCTGGACAGCAGCGGGTCGATCTCGCAGTCCTACGCTTTCGGCAACGTCAGCGCCGCTGCCAACGGCTACATCGGCGGGCTCGTCGGTTACGCGACCGGCCAGATCTCGGAATTGTTTTCAACCGGCGTCGTGACCGCCGCGGGCGGCGGCTCGGGCAATGGCGCGGGCGGCCTCGTCGGCTGGCTCGACAGCGGCGGTTCGATCACCAACAGCTACGCCTCCGGCCCGGTTATTGGCGGCTCGTCGACCGATGTCGGCGGTCTTGTCGGCGACAACGGCGGGACGATCACCAACACCTATTCCTGGGGCGTCGCCGTCACCGTTTCCGGCTCCGCGGGCGGTCTTGTCGGGCGTGAGCTTTCGGGCGGCTCGACTACCAACAGCTTTTGGGATGTGCTGACTTCCGGGTTGAACACGAGCAGCGGCGGTCTCGGTCTGACGACCGCGCAAATGCAGGGCGAAACGCCCGTAACCGGCTCGATCTATCTGCAACAATATGCTGATCCGAGCGGCGCCCTCGGCGACATTTGGGGCGGAGGGGCCGGCGGCCTCTACCCTTATCTGAAATTCTTCTATCCGAGCGGGGTGCAGGCCGTCTCGGGCTTCGCCTACGCCGGCGCCACGTCGAGCCCGCTCACCACCGGCCTCAACGGCGTCAATTACGTCTGGCTGATCAAGGCTGGCGGCGAGCCCAATCCGGCGGTGGCTGAAGCCAACGGCTATTACTACTATCCGGTCCCGGCCAACACGCTGCCGGAGACCACCTATTTCGCCGCCTACACCCAGGCCTCGGGCGCCATCAACGCGGTCACCTATCAATTGTCGTCGGGCGCCACGACGATTCCGAACGTGAACGTCAACCGGGGTTGGCAGATCGACCTTGCCGGCGGCGTCGCAGGTTCGCTCAGCAGCCTGAATGCGCAAGATGCTTCGGTTTGGAGCGAATCCGCCTTGTCGCAGCCCACGCTCGCCAACCGGCAGATCGATCTTGGCGCCTCGCCGTTCGAGCTCGATACGAACGCGAGCCAGTCTGCAACGCTCGTGCTCAACGGCTCGGGCAGCGTGACGCAGACCGCGGGCTCGGTGTCGGCGTCCTCGCTCGTGCTCGAAGGCGGCGGCAGCTTCAACCTGACCTCGACGGGCAATAGCGTGGCGGTGCTTGCCGCCTCGGCCGCGGCCTTGGGCTTTTCAGATGCCTCCTCGCTGACGATCGGCGCGGCGACCGACGCGTCGGGGGTCACGACCACAGGAATCTCGTCGCCGACCGGCTCGGGCAATGTCGCCCTGACGACGGGCGGCGCGCTCACCTTCGACGACCCCGTGACGCTGACTTCCGGGACGGTCACGGCGACCGCCGAGGGCGATATCACGCAGTCGAGCTCCGGAATCATCGACCCTGTCACGCTGACCGTGAGTTCGACGGCCGGCGACATCACGCTGGACGCGGCGAACATTCTCTCCGGGCTTTCCGGCTCGGCGGCCGGGTCGTTCTCGGTCTCCGCCACCGGCGATTACACCATAGACGGCGTGACGGCCGGGGAGGGGACGATCGCGCTCGTCTCCGTCAATGGCGGCCTGACCCTCGACGCGCCGGTCTCCGTCACCAACGGCAACGTCGTCATTTCGGCCGCGACGACTTTCGTGAACAACGTGGGCGCGGGCGCAATTTCTACGCCCGCGGGCTTCTGGCAGGTCTATTCCGCCGCGCCGTCGGGCGACGTCTTCAACAATCTGAACAGCAACAACACGGCGATCTGGGACGCGAAATATACGGGCTCAGCCGCGCCGACCAGCAACCGCTACATTTTCGCTTATCAGCCGACCTTGCTGTTCACGCCCGAGAACGCCAGCAAGAGCTACGGGACCGACTACACGGCGAGCCTGCAATCTGCCTACACGGTGTCGGGCTTCCAGCCCGGCGTTTCGGGCGCCTATCTCGCCGACAGCGCATCGACCGCGTTCGAGGGGACGCCGGTCGTCACTTCCGCGGGCGCGCCGGCGAACGCCTCGGTGGCGGGCGGCCCCTATGCGATTCTCGTCGCGACGGGCGGCTTGTCGAGCCTCAGCGGCTACGCGTTTTCCACTTCGTCCGGGGCGGCCTTGACGGTGACGCCGCTGACGCTGACTTACTCGATCTCGACCGGAAGCGGCGTTCAGGGCTCCCAGCCGACGACCGGGCAGGTCACGCTGAACGGCGTGCTGCCCGGGGACGCCGTGACCCCGACGGTCGGGGCGAGCCAAAACGGCGTCGTGACGCCGCTCGATCCCTCCACCCCGGCCGGCGTCTATCAGCAGTTCGTGTCTGCCCTCTCCAATTCGAACTACGTGATCTCCGACACCGGCAATGTCGCCGACCCGCTGGTGATCCTGCCGGCTTCGACCCCGATCCCGATTCCCCGTCCCCCCGATCCCCCCGATCACCCCGACCGCGGGGCTCGCAAGCGCAAGATCTCCCGCGCTTGTGACGCCGGACGAACTGATTACCGTGGCGGTCGGCGGGGGCTCCAGCGACCCCGTCGCCAACGCCGACGGCGCGCTTTCGGGATTCATCACGAATTGCGATGTCGCCCCGCGCTTCCCAATGAACAGCCGCCGGACGAACGCGGAACAGACCTTGCGCAATATCTCGCAGACCGTCGCGACCTTCTTCCGACGCTGCGAAGCGGCCAACCCGATCGCGCTGGCCGACGCGCTCGACAGTTACGCGCTCGAACTGCAGCAACTGGCGCCCCAATTGCCGCAAGCCTTCCACAACATCCCCGGCATCGTCGCCAATGCGGCGAGGAAAGTGCGCGCAGCGAAGAACCGCGGGGAAGTCGCCGCGGCGCTCGGCGAGGCCGTCGTCGCGATCCACAAGGAGCTGACGCTCGTTCGCTCCGAGGACCCGGCTCAAGGCGGGCAGGCGGCGCGGGATGGGGAAGTGGTCGTCAGCGCGCTGAACGAAATGAGCGTTGCGCTGGTGAGCTCGGGCGGCCTTTAAAAAGCCGCCCTTGCCGGGTTTCCCTTTCCATACATTTTCAAAATCGGAAGGGCTGGCTTTGTACGGTTCGCGGCGCCAAGCGCGCCTCTCGCGGCTTTCCTTCGCGCTCCTCTTCGCCGCCGCCTTGGCGCTGTTATGGCAGGACGGGGCGCTGGCGCAGACCCGCAAGATCGCGCTCGTCATCGGCAATGGCGCCTACCAGAACCTGCAGGAGCTGCCGAACCCGCCGAACGATGCCCAGGACATGGCTCAGGCGCTGAAGTCGCTGGGCTTCGAGGTCAAGCTCGCCCTCAACCTCAAGAAGGACGAGATGATCCGGGCCATTGACGAATTCGGCCAGGAGTTCTGAAAAGGCGAGCGTTTCTCTGTTCTACTATGGCGGCCACGGGCTGCAGCTTTCCGAGCAGAACTACCTGGTTCCCGTCGACGCCGAACTGCATAAGATTTCCGACATTGACGCGCGAACAGTCCGGTTTAACGAAGTGTTGCAGGCCCAATCCAAGGCGCCGGGCATCCATCTCATCTTCCTCGACGCCTGCCGCGAGAACCCGGCAAAGGGCGCCGTGCAGCAACAAGGCCTCGCCCGTATCGGCAACGCGCCTGGCTTTCTGATCGCGTTCAGCACGACGCCGAACAACGTCGCCTTCGACGGAGGCGGCCGTAACAGTCCATTTGCGCAAGCGCTGCTCGCCCATCTCTCCACGCCCGGCGCAGATATCTCCAGCGTCATGATCGCCACGCGCAACGATGTCAGGGCTGCGACCGGGGACGCGCAAAATCCTTACGATGAAGATACTCTGACTTCGCAATTCTATTTTGCCGGGCAGGCGAAACCGGAGACTTCGCAGGAAACGACGCTCTGGCAGGTCGCCGCTCGCGAGAAGGACGCCTCGCTGATGCAGGCCTATCTCGAGATTTACCCGGATGGCTCTCACTCCTCCGAAGCGAAGTCCATGATTACCGACGTCGCGACGACGGCAACCGGAAACGGCTCGGCGCCAGGGGAGGAAGAAACGCTATGGAACCTCGCGCGATCGCTGCGCCGCCAGCAGCTCGTGCAGGATTATCTGCAGACCTTCCCGGATGGACCGCATGCGGCGCAGGCCCGCGACCTCGTGGCGTCGCTGCGCTCGCGCGACGAGGCGGATGCGTCGCCGGATGTGGTGTGCGAACGGCTTGCGACCCATCCGAACGACTCGACCGTGAGCCTGCGCGGCTCCGATCTGCCGAGCCTTACCAAGAACGCAAATACGGCGATCGCCGCCTGCGAAAAAGCCTCGGCGAACCATCCCCAGACCGGCCACTATGTCGCGCTGCTGGCGCGCGCCAAATATGCGGGCGGCCACTACGGAGACGCCGTCGCGCTCTACAAGCAGGCCGCCGGCCTCGGCGACACGCGCGCGATGGTGAGCCTCGGACTGCTGCTCGAAAGCGGCGACCACGTCGCCAAGGACGCGGCGGGCGCCAACGCCTGGTTCGAGAAAGCCGCGGAGCACGGAAGCGCTGACGGCGCAATGGATCTCGCCGTCGAGCTGTTCTCCGGCGTCGGGGCGACGAAGGATCCGAAGCGCGCCTTCAGCCTGATGCAGCAGGCCTCCGCCAGCGGTTCCGCGCGCGCGACCTACGACCTCGGCGTGCTGGTTTCGCAGGGGCAAGGCAATGATGCGCGCGACGCTCTCACCCTGTTCCGGCAGGCGGCGAGCGACGGCTACTCCGAAGGCTATCGCGCCGCCGCGGTGCTGCTCGACGAGGGACGCGGGGTGCGCGCCGATCCCGACGGCGCGGCGGAAGCCCTGCTGCAGGCGATCGCCGAGGATTCCGGCCAGACGCTGAAGGACCTGACGGCGACGCAGCAGAAATGGTCGCTGGAGACAGTGAAGGCCGTGCAGGTTCGCCTCAAGCAGGCGGGCTATTACAATGGCGATCTCAACGGCCGCACCGGGCCGATGCTCGCCGATCCGCTCAGGCATTGGCGCCAGCTCGGCGACCCGAAACGGGTTGCGAGCGATTCTGCCAGTGCGGTCAAGAACTGACGGGCGAGCGTAAGGAGCGGCGGCGTCCACGCCGCCGAGGCCGAACCTCCCCGGCGGCCCTTGTAGCCGAGGTCGCTGACCTCGGCGGCCGAGTTCAACGACCGCGGCTACAACTTCCGTGCAGACGGCCGGGCTTTTGCTATAAGGCGTTTTTTCGAATCCGGCGGCAGATATGGCCCTTTCAAGCATGACCGGCTTCGCGCGCGCCCAGGGCGCGCGCGGCGCCTGGCGATGGACGGTCGAGATCAAATGCGTCAACGCCAAGGGGCTCGACCTCAGGCTGCGCGTTCCCTCCGGCTTCGACCGCATCGAGGCCGGAAGCGCGCGCCGGCTCGCCAAGGCGCTGGCGCGCGGGACGTGTTTCGCCACAATTGACGCGAGGCGCGAGGGCGCGCGCGCAGAGCGCGAGGATCGACGCAGCTTTGCTCGCCGAAGTCGCCGCCGCCGCGCGTCGGCGCGCCGAAAAGTTCGGCCTCGCGCCGCCGACGCTCGACGGACTGCTCGCCGTGCGCGGAGTCGTCGAAGCGGTCGAGGCGAGGACGACGAGGCGAAATGGCGGCGGTCGCCGACGCGATGCTGACGAGCCTCGACGAGGCGATCGCGGCGCTCGTCGCCGCGCGGCGCGCCGAGGGCGAGGCGCTGCGGCGCGGTGCTCGCCGAGCGGCTCGACGCTATCGCCGCGCTGACGGAGGCCGCCGACGACGAACCCGGCGCGAAAACCCGAGGCGGTCAGGGCGCGGCTCGCCGAGAGCGTCGCGGCGCTGATCGGGTCGGGGCGCGGGCTCGACGAGGCGCGGCTGCATCAGGAGGCGATCCTGCTCGCCGCCAAAGCCGACGTGCGCGAGGAACTCGACCGGCTGAAGGCGCATGTCGCCGCCGCCCGCGCGCTGCTCGCCGAGGGCGGCCCGGTCGGGCGCCGGCTCGATTTCCTGGCGCAGGAATTCGGCCGCGAGGCCAATACGCTGTGCGCCAAGTCGAACGACGTCTACGCTGACCGCGCAGGGGCTCGAATTGCGCGCGCAAATCGAGCAATTGCGCGAGCAGGTGCAGAACATCGAATGAGCGAGACGTGTCCCTGCGCCGCCGCGGCATGATCCTGATCCTGTCCTCGCCCTCGGGGGCGGGCAAGACGACGCTGACGCGCATGCTGTTGCAGGACAAGGCGCTGGACCTGACCCTGTCGATCTCCGTGACGACGCGCGCGCGCCGCTCGTCCGAGGTCGACGGCATGCACTATCATTTCATCGACCGCCACCAGTTCGATCTGATGAAGGCCGGCGGCGATCTGCTCGAAGCGGCGGAAGTGCACGGCAACGGCTATGGCACGCCGCGCAAGCCGGTCGAGGACGTGCTCGCGCAAGGCCGCGACATGCTGTTCGACATCGACTGGCAGGGCGCGCAGCAGGTGCGCGAGGCGCTCGGCGAGCGACGTCGTCAGCGTGTTCATCCTGCCGCCCTCGATGGAGGAACTGCGCGCGCGGCTCGAGCGCCGCGCCGAGGATTCGGCCGCCACGATCGGCGTCAGGCTCGAGAACGCCAAGCGCGAGATCGAGCGCTGGCGGCTCTACGACTACGTCGTCGTCAACGACGATCTGCAGCGCGCCTATCGGCCGGATCGTCGCGATCATCGCCGCCGAGCGCGTGCGGCGCCGCGGCTGGAGCAGGGCGTCGAAGGCTTCGTCGCCAGCCTGCTCGCCTGATGGCGGAGGTTTTACGCGCGGACCTATTGCTGGTCGAGCGCGGATTGTTTTCGAGCCGCGCCGGCGCCCAGGCCGCGATCGCCGCCGGCCTGGTGATCGCAGATGGCAAGCCCGTCGCCAAGCCGTCGGCGCTCCTTCCCCGCGATGCCGCGCTCGAAGCCTCGCCCGCTCACCCGTGGGTTTCCCGCGGCGGGATCAAGCTCGCGGCCGCGCTCGACGCGTTCGGGATCGACCCGAACGGGCTCGCCTGCCTCGACGTCGGGGCGTCGACCGGCGGCTTTACCGACGTGCTCCTCGCTCGGGGCGCGCGATCCGTCGTGGCGGTCGACGTCGGTCGCGACCAGTTCGCCGAGCGGCTGAAGGCTCACGCGCGGGTGAGGAGTCTCGAAGGCTTTGATGCCCGCAAACTCGATCTTGAAGTTTTGGGTGAACGTCCCGAACTCATCGTGTGCGACGTGAGCTTCATCTCGCAACGCCTTGTACTGAAACATGTGTTGCCGCTCTCCGCGCAGGGCGCGATCTACGTCGGCCTCATAAAACCGCAGTTCGAGGTCGGGCGCGACAAGCTGAAGAAGGGCGTGGTGCGCGACGAGGCTTCGCTGCGGCAGGCCTGCGAGGATGTGCGCGGGTCGGTCGAGGCGCTGGGCTGGACGACGATCGGCCTCATCGACTCGCCCGTGCTTGGCGGCGACGGCGCGCGCGAATTCCTGTATGCGGCGCGGCGTGGATGACGGCGGCCTGACGATCGAACGACTGAATGCGCGGGGCGAGGGCGTCGCGGCGAACGGGCGCGCCTTTGCTTATGCGCTTCCGGGCGAGACCGTGGTCGGGACGGAGGTTGTGGCGAGCAGCCCGGACTCGCGCGACGCCGATCTGCGGCTATTTCGACGCATGCGGCGGCTGCGCGGCGCAACACATGCCGCCCAAGCTCTATGCCGAGTGGA
The DNA here is from genome assembly GCA_963710855.1 of uncultured Pseudomonadota bacterium. GTDB lineage: Bacteria > Pseudomonadota > Alphaproteobacteria > Rhizobiales > Beijerinckiaceae > Roseiarcus. Next base: position 25,197 of record CAVQBX010000029.1, on the reverse strand, counting down.
AGCGAGGCCTGGTCGTCGCCGCGCTGGCAAACAGCCGGCGTCGAGGCCGATGTCGGCGCGCTCGTTGACGCGCACGGCGCCGGGCGGCGGCGCGCGACCTTTCATGCCCGCTTCCTGCCTCGACGCCGACGTCGAAGTCGGTTTCATGCGCGCGCGCGCTCGCATGAGATCGTCGAGATCGACGCCTGCCCGCTGTTCGCGCCGGAATTACAGGCCGCGCCCGCCGTCGGCGCGCTCGCTCGCCGAAGCAATTGAGAGGGCTCGGCAAGCCGCTCGACATCCAGGCGACCGCGACGCTGACGGGGCTCGATATCGACTTCCGCGGCTCCGGGCCGCTGCAGGCGTCGGAGACTGCGCAAGCTCGCGGCGGCGGCCGAGCAGTTGACCTTGCGCGCGCTCTCGAACCACGGCGCGACGCTCGTCGAACGCCGTGCGCCGCAAGTCGCTTCGGGCACGCGCGCGTCGTTTTGCCCGCCGGCGGTTTTTTGCAGGCGACGGCAGCCGGCGAGGAAGTGATGGCCGACGCTCGCGGCGAGGCCCTCGCGGGCGCGAAGCGGATCGCCGACCTGTTCTGCGGCGCGGGCGCTTTCGCGCTGCGGCTCGGGCAGGGTCACGCCGTGTTCGCCGTCGATGTCGACGCTGCGGCGATCGCCGCGCTCATGCCGCGCCGGGCGGCGCCGCAGGCCTGCGCGCGCTCGGGCGAAGCGCGCGACCTTTTCAGCCGTCCCGCAGCGCCGAAGCCTTCACAAGCTTCGACGGCGCCCTGTTCGATCCGCCGCGCGCCGGCGCGCTGGCGCCAAGCGAAGGAGATCGCGAAAAGCGCGAAGTCCCCGTCGTCGTCGCGATCTCCTGCAACGCCGAGACTTTTGCGCGCGATGCACGCGTGCTGGTCGATGGCGGCTACGAGATGGGCCAAGTCACGCCGCTTGACCAGTTCCGCTACTCGCCGCATGTCGAGATCGTCGCCGTGTTCCGCCGCCGGCGCGCGGCGAGACGGGCGAGAGGAGTGTCTCGGTTGACGGATTATGCTCGATGCGCTCGGCGCCATCGTCGGCGCTTCCAACGTCCTGACCGACGCGGGCATGGTCGCGGGCTATCTGACCGAGCCGCGGGGTCTCTTTGCCGGACGGCGCCCGCGCTGTCGTCAGGCCGGGTTCGACAGCCGAGGTCGCAGAGGTCGTGAAGGCTTGCGCCGCGGAGCGCGTGGCGATCGTCCCGCAGGGCGGCAACACCGGCCTCGTCGGCGGCCAGATTCCCGACGCCAGCGGCGCCGAGATCGTGCTGTCGCTGGTTCGCATGAAGCGGATACGCGAGATCGACCCGCTGACCGATACGATGATCGGTCGAAGCTGGCCTCACGCTTCAGGAAGCGCAGGAGGCGGCAGACCGCGCCGACCGGCTGTTCCCGCTCTCGCTCGCTTCCGAGGGGGCCTGCACGATCGGCGGCAACCTTGCCTCCAACGCGGGCGGCACGGCCGTGCTGGCGTTACGGCAATGCGCGCGAGCTGACGGTCGGCGTAGAGGTCGTGCTGGCGGACGGACGCATCGTCAATGCGCTGTCGAAGCTGCGCAAGGACAACACTGGCTACGATCTGAAGGATTTGTTTGTCGGCTCGGAGGGCACGCTCGGCATCATCACCGCGGCGGCGCTGAAACTGTTTCCAAAGCCGCGCTCGCGCGTCACCGCCTTCATCGGCCTCGCAACCCCAGAGGATGCGCTCGCCCTGTTCCGCCTGGCGCGCGAAAAACTGGGGCAAAGTGTCGTCAGCTTCGAGTTGATGAAGCGCATCGCGGTGCAATTCGTGCTCGCTCACGGCGAGAACGTGCGCGATCCGCTTCCGGGTGACCCACCCCTGGTACGTGCTCTTGGAGGCGGCGGCGCAAGTCGACGAGCGGACTCGACGAAGCCGTCGAGGGCGTGCTCGGCGACGGCCTGGAGCGCGGGCTCATTGCGGACGCCGCGCTCGCCGCGACGCTCGAACAGCGCAACGATTTCTGGCGCTTGCGCGAATTGCATGTCCGACGTCCAGAAGCTGGAGGGCGGCTCGATCAAGCACGACGTCTCCGTGCCGGTCGGCGTCGTGCCCGAATTTATCACGCGCGCCGACCTCGGCGGTGGAAGCTCAATGGCCTCAGGCCCGCGTCGTCCCGTTCGGCCACATGGGCGACGGCAACATCCACTTCAACGTCAGCCAGCCGATCGGCGCCGATCCCGCCGCCTTCCTCGCTCTCTGGGAGCCCGTCAACGAGGTCGTGCACGCCGTAGTCGCCGACTCGGCGGGTCGTTTTCAGCCGAACATGGCATCGGCCGGCTGAAGCGCGACCTGCTGGCGCAAGCCAAGGACCCGGTGGCGCTCGACGTGATGCGCCGGCTGAAAAAGGCGCTGGACCCTGACGGCGTGCTGAATCCCGGCAAGATGCTGTAGAGTCTGACCTATCAAACACCTATTGCCGCGGTCGCTGGATGCCTTGGTCGCGAGACGCTTCATTTTCCAAGTGTTGAATTGGCGGGGTGCTTTATGCGGCGCTTCGAGCCGCCCCGAGTCTCCTCCGTCATGGCCGGGCTTGTCCCGGCCATCCAAGCCGTCGAGTGATGCACGTCCAAGTCTTGCACAGGCATTGGCTGCACGGCGACGTGGATGCCCGGAACAAGTCCGGGCATGACGCGGAGAGAGCGGCGCGAACTCCCCAGGAATCGTTTCGCCCAATTAAACCTGCCGGGAACCTGTCGCGGCCTGAGCTACACACGGAACCCCCTAGCCGCGCTACCCTTCAACCGTGGCGGGAGGAGCGACGGAGGCTTCGCGCGCTCGTTCAATCAGGATGTGTGACTTGCGCCGCGGTTAACCGGTAACTCACCCTCAACCAAGCCTTGCCTAACGTCAGCGCTGCATCGCTTCGCGCATGGGACGGATACAGATGGCTCCGTGCTGTCGGGGGGCGGCTTGCGTTTTAAGGCTGCGCCGGCGCCGCGCCAATTGATCACGCAAACAAATTTCTCGGGAGGCCCGAAATCCCATGCCCAATATCGTGCAATCCTACTGGCTCACCGCCGTCAACGGAAGCTGGGGAACGCCGGCCGACTGGTCGGGCGACGTGACGCCCAACAACTCCAATACGAACGAATATGATGTTTCGCTGGGAGCGCCCGACACTTCGGGCGCAGCCGATTTCACGGTGACGACGACGGCAAGGGAAACGGTCGGATCGCTGGCTCTGACCTCCGCCAACGCGACCCTGCTCATCTCCAAGAACATATTTACCGTCTATTCCAAGGTTAACAGCTATTCCGACGCCAGCAATGCCGGGACCATCGACGTCGCCAAGGGCGCGCAATTGGTGTTCGGCGCGACGGGGAGCCCTTCCAACTATTCGTCGGTTCTCTGGAACACGGGATCGCTGATCCTCGCCGGCCATCTTCTCATCGACGCGCCCTGGTTCGGCCTCTATGGGCCGACAGGCGCCTTCGCGCTGTCCGGCGGGTCCATCCTGGCGTCGAGTTCCGGCGCTTCGACCTTCGACAATATCGACGAGACGATCGCAGGATCGGGGGCGATCGAGCGGCGCCACGAACCTCACGCTCACTAATGCCGCAGACGGCCTGATCGACGCCAATGCGGCGGCCGCCCTGACCATCAACACGGGAGCCAACCAGATCGAGAACGCCGGCGTCATCGAGACGACGGGAAACGGCGGTCTCGTCCTCGACAGCGCCATGCAGCTCGACGGGCAACTGACCGCCGGCGGCAAGGGCGCGCTGAAGGTCACCGGCGCCCTCGTCAGCGGCGGAGGCGAGGTCAACGTCCTGGGCACAGGTTCGCTGATCTTGCACAAGGGCCAACTCAATATCAGCGGCGCGATTTCGATCGCCGCCGGAGGCGTGCTGTCGACCACGGCGGGCGATGTGACCGGCGTCAATTCGCACAATGTTCTTGCCGGCGACGCGCTGAGCGCCAGCGAAATCGATGACGACGACGTGATCAACGCCGTCGACAATTCGACGCTCAATATCAGCGGAACGCTGTTCGGGACCGGGGGAGTCGATCTCCAGTCGACCAGCGCCTCCACGAAGCTCGAAGTGTTCGGCAGCGGTCTCACCCTCGACAATATGGGGATCATCTTGCTGAGCAACAGCGCGAGCAATGCCATTGTCAGCAACGGAACGGGGGTTCAGCTCAGCGACAATGTTGCGACCATCGAAGGCGCAGGCGTGATCGGCGACACGTGGCTCAAACTCGACGAAAGCGCGGGCGCGGTGATCAACGCCGATGACAGCGCCGGCCTCACCATCGTCGGCGATACGGCCGCCGTCGCGGCGAAGACGGAATCGGCGAACTATTTCGCGGGCATCGTCGAGACCACGGGGGCAGGGGGGCTGACCCTCGAAGGCGGAACGCTCGCCAACGCGGGCATTCTGGAAGCGCGCGGAACGGGCGCGCTCACGCTGAGCGACGAACAGCTCGATACCGGCGGCGGCGTCGTCGAGACGGTCGGCTCGGGCGCCATCGTTCTCGACCAGAATTCCGGGATTTCCAACCAGGCCTATCTGTCGGTTTCGTCCGCGGGCTCGGTGACGACGACGGCCGGAGATGCTTCGGATCAGATCATGGGGACAACCTTCGACAGCGGCGCCGTGGATGTCGTCGCAGGCTCGACGCTGATCGCCGACGGGCAATGGGCTGGCGCGGGTTCGATCAACATCGAGGGCGGCAGCGCCGCCGCGACGCTGGAGATCGCCGCCGGCCAGGAATGGCAACTGACGGGCAAGGGCGCGCTCGACCTGCAGGGCTCGGACGGCTCCGTCGTCAGCGCCGGCGCAGGAACCGTGCTGGAGAACAGCGGCGATACGATCTCGGGCTCGGGCGTGATCGGCGACGCCAACATGACGATCGACAACACCGCCAACGGCAAGATCGACGCGACAGGATCGACGGGGCTGACCCTCAATTCCACGCCCTACAATTCGGGCACGAACAGCAGTTACATCTACAATACCGGAACCTTGCAATCAAACTCGGCCGGCGGGCTGACGATCGAGCAGGCGATCTACAGTCCCGGAAAAATGATCGCCGATGCCGGCGCGGCGATCATCGCCGAAGGCGCCGTTTCCGGCAACGGAACCGTGACCCTCAACGGAACGGGCTCCGTGCAATATGACGCCGCGAACAGCAATGACGTGTATTTCGGGGCCGGGGGCGCGGGCACGCTGATCCTGGAGGATTCCGCCGGGTTCAACGGCGCCATGTGGGGCTTCGCAGCCGACGACACGATCGATCTCGGCGACTTCGCCTACAATCCCGGCGGGACCACGATCAGCACGACGCAAGGCGGTTTTGGACCCTACGACGGCAGTCTGGTCCTGACCAACGGAACGAGCAACTCGTCTCCGCTCTATTTCGAAGGCGACTACACCGCCGCCAATCTGGAGAAGTCTTGGACTTGTCTGGCAGTTGTCGAGCGATGGGAATGAAATAGGGACGACCGGGTCGGATGGAACGCTGATCAAGCTCGTGGCGAGCGGGCATTGAAACTGAGCGGCCTTCGGCCTGCGGCAGCAGTCCCGAGGAGCCGCGCCGAGGAGAGTTCGCGTCCTTCCCCGGCTTTGCCTTGGAAGGTAGTCGAAGGCCGGATGGGGTGCGGCGTGCGAGCAGGAGATTCGGCGAGCGCCCATGCCGGGCGACGCCAACTCCTGTCACTCGGCGTGCAATTGCGAACTCGGCTCCCGTAGTTCGGCGGCCCACGCCCATCCGGCCTTCGGCCACCCCACTTCGTGGCGAAGGGTCACGCCTTCGCGGCCTCTGGCGTACGCCTTCCTAAAACTATGGCTTGCCGAAACTACAGAAATCGCGCACCTTTTCCGGGGGCTGAGGGGCTTTCGTTCCGTAAAGCATTGTTTATTGAGACTTTTACGAGCGAAGCCCGAAGTTTCATTGAAATTTCTTTTGAGGGGCAAGCATGACTACTATCGTTCAATCTTCGTGGCTCAACGACGTTAACGGGAGCTGGGCGAACGCAAGGGAATGGAGCGGCGACGTCGTTCCCAACGACACCACCGCGAACGAATACGACGTCACCCTCGGCGGCTCGGCGACTACGGGCACATCGGCGTTCAAGGTCACCAGTTCCGCCGACGAAACGATCGGCTTCCTCACCATCAATTCGAACGCAACCCTCGACATTACCGCGGACGTGTTCACCGTCAATTCCGAGGTAAATCCCTTTTCCAACGTCTACAATCTTGGCGTCCTGGAAATTGGATCCGCCGCCAGGATGGTGTTCGGCGCCGCTGGCAGCCCGTCGAATGACTCATCGGAAATATGGAACACGGGGACCGTCGACCTCGACGGAACCCTTGCTGTCGCGGCGCCCTGGCTCGGGCTCTATGGCCCGACGGGCGTATTCACGATGATTGGCGGCTCGATCGTCGGGGCGGACACCGGGGCTACGGCGACCTTCGAAAACAAGAACGAAACTGTCCAAGGCTCAGGCGTGATAGGGACTGGCGGCAGCCTCTATCTTTCCAATGACGCGAGCGCCACGATCGACGCCAACTCAACGGCCGCGCTCACGATCAACACGGGAACCAACTGGATCGAGAACGCCGGAACGATCGAGACGACGGGCGCAGGCGGCCTGACGATCAAAAGCAACATGCAACAGGACGGGCAACTGACGGCCGGAAAGGGAACGCTGACCGTCACGGGCGATTCGCTGGTCACCGGGGGCGGGGACGTCAACGTTTCGGCGACGGGCTCTCTGGTGCTCAATCAGGGCCAATTCGGCATCGGCGGCGTGATCACCATCGCCAAGGGCGGCGTGATCACGACGACCGCAGGCAATACGACCGCCGTCACCTCGAGCAACGCCTACGCGGGAGACGTGCTGCAAGACGCAGATATTGAAGACAGCGGCACGATTGACGTCGTCGATGATTCAACGCTCAACCTCAACGGCACGCTTTACGGCGCTGGCGCCATCGATCTCAGCGGGTCGACCGACCCAACGAAGCTCGAAATCTTCGGCAATGGGGTCGCGCTCGACGAAACCGGGGACATCGTCCTCGGCGCCAGCGGCGAAAACTCCATTGTCAGCAACGGGTCTGGCGTCCAATTCACTGACAATTTTGCGAAGATCCTGGGCGCCGGCACGATCGGCGACACCTGGTTGAGGATCGTCGAAAACCCGGGCGGCCTGATCAATGCCGACGATAGCGTCGGCCTCACTATCGTCGGCGACTCGGCGGCCGTCGGAGCCGGGTCCGAGGGTGAAAATTACTTTGCCGGGACGGTCGAGACCACCGGCGCTGGCGGCTTGACGATAGAGGGCGGAACTTTAGGCAACGCGGGCTACCTCAAGGCGAACGGCGCAGGCGCGCTGACGCTCGAAAATGTCCAGATCGATAACGGCGGCGGCGTCGTCGAAACGCTCGGGTCGGGTTCCATCGTTTTGGCCGACAATACGCAAATCTACAGCGAAGCCTATGTCGAGATTGCCGCGGCCGGTTCGTTGAGCACCAGCGCAGGCGACACGTCCGACGGGATCCGCACCACGGTCATCAACAAAGGCAAAATCAATATAGTCGCCGGATCGACGCTGATCGTTGATGGCCACTGGACAAATACCGGCTCGGTCAATCTCGAGGGAACGACCGCGGCCGTTGTCGAAATTCGGGCCAACTCGGCCCTAGACCTGATTGGGAAGGGCAAAGTCAACCTGCAAGGCGCAAGCAGCTCGATCATCAGCGCCGGCTCCGGCACGCAGATCGACAACGTTGGCAACACCATCGCCGGATCGGGCGTCATCGGCGACACGTATATGGACGTCAACAACGAGTTCCAACGGCATCATCGACGCGACGGGATCGACCGGACTGATCCTCAACTCCACGCCCTACGACGACAACACCAACACCACCTACCTCTACAATGCGGGCACGATGGAATCGAGCTCCAAGGGTGGCCTGACCATTGAACAGGCGATGTACAGCCCTGGCAAGCTCGTCGCCAATACCGGCGGAAACATCATCGCGGAGGGCGCGGTCTATGGCGTCGGAACGACGACGATCAACGGGACTGGTTCCGTGAAGTTCGACGCCGAAGCCGACAACGATGTCTATTTCGCCTCCGGCGCGACGGGCAGTCTCATCCTGGAAGACCCCGCGCAGCTCTACGGCAACATCTGGGGCTTCGGGGCAGGGGACGCCATCGACCTCAGCAACTTCGCCTACAGCAAGACGGGCACGGCGATAAACTCTACGCTCAGCGGATTGGCGCGCTCGATGCCGCGCTCGTCCTGACCAACAGCACGGCCAATTCGTCACCCCTCTACCTTGAGGGCAATTACACTGCGGCCAATCTGACGAGCCTTGGACTCGTCTGGCAGTTTTCCAGCGACGGCCACGAGATCGGGACGACCGGAACGGACGGCACGCTCATCAAGCTCGTCTCCGCGGGCGGCACTACCTAGCCGCCTCAGGGCAACTCGCCCTCGATGAAATGGCCGATTGCGTTGAGCGGCTTCACGCCATCGCAGATGATTTTCGCCATGGCGAGCATAGGCACGGAGAGAAGCGCGCCGGGCACGCCCCACATCCAGAACCAGAAGATCAGCCCGATGATGACGAGCACGGGATTGAGCGTGAAGCGGCGCGCCAGCAGCATCGGCGTGACCGTCTCGCCCTCGATGAGGTGGATGACGAAATAGCCGCCCGCCGGCGCCAGCGCCAACCAGAAACTGTCGATCGAGATCAGGCCGACGAACAGGAACACCACGATGCCGACGAAAGGGCCCAGTATCGGCACGAAATTCAATAGAAACGCCAACAGGCCCCACAAGATCGGGTCGCCGATGCCGCACCCCCACATGATGAGCGTGGTCGCGACGCCCACAGCGAAATTCATGGCCGAGATCGTGAGCAGATAGGCCGAAACGTTGTCCTCGATCTGCAGCGAGATATCGACCACCTGCCGCTTGTCCTTGAACCTCGGCATGATTTCGACGAAGCGGCGCAGGAAGAGATCGCCGGAGGCGAGCAGGAAATAAAGGATTATCACCATCTCAAACAGGCCGCTGGCAAAATACTTGGTTCCAGCGAACAATGTCGCCGAAAGGCCGAGCGAGACGGCGGGCGCCGCGTTGGGCGCGTTGGTGGCTTCCCCCATCGTGTCCGCCATCTTGAGCATCTTGCTCAGATGCTTGAGCGGCTCGCTGATGAATTTTACCTTTTCCTCGAGACGCGGCAGCCCCTCGGGGATTCGGTCGATCCAGCTTTTCGCCGGCCCTGAGACCGCATAGCCGACCGCCACGATGATCCCGATCATCGCGACCATCAGTAATAGGGCAGAAAGGCTGCGGGGTATTCGCAACCGCTCGAGCAGGCGCATACCCGGCTGCAACACCAGCTTCAGGACGACGGCCAGCAGGACAGGCATGATGACTTCCGCCGCGAAGTAGGCGACGGTCAGGCAGGCGATAGCGAACAGCCCGGCGAGAAAGACGGTGTTCATGTCGGAGGGCAAGGGGATGTCGGGCCGGCTCGTGTCCGGCAATTCCTTCGCCACCGTCTCGGTGGTCGGGATCGTAATTTGTGTCAGCGAGTTCACGAGCCCCAGCCGCGAGTTTTAGGTTGCTTGGCCTCGCCATGGCTTTCAGCGCGCGTCCCCGGGAATGCGCTCCTGGAAAGGCAGGACGACGCGACCGAAACCCGACGCCGGGGCGATTTGTTCCGGCGCATCGAATTGCTTCGGGTCAAGGAGCGCGGGCGGGCGGACGCGATAGCGATGCGATTTCTTGAAAAATTCCAAGCCCGGCGATTTTGTTTTGAGTTGGGCAGGGCCGACTATAGGAAGCATCCGCATGGAAAAGATAGGGTTCGAATGACGAGCGCAACTCCTGTACTGCGAGCCTTCGCCTGGCGGCGGTTTCTGGCCGTCGCAGGTCCGGGCGTCGTGGTGATGCTCGCCGACACCGACGCCGGCAGCCTGATCACGGCCGCGCAGAGCGGCGCGCAATGGGGCTACAGCCTGCTGCTGCTGCAGGCGCTGCTCATTCCCATTCTCTATATCGTGCAGGAATTGACCGTGCGGCTCGGCATGGTGACGGGCAAGGGCCACGCCGAGCTCATCAAGCAGCATTTTGGAATCGTGTGGGCGTGGGTTTCGGTGATAACCCTGATCGTCTCCTGCATCGGCGCCCTGTTGACCGAACTCTCGGGGCTGACCGGCGTCGGGGCGCTGATCGGCGTGCCGCCGACGGTGACGCTCGCGCTGACCGTCACGGCCCTGATGGGGATCGCGGTCACCCACACCTATCTGACCGTCGAGCGCATCGCGATCGCAGTCGGCGCCTTCGAGCTGGTCTTCCTCGCCGTCGCCTGGCTCGCCCATCCCGGCTTTGGCGAGCTCGTCAGGGGCGCCACGACGATACCCCTAGGCGATCCAAAATACCTCTATCTCGCCTCGGCCAATATCGGCGCGGTCATCATGCCCTGGATGGTGTTCTTCCAGCAGGCCTCGGTCGTCGAGCGCGGCCTGAAGACCCGCGATCTCGGCGCCGCGCGGCTCGACACCGCTGTTGGCGCGGTCATCACCCAGCTCGTCATGGCCGCTGCGCTGGTGGCCGTGGCGGCGACGCTCGGCAAGGCGGGCGGCGGCCAGGAACTCGATACCGTCGAGGAGATCGCGGCGGCGATCACGCCCTACCTCGGCGAAGTCGGCGGCAGGCTGATGTTTGCGCTGGGCATGGCCGGGGCCGCGCTCGTCGCGGCGATCGTCGTGACGCTGACGGCGGCGCGCACGCTCGCCGAAGTGCTCGGGGCCAAGCACAGCCTCGACCACGACGTGCAGGAGGCGCCTTGGTTTTACGGGGCCTATGCGCTTGCGCTTGTCGTCGCCGCCGTGGTGGTCACGTCGGGGGTGGATCTCGTGGCGCTCAGCGTCGGCGTGCAGGTGATGAACGCGCTCTTGCTGCCGATCGTACTCGGCTTCCTGTTCCTGCTCGCCCGCAGGCTGCCGCGGCCCTATCGGCTCGAAGGCGCCTATGCGTGGGCGTCGGGCGCGCTGATTGCGGTGACGGTTGCGTTCGGGGTCTATTCGGGCCTCGCCGGGATCTGGAGCTGAACCGCGCCATCCTACCGGCCTTCGTCGTTGTATTTCCGCATTCGCAAGACTACGTTCGTGACGATGACCACGATCTCAAATCCGCGGGGACCAGGCCTTTATCCCTCTACGGGGGGAGGGCGGTACGAGGCGAACGCTGCGGCGGCGAAGCGCGTGTTGCACTGGCTGCTGGTGCCGGTCTCTGCGGGCGCGATCTTCAACCAGTTCAGCATCAGGTTGTCGGGGATTTCTGGGGCCTGGCTTGTCGTTTGCGCTTCCCGTAGTCGCGGCCTTGGCCGTCGCCGCGATCAAGTTTTTGAACGAAAAGAACAAGTCCGCCTAGTTCGGGGGCAGAGGGGATGGATGCGCCGCCGTGGGGTGAGGGGGACCTCATCTCGATTTTGATCGGCCTGATCGTTCTGATTTTCGGCCTGATGGTCGCCGAGAAAAACCGCAACGTGCAGTCAGCGACGGTGCTTCTGGCGACGGGCATTTCGCTCGGGCCGCTCCTGCTGATCATCCTCGATCCGCTCGGTCAGGAGCTCGGCTACCGCACACGCCTCCTGACCATCGTGCTCTCTGAGGGACGTGCGACGCTGTGGTGGGCCGCCTGCGTGGCGAGCCTTTACCTGGTGCAGGACATCCTCTAACCGTCGCGCTTGACTTTCGCCCGCCTCGCTCTATACCCCCGCCCCAATCGGCGCCGGTGGGCAACCTCGGGCGCTGTAGCTGTTTTTTGAAGGCGCGAAAGCGCCGCCAACCGGACGTAAAGCCATGGCCAAGGCCGCCTCGCTGAAGATCAAGATGCTGTCGACCGCCGACACCGGCTATTTCTACGTGACGAAGAAGAACGCCCGCACGAAGACGGAAAAGTTCACCTTCAAGAAATACGACCCGGTCGCGCGCAAGCACGTCGAATTCAAGGAAACCAAGATCAAGTGAGTTTTGCGCTCGCTTGAGCCGGAGGGGCGCCACGGGCGCCCTTTTTCGTTTTGGGGCCGGTTCGCCGAGGGCCGCGCAATGTCTGAGCCCACGAAAAACTGCTCATCGTCGACTTCGGCAGCCAGGTGACGCAGCTCATCGCGCGGCGGGTGCGCGAGGCCGGGGTCTATTGCGAGATCGCGCCGTTCCAAAACGCGGAGCGCGCCTTTGCCGAGATGCGGCCGAAGGCCGTCATCCTTTCGGGCGGTCCGGCCTCCGTGCCCGACGCGGGTTCGCCGCGCGCGCCCCAAAAAATCTTCGAGTCCGGCGTGCCGGTGCTCGGCATCTGCTACGGGCAGATGACGATGGCCGAGCAGCTCGGCGGCGGGGTCGAAAGCGGCCATCATCGCGAGTTCGGCCGCGCCGAGGTCGAGTGCCTGGAGCCGAGCCCGCTGACCGACGGCGTCTGGCGTCCCGGCGAACGGCACACCGTCTGGATGAGCCACGGCGACCGCATCACGCGCCTGCCCGCCGGCTTTCGCCGCATCGGCGTCTCGGAGAACGCGCCCTTCGCGCTGATCGCCGACGAGAAGCGCAAATATTACGGCCTGATGTTCCACCCCGAGGTCGTGCACACCGCCGATGGCGCGAAACTCATCGGCAATTTCGTGCATAAAGTGGCGGGGCTGAAGAGCGACTGGACGATGGCGGCGTTCCGCGCCGAGGCGCGCGAGGCGATCCGCGCCAAAGTCGGCAAGGGCCGCGTCATCTGCGGGCTTTCCGGCGGCGTGAACTCGTCGGTCGCCGCGGTGCTGATCCACGAGGCGATCGGCGACCAGCTGACCTGCGTGTTCGTCGACCACGGTCTTATGCGCAAGGGCGAGGGCGAGGAAGTCGTCGGGCTGTTCCGCGACCATTTCAACATCCCGCTCGTCCACGTCGAGGCCGGCGAGATTTTTCTGAGCGCGCTCGACGGCGTCGCCGACCCCGAGACCAAGCGCAAGACGATCGGCCGCCTGTTCATCGAGACGTTCGAGGCGGAGGCGAAAAAGATCGCGGCGGACGGGCGCGGCCCCGTCGAATTTCTTGGCGCAAGGCACGCTCTATCCCGACGTGATCGAGTCCGTGTCGTTCTCCGGCGGCCCGTCGGTGACGATCAAGTCGCACCACAATGTCGGCGGCCTGCCCGAGCGCATGAACATGAAGCTCGTCGAGCCGCTGCGCGAATTGTTCAAGGACGAGGTGCGCGCGCTCGGCCGCGAACTCGGTCTGCCCGCCGCCTTCGTCGGCCGTCATCCGTTCCCCGGTCCCGGCCTTGCGATCCGCGTGCCCGGCGAGATCACCAAGGAAAAACTCGACATCCTGCGCAAGGCGGATTCGATCTATCTTGAAGAAATCCGCGCCGCCGGCCTCTACGACCATATCTGGCAGGCCTTCGCGGTGCTCCTGCCCGTGCGCACCGTCGGCGTGATGGGCGACGGGCGCACCTACGACCACGTCTGCGCGCTGCGCGCCGTCACCTCGACCGACGGCATGACCGCCGACTTCTACCCCTTCGACATGAACATTCTGGGCCGAGCCGCGACCCGCATCATCAACGAGGTCAAAGGGGTGAACCGCGTCGTCTACGACGTGACCTCGAAGCCGCCGGGGACGATCGAGTGGGAGTAGGGGATACCCAAGTTTCGCGGCAGCAGGGCGTAACGAGCGCGGATTGAAAAGTTAGTCTAATTGACGTACATATTGAGATCGGAGGCGACAATGGCGACGACGATTTCAAAGCGTGATCGGAGGTTGCGGGAAGAGCGACTTGGCTTTCGCGTCGATGAGCCGACCAAGGCGCTGATCGAACGAGCGGCCAAACTTGAACGACGCAAGCTGACCGACTTCTGCATGACTGCGCTGACGGATGCGGCGCGTCGGACCATTGCGGAGCATGAGACGATCGCGCTGTCAGAGCGTGATCGCGCGGCGTTCTTCGATATCCTTGTCAATCCGCCGGCGCCGAATGAACGGCTGCAGCGGGCTTTTGTGGAGCATCAGCGTCGGGTCGCTCGGTGAATGTCCGAATCCTCGTCTCGGGATCTGCGTGTCGCCATCCTCGACGATTTGCATGACCGGGACGAATTCACATGCGGTGTCGAAAGCCTCGATCGCTACTTCAAAGCTCAGGCTGGGCAGGATGTCCGCCGAAAGGCTAATGCAGTCTTCGTACTCAGCGGGAACGCAGAGCCAAGTCGCGTGCTCGGCTACTACACGCTATGCGCAATGGCGATTGCGCAAGGCGACGTGCCTGACGCGGCGCGGAAGCACGTTCCCCGCTTTCCACTCGTCAGTTGTACGTTGATCGGTCGGCTGGCCGTCGCCAAGGATCAGCAAGGCAAGCGCCTCGGCTCGATCCTGCTTGCAGACGCCCTCCAGCGCTCATTCGAGAGCGCGAGTTCGGTGGGCTCGTCCATGGTGATCGTCGATGCGCTGGATGAAGTGGCGGCCGGCTTCTACGCCGCGCACGGCTTCACGCGACTGCCGGATTCGATGCGCCTCGTTCTGCCGATGCGGCAAGCGAGCGTGAGGCCTGATCGATGATGCCTCTCCCGGCTGCAAGCCGGCAGCCGCTCACGAAACCTGCCGAAAGGCCAAGGACGTTCACTGCGTCAGGTTGGCGGCCTGCACGGCGGCCTGGAACAGGGTCGAGAGCGCCTGGCCGAGGTCGGCGCCGATCGCGGCGTCATAGAACAGGCCCGTTGAGGCGCAGGCTTGTAGCGCCGGGCCGATTTGCGACTGGAACGGCTCGACGTTGCTGACGTAGAACGAGTTCGCCGGCACCGGCAGGTATTCGGTGTAGAGGACCGCGATTTTGATGCCGCGGCCCTTGATGGTGTTGCAGTAATTGGTGGCCGTGCCGCCGTTGATCTTCTGGATGAGGCGGATGCCGCCGTTGATTTCATCTTCGACGCCGTCAGTGACGATGAACAGCACTTCCTGAGGCGTGTCTCCGGTGGCGTTGGTTCCATTGCCGGGATTCGGCATCTGGGAATTGGCGTTGCTCATCGCGTTGTCATAGTTGGTTTCGACATCGCCGACGCCGCCGCTCGCGGTGCAGGCGGCGGTCGAGCAGACGTCGTTGTTGGCGTACATCTCCATCACGCCGAAACCGGCGGACGCGTTGGCCCAGCCTGAGACGAAACTGGCCGTGAGAGCCATCACATTGGTGAATCCGATCTGCCAGGAAGAATCCATTTCGTTGACCGCGACGCGATAGATCGGCGGTGGATTGTAGGGGGTGTTGGCCGCCGTCGTCTGCGCGGTCGACATCAGCGTGGTGACGGCGCTGGTCAGTTCGTCGAGACGCAGCACGATGCTGTTGTTTCGCGCGAGCTGGAAATTGTCGATCTGCGCGCCGTGGCTCGCGGCGCAATAGGCGTTTCCGCTCAAGGTCGGCGCCGTCCCGTCGGCGCAGGGATTGCCGGCGGTGTCGCCGTTGTTGGTCGACATCTGATGGCAGGCGAAAGCGCAGCCGCCCGTCGCCTCCTTCTGGGTGAGGCTTTGCATCAGGCTCAGGCCCGACTGGGTCGCCGGCAGGGCCATCGAGGGGGAATTGTCGAGCAGCAGGTAGAAGTCGATGTTGGGCGGAACCTGGGCCTGAGCGGTCGCGCAATTGGACAGGCCCATCGTGGAGAGCCCGAGCACGCCGGAAAAAATTACCTCTTCGGCGGCATTGTAGCAGACCTGGACCTGACGCTGCAGCGCGTTGCCGGTCGGGTTCGTTATCGTCACGGTGACTGTCGGCTGTCCCGCGAGGCCGCTCATCGCGCCGGCCAGGCCGTTAAACATCGAAAGCGCGGCGGCCTGAGCGGTCGCGTTGCTCTGTCCCATCATGTTCGGGGTCAGGGCGGCGAGAGCGGCGGAATCCGCCGCCGCGTTGAGCCTCGTGCGCAATTGCGCCGCGCGGCCGAAATCTATGGCGAAGCCGATCGCGACGACGAGCACCGGCGCGGAAATCGCGTAGATCACCACCAGATTGCCGCGGCGATCCTTGATGAGACCGGCGGCGCGCCGAAAAAGCGCCAATGTCGCCTCGCAGTCCAGGCCGTCCGGGAACGGCGGGTTCAGCGACAGGATCGGCTCGTTGGCTTGCGCGGCGCTGGCGTCGAGGCGCCAAAAGGAAAGGGCTCCCGGCCGCGAGCCGGGAGCCCTTCGCTTATTTCCCTAAAAAGGCCGAGCGTTACTGGGTCAGGTTGGCGCTCTGCACCGCAGCCTGGAACAGGGTCGCGAGCGCCTGGCTGAGGTCGGAGCCGATCGCGGCGTCGTAGAACAGACCCGGCGAGGCGCAGGCCTGCAGCGCCGGGCCAATGTTCGGTTGGAACGGCTCGACGTTGCCGACATAGAAGGAGTTCGCCGGCACCGGCAGGTATTCGGTGTAAAGGACGGCGATCTTGATGCCTCGGCCCTTGATGGTCGAGCAGTAGTTGGTGGACGTGCCGGCGTTGATCTGCTGGATGAGCCGAACGCCGCCGTTCGTTTCGTCCTCGACGCCGTCGGTGACGATGAACAGCACTTCCTGCGGCAAGTCGCCGGAGGCGTTGGTGCCTTTGCCGGGGTTCGGCATCTGCGCGTTGGCGCTGCTCATCGCATTGTCGTAGTTCGTCGCCACGTCGCCGGTTCCGCCGCTCGTGTTGCAGGACGAGTTGCCGCAGACGTTGTTGTTGTCGAACATCTCCATCACGCCAAAGCTCGACGCGGCGCTCGCCCAACCCGAAATGTAGCTGGGGGTCAGCGCCATGAGGTTCTGGAAGCCGATCTGCCAGGACGAATCCATCGAATTGACCGCGAACTGATAGGTCGGGGGCGGATTGTACGGCGTCGAGTTCGCCGTGTTCTGCGCCGTCTGCATCAGGGTCGATACTGCGCTCGTCAACTGGTCGAGCCGAAGCTGGATGTTGTTGTTGCGCGAAAGCTGGAAGTTGTCGATCTGCGCGCCGACCGTGCAGTAATAATAGGTCACGCCGCTGTAGACGATCGTCGAGGGCGTCGAGCCATCCGAGCATTTGCTGCCCTTGGTCGTCGTGCAGTAGTAAAGCTGTGTGCCGCTGGACGTGCCCACATAAACCGGTGAGGCGCCGCTCGCCGTGCAGGTGTTGCCCGTCGTATCGCCATTGTTGGTCGAGTACTGGTGGCAGGCGAAGGCGCAGCCGTTACCGCCATCCTGGTAAGGCGTCAGGCTCTGCATCTGCGTGATGCCGGCCTGGGTGGCGGGAAGCTGCATCGAGGGCGAGTTGTCGAGCAGCAGGTAGAAGTTGATGTTGGGCGGGATCTGCGCCTGCGCGGTGGCGCAATCGCCGAGCGGCAGCGACGAGGCGCCGAGAATGCCGGAGAAAATCGTCGCTTCCGCCGCGGAATAGCAGACCTGCACGATCCGATCGAGCGCGTTGTTGTTGGGGTTGGTGATCGTGACGGTGACCGCGGCCGCGCCATAAAGGCCGGACACGGAGCCTGCCTGGGCGTTGAACATCGTGACCGCCGCCGCCTGGGCGGTCGCGTTGTTCTGGACCATCATCGCCGGCGTCAGCGCGACCAGCGCCGCCGCGTCCGCCGCGGCGTTCAGCTTGGTGCGAAGCTGGGCGGCGCGGCCGAAGTCCACGGCGAAACCGACGGCGAGCAGCACGATCGGCGCGCTCAGCGCGTAAATCATCAGGATGTTGCCGCGGCGGTCGCGCAGCAGACGAGAAAGCAGACCCTTAAACATTGGGCACGTCCCACAACTGTCTGAGCCGCCCGTTTGGGACAGCTTTGACCGCATTTTGGTGGGCTTGCCTTAAGCGGTCCTAAATCCATATTTCGAAATTCAGTTAAATTGATCGGAATTCGAGGGCTCATGAGCGGCTCAGTCTGGACCGCCGGTGCAAGAGCGCTGTTATGCTAAACAATCTCTTATCGCTGTCGCCTAATTCTTAAGGCATCCCTGAACTTCCGCCCTGGCCCGGAGCTCTCCTTGCCGCCCCTCGACATCCGCTCTCTGAGCCCCTCGCCCGAAACGCTCGCCGCCTTGTCGCGACTGCTGATCGAGACCGTCGCCGCCGGCGGCTCGGTGAGTTTCATGGACCCGCTAAGCGAAGCGGACGCGGCGGCGTTCTGGTCGGGCTCGCTGGCGGCGGCCGAACGCGGCGAACGCGTGATTCTCGGCGCCTACATCGAGGGCGAACTTGCGGGGACCGTGACGTTGATCCTCGCGACGCCGCCCAATCAGCCGCACCGCGGCGAAATCGCCAAGATGATGACGCTGAAGGCCCGGCGCGGGCGTGGCGTCGGCTCAGAGCTTCTCGCCCGGGCCGAGGCGATAGCCGCCGAGCGCGGCCGCACGCTGCTCAACCTCGACACGGCGAGCGACGAGGGCGCCGCCGGCTTTTACGAGCGCAACGGCTACCTGTTCGCCGGCGAAATCCCGGATTATGCGCTGAAACCGCAAGGCGGACTTACGGGCACGCGCCTCTACTGGAAAAGGATCGCCGCGCCAGCTTGTCTATGAAGACGAATGAAGGCAAGGTCCGGCGTCAAACGAGCGTTGGGGGCAGAGTCGATGGGACTTTTTGACACCTTGAAGGCCTCTATCGGCCAGTTCGCAGAGGCCGAGGCGGGGCCTCTGCTCGGCCCGGCGCTGAGCGCGGCGGGGTTCGGCAATCTGCAGGGCATCGTCGACCAGCTCCGCGCCTCGGGGCTCGACCAGCAGGTGCAGGCCTGGGCCAGCGGACAGACGGCCTCGCCGATTTCGGCCGACCAGCTCAAGGCAGTCGTCAACAGCGCGCAGGTGCAGCAGCTCGCCCAGCATTTCGGGGTCGATCCCAATATCGCCCTCAACATCCTCGCCCATCACCTGCCGCAGGCCGTCGCAAGCGCGAGCCAGTCCGGCGAGGTCACGACGACGAATTGACGCTGCGCGGGCGCACCGCCGAAGATGCACGAGCGTTCCAGCGCCGCCCGGCCGGTCGATGTCGCCCTTGTCGCGGCCGTGCTGTTCTTCCTGAGTCTCGCGCTATTTCTTATTGATCTTGGTTCGCCGCCAAAAATCTATTTCGACGAGACCTGGTACGTGCCGGCCGCGCGGGAATGGCTGAAGTCCGGCAACCTTCTGCATCCCGAGCACCCGCCGCTCGCCAAGCTTCTGATCGCGGGAAGCGCAAAACTCTTCGGCGACACGCCGTTCGGCTGGAGGGCGCTGAGCGCCCTGTTCGGGGCGATCACGCTGACGGCTGTGTTTCTCTGGACGCTGGCGCTCGCCGACAGCGTGAAGGCGGCGCTGTTTGCGGCCGCGATCACCTTCTTCGACCAGATCCTCTACGTTCAGGCGCGCATCGCCATGCTCGATGTGTACCTGTTCGCCTTCGTCGTGCTGGGGCTGGCCTTCTTCACCTATGCGCTCAAATGTCCGCGGCGCGGCCTTGCGATAGGGGCGGCGCTCGCCTCAGGCGCCGCCTTCGGTCTCGCCGGCGCCTGCAAGCTTTCCGGCTTCTTCGCGCTGCCCGGGCTGATCGCGCTGCTCGTCGTTCTCGCAGGCATTCGCCGCCGGCGCGGCGGCGAACTCGCCTGTGCGCCCGGCGCGCCGCATGTGCTCAATTTCACGATCGGCTATTTCGCTTTCTTCTTCATGCCGGTCATCGCCTATCTCGCCTGCTTCATTCCCGGCGCCTTTCATGCGGGCTCCTGGACCTATCTGTTCACGGCGCAGCGCGAGATGCTGCACATCATGCTGGGCACCTCGCCCGATCACCCCTACATGAGCATCTGGGCGACCTGGCCGATCGAATGGCGGCCGATCTGGTATCTGTTCGACGTGATCCATCAGGGCCAGGAATGGGATGACGACAATCCGGCGATGGCCATATGCGCGATCGCCAATCCCCTGGTGCTGATCGCCGGCGAGGCGGCGATCCTGTGGGCCGCCTGGCGGGCGCTCGACAAGCTCGATCTCGCCTGCGCGATCGTCGCCGTCGCCTTCTTCGTCCAATGGGCGCCCTGGGTCGTCAACCCCAAGGGGCTCGAGTTCTTCTATTATTTCTTCCCCTCGATCCTCTGCCTCGGACCGGCGCTCGCGTTGTTCTTCTTCAAAAGCCGGGCGCGCGAGGTTTTGGGCGCGGCCTTCCTCATCGTCGCTGCGGCCATGTTCCTGTTCTTCTTTCCGATGCTGGAGGGCAGCGTGACGGTGACGCCCGACGAGCTCGACGCGCGCACCTGGTTTGCGACATGGCGGTAGGCGGGGCTTGCGCTCGCCGCCCAAGACGCTAATGCGTCGACGCTCATGAACGCGCCTTCGCCGCCCCTCGGAAACCTCCGCAACTCCATCGCGCGACAAGGATTTGCGCGCGTCGTGGCGGCCTTCTTCATCGGCGGCTTCGCGATCTTCGCGCTGCTCTATAGCGTGCAGCCGCTGCTGCCGAATCTCGCGCGCGAATTCGATCTGTCGCCGGCCGCCGCCTCGAGCCTGGCGCGTCTCGGTGTCGACGCTCGCCATGGCCTGCGCTGGTCTTCGCCGGCTTCGCCTCGGAGGTGTTCGGGCGCAAGCGCATCATGGTCGCCTCGCTCGCGCGCCTCCGCGCTCGCGACGCTGCTCTGCGCGCCGGCGCCGATTGGCCGTGCTCTGCTCGCGCTGCGCGCGCTTGACGGGCCTCGCGCTGTCGGGCCTGCCGGCGGTGGCGATGGCCTATCTCGCCGACGAGATCGCGCCGCCTTCGCTCGGCTTCGCGATGGGGCTTTATATCGCCGGCTCGACGCTCGGCGGCATGGTCGGACGGCTGATCGTCGCGCTTTCTCGCCGATCACTGGCGGCTGGCGCGTCGCGGTCGCCGCGATCGGCGCCGACTCGGCTGCTCGGCGCGCTCTATCTTCGTGCTCGCGCTGCCGCGCGAGCGCAGCCTTCGTGCCAAGGCGCGCCGACTTTCGCGAGCTCGTCCGCATGCGCTCGCGGCCATTTCGCCGACCCGGGCCTGCGGCTGCTTGTTCGCCGAGGGTTTTCTGGTGATGGGCGCCTTCGTCTGCACCTACAATTACGTCGGCTTCCGCCTCGCCGCGCCGCCGTTCTCGCTGAGCGCGACGGCGCATCGGCCTCGTCTTCCTGCTCTATCTCGTCGGCGCGGCGAGTTCGACGGTCATGGGCGATCTCGCCGGCCGGTTCGGGCGGCGGCGCGTGCTGTGGACCGCGCTCGGCGATCGGCGCTCGTCGGCGTCGTCGGTCACGCTTGCCGGATCATTTCGTCACGCGTCGTGCTCGGGCGTCGCGCTGGTGACCTGGGGTTTCTTCGGCGCCCATTCGATCGCCTCGAGCTGGGTCGGCTTGCGGGCGACCGACGGGCGGGCGCAGGCGGCGGCGCTCTATCTGTTCTTCTACTATCGTCGGCTCGAGCGTGACGGCTGCGACGGGCGGGCTGGTTCTACCAGCGTTGGGGCTGGAATGGCGTCGCCGCGCTGATCGGCGCGCTGTGGGCCTGGCGCTCGTCGGTGGCGCTGCGGCTCGCCAACGTTCCGCCGCCGCGCCGATCTCATGAAGACCTGAGAGGCTGCGCAATGGAATGGCGCGACGAAGGCGTCGTGATCGGCCTCAAGCGGCTCGGCGAAACCTCTGCCGTCGTCGAGGCGATGACGCGCGCGCATGGCCGCCATCTCGGCCTGGTGCGCGGCGGCCGGTCGAGCCGCCTGGCCGCGGTGCTGCAGCCCGGCAATACGCTCGGCCTCGTCTGGCGCGCGCGGCTCGACGAGCATCTCGGCGCCTTCGCGGTCGAGCCGCTGACGCTGCGCGCCGGCGCTTCCTGCCGAGCGCGCTGGCGCTCGCCGGGCTCGACTGTCTCGGCGCGCTGCTGCGGCTGTTGCCGGAGCGCGATCCGCACGAGGCCCTTTTCGAGGCGCTGACCATCGATCGCTCGACGCGCTCGACGACCCCGACGCTCGCGCCGCCGCTGCTCGCGCGGTTCGAGGCGCGCATGCTCGCCGAGATGCGGCTTCGCGCTCGATCTCGACGAATGCGCGGCGACGGGCGCGCGCGAAGACCTGATCTACGTCTCGCCGAAATCCGGCCGCGCGGTCAGCGCCAGCGCGGGCGAGCCTGGCGCGACCGCCTGCTGCCGCTGCCGGCTTTCTCGCAAGCGCCGGCGGCGCGGCGCCCGACGACCAGGACGTCGCCGACGCCTTCCGCCTGACCGGCCATTTCCTGCGGCGCGAGCTGTTCGCCCCGCGCGGCCTCGAACTGCCGGACAGCCGGAAGGCTTTTTTGGACGCGGCTGCGCGGGGCAGGGGTGAAACCGTCCGCTCCGGCCCCGCTGGCGTCCGCTCAGCGTTCGGATCAGAATGCGGCGTATAAGGGAGCGCGCCCATGATCGATTTCTGGGTCTTTATCGGCAGCACCTATTCCTATCTCAGCATCATGCGGCTCGCCGAAGTGGAACGCCAGACCGGGGTCGGGTTTCGCTGGCGCGCCTTTTCGGCGCGCGCCATCATGATCGAGCAGAACAACATTCCCTTCCGCGACAAGCCGGTGAAGGCGGCCTACATGTGGCGCGACATCGGGCGCCGCGCGCCGATGTATGGGCTTAAGCCCAAACTGCCCGCGCCTTATCCGCTCGCCGAGGCCGACGCCGCCAACCTCGCAGCGATCGTCGGCGAGGCGGAGGGGTTTGCGCCCGCCTATATCCGCGAAACTTACCGGCGCTGGTTCGATGCAGGGCGAGCCCGCGGGCGCGGAGCCGAATTTCTCCGCAAGCCTCAAGGCGGCCGGCCAGGACCCCGAGCGCATAAAGGCTCAGATCGCGCTTCCCGAAATCCGTGCCCGCTACGAAGCGCAGACTGAGGAAGCCAAGGCGCTCGGCATCTTCGGCTCCCCGACCTTCGTCGTTGGCCGCGAACTGTTCTGGGGCGACGACCGCCTCGACGATGCGATGGAATGGGCGAAGCGGGGCACACTCGCGCGAGGCCCATCACAGCGATCCCGCGAGCGACCCGCCGCCTTCGTGCTGAGCGCGCTAGTACCTCAGCACAGAGGTTTTGACGGGTTGTTCGTATCCCCGCTCTAAGACGGGTAAATTGGCGGGATCAACGAGTACGGCGATGGCTCGCGCGGCGGCCCGGTCGTCGCGAGATCAATCCGGCCTTCTCGAGTGTCAAGATCATCTGGTGCACCGTCGGCGGCGTGACGCGGAAAAAGCGCGCAATATCGGATTGCGCGGGCGGCCGCCCATTTACGAATGTGTAAGCGTCGATGAAGGCGAGATACTGCCCCTGTCTTGCGCTGAAATCCTGTGGCGAATCAGTTTCCGTTCGATTCATCAGGAGTCCTCGATCATTGAGGGCGAACGATGAACATACGGTATCGGGTCGATCTGAGCGAGGCGGAGCGCCTCGAACTCGAAGCGCTGCTGAGCGGCGGCAAGCACCCGGCGCGCAAACTCAAACGGGCGCAAATCCTGCTCGCCGCCGACGCGGGGGCCAGCGACGAGACGATCGCCAGCGCCGTGCGGGTCGGCGGATCGACGGTTTACCGAACCAAGCGGCGCTTCGTCGAAGGCAATCTGGAACTCGCGCTGAGCGAGGAGCCGCGCCCCGGCGCGGGGCGCAAACTATCGGGCAAGGAGACGGCGCTGCTGGTGGCGACCGCCTGCTCGAACCCGCCGCAGGGTCGCAAGCGTTGGACGTTGGAGCTACTGGCCGATGCGATGGTCAAGCTGACGGAGCATGAAAGCCTGTCGCGCGAGACCGTGCGCCGTCGCTTGGCCGAGGATGATTTGAAGCCCTGGCGCAAAGACATGTGGTGTATCGCGCAAGTCGACGGCGCCTATGTCGCCCGCATGGAGGACGTGCTCGACCTCTACTGCCGAGGACGACGATCCCAAGCGTCCGGTGGTTTGCTTCGACGAAAGCCCGACCCAGTTGATCGGCGAGACCCGTTTGCCGATCCCTGCCGCGCCGGGCCAACCCGAGCGATACGATTGCGAATACAAGCGCAACGGCACGGCCAATCTGTTCGTCTTCCTCGACACGCACAAGTCCTGGCGCCATGTGAAGGTGACCGATCACAGGGCCGCCTGCGATTTCGCCCATTGCATGCGCGATCTCGCCGATACGCATTATCCTGACGCGGACCGCATCCGCGTCGTCATGGACAATCTTTCGACCCACACCGCGGGCGCTCTGTACGAGACTTTCCCCGCGCCCGAGGCGCATCGCATCCTTCAGCGCTTGGAATTCCACTACACGCCAAAGCACGCCAGTTGGCTGAACATGGTCGAGATCGAAATCGGCGTGTTGCGCGGGCAATGTCTGGATCGCCGCATCGGCGAACGCGACCGCCTCGAATCCGAGATCGCCGAATGGCAACGACAGCGAAACGCCTCCGGAGCCCGAATCAAATGGAGCTTCACCACCAACAAAGCCCGCGAAAAGCTCGCCCGCGTCTATCCCGACATCGCCAAAGAGTCATAATCACTGTGACGAGGTACTTGTCAGACCGCCCCGCGCCGATGCTAGCGGCTTGTTGAGGAGTGTGAATTACGCTCCGCGCAGGGAAGGGGTCCGAAATGATGCGATGCCTCTCCAAACCCAAGTGGCTGTCCTCCATAACCTTATTCCAATATTGTCGTCGTATGCGCGCGCGCCGCCGATGGACATGGCGTATCGACTGTAGCGGCTGCAGGTCCAGCGGAATGTTCATTTTGAAGAAACTTTCCTTGAATTCGCTGGCGCCAAATTTTTTCCAGAGCAAAGTGTAAGAATTCGAAAACCGAAATCGTATTTTTCATCATACGCAATTTGATCAAGGTGGTTTATCGCAAAAATCGTTTTGAAATTGTTGGCGCCGGCAATCCCACAAATGGCGGCGAGGCAGAAATATTGGGGAGAGTTTTGGCCAAAGCATTGGTCGAATGCAACAACCATTCGGATCGTTGTCCGTTTGATTGCGAGTGATCAGCATCGTGCTGCAAGAGCTGTCGCCAATGACATGGCCGGCAAGATAGCAATAAGAGATTCGGCACAATCTGGCATTATTCGCAAACAAGACGACACTAAGTTCACCTTCGTGGTAATTGTCGTCGGTAGCAATCAACCGGATTAGAACAAGCCACTCTCACACGAGTAACTCCAGAGCGGAATGCCGTCGGACTTATATACCTGTGTCGCATAATCGCTGTCGTAATTCTTCAGT
>CAVQBX010000028.1:0-17647 GCA_963710855.1 uncultured Pseudomonadota bacterium | reverse complement strand
TGGTATGGCGACGGCGCCGTGCCCGTCGCGCAGTCCGAGGAGCGCGAGCGCTGGATCTTTGCTCCCGCGCCGGTTCTGAGCCGCACGGCGCCCGGCCTCGCCGTCGGCGAAGCCGGGCGGGATTACGAAAGCGAGTTGAGGGCCAGGTTCCGCGAAGTCGAGCCCGTCGGCCGCCTGGAGCGCAATCAGGGCGGCGCCGACGTCGACGACTACGAGCTCTTCAGGGTCTCCGATCCCATCGGCGCGCCGCCGTGAACGACTCGTCTGTCGGCGTCTACCTTTCGCATGGCGTCGGACCGTAAGCTTGCCCGGGCGCAATTTTTGATGGCGGGCACGATGGGGCGAAATCTGATTGTTTTGAGCACACTTCTGCTCGGCGCCGCGCTCATGACTTCCGGGGCGCATGCCGACGGCGCGGCGGACACCTGCCAGAAAGCACCGATGCGCGCGTGCGTGCTCGAAGTCGCCTCTGCCAACGCCGACAAAATCGCCATTCCCTATGTGAAGGCGAGCGTCCTCGCGGTCATCGCCCGCGACCAGCAACGCTTCGGCCTCATCGACGCCGGCCGGGCTACGCTGCAGCGCGCCGAGGAAGCGCAAGAGGCAATCCCCGAAGACTTTCCGCAGGGAAACATTGTTGGCGCGATCGCCGGAGCTATGGCCGAGATGGGGGATACAGCTGCGGCGGTCGAGGTCGCGAAAAACACCAAAACTCCTTTTGCGCGCGCCTTCGCCTACGGCGGGATCGGCATGGCGCTTCAGCGCAAGGGAAAGGCCGACGAGGCCAAGGCCAATTTCGCGCTCGCGGTCGAGGCGGCCCAGGCGGCGCCGTCCGAGACGCGGGATTTCCTGTTGTCGCAGGTCGCCTATGGCGAAGCGAGAACAGGTTCGCCCGATGCGCCCGCAACGTTCGATCTTGCCTTCGCCGCCGCGAAAGCGAGAGGCAAGGGCGGCGAGACCCAAGTCATCAACCAGCGCATCCGCTCCGGCGATTTCGCGCGGGCCTTCATCGATATCAACGACGCACCCGAGACGTCGCGCGCCTTCGTCATGAGGCTCCTCGTCAAGTCCGAAGCTGAAGCCGGGGCGCTCGACGACGCGGCGGCGGCGGCCTCGGCCATTTCCGACGAATCCGACGCGGCGCGAGCGGCGGTCGACGTGGCCGTCGCCAATTTCCGGGCCGGCCACGCGATGGCGGGCGCACAATGGCTCGTCAGGGCCCAGCAGATCGCGGCGAATGCAAGCGTCCCGGCGACAAAGGCGGAGGCGACCGCCGACATCGCCGGCGCCTCGCGGTCGCCGGCATGGATCTCAAGTCGAGGGGACAAATCGAGGAAGCGCGCGCGACGGCGGAGACGGAAACGAGCGACGTGCTCCGCGCCGCGATCTACGAGGCGATTGGGCGCGCTCTCGCGCGTTCTGGCAAGACCGATGACGCCATCGCTCTGTTGCGCGACAAGGCGCCGAAGATGATCGGGCCCGTGCTGACCGAGATTGCCGACGACCGGATCGCTGCGCGCCAATGGGGCGACGCCTTTGCCGCGCTCGAAGCCATTCCAAACGACAATATGCGCGCCAGTCTTATGATCGAACTCGCGGGGAAGCTGCCGCAATAGGCGCCCCTTCTTGCCGCCGAAATCCGGCGCAGGCATAGTTGCGATTGGGGGCGGCTGGGAGCTGCCGTGGACTGTCGCAAACTCCTCGCGTCGCTCTTCATGGCGATGCTTTACTTCGTCGCCGCTTCGGCGCTGGCCGCCGCACCGGGTTCGCTCATCAGCGCGGAGCCGATGCCCGGCGCGCCGGACGGCGCCGCGGCCTATCGCGTCCTCTATCAGTCGCTCGGCCTTTCCGGTCAGCCGATCGAAGTCTCCGGCGTCGTCATCGTGCCGAACGGCCCCGCCCCGCCCGGCGGCCGACCGGTGATCGCCTGGGCGCATCCGACGACCGGCGTCGTCCCGCGTTGCGCCCCGTCGCTGGCGCGGGTGTTCTTCGCCTCCGTTCAGGGTCTGCGCGACATGCTGGCGCGGGGCTTCATCGTCGCGGCGACGGACTATCCGGGGCTCGGCACTCCGGAGGTCCATCCCTATCTCGTCGGCGTCAGCGAGGCGCGCGCGGTCATCGATTCGGTGCGCGCCGCCAAAGCGCTTCCCGGCGCGAACGCGAGCGACCGCTTCGCGGTCTGGGGCCATTCGCAGGGCGGCCAGGCCGCGTTGTTCACCGGCCTCGAGGCCGCCCGCTACAGCCCCGAACTAAAACTCGTCGGCGTCGCGGCAGCCGCGCCGGCGACCGATCTCGCGGCGCTGATGCAAGCCGATCTCGGCACCAGCGGCGGCGACAACATCACGGCCATGACGCTCTGGTCGTGGTCGCGCGTCTACGGCGCCCCGTTGGCTGAAGTTGTCGCGCCCGGAGGCCTCGCCGCGATCGACAGGCTCGCGGGCCTCTGCATCGAACGCTGGTTCGACGTGTTTACGCGGCGCGGCCCGAGCCAGACGCTGCAGAAGGATTTCCTCACCGTGGACAATCTGCCGCAACGCGAGCCCTGGCGCCATCTGCTCGCCGAAAACTCGCCGGCCGCGCTCGCGCCCAACATACCCGTGTTCCTCGCGCAAGGAAGCGCCGACCATCTTGTGTCGCCCGAGATCACCGGGGCCTATCGCAAGCGGCTCTGCCAGGCGGGCGACCGGGTGAATTACGTGCTCGTCAACGGCGTCGGGCACGCTTTCATCGCGCGCGACGAGGCTGGTCAGGCGGTCGACTGGATGGCGGAGCGCTTTGCCGGCGCGCCGGCGCCGGACAATTGCGGCGCTCCCTGAAAGGCCGCCTCTACTCTTTGTGCTTTTCTTTCTCTTTGGGCGGGGCCTTGGCGACCTGCTTGTGCAGAAGGGCGGCGCGGGCCTGCGTCATGCGCGCGTCGCAAAACCCGTTGTTCGCCTCGTCCTGATAATTGCGGCACGTCTCGTTACGCAGCGCGTTGAAATCGCTTTCTTCCTTGGCGAGTTCGTCGGCCTCGCCCTTGCTGCGCTTGGAAAGCGCCTTCAGGCTGTCCGTGATGGAGGCCTCCGCCCTCGAGCGGTCCTTGGCGAGCGTCTTCCATTGCGGCCCGAGATCGATCGCGTTCGGCCCCCAGACGCCGCTCGGACTCGCCTGACAATCGGCAGCTTTGAAAACGCAGGCTTGCGTCTGTGGCGGCACGATCACCCCTGATCCCACGACGTCGAAGCTTAACGGGCAAGCGGGAACGTCGGCGGCGAAACGGGGCAGACCATCTGGCGCGCCGTCGCTCAAGGCCGGGATGGGCCCTTCGGCGACGATGGAGATTTCGCATTTCTGCGCCGAGTCGGAGATGACCTCGCCCGCCAGTTTCAGGCTGATGATCCTCAGGCTCTTGCCGTCGCCCTTGTCGATCTCCATCTCGCCGGAGGTGCCATTGAGCTTGAGCGTCTTGCCGATGATGGAGGCGACCCCGCCGTCAGGCTCTTCCTTCTTGGCTTCTTTCGTTCCCGTCGCATCGTCGCCTTCTCCCGGGGATTTGGCATGCTTGGGAGCGTGCTTGGCGGGCTTCGACGTATCGGAGGCTTGCGGCGTCGACGTTTCCTCGTTGTCGAACGGCAGGACCGCCTGCGCATAGGCCGCGCCGGCAAGGAAAAGCGCCGAGACGGTGATCAGGATTCGCAGCATCATAGGCAAGAGATTAGAACCCCGCGCCGGAAAGGGAAAGTCAACCATTCAGCCGGCGGCGGCAACCGGTCGGAAGCGAAAATTCCTGAGGGAAGCCGCCGCTTTCCGGCCTTCGCGCGCCTTGCGCCGGTTTGGGCGCTTTCCTATATAGCCCGCAACTGAGCTGGGTGGGGCGGTAGTCTCACCGCGGGGTTATGCATTGGAATGAACGTCGGAGACCGGAGCCGCGCCGGCGCGCCCTTTGAGGACGCGTGGGCAGGCCTCCAGGCCCGGTCGCTTCGGGGCCGGGTGGTCTCGCGAAAGAAAGGGATCGAACAATGGCAAAAGTAATCGGCATCGACCTGGGAACGACCAATTCCTGCGTGGCGGTGATGGAGGGCGCGAGCCCCAAGGTTATCGAGAATTCGGAAGGCGCGCGCACCACGCCGTCGATCGTCGCTTTCACTGACGACGGCGAGCGGCTCGTCGGTCAGCCCGCCAAGCGCCAGGGCGTCACCAACCCCGAGCGCACCTTCTTCGCGATCAAGCGCCTGATCGGCCGGTCGTTCGAAGACCCCATGACCAAGAAGGACATGGGCCTCGTCCCCTACAAGATCGTGCGCGCCTCGAACGGCGACGCGTGGGTCACGGCGGACGGCAAGCAATATTCGCCCTCGCAGATTTCGGCCTTCGTCCTGCAGAAGATGAAGGAGACCGCGGAAGCCCATCTCGGCGGCCCGGTCACGCAGGCCGTCATCACCGTGCCTGCCTATTTCAACGACGCGCAGCGTCAGGCGACCAAGGACGCCGGCAAGATCGCCGGCCTCGAAGTGCTGCGCATCATCAACGAGCCGACGGCGGCGGCGCTCGCCTATGGCCTCGACAAGCGCAAGTCCGGCACGATCGCGGTCTATGACCTCGGCGGCGGCACGTTCGACATTTCGATCCTCGAGATCGGCGACGGCGTGTTCGAGGTGAAATCGACCAACGGCGACACCTTCCTCGGCGGCGAAGACTTCGACATGCGTCTGGTCGAATATCTGTCCGCTGAGTTCAAGAAGGAGCAGGGCATCGACCTGACGAAGGACAAGCTCGCGCTGCAGCGCCTGAAGGAAGCGGCCGAGAAGGCCAAGATCGAGCTGTCCTCGGCGACGCAGACCGAAATCAACCTGCCCTACATCACCGCCGACGCTTCGGGTCCGAAGCACCTTGCTCTCAAGCTCACCCGCGCGAAATTCGAGGCGCTGGTCGACGACCTGATCCAGCGCACCGTCGAGCCTTGCCGCAAGGCGCTGAAAGACGCGGGCCTCAACGCCAACCAGATCGACGAAGTCGTGCTGGTCGGCGGCATGACCCGCATGCCGAAGGTGCAGGAGGTCGTGAAGTCGTTCTTCGGCAAGGAGCCGCATAAGGGGGTGAACCCTGACGAAGTCGTCGCGATTGGCGCGGCGGTGCAGGCCGGCGTGCTGCAGGGCGACGTCAAGGACGTGCTGCTGCTCGACGTGACCCCGCTCTCGCTCGGCATCGAGACGCTGGGCGGCGTGTTCACTCGCCTCATCGAGCGCAACACGACGATCCCGACCAAGAAGAGCCAGGTGTTCTCGACCGCCGAGGACAACCAGACGGCTGTGACGATCCGGGTGTTCCAGGGCGAACGCGAAATGGCCGCCGACAACAAGGCGCTCGGCCAGTTCGACCTCGTCGGCATTCCCTCGTCCCCGCGCGGCGTGCCGCAGATCGAGGTGACCTTCGACATCGACGCCAACGGCATCGTCAACGTGACGGCGAAGGACAAGGCGACCAACAAGGAACAGCAGATCCGCATCCAGGCCTCGGGCGGTCTCAGCGAAGTCCGACATCAACAAGATGGTAAAGGACGCGGAGGCTCACGCCGCCGATGACAAGCGCCGCCGCGAAGCGGTCGACGCGAAGAACCACGGCGAGTCGCTGATCCACGACGCCGAGAAGTCGCTGCGCGACTACGGCGACAAGGTGAGCGCCTCCGACAAGAGCGCCATCGAAGCCGCCGTCACGGCGCTGCGCTCCGCGCTCGAGGGCGACGACGTCGAGGCGATCAAGGCGCGCACCAACGATCTGACGCAGGCGCAGATGAAGCTTGGCGAGGCGATGTACAAGGCGAGTCAGGCGGCCGGCCCCGAGGCGGGCGCCGCCGGCGCCGCGCCGCCGAAGGACGACGTGATCGACGCCGACTTCCGCGAAGTCGACGACGACAAGAAGAAGTCTGCGTAAGCGTTCCAAGCTTGAAAAACGGATCGGCCCCCTTCGCGGGGGCCGATTTCGTTTCGGCGCTGGCTTATTCGAGTTCTGTGACGCAGAACGCCCGTCTGAGCAGATCTATGCCGCCTGTCGGACCTCAATCGTCAGATGCGAGAGCGAGCGGAACGGCAAGAGTTTGGCGCGGAAATAGGCTTCGTCGTGACCAACGGGCGTGACGACGGAGACGATCGCGCCGAGATGCCCGGGGCCGAGGCGCCAGAGGTGGAGATCGGCGAGTTGGTCGCCGTCCTCTTCGAGCGCAGCGCGGATCTTTCCGCTCATCTGCCGGTCCGGGTTCATGTCAAGCAGGATGGCGCCTGTGTCACGTATGAGAGAAGCCGACCAGCTCGCTATCACGACAGCGCCGATGAGACCGGCGAGCGGGTCCATGAAAACCCAGCCGAACGCCCAGGCCAGCATCAGACCGACAATGACCGAAACGGAGACGGCGGCGTCGGCGATGACATGGACGAGCGCGGAACGCATGTTGTTGTCGCGCTCCACCGCCCCGTGCGCGTGTGCGTGTTCCTCGAACGCGACGGAATGCGCCTCGCCGTCGAGGATCACGCTGGCTCTGAATTCGTGAGGCTCGGGGATTTCGTCTATCGAACTCGAGGCAAGCGCCGCGATCCACGAAGGCGAACTTTTGCCGGGCGCCATTGGCGCGTAAAATCTCGATCGAAACGTGCGAGGCCGCGATGGTGGGACCTGATAGCCGGAAGCGCGGCGGCGCGCCTTTCTCGAATATTTCAAGGCGATATTTTCCACGCGCCGTGTTGATGATCCTCATCTCGTCCAGGGCGTGATGGCTATGACCATGCGAATGTCCGTGGGCAAGACCGTGCTCCTCGCCGCTCAATAGCCACGCGCTGGCGACATTCACGGCAAGGCCCAGACAGGCGATCGGCAGCGCCTCGACGAAATGAATCGGAACGGGAGCAAAGAAACGGGTGAGCGCCTCATAGGCGATCAGCAACGCGATCATGGCGAGAATGATGGCGCTCGTGAATCCTGCTAGATCGCCAAGTTTGCCGGTGCCGAAGGTGAAACGCTCGTCGTTCGAGTAGCGGCGCGCGAATGTATAGGCCAGCGCCGCGAGCAGCAGCGCGCCCGCATGCGTGCTCATGTGCAGTCCGTCGGCGATCAACGCGATTGACCCGAACAACCAGCCGCCGCCGATTTCGGCGATCATCATCGCCGTGCAGAGCCAGATGACCGCCCAGGTCTTACGCTCGCTTTTCTCGTGGCTTTCGCCGAGGAAGACGTGGCTGTGAAAGGCTGCGCCGGCGCCATTCGCCATCTGAAAAACCTCTATCGGCCCTCTACCCAGGTTTCGCAGACCTTGAGCCCCTCGTCGAGATGGACCAGGCTCGCCAAAAAACCCGGGGCGAGGCGGCCGAGTTCGTGGTCGCGACGCAGAAACTCTGCCGGCGCGCGCGAGGCCATGACGAGCGCGTCAGCGAGCGGCGCGCCGATTTTCTCGACAACGTAGCGAACGGCGGCGTCCATCGTGATGTCGGCGCCGGCGAGCGTGCCGTCCTCCAGCGTCAGACAGCCATCCGCCCTGACGATCCATCGTCCCTGCAGCAGGAAGCGGTCAGGGCCGCCGGCGGCGGGCGGCATGGCGTCCGATATCAGCATGAAACGGTCGCGACGCTTGGCCTTCAGCGACACGGCGAGCGTCGCGGGATGGATATGATGGCCATCGGCGATGATGCCAACGAAGCTTTCCGCATGCGCGAGCGCGGCGCCGACCATGCCGGGCTCGCGACCCGTCATCGGCCGCATCGCATTGTGCAAATGTGTGAAGGCGCGCGCGCCGGCGTCGAGCGCCGACTTTGCCTCAGCGTAAGTCGCCTCCGAATGGCCGAGCGAGACGAGCACGCCGCGCGAGGAAAGTTCGCGCACGAATTCCGCCGGGACCTTATTGGGCGCGAGCGTCGTCATCACGGCGCCGCAGTCGGCGCTCGCAATTGTTTCGATGTCGGCGCGCGTCATTTCTCTGATGAAGCGCGGCTCGTGGGCGCCCTTGCGGGCGACATCGAGGAACGGGCCTTCGAGATGCACGCCGAGCACGGCGGGCTCGATCCGCCGGGCTTCCCGGATCGCATGAATCGCGCGTGGGGTAAGCTCTGGCGCGTCAGTCACCAGCGTCGGCATCAACCCCGTCGTGCCGAGCGGGCGGAACGCGGCGGCGAGCTTCAGCACGGTCTCGGGCGAGGGATCGTCGTTGAACAGCACGCCGCCGCCGCCATTGACCTGCACATCGATGAAGCCCGGCGCGAGGATGCCGCCGCCGAGGTCCCGTGTCGGCCCAAACGGGCGCTCTGCGTGAGGCGTGATCGCGGCGATGCGCCGCCCCTCGATGACGAGCGCGTGGTCGTCGAGAAAGCGCTCGCCGTCGAACAGCCGAGCGCCGACAAGCACGAGCATCAGACGGTCTCCGTGACTTTTCTTAAGTTTCGCGGAGCGTCCGGGTTGCGCCCGAGCCGCCGCGCGACCGCCTCCGCGAGCCGGTAGAAGCGATGGATCATCGTCACCGGCGCAAGCCACGGCGAGGATGAGGGCGCGGCGGCCAGCATCGTCTCGCTGTCCTCGCCGCCCGCCTCGACCGTGAAGATGCGCGCTCCGGCTTCGCGAAGCTGAGCGAGCGTGGCCAGCATTCCCTCGCGCGCGACGTCCTGCGGCAGGAAAGCGAGCACAGGAAAGCCGTCATGCACGAGTTCGGCCGGCCCATGCAGCACTTCGGCGGAAGAATAGGCCTCGGCGTGGATCGCGCAGGTTTCTTTGAGTTTCAGCGCGGCCTCGATCGCGACCGCCAGGCTGACGCCTCGGCCGAGCACGAACAGCGAGCGCGCGGTGGCGAGACTCTCGACGATGGCAGACGGCGGCGCCTGCGTCTGCGACGGTCAAGGCCGCAGGAAGCTCGATCAAGGCCTGCGTCATTTCCGGATCGCGCCGCCATGCGGCGACCAGGCTTGCGCCGGCCGCAAGTCCGGCGATCATCGATTTGGTCGCGGCGACCGAATGCTCGGGGCCGGCGGCGAGCGGCAGCAGCAGCTCCGCTTCCGTGGCGAGCGGCGAGGCGGTCTCGTTGACGAATGCGAGGGTCAGCGCGCCGGCGCGCTTGGCCGCGCGCTGCGTCTCGACAATGTCGGGGCTCTGGCCCGACTGCGAAATCGCGACGCTGAGCGCGCCCCGCAACTTCAGCGGCGCGCGATAGAGCGAGGCGATCGAGGGCCCGAGCGAAGCGCAGGGCACGCCGAGCCCGGCTTCCGTCAGATATTTGAGATAGAGCGAGCAATGGTCCGAGCTGCCGCGCGCGATGGTCAGCACTAACGCGGGATCGAGCGCTCTGCAATCGATCGGCGATGTCGGCGAGCGCGGTCCGGTTGGCGGCGAGCTGGCGCGCGATCGCCTCGCCGGCCTCGTCGATCTCGCGCAACATGAAGGTCGGATCGGTCATTTCCTCGTCTTCCTCGGCGACGACGACAGCGCGAGTTCGGAGACGAAATCGTAGGTGTCGGCGCGATACCAGGACCGCGTGAATTCGACGCAGGATGCCGTCGGCGAGATAGGCGATGCGCTGGATGTAGAGCGCGGGGCTCGACGGCGGCACGCCGAGCAAGGCCGCATCGTCCCCGCCAAGCAGCGTTGCGCGCAGCCGCTGCAGGCCGCGCATTGGCCGATGACCATTGCGCGACAGGGCGTCGTAAAGCGAGCCCTCGAATTGATCCCAGTCGGGCAGGAAACGCAGCGGCACGACGGCGTTCTCGATCGCCATCGGCGTTTCGCTCGCGAGCCTGAGCCGCCTCAGCCTGAACACCCGCTCGCCGGGGCCGACCCCCAGCATCATCGCCTCCTCGGGCGTCGGCAGGAACACGCCCTTTTCCAGCATTTTCGAACGCGCGGTGAAGCCGCGCAACTCCATGTCCTCGGTGAAGCTCGTCAGGCGCGAAGACGGCTGGTCGACACGAGGCTTGCGCGATGGATGAAGGTGCCTGCGCCATGTCGATGAAACAGTACGCCGCCGGCGATCAGCTCGACGATCGCCTTGCGCAGCGTCGTGCGCGAGACCTCAAACATCTGACAGAGGACCCGCTCGCCAGGCAAAACCTCGGCTTGTGAGAACCGGCCGCGCTCGATCTCGTAGCGGAGCCGATCCGACACCTCGAGATAGAGGCGGCCGCCGCGCCCATTGCCGGCGTGCTCGTTCATCGCGCGCCCCCTTTGTCGTCGACGCGCCCCCCCATCATCAGGATCGCGCCGTCGAGCGCGTCGAGGCGTGGCGCGTGCAGGCGAGCGGCGATGTCTGTTTCAAGGTACGGCCGCAGCGGCTCGGCGACGCCGCCGACATAGCTGATGCGTTCGACGCCGAGTTGTCTCACGCGTCGCACGAGCGCGCGAATTGCTTGCGCGGCGCGCGTGACGATCGCCAGCGCGCCGAGCTCGTCGCGCCGCGCGGCTTCAAACACTTTTGGCGCGAAGGCGCCGTAATCGCCAGGCTTGGCGGAAATTGCCCAGCGAGTCATGGCGAGCGGGTCGTCCTGAAAGGATGCAAGGATCTCGCGCGAAAGCCCGCTCATCGGTTCGAGCCCGTCATGGGCGCGCATGGCGGCGCGCGCGGCGTCGGCGCCGATGCGCGCGCCCGAGCCGTCGTCGCCGAGATGGAAGCCGCGTCCGCCGACGATGGTCGCCTGCCCGTTGACCCGCGCGATGCCCGCCGTGCCTGTGCCCGCGATAATGAGGCCGCCGTCCTCTCCCGCATTGGCGCCGATGCAGGCCGTGACGGCGTCGTTCGCGGCGACTAGCTTCGCCCAGCCCGGCAGGGCGTCGAGGATTCGCCTGGAATCTTTGTCGCCGGAGAGCCCCGCCAGACCGAGCCCGAAAGCGGTCTCTTTTTGTGACGATAAAGGTATACCAGCGGTTCTGTATATGCTTTCCGCCAGCCCTTGCACGCCTTGCACGCCCCTCTCGAAATCGACGTAGATATTGACGGCGCCGCCGCTTTCTTCCGCGAGCCGCCGGCCCTGCCTATCCCGCAAACGCAGGCGACAGCGCGTGGCGCCGCCGTCCAGTCCGAGGAAGAAGCGCGCTTCGGTCAAAGGTTTTCTCGTCCTTGCCAAAAAGTTAAAGGGCGGCTAGACAAGAGGTATGCCTTAGGCTATGAGCAAACACAAGAGATTTCGTTAACTGGTATCTTCCACTGGTACAAACGTCGGGTTGTAAATGGGTATGCGGACGGCATCGGGCGGGGAGGCGGAACGTTGATCGGCGTGGGCGCCGACCTCAGCGAAGATGTGATGGCCGCGTTCCATCGCGCCGTCGCGTCGGTCGACGCCATTGCGCCCGCCATCTCAGCCGCCGCGCGGCAGACCGCCGAACGTTTCGAAGCGGGCGGGCGCATCGTCTATGTCGGCGCCGGCGCCTCCGGCCTTCTCGCCGCGCAGGACGCCTCCGAGCTGCCGGGCACGTTTGGCCTTGATCCTCGTCGCGTAATCGTGCGGATCGCCGGCGGGACCGAGCGGCCTTTCGCCATCGACGCCGCCGCGGAAGATGACGAGGCTGGCGGCCGTGCGGAAATGTTGGCGCTTGGCGATCTCGAGCGAGACGTCGTGCTGGCCGTCTCCGCAAGCGGCTCGACGCCTTACACGCTTGGCGCGGCGCGCGCGGCCCGCGAAGCTGGCGCATTGCTCATTGCATTTGCTTGCCGTCCTCGATCCCCTTTGCTCTATCTTGGCTCCGCGCCGCTCTGTCTCGACGCTGGCGAAGAAGCGCTCAAAGGTTCGACAAGGCTCGCCGCCGGCACGGCGCAGAAATGCGCGCTCGGCCTGTTCTCCACACTGCTCGGCGAGGCGCTCGGCCATATTCATGAGCGCCGCATGATCAACCTGAAGGCCGAAAACGAAAAGCTGCGGCGGCGCGCTCTAGCAATCGTCGCCGATATTTCAGCGGCCGGAGAGGAGGCGGCGCGCCGTGCGCTTGATCTCAGCGAAGGCGACGTTAAGCGCGCGATCCTCATCGCCCGTGGCGCGGCCGACGCGGCGGAGGCCGCGCGCTATCTCGATGTTTCGCGCGGCCGGATGGGCAAGGCGCTGCGGGCGCTCGAAGGCGCGGCGGGTCGACAGAATTTCAACAGGCTATAGGGCCTAATAAGGAGGAGCAGCAGATGAAGACGAGTATCAGGGCGTTTGTGGGCGCGGGCGTCGCGCTTGCCAGCCTCATGGCGGGCATGGCGGCGGCGGAGGCGGGATCTTTGAAGATCGAGAGCTGGCGCAACGATGACGCCGACATCTGGAACAACACGATCATCCCCGCCTTCAACAAGCATTACCCGGACATCAAGGTCGAGTTCTCGCCCTCCGCGCCGGCCGACTACAACGCCGCGCTCAATGCCCGTCTTGACGGCGGCACCGCGGGCGACCTCATCACCTGCCGGCCGTTCGACGCCTCGCTGCAGCTCTATCAGAAGCATCAGCTCGACGGCGTCAACGATCTCAAGGGCCTCGACAACTTCTCTGACGTCGCCAAGGCGCGCCTGGTCGACGGACGACGGCAAGACCACGTTCTGCGTGCCGATGGCCTCGGTCATTCACGGCTTCTTCTACAACGAGGACGCCTTCAACAAGATCGGCGCGACAGCCGCCGAAGACGATGGCCGAGTTCCATGAGATCCTCGACAAGCTGAAGAAGGACGGGACCTATACCCCGATCGACATGGGCACCGCCGACCAGTGGGAAGCCGCGACCATGGGCTTCCAGAACATCGGCCCCGACTACTGGAAGGGCGAGGCCGGCCGAGCGGCGCTGATATCAGGCAAGGAGAAGTACACCGATCCCGATTATATCGCCGTGTTCAAGGAGCTCGCCTCGTGGAAGCCCTACATGGGCAACGGCTTTGAGGCGCAGAAATATCCGGACAGTCAGAACCTGTTCTCGCTCGGCAAGGCGCGCCATCTATCCGGCCGGCTCGTGGGACATCTCGACCTTCCGCAAGGACGCGCAGTTCCCGATCGGCGCGTTCAAGCCGCCGCTGCCCGCCGGCGACACCGACTGCTACATCTCCGATCACACCGACATCGGCATGGGCGTGAACTCGGCTTCCAAGAACAAGGCGGACGCGACGAAATTCCTGGAATGGCTGGCGACGCCGGAATTCGCCGAACTCTACGCCAACGCGCTGCCGGGCTTCTTCCCGCTCAGCAAGGCGCCCGTCACGATCAAGGACCCGCTCGCGGCCGAAATGGTTGGTTGGCGCAAGGACTGCAAGTCGACGATCCGCAACTCCTATCAGATCCTCAACCGCGGCACGCCGAATCTCGAGAACGAACTCTGGAACGTTTCGGCGCAGGTCATCAACGGCGCGCTGACGCCGGACGCCGCCGGCAAGCAACTGCAGGACGGTCTCGACAAGTGGTATCATCCGGCGAAGTGAACCTCGCCTGTTCATGACCTAAGTCATGCCCGGGCTTGACCCGGGCATGATGCGGTTCAGCCGGGAGCCGCGCCATCCGCTGATTTGAGCTTCACGGCGGGTCGCATATGGCCTCACTTCAGACGATCGTTGCACCGAGATGCCGGAACCCGTCTCCCAAATCGTCGCCACGATGCCGCGCGCGCGGCTCGCCGGACTGATAGTCCTGTTTCTGGGGCCTGCGGCCGCAATCTATACGCTGTTCTCCATCTATCCGCTGATCGCCACCATGGCGTTCTCGACCTATCAGCCTGATCAGGACGGAAACCTCAATTTCGTCGGGCTCGCCAATTTCGTCACGTTGCTGACCGACGCGGTCTGGTCGAAACCGTTCTGGAACGCCGCGTACAACAATCTGATCTTCTTCATCGTGCACATGCTGGTGCAGAACCCGATCGGCATTGCGTTAGCGGGATTGCTCAGCCTGCCGGGGCTGAAGCTCAAAAGCCTCTATCGTACGATCATCTTCCTTCCAACCATGCTGTCGGTCGTCATCGTCGGCTTCTCCTGGAACCTCATTCTTTCGCCGCTCTGGGGCGTGGCGCAGGGCGCGCTCAAAGCCGTGGGTCTCGGCTCGTTGTTCGCTCCCTGGCTCGGCCTGCCGTCGACAGCGCTCATCACGCTCGCGCTCATTTCCGTCTGGCAGTTCGTCGGCATTCCGATGATGCTGATCTATGCCGCGCTGCTCAACATTCCCGACGAGCTCGTTGACGCCGGCCGGGTCGACGGCCTCGGGCAGTTTCGCATTTTCCTCTATATCAAACTGCCGCTGGTGCTTCCAACCATCGGCATGGTGTCGATCCTCACCTTCGTCGGCAATTTTAACGCCTTCGATCTCATCTACTCGGTCAAGGGCGCGCTCGCTGGACCCAATTTCGCCTCAGACATTCTCGGCACCTTCTTCTATCGCACGTTCTTCGGTTTTCAGCTTCAGCTCGGCAATCCGACCATGGGCGCGGCGGTCGCGACGGTGATGTTCTTCATCATCCTCGTCGGCGTCTGCCTCTATCTGTTCACCATCCAGCGCCGCATGCGGCGCTACGCCTTCTGACGGGCCCGCCATGTTCTCATCCTCCGCCAAGACCGCCGGCGTCCACGTCCTGTTGATCGCCTACAGCCTCTTGGCGATCGGGCCGATCCTGCTCGTCGTGATGAATTCGTTCAAGACGCGCGCGGCGATCTTCGGCTCGCCGGTCAGTCCGCCGACCTCCGCGACCTTTTCGCTCGTCGGCTATATGAAGGTGTTTCACGCCTCTCACGTCGGCGATTATTTTCTGCAACTCGCTGATCGTCACGCTGGTCAGCATGGGCCTCGTCCTCTTGTTCGGGGCGATGGCGGCGTGGGCGCTGACGGAATATCGCATCCGCGGCGTCTCCGCGCTGGCGCTCTATCTGTCGATCGGCATCATGGTGCCGATCAGGCTTGGATCGGTCGCTATTCTCACCATGATGCGCAAGATGGGGCTCAACGACACGCTGACGGCGCTGATCCTCGTCTATATCGCTCAGGGGCTGCCAATGGCGATCTTCATCCTGAGCGAATTCGTGCAGCAGATCCCGAGAGACTTGCGCGACGCGGCGCGCTGCGACGGCGTGCCGGAGACGCGAATCTTCTTCGAGGTCATTGCGCCGCTGCTGCGACCGGCGATCGCCACCGTCGCGGTGTTCACCATCGTGCCGATCTGGAATGACCTCTGGTTCCCGCTGATCCTCACCTCCAGCGACTCGACGCACACGATCACGCTCGGCGTGCAGCAATTTCTCGGCCAGTACATCACCGACTGGAACTCGCGTGCTCGCCGCGCTATCCATGGCGATCCTGCCGGTGGTCGCCATCTACGTGTTCTTCTCGCGCCAACTCATCGCCGGCCTCACCTCCGGCGCGGTCAAATAAGGCGAACTTAACCCATGGCGAACCTTCGTATCGAAGGCCTGAACAAGAGCTATGGCCCGGCGCGCGTGCTCTCCGACATCGATCTCTCGATCAGTGACGGTGAGTTCCTGGTGCTGGTCGGACCCTCCGGCTGCGGCAAATCCACGTTGCTCAGGATGATCGCCGGCCTCGACGGGCCGACCTCGGGCGATCTCTTCATCGCCGATCGCAAGGTCAATGCGCTCGCGCCCGCCGAGCGCAGAATTGCGATGGTGTTCCAATCCTACGCGCTCTATCCGCACATGAACGTGCGCAAGAACATGACGTTCGGCCTGAAATTCACGGGCGTCGAGGCTGCGGAGCGCGAGCGCCGGGTGGAGGAAGCCGCGCGCATGCTGCAGCTGGAAAAACTGCTCGAGCGCTATCCGCGCGATCTCTCCGGCGGCCAACGCCAGCGCGTCGCGATCGGCCGCGCGATCGTGCGCGAGCCCGACGTGTTCCTGTTCGACGAGCCGCTCTCCAATCTCGACGCGGCTCTGCGAGTCTCGACGCGCGTAGAAATGGCGCAGCTGCACCAGCTGCTCAAGGCGACGATCGTCTATGTGACCCACGACCAGATCGAAGCGATGACGCTTGCCGACCGCATCGTCGTGATGAACCTCGGTCGCATCGAGCAGGTCGGCAAGCCGCTCGATCTCTATTACGAGCCGGCCAACCTGTTCGTCGCTGGCTTCATCGGCTCGCCTGCGATGAACTTCTTTCCCGCCAAGGTCGAGAGCATTGAGTGCCGGCCAGGCGCGGATCATCGGGCCCACGATCGGGCCGCTCGTTCTGCCGGCCGCCGGCCTGACGCCCGGCGACGGAACTGACGATCGGCGTGCGGCCCGAACACCTCTCCGCCGCTCCGGATCAGGCGTTGCAAACCTCCGGAATCGTCGAGCTCGTCGAGCGTTTGGGCGAGGCGTCCTACGCCTATGTGCGGCGCACGGACGACAAAAGGCTTGTCGTGGAAGTCCGGGGGCGCGAGACGCCAGAGGTCGGCGAGCGAGCCTCCTTCGGCGCGCCCCTGCGCGACGTCCATGTTTTCGACGGCAACGGACGACGCATGGCGACGAGCGCTTAAACGCTGAAATCGCGGCCGTCG
The DNA here is from genome assembly GCA_963710855.1 of uncultured Pseudomonadota bacterium. Classification (GTDB taxonomy): domain Bacteria; phylum Pseudomonadota; class Alphaproteobacteria; order Rhizobiales; family Beijerinckiaceae; genus Roseiarcus. The sequence goes on along the minus strand of CAVQBX010000028.1, from coordinate 1,219 downwards.
GTTTTTAGGACGCTAACGTATTGTTCCGCGTTATCGATGGATTGTGCTTGCCAATCCCGAAAAGCTGATACATTCGCACGTTCCCGCCTCGATCATCGCGATGCCTCGCCACTTCCTTGTCATAGATCCGGAGACACAGCCGGAAGTTCTGCATGGCCTCGCCTCGCCGACGCGGGTGCGGATTCTCAAACTTTTGCAGGGCGGCGTCGGCGTCAACGTCAACGATATCGCAGATGCGCTCGGCCAACCGCAATCGACGGTTTCCTCCAACCTGCAGATTCTGGAAAAGGCTGGCCTGATCCGCACCGAAACGCAAAAAGGGCGCAAAGGCAATCAGAAGCTTTGCTTTTCGACCTGCGAGGAAGTGCTGGTGATGCTGCGCGACGAGGCCGCAGACGCCGCCGCCGACATGATCGATGTGGCGATGCCGATCGGCCTCTACACGAGCTGCGAGGTCAGCGCGCCGTGCGGCCTGTGCTCACCGCAGGGCATCATTGGGCTGCTCGACGTTCCCGACGCATTCCTCAACCCCGACCGCATGAACGCGGGTCTGATGTGGTTTACGCGCGGTTTCGTGGAATATCAGTTCCCCAACAACGCGCGGCTCGTGGGCAAAGAAGTGACGGCGCTCGACTTTTCGATGGAGCTGTCGTCGGAAGTTCCGGGCACCTCGACCGACTGGCCTTCAGACATCACGGTCGCGATCAACGGCCGGGAAGTCGGAACCTGGACAAGCCCCGGCGACTATGGCGACAAGCGCGGCGTCTATACTCCTGATTGGTGGAAGCTGAAGGGCAGCCAGTACGGCAAGCTGAAGAGCTGGCGCGTGACGACGCACGGCTCGTTCATCGACGGCATGAAAGTGTCGCCGTTCACGCTGCGCGACCTCGATCTCGCCAGCCACCATTCCATCCGTCTTCGCATCGAAGTGAAGCCCGACGCCAGGCATCCCGGCGGAGTCAATGTGTTTGGACGCGGCTTTGGCAACTACGATCAGGACATTTTGTTGAGGCTGACGACGGCGCGCTGAAGGCGGAGCCACCCTCACCCCCGGCCCCTCTCCCGGACGGGAGAGGGGGGCTTGCCCGTCATTGCGAGCGCAAGCGAAGCAATCCATGCGGAAGCGATGCTGCTTTTCCTGGCAAAATACGAATCACGGAGAGTTGGATTGCTTCGCTGCGCTCGCAATGACGGTTTCAATTCATCGCTGAACGCTCTA
>CAVQBX010000027.1:0-69258 GCA_963710855.1 uncultured Pseudomonadota bacterium | reverse complement strand
CGACGCGCGCCCTCCGGCGTTGATTTCTTCGAATATGAACTCGAGGGAGCTTGAAATGAGCGAAGACCGCGCCTATGGCGACTCCTTGCTGGAGCAGATCAAGGACAAATTCAACGAGGTCGTCGGTCTGCCTTCGGGCAAGATCACCGACGTCCACGAGGTTCCGCGGAAGGATTTGGAGGCGCCGCGCGGCACGCTGACTTCGGACGATTCCGAAGCCCTGCCGCAGCAGCATGGAACCGGCATCGCGGTCAATTGAGGGAGAAGTCTTGATGCCGACTGAAATCCCGACGGGAACGCCGCGCGAAATTCCCGGCGGTCCGCCCGATTCCTTCGACGAGTTGATCAAGAAGGCGGATGAGCTGAAGCAGCGGATCGAGGAAGAAAAGCGCAAGACCAACATGCCGATCAATTCCTCGCTCGGCGATCCCGCCATCGACGCCAGCAACGCCGACGGCCACAACGATCTGCCACCCGACGACGACGAGAACTGAGGTCTGTTCCCTGTCATCCCCGCGAAAGCGGGGATCCAGTGTGTGACGCTGCCGGAAGCCGTGAGCGCTACGACTCTGGATCCCCGCTTTCGCGGGAATGACAATTTTGGCTTTACGGCGCAGCCATCCGTCACCCCTGCAAATATTTGTTGAACCAGTCCAGCGTGCGCTGCCACGCCTCCTTGGCGGCCGCCTCGTCGTAGCGGGGCGTCGTGTCGTTGTGGAAGCCGTGATTGGCGCCCTTGTAGATGTGGCCTTCGTGTGTGACGCCGGCCTTGGTGAGCGCGGCGTCGAATGCCGGCCAACCGCCGGTGATGCGCTGGTCAAGTTCGCCATATTGGGCGTTGATCGGCGCCTTGATCTTCATGACATCCTTTTCTGAGGGCTGCACGCCGTAGAAGGGCACGCCGGCCGAGAGCCCGTCGCCGAGGCGGACGGCGAGCAGATTGACGACGCCGCCGCCAAAACAGAAGCCGACCGCGCCAAGTTTTCCTGTGCTCTCCGGCCGCTCCTTCAGCCATTCGGCGGAAGCGACGAAATCCACCATCAGTTTTGCCGGATCGACCTTCTTGAACGCGTCCAGGCCCTTTTCGTCGTCGCCGGGATAACCGCCGACAGAGGTGAGGCCATCGGGCGCAAAAGCCGCGTAATTCGCGATGGCGAGCCTGCGCGCGACATCCATGATGTAGGGGTTGAGGCCGCGGTTCTCGTGGATGACGAGCACCACGGGAAATTTGTCGCCCTGGGCAGGCCGCACGAAATAGCCCTTGATCGAGCCGTTGCCCTCGGGCGAGGCGACGGTCTCCGTGCTCGTCTTGAGGCGGGGATCGTCGGGCGGAACCTGGATTGCCAGCGCGTAATTCGGCTTCAGCATCTCGAGCAGACCGGCCGCCGTCACCCCGCCGACCGCGAATGTCTGGGCCGCGTCCAGGAAAGCGCGACGGCTCATCGCCCCGTGCACGTAGCCGTCGAACAGGTTGAGCAGTTCCTGCGGAAAGTCCGTCGCCTTCTTGCGCTCCATGGCCTCGCCTCGCGTTTCCAGTGTCCGCCCAGAAATTCCACGAGCTTGCGACGAGATCGTGGCGGAGCGAGCGCTCAGGGCGAGGGAGCAAACGCCGTCGCGATGAGCGCGATGATCTCTGCGTATACGATCATCACGAGTCCCATCGCGACCACAGCCTTCAGAAGTCCACTGAGGTTTCGGGTAGGCCCGCGACAGCGGCACGACCACGAAATTCATCACGACGAAGATCACGACGCCGTAGAGCGCGCCGAACAGCAGCGGCTGCGCGCGGATCCCCGCGACACGCCACATGGCGATGTTGAAGACGAGCGCGATGACGAACGACATCGCGACCTGTAGGACGAGGCCGAGCGCCATCGATTGCGCGCCGCTCTCATAGGAAGCCTTGCCGAGCAGCCCGCTGGCGACCGTCTGGAGAATTTTGCCGGGCGGGGCGCGAACCAGAGCCGAGGCGGCGAATATGTCGGGGATGCCTGCGGCGAACGCCGCGAGCAAGGCGGAAAGAAACAGACTCATGGGTCCGCCTCCGTGAGAGGAATTGCGCAGCCCGGCCGAACTGGGATAAAACCGACTGACGGTCAACAAATAACCGACTGTTAGTCGGTTTGTCAAGGAAGCAGTCATGGCCAAGCAGGCGGAGCGCCGCCAGGCGACGCGCGACGCCATCGTCGCGGCGGCGGAGCGCCTGTTCGGTGACGAAGGCTTTGACGGGACAGTAATCGACGACATCGCCGCCGAGGCCGGCGTCGCCAAGGGCGCGGTCTATCACCATTTTGCGAGCAAGGAGGCCGTCTTCGAAGCGGCGCTTCGCCGCCGCAGCGCCGCGCTCGCGGCCGAGATCACGGCCAAGGTGATCGAGGCCGGCGATGTGCTCGCCATGCTCGCGCGTGGGACCGAGGCTTACTTCGAAGCCTGCGCCGCCGGCGCGACCGGCCGGATCATCCTGAAGGACGGCCCGGCGGTGCTCGGCTGGCAGCGCTGGCGCGAAATCGACGAGGAGCATTTTGGGCAGGCGATTCCCCAAACCCTCGCTGTCGCCATGAACCAAGGCCTGATCGAACGTCAGCCGGTCGGCCCGCTCGCTCGCCTGCTGCTCGGCGCGGTCACCGAAGCAGCGGCGGCCTGCGCGGCAAGCGCCGACCCCGCCACGACGGGACGCGAACACGCCGCCGCCTTCGAACGGCTGCTGCAGGGCCTGCGGAAACGGTGAGAATATGGAGCGGCGGCGCCCACCCCTGTCATCCCCGCGAAAGCGGGGATCCAGCGTGTGATGCCCGACCTGCAGAAAATGGTTCTAAATCTTGAAGCCGCTCATCCCTAGGACACTGGATCCCCGCTTTCGCGGGGATGACAGTTTTTGGGAGCGACCGCGGCTACAGCGCCGCCGGCGCTGTACAATTGTCGCCTTGCCTTGCTAGCTTCCCGGCGCCGCCCGTGAGGTTGCAAATGTCCCTGGAACCGTCGCCCTTCACCTACCACGTCCCCGACAGCGCTATCGCGGACCTTCGCGAGCGCCTCGCGCGCACCCGCTTTCCCGACGCCGCGCCCGGAGACCCCTGGGGCTACGGGGCGAGCGTCGAATACATGCGCGATCTCGTCGCCTATTGGCGCGACCGTTTCGACTGGCGCGCGCAGGAGGCGCGGCTCAACGCCTTCCCACAGTTCAAGATTTCCCGCGCCGACTGCGATCTTCATTACCTGCACGTTCCCGGCAAGGGGCCGAATCCGACGCCGCTGCTCTTGATGCACGGCTGGCCGGGCTCGGTGTTCGAATTCATGGAGCTGATCCCGCGCCTCACCGACCCCGCGCGCTTCGGCGCCGATCCCAAAAACTCTTTCACCGTCGTCGCGCCCTCCCTGCCCGGCTACGGCCTGTCGTTTCGGCCAGGCCAGCGGCGGTTCGGCGTCGAGGAGATCGCAAACCTGTTCGCGGAACTGATGAGCGAGACGCTCGGCTTCAAAAAATTCGCCGTGCAGGGCGGCGACTGGGGCGGCATCATCGCCTCGCTGATGGGGCATTCGCACGCCGAAAAGCTGATCGGGCTGCATCTCAATTTCCTCACCGTGCCGCGCGACCCCGCGGGGGTGAAGAACCCGACTCCGGAAGAAGGCCGCTGGATCGAAGAACTCAAATACTGGCTGAAGGAAGAGACAGGATACACGCAGATCCAGGGCACAAAACCGCAGACGCTGAGCTTTGGCCTCACCGACTCGCCCGCGGGCCTCGCGGCCTGGATCGTCGAAAAATTCCGCACCTGGACGGATTGCGACGGCGACGTCGAGACCGCCGTCAGCCGCGACGACATGCTCGCCGACATCAGCTTCTACTGGTTCACCGCAGCGATCGGCTCGTCGTTCTTCCCGTACTATTTCCGCCTTCACCGACCTTGGCCGATCCCCGCCGGCGGGGCGGTGACGGCGCCTATGGGCTATGCCGCCTTCCCGCGCGAACTTTTGCGGCCGCCGCGCTCGCTGGCTGAGAAGGTTTATACCGACATCCGCCGTTGGACCCCGATGCCGAAGGGGGGACATTTCGCGGCGCTTGAGCAGCCGGAATTGCTGGCGAACGACATACGCGCGTTCTTTGGCGAGTTGAAGCGCTGAAGGCGGGCGCCAAGTTCGGCTGAGATCGCGGCGAATGGCTTGCCGCCATTCGCCTTTCGCCTGAGCCGTCAGCTCCTCGCCGCCACCGCGCGATAGGCGACCAGCACCACGACGGCGCCGACCACAGCGATCAGCAGGCTGGAGATATTGAGGCCGGTGACTCCGCCGAACCCGATGGCGTTGCCGATCACGCCGCCAATGACCGCTCCCACGACGCCGAGCGCGACGTCCATGATGACGCCCGAGCCGGTCTTGTTGACGATCTTGCTGCCAATAAAGCCCGCCAGCAGGCCGAGAATTATCCAGCTGATGAAACCCATATCCCCCACCCCTCGATTTGACAGAATTAAGTCGCCAGCGGCGTCAAAGCTATATGTTAGAAGAAACGTCTTGGCCGTGACAGTAGCGGCGAGGGGGCGAAACAGGCAAGTCCGCCTTTCGAGCCGCGTACACACCCTTAGGGAGATTTGAGATGGCAAGTTTGCAGGACACATTGAAAAACGCGGTGCCGGGCGGCGATCTTGCGACTCCGATCGCGATCGCGGTCGGCGCCCTGCTGGTTGGACACATGTTCGGCGGCTCGAGTTCGACGCCGGCTGCGCCATCGGCGCCGCCAGCCGCGCCGACGCAGACGCCCGTGGCTCCTCCGGCCTCCGGAGGCGGAGGATTGCTCGGCGGCCTAAGCGATTTCGTCTCCAGGATGCAGAACGCGGGCCACGGCGACGTCGTCAACTCCTGGGTCGGCAATGGCGCCAATCAGCCGGTCCAGCCCGGTCAGCTCGGCTCGGCGCTGGGCCCCGATACGATCCGCGATCTCGCGCGGAAAGCGGGCATCAACGATCAGGACCTGCTCGGCCAGCTCGCGCAGGCCTTGCCGGGCATCATAAACAGCCTCACCCCCAAGGGGCGTTTGCCGCTCGCCGGCGAAGTGGAGAACTGAACGAAGGCGCCGCCGCTCCCGACGGTTCGCGGGAGCGGCCGGCTTCCTGCTGCGACGCCCTAACGGCTCAAAGGCGCGAACGAACGCGCAGCCATGGCGCTCTCGCCGGCATCGCTCGCGCCCGTCGCGGCGACAACGCCCTTGGAGTGACTGTTCCTCATCGTTGCCGCGCCGGTGGCCGTCTCGATGCTGGCGATTTTCATGGTCGATCGGACGAGGCGGCCGTTGTAGCCGCGGTCAGCGACCGCGGCTGCAGCGCCCCGGCTTACAACGCGCGCACAACCTCGTGCTTTCCCTGCGGGCGGTGGAGCGGTTACAACCCGAGCGTTCGTCGTCAAGGGAAGGTAAGATTCTTATGGGACTGGTGCGACCGCTGCTGCTCGTCCCCTTCATTGCGCTCGCCTTGCAGACGCCGGCGCTGAGCCAGTCCTGGCCCTTCGCGCCGCAGCCGACGCCGGCCCCGGCCTCCAACTTGCCCGCGGACGCCGACCCCTATTATTCGACGCCGGTCGATCTCGACGGCGACGTCGACCGCAGCCGCACGACGCGGCGCGAGGTCGCCGATCCAACGGCGGAGGCGGCGGGAACGCTGACCATCAACACGAAGCTTCGAAAACTCTACCTGTCGCTCGGCGACGGCCGCGCCTACGAATATGGCATCGGCGTCGGGCGGCAGGGTTTCGCCTGGAAGGGCGTGGCGGAGATCGGCCGCAAGGCTTACTGGCCCGGCTGGACGCCGCCGCCGGAAATGCTGGAGCGCAGCCCCGAACTGCCCGCCCACATGGACGGCAGCCTGTCCAATCCGCTCGGGGCGCGCGCGCTCTATCTGTTCCAGGATAAGAAAGACACCTTGTTCCGCATCCACGGCACCAACGATCCCAAATCCATCGGCCACGCCGTTTCCTCCGGCTGCATCCGTATGCTCAACGTCGACGTGATGGACCTCTACGGGCGCGTGGCGAAGGGGACGAAGGTGGTGGTGCTCTAAGTCAAGACGTGAGTGCGGGCATTCCACGCGCAACGCTGGCCGCGCTCGCGCATGAACGCGACGAGCGGCTTCATGAGGCTCGTCGCGACGCCCTGCCGGCGCCGCGCGCGCCTCACTCCGCCCCAGCCCCAGACGTAGCGGGCATGGGTCTCATAGTCTTCAGTGCCCTCGCGACGAAAACTGACGCCGAGCAGGCCGGCGATCTCCTCACCTTCCCAGGCGTACCAGCGCCGGTCCTCATAGAGCGGCCAGACATCGCGGGCCTCGCGCTCGTATTCCTCGTCGTCGAGGATCGGCTCGGCGGGCCAGTCCTCCGCCAAGCGAATGCGCCGATAGACGTGGACGGCGGCCCATTCCGCGAGCTCAGCCTCGCGCGGATAAAAGGGCCTGATCTCGATCATGCGACGGCATAACCCAGATTTCAGGCCTTCGGCGCCATCCGCCTGGTTCAAATGTTCAGGAGGCGGCGGCCTCTCCGATCGCCATCAGCTTTTCGCCCTGCTCCACCGTCTGGCCGACAGCGGCCGAAAGGCCGCTGACGCGGCCGGCCCGCGGCGCGTTCAGCGTGTGCTCCATCTTCATCGCCTCGACGACCGCGAGGCGCGCGCCCTCCTCGACCGCGTCGCCTTCGTCGACGAACAGCGCGATCAGCCGGCCGTGCATCGGCGCCGTGATCTCGCCGCTCTCCTCGCTCGCGCCGGCCGGCGGGCCCTGCAGCGGATCGACGGCTCGATGTGGCTTTGGCGGCCGCCGGCAGAGCGCGAAATAGCCGCCCTCGCTCGGGAACAGCACGACGGGCGCCCCCGGCGCCGGGATCGCGCCCGTCGGCGAAGCTCGACATGTGGCCGCCCGCGCGCGCTCCTCGACGAGCGAGGCGCTCTATCATGGCCGTCGACCTCGACCTCGAACGGAGTCACGCGCCGGCCGGTCAGCTCAAAGGAGTCGCGCGACCGACCAGGGATCGCGCGGACCGCGCGGCGGGCTCTCGCGCGCGCCTCCAGCCAGCGCGCCGCGGCGGCTAGCGTCGCGCGCGCGGCTCCGGCGCGCGGGGCGCAGCGCCGAGTTCGGCGAGATGCGCGTCGATGAAGCCGGTGTCGTGGCGCGCCGCCGCCGACCTCGGGCGCCGTCATCAGCGCGGTGAGGAACGCGATATTGCTTTTCGGCCCGACAACGGCGGGCATGTTTCAGCGCCGCGTCCAGCTGTCGAGAGCGGCGGCCCCGGGTCGCGCCATGCGCGATCAGTTTTGCGATCATGGAATCGTAGAAAGGCGTCACCGAGTCCCCAGACTCGACGCCGGCATCGACCCGCAGCCGCGCTCGCCTCCGACCTCGCAAGGCCCGGATCAGGCCGGGCGACGGCAGAAAACCGTTCTCGGGGTCTTCCGCGCAAAGACGCGCCTCGATCGCCGCGCCGCTGCGCGGATCTCGTGCTGTTGCAGCGGCAACGTCTCGCCGGCCGCGACCCGCAACTGCCATTCGACGAGATCGAGCCCGGTCATCGCCTCGGTGACGGGATGTTCGACCTGCAGGCGCGTATTCATTTCCAAGAACCAGAAATTGTCGGACCCAGCCCATGCGCGGCGTCGACGATGAACTCGACCGTGCCGGCGTTCGAATAACCAACCGCCTTCGCCGCCGTGACCGCGGCCGCGCACATCGCCTTCGCTCGTCGCCTCGGGCAGGCCCGGGCGCTGGGCTCTCCTCGATCACCTTCTGATGGCGGCGCTGCAGCGAGCAGTCGCGCTCGAAGAGATGCACGACATTGCCGTGCTTGTCGCCGAACACTTGAACCTCGATGTGGCGCGGCGAGAGCATGTATTTCTCGACCAGCACGCGGGATCGCCGAACGCGGCCTTGGCCTCGCGCTCGGCCGATTCGAGCGCAGACTCGAATTCGACATGGGCGTCGACGCGTCGCATGCCCCGTGCCCCCGCCGCCCGCGATCGCCTTGATCAGCACGGGATAGCCGATCTCGTAGGCTTTCTCCTTGAGGAATTTCGGGCTCTGGTTGTCGCCGTGATAGCCGGGCACGATCGGCGCGCCGGCCTTCGCCATCAGCGCCTTGGCGGCGCTCTTGAGCCCCATCGCGCGCATGGCGGAAGCGCTCGGTCCGACGAACGTGATCCCCTCGCGCTCCAAAGCCTCCGGCGAACAGCGGGTTCTCGCTCAAAAAACCGTAGCCGGGATGCACGCTTGGCGCCCGCCGCCTTTGCGCCGCCGCGACCATCGCCTCGACGTCGAGATAGCCGCGCGCGCCCTCGCCGACTTCGACCGCGCGTCCGCGATCCGCGTGAACAGCGCGCCCCGGTCGGCCGGACGTGTGAAGCGCGATCGTCTGAAGGCCCATTCGACGCGCTGTGCGCATCACCCGGCACCGCGATTTCGCCGCGATTGGCGATGAGGAGGGATTTGAACATGGGCATTCGGCAATCGGCAGTGGGCGGTCGGCGAATGAGGCCTAGACGGGTTCGCGCGACCGGGCAAGGTTCAGGCGCGAGGAGCGCCGGCCTCCAGGCGGACGTGGCGAAGCGCTTCGCGCGTGGTCGGCATGGACGCCGACCCTCCTCGCCCATTCAACGTCATGCTCGGAACTGTTCCGGGCACGAGCGCCCTAAGCAAGGCTCGAGGGCGCAAAATTTCAGCCGACGAAAATTGTTGATTTTTGCGCCGCAACGGGCGCCGGGAACAGCATCGGCGCGAGTTCGCGTTTAAGTTGCCGAAGGTTTGCACGCAGGAATGTTGTGGCTAATCCCAGTCCCACGGTCGACCTGACGAATTGCGACCGAGAACCCATTCACATCCTGGGCGCCATCCAGCCCGTCGGCTTCCTCATCGCAGTCAGCACCGACTGGATCATCGCGCGCGCTTCGCTCAACGTCGGCGCCTTCCTCGGCGTGGAAGCCCCGGACCTGATTGGCAATCCGCTGTCCGACTTCTTTCCCCGGTCGCTCATTCACAATCTGCGCAACAGGGTAGCCTATCTCGTCGCGCCGGATACGGTCGAGCGGCTGTTCGGTTGCCAGCTCGGCATGCGCGGCCGCCCGTTCGATATCGCGATCCACTTTTCCGGCGGGCAGATCGTGATCGAGGCGGAGCCGGGCGACGAGGACCACGGCGACGCCACCAGCACAGTCAGGGCCATGATGGCGCGCCTCGACGACAGCCCGATCTCGCCGCCTTCTACCGCGAGGGCGTCACGGCAGATTCGCGCTCTGCTCGGCTTCGACCGCGTGATGGTCTACAAATTCGGCGGTGACGGGTCACGGCGAAGTGATCGCCGAGGCCTGCAAGACCGGCATTGGCTCATTCAAGGGCCTTCGCTACCCCGCAAGCGACATCCCCAAACAGGCGCGCGAGCTTTACAAGCGCAACCTGTTGCGCGTCATCCACGACGTGAATTCTACGCCCGTCGGGATCATCCCCGAGTTGAACGAGCGCCGCGAACCTCTGGACCTCTCGCTGTCGGTGCTGCGTTCCGTCTCGCCCATTCACATCGAATATCTGAAAAACATGGGCGTGGGCGCCTCGCTGTCGATTTCCATACTCGTCGATGGCGAGCTCTGGGGCCTGTTCGCCTGCCATCATTATTCGCCGCGCTCGCCGACCTACGAACGCCGCTCGGTCTGCGAACTCTTCTCGCAGATGTTTTCGATGCGGCTCGAAAGCCGCGAGCGGCGAGCGCTGGTCGAATACGAGAGGCGCGCACGGGACATTTCCGACCAGCTTTTGGGCGCGGTCGCTTCCGACGAGACCCTGCTGAAGGACCCGGATTGGCTCGGCGACATTCTGACCAGCGCCATTCCCGCCGACGGCGTCGGCGTCTGGATCAACGGCAGCTACGCCTTTTCCGGCGTGACGCCGCCGACCGACGATTTCCGCCGCATTGTGCGCGCGCTCAACGGCACGGCCGCCGGCAAGGTCTACTCGACCGATCATATCGGCTCGCTGATCGACAACGCCAGATCGTTCGAAAAGCAGGCTTCCGGCCTGCTCGCCATTCCGATCTCGCGATCGCCGCGCGATTACGTCGTGCTGTTTCGCTCGGAAATGCGCGAATCCGTGCGCTGGGCCGGCGATCCGCACAAGCCGGTCGAGTATGGCCCGAACGGACCGCGCCTCACCCCGCGCGAAAGCTTCGCCGAATGGCATGAGCTGGTCGAGGGCCGGTCGAAACCCTTCAACCCGTCAGAGCTGCGCGTCGCCGAGACGCTGCGAGCGACCCTCATCGAGGTGGTGTTGCGGCTTGCCGACGAGGCTTCTGCGCTGCGTCACCAGGCCAATGCGCGGCAGGAATTGCTGATCGCGGAACTCAATCACCGCGTCCGCAACATTCTTGGCGTGATCCGCGGGCTGATTCGCCAGTCGCAGCCTGAGGAGGAGGCGGTCAAAGACTTCGTCAGGGTCGTCGATGGCCGCATCCACGCGCTGGCTCGCGCTCACAACCAGATCACCGACGATCATTGGGGCCCTGCCCCGTTCGAGGCGCTGATCGACGCCGAGGCCGCCGCCTTCGCCGCCGACAAGGAAACCGCGATACATTCGAACGGCCCGCGCGTCCTTTTGAATCCGGCCGCCTATTCGACCATGGCGCTGGTGATCCACGAACTCGTCACCAACTCGACGAAATACGGCAGCCTGTCGGTTGCTGAAGGCTACGTGCAGATCCAATGGCGACGCGACGACGGCGGCGACTTCATACTGACCTGGGAGGAGCACGGAGGCCCGAAAGTCGCGAGGCCGACACGCAAAGGCTTTGGCACGACGATCGTCGATCGTTCGGTTCCCTACGACCTCGGCGGCGCGGCGGAAATGCATTATGATCCCTCAGGCTTCCGAGCCCGATTTCGCATTCCCGCCCGTCACGTTTCCGAGCCCAAGAACGTCAAGGGGCCGGTCGTCAGGCTGCCACACGCGAGGCCCCTGCCGCATGCGCCGATCAAGGCCGATCTGTTTGCGGACGAGTCGGTGCTGGTGGTCGAAGACAGCCTGATTATTGCTCTTGACGCCGAAGACATCCTCACTCGGTACGGAGCGAAAGTCGCCATCGCGTCGAACTCGGACGCCGCCCATTCCCATCTCGACGACAACAAGCCCGACTTCGCCATTCTCGACATCAATCTCGGCGACGAGAACAGCTTCGGCATCGCCGACCGCCTGCACGATCTCGGCGTCCCCTTCCTTTTCGCCTCGGGCTATGGCGAACAGGCCAAGCTGCCCGATCGCCATCGCGCCTGGGCCGTCGTCCAGAAACCCTACACAACCCACAACCTCGTGCGCGCTGTTGGCGAATTGCTGGGGCTTTCGTCCGAATGAATAACGCCTGTGAGCCGCGGAACAAGCGCCGCGCCGAGAGGTTAAGCCGAACGCGTCCGGTATTGCGCGCGGGGAGAACCACATGAGCGGAACGTCAGACAAGATTACCGGGGCCGCCAACGAGGCGATTGGCAAGGTCAAGCAGGGCGTCGGCGCCATGGTTGGATCGGACGAGATGAAGGCGCAGGGCGCCGCCCAGGAGCAGAAAGGTCATGCCCAGGCGGCGCTCGGGAACGCCAAGGACGTTGCATCGGAAGCGTCTGGCGACCGTGAACGCAGAATTCGCGACCGCGCTTATCAGATGTGGGAGGAAGAGGGACGGCCCGAGGGGCGCGAACATGGTCACTGGCATCAGGCAGAAAGCGAAATCGACGCCGAAGACTCCTCTTTGAGATAGGGGGCGTGGACGTCATCCCTTTTACTGTGCTTGAATTGGAAGCTGTTGCAATTCCCGGCTTTTGGGCAAATTTTGAAAATGAACGAAAACTTGCTCACAAGAGATCTTGTCGAAAGCGGCAGGCCCCTGGCGAGAGGCCTCGGGCGGTCGGGAACGCCTCACGGACCCATCCGCCGCCTCTGGCATCGCTTCGCGTTTTTCTGTTCCTATCACCTGATCCTCAATCGCCAAAGCATCCGAACGACGCGGGCGGCCGGCTTCCGGCTTCGCGTGCGACCGACTGTTTTTCATCCTCGCTATTTCCTTTCGAGCGAATATTTCGCGGAGTTCATCGATGGCTTGAACTTGAAGGGGAAGACCGTCGCGGAGGTCGGCACGGGGACCGGGGTGCTGGCGCTTGCAGCCGCTCGGGCGGGCGCCGCCAGCGTCTTGGCGACCGACATCAATCCAAACGCCGTGCTCTGCGCGCGCGAGAACGCGAAGGCGAATGGTTTTGGCGACCGCGTGACCACCGCCTGCATGGATCTTCTGAGCGAGACGCCGGCTGAACCCCTGTTCGACGTCATCCTGTCCAGTCCGCCCAAACATGCCGGCGAACCCAAGGACCTCGCCGATCAGGGTTGGCACGCGGGTCCAAAACATCGCAACATCGCCGCGCTGTTCGACCAGGCGCGCGACCGGCTCAGACCCGAGGGCCGCTTCTACCTGATGGTGGCCTCGGATTCCGATCTGGATCTTATTGGCCGATTGATCGACGAAGCGGACTTGAGCGCCCGTCTCGTCGTCGAGCGATCCTTCTATGTCGAGTTCGATGCTCATCTATGAGCTGTTTCGGCGGTAAGCGTCGTCGAAGGAAGGAATTCAGCCAGACGAGCACCTTCCCCACCAAGTGGGGAAGGCGAAGGGGAATGAGTTGCGGTTCTCCCGCTCTTGCGCGCAGTCGACGAGTTGTTGAGATTGTCGTCACACGGATTGGCCATTCGGTACTATGCGAGGCAATAGCTTGATCTCGTTGCAGACGCACAATCGTTTTCAGGAGGTTGCGCGAGGCCGAAAGACGTGGCCTCGACCGCCGAACCGTGCCATGGATTAGACGTTTCTGGAACACGGCGATGACTGTCACAATCGAGCTCAAACCGGAAGTGGAGGCAAGTCTCTCAGCGCTCGCTGCGGCGCGGGGCGTCAATATAGCGCGGCTCGTGGAACAGCTCCTCGAACAACAACTGCCAAAGGCAAATGCCCCAACGTCGGCGGCGGAAAGAGCTGCAGCCTGGCTTAAGCCGGTTCCGGGTCGACCAACTCGTCCGGAACTCTCTGATGAAGCTATTAGCCGAGAGACTATTTACGACGCGCGCGGTTGAATGAGCGTGCTGGTCGACACCAACGTTCTGTTGCGACAGTTACAGCCGTCGCTCGTACAGTATCGGGGGGCGATCGATAGTGTGGCTCGATTTCTGGAAGGCGGCGAAGTCGTTTGTTTTACGCCTCAGAACATCGCGGAGTTCTGGAATGTGATGACGCGACCGGTCGCGAACAATGGACTTGGTTTCTCAGTCGATCAATCGCTCGCCGAAGTCGAAAAGATCGAGGCCACGTTGACAATGTTACCCAATTCGCCTGCCGTTTATTCCGAATGGAAACGACTGGTGATCAAACATAGCGTTCTCGGCGCCAAGGTGCACGACGCGCGCCTGGTCGCAAGTATGAATGTACACGGCATAACAGAGTCTACTGACTTTCAATGCGTCAGACTTCTTGCGCTTTGGGATCACAGTGTTAAATCCTCTGCCGAATTAGCGCCTTCTCCAAAACCCGCCGTTTGTTTCCGACATAGCCAAAATTGCGCTGACTTGCCGGTAGTCTGGCGACGCGCAACCAGGGCTCAAAGCCCTCTCCCCCCAACCGGAGCGCGCAACCAGTCTGCCCGATCAATCCGTGTTCAGGGTCTCGACCGTCGACTCCGTCCGAAGCTCCACCGTAGGGCTGCGAAAGACAGTCACGAAATGAATGTTGAAGCCGAGCGCCGGCGCGTAGTCTTCATCGGCGACGGAACGGTATCCGGACACATACTGGTTCTGGGTTTTCGTGTCGCTTTCGCGATGGATGTGGACGATCTCGACCTCGCAGCCGAACAGCGACCGTGTTTCGTGCGCGCCGATCGTCTGCGTCGTGGTCTCGACCCCGTAGGGTTTTGCGCCGAGCGTGATGGTCTTGCGATAGCTCGAGGCGGCGCCAGGCGCGAGCGACCACATGTCGCCGTTGTCAGGTTTCACCTCGTATTTCATCGCAGGGGCCGCGGAGGCGGTGCTGTGGAGACGAGCACGCCGCGATCGAATTCATTGATGATATCGGGAGTGCCGGCGACGGAGCTGCGCAGTTTCACGAGCGTATGAGCGCCACGCTCGATGCTGAGGCCGTAGCGCTCCGTCGAGCCCGTCTTCTCGTTCTTCACCGTCAAGGCCCCGGAAAGCGGGCTGTGGCCGTCAGTGAGCTTTCCGCAATCGAGCGCCTCTGCGGGCGTTGCCGCCAGCAGGGCGACAATAAGCAGTGATCGTTTCATCAGATGCGCCTCCCCGTGCGATTTCGCCAGACGGCCGGCGCTTCAAGCCCAATCTGGGATCTTTCACGCTCACGGCAAGCGGAAATGACCGCGCCGCCGGCCGCCACCTACTCCACGAAATAATCCTCATCGATCCGCTTCAACTCGTAGTTCGCCCTGACGCGCACGCCGACGCGGTGGCGGATCATCAGGTTGGCGAGTTCGGGGCCGTCGATCAGCACGACGCGCTTCGAGACGCGGGTGATGAACTCGTAAGCGGTCGAGGGAAAGTAGGAGGTCGTGACGAACACGCCCTTGCTGGCGCGATGGCCTTCGAGGCCGCCGACGAAGTCGCGGACTTCGCGCAACGGCACGCTCTTTTCCTCCGCAAAACGCTTGGCCTGCACGTAGACGACGTCGAGGCCGAGCTCGTCCTCCTTGATGACGCCGTCGACGCCGCCGTCGCCGGTGCGCCCGAGGGTGCGGCCCATCTCCAGCTTGCCGCCGCCATAGCCCATCTTGACGAGGAGATCGACGATCAGCCGCTCGAAGAAGGCCGGCTTGAACGAGTGCACCCGCTCGATGATCTCCCTCGCCAACTCCGCGTTCAGGCGATGATAGTTGGCGATGATCTGTTCCTCGGGGTTTTCCCGTGTCTCGGGCGTCGCTGCGCACGCGCCACGCCCGTCGCGCGGAGAAAAGGAGAATTCGGGGAAGCGGTTGAGGACCAGCGAATCGACGACGCTGATCCCTTCGGCGACCAGAGCCCGCCCGCGTTCGGTCGCCCGCACATAGCCCTTGCGCCGCACTTCAATGAGCCCGGCCTTGCAGAGATAGGAGCGGGCCCAGGTTACGCGGTTCGAGAACACGCCGCGCTTGCCGCCGGGCAAGAGCCGCGCCAGATCGTCAGCCCCGACATTGGCGGCGCGCGCGACTTCGTTCTCGAGTTCGGAGGTCGAAATGTCCTCGGCGCACTCGCTGACGATGCGCAATACCGGCAACATCAAATGCTGAAAATTGGGCAACGACATTCGAAATGAACCTACATGCGAAATACGCCGAACCTGGTTTCCTCGATCGGCGCGTTGAGCGTGGCCGAGAAGGCAAGGCTCAGAATCCGCCGCGTTTCGGCGGGCGCGATCACCCCGTCGTCCCACAGGCGCGCCGTCGCGTAATAGGGCGAGCCTTCCTCTTCGTAGCGGGCGCGGATCGGCGCCTTGAACCGCTCCTCTTCCTCCGCCGGCCAGCTTTTGCCGTCGGCTTCGAAAGCATCGCGCCGGAGCGTGGCGAGCACGCTCGCCGCCTGTTCGCCGCCCATCACGCTGATGCGCGCATTCGGCCACATGAACAGGAAGCGCGGACCATAGGCGCGCCCGCACATGCCGTAATTGCCGGCGCCGAACGAGCCGCCGACGATCAGGGTGATCTTTGGCACGCGTGCGGTGGCGACGGCGGTGACCAGCTTGGCGCCGTCCTTGGCGATGCCGCCGGCCTCGTAACGCTGTCCAACCATGAAGCCCGAGATGTTCTGCAGGAACAAGAGTGGCAGGCCGCGCTGCGCGCAGAGCTCGATGAAATGCGCGCCTTTCAAGGCGCTTTCGGAGAACAGCACGCCATTGTTGGCGATGATGCCGATCAGCATCCCGGAAAGCCGCGCAAAGCCGGTGACCAAAGTCGTTGCATAGCGCGGCTTGAACTCGTCGAACTCGGAGCCGTCGACCAGCCGCGCGATGATCTCGCGGGCGTCGAACTGGCGCCTAAGGTCGATCGGCATCAGGGTCTCGAGATCGGCGATGTCATAGAGCGGTTCGCGCGCCGCCACGATATCGTGTGCCGTCTTCGCCGGGCGGTTCAGATTGGCGGCCGCGCGACGGGCCAGCGCGAGCGCATGGATGTCGTCGCGCGCGAGCTGGTCGGCGACCCCCGAGACGCGGGTGTGCAGATCGCCGCCGCCAAGCTCCTCGGCGGTGACCGTCTCGCCGGTCGCCGCCTTCACGAGCGGCGGGCCGGCGAGGAAGATCGTGCCCTGCTTTTCGACGATGATCGTCTCGTCCGACATGGCGGGAACATAGGCGCCGCCCGCCGTGCACGAACCCATCACCACGGCGATCTGCGAAATCCCCAACGAGGACATGCGGGCCTGATTGTAGAAGATGCGCCCAAAATGCTCGCGGTCAGGAAACACTTCAGACTGATGCGGCAGGTTCGCGCCGCCGCTGTCGACGAGATAGATGCAGGGCAGCCGGTTCTCGACCGCAATCTCCTGGGCGCGGAGATGTTTTTTGACGGTCATCGGGTAATAGGCGCCGCCCTTGATAGTCGGGTCGTTGGCGACGATCATCGCCTCGCGCCCCGCGACCCGCCCGACGCCGGCGACGAGGCCGGCGCCATGCACGTCGCCCTCGTACATGCCAAAGGCGGCAAGCGCGCCGATTTCGAGGAACGGCGAGCCGGGATCGACGAGCGCCGCGACGCGCTCGCGGGTGAGCAGCTTGCCGCGCGCCGCATGGCGCTCGCGCGCCCGCTGCGAGCCGCCCTCGCTGGCCGTAGCGCGCCGATCCCGAAGCTCTGTCAGCGCGGTCCGCCACGCCTCGGCGTTCGAGGCGTCGGCGCCGCCGGAAGCGCGTCCCGTGGCTTTGAGAATCGTCATGTTTTCAGCAGGTCTCCCCTACGAGGACTGTGCCACTATGTCTGGTAATTAATTCCAAACACCGGGCAGTGATTTCAGGCTTTTTCCAAGTCAAATCGCAGTTCAAATTCGCAAAGGCCGCTGTCGTGCAAAGCACGCGTGAGTTGATAGGTTGTATCATACAGTCGAACGCACATCATGTATCATAGCGTAATTCACGCGCCGCGAACCGTCGGGCTCGATGGCGATGACATCGACGAATTCATGATCGAACTTAATGTCTTGCGCCGCGAAAGCCTGACGCGCCCTGACCGTCTGCGCCGACGACTCGTCGAAGCCCGAAACGCTAAGCACAAAGTTGAACTCGCTGGACGAGATTGCGTCGGCGTCGAGCCCGTGCAGCGGGCTGTCGGGGTCTAAGGGATGGAACAGGGTCCAGGTCAGCGCGAATACTGGATTTTCGCTCTTGGTTAACTTCATGGGCTGGAACGTTACGTAACGTCGCTTTTCCTTGGTTACAACTGGCCCGAGCATCCAGAGTTGCGCCGTCGCCTCGCTGATGAAGCCGGAGCGCTCGTTGGCGATTCGGAAAGCAAGGGTGCGCGCGCCCTCGTAATCGAACACGACGGGATTGCGAGCAAACAGCAGGCGCGCGCGGGGTCGCGAGAAGCGCGCGAACACCAGCCCCGTCATCACTGACAACGACAGCATCGCCGAAGAAATTCTCGACTGTCGCGACGACGTGGCCGTACATGGTCTGCGGGTGCATGTCGCCGTAGCCGACGGTCGAAGTCGTCTCGACGCTGAAGAAGAACAGATCGGAAAAACTGCCGGGGTGGGCGTTGGCGATCGGCTCCTCGCCGAGCCAGTAGATGACCGCGAAGATCGCGTTGAGCGTGACGAAGGCGATCGCGAGCGTGCCGACGAACTGCGCCCAGCTCGCAGTCATCGCGTGATGATAGAAATCGCTCCAAAGCCGTGGCTTGACGCCCTCGGCGATGATGCGCCTTCCGCCAAGATTGCGGGTGATCGTATGGGTTTTCGCCATCGTGTCGCGCTGGCTCAGAGCGCTTCGTAGGCGGCGTTGCGGCGCGGCTCGGCCTCGGCGGCCTTCGTCCAGGCGCCCCATTCCGGCAGATCCATGATCGCCTGCATAAAGGCCTTGGCGTCGGACGCGACGTCGATCTCGTAAGTCTGGAAGCGGTTGACGACGGGGGCGAACATCGCGTCGGCGGCCGAAAAGGCGCCGAAGAGGAAAGGACCGCCCGCGCCGAAGCGGGCGCGCGCCGCCCGCCAGGCTTCTTCGATTCGCCTGACGTCCGCCTCGACCTCCGAGGTCAGCGCGCGCTTGCGGGGGCCCCTCGCGAACTGGGTCGGGCAATGGGCGCGCAGCGCGCTGAAACCCGAATGCATCTCGGCGGAGAGCGCCCGCGCCATCGCCCGCGCCGCCTTGTCGCGAGGCCAGACCGGCAATTCGGCCCAGGTCTCGGCGACATATTCGATGATCGCCAGCGAATCCCAGATCGTCACGCCGTCATGGATCAAAACGGGCGCGCGGGCGGAGGGCGAATATCCGAGCAGACGCTCGCGCGTGTCGGCCGCATCGAGTTCGACGACCACTTCCTCGAAGGCGACGCCGAAATGGGTTAGAACCATCCAGGGACGCAGCGACCATGACGAATAGGCCTTTGAGCCAATCACGAGCTTCGGCTTGGTCATCTATTCTCCTCGTCGTCGTTTCGAAGCGTCGCTTGGCGGTAGCTTTCGAGTCAAGGACTTGACTCGCCAGCGAGGCGTTGAGGTGCGGCGGCGTTCACGTCGCCGCCTGGTCGGCCTGGGGGCCAACCCTACCCGGAGCTCGACCTCTGTAGCCGAGGTCGTCGACCTCGGCCGACTTGACGAACGCCGTGCTGTTCCCACAGGGGAACGCCCATGAACGATAGTCCCTCCTCCGCCGCGCCGACGCTCGAAGACGTCATGCTGGACCTTTGCGCTCAGGCGCGGCCAGGGCGGACGATCTGCCCGACCGACGTCGCGACGACCTTTGCGTCTGTCCGTAACGAGGACGCGCTCGCCTGGCGCTCGCATCTGCAGTCGGTGCGCTCGGCGGCGGTCAGGCTCGCCGACGCCGGCCGGCTCGTCATCTACCGGAAGGGCAAGCCGGTCGATCCCCACGATTTCCGCGGCGTCTACCGGCTGGGCGCGCCCTATTCCGAGTGAGGTTTTGGCGCCGGGAAGAGGTCCCCGATCTTGCCGGCCAGATAATAGGCCAGCAGCCCGGTCCATTCGTGCGTTGCGAGGTCGAAGGTCGAGAGACCGCTCAGGCGGAACAATTGCAACCGCCAGTCGCGCTCGTCGCCAAAAGTGCGAAAGTCGACGGGATAGGCTACCGCGTCGAAACCCGCTTTGCGGAACAGCCCCATCGAGCGCGGCATGTGAAACGCCGAAGTCACGACGAGCCAGACCTGACCAGGCTGGGGTTTGAGAATCGCCGCGCTGAAGCGGGCGTTTTCGTCCGTGTTGGCCGATCGTGTCTCGAGGCCGATCCGTTCGCGCGGGACGCCGAGGCCGACGAGAAGGTCGCGGGCTTCCTCCGCCTCGTCCGAGGGTCCAAAACCGCTGCCGCCGGTATAAAACACCCTGGCGTCCGGATAGCGCCTGGCGAGCAGCGCCGCCTCGGTGAGGCGCGACGCGCCCTCCTGCAGATCGACCTCGCCATGTCTCTTCGTCTGCTCATCGTCGATCGCGCCGCCGAGCACGATGATCCCGTAGGGCGCCGGCATGTCCGCCGGAGGGACGGGAAACCGCATTTCGAGCGGCCGCAGCAGCAGCGGCCCGACCGGCGCGAAATTGATGAACAGCAGCGCGCCGACCGCGATCAGCGCCAGCGCCCGCCCCGCGCGCGGCCGCCAGGACTGGCCGAGGAGGCCGAGGAACGCGAGCAGCAGGAGGAGGTTGATTGGCTGGATGAATACCCAGCCGACTTTTGAGGCTTGGAAGAAGGACATCGCGGTGAGACTAAACAAACTTGCCGAGCGCCGACAACGTTCAGAGCGGCGGCGCGCGGCGAGCCGGCGTATAATTCTACCATTCGAGTAGATTTTAATTCACCCTCGCCGGCGGTATGGATATGAGTCAAACCGAACGCCGGCGTTTTTCGGCGGGTCGAGGCGTCAGGAGAGAAACATGCCGGTCAAGCCTTCCGTCATCGAAGCGATCGGGCGCACGCCGCTTATAGCGTTGCGCCGCGCCTCGGAGACGACCGGCTGCCGAATCCTCGGCAAGGCGGAGTTCATGAACCCGGGCGGCTCGGTGAAGGACCGCGCAGCGCTCGCCATCATCAGGGACGCGGAACAGCGCGGCGCGCTGCGGCCCGGCGGCGTGATCGTCGAGGGCACGGCCGGCAATACGGGCATCGGCCTCGGCCTCGTCGCCTCCGCGCTCGGCTATCGCACCGTCATCGTCATCCCCAACACCCAGTCGCAGGAGAAGAAGGACGTGCTGCGGCTGATGGGCGCGGAGCTCATCGAGGTGCCTGCCGTCCCCTACTCGAACCCCAACAATTACGTGAAATATTCGGGCCGACTCGCTGAAACCATGGCGAAGTCAGAACCAAACGGCGCGATCTGGGCCAACCAGTTCGACAATGTCGCCAACCGGCGCGGCCATTATGAAACGACGGGTCCGGAGATTTATGACGCGCTCGGCGGGAGGATCGACGGCTTCGTGAGCGCGGTCGGCTCGGGCGGCACGCTGGCCGGGGTCGGCATGGCGATGAAGGAGCGCGACCGCAACATCAAGATCGCCCTCGCCGACCCGCCGGGCGCGGCGCTCTATTCGTTCTACACCGAGGGCGTCCTGAAGTCGGAAGGCAGTTCGATCACCGAGGGCATCGGGCAAGGCCGCATCACCGCCAATCTCGAGGGCGCGCCGGTCGACGTCGCCTATCACATCCCCGACGAGGAGGCGGTCGATATCGTGTTCGATCTCGCCGAGAATGAGGGGCTCTTGATGGGCGGCTCGACCGGGGTCAACATCGCCGGCGCGATCCGGCTCGCCAAAGAACTGGGTCCCGGCCACACGATCGTCACCATCCTCTGTGCACTCTGGCTCGCGCTACGCCTCAAAACTGTTCAACCCCGAATTCATGCGCTCGAAGGGCCTGCCCGTCCCCACATGGATGGAGCGCAAGGCCACAGCGCCGGAGGTGTTCGTTTAAACGGGAGGGCTGACCATGAGCTGGAACCCCGCGCTCGAACCCGGATGCCCGGACGCCGTCGGCGCTGAATCCATCGAGACGATCATCGTGCCGAGGGCGCGCGACATCGGCGGCTTCGAGGTCCGCCGCGCCCTGCCCGCCCCGCGCCGGCGAATGGTCGGCCCGTTCATCTTCTTCGACCAGATGGGGCCGGCGGAATTCATCACCGGCCAGGGCATCGACGTGCGACCGCATCCCCATATCGGGCTCGCGACCGTCACCTATCTCTACCACGGCGAATTCCAGCATCGCGACAGCCTCGGCTCCAACCAGATGATTTTTCCGGGAGAGCTCAACTGGATGGTTGCGGGGCGCGGCGTCTCCCACTCGGAGCGGACGAGCCCCAAAACCCGCGCGTCGCCGCACAGCGTGTTCGGCATCCAGACCTGGGTCGCGCTGCCCGAGGCGGCGGAAGACGGCCCCGCGAGTTTCGAGCATTTTGCGCAAGGCGCGCTGCCTGTTCTCGAAGCCGGCGGCGCGAGCGTCAGGATCATCTTGGGTTCTGCTTACGGCGCCCGCGCGCCAGCAAAAGTGTTTGGAGAGACGTTTTACGTCGACGCCGTGCTTCAGCCCGGCGCGCTGCTGCCGCTGCCGCAGGAACACGAGGACCGCGGGCTCTATGTCGTCGAAGGCGAGATCGCGGTCGCCGGCGATGTGTTCGAAGCGGGCCGCATGCTGGTGTTCCGTCCGGGTGACGCGATCACGATCGGCGCGGGGCCAACGGGCGCGCGGCTGCTGCTGCTCGGCGGCGCGACGCTGCCCGGCCCACGCTACATCTGGTGGAATTTTGTCGCCTCGAGCCAGGAAAAAATCAACTACGCCAAGGAGCAATGGCGCAAGGGCGAATGGGGTTCTGGACTGTTCGATCTGCCGCCCGACGACCGCGACGAGTTCATTCCCCTGCCCCCGGAGCCCGCATGACCGAAGTCGCCATCCGCCTCGAATCCAGCGCCGAGGGCGGACGCTATGTCGCAACGGTCGAGGGCCGCGCCGGCGAAGCGCAGCTCGTGTTCCGCTCCCTCGGCCCCGGCCTCGTCAGCGCCGACCACACCGAAGCGCCGGACAGCCTGCGCGGCACGGGGGCCGCGCTGAAACTCGTCGAGCAGATCGTCGCTGACGCGCGCGACCGCGGCTTCAAGATCGAGCCACGCTGTCCTTATGTCGCGAGTCAGTTGAAGCGGCATCCCGAATGGGCGGATGCGTTTTTGACGTAGCGAGGTTGTAGCCGCGGTCGGTGACCGCGGTGGTCGTGAGACGCCTCATTTTCTTGCGTGTCTGCCAGGCTTGCGCCCCGCGGCCGACGACCCACATGCGCTCGGTTCGGAAATTGTCATCCCCGCGAACGCGGGGATCCAGCGTCGTAGAGCTCAGCGGCTTCAAGTTTCCAGCCCTGCTCTGCAAGCTCAGCGTCACACGCTGGATCCCCGCGTTCGCGGGGATGACACCGGGAGCGAAGTCATTCATCGTCGTCAAAATCAAGAATTTGCTCCCAGGAATTGCTGCGATACGGGGCGGAGCCGCCATCAACCATACCGAAAGTGCAAGTCAGCGCTTCCGCCGGCTTCGAGGAGGTCAGAACCGAAAGGCTCGACGAAAGGCCGAGCAGGGCCAGGAAGAAAAGCGATTTGCACATCGTCGGGCTCCTTGAGTTGGTTGCTCCGGCTGGGCCGGCGTCTGCTCAGAAACCTACGTGCATGTCGCCAATTGCGCTGTTCCCCCGGGAACAGCGCCGCGAGTGGTCTTCCCTTAAGTTGGTGATCGTCGAGAGCACGTTCGACCGAGCAACTCAACCTCAGGGAGCCATACAATGTTCAAGACCTTGATCCTCGCGGCTTACGTCGCTGTTTCCTTTGCCGGCGCGTTCCTGGCCTCCGCTGTTCCGGCCGCCGCAGATGACGACTATGATGCGATCATGGACGCTGAGCTTGCGAACCAATCCGCCACCAGCGGCGCCGGCGCCGGCAAAGCCACCTTCAAAGAGTTTTGAGGGGTTGCGGTTCCGCCGTTCGAATGGAGAAAACTTAAATTGATTTGCCAGCGGAGTTGAGGAACCTATAATCTTTGGTATAGCGCGCGCATTTACCATTCGCCTTCTGATTTCATAGAGGAAAATTACATGAATGAAGGCCAGTACTACGTCATGCTCGGCAATTCGAGCGACCTGTGCCTCGCGGGAACTCAGCCGCTTAACGGGGTGTGCAAGATCTTTCACTTTCCATTTATTACACCCTATCAGCCGGTTTGGGCGGTGACGAAAGTAGCGGACTGGGCTCCTCCGGGATCGTTCTACCTGCAATATGTTCCGATGAACGTCTATGCCCGGTTCGGCGTGAGCGGCAAGATACCCTTGGCGCCTTTGGTGAGCGGCAATGAGGAGTTTTTGATCCACTTCGATGACGCTGGAGACGGACTCGTCGCGATCAACAACCACGATCATACTTACGTCATGGACGCGAATGGCAGCAATCCCGGTGTAGGGGCGAACGTTTCTCCGTACAAATGGAACGGCGGCGACAATCAGCGCTGGCGATTTGTCCCGGCCCCCTGATCTCACTTGGTCGTATTGCGGCCCAACGCGGCGGACATAGATATCCAAAGCGTCACGTCGTTGCGGTGACAGCGCACTTATTCTTCTGGTTGCCAAGCTGCCAAGCCCAGCCTCAAAAGGCCTTGATGACGTTGGTCACGTGCTCCCGATCCGGCGCGGTGATGCAGAACGCGACACAGAGGTAGGGAATTGTATCGTGCGGGTTGTGGCCGCGATGCATCTTGCCGATCGGCTCCGAATAGACGTCGCCCGCTTTGGCGCGGACGAGCACGCCCTCTTCGAAATGGGCTTCGAAGATACCCTGCAGCGCGAGGAAAAACGTTGCGCCATTGTGGCAGTGAAAGTTGGTCCAGCCCTTCGGCACGATCTCCGCCGTGTAGATCTGCACCTTGGCTTCAGGGTCCTTCGGGAAAGATGCGTAAAGGCCCTCGAACAGCACGCGTCGATGAAACAGTTTTTCAGGCGGCACGAGTCCGTCAATCTGCAGCTTCAGATCGGCCAAGAGCATGTCTGGCATGGCGTCCGCTCCCTTATATTCGAGCGTCAAGCCTCGACAGCGCCGGGGCTTCGCAGGCCCTCTTCTCGCACGCGCCGACCTATCCCAGAAGACCCAAAACGTTCTTCCTGGAGATTCTTGGAGGCCCTGCCGCCACCCGCGGAATGTGCTAGCTGAGGCTCCCACTCGAAGAGACTTGCCGATGACCGAACCCCTTTATCGCGCCGACGCCTACTTGCGCGAGGCGCAAGTGAAGGTTCTCGCCGCCGAGCCGCAGCGCATCGTGCTGGAGGCGAGCCTGTTCTATCCGCAGGGCGGCGGCCAGCCCGGCGACCGCGGGGCGCTGATCCTCGCCGACGGACGCCGCGCCGAGATCGCCAACACGGTCTATGACGCCGACCGCCGGACGATCGTGCTGACGCCCGCCGAGGGCGCGCCGCTGCCGCAACCCGGCGAGACGGTCACGCAGCACCTCGACTGGGAGACGCGCTACAAGCGGATGCGCGCCCATACCGCGCTGCACCTGCTCTCGGTCGTGCTGCCCTACCCCGTCACCGGCGGTTCGGTCGGCGATGGCGAGGGGCGGCTCGACTTCGATTCCGGCGACGTCGCGTTCGATCGCGCCGATATCGAGGCGCGCCTCAACGGCCTCATCGCGACCAACGCCGAGGTGTCGACGCGCTGGATCACCGACGAGGAGCTCGAGGCCAATCCGGGCCTCGTCAAGACGATGAAGGTGAAGCCGCCGACGGGACAGGGCCGTGTCCGCCTCGTCGAGATCGCCGGGCTCGACCTGCAGCCCTGCGGCGGCACGCATGTCCGCAATATAAGTGAAATTGGCCACGCCACGGTGACGGGGATCGAGAAAAAGGGCAAGCTCAACCGGCGCGTGCGGATAAAGCTGGCGCTGTAGCCGCGGTCGTTGACCGCGGCCGCCGAGGTCAACGACCTCGGCTACACGGGAGCGAGACATGAGCGACGAAGAGCCGGGTTTCTCGACCCTAGCCATACACGCCGGGGCGCGTCCGGACCCGACCACCGGGGCCCGCATCACGCCGATCTATCAGACGACGTCCTTCGTGTTCGACGACGTCGACCATGCGGCCTCGCTGTTCGGCCTGCAGGCGTTCGGCAACATCTATACCCGCATCACCAACCCGACGACGGCGGCGTTCGAGGAGCGAATCGCCGCGCTCGAAGGCGCGCCGGCCGCGCTCGCCGTCGCCTCCGGCCACGCCGCGCAGGCGATCGTCTTCCAGGCGCTGATGACGCCCGGCGACGAATTCATCGCCTCGACCAAACTCTACGGCGGCTCGATCAACCAGTTCAACCACGCCTTCAAGAGCTTTGGCTGGCAAGTCAAATGGGCCGACCCCGACAACCCCGACTCGTTCCGCGAAGCGCTGAGCCCACGCGACCAAGGCAATCTTCATGGAGTTGATCGCCAATCCCGGCGGCGTGGTCTGCGACATAGACGCGATCGCCGCCATCGCGCGTGACGCTCGCGTCCCGCTGATCGTCGACAACACCTTGGCCTCCCCGTATCTCATCCGCCCGCTCGATCACGGCGCCGACATCATCGTCCATTCCGCCACCAAATATATCGGCGGCCACGGCAATTCGATGGGCGGCGTGATCGTCGACTGCGGGACTTTCGAGTGGATGGGCGACGCGCGCTACCCGATGCTGTCGGCGCCGCGCCCCGAATATTCCGGCATGATCCTGTCCGAGACCTTTGGCAATTTTGCCTTCGCCATCGCCTGCCGGGTGCTGGGCCTGCGCGATCTCGGGCCGGCGATCTCGCCGTTCAACGCGTTCCTGCTGATGAACGGCGTCGAAACGCTCGCCCTGCGCATGCAGCGCCATTGCGACAATGCGCTCGCCATCGCCCGCCACTTGCAAGTGCATGAGAAAGTCGGATGGGTTTCCTACGCAGGGCTTCCCGACAACAAATACCACGCGCTCGCCGAGCGGCTCTGCCCGAAGGGCGTCGGCGGCGTGTTCACCTTCGGCGTCAAGGGCGGCTATGCCGCGGGCGTCGAACTGGTGAAGAACCTGCGGCTGTTCTCCCATGTCGCCAACATCGGCGACACGCGCTCGCTCGTCATCCATCCGGCCTCGACCACTCATCGCCAGCTCTCGGACGAACAGAAAGCCGCGGCGGGCGCAGGCCCGGACGTGGTGCGCCTGTCGATCGGCCTCGAGGACGTAAAAGACCTGATCGCCGACCTCGATCAGGCGCTGGGTTAGCAATCTCGGGAACGGCAACGACGGTTGCGGGCTTTGTGTCCTATCAGGAGGCGCAAATGCCAAGGTTTGTGACCATCGGATACGGCGACGAGGCCGGCTATCAGCGAACGGCTCCCGAGGTTCGGGAGGCCGCGCACGCCAACGACGCGCTGCTCAAGCGAAGCGGCGCCTGGATCGGAATCGCGCGATCGCCCGTCCAGGTGCGCAATCCCGACGCGGCGGGCGTGCAGACCCAGGAGGGCGCTTTCCTGTCGGCCCCGCTTCCGATCGCCGGCTTCGCCATATTCGAAGCCGAGGATCTGGAAGAGGCGATCGCTCTTGTGTCGCGGTCGCCCTGCGCGGTCGCCCGCGGTGTTATCGAGGTCTGGCCGCTGGACGGCGCCTGAGCCACAAGCGCCGCTTGAAGCGAAACGCATGGATCGAAGCCAAGCATTGTCGAGATGCGGCCATCAACGATCGGCTTTGCCACAATTCACTTCGAACAACAGCCCCTGTATTCTTCGTCCCGCTCGGTTATTAGTCCTTTGTTAATCTTGCGCATTTCTTTTCAAATCGAATCTTTGGGTATCGGAACGGTTCACCCTGTTCAGGGTTAATGAACGACTTCCGCCGTGTCTACCCGGCGCGACCCTACAGGCTGCATCACTCGAACATATTGCGCTCTAAAACCGCCGCCTCGGACAGACCATCTCGAGTGGAACGTGAAAGTTGACCGCCTTCGCAAATTCCAGATGTCGGACGCTGTGTTGCCAGCGGGAGGGACGCTCATGAGCGGCGCCGAGGCAGTTTCGACAATCCAGAGCCACGGCTGTTTGCTCGCCTGCGATCCTGTGCTGAAGCAAGTTCGCAGGTGGTCCGAAAACACGGGCGATTTTCTTGAGCTCGCGAACCGCGAACTCGGCGGAGCCGAATTGAATGAGGTCGTGGGTGACGAAGTCGCCCACCGCATGCGCAACGCTCTTACGCGCGCAACCTATGCCCGTCGGCCTGCGCTATTGTTCCAATGCGCTCTTCCCCACCGTCCGACCCTGTTCGACGTTTGCATCCACTCGACCGACCGCGCCGCGATCGTCGAATTCGAGCGCGCCGGGGCGCCGGACTCAAAGCCCCTGGAATTCACGCGCGAGCTTGTCCAGCGCATCCAGTCGGCCAGGAGCTTGGAGGAACTGCTCCAGACGATGCCCAAGTTCCTGCGCGCCCTGCTCGGCTACGAGCGCGCGACGATCTACAAATTCTCCGGCGAGGCCGGCTGCAAAGTCGTCGCGGAGGCGAAGTCCCCTGACCTCGAAAGCCTCATGGGTCTGCGCCTGCCTTCCGACCACGTGCTGTGCAGGAGCGGCGACGCGCATCTGAAATGCTCGATCAGCATCATCCGTGACGCGGACGATCCCGGCGCCTTGATTGGTCCCGACTTCGCGGACGCCGCCGCCTCTCTGGACCTTGCGCGCGCGCATCTGAGTTGCCCGTCACGAGAGTTTGTCGAGCATCTCGGCGAGCTCGGCGCCTCGTCGTCCTTGTCGCTGGCCGTCGCCGTCGACGGCGCGCTTTGGGGACTAATCGTCTGCCGCCACGGCGAGCCGAGAGCGCTGTCGCTTGCCGAGCGGATCGCCGCGGAAGCCGTTGCGAATGTTTTTGCGTTGCGGATCGAGGCTTTCGAGCGGTCGGCGATGCTGGAAGCGGCGACGCTCGCGCGCGGCAAGCTCAACGGCCTGCTGCAGGCGGCCGCGCCCGAAACCGACATCGGCGCCTTTCTTTTCGAGCATCTCGACAGCCTGGCCGAACTGGTGCCCAGCGATGGGGTCGGCGTCTACATCGCGGGCGAATGGCGCGCTAGCGGCGCAACCGCGCCGGGCAAGGACATTGCGCGCCTTGCATCCGCCGTCGCCACGCTCGGCGCGAGCCGCGTTTGGTCGACCCAGTCGCTTTCGTCGGTCCTGCCGTGGTCGGCGCGATTTGCGAATGAGGCGACCGGCCTGCTTTCGGCGCCGCTGTCCGAGCCCCCTAGCGATTACCTGTTCTTCTTTCGCCGCGCGCAGCCCGAGCCGACGGGCCGACAGATCCCGCAGAGCGAGCCCTGGAGCGACGCCGATCTGCAAACGGCGGAGACGGCGCGGGCGCAGCTCCTCGACATCATGATGCGTCATTCTGAAATCCTGGCCGAGCAACGGCGGGCCTCCGACATTCGCCAGAAGACGCTGAACGACGAGCTCAATCATCGCGTCAAGAACATGCTCGCGCTTATCAAGTCGCTGGTCTCCCAGGATGTGGGAAGCGCGTCCGACGTTCCCTCCTTCGCCGATGCGTTGAAGGGACGCATCCTCGCGCTGTCGAATGCCCACGATCAGGTGGTGCGCAGCGACGGCGGCGGCCTTTTGTCGGCGCTGATCTTCGCGGAGATCGGTCCCTATCGCGCGACCTCGCGCGAGATCGAAATCCGCGGCCCGGAGCTTGCCCTCGACTCGCGCGCCTTTTCTGTGCTCGCTCTGGTTCTTCACGAATTGACCACCAACGCGGCGAAATACGGCTCGCTCTCCAACGACACGGGCCGGCTCGAAATTTCTTGGAGCCTCGAAGCCAACGGCGACTGCCGGCTGCGCTGGCGGGAAGTCGGCGGCCCGCCGGTCAAACCGCCGGCGCGTTCCGGTTTCGGCGCGGCGCTCATTCGCCGCAGCGTGCCCTTCGATCTCGGCGGCGAGGCGGAGGTTCGCTTTCTGACCGACGGCGTGGAAGTCGACCTGCTGGTGCCTGCGAGCTATGTCGAAAACCGTCCGGGCGGGCGAAAGCCGCCCGTCGCGCCGCAACCCGCGCCGGACCGCGCCGAGCGTGCGCTCGCCGGCAAACGCGTGCTGCTGGTGGAAGACCAGTTCGTCATCGCGCTCGAAGCCGAAGGCATTTTACGTGACAGCGGGGCCGACAAGGTGGACCTCGCTGCGACGGCCAGCGAGGCGGCGCGCGCGATTTCCGCCGCGAAACCCGATCTCGCCGTGCTCGACGTCAACCTCGGCGCCACGACCTCGCTGCCGATCGCCGACCGGCTCGCCGACCTCGGCGTGCCCTTCGTCTTTGCGACCGGCTACGGCGACGGCTCGACGATTTCCGATCGCCATCGAGGCGCGCCGGTGGTCCGAAAACCCTATGGACCCGAGGAGCTCATCGCCGGGATCGCCTTGGCATTGAGAGCTTGACCACCAGGCTCCAGCGCCATCGCCTCGGCGAGGATTTCATAGGATCTGAGCCGCGCGCGATGATCGTAGATCGCTCGCCGCGACGATGAGTTCGTCCGCCCCGGTCTCGGCGAGAAACCCCTCGAGCTGCTGCGCAACGCTCCGCCCCGTTCCGACGAAAGCGCAAGCCAGCATGCGCGAAGCGTGCGCCTTCTCGGCGGGCGACCAATAGCTCTCGATGTCGTCGATCGGCGGCGGCAGCTGGCCGCGCGTCCCGCGCACCAAATTCGTGAAACTCTGCTGCGGCGAGGTGAAGAGCCGGCGCGCCTCGCGCCTCGCTGTCCGCGGCGATCACGTTGCAGCCGACCATCGCGTAGGGCTCGGCGAGCTGTTCTGACGGCTCGAAGCGGTCGCGGTAGATGTCGAGCGCCGGCTTCAGCATGTCCGGGCGCGAAATGCGAGGCGAAGGCGAAGGGAAGGCCGAGCATCGCGGCGAGCTGCGCGCCGAACAGGCTGGAACCCAGAATCCACAGCGGAACTTTCAGCCCCGCGCCGGGCACGGCGCGCACGCGCTGCTCGGGGCCCGCTTCCGCGAACAAAGCCTGCAATTCGAGCACGTCGCGCGGAAACTCCTCCGCCGCTTCGGGCGCGCGGCGCAGCGCCCGCAGCGTCACCTGGTCGGTTCCCGGCGCGCGTCCCAAGCCCGACATCGATCCGGCCGGGATAAAGCGCTTCCAGCGTGCCGAACTGCTCGGCGATCACCAGCGGCGAATGATTGGGGAGCATGATGCCGCCCGACGCCGACGCGAATGCGCGAGGTGCCCTCCGCGATGATAGCCGATCGCCACTGAAGTCGCCGCGCTGGCGATTCCCACCATGTTGTGGTGCTCGGCGAGCCAGTAGCGGTTGTAGCCCCAGCGCTCGGCATGCTGCGCGAGATCGCGCGAGTTGCGCAACGCCTGTCCAGGGTTCGAGCCTTTCGGCACGGGGGCGAGATCGAGAATGGAAAGCGTCGGCATGCCGCGCTTATGTGGCGCTTGCGGGCCGCATCGCAAGGTCTCAGCGGGCGGCGACCGGACCCGGGATCGCGTCGCCGACGACGAACAGGTAGGACAGGGCCGAGGCGACCGCGATGGCCGCGCCGACCGCCAGCGCCAGCACGAACGAGCCGGTATTCTGGACGATCAGCCCCGTGACCGTCGGCGCCAGCGCGCCGCCGAGATAGCCCCCAAAATTCTGCATCGAGCCGAACGAGGCCGTGCAATTGGCGGGCGTCGCGACGGAGGCCAGAGCCCAGGCGCAGGTCGAGGTGACATAGAGCAGGAACAGCGAGGCCGAGATGAAGGCGATCGCCAGCGCGTTGCTTTCCACGAACGCCGCCGCCACGGTGCAGCCCGCGGCGCAGAACAGCGCGATCGCGCGGGGTAGCGCCGACTGTCCATTGGAGACACGCCGCGCCTCACCAGCACGTCGGCGAGATAGCCGCCAAGCAGGCCGCCGACGACGCCGCAGGCAAAGGGGATGGCGACGAAATAGCCCGCGGACTTGATGCTCATGTGGCGCTCGATCTCGAGATAGCCGGGCAACCAGGCTGCGTATATCCAGGTGACGTAGACGCAGCCGAAAAAGCCGCCGATCGCGCCCCAGGTGGTGCGGAAAGTGGAACAGCCGCCGCCACTCGGCAAACGTCACGCGGGCGCCGCCCTCGCCGGGATCGCCCTCGGTGCGGTAGGCGTTGCTCTTGGGCGTCGAGATCGAGTTCTTGAGGATTGCGGTAGATCGTCCACCAGACGGCCGCCAGCGCGAGCCCGGCTATCCCCATGATGCCGAACATCCACCGCCATCCGACCGACAGCATGATCGCCGTCAGCAGGGGCGCGGCGATCGCATTGCCGAGCGTCGAGGCGCAGTTGAAGATGCCCGTGGCCAGCCCTCGGTCCCGCGCGTTAAACCAGTCGCGCACGACGCGCGCACCCGTCGGAAATTGCGGCGCCTCGCCGATGCCGAGCAGGATGCGGGCCCCGACGAACTGGGACATGGTCTGCACGAGGCCGCCGAGCCCCTGCGCAATCGACCAGGCGGACAGGCCGAGCGTCAGCAGCGCGCGTGGGCCGAGCCGATCGACGAGCGCGCCGCAGGGCAGTTGCGAAAACGCATAGGCCCACAGGAAGGCCGAAAGCAGATAGCCCATGTCGGCGACCGAAAGGCCCAGGTCCTGCCGGATGAGCGGATTGGCGACGGCCAGCGTGGCGCGATCGACGTAATTGACGACGCCGGCAGACGACCAGCATCGTCAGTGCGAGCCGCTGCATGCGTTTTGCGCGCCCCGAAGCCCTGAGCCCCGCGGCCGCGATGGAGCCTTCCACCGAGCGTCCTCCCTGTTCTTGTTGGAGGCAGGCTACTGAAAGTGCGGGACGCGCGCCAGACAAAACCGCTTTACAATAGGGGCAGCCACAAATGCGCTTTGGAGCGTTCAGCGATCAGTTGAAATCGTCATTGCGAGCGCAGCGAAGCAATCCAGCTCTCTGTAATTCGTGTTTCGTCAGCAAAACCGGCATCGCTTCAGCGTGGATTGCTTCGCTTTGCTCGCAATGACGAGTATGCTTGGTCGCTATATGCTCTGGCGCTCTAGCCCCAGCGCGTCCAGCAAAGGCCGCAGATGGTCGGCGTGCTTGCGCCATCGGTCGACCGAGGTCGCATAGATCGGCTGGCGGACCTGGTTGACGCTCGCGGTGCGCACGGGGCGCTGCGTTTCGTGAAATCGCAGACACGCCTCGTCCCACGGCAAACCCAAGAAACCGAGCAGCCGGCGGGTCTGCCCCTCGATGTCCTCCACCATCGCCTCGTAGTCGACCTCCAGGAAATGCGAGGCCGGCAGAGTAGCGCGCCAATGCGCCATCAGCGCCTGATAGCCCCGGTAATAGTCGTCCGCAGCTCCGCTTGATCGTAGGTGAACGACTGCTCGCCGGCGAACAGTTTCGTGTAGCAGGAGAGGCAGGTGTCGACGGGATCGCGTCGGCAATGGACGATCCGCGCGTCCGGCAGAATGAGGCGAACGAGGCCGCAATAGAGGAAGTTCGACGGCATCTTGTCGACGCACGCGCGTCGCGCCCGGACGCCGAGCGGCGCGATGTAGTCGAGATAGCGCTCGCCGAGCGCCGTCAACTGCGCGGCGGTCAGCTCCGCGACAGAGGCCGGAAAATCCGCGATCCCGTCGATCGAGCGCATGCAGCCGCCTCAGTTCGCCGGCGCCGTAGCGCCATCGGATGCGAGGCGATGATCTGCTCGACCAGCGTCGTGCCGGAGCGCGGCATGCCGACAACGAACACCGGCAGGTCGGAGCGCGCGCCCGGCGTCCGCCTTCGCCTCCAGCAAGGCGCGCGGAGAAACGCCGCCGCGATGTCGAGCATCCAACGCTCTCCTCGCCGCGATCTCGTAGTCGAAGGTCGAGCGCTTCAGGCGGTTGGCCTCGTCATAGTGGCGGAATGCGGCCTGCGCCGATCGCCGATGTCGAGCATGATCTTGGCCGAGCCCGAAATGCAGCGTGACGCGGTCGGACAGCGATATCCCTTCGCGCGCCGAGCAGCGCCTGCATGTCGGCCAATCAGCGGATCGTCCGGCCTGAAACGCCGCAGCTCCGTTTGACGCGAACAGGATGCCCGGCGAATTCGGAAAGGCTTCGCGCCGCCGCCTCCATCGCCTGCTGCGCCTCGTCCTGCCGGCCGAACTCCACAAACAGCGAGCCGCGATTGGCGATGGCGTCCATTTGCGCCGGGCCAGGCAAGGCCGCCGGCGCGCTCATAGGCCGCCAGCGCCGGCTCGAACTCGCCCATCGCCTGAAAAACCTGGCCGAGCGCATTGTGCGACTCCGGCGTGTCCGGAGCGGCGGCCGCGGCGCGCTCGCGCCCAGTCCATCGCCTCGTCGAGCCGGTCGAGGTCCTTCAAGGCCAGCGCTTTCGCCGCGAGCGCGCGCGCGTAGGTCGGGGCGAAGGCGAGCAGCGCGTCGAGCACGCGCAAGCGCGTCGGCGTTGCGATGCCGCGCGGTCTGCACCGCCCGCGAGATTGATATAGGCGTCGACGAGCCGCGGACTTGAGCTCGATCGCGCGCAGCGCCATGCGCTCCGCGCGATCGAACTCGCCCTGATCCATGATAGAGATTGGCGAGGTTGCTGTAGACCTCGGCGTAGTCGGGCTTCGAGTTCGAGCGCCGCGCGCCATCGCTTCTCGGCCTCGCGCGCCCGCCCCAGCCGCTTGAAGGTGTTGGCGAGATTGTTGATCGTCTGCGCGTCGTCCGGCGCCAGCGCCAACGCGCGTTCGAGACAGAGCCGGCTCTCCTCGAGCTTCAGTTGCTTCCTGCAGAATGATGCCCAGATTGTTCCAGGCGGAGGCAAGATTGGGCTGCAGCGCGACCGCGCGGCGCGCGGCCTTTTCGCCTTCGGCGAGCAGCCCGGCCTGGCGGCACATTTCGGCGAAATCGCTGAAATAGACCGCGGGAGCGCGCGGCGACTGGCAGGCCCTGCGCACATGCCGAATCGCGAGATCGAGATTGCCGAAATCATAGGCCATCAGACCCATCAGATAGGTCGCGTCCATGTGGCCCGGCCACGCCGCGAGCACCTGCTGACAAAGCCTTTCCGCGTCTCGTCCGCGCGCCCGGCCAGACGCGACGCTCGCGCTTGGGCGATGGCGTTCGCTACATCGAAAGTTGCTGAATTATTTGCGGCTTCCGGGACTGTCATGAAGAACTGCCCTATCCAGGTCGTGATGTCGGGATGATGCGAAGCACGACGGACGACTGGCCGACCAGAGATTTCTACTAATTATCTTGGTGTGGCGACACGAATGTGATACGGCTTGTTACGTTCAGTTGATCAGACCGTATTTTCAGCGGCAAGCCTTTTTTGAAGTTTTGTTGATGACGCGAGAGCCGGGTCATCGCCCGCACTCTCGCACCTCTCTCAATTGCCTGCGCGAGGCAGCGCGAAAGCTGCCGGCAAATCATCTTGTTGTCATTAACAAAAGGGAAACGCCATGAGCCAGACCATCAACACGACGGTCCCAGGTCCCATTTTCAGCGACGGCACGGCGATCACGGTTACAACGGCCGGAACCATCGACGGCGGCCCGACCGGCGTCGAAGCCTTGAGCTTCAACATCACGACGCTGACGAACAGCGGCTCGATCCTGGGCGCCGGCCGCACCCGCACGGGAGCGCCGGGCGGCTTCGGCGTTCTCAACGACAAGACCATCACTACCCTGAAGAACACGGGAACCATCGCGGGCGGCGATGCCGATTTCTCGACGACGACGCTCCCCGGCGGCGCGGGCGGCGCAGCCATCTCGAACAACGGCACGGTCACAACCCTGACCAACACAGGAACGATTTCCGGCGGTCTAGGGGGAGGATCGTTCGGTCTCGGGGGTTCTGGCGGCGCCGGCATTGTGAACGCGGGGGAGGAGCCCTGTTCGGCACGCTCCACAACGCAGTCGGCGGAACGATCAAAGGCGCCGGGGGGGCCCAGGGCTACCAGGGCGCCTCCAACGTCTCGCGAGGAGCGGGCAATGGCGGCGGAGCGGGAGGCCTCGGCATTTCCAATGCAGGCACGGTCTCGACCTTGACCAACGATGGAAAGATCGTCGGCGGCGCGGGTGGAGCCGGCGGCGCAGCCGTGGACAGCGCGCCTCAACCACAACAAACGGCGCGGGCGGCCAGGGCGGCGCCGGAGGCGTCGGCGTCTCGAACTCGGGCACGATCACGACGCTGACCAATTCGGGAAGCCTCACGGGCGGCAAAGGCGGGGCCGGAGGCGCGGCGGCGCCGGGCTATGCGGGGTCGAGCAGCAGCGGCACGGGCGCCAACGGGTTTGGCGCCGCGGGCGTTCAGAACGCCGGCACGATTTCCAGCCTCTCCAACAGCGGGACAATCTCCGGAGGAAGCGGCGTGGCGGGCGGCGCCGGCGTCTCGAACAGCAACCTCATCACGCAACTGACGAACTCGGGCACAATCAAGGGCGCCAACGGCAATCCAGGCAGCGGCGGCGCCGCGATCTACAACTCATCGACAATCCAGACCTTGACCAACACCGGCGCGATCGACGGAGGCCTCGGCGGCTCCTCGAGCGCGCCCCCGCCGGACAACATCGGCGGCGTCGGCGGCGATGCGGTAGACAACATCAAGGGCGCTGAGATCGGGACGCTCAACAACGAGGTGGGCGCAACCATCGCCGGCGGCGGCGGCGGGACACATCAGGCTTCCGGCGAAGGCATCGCGAACGCGGGGACGATTTCGACGCTGACCAACGCCGGCGCGATCACCGGCGCGGGCGCCGCCGAGTGGAATGCGGCGCTGGGCGTGGCCAATTCCGGGTTGATCAGCAAGTTCATCAATACCGGGACGATCACGGGCGGCTCCGACGCCGGCGTGGTGTCCTCGAGCGCGGGCTTCGGCGGTTCGGGCGTCGGCAACACCGGCACGATCACCACGCTGACAAACAGCGGAAAGATCGCCGGCGGGGTCGGCGGCGAAGGCGCTGCGGGCGCCGGCGTCGGCGCTGCAGGCGGTGCGGGGGTTTCGAACTTCACCGGCGGGACGATCACCCTGACCAACAATCAGGGCGGCGCGATCATCGGCGGCGCGGGCGGAGTTGGCCTCGAATCCGGCGGCGTCGCCATAACTGCCGGCGCCGGCGCCGCGGGCCTTTCCAACGCAGGCACCGTGACCTCGCTGACGAACAACGGCGCCATCGACGGCGGAGCCGGCGGCGAAAGCGATCCGGGAAGCGGAACGGCGCGCGGCGGCGCAGGCGGCGCCGGCGTGGCGAACCTCGACGGCGGCATCATCACGCTTCTCGTGAACCACTCGACGGGGACGATCGGCGGCGGCGCCGGCTCCAGCGGCAATCTCGGCGGGGCCGGCGGCAGCGGCGTATTGAACCTCGGCGCGATCATCACGCTCACCAATGCCGGCGCCATACGCGGAGGAATTGGCGGCTCCGGCGGTCCCGGCGGCGGCGCGGGCGGCGCGGGAATCGTGAATTATGAAGCCATAGGCTCGTCCGGCGTTTCCGGCAGCGGCTTGAACAATTCCGGGTCGATTTCAGGAGGGACGGGCGGCACCTTCGGCGCCGGCGGCGCCGGCGTCTTCAATGGCGCCATCATCGCGACGCTGAGCAATAGCGGAAAAATCTACGGCGGCCTCGGCGGCACATCCGGCGGCGCCGGCGGCATCGGCGTTTACAACTTCGGCCAGGGGACGATCTCGACGCTGACCAACTCCGGAACGATCAATGGCGGCGAGGGCGGCCGTTCAGGCGGCACGGGCGGCGTCGGCCTGGACAATAGCGGCTTTGTCACGAAGCTCACCAATTCCAGCGGCGGCACGATCAGCGGCGGCCGCGGCGGCACGGCCAGCGAGTTCGGGGCCGGCGGCGCGGGCGGCGTCGGCGTCTACAATTCGAACTCGATCACCACCTTCACCAACGCCGGGACGATCCTCGGCGGCAACGGAGGTCCCGGAGCGCCCGCAGGTACGGCCGCCGACGCCCTCTACAACACCGGAACGATCAGCACGCTGAACAACAGCGGAACCATCGAAGAGGGCTCCGGCGCGGCTTACGCGATCTTCAGCAAGGGCTCGATCCTGTCTGCAAACAATTCCGGCGTGATCGAAGGCAACGTCTATATCGCAAGCAGTGGCGACAAGTTCACCAATAGCGCGGGGGCGACCCTGAATGGCAATTTCAAGTTCGGCGGCTCTTCGGACACGCTATCGAACGCGGCGAATATCACCGGCAACGTGACGCTGGCGAGTTCGGACACTTTCGTCGAGGTCGCCGGCGGCGTGCAGGGGACGATCACCGATACGACTTCCGACCTCGATGAGTTCAGCGGCAAGTTCGGCATCGACAAGATCGCCGGCTTCGTCGCCGGCACGGGGTCGACGCACGACACGGTGCAATTCTCGACCAGCGATTTCGCCAGTTACAGCGTTCTCCAGAATGCGATGTCGAAAAAGGGGGCGAACGTGGTGATCACCCTCGATTCGACCGACACGCTGACGATCACCAATCAGACCATCGGCGCCCTGGTGTCCGCGGACTTCAAGTTCGTCTGAAACCTTGCGGCGCGCTCAGAGCAGTCCGAGTTCTGCAAGAGAGCGCCGCAGCTCCTCAGGCATCGCGACGGCGCCCTGCCCGGCGGCGCCGAGGTCGGGCGGTGCATCCTTCGCTTCGTAGTAGCGCCAGCCCTGAAAGGCGCGGAACGGGCGCGGCGAGACATGGACCACTTTCGGATCGAGCCACAGGCGGCATCGGCCGACGCCGTCGACGTCGACGAACGGCTCAATCTCCACGAGCCGCTGGCGCGCGGCGACCTGTCCCTTGATGATCCAGTAGAGCGATCCGCCGCCGACGAGTTCGTCGGCGCGCTTCGGGACCATGCGCGTCACGTGCTGGGAACGGCGCTTGCCGCCGGCCTTCACGCGCTCGCGCACGCGCTCTCTCACCCAGTCTTCGAGACCGGCGATCAAGTCCTCGCCGACGCAGAGTTTTAGAAGGTGGAGCGGCATCGGAGGGCTTTTAGGCCCGTGAGCCGCGGATCGCCAGATCACTCCTCCGGTTCGCTGTCGAAGCGCAGGGGAAAACCCGCCGCCGCGCCCATTTCGGTCGCCCGCGCCGCCTTCGTCTCGGCGACGTCCTTGGGATAGACGCTGACGACGCACAGGCCCTTGCGGTGGGCGGTCATCATCACCCGCATCGCCTGCTCTTCGCTCAGGCGAAACTCCGCCTTCAGCACGCGCACGACGAATTCGCGCGGCGTGTAGTCGTCGTTGAACAGCAGAACCTTGTGGAGACGCGGACGCTCGGTCTTCGTCTCCGGTTTTACGCGCGGCGGGGCGGTGATCTCGCTCATCTTGGGCTCGGCAAGCTCAGGCGGGGAGATGGATCACTTTCGCACGTGCGAACGGAGGTTTCAACTCAGCGCCGCCAGCTCGTGGAAGCGCCGCCGTAGCGCATAGGTCACCTCCCCCGGCCTGCCGTCGCCGATCACGCGCCCATCGATCTCGATAACCGGCATCGCGCGCATCGATGCGCTGGAGAAGAACGCCTCGCGCGCCTCATAGGCCTCCGCGACGGTGAACGGGCGCAATTGCAGCTCGAGGCCGAGGTCGGCGGCGACGTCGAGCAGCGTCGCCCGCGCGACGCCGTGCAGGATCTCGCGATTGGCGGCCGGGTGACCAGCAACCCCTTCCCCTGTGACGATCCAGGCGTTGGTGGAGGACGCCCTCGGTGACGAAACCTTTGGCGTCGACGAACCAGGCCTCTTCAGCGCCAGCCTCGCGCGCCGCCTGTTTCGCCAGCACATTCGGCAGGAGCTGCAAGGTCTTGATATCTGGCCGCGCCCATCGCTGATCCGGCGCGGTGACAACTTTCACGCCTCGCGCGGCCTTGGACTCGTAGGAGGCCGGGTCGAGCGACTTCGCCGTCACCGTCAGGCCAGGTTTTATGTCGCCCTTGGGAAAGCCATGGTCGCGGCGCGCGACGCCGCGCGAGATTTGCAGATAGACGATGCCGTCGTGCACGAGATTGCGGGCTGACCACTTCGCGCAGGATCGCCCGCAGCGCCGGCTCGGCGAGCGGCATGCGGATCCGGATCGCGGCGAGCGAACGCTTCAGGCGCTCCAGGTGGCGCGCCTCGTCGATCGAGCCGCCGCCCCGGACCTCGCAGACTTCGTAGACCCCGTCGCCGAAAATGTTCGCGCGGTCGTCGATCGAAACGCCCGCCTGCGAGCGCGGAACATAGCGGCCGTTGACATAGGCGATTCGGGACATGGCCCCGCTTGGTGAAGGACGCCGCGCGCCCTGTCCAGACATTGCTTTGCCGCTCGAAGCTGCTATCAAGCGCGCGCCCGCGGCCGAGCCCGCGCCCGAATTCACGAGGCCTCCATGCTCCCCTTGACCCGACGCGCCGTCTTTTCCGCGGCCCCCGCGCTGGTCGCCCTCCCCGCGCTCGCCGACGACGCCACGCCGACCAACACGCTGGCCCTGAAGACCAAATACGGCGTGACGATCATCAAACTCCGGCCCGACCTCGCGCCGCAGACACGTCACGCAGATCCAGAAGCTGGTCGCTGACAAGTTCTACGACGGCATCGTGTTCCACCGCGTCATCCCCGGCTTCATGGCGCAGACCGGCGACCCGACCGGGACCGGCCAGGGCGGCTCGAAGCTGCCGAACGTCCCGCACGAGTTCAATCCGCAGCATTTCAAGCGCGGCACGCTCGGCATGGCGCGCGCCGCCGACCCGGATTCCGCCAATTCCCAGTTCTTCATCTGCACCGCCGACTCCGGCTTCCTCGACCGCAATTACACGGTCTTCGGCGAAGTCATCGTCCGGGCTGGAATTCATCGACAAGCTCAAAGCCGGCACGCAGGACAACAACGGCAAGGTCGATCACCCCGACAAGATCGTCTCGCTGCGCTTCGCCCCGGACGCGCAGTAATCGCACTCAAGGAGATTTGGACATGAGCGGCAACACGCTGACCCTGGAGACGACGCAAGGCCCGGTCGTCATCGAGATGAACCCGGCCGTCGCGCCCGGCCATGTCGCCCACATCAAGAAGCTGGTCGGCGAGGGCTTTTACGACGGCATCGTCTTCCATCGCGTGATCGAAGGTTTCATGGCGCAGACCGGCTGCCCGCACGGGACGGGCACAGGCGGCTCGAAATATCCGAACCTCAAGGCCGAATTCAACAGCGAGCCGCATGTGCGCGGCACGGTGTCGATGGCCCGCTCGCAGCAGCCCGGATTCCGCCAACTCGCAATTCTTCATCTGCTTCGACGACGCCCGCTTCCTCGACAAGCAATACACGGTCTGGGGCAAGGTCGTCTCCGGCATGGAGAACGTCGACAAGATCAAGCGCGGCGAACCGGTGAAGAGCCCCGACAAGATCGTCAAGGCGACGATTTCCTGAGCCGACCAACTCGCTCCCGTTAGCGGGAGAAGGGCGCAACGTGCGGCGCATATCCCCTTCTCCCCTTGCGGGAGAAGGTCCCCGAAGGGGGGATGAGGGGTCGTCTCCGGCTTCTGCTCGGCCCCCAGGATTGCAAGAGCGGCGTGTCCAACCCTCAAATATGCCGTTCTCGCAGCGCGGACCCCTCATCCGGCCTTCGGCCACCTTCTCCCGCAAGGGGAGAAGGGGATAATTTCGGCGGCCTCGGCTCAACCAAAATGCGGGCACGCGCGGCTACGTTCGCGGGGCTGCGCCGGGGGCGTCCCTGCCGAACGCTTGTCTGATCGCCCCGCAGTTCCGCTTTCATGCTCGTCTCTGAGTTCGACTACGACCTCCCGCCCGACCGCATCGCGCTCGCGCCCGCCTCGCCGCGCGAGGCGGCGAAACTGCTCGTGGTCGGCGCGGATGGCTCGCTGCAAGATCGCACGGTAGGCGACCTGCCCTCCTTGCTGCGGCCCGGCGATGCGCTGGTCGTCAACGACACGCGCGTCATTGCCGCAAGGCTGCATGGCGTGCGGGCGCGGGGCGATGCCGTTGCGGGTGTGGAAATCACCCTCCTCCGGAGGCTCGACGCGAGCCGCTGGACCGCGCTGGCGCGGCCCGCCAAGAAACTCAAGGTCGGGGAGCGCATCCGGTTCGGCGACAGCTCCGAGAGCCGCGCCTGCCTGCTCGGCTCGCTCGACGCCGAGGTGGAGGCCAAGGGCGAGGCGGGCGAAGTCACGCTGAGCTTCGCCTTCTCGGGCCCCGCGCTCGATGAGGCCATCGACGCGCTCGGCGAAATGCCCCTGCCCCCTTATATCGCCGCGCGCCGCGCGCCGGGCGCCTCCGACCGGCGGGACTATCAGACCGTGTTCGCCGCCGAGCCCGGCGCGGTCGCCGCGCCGACCGCCGGCCTGCATTTCACGCCCTCGCTTGTCGCGCGCGTGGAGGCCGCCGGCGCGAGTCTGCATCGCGTCACGCTGCACGTCGGCGCCGGCACTTTCCTGCCTGTGAAGGCGGACGACACCGACGGCGCACCGCATGCACGCGGAATGGTTTCGCATCGACGAGGCGACGGCGGACGCCCTCAACGCGCGCGGAGACAAGGGCGGCCGCATCGTCGCCGTCGGCACCACGAGCCTGAGGGCGCTCGAAAGCGCCGCGGGCGAAGACGGGCGCCTAAAGCCCGTTCGACGGCGACACCTCCATTTTCATCACGCCGGGCTACCATTTCCGCGCGGTCGACGTGCTGATGACCAATTTCCATCTGCCGCGCTCGACGTTGCTGATGC
The DNA here is from genome assembly GCA_963710855.1 of uncultured Pseudomonadota bacterium. Taxonomy (GTDB): domain Bacteria; phylum Pseudomonadota; class Alphaproteobacteria; order Rhizobiales; family Beijerinckiaceae; genus Roseiarcus. The sequence goes on along the minus strand of CAVQBX010000027.1, from coordinate 27,330 downwards.
TGGTCTGCGGCTTTCTCGGGCTCGAGCCGATCCGGCGCGCCTATGCCCACGCGATCGCCGAACAACTATCGCTTCTACAGCTACGGCGACGCCTGCTTTTTAACGCGCGGCAGTTTGCCTTGAGCCGCGCGCGCCGTGCTTTGAGCGCGCGCCATGACCGACGCCTTCACCTTCACCATTTTTACGCGCGATGGCGCGGCCCGCGCCGGCGTGATCGACACGCCGCGCGGAAAAATCCGGACGCCGGCGTTCATGCCGGTCGGCACGGCGGCCACGGTCAAGGCCATGTATCCTGACGAAGTCAGAGCGCTCGGCGCCGACATCGTGCTCGGCAACACCTATCATCTGATGCTGACGCCCGGCGCCGAGCGCGTCGCGGCGCTCGGCGGCCTGCACAAGTTCATGCAATGGCCGCATCCGATCCTCACCGATTCCGGCGGTTTTCAGGTGATGAGCTTAGCCAAGCTCAGCAAACTCGACGAGCGCGGCGTGGTGTTCCGATCTCACATCGACGGCTCAAAGCACGAGCTCACGCCCGAGCGCTCGATGGAAATCCAGGGCTTGCTCGGCTCCGACATCCAGATGCAGCTCGACGAATGCGTGCGGCTGCCCTGCACGTTCGAGGAGGCCGAGCGGGCGATGCGGCTTTCGCTGCGCTGGGCGGAGCGTTCGCGGCTCGCCTTCGGCGCGGAGCCCGGCCGCGCCCTGTTCGGCATCGTGCAGGGCGGCCAGGAGAAGAGCCTTCGCATCGAGAGCGCGCGCGCGCTCTCGGCCATGGATTTTCACGGGCTGGCCATCGGCGGGCTCGCGGTCGGCGAACCGCAGGCGGTGATGCTCGAGATGATCGAGACGGTCGAGCCGCATCTGCCGCAGGAGAAGCCGCGCTATCTGATGGGCGTCGGCACGCCCGACGATCTGCTGCAGGGTCTTAGGCGCGGAGTCGATATGTTTGACTGCGTGATGCCGACCCGCGCCGGCCGGCATGGCATGGTGTTCACCCGCCGCGGACGCATGAACCTGCGCAACGCCCGCTATATCCGACGATGCGAGGCCGATCGACGAGACCTCGTCCGCGCTCGCCGGCCGCGCCTTTCTCCCGCGCCTACTGGCGCCACCTCGTCAAGAACGGCGAGATCCTCGCCATGATGGCGCTGACCGCCGTCAACCTCGCCTATTATCAGGACCTGATGGCCGGCGCGCGCGACGCGATCGCGGCAGGCCGGCTCGACGACTACATCGCCGAGACGCGCGCGGGCTGGGAAGAAGGGGAGAGGGAGCGGCGCTCGTAGAGGAGGGTCGGCGTTGGCCGACCAGTCGGCGGCCTGGAGGCCGCCGCTCCTCGATTTGGCTACAATTCGATCCGCATGCCGTCATAGGCCGGGACGATGTGCTCCGGCAGCCGGCGGGCGAGCGTGTCGTAGTCGAGGTCGGTGTGCAGGTTCGTCAGTACGGCGCGCTTCGGCTTCATGCGCTCGATCCAGGCCAGCGCTTCGTCGAGGCTGAAGTGCGAGGGATGGCGGGTGTAGCGCAGGGCGTCGATGATCCAGACATCGAGCTCTTCGAGCCAGGGCAGGCTTTCGGGCGGGATGTCGCTGACGTCGGGCGTGTAGGCGAGCGCGCCGATCCTCAGGCCCGAGCGCAAAACTCTCGCCGTGCACGAGGTCGAAAGGCGTCGCTTCCAGCGCTCCGCTAGGGCCGGAAACTTCGCAGACCGTCGCCGACCTTGATGCGGCGATCGTTGAGGATCGGCGGATAGGAGCTGCCGGGCGGCGTCTCGAACACATAGCCGAATTTCTGACGGGCCTCGGCGGAGGTGCGCTGCTCCATGTAGATGTCGATGCGCTTGCGGTGCTGGATCACCAGCGGCCGCAGATCGTCGATGCCGTGCAGGTGGTCGGCGTGGCCGTGGGTCATTACGACGCCGTCGAGCCGGAGAACGCCGGCGTCGATCAGTTGCCAGCGCAGATCCGGCGAGGCGTCGACCAGCACCTGCGTCTTGTCCTGCCCCTTGCCCTGCTCGACCAGCAGCGAGCAGCGCCGCCTCAGGTTGCGGGGATTGTCGGGGTCGCAGGCGCCCCAGCCCTGTGCTACGCGCGGCACGCCGCCGGACGAGCCGCAGCCGAGGATCGTGAACGTGAAACTCACGCCGCTTCCCTCGCCTGCAGCTTCGAGAACAGTTTTAGCGTGTTCGCGCGCGTCGCGGCGGCGATCTCCTCGTGGGTAACTCCTTTGACCTCGGCGAGCGCGCTGCGCGGTCTCGACGACGAAGGCGGGTTCGTTGCGCCGGCCGCGATGCGGCGTCGGCGCGAGATAGGGCGCGTCGGTCTCGACGAGCAGGCGATCCATCGGCACGTCGCGCGCGATGTCGCGCAGAGTCGCCTGCGAGTTCTTGAAGGTCAGCACGCCGGAGAACGAGACATAGAGGCCAAGCTCGAGCCCGGTCTCGGCCAGCGCGCGCGACGAGGTGAAACAATGCAGCACCGCCGCGAACGCGCCCTGCCCCATCTCCTCGCGAGGATCGCGGCGATGTCCTCGTCGGCCTCGCGGGCGTGGATGACGAGCGGCAGGTCGAGCTCGCGCGCCAGCCCGATCTGGGCGCGAAACACCTTCTTCGCCACATCCGCGCGGCGCGTAATTGTAGTGATAGTCGAGCCCGGCCTCGCCGATCCCGACGCATTTCGGATGCGCGGCGAAGGCGCGGATCGCCGCCGCATCCGTCTCCGGCTCCTCGGCCGCTTCATGCGGATGCGTGCCGATCGTGAAGAAGACCTGCGGATAGCGCTCGGCGATGGCGACGAGCCGCTCGCCATTCGCGACGCGGGTCGAGATCGTCACCATGCGTTCGACCCCCGCCGCTTCGGCGCGCGCAACAACCGCGTCGAGTTCGGCGGCGAAATCGGGGAAGTCGAGATGGCAGTGGCTGTCGATGAGCCTCACCGCGCAAAACCTCGGCTTCGACATAGCGCGGGAACACCGGCGAGGGCGGCGGCAGAGGCGGCGCCGGCTTCAAGCCGATGCGGCCCTTCGAGCCCCTGCCCGCCTTCGAGCGCCGCGAACGACCGCTCGCTCTCGGCGACGCCGAGCAGGTCGAGCAGCTTGCGCCATCGAGCCGGGCATGACGGGCTGCAGCAGGATCGCGGCGATGCGCAGCGTCTCCAGCGTCATGTACAGCACCACGCATCCCGCGCCGGATCGGTCTTGGCGAGTTTCCAGGGCTCGGCATTGGCGAAATAGCGGTTCGCCTCCGCCACCACCTCGAAGACAGCGTTGAGGTAGAGGTGAAGCTGAAAACCCTTCATGTGGCCGCGCGCCAGATCGGCGAGCGCGTCGGCGCGCGCGATCAGCGCGAGATCCTCGCCTGCGCGCCGCCCTCGCGCCAGTCGGGCACGACGCCGCCGCCGCTCCGCGCGATCATCGTCAGCGAGCGCTGCGCCGAGATTGCCGAGATCGTTGGCGAGGTCGGCGTTCATGCGCTGCACGATCGCCTCGTGCGAGTAATTGCCGTCCTGCCCGAACGGCACTTCGCGCAGGAAGAAATAGCGCACCGGATCGAGCCCGTAGTCGGCGATGAGATCGGCGGGGCTCACGACATTGCCAACCGACTTCGACATTTTCTCGCCGCGGTTGAACAGAAAGCCGTGCACGACGATCTGCTTCGGCAGCGGCAATCCTGCCGACATCAGGAACGCCGGCCAGTAGATGGCGTGGAAGCGGGTGATGTCCTTGCCGATCACGTGCACGTCGGCCGGCCAGTATTTGTTGCGGGCGGCCTCGTCCGGAAAGCCGGTCGCGGTGATGTAATTGGTCAGCGCGTCGACCCAGACGTACATGACGTGCTTCGGATCGCCCGGCACCGGCACGCCCCAGTCGAAAGTGGTGCGGCTGATCGAAAGATCGCTCAGGCCGCGTTTGACGAAGGCGACGATCTCGTTGCGGTATTTCTCCGGCGTGATGAAGTCCGGCTGTTGCCTCATAGATGCGCGCAGCAGTTTTTCGGCATATGCCGAGAGCCTGAAGAAATAGCTCTCCTCCTCGACCCAGTGCGACGGGGCGCCGCTCGGCGCGAGCTTCTGGCCCGTCGGGCCCGTCGGTCAGTTCGTCTTCGCCGAAATAGGCCTCGTCGCGCACCGAGTACCAGCCGGCATATTTCGAGAGATAAATGTCGCCGTTGGCCGCCATGCGCTCCCAGATCGCCTGCACGGCGCGGGTGTGGCGGGGCTCAGTGGTGCGCACGATGTCGTCGGCGCGCGCGTTCAGCGCCTCGCCCATCGCGGCGAATTTCTCCGCGACCGCGTCGACGAACGCCTGCGGCGAAACGCCCTCGCTTGGCGGCGGTCTGCTGAACTTTCAGGCCGTGTTCGTCCATGCCGGTGACGAACAGCACGTCGCGCCCGTCGAGCCGCATGAAGCGCTGGATCGCGTCGGTCGCGATCCGCTCATAGGCGTGCCCGATATGCGGCGCGCCGTTCGCGTAAGGAATGGCGGTCGTAATGTAGAAACGCTCGGTCATGGGGCGTAGGTAAGGTCATTTTGCAACGCCCGCAATGCGGTTCGTTTCGGACGCGCGCGGGCGAAAGGAGCCGAGGGTCAGGCTTGCGCCTTCCTCGCTCGGCGGGGAAGGAGCGAACGCCACGGCGTGCGTGAGCGCGACGCGCAAGTGATGATCGCCTTCCCCACTTGGTGGGGAAGGCGATAACCCCTCAGGCAATCAACCCCGCAGCCCTGGCGGCGCTCTTCAGGAAGGGGACGCCGATTTCGAGGACGTCTTCGCGGCTGCGAGCGACCGGACGCCATACCGAAAGGGCGCTCGCGATCTCCGGCATCATCTCGACGAAGGACTCGACCACCATGTCGCCCTCGAAGCGCGCCGCCTTCAGCGCCGTGAACACCTCTTTCCAGGCGACATTGCCGGAGCCGGGAACGCCGCGATCGCTTTCGGACAGGTGTACGTAGGCGACGCGGCCGCCGCCGTCGGCCAGCGCCGCGCCAAAATTCTTTTCCTCGATATTCGTGTGATAGGTGTCGAGATGGATGATCGCGGCGTCCTCGCCGAGCCGGTCGAGCAGCGCCTTCGTCTGGCTCGCCGTGTTCAGGAGGTGGGTCTCGTAGCGATTGCAGGGTTCGAGGCCGAGTTTCATGCCGAGCTCCCGCGCTCGCCGCGCGACCGGCTTCAGGGCTAAGACGACATTGTCGTATTCCGCCTCGGTCGGCGGCTTGCCGCTTCGATAACCCAGGGTCGAATAGGTCACCCCGCTCAGCGTCTGGGAACCCAGCGCATGGGCGACCTCCAGCGCGCGTAAAAGATAGCGCGCGGCCGCCTCCGGGTGCTGCGAGGCCTCGACCGCGATCGGCAGGGCGAGCGAGGCGGTGCAGGCGACGCCGTGCTCGGCGAACAGGGCGCGGGAATGCGCGACGTCGACGGCGTCCGGCGCGAGCAGCGGGATCTCGATCAGCTCTAGGCCGTATCGGGCAGCCTCGCGAATGCTGGTTTCGGCGCCTTCGCGGGTCCACGCCGTCGCCCAAAGGCTCGCATGCATCCCGAACCGGATCATCGCCTCGCTCCCGTCAATTCCGGCCCCGTCGCGCCGACAATATGCGCGACGACCGCGTTCATGCTGGTGTCGAGGGTCGCATCGTCGGCGATCACTTGCCCCTGCCGCAGCACGACAATGCGGTCTGAGACCGCGAACACGTCGGTGAGGCGATGGCTGATCAGGATCACGCTGATCCCTTGCGATTTCAGCGTGCGGATGAGTTCGAGCACGTGCTCGATTTCGCGCACCGCCAGCGCCGCCGTCGGCTCGTCCATGATGACGAGCTTTGGATCGAAGGTCAGCGCGCGGGCGATGGCGATTGACTGCTGCTGACCGCCGGAAAGCTGTCCGGCGATCTGCGTCACCGATTTCACCCGGGCGCCGAGCCTGGCGATCATCTTCTCGGCCTCGGCGCGCATCGCGCTTCGCATCGATCAGTTTCAGGCCGAACACTGAGTGAGTAAGTTCGCGCCCCAAAAAGATGTTCGAGGCGACGTCGCGCATTCGGGCGAGCGCCAGGTCCTGGTAGATCATCTCGATGCCGGCTTCGCGGATGCGATGCGGGTCGAGCCCGTGCAGCGACTTGCCGTCGAAATCGATCTCGCCGCGGTCGGCGCGATAGACGCCGGTGATCACCTTCATCAGCGTCGATTTGCCGGCGCCGTTGTCGCCGACGAGACCCACCACGTCGCCCTTGCCGACCGAGAAGGTTACGCCGCGCAGCGCTTCGATGGCCCCGAAGTTCTTGGCGATGTCCTTGAGCGCAGCAGGCTCATCGTCGCCCCGTCCGGCCGCGTTGAGGCGATCGAGCCAGACGGCGAGAACGAGCACCGACCCGATGGCGATCTGCTGATAGTAGGAGGATACGGCGTGCAGGTTCAGGCCGTTCTGCAAGACCCCCATGATCAGGGCGCCGATCACGGTGCCGACGATGCTGCCCCGTCCTCCGAACAGATTGGTGCCGCCGATGATCGTCGCCGTCACAGCCGTGAGTTCGTAGCTCAAGCCCGCCGTCGGATCGCCGGCATTTACGCGAGCTGCGAAGATCAGGCCGGCGAGCCCGGCGAGCGCGCCCGACAGCGCGTAGAGCGCCGCCTTCAGGCGATTGACCCTGATCCCCATCGCCCGCGCGGCCCCTTCATTGTCGCCGATCACCTGCGCGTGGAGGCCGAAGCGCGTGTGGCTCAAAAGGACATGGGCGGCAAAGGCGGTGAGAAGCAGGAGAATGACCGGCGTCGGCACGCCGCCGGGCCGCCCCTGTCCGAGATAGACGATCTGCGCGGGCAAGCCGTAGACGGGAACGCCATTGGTCAACACCAGCGCCACGCCGCGCGCCACGCCAAGCATGCCGAGCGTGACGATAAAGGGCGGTATCGAGCCGCGCGTTACAAGCAAGCCATTGATCGCGCCCGCGAAGGCGCCCGCCGCGATGCAGGCGACGATGCAGACCGGCCACGGCATATCCAGGACGTTGACCGCCTGCGAGCCGATGACGCCGGAAAAGGCCATCAGCGAGCCGACCGAGAGATCTATGCCCGCCGACGAGATGACGAAGGTCATGCCGATCGCGAGCACGCCGAGCGTCGAGGTCGCCGAGCAGAATGTTGAGCGCGTTCGACGCGGTCAGGAAATAAGGCCAGTTCCACCAGCTCATGATGACGATGAGCGTGATGAGAACGGCGAGCGATTCGATGCGGAACGACGTCACGAAAGCGAGCCGCGAAGCGGCGGGGCCGACGGAGAAGCAACGGACAGGAAGGTCGTCCAGAATGGGGAAGCGCCGCCCGCCGTCTCCACGGGCCGCGGGAAGCATTGTTTCGCGTTTGCCAAGCGGTCTCACACGGATCACCGTCCTCCCCCGAGGGGAGGATCCAGTGTGCGATGCCCGGCCACGGAAAAGGCTGAAATTATGAGGACGATCAGCCCTTCGACACGGATTCCCGCTTTCGCGGGAATGACAATTGCCTACCTTGGCGCCCGCGGCTTGGCTTCGCTCTACTTCACATATTCGAGCATCGGGTCTTTCTTGGCCTCGATGACTTCCTTGGTGAGCACGAGCGTCGGCACGAAGGTGTTTTCCGCAACCTTCTCGCCGGCCAGCACCTTCTTCATCGTTTCGACCGCCTGCATGCCGACGAGATAGGGCAGTTGGGCGACCGAGGCGTTGAGACGGCCGGCCATGATCGACTTGACCGCCGCCGAATTGCCGTCGACGCCGATGACGATCGTCTTGTCCTTGCCCGCGGCGCGCGCCGCCTCCACGGCGCCGAGCGCCATGCCGTCGTTGGCGCAGAAGATCGCCACGAGATCGGGGTTGCGCTGCAAAGTATCGTTGGTGATGTTCGCGGCCTTCTGGCCGTCCCAGTCGCCGGGTAGCGAGGCGACGATGTTGAGGCCGGGCGCCGCCTTCTTGAGCTCTTCGGCAAATCCCCGCGCGCGCTTCTGTCCCGTGATGTTGCCGGAGAGGCCTTCGATCACCAGAACAGGGCCCTTGGCGTCCTTGCCGAGCACGCTGACCAGATAATCCGCGCCCTTGGCGCCTGCGGCTTCGTTGTCCGAGCCGATGTGGAAGGCGATTTCGACTCCGCCTTCTTGGTGATCTCGGGATCGAGATTGTTGTCGAGATCGGCGACCGGAATCTTCAGTTCGTTGGCGCGCTTCAGGCAGGGCAAGAGAATGGTCGAGTTGATCGCCGCTGTTATCATCACCGCCGGCTTCTTCTCGAGCATCGTGTTGCAGGTATTGAGCTGCGGCTCGGCGGCCTGGTCGGATTCGACGGCCTGCAGGAAATATTCGACGTCCGCCTTCTTGGCGCCCTCCTTTACCCCCTGCTCCATCGCGCCCCAGAAGGGGTTCGACAGCGTCTTCATCAGGACGCCGTAGACGGGCTTGTCGGCGGCAAAGGCGCCGCTCGCCGCGGCCAGCGCGACGACGGCGACCGCGGCTCCAGTCGCAAAACGCTTCAACATCTGATCCTCCCGGTTGTCTTGTCGTTCAAATTTGGGCCGCCGCCCGCACCTTCAGGCGGGAACCGGCGAACCCGGTGGATTCCCGCACCTTCAGGGTGCAGGGAAGTTCTATGCGCTGGGGCGCGCTGAGATCGCCGCCGATCCGGCTCATCAGAACGCTCCACGAGCGGGCGGCGATTTCCTCGATCGGCTGCGCGACCGATAGTGAGATAGGGGCGAAGCGCGCACATCCAGTCGACGTCGTCGAAGCCGACGATCGACAGGTCGCTGGGGATGTCGAGCCCGAGACCGCGCGCGGCCTTGATGGCGGCGAGCGAGGAATGGTTCGTCAGCGCGAAAATGGCGCTTGGCCGGTCGACGCGATGCAGATCGTGCTCGATCGCCGCGCGCAGGTTCTCGACGCCGGGCGCCGAAACCACGATCCTCGCATGCGCGCTTAATCCCGCTTCGCCAAGCGCGCGCCGATAGCCTTCTATGCGCGCGCAGATGTTGCGTAGCTCGGGGCTGTAGGCGAGCACCGCGATGTCGCGATGGCCCCGCTCGACGAGATGGCGCGTCGCTTCATATCCCCCGGTCTCGCCCGCGGCGCTCACCGCGTTGAAGCCATCGCAATCGGCGCCGCGGTCGATCAGCACCATCGGCGGGAGCGACGCCGCCAAGGCCGCCTCGGCGTACCAGCGCGCAGAGGTATCGGTGGAAGGCGCGACCAGAACCCCGTCGACGCGGCGGCCGATCAGCGCTTCGATGCGACGGCGCTCGAGCGACGGCTCTTCGCTGGATGAGGCGATAAGCAGGTCGTAGCCCGCCCGCTCGGCCTCCTGCTCGACGCGATCGACCAGGCCCGCGAAAAACACATTGGCGATGTCCGGCACGACGAGACCGACAAGACGGCTTTGCCGGCTGCGAAGCGACGCGGCCGCGCGATTGACGCGGTAGCCGAGCTCCAAAATCGCGCTCTCGACGGCTTTCCGGCTCGCCTCGCCGACCGGGCGCGCGCCGTTGACCACGTTGGACGCCGTCGCGACCGAGACCCCGGCCCGCCGCGCTACATCCTTGATGGTGGGCGCCGCCCCTTCCAATCGCTTCCATCCCTTCGGCTATCGCCGAACTTGTTCGATGATTTCTTGTGAAACGTTCTATAGCCGTACGCAGCGCACGTCGTCAACGTCAACGTTCCCACGACAAAGAGCGGAGAAAAGTCATTGCGAGTTAGTTGCCCTTGTCATCCCCGCGAAAGCGGGGACCCAGTGTGTGACGCTGGGCTTGCAGAACAGGGCTGGATGCTCGAAGCCGCAGAGCCCTACGACACTGGATCCCCGCTTTCGCGGGGATGACAGCACCCTATCGAGCCCTTGGGGGTCGACGATCCCGGCTGCACAGGGACTCCCAAGTGCGACTCTCTATAACGATCTACGCAGCGCCGCGTCGCTCACCCCAGCGCGCCCGCCCTCGCCGCGATCTCCTCGAAGGCGGCGAGCACTGTCGCCCTTTTGTCGATGTTGAGGGCGTCGGCGTCGCGCGCGAAGCCGCGCAAGAGTGTCCCACAGGGCGGCGATGGCTTCGAGCCGCCCCGGCGAACCGGGCTTGCGCGCCTCGCGAGGACAAGCCAGTCGAACAGGCTCGCAAAAAGCAGGTCGAAATTGCGCTCCGCCCCGCGCAGGCTCAAAGCCTCTGCGAGGCGCGTGTTGAGTTTTGCGTCGCCGCGCGGCAGGCGCTGGATGGCGCTCTCGATCATCGCGGCCATCGTCTGGCTCGCGGGATCGAGCCGCCGCAGCGCCTCTCTCACCGATCCGTCAGCTTTGGCCGCCGCCTCGGCGATCCGATCGGCCCTCGCTTCCGGATATGGCGGATCTAACCCCGAGATGATTTCGACGATCTCATCGACCTTCAAGGGTTCGAGCAGCAGGCGGCGGCAGCGCGAGCGGATCGTCGGCATCACCGCGCCCATGCGATGGGCGAGAATGAGGATCAGCGACTTCGCCGGCGGCTCCTCGATGATCTTCAAGAGTGCGTTGGCGCTGCTCTTGTTGAGTTCGTCGGCGGCATCGACGATCGCAATGCGATAGCCGCCGAACGCCGAAGACAGGCGGAAAATATGCATCTGGTCGCGCACGTCGTCGACGCCGATTTCGGTGAAGAAGCGCTCGGTCTTTTCGTTGAAGGCGCGGCGCAGCAGCGCGAAATCGGGATGCGCCATTGCGGCGAGCTGATGCGCGACCGGGTGGTTGTCAGGGACGGAAAGATCGCGGGCAGCGACGACTTCAGGCGCCGCGGGATCGGGATGGCTCAGCAGGAAGCGGGCGAAACGCCAGGCGAGCGTCGCCTTGCCGATCCCCTCCCGGCCGCCGATCAGCCAGGCATGCGCCAGCCGGCCGCCGCGATAGGCGTTGAGCATTTCGGCTTCGGCCGAGGCGTGGCCGATCAGCCTGACCGCATGGCGCGGATGCGGCGCGCCCTCGAAAACGTCGCTTTCCGGCGTTTCCGTGTCGCGCTCCTTGCGGGGGGCGCGGCTCATCTCACTTCGTCCGGCACGAGATAGACGCCGAGCCGCTCGACGATCGCGGCCCAGATCGCGTCCGAGACCGCTGCGATGCTCCGGCTCGCGTCGATCACGGCGCAGCGATGCGGCTCCTCATGGGCAATTTCGAGGAAAGCCGCCCGCAGGGCGGCGTGGAAGCTTACGTCCTCCGCCTCGAACCGGTCGGCGGACGCCGCGCCGCGCCGCTCGCTGGCCCGCGCGAGGCCGACTTCCGGCGGCAGGTCGAGGATCAGCGTCAGGTCGGGCTTTCGCTCCCCGAGCACGACCTGTTCGAGCCGCCTTATGAAGCCGCCGTCGAGGCGCCCGGCCGCGCCCTGGTAGGCGCGCGTCGAATCCGCGAACCGGTCCGAAATCACCCACTCGCCGCGCTGCAAGGCGGGTTCGATCGTCTGGTCGATATGATCGATCCGCGCCGCGGAAAACAGCAGCGCCTCGCCCGCGGCGCCGAATTTTGCGGCCGCGCCGGACAGGATGATCTCACGCAACGCTTCGGCAAGCGCCGAACCGCCGGGCTCGCGCGTCAGTTTCACGGTGACGCCGGCGTATTCGAGCCGCGCGCCTAGCGCGCGCGCCTGGGCCGACTTGCCCGCCCCCTCGCCTCCCTCCAGCGTGATGAAGCGTCCCCGCGCGGTCACCCCGGCCTCTTGATCAGGCGGCGCACCCAGTCCCCGCCATATTCGATGAGGGCGTCGAGAGCGCGTCGCGGCAGCGAACCCTCGACGACCGAGGCCTTGGTTTTCAGCGGCAGTTCGAGCGCGAGATTTTGGCCCCGAAACACCTGCAGCTTGCCGACTTCCGCGCCCTCGCCGACCGGCGCGACGAGCGGACCCGTGTAGACGATTTTGGCAAGCAGGCGATCGGTCGAGCCATGCGGCACGAAAATCTTCGCCTCGTCCGAGCAGGTCAGTTCGACGCTGCCGGCGGCGCCCCCGTAGACCGAGGCCCAGCCGACGGTGTCGCCGGGGCGAAACAGCACTCGGGAATCGAAGGAGCGGAAGCCGAACGAGAACAGTTTTCTCGCCTCGTCGGCGCGCTCAGTCCCGGTCTTCTCGCCGTTGACCACGACGATCAGCCGCTGCCCGTCTTCGATCGCCGAGCCGACAAGCCCGAAGCCTCCGTCAGTCGAATCTCCCGCCATCAGCCCATCCGCGCCGATGCCCATCGCGATCAGCGGATTGCGGTTCAACTGATGGATCTTGTTCCAGGTGAAATCCTTCTCGGCGAAATAATGATAGTATTCGGGATAATCGCGGATCAGATGCGCAGCGAGGGCGGCCATGTCGCGCGCCGTCGAGCGCTGGTCGCCTTCGCCCTTGCCATAGGAACTCAAAAAGTGAGTTCGAGTTAGACCAAGGGCTTGCGCACGCTTGTTCATGAGTTGCACGAAACCATCCTCGGAGCCGGCGATGCCTTCCGCGAAAACCAGCGCGGCGTCGTTGCCGGATTCGATGATGAGGCCCCTCAGCAGATCCTCGACCCGCGCGTGGCTTTTGACGTCCAGAAACATCGCGGTCGAATGGCCGTGCGCGCCGCCGGTGCGCCAGGCGTTCTCGGAGACGGCGTATTCGTCGTCGAGATGAAGCCGGCCCTCGCGGATTTCGTTGAACACGATCTCCGCCGTCATCAGCTTGACGGTTTGCGCCGGGTTCATCGGCTGATCGGCGCTCTTCTCGTAGAGGATGGCGCCGCTCTCGTAATCCTGCACGAGGGCGATCGGCGCAGAACTCTGGAAATTTTCGGCATGCGCGGCGGCGACGCCGAGCGCAAGGCCTAGCGAGAGCCCCAGAACCGAGCCAACGGACGACACCCGGCTAAACCCTTCAAACGCGGCCGCGGCGCCGCGCGCCTCTTGTGGCGCCCGACAATCGCGAACGCAATGGCCGCGCCTTGCAGCCGCGGTCGCTTAACAATTGTCATCCCCGCGAAAGCGGGGATCCAGTGTCGTAGACCTCAGCGGCTTCAAAATTTTCAGCAATTTTCTGCAAGCAATGCGTCACACGCCGGATCCCCGCTTTCGCGGGGATGACAGGGGCCTGATCTGCGGCAAAGGGCTCAACGACCGCCGCTACAGCAGCTAGTCCAGCGGCTTGGTCTTGATGGGTTTCAGCGCGTGGGAGAATGCCGCCGGGCTTTCCTCTCCCGCCGCGAAGTACAGCGCCCGGTCGCCGGTCGAAATGCGGTGCGGGGGCAGCGGAACGGAAGCGAGCTGCATGAGCGGATCCTTGCGGACCGCGCCTAGATCGAAGGGACGCTCCGGTGGCAATGGCGGATTGACGATGTGCGGTCGGGGCGTCGGCTCCGCCGCCGCGACTTCGGAGGATGCGGTCTCGACCGGCCGAGGTTCTGCGACGGGCGTCGGCGCCGGAGGCGGAGCGGGCTGCGGCGCGGCGCTGCGTCCGGAAGAAAACAGCGAGAAGAACGCCGGCGGCGCGGCCTCCGCCGAGGCGACCATGGTCGCGCCCGCATAGCCGTCGAGGCGGGCCGGCCCGCCATCCGTGCGCAGGCTCGCCAGCAGCGCGCCGTCGTCGGAGCCTTCCATCGGCGCCGGCCCGACATAATCTATGCGGACCCGCGCCGTGCCGCTGTTCTTGAAGTCCAGGACATCGGCGACGCGCGAGGAAACGTCCGTCACCCGGCCGCCATGATACGGCCCGCGGTCATTGACTCGAACGATCACCGAATAGCCGTTGGAGAGATTCGTCACCCGCGCATAGCTCGGCAGCGGCATAGTCGGATGGGCCGCCGTGAGCGAGCGCATATCGTAGATTTCGCCATTGGCGGTGCGCCGGCCGTGAAAGGCGTCGCCATACCAGGACGCAAAGCCGACAGCGGAATAATTGGGATTTTCAGCCGGATAGTAGGTCCTGCCGGCGACCGTGTAGGGGTGGCCGACCAGGTACTGGCCGCCGCCCTTCGGCACCGGCTGGCCGTCGGCGATCACGCGCTGCGAGGCCGCGCCATAGACCGCGGTCGGAAAATACTCTTTCGTGTGGCGCGAGGCGACATGCTGCGGCGCCTGCGCGCAGCCCGCCAGCCCAAAAGCTCCGGCGCAAGCCATCAGGCCCGCGTTTTTCATGGATCTCATCGCAGGGCTGACCCCTGCCCAAATCGAAACGCCCATCAACGCGTACTCAACACTCTGGAACCCCCGCCAGCGTCCGAACTCGATTCGGTCTCCGCGATAACGCAAATCGCACGAGCGCCGCTCGCATTTTCTATCGGCATTCTTTCTAAATTCCTAACTTTGCGCCCGCCCTGCCCCATATCAAATCAGCAACTTGCCACATTGCCGACATTCGCCCACTGCCGCCAACCCTTCGCCCCAAAGTCGGCGACATCATGGCGCCATTGGCAAAACCCCACACGTTCGCCACAGTCCATTCGTCGCATCAGAAGGATCCCATGAGGCCCGCATAGAGCCCGACCGCCGAGGCGACGGCGAATACGATGCCGACGGCGACCGCGTAGGGACCCCTGAGTCGGGCTTGCGGCGGCAGGTCGCGCCGGGCCGAGACGTAGAGGAAGCCGAGCACCACCGGCAGCAGCACGGCGTTGAGCACGCCGGCCCCGACAGCGAGGGCGACGAGGTTCACGCCGGATACGACGAGGCCGCCGCCGGCGAGCAGCAGGATCGTGAAGCCCGCGTAGAACCACGGCGCTTTCGCCGGGCTTTCGCTCAGCGAATGGTGAGCGCCGATCACTTCCCCGAACGCCCAGGCGCCGGCGAGGCAGACGACGATCGCCGCGACCAGCGCGCCGCCACAAAGCCCCGCGACGAACACGATCCGGCCCGCGACCGGGCCGATCGCGGACGTGAACGCCTCGGCGATGTCGCCAACACGATCGAGCGCGCGGCCCTGGTGCGCGAACGCCGCCGCGGCGGCGATCACGATCGCCGCCGTGGCGATCTGGCAGAACAGGGCGCCGACGCCGGTCTCGATCCGCATCGCGGCGAGGTTTTCGTGGCTCAGGCCTTTGTCGATGCTGGCGGACTGCTGATAGAAAATCGCCCAGGGAATGACGCAGGTGCCGAGCGTCGCGGCGAGCAAAAAGAGATAGCCGCGCTCGCCGAGCGGAAACTGCAGCGATTGCGCCGCCAGTTGCCTCAAGTCCGGATGCGCCATCCAGGCGAGCACGATGAAGGCCACCTCGGCCGAGCCGACCACGATCGCCGCGCGCTCCACCACCGCATAGCTGCTCGTCCAGACGATCGTCAGCAGGCCGACGACGGCGATCGCGGTCGTCTGCCAGGCGGCGAGGCCGAACATTTCGCCGACGCCCGCAATGCCGCTGAGCTCGGTGACGAGCGCGCCGCCGCAGCTCAGCACCAGCGTCGCGAGCAGTAGCCCGGCGCCGACGCGACCGAACCGGTTCAGCGCGAGTTCGGCGAGCCCCTTGCGGGTGTAGAGGCCGAGGCGCCCAGCCAGTTCCTGCGCCATGAACAAAGCGGGCGTCATCAAAAGCTGCGGCAGCGCCAGCCGGTAACCCCATTGAGCGCCGCCCTGGGCGGCCGAAATCACGCTGCCCGCTTCCGTATCCGCCAGCATCACGACGAGTGCCGGCCCGATCGTCAGCGCCAGCATGCGCCAGCTCAAGACCTGCGTATGACGCGAGATTTCGATGGGACCCGGCTCCTCACTGCCCGCTACCTGAATTGACATGTCCGGGTTGAAGGTCAAGGCGGTCGAGGAATTCTCTTGGCGGGAGTTTTGCTGATTAGGACGGCGGGGCGGCCGCCCGCTTGATGTTCGTCAACGTCGAAGCGTCTTCCAGTTGGAGCCGAGACTGACGCAAGGAGCCAGCCGTGAAACGAGCCAGCGACCTGCCCGGCTCCTCCTTCCTCAGCTATGCTGGGGTGGCCGAAGCCCGGGTGTGGCGGCGTGGAACCGCTCGGATCGAGAGACTGTCATTCCCGCGAAAGCGGGAATCCAGTGTCGTAGAGTTCCGCAGCTCCAAGCTGCAAGTCGTGTTCCGCAAGCGCAGCATCACGCGCTGGATCCCCGCTTTCGCGGGGATGACAGGGCGGCATCCAACCCTTCTTCCGCCGCCAGTTCCGCCTCCCACACCCCTCCGGCCTTCGGCCACTTTTAGGGCCTTTGGCGCAAATGCCGCGGGCGCCATAACTCGCGGAATAAAATCGGAAAAATTCTTTCGGAAATCAGAATATCATGCTAAGGGGGATATGGCTTGCCGAAAGGCGTGCTCCCCCTTCAGGCGACAAGGTCCGTCACGAAAAAAATTATCGGCCGATTCATGCAACAAGCCATTGAAAACATTAGAAACTGGCCGCTAAATAAGCGGCTTTTAACGGACTTTAACGGACGCTAAGCCGCTCTTAACGGCCTTTGATGGACGCTTGACGGCTCTTGACGGACGCTAAACAGCCGATAACGGACGCCAGCCGGCGATCAGCGGAGCCGAAGGCTCTCCCGAGGCCGGGCGGGAGCCGAACCGATAAGGACCTCAGCATGTCGGACCTCGATGGCGTGTTGGTCGTCGCGCTCGAGCAGGCGGTCGCGGCCCCGTTCGCCACCAGCCGGCTTGCCGACGCCGGCGCGCGGGTCGTCAAGATCGAGCGCCCCGAGGGCGATTTCGCGCGCGAATACGACCATCTGGTCCAAGGGCAGAGCGCCTATTTCGTCTGGCTCAACCGCGGCAAGGAATTGATCCGTCTCGACCTCAAGCGCCCCGAGGATCTGGACCTGGTGCTCGCGATGGCGGCGAAGGCGGATGTGTTCGTCCAGAATCTCGCCCCCGGCGCCGCCGCGCGGCTTGGCCTTGGGGCGGAGGCGCTGACCGGGCGTTTTCCGCGCCTGATCTATTGCTCGATCTCCGGCTACGGCGAAGATGGCCCCTATCGCGACCACAAGGCCTACGACCTGCTGGTCCAGGGCGAGAGCGGCCTGCTCGCCATCAACGGCACGGCCGAGGAATCTGCGCGGGTCGGCATATCCGTCTGCGACATCGCCGCCGGCGACACTGCGTTCGGCGCGATCCTCCAGGCGCTTTACGCGCGGGAGCGCACCGGCAAGGGGCGCGCCATCGAAGTGTCGCTCTTTCATACGCTCGCCGACTGGATGAACGTGCCCTACCTTCAGGCGCGTTACGGCGGCAAGCCGCCAAGGCGCATGGGCCTCAAACACCCGACGATCGCCCCCTACGGCGCCTTCGCCTGCGCCGACGGCAAGGTTTTGATCCTGTCGATCCAGAACGAGCGTGAATGGGCGCGGCTGTGCGCTGAGGTTCTCGGCGACGCGGATCTCGCGAGCGACGAGCGCTTCCGCTCCAACAGCCTGCGCGTCGCCAATCGCCCGGCCCTCGACACGATCGTCGCCGCCGCGCTGGCGCGCTCGACGCGGGACGAGGCCATGCAGAGGCTCGAAGCCGCCGGCATCGCCTATGGCGCACTGAACGAGCTCGACGACCTCATCGCCCACCCCCAGTTGCGCGTGGCGACGGTCGAGACGCCGGGCGGACCGGTCGAGCTCGTCGCCCCCGGCGCGCGCGTCGCCGGCGGGCCGCCGCCCGCTCTGCGTCCCGTGCCGGCGCTGGGCGCGAACGATGCAGCGCTCAGGCAGGAATTCGGCGAAGCCAATCCCGCGTAACGCTTCGGCAGGCGGTGCGAATTTGGCCAACGCCGCCAGCCTCTTAACGATATCTTGAAGAGAAAGTTGGACAGCGCGTTGAAAAATCGTCTAGACGAACCTGCAGCGGCACTATTTCGAGCGCGTGAAATCGCGCCGATGGGCAAGGAGTTAAGAGTATGCAGATTCGGGTAACTAAACTGGTTTATGCTGTCGCCGGCGCGGCGCTTCTCGCGGGAGCGTTTGGCGGGCCGGCCTCGGCAAGCACGACGCAAACCACCGTTCATCACAAGGTCGTCCACCACACCCATCACGCCGCCAGCCACGATATCGTCGTGAACGCGCGCCCCGCGCCTCCCGACGCCTTCCATGGCCCCCTTCCGATCGTGACGGCGCCGGTTGCGATGGCGGGCACGATCGTAAGCCTGCCTTTCCGGTTCGTGGAAGTGTTTTTCCCGCACGACGCCAACGATCCGCGCGTTGTGGTCGGCGCGCCGGTGCACCTCGCCTGGCAGATCGCCGCATTGCCGTTCACGACGATCAACAGCGCGTTCGGCGTGCCGGGCACCCTCGCTTACTGACCCGACAACACAATAGCGCCCGGGCATGGCCCCGGGCGCCAAATTGTCCCATAACTAATTGAATTTACTGGCGACTCCGGCAGGGCTCGAACCTGCGACCTGCCGCTTAGAAGGCGGCTGCTCTATCCGGCTGAGCTACGGAGCCGAAGCTTCAATGCGTCCAGGCGACGACGCGATTGTAGCGGAAATTGTCCGAATAGGAGAGGATCTTGTGGCCCTGCGGCTTCGGCTCCTCGACGCGGTAGGCGATGCCGTTGCGGGTGGCGTAGGCGATCGCCTCTTCCTTGCTGTCGAATTTCAGCTTCACCTGCGACTTCATGTCGTTCGAGGACGTCCAGCCCATCAGAGGTTCTATGACGCGCGCCGTCTCGGGCGCATATTCGAGCAGCCACTTGTCCTTGGCCTGCCCCGATTGCATGGCGTTGCGGGCCGGCTGATAGATACGAGCGGTCATTCTTCCCTAACCCCAAGAAGCCCGTAGCGTGGTCGGGGCAGCAGGATTTGAACCTGCGACCTGAAGTACCCAAAACTTCCGCGCTACCGGGCTGCGCTATGCCCCGACTGCGCGGGGTGGCTAACATGGGACGCGCCCGCCGACAAGGCCGCGCGCGGGCGCCCCACTTTCGTTAACATCTTCTGCAACGAGGAGAGCCATGCGTCCTGATTTTTCCGCTCGCCTGCTGGCGACATTGCTTCTTTGCCTGGCTCCGGCGTGCGCGCGCGCTGCCGAAAGCTGCGCGCTCGATTCCAAGGCCGCGCCAACAAAACCGGATTATCTCGAAGCCGTCGTGCTCGGCCCGGCGAGCGACGCCGACGTGCTCGCCCAGACGCGCATCGCGATCGAACGCGTGCACGCGCCGGTGAGCCCGGCCTACGTCAAACTGCCGCGCATCGACGCGCTGTTCAAGGATCCCGCGGGCGGGCAGCATCGCACCATCGCCGCAGTCATTTCCGGCCCGCTTCCGGCGCGCGGCGCCCATGTGACGCTCGCCACCCGCTACCGCGATCCGAACGTCCCGTGCGCGTTCATTCCCTGGACGGTGGCGCAGAAAGGCTCGGGGGTCTGACCGGACCGGGCCGCGAAGCGATCAGCTCGGCCGAGGGCTGATCAATCTCGTTTGCCCGGAAGCGCGCCTTGTTTAGATCTTTAAACAATTGCAGAACATGGAGAACGCGTCGCGAGAGCGCGAAGTCGCGTTGAGATCCCGAGATGACGACTTACACTTTCAACCCCACGAGCCTTTCGCAGCAATTTTCCAATTGGAACGACCCGACGATCTGGGCCGGCGGAAAAGTCCCGAAGGGTCCGGACGCCGACGTGGTTTTCCCGGTGATTACGTCCAACGGCCGGGAAGTCACGTTTTACGTCAAGATCGGGGCCAGAGCAGATTATTCCATCCGGTCTTTGACGATGCACTCCGATGTCCTGATGCTGAGCGGCACTTTCGCGGTCGACGGCGCCATGGATCTGGAAGGCGACAGCGGGATTCTGATCGCGGGGACGCTCTCGGCCGGCTCCCTTACCGTCAACGGAGCGGAGACAGAGATTCAGGGGCACGGCCACGTCAATGTCGGCGCCCTCGTGGTCGACTCCGAGATCGTCGGCAGCAATCTCGACGTGAACGCCACGAGCTTCACAAACAACGGCCAGTTGATCGCCATCTCCGGCAATTTGACCATGACCGTCGACGCCGGGGGTTTCACGAACCTCGTTGACGGAACGTTGACCGGCGGAACCTATCAAGCCGGCCATCCCGGAAGCGTCGAATCGACCACGAACACTTTGTATCTGAACGTCGGACAGCTTCTGACCGACGACGCCGCCGACATCGAACTCGACGCCGGCGGCGCGATAAAATTCTTCGATCCGAACACATCGAAATACGTGGCCATTCAGACGACGCTGCAAACCATCGCCCAGACGGGCGCGCTCACGCTCTCGGGCCAAACCTACAATGGGGAAGCCTCGACGTTCAAGGCTCTCTGGCGCTTGCCGACGACGCCATTTTCAGATCGTCCGATCTGACGATCGACGCGGCCGGGCGCCTCGGCGGCACGGGGACTGTCGACAGCCCGATCGTCAATAACGGCGAAATTTTTGTAACGGTGACGAACGCGGACGACTCGTCCGGCGTCGAGGACCTCGTGCTGAATGGCGCCATTACGGGCGCAGGCGGCATCGAGATCGGCGGCATCCTCGTTAACGACGAATACGCCCATCCGAAATATCTTTGGGAAGGCGGCACGATCGAACTGAACGGCGCTACGTCTGAAGACGTCACGTTTGAGCAAGCCTCGGGAACCCTGCAACTCGATCGACCCAACACTTTCAAGGGAACGATATTTGGGGCCTCCAAGTGGAGCTACTTCATTCTCGAAAACATTTCCTACAGCTCCGTCACCAACTATTCCTATTCCGGCGACGCCGAGGGTGGAACGCTGCATATTCAGACGACGGCGGGCAACTACTCACTGAAATTCGCGGGCGACTACGACCGTGCGGATTTCGTGCTGGCGGCCGGACCTCAACAACTATCGACCTCGCCGCCGAGCCTGCTCGTTTCCGTCACCGTTGCGCCTGCACCAACCATCACAGGCGCTGTCGCCGATCAGGAGATCACCGACAAGCAGACGGCCACTCTGTTTTCCGCCATCACCGTCGCCGACCTGAATGTCAACGCGACGGGTAATCCACTGGCCGATTATGTCTCGGTCATGCTCAGCAACTCCGTCCAATGGCTATACAATGTGCAGGCTTCGAACTTGCAAGCTTCGCAGTTCTCTTTTGTCTGATTGGATTTTTGGATCGCGCCGTCATTCCCTCGATGGCAGCGCGGAAAGGCCTCAGCCTCGGAGTTTGGCCGGAATTGCGATCCTCGCCACCGCCTGAACCCTATGCACGCTTTCGCCCTCGACAAAATGCGTCGGCACGATGACCTGCATGGGTTGAGGCGCCGGCTTCGCGCGAGGCGATGGGCGATGGAACAGGACGCCGATCAGCGCCTCACCGAGCCGCGCGCCAATCGCCGTCCAGTCCGTAACAAAGGCGCTGAGCGTCGGCCGGAGCATCTGCGCGAGGCCCTCGGGCATGACGCCAAGCACGGAAATGTCGCGGCCGGGCCTCAGGCCATGTTCCGCGAATCTCCGATAGAGCCCGACGGTCTGCAGCGCCTCGGAAACCACCACAGCGGTGGGCTGAGGCTGCCGCGCGAGCAATGCGTCCGCAGCCAGGAAACCGCCACGCTCGCCGCCTTCACGTCTGATCAACAAAGCCGGCTCGAACGGCAGTCCGCGCTTCTGAAGCGTCGAGCGATAAGTGTTCGCTATCAGATGAAGAAAGTTCTTCTCGCTCTCAGGCAGGACGAGTGCGATATGCCGATGATCGAGTTCGATCAGATGATCGAGCGCGCGCTCGACCGCCGTCTCGAAATCGGGATCGACCCAGGGATAGTTGCCCCCTGAACCGCTGCGGCCGAACGCCACGAACGGCCTTTTTGTGCGGATCAGATAATCGATCCTCGGATCGGACTTTTGGGTGTCGGAAATGACGAGGCCGTCAACGAGGCCCCGTTCCACGACCCGCTGCAGCGATCCGAACGCGTCCTCATCCTGACCTTGCAGAAAGATCGCGAGGTCGAGCCGGCGCTCGATCAGTTTTCTGCGCAGCCCCTCGAGCACAGAGAGGAACACATTGTTGATGAGCGCATTGTCGCGGCCGACGGGAACGATGACGCCGACGAGGTCGGTTCGTCCTCGGCGCAGGCTGCGTCCCGATTGATTGGGCGCATAGCCGAGCCGCGTCGCGGCTTCCCGCACGCGGGCGCGCGTAAGAGGGTTCACGTCCGCCTTGTCGTTGAGTGCGCGCGAAACCGTGCCGATGGAGACGCCGAGGTGTCGGGCGAGTTCGCGAATGCCGATCAAGGCTGCTCTCTGGAGTGAACGAAGCGCTTAATCTCATACGCGCCCGCCCCTGTTCTTGACAACGCGCCCGCTTGCCGGTATTTTTCGTAAACGTTTACGGCGCGTGCCAACAGCGCCGCCCGTAGAAGGGAGAAACGCGCCTTGCATTTGCGAGCGGCCCTGCTTGGATGCGGCAATATGAGCCGCGCGTGGCTGGAAGTCGGCCGCCAAGATCGAACAGCTCGAAATCGTCGGCCTCGCCGATCTCGATATTTCCCGCGCCAAGGGCAGAGCCTCGGAATTCGGGCTGAAGGATTGCCTGATCGCCGGCGATCTCGAAACACTGCTCGCCGAAACCCGCCCGGACCTGCTGTTCGATATCGTCGTCCCCGCCGCGCGCCACGAAGTCGTGGCGAAAGCGCTCAGCGCCGGCTGCCACGTGCTCAGCGAAAAGCCGATGGCGGAAAGCATGAGCCAGGCGCGCGATCTCGTCGAACGCGCCCGCGCCGCCGGCAAGCTGCACGCGGTGGTGCAGAACCGCCGCTATCTCGCAGGCGTACGCCGCATCGCGCGCTTTCTCAGCAGCGGCGCAATCGGCGACGTGACGAGTGTGCACGCCGACTTCTTCCTCGCCCCGCATTTCGGCGGCTTCCGTGAGGAGATGGACCACGTCCTGCTGCTCGACATGGCGATCCACGGCTTCGACGCGATGCGCGCCATGACGGGCCTCAAGGCCGAGAGCGTCTACGCCCGCGAATGGAATCCCCGAAACTCCTGGTATCGCCATGGCTCGTCCGCCTCCGCGATCTTCGATCTCGAGAACGGCGGAGTGTTCAATTATCGCGGCAGCTGGTGCGCCAACGGTCTCGGCACGAGCTGGGAATGCGAATGGCGCATCGTCGGCGCCAAAGGTTCGATCAAATGGGACGGACGCGACAGCCTGCATGCCGAGATCGGCGAAGACCCGCGAAACGGCCTGTTTGAGACCCAGACGCCGCTCGCCGTGCCCGAACTCGATCCCGCCGATCGCGTTGGCGGCCACTTTGGCGTCCTCGCGGATTTCGTGCGCTCAGTCCGGATGGGCGTGGAGCCCGAGACAGTTGGCTACGACAACGTCAAAAGCCTGGCGATGGCGCTCGGCGCGATCGAAAGCGCCGAGGCCGGGCGCCGCATAGAGATCGTCATTTAGGAGATGGCATGAGAGCCCTCAAGGATATCCGCATCGGCACCATGGTGCGCGCCGGCGCGCCCAATGTCGGCGCCACCGTCAGGGGGCTGGTGAAGCTCGGCTTCGAGAGCATCGAGCCGTTCTTCTGGCAGACGATGGAAAAGGACCTGACCGCGCTCTCTCACGAACTGAAGGAGGCGATCGGCGGGGCCGACGTCGTCATCGACACGCTCGGCATGTTCGGCAACCCGCTCGAGGGCGGCGAACTCGACAAAAAGACGCTCGCGGGCTGGGAGGCTTTGATTGATCACGCGCATCTGTTTGGCGCGCGCACCATCGCCGGCTTCACCGGCCGCGTCCGGGGCAAGCCGATCGAGGCGAGCCTGCCGCGCTATGTCGAAGTGTTCGGCGAACTGTCGAAACGCGCCGCCGACAAGGGTGTCAGGATCGCCTTCGAGAATTGCGCGATGGACGGCAATTGGGCGAGCGGCGACTGGAACATCGCGCATAATCCCGACGCATGGGAGCTGATGTTCGACGCCCTGCCCCGCGACAATATCGGCCTCGAATGGGAGCCCTGTCATCAGCTCGTCTATCTCATCGATCCGATCCCGCAGATCCGCAAATGGGCGAACAAATTCTTCCACGTTCACGGCAAGGACGCGACCGTGCGCTGGGACATCGTCAAGCGCGCATGGCGTGTTCGGCAAATATCCGTTCGTGCAGATGCGCACGCCGGGCTTCGGCGACACCGACTGGACGCGCGTCATCAGCGAGCTTCGCCTCGCCGGCTACAAGGGTACGATCGACATCGAGGGCTGGCACGATCCGGTCTATCGCGAGGAGCTCGAAATGACCGGCCAGGTTCACGCGCTCAAATATCTGCAGGCCTGCCGCGGCGGCGAACGCTTCGTCGAAATTCGACGGCTGATTTTCATTCAAGAACACTGCGCCGGAGACAACCGGCTTGGAACATCGGTCAAACACAAGGGAGGATTCCAGCAATGAAGTCGAATTGGACTTTGTGCGCTCGCCGGGACGGCGGCTCTGGCGCTGTGCGCCGTCTCAGCTGTCGCGCACGCTGACACAGTCAAGGACAAATGGTGCAGCAAGGTGCACTTGCGCTTCTTCGTCGGCGGCGCGGAAGGCGACGCCTTCGGCACGATTGTCTACAATGGCGCGCGACAGGCCGCAGCCGACACCGGCGCGCAGGTCGACTATGTGTTCTCCGGCTGGGCGAACGAAAAGATGACCCAGCAATTGCGCGAAGCGGTCGCCGCGCATCCCGACGGCATCGCGATGATGGGCCATCCCGGCGAAGCCGCGATCGTGCCGCTGGCGATGCAGGCCTCCAAAGCCGGCATCAAAATGATGTATCAGAACGTGCCGGTGCCGGCCGCGGTCGACAAGGTTGGCGGCGGCTATGTCGGCGCGCAGCAGGAGCCGCAGGGCCACGCGCTAGGCGTCGAAATCCTGCGCCGGTTCGGCCTCAGCAAGGGCGACATGGCGATCGTGATCCTCGCCTCCAACGACGTCATCCGCAAGCGCGCGAGGAAGGCACGGCGAAGGCCCTCGAGGAAGCCGGCGTCAAGGTTGTGCGTCTGGCGAGCGATCCCGGCTGGGCCGCCGATCCCAATCTCGCCATCCCCATCGTCACCGCGGCGTTCCAGGCCAATCCCGACAGCGAAAGCGATCGTCTATCCTGGCGGCCAGCATCTCGGCAACGCCGCCGTCTACATGAAGGCGGCGGGGAAGAAGCCGGGCGAAGTATTCAACATCGGCTTCGACACCAGCCCGCAGATCGTGCAGGCCTTCAAGGCCGGCTGGGTGCAGCTGACGGCCGACCAGCAGCCTTTCCAGCAGGGCTATCTGCCGATCCTCAGCCTCTGCGAGCAGATCGTCTACGGCCTCGCGCCGATCAACGTCGACACCGGCGCCGGGTTCGTGACGCCCGAGAACTATAAGGCGGTCGCGGATCTCGCGAAGGAAGGCTTGCGGTAGAGGCGCGTAGCTAGACGCGGCCCCGTCCCCCTTGACGGGGGAGGGATGGGGAGGGGGTGAAACCACCGCGTTTTCAGCAGACCCCCACCCTTACCCTCCCCGCAAGCGGGGAGGGAATCGCCGCAAAGAAACTCTCATGGCCGAGCGGCTGATCGAACTGAAGAGACATCGCCAAGTCCTACGGCCGCGTGTTCGCGGTCGGCGGCGTCAATCTGCATGTCGATCGCGGCGAGGTCGTCGGCCTTATCGGCGACAACGGCGCCGGCAAGTCGACGCTGATCAAGATGCTGGCCGGCGCGATCCAGCCGACTCAGCGGCGAAATCCTCGTGCGCGGCCAGCCGCGACGGCTGGAACGCGGCGCGCTCGCGCGAGGCCGGCATCGAGACCGTGTTCCAGGACCGCGCGCTCTGCGTGCAGCAGTCCATCGTGCGCAATATTTTCATGGGCCGCGAGTTGAAGGAGCCTTCGGCCTGCTCGATCCGCGGCAAGGAGCGCCGGAAGCCGAGCGTCTGATGCGGGAATCGGCTTCACCTCAAAAGTGTTCACGCCGGATTCGATCGTCGGCCAATTGTCGGGCGGCGAACGTCAGGGCGTCGCGATCGCCCGCGCGATCTACAACCAGGCCGACCTGATCGTGATGGACGAGCCGACGACGGCGCTGTCGCTGACCGAAACCGAGAAGGTTTTCCGTTTCGTGCGCGCGGTGCGAGCCGGCGGCCGCTCGGTGCTCTTCATCGGCCACAACATCCATCACGTCTTCGACATCGCCGAGCGCTTTGTCGTGATGGACCGCGGCACAGGTCGCGCTGCAGGCGACCAAGGAGGAGATCGGCACGGCCGAACGACTGATCAACTTCATGGAGCACTGGCGCACCCCGGCGGCCGCATCGTTCGAGCGCTCGCAAGGACGACGCCGCATGAGCGCTCGAACTGCGACAGCCGATCGACGTCCGCGAAGCCGCGCGTGAACCGTCCGCCGGACGGCGCGGTGCGCCGCTTTTTCGAGGCCAACCGCGCCTCGCTCGGCACGCTCGCCGTGTTCGTGGTGATGATCGGCGTGTTCATGGTCGCGAGTCCGCGCGTGTTCCTGAACTGGCCGATCTACAATTCGGTGCTCGTCACGCTGCCGGTGGCGCTGTGCCTGGTCGTGCCGCTGGTGTTCATTGTCACGGTCGGCGAGATCGACCTGTCGTTTCCGGCGACCATGGGCTTCTCCGCCTGGATTTTCGCGCTCGTCGTGCAGGCCGGCTACAGCCCCGTTCGCTCGCGATCGTCGGCGGCGATCGTGACCGGCATGGTGCTGGGCTCGCCGTCGGCGCGCTGGTCGTCTATCGCCAATCTGTCCTCGCTGATCGCGACGCTCGGCATGAATTTCATGCTGCGCGGCGTCATCATGATCATCACGCAGGGCAAGTCGATCGCGCTGCTCGAGCCTGATGGACTCGCCGGCTAGGAACGATGCTTTCCAGCGAGGTTTTCGGCGTGCCGGTGCAGATTTTCTGGGCGCTCGCCTTCGTCGCTATTCGCCGCGTTGCTCTACAACCGCCACCGTTTTGGGGCGCAGGTGCACGCGGTCGGCGACAATCCCGACAGCGCGCCGCAGATGGGCATCAATGTCAGCGGTCGCGCATGTTGACCTTCGTGTTCATGGGAGTCGGCGCGGCGCTCGCCGGCATCTTCTCCACGATGGTCAACTTCACCTGGTGGCCGACTACGGGCGACGGCTATCTGCTGCCCGCCATCGCCTCGGTGTTTGTCGGCGGCACGCCGACCTGGGCCGGCGTCGGCACCGATTGTCGGCGGCGTGATCGGCGCGCTGATCGTGTCCTTCATCCAGAGCGGCGTCGTCGGGGCGGGCCTCAGCGGCTTTTAGGTCCAGCTCTTCAACGGCCTGATCATCATCCTGTCGCTGCTCGGGCATCGCTGGAACCAGAAGCGGTACAGGTAGGGTCATCGTTACATACAATTGGTGTTCAACAAAAGTCGAACCGGCATTACGGCCAGCCGCATCCATTAATTTCTTTTTTGCCGCGCCTTTTATCGCGAAACGATG
>CAVQBX010000026.1:0-33250 GCA_963710855.1 uncultured Pseudomonadota bacterium | reverse complement strand
AATTTTGCATTCAAACAATTGCGCGAAGGTCGCGGGCCTCAACGACCTGGGCGGCCGTCACGTTGTTGATGCCGACGACAATTCACCGAGATCTTTTGGCCGCCCTCCCTCCGAAAGCCTTCGCTGCCCCGAGCTTTCGCATTCACATACGTGATATTCGGCCCGCGTTCGCGATTGCTCCTAGGCAATGCCCTCCGGCCGCAGATAAGAATCCCGTCAAGTAGAGACGGGAGGTCGACGTGACGCCGGAGACGCACTACATCCTCGCATCCGCGCCTATTTCGGCTGAAGGCGATCGATGTGAATCGATCGGAGCAGCGCGATGACCTATCACGTCGGCGTCGACATCGGGGGCACCTTCACCGATTCGATCGCGATCGATGCAGATTCCGGCGAAGTCAGCCTAAGCAAAGTTCCCACCACGCCCGACAATCAGGCGATGGGCTTTCTCGACGGGCTGCGCGGCGTTCAGATTGATCTCCCCAAAATATCCTGGCTGGTGCACGGCACCACGGTCGGCACCAACGCGACGCTCGAGCGCAACGGCGCCGTCTGCGGCATGATCACTACCAAGGGTTTCCGCGACGTGCTGGAACTTGGCCGCCGCGACCGACCCAACCTTTTCGGCCTCACGGGCGAGTTCCACCCGATCATCCCGCGCGACCGCCGCGCCGAAGTCAGCGAGCGCGTCGACGCGGAAGGACGCGTTATCGACGCGCTCAACGAAGAGGAGGTCGAAGAGGCCGCGCGCCGGCTGAAAGAGCGCGGCTGCGAATCGATACTCGTCGGCTTCCTGCACTCCTACGCCAACAACGATCACGAGCAGCGCGCCGCCGGCATCGCCTCGAAAGTGCTCGGCAAGCCGTACATCACCGCCAGCGCCGACATTGTGGCCGAATTCCGGGAGCTCGAACGCTTCGGCACCGCCGCGATCAACGCCTATATCCAGCCGCTGATCCATCGCTACGTCTCGCGCCTGACAGACGAACTGCAGCGCAACGGCGTCAAGCGCAACCTCGCCATCATGCAGGCCAATGGCGGCATCCTTTCCGCCGACGCCGCCTGGCAGCGCGCCGTCGCTACGGTGCTCTCCGGCCCCGCCGCCGGCATCATCGCCGCCGCCTATATCTCCGAGCAGGCCGGCTTCAAGAATGTCATCACCTGCGACATGGGCGGCACCAGCTTCGATGTCGGCATGATCGTCGACGGCGCGCCCATCGTCACCAGCGATCGCGATCTCGACTTCCGACTGCCGCTTCGCATACCCGTCATCGACATCCACACGATCGGCGCAGGCGGCGGCTCGATCGCTGCGATCGACAAAGGCGGCATGCTCAAGGTCGGACCGCGCAGCGCCGGCTCGCGGCCGGGTCCCATCGCCTTCGGCCGCGGCGGGGCGGAGCCCACCGTGACGGACGCCAACGTGCTGCTCGGGCGCCTCTCGTCCGAGAAGCTGCTGGCGGTTGAGGGTCGCGTCGACGTTGATAAAGTGCGTGACGCTTTTGTCGCCAAGATCGGCGCGCCGCTCGGCCTCGACGCCGAAACAGCGGCCGGCTCGGTGCTGCGCATCATCAATGACGCGATGGCCGGAGCCATTCGGCTCGTCAGCTTGCAGCGCGGCTTCGATCCGCGCGAGTTTGCGATCTTTGCCTTTGGCGGCGCGGGACCCCTGCATGGCACGGCGCTGGCGCGCGAACTCGGCGTACCACGCGTGATCGTCCCCTACGTGCCCGGCATCACCTGCGCGCTAGGCTGCATCGTCGCCGATGTTCGCCACGACTTTGTGCAGACGGTGAGCAAGGCGGTCGACCAACTCGCCAACGCGGAAGTCGAGCAGGTTCTGCGCGCTCATCGCCGCGCCGGCGAGGAGGCCTTGTCCCGCGACCAGGTGCCGGTCGAACGCGTCGAGACGCTGCATGAAGCCGACATGCAGTACGAAGGCCAGACCTACACGCTGCGTATCACGCTCGACATCGACCATCTCAGCGTCACCGCGCTGCGGGACCAACTGCGCCAGGCCTTCCTCGATCGCTTCAAGATCGATCTCGGCGGCTTCCGCGCCAAGCTCATCAACCTTCGCACCTCGGTGACAGGCATCAGGCCGCGGCTCGATCTCAAGAAGATCATCGCCGCCACCAAGGCCTCGGCCACGGCGGAGGAAGCGCGGGTCGGCGAGCGCGAGGTTTGGTTCGATGGCAAGTCGCGCCCAACCCCGATCTACGACCGCGCCGCGCTCCCTTCGGGCGTGTTGATTGAAGGGCCGGCCATCTTCAACCAGATGGACACAACCACGGTTATCGAGCCGGGCGACAAGGCCCGCGTAGACGATTACGGCAATCTCATTGTCGAGGTGGCGCTATGACACGTCGCGATATCGATCCGGCGACCCTCACCGTTCTCCAGAACGCGCTGTCGCAGATTGTCAATGAAATGGACCTCGCGCTCGAGAAGGCGGCGTTCAATCCGACGATGTCTGATGCGCGCGACCGCGCCAACGGCATCTACGACACTTCGACGGGAGCAATGATCGCCCAGGGCGAGACCGGGCTGCCGATCTTCGTCGGCGTCATGCAATATGCTGTGCGCTCGGCCATCGAGGCCTATCCCGATCTTCGCGAGGGCGATGTCGTCATCCTCAACGATCCTTACTGCGGCGGCACGCATCTGATGGATGTGAAGCTGGTGCGGCCCTTCTTCTACAAGGGTAAGCGCTTTGCCTATCTCGCCAATTGCGGACATTGGACCGACATAGGCGGCAATGTGCCCGGCGGCTTCGGCGTCAAAGCGACAGAGATCTTTCAGGAAGGCGTGCGCATCCCGCCCATACTGCTCTGCCGCGGGGGCGTCATGCAGGAAGACCTGCTGACCCTTCTGTTCGCCAACATGCGCGTGCCCGAGGAGCGGCGCGGCGATCTGCAGGCCCAGTTCGCGGCGCTTAATGTCGGCGAGAAGCGCCTCACCGCGCTGCTCGACAAATACGGCGACGAACTCGTCGCCGACAGCATCGAGGAGCTGCGCGACCGCACCGAACGCCAGATGCGCGCCACTATCTCCGAATTGCCCGACAACTCCTATCATTTCGAGACCTGCCTCAGACTCTGATGGCATCGTCTTCGAACCGATCAGGGTCGTGCTCGATCTGACGATCCGCAACGACGAGTTCATCTTCGATTTCTCGAAATCGAGCCCGCCCGTGCAAGGCCCGCTCAACGGTTCGATCTCGGCGACCTTCGCCGCCGTGTTCTGCGCGCTGAAACACGTCTTCGTCGAAGTGCCCAACAACGCCGGCATCTTCCGCCCGGTGACCGTGATCGCGCCCGAGACGACCTTCCTCAACGCTCAGTTTCCGCGCGCCGTGTCGGGCTCCTCGGCCGAGGTGTCAATGCGCGTGATGGATGCGGTGTTCGGCGCGCTCGCGCAGGCGCTGCCCGACAAGGTGCCCGCAGCCTGCTTCGGCTCGGTCACAAACCTGACGGTCAGCGGCCACGACCCGGAGAAAAACAAGCGCTACATCATGTTCCGCTTCAGTGGCGGCGGATATGGCGGGAGCCTGGAAAGCGACGGGCTCACCAACGGCAACGCGCCTATTTCCTGCGCCCGCACTTCGCCGATCGAAACCTGCGAACACCTTTATCCGCTGACCTTCGATTATTATCGCATTCGCAACGGCTCCGGCGGCGCCGGACTGCGGCGCGGAGGTTGCGGCGTGGAATACCAGGTGCAGATCCGACGCGGCGCCGCGTTGTCGAGCGTGCTCGGCGATCGCGGCGTCTTCCCGCCCTATGGCCTGCATGGCGGGGGCGACGGCGCGCTCGCCGAGGTCGAGTTCACGCTCGGCGGCAAAACGCATGTGCCCGAGCACGTCACCAAGGACGAGGGCATCGTCATGGCGCCAGGCGATCTCGCGCGCGTCGCGAGCCCGGGCGGCGGCGGCTGGGGAGATCCCTTCGAGCGCGACGCCGAAAAGGTGCTGGCGGATGTCGTCTACGAATTCGTCACGCCGCAGCAGGCGCGTGAGGAATATGGCGTGGCCGTCATCGCCTCGGCGACCGGTTGGAGCATCGACGAATCGGAGACGGACCGGCTGCGCCGGCGCAAGGTTGCGCAACCCATGCCGGCCTGAGAGGCCACCGCCAAGGAAAGCACTAACGGGAAGGGAGAGCGTCATGAGGAGTTGGTTGATCCCGGCTGCGGCCGCGTGCGCGCTGTGGCTGGCAAACCCTGTATCGGCGCAAGAGTTCAAGCTGGGCGCGTTAGCGACTTTGTCCGGGCCAGGCGCCGCCTGGGGCAAGGCGATCTTGAGCGCCGCCGAGCTCGCCGCCGAGGACGCCAACGCCAAGGGCGGCCTGGCGGTCGGCGGCAAACATTACAAGGTGACGGTCGTCTCCTATGACGACAAATACAAGCCGACTGACGCCGTCACAGGCATCAACAGCTTCATCTACGAGGACAACATCCATTTCGTCGTCGGGCCATTGGGCTCGGCGAGCCGCTCGCCGCCATCCTGCCGATCACCACCGAGAACAAGGTGCTGACCATGACGATGGCCTGGGCCGGCGTGGCGATGAAAAAAGACTATCCCTACAGTTTCCGTCCGCTGCTGACGAGCCACGAGGTGGCGGCGCCGCAACTCAAATGGATCTTGTCCAAGACGAGCGTCAAGCATGTTGCGATCCTCGGCCCCAACAACGACAGTGGCGTGGCGACCGGCGGCGACGCGCACGACGCGTATCAGGCGCTCGGCGTAGCGAAGATCGATTTTGAGAAGTTCGATGCCGACCGCACCGATTTTTCGCCGATCCTGACGCGGCTGATCTCCGAGGGCATCGACGCCATCGACACCGACGGCTCCGCGCCCGTCACGGCCGGCCTGATCATCAAACAGGCGCGGGAACTGGGCTTCAAGGGCGTCATCATCCGCACCGGCGGCGAGGGCACCGCCGATATCCTGAAAATCGCCGGCGCGGCCGCCGAAGGCCTCTACGTTCATCAGCCGATCAATCCCGAGGATCCCAGCGTCCAGAACTACATCAAGCGCTACCAGGCCAAATACGAGAGCGACATGAACGCCTACAGCCCCGTGCTGTACGCCAATGTGCAAGCTTTGTTCGCGGCGATCGAGAAGGCCGACACCGTGACCGACGTCGACAAGGTCGCGCAAACCATGGCCGACATGAAGGACTTCGACACGGTGCTCGGCAAGGTGAACTGGACGAGCGGCAAGGACTACGAAATGCGGCACCAGTTCCTCACGCCGTTCTATGTCGGGCAAGTCAGCGGCGGGAAGGTGAAGATTGTCGCCTCTTGCACCTTCGACGCCTGCAACTAGCGAAATCGCGCCGGGCCATCGGTCCGGCGCTCGCGGCGCGGCCTGGATCGTGGGGAGGCATCATGAAGATGCAAGTGTTCGCCGGCTGCCTGCTTGCCGTGCTGATGGCTTCGCCGCTCGGCGCTGAGGAGTTGAAGATCGGCGTCCTCGCCACGCTATCGGGCCCCGCCGCAGCTTGGGGCGTGTCGATGGAGAACGCCGCCGAGCTCGCCGCCGACGAGGCCAACGCCAACGGCGGCCTGGAGATCGGCGGCAAGCGCTACAAGATTTCGGTCGTCGCCTATGACGATCGCTACAAGGCGAACGACGCGGTCACCGCCATGAACCGGCTGATCTTCGAGGACCAGGTGCGGATCGTGATCGGCCCGATGGGCTCGGCGCCGGCCGTAGCAGTGCTTCCGCTAGCGACCGACAACAAGCTGCTCACCATCGAAATGGCGTTCACCCCGAACGCAATCGGCAAGCAGTTTCCCTACACTTTTCGTCCCGTGCTCACGACGGGCGAAATGTCCGACCCGCAGTTGCGCTGGGTCGTCGCCAAGACCGGCGCCAAGAAGGTGGGCGCGCTGTTTCCCAACGACGAGAGCGGCCAGCAGGTGGCGATCCAGGTCGGCGCGGCCTACCAGAAGGCCGGCGCTGAGCTCCTCACCGGCTTCTTCGAGCGGGACCGCGTCGATTTCGCGCCGCTGCTCGCCAAGTTGTTGGCGCAGGGCGTCGATATGATTGAGCTTGACGGCAACTCGCCGCAGACCGCCGGACTGATGGTGAAACAGGCGCGAGAGCTCGGCTTCAAGGGCGCGATCGTGCGCACCGCCGGCGACGCCACCGCCGACATTCTCGCCGTCGCGGGCAAAGAGGCCGCCGAAGGCATGTATCTGCATCAGTCGAACGACTTCGACGCTCCAAAAATGAAGGACTACGCGCGGCGCTACGCGGCCAAGGGGCGCGGCGCGCTAAACGGATTCAGCCCGCCCTTCTACGCAAATCTGGAAATGCTGTTTGCGGCGATGAAGCAGGTCGGCGGCGTCGACGACGTGGACAAGCTCTCCGAAGCCATGGCGCGCATGAAGGACTTCGATACGCTGCTGGGCAAGGTCAGCTGGACCGGCGAAAGGGATTACGGCATCGACCGCCAACTGTCCTTTCCCTTCTACATCGCCCAGGTGCATGACGGCGCGACGACCATCGTCGCCCACTGCACCGTCGAAGCCTGCAACTAGCGGAGCGGCGGGAAGCGGATGACGCGATGATCGTTGCCCAGGCGATCGTGAATGGCCTGATGCTCAGCGCCATCTATGTGTTGATGGCGGTGGGCTTCACGCTGGTCTTCAGCATCATGCGCATTGTCAATTTCGCGCATGGCGAATTCTACATGGTCGGCGGATTCGTCCTCTTGTTCATCTATACGCAATGGCAGCTTCCGTTCCCGCTGGCGCTGTTGATCACGGGGGCGCTGGTGGTGGCTGCGGGAGCGATCGTCGAAAGGCTGGTTTTCCGCCGCTTCCGCGGCGACGAACTCAACGCGATGATCGCCTCGCTCGGCCTGGCGATCATTATCGAGAACGTGGTGCTTATCACCGTCGGGCCGAGCCCGCGCGCGGTGCCTTCGCCTGTCTCCGGAATCTTCGCCATCGGCTCGATCTCGCTGCCGATGTCGCGCCTTTTCGTGCTCTGCGCCGCCATCGTCGTCTTCGGCCTGTTCTGGTTGCTCATGGCGCGCACCAAGCTCGGACGCGGCATGCGCGCCTTGGCCCAGGACCCGGAGGCGGCGCTGCTGCAGGGCATCCGCGCCGAGCGGCTGATCCCGGTGGCGTTCGGCCTGGGCGTCGGCCTCGCCGCGGTCGCCGGGGCGCTCATGGCGCCGCTGTTCTCGGTGTCGCCTTTCATGGGTTCGACGCCGATGCTCAAGGCGTTCGTCGTCGTCATACTCGGGGGGCTCGGCAGCATTCCTGGAGCCGCGGTGGGCGGCCTTCTGCTCGGTATGATCGAGAGCTTCGCGGGCACGCTGCTGAGCGCGGCGGCCGCTGACGTCCTCCAGCTTGTCCTCGTCATTGTCATCCTGCTGGCGCGGCCGCGCGGGCTGATGGGCGTTGCCGGAGCGCGTCCGTGAGCGCTTCGGCGGAAATCGCGGCGCATCGCGGCGCTCAAACAGGCGCGGCGTGGCGCTGGTTGTGGCTCGCCCCCTTCCTCGCCCTGCTGGCCGCCATTCCTAGCCTGTTCCCGAACGTCTTCTATATTCACATCGCGAATCTCGTCTTCCTCAACGTGGTGTTCGCAGTAAGCCTCGGGCTGATTCTCCGAACAGGCCAATTGTCGCTTTGTCACGCCGCGTTCGCCGGGTTCGGCGCCTATGTCTCGGCGCTGCTGGGGATCAAGCTCAAGCTCTCGCCCGCGCTGGCCGTGCTCGCCGGCGCAGGCGGGGCAGCTTTGATCGCCTTTCTGCTCGGCCTCGTGATCCTCCGCCTGCGCGGGGTCTATTTCGTCCTCGTGACGTTCCTGTTTGGTCAGCTCTTCAATCTTCTCGTGCTCGACGCCGACGACATAACGCGCGGCGCCAACGGCATCGTCGGCATTCCGCCGATCCGCGCCTTCGGCGTGAATTTCGGCTCGCCGTTCAATTTCTACTATCTCGCGCTGGCGGTTGCGGTGCTGGTCATCCTTTTCGCGTGGGCGCTGCTGCGCTCGCCGACGGGACGCGCCTTCGCCAGCACGGAAGAGAATCTGATGTTAGCCGAGGCAAGCGGCATCAACACCAGCGGCAGCCAGTTGCTCGCCTTCACCATAGGCAGCGGCGTCGCGGGCCTCAGCGGCGGACTTATGGGGCAGTACGTGCATTTCATTTCGCCCGACACGTTCACCTTCTGGGAATCGGTGAATGGCGTTGTCATGGTGGTGATTGGCGGCCGCTCGAGCCTCGTCGGCTGGGTGCTCGGCGCGGCCTTCCTCACGCCGTTGCCGGAAATCCTGCGCGAGGCGAAGACGTTCCAGCACGTGGCGTACGGAGCGATCCTGGTGCTGATGCTGATGTTCCTGCCAAACGGCCTCGTCTCGATAGGCGCGACCCTCCGGCGCCTCCTCGCTGATGCAACTCGGCGGAGCCGCCCATGAGCTCGCTGCTCGAAGTGGAGGGGCTGTCGCGCCATTTCGGCGGGCTGAAAGCCGTCAACGGGCTCAGCTTTGCCCTGGCGGCCGGCGAGATCACCGGCCTCATCGGCCCAAACGGCGCCGGCAAGACCACCGCCTTTAACCTCATCAGCGGGGTCATTCGCCCGAGCCGCGGCAGCATCCGCTTCAAGGGCGAGGAGATCGCCGGGCTGCGCCCAAGCCAGGTGGTGCGAAAGGGTCTGGCGCGGACCTTCCAGGCGACCAACGTTTATCCGAACGCAAGCGCGCGCGAAAATGTCTTGCGCGGTTGTCTGGCGCGTTCGCGAGTGAGCTTCCTCTCCGGCCTCCTGAATACGCGCACGGCGCGCGACGCCGAGAGGCGCTCGCTGGCGCATGCCGAGGAGCTGATAGATCTGCTGTCTCTGCGCGCCTTCGCCGATCTGCCGGCGAGTTCCCTGCCATACGGCCACCAGCGGCGGCTCGGCGTTGCGATTGCGCTGGCGACCGAGCCCGAGCTTCTGCTTGCTCGACGAACC
This sequence comes from uncultured Pseudomonadota bacterium, assembly GCA_963710855.1. Classification (GTDB taxonomy): domain Bacteria; phylum Pseudomonadota; class Alphaproteobacteria; order Rhizobiales; family Beijerinckiaceae; genus Roseiarcus. Next base: position 24,280 of record CAVQBX010000026.1, on the reverse strand, counting down.
CGTGGCTGGGCTCAATCCCGGAGGAATCGGCCGAGTTCGGCCGGCTGTTGCGCACGCTCGCCGCCGCGAAGAAACTGACGGTGCTGCTCGTCGAGCATCACATGCGCCTCGTCATGGGGCTGTGCCACAATATCGTGGTGCTCGATCACGGCGAGAAGATCGCCGAGGGCGCGCCGGAAGAGATCGGCCGCGACCCAACGGTCATCCAGGCCTATCTCGGCGCGCCCGAAGACGACGATGCTTAAGTTGCGCGACGTCCACCTCCGCTACGGGCGCCAGGAGGCGCTGCACGGCGTGTCGCTCACCGTGCCCGAGCGCGGCGTCGTCGCGCTGGTCGGCTCGAACGGCGCAGGCAAGACAAGCACGCTGCGCGCCATCGTTGGCCTCAACGCGCCGAGTTCGGGCGAGATCATCTTCCGCGGCGAGCGCATCGACGGCAAGGACGCGCCGACCGTTGTGTCTCGCGGCATCGCGCTCTCGCCGGAGGGCCGCCGCCTCTTCCCGCAGATGAGCGTCTATGAAAATCTGCTGGCGGGCGCTTACCTTCGACACGGCGCCGACGAAATCCGCGGCGAAATCGATCGCATCTACCGTTATTTTCCCCGCCTCTCCGAGCGGCGCGCGCAGCAGGCGGGCTCGCTTTCGGGCGGCGAACAGCAGATGGTCGCCATCGGCCGCGCCCTGATGGCGAAGCCGAAACTTCTTCTGCTCGACGAACCCTCGCTCGGCCTCGCGCCGCTGCTGGTGCGCGAGATCGGCCGCATCGTCGTCGAGATCAGCCGTGAGGAAGGCCTGTCTGTCGTTCTCGTCGAGCAGAACGCCAATATGGCGCTGCGCTTGTGCGATCACGCCTATGTGCTGGAGCACGGCCGGATTGCGCTCGAGGGGCAGGGCCGCGAACTGCTGCGCAGCGACTATGTCCGCAAGGCCTATCTGGGTGTTTGAGGCTCAAATCCGCGCCGCGGGCGCGAGCAAGGGAGGTCCCGTCATGGATATCGCCGATCGCCGCTTTCTGATCACGGGTGGAGCGAGCCTCGTGGGCTCGCATATCGCCGAGGGCCTGCTGCTGGCCGGCGCCAAGGAAGTCGTTCTCTTCGACAATCTCTCACTCGTTGACGAAGACCTGGCGCGCGAGCTTTTCGCCGACCCCCGCGTGCGGCTCGTGCGCGGCGACATCCGCAACATCCATCAGCTCATGGAGGCGATGGCGGGAATCGACGGCGTGTTCGCCGCCGCCGCTTTCATCACCAATCCCCTGCACCGCGACCCGCTGACCGGAATTCAGGTCAACGTGACCGGCCATCAGATGGTGCTCGAAGCCTGCCGCTGGAGCGGCGTGAAGAAGATCATCTATTCCTCCTCCGTCGGCATCTATGGGCCACCGGCGGCCGACGAGATCACGGAAACGCATCCGCTCAACCATGCCTCCCTCGCGCCCGCCTCGGCGATCTATGCCGCGGGCAAAGTGATCGGCGAGCAGCTTTGCCGGATCTATCAGGACCGCTATGGCGTCGACTATCTCGCGCTGCGCTACGCGACCGTCTATGGCGAGCGTCAGCATGCGCGCGGCATCAATTCGCTCGTCATCCTCGACGCCTACGATCGCATCCGCAAGGGCCTGCCGCCGCAGATTCCGGCGACGGCGCCGAGGTCCACGACTACGTGCACGCCGCCGACGTCGCGCGCGCCAACATCCTGGCGATGACCACCGAGGCGAAGGGCGAAAGCATCACGATCGCCACCGGCGTCGAGACCAGTCTCAACGAACTTTATGACCTTGTCCTGCGCGTCTGCGGCTCGGATCTCAAGCCCGAGCATATCGGCGACAGCGACGCCGCGCGGGTGCGCGGGGCGACCACGCCGCATCTGCGCTTCAGCCGCGCCAAGGCGAAGAAGCTGCTGGGCTGGGCGCCGGAGGTCGGGCTGCCGGACGGGATCAGGCGGCTGCTCGACTGGCGCGAGAAAGAGTTGCGACGCAACGGCGCCTGAGCGACGAGGTGTAGCTCAGGCGCCGCCTCCCTTCGCGTTTTCCTCGCACCAATCGACCAATCGGCGAATTCCTTCGTCGAGCGAGGTGCGCGGAGTTCCAACCAAGCACTCGCGCCGCTTTCTCGACGCTGAAGCTCGACTTCGTCGCAATGGCCGATTTCAGGCGATCCGCATGATCGCCGAAAATGGGTTCGAGCGTCGAACCGCACGCGCGCAGAACGGCGCGGATCAATTCTTCGAAACTGACCGGCTTGCCGCTGGCGATGGTGAAGACGTCGGCCGAAACATCGCTCGCCATCGCGGCGAGCTGCGCGCGCGCTACGTCGCCCGCATAGACATAATCGTGCACCTCGGCGGGATCGACGGCGAGAACAGGAGCCCGGCCTTGCCTGATCTGATCATACGCTTTCAGGATCGGGACCACGTTGAGGCCGCGCCGATGCTGGCGCTCCCCATAAACGGTCGAGATGCGTAGCGCGACATAATCCAGGCCGTAACGCTCTTTGTAGAACGCGCATAGATGCTCGGCCATCACCTTGCCGGCGCCGTAGAGCGCAGAAGCGGGCGGCACGTTGTTATGCGCGAACGGATCCTCCTCGCGCACCACGCCCTCTCCGCGGCCGCCATAGACGGCGATCGACGAGGAATAGACGATCTTCTTCACGCCACGCCAGCGGCAGGCCTCCAGCACATTCATCAGACCGCGCACGTTCACGTCCATCCCGGTCCAGAGATTCTGGGACAGCGGGATGGTGATGAAATACGCGGGATGGAACACGCCATCGACGCCATCGAGTGCGTCGAAAACTTCGTTGAGCCGCAATATGTCGCCGCGCAAAAGTTTTACGCGCAATTCGGAGCGTAGATGGGCGACCGTCTCCGCCGTGCCGACGGCGGCGTTGTCGAACAGAGTGACCATGTCGGCGCCCGCCGCAAGAAGCTGGTCGGCGACATGCGACCCGATCAGGCCGAACCCGCCTGCAATGAGGAAACGGCCGCCTTTGAGTTCCATGTCGCGCGCTCCCTCGAGGATCGTCGGCTGTTCGGGCAGGCTCAGGCGGTCATGAAACCTCCGTTCACATCGATGATTGCGCCGGTCGTGTAGCTCGACGCGTCGGAGGCGAGGAAAAGAGCAGCCTTGCCGATCTCGTCCATTTCGCCGCGCCGGCGCAACGGCACCTGGTTCAGCACCTGGCTCTCGTCGCGTGTGCGCCAGATCGCCTCGGCCCGCGGCCCGCTCTTGATGAATCCCGGAGCGATGGCGTTGACGCGGATTCCCCGTGGTCCCAAATGCCGGGCGAGATTGCGCGTCATGGCGATGATCGCCCCCTTCGAGGCGCTGTATTGCGGGCTCAGCAACTCCCAGCCGGCGCGGCCCGCGATCGAGGCCATGTTGACGATCGAGCCGCCACGCGCTTCGAGATGCGGCAGCGCCGTTTTGATGCAGAAGAACGTGCCGCGCACGTTCCAGCTCATTACGCGGTCGAAATGCTCTTCGGTGACATCCTCGATCTTGAGCGGGGTATGAGCGCTGCCGCCGGCGTTGTTGACGAGAATGTCCAATCGGCCGAACTCCGAAATCGTCGCGGCGATCATCGCCTCGACGTCGGGCACGACGGCGACATCGGCGGTGAACGCCTTGGTCCGAATGCCCTCCTTGCGCAGCCGCTGCTCGGCTTCGCGCGCGCCGTCGCCATCGGAGTTGACGATCACAACCGCCGCGCCGTGCCGCCCCAAAGTATCCGCGATATTATAGCCGAGCCCGCGCGCGGCGCCGGTCACCACTGCGACTTTGTCGTTCAGCATCTTTTCCTCACAAATATCGAAGGGCTGTCAGCGCGCCCTCCTCGATGGCCTCGAAGAACTTCCGCGAGCCGAGGACGTCGCCGACGTAGTGGATCGGCTTGCCCAGCGCGTCGAGATATTCGCTCTCGGCGCGGCGCGGTTCGTAGCCGGTGCAGAAGATGACGTGATCGACGCCGTTCAGGCGTCGCTCCATGCGCTTTTCCGGCCGTATCGTCACGAAATCCCGACCGATCTCGATCACATCGGTATGGGTGAAAATCTCGATGCCGAGCTCGACGATGCGATCCATGAAATAGACGCGGTCCGCGTGCACGGCCTTCTTGAGCATGTCCGAACGCGCGACCAGCGCGACGGTCTTGCCGCGGTCCGCGAGATAGTCAGCGACCTCGACGCCGACGAGGCCGCCGCCGATCACGACGCAATTCCTGCCAGGGGCCTCGGCCCCGGCGAGAATCCGCCAGCCGGCCGTCACATGCGGCAGATTTGATCCTGGTATGTTCGGCGCCCACGGTTCAGCGCCGGTTGCGACGATGATGGCGTCGGGATCGAGCGCGCGGGCTGCGTCAAGCGTCAGCGCGCCGCCGAGATGAACGTCGACCGCCAGCCGCCGGATCTCCTTGGTGAAATAGATAAGCGCGTTCTCGATCTCGCCGCGATGCGGCGGCGTGTGGGCGAGATTGAGCTGCCCGCCGAGCGTATCGCCCCTTTCGTAGAGATGCACCTGATGGCCGCGCCGCGCCGCGGTCACGGCCGCCGACATCCCGGCCGCGCCGCCGCCGACAACCGCGACCCGCTTGGGCGCGGGCTTGAGCGCCAGCAGCGGCTTGAGCTCCAGTTCGCGGCTGACCAGCGGATTCACGGTGCAGGCGATGCCTTTGTGGTGGTGGATTGTCGCGAGGCATTCGTTACAAGCAATGCAGGGCGCGATCTCATCCGCCCGACCCTCCGCGGCCTTAACCGGAAAATATGGGTCCGCGATCAGCGCCCTGCTCAGGCAGATGAAGTCCGCTTGTTCTTTGGCGAGGATCTGCTCGGCGAGTTCCGGTGAGTTGATGCGCCCAACCGTCATTACTGGCACGCGCACTCGCCGCTTCACCGCCTCGCTGTAGCGCACGTAGCAGCCGCGCTCGACGCCCATGCCAGGCACGATGCGATAAGGTCTCGACGAATGGATGCCGCCCGACACCGAAATCGAATCGGCGCCCGCCTCCTCCAGAATGGCCGCGATTTCGACCGCCTCGTCCAGTTCCAGCCCGGTCGGCGAGTGATCGACGCCGTTCATGCGTGCGATGACGGGATAGTCTTCTCCAAGCGTTTGTTTGATGGCGCGCATCAACTCGACATAGAAGCGAGCGCGCCTGCGCGTGTCGCCGCCGTATTCGTCCTGGCGCAGATTGACGTCTGGCGAGAGGAACTGTCCGATCAGATAGCCGTGCGCGCCATGCAATTCGATGGCGTCGTAGCCTGCTTCCCGCGCACGCGACGCGGCCTCAACGAAACGGCGTGTGATCCTGTCGATGTCGGCGACGGAAAGTTCTTTCGGCATGACCGGATCGCCCACCGCCGTGAAACGCGAAGGCACCGGCGACGGTGAGAGCGGCGGCGAACCCGAAATCTCGGGAACGGTCTCGCGGCCGCCATGGTTGAGCTGCAGCGCGATCTTGGCGCCGGCCTCATGCACGGCGTCGACGATCTTGCGCATGCCGGGTATGAACTTGTCGTCGTTCAGCATGGCGTTGTGGTGGAGACGCTTTCCCTCCTCTTCCACATATGTCGCCTCGACGATGATCAGTCCCGTACCGCCGCGCGCGCGTTCGGCATAATATTGGGCCATGTCGTCGTGGACGAATCCCTGCTTGTCCGCGAGTTCGGAGCTGGTCGCCGCGAACACGAGGCGGTTGGCAAGCTGAAGCGCGCCGAGCCGAATCGGACTGAACAAGCGCGTGTAACGAGACATCGGCCTCCCTTCCCGAATTCACGACGCCGGCGAAGCTTCAACTAGCCGTGCGCGTGTTCTCCCGCCTTCAGGCGGCGTCGGCGCGCTTGGCGCCAGCGCCCAGCGCGTTGCGAGCGGCGCGGTAGCCCTCCGCCACCACCTTGTAGTCGATGGCGTAGATATGGAACTGCGCCTTGACGCCGCGCCAGCGCGCCACCTGGTCGCTGTTCGCCACATAGAGCCCGAGCGGCAGGTTGGCCTTGCCTACCGCCGTGAACAACCGCTCCGTCGCGGCGAGCACCTTGGGATGGGCGAAATCGCCGGGGTGGCCAAGCGCGGTGGAAAGATCGGCGAGGCCCGGCATTACCGCGTCGACGGGAATGCTCGCCAGAAGCGCGTCGATATTGTCGAGCGCCTCCGGATCCTCGATCTGCACGATCGCCATGGCCTCGCTGTTTGATCTGGCGACCACATCGGTGAAATTGTCGAGGCTGAAATTCGCGGCGCGCGTGCCGGTGCAGGTGCCGCGATCGCCGTCGGGCGCGAAGCGCATCGCCCGGCAGGCGGCGCGCGAGGCCTCCACGTCAACGCCGAAATGCGGAAGCACCACGCCCTCGGCGCCGCAATCGAGCGCGTGCGTGACCTCCTCGGCGTTCAGCGAGCGCACTCGCACCAACGCCGAAATGCCAGCGACTGCCGCTGCGCGAACATGCTGGGCGATGTCTCCCCACGACAACGTGGTGTGCTCGCGGTCGACGACGACAAAATCGAATCCCGCTCCGCCGGCGATCTCCGTCATCGAAGGGTCGGTGCTGAAGATAAACGTGCCGAATAGCGTTTCTCCGGCCCGGAAACGGGCCTTCAACCGAAATCGCATGGCTTCGCTCCTCCCTTTTCCCTGTCCCAAGATTTGCTGGACAAGGCGGAATGAGCAAGGCTCTTTCGCATCACGTATATGATTTCGAATTTCGACAATCGAAATCGGTTGGTAATCGCCCTAGCGTCGCGCTGCCATAGAGATCGCCCCCAGAATTGGACGCGCACATTGACGCCGCTGTCGATTTCATCCGTTGACCTCACAGAAGGCTGACGCGCATCGCGGGCGAGCGCCTGCGTCATCGAGGGAAATCGCGCAAGCGCCCCTTTGACGTAGGTGATGAGTCGTTTCTGAAGACGGTCTCGCGTCTCAGTGAGCTTGAGGCTATCCCAGTGTTCAATAGGCCAACCGGTTTCGCCGCGCTACTCTCCGAAGGCGAACCAATCTCTGAACTCGACGTGCGCATGCCCGTTCAAGAACAGCAGTTGCAAGGCCACCTGATCTTCATCAAGGCCAGTTGGATGCCTTATTGAGCAGCGCCTGAAGGAACTTGATGTAGTCGCGGACCGTGCCGGATAGACCCGCGCCACCCATGAACATTTCGGGCGTCTGCGAGACTTCGAAGCCGGATTGCCCGAACGAGCCGTCCGCATTGCGGATCTGCACCGGCACGAGCCGGGCGCGCTGCGCTGACGACAGGATGAAGCTCGTATCGGTCATGCCGACAGGGTCAAATATATGTTGCTTGAAATAGGCGTCGAGCCGCTGCCCGCTCGACAGTCTTTTTTGCTCCAGCCCGCCCGCAGCGATGCAAAGCAAAGTGGCGCGATCCGGACCGTCCTTTACGCCATCAGCAGCACAATTGATAACTCGGAATAAGCCGGCCTTCGGTATTGGTTCATCTGGAATCAGCCGGTCCCCAGGTTCCTCGCGCACTGCAGCGTCCACTGTTTGATGCGCCGTAACCTCCGCAATCGCGGTTCAGCGCGACGACGCGGCGGGCATGAGTTTCTTTGCCTGCCGGGTCAGTTCCTCAGCAAGATATAGCGCGGCCTGCGGGGGAATCGCCACCTCCAAAGTCGCCTGAGACGAGTCCTCTCCGGCATGGCGCAAGCGCAGGGTTAGCCATCCTTCGCGCACGGGGCCGATGGCCCAGGCGATGAGGTCATCGGGCCGCTTGCCCCAGTGTTCACCCAACTCTTCGTCTTCCATGTATCGGTCCTCGCAATTCGGCGAGGCTGTCACGCCCTGGCGCGGCGCCAACGCGCCAAGGCCTGCGATAGTTCAGCGCTCTTGTCGTGTTTTCGTCCTGCTTGGAACCGCAAACTCCTAGCTCTCGTTGCTCGATGGATCGAGCCTGACTGGCAGTCCTCTCGAAACGTCTCGGATACGCGGCGTTCCATTCCCCCACAGAATTTGGATGCGAACGCACTTCGCATGTTTATCAAAACGCTCATTAGTAAACATTGCAAGCTTTTTCTTGCGGTCTCAGCCGCACTGCCGGCCCCAAAGGCGAACGAGTTCGGATCCAGCGCCGAAAGGCGGCCTGCGAACAAGCCGAGAGCCGTTGCTAGGATAGTTCGTCTACCAGCGCAGCGCCGCTGTGTGGACCGGACTGTCCCAAAGATCGACCAACTCGGAGCTCAGCAAGCAGACGGTGACCGAGCAACCGACCATGTCCAGGGAGGTCACGAAGTTTCCGACCAAGGAACGCACAACGCGAACGCCTCTCCTTTCCAGCGACTGCCGCGCAGAATTATACATCACATAGAGTTCGTTGAGCGGCGTCCCGCCAAAGCCATTGAGGAGCAACAGCGCCTCCGAGGACGTCCGGTCGCTGAAGTCGCGGAGAACTGTCTCGACCAGATCGTCGGCGATCGCATCGGCCTTCGCCATTTTGACCTTTCGGCGACCGGGTTCGCCATGAATGCCGACGCCCAGCTCCATTTCGTCTGGCCCCAGCAAAACCGGCCGCGGACCCGCTCCCGGCAGGCTGCAATAAGAAAGGGCGATGCCGATCGAGCGTGTCCGCGCCTTCACGTGCGCGCCGAGCGCAAGGCAGGTTTCCAGATCGGCGCCCGATTCGGCGGCTGCGCCGAGTATTTTCTCGACAATCATCGTGCCGGCGACGCCTCGGCGTCCGACGCCCGGCAACGTGTCCAGATCCGTCACATCGTCTTCGACAAGCAACGTCGCGTGCCGACAGCGCGCCGCCTCCGCCGCCATCTCGAAATTCATACGGTCGCCCGCATAATTCTTGACGATGAACAGCGCGCCGGCCTCGCCCGCCAATTCGTGCGCCGCCTCGACGATCTGGTCGGGCGTCGGCGCGGTGAAGATCTGGCCGGGGCAAGCCGCATCGAGCATGCCATAGCCGACGAAACCCGCATGTAGCGGCTCATGGCCGCTGCCGCCGCCTGAAATGAGCGCCACTTTGGAGCGCGCCGGCGTTTTCCGCCGCAGGAATTTGCGGCCCGGCGCCATGGCGACGATATCGGAATGCGCAGCCGAAAAACCGTCCAACCAATCGGCGACCAGCGTCTCCGGCGAATTCATCAGTTTCTTCATTTGGCGCGCTCGCCTTCGCGCAGCAAGACCGCCAGACGCCTGACGAAATCGTTGAGCAGCGCGTCGAACTGGCCATCCTTCTTTGCGCTCCCGAGGCTCGGCACATGCAACGTGACCGTGCGTTCCTTGCGTCCAGCCTTCAAGACATCAGCGCGCTGGGGATGCGCGTCGTTGTAAGCGGCGAGGAATTGCGCCTTCTCCGCCGCGGAGAAATGGCAAAGCTGGAAGATCGTACTCAGGTGTTGGGGGGGTATTGGCGTCGCGTAGGCGGGATTGGAGATCTGGCTGATGAAGCTGCGATTCTTGCCGAGCGCATCGGCGAGCCGGAGCCGCATGCCGGAGGGGCGCTTATCGAGAACGGCCTTAAAAACCAGCTTGTACGCCGCGACGGCGTCATGCTCGTCGGCCGAAGCGGCAGGTTGTTCAGACAAGGCGCGCCTCCGAGCTCTCGAGCAACGCGCCCTTGACGGCGGCCGGCGCATTGGCGCTCATCGAAAACTCGCGCAGGCCGCAATTTAACAGCTTGAGCGTTTGCTCAGGATCCGCCGCGACATCGCCGCCGCGCAGGTCGGCGACATCCAGACCGCGCGTCTGAACATATTCGCTGGGGTTGGCTGCATACTCCCGGATTAGATCGTCCATGACGCGACGCCATATGGAGTCCGCGGCGCCGCCTTCGGCAATCCTCTCAAAGGCCGGCGCGACCAAAGTCTCGTCCTCGAGCAGCGCCAACTGAAACTCCAGGCATTCCCCGGCGCCCGCGCCCGCACGGGCCGACAGCGTCTCCACATCGCGCGCGGCCAATGCGAGCGCTGCGCGCAGAGCGCCGGTTTCGTCGCAGTCCGGCCTGCGCTCGCCTAGGCTGGCAAAGCCCATACGCACGAACGGTCCCATGGCATGCCCAGGCGACGCGCACCTCCCCGACACCCTCATGTTTGCATATTCGCGGGTCACGGTCAGCCATCTATATCGAGAAAGTCGTTCGCGACCAGAGCGGTGAGCGCGCCTATCGCGGCGCGCGCGTCTGCGCCCGTGGCGACGAATTCCAGCGTGCTGTCGCACGGCGCCCTCATCGCCATCACTTTGGCGACGCTCTTGGCGTCGATCCATTCGGCGGCGCCTTCGACGCGCAACGCGATGCGCGAGCGAAACCGCTTGGCGAGTTTGGTCAGCTTTACCGCGGGTCGCGCGTGCATGCCGACCGCGTGAATGAGCTTCACGCTGCCGCCGACCTTATCCTCCGCCGCGAGGACCGCGGCATGGGACTGTGACTTTGCTGAACTCGGTGGCTTGCCGCTCCATATCAGCCTGCCGACAGCTCTTCGGCGGCGGCGCGCACGCGCTCCAGGGATCCTCCGCCCGCAGCCTCGGCTGCCGCCATCACGGCGCCCTCGACGATCGGGGCGTTGCAGATGACCACCGAACTGCGCCGCTCGGGTGGCAGCATTTCCACCGCCATCTCGCTGTTGGTCTCAGCGCCGCCGAGATCGACCATGATCGCCAGGCCCTTTGCCGACCAGATCGATTTGATCGCGCGCAGGATCTGGCCGACGTCCGTCCCTAATCCGCCTTCGGGATTGCCCCCGCAAAAGGCGACGCGCACGTCCTCGCCCACCATCTGACGAACCATGTCGGCCGCGCCCTTGGCGACATCGAAGGAATGGGACACGATCACGATCCCCACGTTGCCGCTCACAGACGCGCCTCCCAAAGGTCGCAAATGGCTTCGACGATCAAACAACTCGACTTCGCGCCGGGATCAACATGGCCCACGCTGCGCGGCCCCAGATAGGCCGCACGGCCTTTCGAGGCAACCATCGGGGCCGTGAGCTCCGCGGATTTCCTGGCGGCTTCCCGAACCTTGACTGCAAGCCCCGGCCGCCCCGCGTCCGCACGCAAAACCTCCAGCACCGGAAAAAGGACGTCGAGCATGGTCTTTTCTCCGGCCCTCGATCGACCCGCGCGCCGCGACGGCTTCAACGCCCGCCCGGAACACGTCGGCAAGGTCTTCAGGCAGACGCCGGCCTCGCTCCATGTCGGTTCCCGCCGCCAAGAAGAAACTGCCGTAAAGCGGCCCGGAAGCGCCTCCGACCGTCATCACCAATGTTCTGCCAATGGCGGCCAGGGCCGCCTCGGTCGGCAGATTCGCGATGTCCTGAGCCTTGGCGAGCACCGCATCGAAGCCTCGCTTCATGTTCGTTCCGTGGTCGCCGTCGCCGATCGCAGCGTCGAGCGCGCACAATTCTTCCGCCGCCCCCGAGATACGCTCAGCGCTCCGGACGATCATAGCGCGCAGCATCGCGGGCTCTATCGCCATCTCCCTCCAATCAGGCGGTCGCTATGATCTCGCGCCCCCTCCTTGTCGAAGTAGAGCGGTTCGAACAAGCGTAGACCGACTTGTTCATCATGGGCAAATGACTGCGAGGGGCTCGCGAGGGTGATAAGACTGCGCCCCTGGAATTCGAGATGGACATGGGTCTGATCGCCCAAATGCTCGACTCGGTGCACACGGGCGCGAAAATCGGCGCTCTCGGGTTTGGAAATCAAGAGATGCTCGGTGCGAACGCCGACCGTCACGGCTCGCCGAGGAACAAGCGCGCCTGGCAAGGCCTCGGCCGGTAGCAGGTTGATCTGTGGCATGCCAAGGCGCTGGGCGACATAAACGCTGTTGGGTTGTTCGTAGACCTCTCGCGGCGCGCCCAGTTGCAGAAGTTCGCCGCGATTGAGCACGCCGATGCGCGTCGCCATCGTCATGGCCTCGACCTGATCGTGAGTCACGTAGAGCACGGTTGCGCCCAACTCCATCTGGATGCGCTTCAGTTCGACCCGGAGGTCGGCCCGGAGTTTGGCGTCCAGCGAGGACAGCGGCTCGTCCATCAGATAGACCTGAGGCTCGCGCACCAATGCGCGGCCAATGGCGACGCGTTGCATCTCGCCGCCCGAAAGCCACGTCGCGCGATTGTCCAGCTTGTGGCTAATGCGGAGCTTCTCGGCGACATCGGTCACGCGCCTGCGGATCTCGCCCTCTGGCGTGCGGCGGACCGGCGAACGCAAGGGAAAGGCGAGATTGTCGTAGACGCTCATGTGCGGATAGAGCGAATATTGCTGGAATACGAAGGCGACGTCGCGCGCAGCGGGCGGCTCGCGCGTCACATCGTACCCGCCGATCGACACCGATCCCCGTTCAGGGCGCTCGAGCCCGGCGACCAGGCGCAGCAATGTGGTCTTGCCCGCTCCGGAGGGCCCCAGGATCACCAGAAACTCGCCGTCGGCGATCGAGATCGACAGATCCTTGACCGCTTCGAAGTCGCCGAAACGCTTCGCGACATTCAGAAGCGCGACGTTAGCCAAGATGCGCTCCCTCGAACAAGGCGCTTTGGGTCGCCCGGCCGGTCGTTGCGTTGAAGACGACGAGCTTTTGCGGCTGGAACGTGACGCCGACCGTCTCTCCGACCCGAGCGGCGATGGTCGAGGGCAGCCGCGCCTTCACCTTGGCGCGATCGAGGTCGATCGTCAGGATCTGGTTGGTGCCGAGATATTCGACCGCAAACACCCTGCCGCGCATCGCCCCGGCATCGGAGATCGCGACATGCTCAGGTCGAACGCCCAAGCGCCAATGCGCCGGACTCCCTGTCCTCCCGGATTTCCGGCACATCGACGGGTGTCCCGAAATAGGAGACGCTGCGGTCGCCACGCCGCAGCGACCCTTCGAGCGCCAGAAGGTTCATCGGAGGCGAACCTATGAAGTCGGCGACGAACATTGTCGCAGGGCGGTCGTAGATCTCTTGCGGCTCGCCGATCTGCTCGACGACGCCGTGGTTCATCACGGCGATCTTGTCGGCCATCGACATGGCCTCCAGCTGATCATGGGTCACATAGACCGTGGTCGCGCCGATGCTATCGTGCAGATCTCGCAGCTCCTCGCACATGAGATGACGGAATTCGGAATCGAGCGCGCCGAGCGGTTCGTCCATGAGAAAGGCCTTAGGGCGCCTGATGATCGCGCGTCCGAGCGAGACGCGCTGCCGGTCGCCGCCCGACAGCTTTGCGACGCGGTGGCCGAGCAGGGATTCTATGCGCAGCAACCTGGCGGTCTCCTGCACCCGGCGACGAATCTCGCTGCGCGAAATGCCCTCGCATTTGAGCGGAAAACCAATGTTTTCGGCGACGCTCATGTGCGGATAGAGGGCAAACATCTGAAAAACGAAGGCGATGTCGCGTTGCGCGGCGCGCTTGAAGGTCACGTCCTCGCCGCCGAGCAGGATGCGACCATCGGTCGGCAGCTCGAGGCCGGCAATCATGCGCAGCGTGGTCGTCTTGCCACAGCCCGAGGGACCCAGCATCACGAAGAACGAACCGTCGTCGACCACGAAGTTCGAATTCTGCACCGCAACGAAATTGGCGAACGCCTTGTGCAGTTTCTCGATGCGAATTTCCGCCATGAAATCTCGTCCTATTGCGGAAAGTGGCTGACAATCACGAACCCGATCGTGCCGGCGAGGATCGTGGCGAACGAATAGGAATACACGTCGAGCGAGATCGGCTGGGTCAGCATCAGGATGCCGACCCCGATCGCCGTCATGGCGGCCGTTTCCCACGGACCGCGTCGGAACCAACGCGACAGGCCGCGCCGCTTCCGGAGCGAGATATCCGTCATTTGCGAACCGCTCCGAAGGTGATGCCGCGCAGCAGGTGCTTTCTCAGCGCGATCGTGAAGATGAAAATGGGCGCCAAGAAGAGGGTGGTTCCCGCGGCGACCGCCGGCCAATTTTGTCCGCCTTCGCCGATGATGAAGGGGATGAACGGCGGCATCGTCTGGGCGTCCGAGCTGGTCAGCAGGAGATTGAACGCATATTCGTTCCAGGAAAAGATCAGGCAAAAGATCGCCGTTGCGGCAATGCCGGTGACTGCCTGCGGCAAGACGACCTTCCTGAACGCCTGCAACCGCGTATAGCCGTCGATCAGCGCGGCCTCTTCGTATTCGCGCGGAATCTCGTCGATGAAGCCTTTCAGAAGCCAGACGGCGAGCGAGACATTGACCGCCGTATACAGCAGGATCATGCCGATGCGAGTATCGTAGAGATTGAGATAGCGGTACATCATGTAGATCGGCACGGCGACCGCGATCGGCGGCATCATGCGCGTCGACAGGATGAAGAACATCAGATCGTCGGCTAGCGGCACCTTAAATCGCGAGAAGCCATAGGCCGCCAACGTCCCCAGAAACGTCGCCAGAATCGTCGATCCGAAGCCGATGATGATCGAGTTGACGAAACGCTCGACGACCCGCGACGGGCCAGCGATCACCTTGTCGTGGTCGCGGGCGAGCTTTTCGTACCAAGTCGTCGGCGGCGGCAGCTTGGCGATGAACTCGTGCGGCTGGTGCGTCTGCACCGTGAATAGATCGACGAAGCCTTCCAAGCGTTGGCGTGAAGAACACCTTTGGCGGATAGGCGATGGCGTCGGATTGCGACTTGAAGGCGGTCATGCCGATCCAGGCAATCGGCAGCACCGAGACCACGGCATAGGTGACGACGATAAGGCCTGCCAACCATCGCAAGACCGCGGACGGCTCCGAAAATGGACGATGAGATTGGGCGTCGCTCATTGTTGCTTCACCTTGTTGAGCAACTTGACATAAATATTGGCGGCGCCGAAAACCGTGACGAATAGGATGACGGCGAGCGCCGAGGCGTAGCCCGTCTGCCATTTCTCAAAGGCTGCACGCTTCAAGGTGATCGATACCAACTCGGTGGTCGAACCCGGCCCTCCCGACGTCAGCAGATTGACCAGGTCGAACATCTCGAATGACTGGATTGCCTGAAACAGTACTGCCAGCATGAGGAACGGCATCACCATCGGCAGCGTAATTGACCAGAACTGACGTAGCGGCGAAGCGCGGTCGACCTCGGCGGCCTCATAGATGTAATCGGGGATCGAGCGCAGACCCGCCAGGCAGATCAGCATGACATAGGGCGTCCACATCCAGGTGTTGACCATTACGATCGTCCAGGGTGCGAGAGCCACGCTGCCGATCATCGTGAATGAACTCGGCGGCAGGCCTGTGAAGAATCCGATGAAATAGTTGAAGGGCCCGATCTGCGGTTGCAGGAGCAGAGTCCAGAAATTGCCGACGACAGCGGGTGACAGCATCATAGGCAGCAGAATGACGGTGGTCCAGAAGCTGTGACCGCGAAACTTCTGATTGATCAACAACGCGAGGCCGAGACCGATCAGCACCTGGAGCGCGATGGTCCAGAACACAAAATGCGCAGTGACTCGGAAGTTCGTCCAGATGTCCTCGTCGGTGAGGATGTCGACGTAGTTGTCGATGCCGATGAAACTCAATGGCCTCGGCAGGTTCGCCATGAACCCGGTAAACGACAGCCGGATCGCCCAGATCAGTGGGAAAATGTTGATCGCCAGCAAGAGGAGCATCGTCGGGGCTATGAACAGCCACACGACGGTCCGGTCCGAGAGTCCAGTGACCCGTCCCGCGCGGCGCAGCGAAGCCTTGTCGGCAGCACGATCGCCGAGGCCGGTGGTCGAGTCCATTCCGGTCATCGCGGTCCCATGAGACGCTCGACGAAGTGCCCCCAGCGGTCGCACCGCCAGGGGATTGCATCGGACATATTCAGTTTAGGGGTTGTCGATCGAAGTCACGACGCGTCTTTGCCTTCCTGCTTGAAGACCTTCTTCCAATCCTTGACGAGCGCGTCGAGCGCCTGCTGTGAGGTGCCCTTGTTGGCGACGACATAGTCATGCACGCGGTTTTGCATGTCGAGCAGCAGCGGAACATAGAGCGGCTCGGCCCAGAAATCCTTCACAATGCCCATAGAAACGACGAAGGAGGGCGCGTAGGGCGCGCTCGCCTTGTAAGCGTCGGACAAAAGCACCGCCTTGGAAGCCGATGCGCCGCCGAGATCGGTCCACTTCTGCTGCACTTCAGGCTGGGCGAACCACTTGACGTAGGCCAAAGAGTCCTCGACGTCCTTTGAGGCGGCCACTACCGACAGGCCTTGGCCGCCCAATTGAGTGAACTGGCCGGTAGGGCCGGCTGGGTTGACAAAGAAGCCGATTTTGTCGCCGCCGACGTTCGGATCCTTGTAGAGGCCGGGAAAGAAAGCGTACCAATTCATCTGCATCGCGACTTCGCCAGACTTGAAGGCGTCGAGACCTTCCTGCATGTAGGCGTTGGTCAGGCCCTTGGGCTGGCAGCACTCAAACAGCTCCTTGTAGACGTCCATGCCCTTCGCGGCGCCAGCCGAGTTGACGATGCCTTCCATGTGATAAGGCTTCTTCGGGTCCATATAGTCGAAGCCATAATTGTACATCGCGTTGGTGACGCCCATCGTGATGCCTTCCGAGCCGCGCTCGGTAAAGATATAGGAACCATAGACCTTCTTGCCGTCGATCTCCTTGCCGGTGAAGAACTTTGCGATCTCAAGCAGTTCGTCCCAGGTCTTCGGCGGTTCGAGTTCGCGATTGTATTTGGCTTTGAATTCGGCGCGCAACTCAGGCTTGGCGAACCAGTCCTTGCGATAGGTCCAGCCGACCGCGTCGGCCATCGCCGGCAGGCCCCAATAGTTCGGCGTGTCCTTGGGCCATTCGGCATAACCGACAACGGTCGCCGGCAGGAACGAATCCATCGAGATGTGGTTCTTGTCGAAGAAGTCGTTGAGCTTCACGTACCAGTTGTTCTCGGCTGCGCCGCCGATCCACTGACTGTCGCCGATGATCAGGTCGCATTCCGCGCTGCGGGAGTTCAGCAGGTTGATGAAATGGTCGGCGTAGCTCGTCCACGGCACGAACTCGTGCTTCATTTCGATCCCGGTCAGCTTCGTGAAGTCTTTGTCGAGCTCGACCAGCGCATTGGCGGGGTCCCATGCGGCCCAGCACATGGTGAGCGACTTGCCCTCGGCGTGGGCGCTGATCGGAGCCGTGACGACAAGCCCAGCGGCGACGATGCCGGCAAGCGATAGTGATTTCACCATTGGTCCTTCCTCCCTGAAGTTGGCGCGGCTATTAGCGCCCGCGCTAAACATACGAAACATCGCCACTATCTGTGTCGACGGACCGAATACCCGATATTTGCGCTTAACAATAAGGGCCTGGGAGCCCCAAGCAATGTGTAGTAAAACATTTAATACTAAACATTGCAAGCGCTATTTTCTCAAGCCTCCGCGGCGGCCTCGAAAGCCGTCGCAATCGCGATCGCGCCAGGATCCGGGACGCCGTTCAGTTCGCCAGCCGCCAGATAGCTCGATCGTCCCGCATGAGCTTTCGTCATCTTCGCCGTGGCATCGGCCCCCTCGCGCGCGGCGCACGCGGCTTGTCCCAGACCGGCGCCGCGCTCTAGCGCCTCCACCGCCGGCGTCAGCGCATCCAGCATCGTGCGGTCGCCCGGCGCGGCGCCGCCGTAGAATCGCATCTGATTGAGCCCCTCGCGCAAGGCGGCGGGCCAGCTCGCGCCCGAGCCAAGCGCCCGGCCCGCGGCCGCAGCAAAGATCGACATCAGCACGCCGCTCGTGCCGCCCATAGTTTCGGATAGGCGCCGACCGATCGCGGCACATAGCCGGTCGTGCGCCGCCAGTGGCATTGCGTCGATCGCCGACAGCACTGTGCGCGCCGCGACCGCAAAGGTTGTGCCGGTGTCGCCGTCGCCGACGCGGCCGTCGAGCGCATTGAGTTCGGACTCGTGTTTGATAAGCTCCTCGCAGACGGCGATCAGCGTCGCGCGCGTTTTCGGTTCATTGGAGGCGATTTCCGTCACGCTCGGTTCTGCGCGCGGCATCGGGAGGACCTCTGGCGGCGCAATCTTGTTGGCGCCCGGCCAGGCCGGCGCGCGGCAATCCGACGTCAGCGCCGCAATCAGCGAATCGTCGAGCGGCAGCACCGAGATCGACACGCCTTTCATGTCGAGCGCCGTCATCAGTCGCGCGGGACCGACGATGTATTTGGCGCGCGCGCCGAGATTCGTGGCAAGCAGCGAGTGGCAGACCACGCCCATTTCCAGATCGGGCGTGCCGCCGAGATTGTTGACGAGCAGGGCGACAGGGCCTGAGGGCGCGGCGCGCTCCAGGCGCTCGGCCATCAGCTCTGCGACGTCGCCGGCCAGCGGAAGCTCGATTCGCTCGATACCTGGTTCACCGTGAATGCCCAGGCCGAGTTCCGCCTGTCCGGGGTTCAGACGTCCATGGGCGGGTTGGCCGGGAATAGTGCACACCGTCGTCGCAATGCCAGAGACTCTTGACCGCTTTGGCGACGCGCCCGGCCTCAGCCGCGACCGTTTCGAGCGGCGCGCCTGCCTCCGCATGATGGCCGGCGACTTTGTGCACGAACAGGGTGCCGGCGATGCCTCGCGGACGGGCGTGATTTTCGAGCGCGACATCATCCGCAACAATCACCATTTCGACTTTGAGGCCAACGGCGCGCGCTCGCTCTGCCGCAAGGCCGAAATTGAGGCGGTCGCCCGCATAGTTCTTGACGATCAGTAGGCACCCGGCGGGACCTGTGACGGCGACGATCGCCGAATAGACCGCATATACGGTTGGAGACGCGAAGATATCGCCGCAGACCGCCGCGGTGAGGGCCCCGCGCCCCACGAAGCCCGCATGCGCCGGTTCATGGCCGGAGCCTCCGCCGGATACGATCGCCACTTTCGAGCGGTCCCAATCTGCCCTCACGACAACTTTGACGTCTGGATACCCGTCGAGGCGGGCCAGGTTTCCCGGGCGGGATGTCGAAAGGAGACCCCCGATCGCCTCGGCGACGACCGCGTCGCGTCGATTTACGAAGTGGCTCATGGCAAGGCCCTGATCGTCCGATAAATTCTGAGGACTTGACTACGTGACGACGGCGGCCAACCGGCGCGTCCTGACGGTCTGCTCCGCGAGGTCGTCGGCGAACGACGCCCGCGATTCGAACTCGTGGCCAAGGCTCTAGACATATTCGCCTCCCTGCGCCGCGTCCCGTTGAGCGACCGTCGACTTGTTTAGTAAAAAGCTTTGTTATAAACAATGCAAGCGAATTCTTCGCATTCGCGGGGGCGGGAGTTTGCCAATGCCCAGGCGTCGTATTGCGTGGAACGCCTGCTCTCTGAGGGCAGTGTCATAGCAACTTAAGAAGCGGACCAAAAATGTGTCAGGCTCGGGGAATGACATATCAGTTTCGATATTCCAAAAGTTGCCCTGAGGTTATTTGACTCTCTGCAATCATGCATGTGCGATGACCGCTGTCGCCTCGGAACGTTGAGGACCTTCTGGAAGAACAAGATCACCCGGCACTGGGCCAAACGCGGCACGCGCCCGAGCGCGCCGAAGGACCAACGAACCGCATCGGCCTATATCTTTGGAGCGATCTGTCCCAAGGACGGCGATGGCGCGGCGCTTGTCATGCCCAGGTGCGACACCGAAGCGATGAACCTTCATCTGGCCGAAATCGCTACGCAGATCGAACCAGGTGCGCATGCCGCGCTTCTCGTGGATCAGGCCGGATGGCATCTCTCCGGCAGCCTCAGCGTCCCGCCCAACGTCACGCTGATCCTTCTGCCAGCCAAATGTCCGGAATTGAACCCGCAGGAAAATGTCTGGCAGTTCATGCGCGAAAATTGGCTCTCGAACAGGATCTTCAAATCTTTCGACGACATCGTCGACCATGGCTGCGACGCTTGGAATAAGCTCATCGATCAACCCTGGAAAATCATGTCCATCGGAATCCGCGATTGGGCCTACAGGTCGTGATCACAGAGTTCTTGGTATCAGATCTCAATCTCGTGTCAGACGGGGTGAACTCCCACTGTTTTGCGCTTCGCAAGCTCGAGGTTTTACTCGAGGGATTTTGCATCATTTCCTTGACCAAGTCAGGCGCGAACCCCTCTCAACGAAAGTGCGAACCGGTCTCGGTTTGGTCGGTGAGGCTAGCGCGTCAGGAAAGTTGCTCCCGGTACGCATGCCGCTGACGGATGACGAGGAGGAGCCATGGTTGGCTCCTCCCTCGCGCCGCCGCCCCCCGCCCGTGATCGACGGGACATCTTCCTCACTCGATAACGATTGTTCGCGCGGACCAGATCTACATTCCGC
Organism: uncultured Pseudomonadota bacterium; assembly: GCA_963710855.1. GTDB lineage: Bacteria > Pseudomonadota > Alphaproteobacteria > Rhizobiales > Beijerinckiaceae > Roseiarcus. Next base: position 4,083 of record CAVQBX010000026.1, on the reverse strand, counting down.
GAGAGGGCCTTCCCCCGGGGCTGGTCGCGCGTCTTCTCCGAATTGCCGCTTTTCAAAATCCGGAATTCTATTCGGCGCAGGCGATGCGTCGAGCGACGTTCGCAATTCCCCGGATCATCGCCTGCGCCGAGCTGACATCCAATCACGTCGCTCTGCCGCGCGGTTGCTTCGACGCTGTCCTGGAACTTCTCAGATCTTTGCACGTCGCTGTCACCGTCGAGGATCGCCGTTTCGAAGGCCCACGTATGCCGTTCTCGTTCATCGGGCAATTGCGCCCGGCCCAGGAAGAAGCTTTCTCAGCTCTGGTACACCACGATTGCGGCGTGCTCGCAGCGACCACGGCATTCGGCAAGACCGTCGTCGGCATACGAATGATCGCCGAGCGCGGTCTGAAGACCTTGATCCTCGTTCACCGTCGCATTCTGCTGGATCAATGGATTGAGCGACTTACGGATTTCGCCGGACTGCCTCGCGAGGCAGATCGGCGTTGTCGGCGGCGGACGGCGCAACCCCAAAGGGCGTGGTTGATATCGCATTGATCCAAAGCCTCGTTCGAAAGGGAGAGGTTGACGATCTCGTCGCGGACTACGGGCACGTCATCGTTGACGAATGTCACCACCTCTCGGCCGTGAGCTTTGAAGTTGGTCGCGCGCCGATTGAAGGCGCGCTTCATTCTCGGTCTGTCTGCAACAGTGACGCGGAAGGACGGGCATCATCCGATTATAGCCATGCAGTGTGGCCCCATTCGATATCGCGTGGATCCGCGCTCGGAAGCGGCAAAGAGACCCTTTAGGCACACCGTCGTTATCAGGAATACGGCTTTTGCTGTTACTGGCGCCACATTGGACAATACTCCGCCCATTCAGGATATCTTCCGTGCGCTCGCCGCCGACGTGACCCGCAATGACTTGATCTTCGATGACATCCTGCGCGCGCTCGAGGCGAGACGCTCGCCTGTGATCATAACTGAGCGAACGGATCATCTTGAAACACTGGAGGCGCGGTTGATAGGCTTCGCGAAGAATGTGATCGTCCTTCGCGGTGGGCAGACGGATCGGCAACGACGTGACATATCCGCGAAGCTTTCAAGTATCCCCGACGGCGAGGAGCGCGTGCTCCTAGCGACTGGCCGTTATCTGGGCGAAGGCTTTGACGATCCTCGTCTCGACACGCTGTTCCTTACGATGCCTGTGGCGTGGAAGGGAACCCTCGCTCAATACGCTGGGAGGCTTCATCGTCTGCACGACGCCAAGCGCGAGGTGGTGATTTTCGACTATGTGGATCAGAACGTCCCGGTGCTTTCGCGGATCGCGGCCAAGCGCCGAAAGACCTATCTATCGATCGGATACAGAATTTCCGCGGAGGATGACCTGCTCGCGGTCCGTCCACTGAACGGTGCGGGCCGAGAACAATGATAGTCGATCAGTCTGCGTCGCTCAGTTGCGGGCCGCAGTTTCAGGGCGCCAAAGCTTCGATGTTCTTGTTGGCCGACCGATATTGCTTCCCGCGGGCGTCAAATTCGCGCAGGGCAAGGAACGACATTGATCAATTCGTAGGTTCGCAGCGTGGTCGCACAGGAAGCCAATGCCTGACCGCTGCCCGAAGATCCGAAGATGGGTGCGTTGTTCCAAAGGCAAATTCCCCTCGATCGCGCGCGACTATGTAGAAAACCAACTGGACCCGCGTACTGTCGACCAACTCAGACTTAAACCGTGTCTTGAAAAGCTCGAACCGGTCTCCGAGTTTGCACACCTGAACCGGCGACGGAAAAACTATTTGGCGACCGGAGATCGGACGCGAAAATTTTCGGTTGGCGGAGGAGTTTTTAGTCTCGGGAGACGGGAATATCCGAAAGCCGGGCACAGGCCGCGGATATTTCGGCGATACTTATAAAGTAGAAAACCGTAGCAAAATCAATGGTTTGGCTGGTGGGGGAGGTAGGACTTCGAACCTACGAAGGCATAGCCAGCGGATTTACAGTCTTATTCACACGTTTGAAATAACTAACGAAATGTCCCTAATGTTGCAATCATGTTGCGTTTATTTGTCACCACGCGGTTTCGACAGCCTTAATTCTGGCGCGCAACGCGCAGAATGGGCTGACCACCGGCGGCATCAACTTACCGCTATTCATGCCAGCAGCGAACGCTCTGCCGCCGCTAGCTCTTCCGAGTTGACGGTTCGTGGGAATAAGTGACCATACACATCCATGGTCATCATGATGGAGGTATGGCCAAGTCGCTCTTGCACTACTTTGGCAGGGAGCTCCAGACCGCCCTCGACCGCCGGTTAATGCACCAGGACGCGTAGAAATGTCGAAAAGCATGGAGCCCAGTGTACTTCGCCTGTTGAATTGGCTTCCCGTTCTTGCCTTGCTTTTCGATGGTTACGCCCGCTGCGATCAGTGTCGGGATTAATCCACGTTCAATGATGTTTTTATGATGTTCGACAAGCCCGCCTGATGACGGGTAGACGAGCCCGAGCTCACTTTTCGGACATGAAAGCTTCCACTCCCTTAAGGTGTCAACGACGATCGGCGTGAGCGGGACGGTCCGCTCGCTTGCGTCTGACTTTGGCTTGCCGATTGCGCTGTATCGATCGGCGCGTTGTCGCACGTGAACCTCGCGCGCCTCAAGGTCGACGTCTTTCCAGCGAAGACCGCGAAGTTCGGAACCGCGCAAACCCGTGAATATCGCCATCAACAAGAGGGACCGCCACCGGCCCGCCGCCGCCCCGACGATGGCTTTGACCTCTGTTGGAGTAGGAATGTCAATTCCTACCTTAAGTTTACCACGCTGGCGCTTCTCGGCCTGCCGCTCCTTCCCTCGTTTCCGGTTGCGGCGAAGCTCGCGGACGACATTGCGCGAAACGAGGCCACGCTCTTGGGCCTCACTTAGGATGGAAGATAGCGAAACGCGAACTTTGCGGACCATCGCCGGCGATCTAGGATGCGTCGCCACGCCGTCAGGCATTTCGCCACGTGCGAGTTTGTTTTCGAACTCGCGGATCATCGGCGCCGAAAGTTGCGACAACTTCACCTTCCCGAGGTAGGGCTCGATGTGCAATTTGATGTGTTGCCGATAGGCCGCCACGGTAGCGCGCTCTAGTGGCTCTCGACCGGGGCTTCCCTTCTCTGCAGTATCGACCCAGAGCTTGCCGGCCTCCGCGACCGTGATGCTCGCGCTGTCGGCAGTATGTACGCCGGCCTTTATTCGACGCTGGCCGTCGCGGCGAAATGGTCTGCGGCCTTCTTTTTCGAGAAAGTCTTGAGTTGCCGTTTACCGACCTGGTCGACGTAATCGACGACCCACGCCTCTTTTTGGATCCCTGCCGCGGTCGCCCACGCGCGCTTACGGACCGACATAACGCAATTCCTTGTTGGATTCGGTCGCCCACGTTGTCGCTGAAAACTCCGCTGGTCAAGCACACCTCGCGCGCGGCCTTTTTGACCTTATCAGTCCGCCTTTCGTCGTAGTGCGCCAACGTTTCGGGAGTGAGGAGTTGCATATATAACGTCTCAAGGTAGGCACGACGTTGAAACGGCGACGGTGAGGTCCTGCGGGACATTAGAGCGGAATGGTGCAATCGCCGCGTGAACGGCAGCAACAACCTTTTCGGCGAAGTCGAGTTAGCTGGCTCCCTCCGAGTAATATTCTTCCAGCGGCACAAACTGCATTTCGAATTCTTTCTCGGTCACGCAGGTCTTTTGTAGCGTTTCGAAGGCGTTCTTTCCTTCGCCAGATGCTTCTGGCGGGCCTTCTGTTCGTTGTATTCGTGCTCGAGGCGTTTCTTCGGCTCGATCACGGGCTGCTCTTCGTCAGGCCCGGTATAGCGTTTGCAAAGTTCATTTCCGACTGCTTTCCAGATATTGGGAAACGCGTTCGTAAGGGCGCCATACTCCTAATTACCCACCCCTTGTGCCGGGACTCGAACTCTGAATCCATGGGGGCATGGATCGGGGTGATTTGCAGCGGCTCAGCAAGGAGCAATTGATCGAGCTGGTGCTCAGGCTGCAGCGGCCGGACAAGGATTCTCGGACGTCGTCGAAGCCGCCATCGACGGACAAGAAGGAGACGCGTGCGA
>CAVQBX010000025.1:0-4442 GCA_963710855.1 uncultured Pseudomonadota bacterium | reverse complement strand
CTGGTTCCGATGCCGGGGCGCGGCGCCGCGTAAGGCAAGAGTTCGACGTAGAATTGCCTTTGCAAATCGCGACCTTGAACGCCACCACTGGGCGAGGAAGCGGACCTACAGAAGTTTCCTTGATAGGAACCGATCAGCCGCCCTCGAGGCATAACTGGACTCCGGAGTCGCCCGCCGCCGAGCACAAAGCACGACGGCAAAGCCAACGCCAACGCGTCATGCCCCTCGACAGCCGCGTCGGCTGAGCGATAGGACTTTCCGCTTGTCGGGGTTCACCCATGGACGTGGGGGATTGGCTCCGTAGCCTCGGCCTCGGCCAATATGAGGCGGTCTTTCGCGAGAGCGAAATCGACTCGGAAGTTTTGCCTGAACTGACCGACGCCGATCTCGAAAAGCTCGGCGTGCCGCTAGGCCACCGCAAGCGCCTCCTGAAAGCGATCGCAAATCTGGCCCCGCCAGGGCGCAACCGACGCCGCCCCCGCGCCTCGCGCCTGCCCCAACGGAAACCGATACGGCCGAGCGACGGCAACTGACGGTGATGTTTTGCGATCTCGTCGGTTCGACCGCGCTATCGGCGAAACTCGATCCGGAAGACTTGCATGGGGTGATTGGCGCGTATCATCGCTGCTGCGCGGAGCTGGTCGAGCGCAATGGCGGGTTTGTCGCGAAGTATATGGGCGACGGCGTGCTCGCCTATTTTGGCTATCCCGAGGCGCATGAGGACGACGCCGAGCGCGCCGTCCGAGCCGGGCTTGCCGTCGTCGAGGCGGGGCCGAAACTTGTCACCGCGGCCGGTTCGCCGCTGCAAGTGCGCATCGGGATCGCAACGGGTCTGGTCGTGGTCGGCGATCTCGTCGGCTCGGGCGAGGCGCAGGAGCGCGGTGTCGTCGGCGAGACGCCGAACCTCGCGGCGCGGCTGCAAGGGATAGCGGAGCCGGATGAGGTCGTCCTTGCCGACGGGACGCGAAGGCTCCTCGGCGATATCTTTGAACTCAGGGATCTCGGGCTCAAGGACCTCAAAGGCGTCGCCAAGCCCGTTCGCGCCTGGGCCGCGCTGCGCGAGAGTCGGGTCGAGAGCCGGTTCGAGGCGCTCCACCCAAGCGGCTTGACCGCACTCGTCGGGCGCGAAGAAGAATGTGAATTGCTTCTGCGGCGCTGGAGCAGAGCGAAGGCCGGCGAAGGGCAGATCGTGCTGCTGTCGGGCGAGCCGGGCATCGGCAAGTCCCGCCTGACTGCCGAGCTTGAGGAGCGCTTCCGCGACGAACCGCACCTCCGGCTGCGCTATTTCTGCTCGCTCCAGCATCGCGACAGCGCGCTCTATCCCTTCATCGCCCGGATTGAGCGCGCGGCGGGTTTCGAGCGCGAGGATGACGCGGCGGGACGGCTCGACAAGCTCGAAACGGCGCTCGCCAAATCCGGCGAAGTGAACGCCGAACGCGCCGCGCTCTTCGCCGATCTCCTGGGGCTCGCGCCTGAAGACCGCTATCCGGCGCCGCCGGGGGATCCGCAACAGCGACGCGAGAGGACGCTCGCAGCGTTGCTCGACGAACTCGCAACGCTGTCGCGGCAGCGGCCGGCGCTATTGATCTTCGAAGACGCGCATTGGGCGGATTCGACTTCGCTCGAACTGCTCGATCGCATGATTGAGCTTGCCCCCCGCCTGCCCGTACTGATGATTGTGACGTTCCGGCCGGAGTTCTCGGCGCCCTGGATGGGGCAAGCGCATGTCACGTCGCTGTCGCTGAACCGGTTGGCGCGGCGCGAAATGGCCGCCCTCGTCCAGAGCGTGACCGGCGGCAAAAGCCTGCCGCCGGAAATCCTCGACCGCGTCATTCAGCATACCGACGGCGTTCCGCTGTTCATCGAGGAACTGACCAAAAGTCTGCTCGAGGGCGGACTGTTGCGCGAGGAAGCGGGCGGTTATGCGCTCGCCATCCCCTCAAGCCTGCAAGACGCGCTGATGGCGCGGCTCGACCGGCTCTCCGGCGCAAAGCAAGTGGCGCAGACGGCCGCCGTCATCGGCCGAGAATTTTCCTACGAGCTTCTGCGAGCCGTGACGTCGATTTCCGATGACGAGCTGTGTAGCGCGCTGCGCCGGCTTGCAGAACTCCGAGCTGATCTTCCAGCGCGGCGACCCGCCGCAAGCCCGCTATACGTTCAAGCACGCGCTGATTCAGGACGCCGCGTACCACTCGCTGCTCAGAGCCAATCGGAGCCTCCAGCATCGCCGGGTGGCCGAAGCGCTGGAGACGCAGTTTCCCGAGACGGTCGAGAAACAGCCCGAACTCATCGCCTACCACTACACAGAGGCTGGCCTCGCCGAGCCCGCCATCGCCTACTGGCGAAAGGCCGGCCAGCGGGCGGCGAAGCGCGCGGCCAATATCGAGGCGATCGATCATTTGCGCCGTGGCTTGGCGATGCTGGAAAACTTACCCGATCGCGCGGCGCACGCCGACGAGGAGCTGACCTTGTTGCTCGCGCTCGGGCCGGCCCTGATGTCGACGAGAACGACCGCGGCGCCGGAGATACAACAGGTCTTACGATCGCGCGCTTCGCCTCGCGCGCGATCTCGGCAAGGTGGCGGAATTGTTCGCAACCGTGTGGGGATCCTGGATGATCGCGCTCACGCGGGGCAATCAGGAAGTCACACGCGCCTGCACGGCGGAGCTGTTCAGCATCGCGCGGAAGCAGAACGACGCCGGTTACCTCCTTCAAGCCCATCACTGCGCCTGGCCGGCGGAAATGCTGGTTGGCAATCTCCATTCGGCGCAAGAACACGTCCATGCTGGCCTCGCACTCTATGACAAAAAGGCGCACCGGGATCACGCCGTTCTCTACGGCGGCCATGACCCAGGGGTTTGCGGCTACCTGACCGACGCCCTACTGATGCAAGCCTGGGGACAACCGGACCGCTCGGCGGCGCGTCTCGACGCGGGACTCGCGCTGGCGCGCGATCTGGCGCATGCGCCCACCCTCATCCATGCTCTCTGGTACGCCGCGGAGACCTGCTTCCTGCGCCACGATCCAGCCAGGGTCGCATCGTTGGTCGCCGAGTGGCTTCCGATGGCGTCGGAATTTGGTTCTTTGCTTGGCGTGGCCAATGCGACGATGATGAACGGTTGGGCAAAGGTCATGACGGGCGGCGTCGAGGTTGGCCTCGCAGAGCTGCGCAACGGCCTCGATCGATGGCGCTCGACCGGCTCGAAGGTCTGGGGTTCGATTCGCCTCGGGCGGGCGGCCGCCGCCTTCATCGAGGCTGGCGACGTGGGGCAGGGCGCGGCGCTGCTGACCGAAGCTTTTCAAGTCATGGATAGCAACGGCGAGCGTTGGTATGAGGCGGAGCTCCTCCGGTTGCAAGGCGTGATTCTCACAAGAAGTTCGTCGAACGGGACGGCCGAAGCGGCGGCGTGCTTTTGAGCGCGCGGTCAAAGTCGCGGAGTCGCAGGGCGCACGCTTGTTCGAACTGCGGGCCGCATTGGCTTGAGCCGGCTGCGAGGCGCCCAAGAGCAGCGTAAACAACGCAAGGCGCTGCTGGATTCGATTTATCGACGCTTCACCGAAGGTTTTGATACGCCCGATCTCAAGCAGGCGAGTTCCCAGCTCGATGAATTGGTGTAAGATCGGCAGCGGTCCCGGAGCGAGGGAGAGCCCGCTTTCGGCGCTCGCGTAAGGAAGCAGGAGGACAGACATGCGTGAAATGGTCGGTGGCTGTCTTTGCGGGAAGGTCAGATATTCTGCGACCGCGGAACCCGCCATGGTGGCTGTATGTCATTGCAAGAACTGCCAGAGGCAGTCGGGAACCGCGTTCACCACGATTGTCGGCGTGCCCAAGGAATCGCTGAAGGTCACCGGAACGCTCAGCACCTATGAAGACCTCTCCGAGACCGGCAAAGGCATGCATCGGCGGTTTTGTCCGGAATGCGGCTCTCCCATCGTCACGGATGCGGATGGCTACCCCAATTTGACATTCGTCAAGGTTGGCACGCTGGATGATACAAGCTGGGTCGAACCGACGATGCAGTTTTGGTGCGAAAGCGCGCAACCCTGGGTAAGCCTGCCGGACAAGGTCCAACCGTTTGAGAGAATGCCCGGATAAGCAAAGCTCCGGGCTCAGGCCCCAGCAGAGCTTCGTAGGCTTCGGCGCAGCCCCAGGCCCATTGCGATTCCCATCGTGCGGCGGACCATAAAACCCATTTTTAATGTGAAAGTTGGCTTCTTCAGGGAATGTCCGTTATCGCCGCTCTCTTCGCGTAGCGGAGCGCCCCGGAACGGTAGCGAAGAGCCGGATAGAACCCGTTCGCTCAGCCCTTGCTGAGCGCCCGCTTCTTCGTAGGGTTTCGGATGCCGGCCGTGACGCGGGCGTAGGTGCGGGCCGGAGGGCCGGCGTCCAATTGCGCGCCTCTGCCGTTCCGGTCGGACGAAAAGCGTTTGACTTGAACCAA
>CAVQBX010000024.1:0-10956 GCA_963710855.1 uncultured Pseudomonadota bacterium | reverse complement strand
GGCTGCTCGATCTGCATGGAGTGAAGGAGCCTGTCCTCAATGCGCTCGCCGGCTTCGCCCTGGCGGCCCTTGGCGGTCTGGCCGTCGGCCCGTTCGTCTTGAGGCTGCGCGGGCTCAGACTGGTCATGGTGACGCTCGGCATCGCCGCGATCCTCATGGAAGCCGCCAACAAGGCGAACGGCGTGACCGGCGGACATGACGGGCTGCAGGGCCTCGACTACAGCCCGATCTTCGGCCGTTTCGAATGGTCGCTCGACGGTTCGACCTCCTATGTGTTCGTCGCGTGCTGGCTGATGGCGGCACTCGTCATCTTGAGAATGCTGACCACATCGTCATTCGGCATGGCGCTCGTTGGGATTCAGGGAAAACGAGGGACGCATGCTGGCGCTCGGCGCTGGCGTGCGCTCGCAACTGAGTCTCGCCTTCGCGATCAGCGCCGGCTTCGCGGGACTGGCGGGCGCACTGTCCGCCCAGACCAACGCCTTCGTCTCGCTCGACGCGCTCGGCCTCGACCTCTCGATCTACGCGCTCGCCATGCTCGTGCTCGGCGGTATCGGGCGGCTCTATGGCGCGCTGCTCGGCGCGACCGTCTATATGTGCGTGCAATATTTCACCCAGGAGCTCAACCCCTCCTACTGGATGTTTGCGATCGGCTTTTTGCTGATCTTCGTCGTGAGGTTCGGTCGCGGCGGATTGCTCGGCATGATCGACGTTTTGAAGGCGCGCCTCGCGGGCGCGGCGGGCGCGCATTGAGCGGTCCCGCCCTCGAGACCCGCGCGTTGGTCAAGCGCTACGGCGGCCTCGGCGTGACCAACGAAGTCTCGCTTGCTCTGCCGCCCGGCGCGCGGCACGCCCTGATCGGGCCGAACGGCGCCGGCAAGACCACGCTGGTCGGACTCATCGCCGGTTCGATCCGGCCCAATGCGGGCTCGGTGCTGCTGTTCGGCGAGGATGTCACGGGCGCCGGGCCGGCCAAACGCGTAAAACTCGGGCTTGCGCGCACGTTCCAGATCACGAGTCTGTTCAGCCGGCTGACCGTGATCGAAAACCTGTTCCTGGCGGTCAGCGAGCAGCGCGGCGAAGGCTTTTCGTTCGTTCGGCCGGCGGCGAGGCGCGGCGAAACGCTGGCGCGCTGCGAGGCGCTGATCGATCAGTTCCAGCTCGCCGAGTTCGCCCACCGCGCCGTCGCCGAGCTTGCGTATGGCATGCAGCGGCTGGTCGAGATCGCCCTCGCGCTGGCGCTGGAGCCGAAAATCCTGCTGCTTGACGAGCCGGCCGCCGGCATCCCGAGCGGGGAAACAGGCCTACTGATCGAGGCGTTGGAAGCGCTGCCGAGCGACATCACGATCCTGTTGATCGAGCACGACATGGCGCTCGTCAGGCGGCTCGCGCGCGACGCGACCCTGCTCGTGCAGGGCGCGGTCGCGGCGCGCGGCACGGTTGGCGAACTGATGAGGTCGGAGGTGGTGAGAAGCGTCTATCTCGGCGCCATGGCCGGAGACGGCCGCGATGATTGAGCTCGAAGAGGTCAGCGGCGGCTGGGGCCCGACGACCATCGTCGAGCAAGTCTCTCTCAAGGTCGAGATCGGCGAGACGCTGGCGATCGTCGGCCGCAACGGCGTCGGCAAGACGACCTTGCTCGAGCTGATCGTCAATCGGGCGCGTCTGACCTCAGGCGCGATCCGCCTCGACGGCGTAGAAATTTCCGCGCTGCCGACCCATAAGCGCGCGCGGGCCGGGATCGGCTATGTCCCGCAGGCGCGCGAAGTGTTCAAGTCGCTGACGGTCGCCGAGCATCTCGACATAGCGAGCCGGCCCGGGCGCTGGACCATCCCCGCCGTGCTCGAACTTTTCCCGTCGCTCGCCGAGCGGCGCGCGAGCCGCGCCGGCCTGCTTTCGGGCGGCGAGCAGCAGATGCTGGCGATCGCGCGCGCCCTGCTTTGCAACCCGCGCGTCCTGCTGATGGACGAACCTTCGGAAGGCCTCGCGCCCGTGGTCGTCGAGCAACTCGTCGCGACCGTCCGCTCCGTGATGGCCGAACGCACGATGGCCGTGCTGCTCGTCGAACAGCGCCTCGACATCGCGCTCGATCTCTCGGACCGCTACGCGGTCATGGATCGCGGCCGGATCGCCGACACAGGGCGAACGGCAGAGCTTCGCGGCCAGCGCGAAAAACTGCCGGAACTGATGGGGCTGCGGGAGGATTGAGGCGCGTTCGTTGCCTCCGCCGCTGTTTTTGCGGAAATCGAAGACGGAACCGCCCTCGCCATAACCCTCTCCCGCACAGGGCGTTTGTCTTCCATCGGTTGCGCGGGACGAAGCCCGATGACTTGCCTCCGGCCTTCGGGCTGTAAAGCGGTTGCGCGCCGCCTATGTCTTCAGCCCGAACGCCGACTTTCGTTGCCCGTTATCCGGCGCTGAGCGTCATCGTCGCGACGGTTACATGCGGCCATAACACGCCGTTGAAAATCAGGATCACAAGTTGCGAGTACTGCAGCTGCAAATATGTCGAATGCTCCCAGTACGGCTCGAGCTCTCTGACCGGCGGGCATGGTTCCCCGGGCCCTTGATGCAGCGATATCGTCGGCGGACCAGAGTTGCGAACCCATTCGATCCAGAAGGTCGCGCTCGCCGAATAGACGAAGGCGTTAGGGATGGGTGTCGCCTGAAAAGCCAAGGGAGCGGGCGGCGTCCCAGGAGGGGGCTGCGGCGTCCGGCTGGCGACCCCCAGGAAGGGAATGTTGCTCACAGTCTCGTACAGACTGCCGATGCCTTCCGTCGGCTTGCCGTCCGCGGACAGGGTATCGGTGGTCAGATGAATTCTCGATATGACCAAGGATGTCTTGATCTTCTATCGCGTGCCGCAGCACGGAATTGGGGTCGTCGATGAAATGCTGGAAATGCTCCGGATAGGGTCCGCTGCTGAGATTGGCGGCCGCAGCAGCGACAGCGGGCGGCACGGGCGGTCCGACCAGCGTGTCGAGCTCGATATTGACCTCGGGAACGGGATGTTGGCTGCCGTCAAGCAGGAGCGGTTGGATGCCGAGAGCCGGCGGGTTCGGCACGCTTGCGGGGAGCGGAGGCGCCGGAGCCTGAGGCGGCGTGGGATAAGGCGGAAACGAAGTGCCCGCGAGTCCTGGTCCCACCGCGCCGGGATAATCCTTGAGGGGAAAGAGGCGCGGAATGTGCGGCTTGCCATGCTTTGGATGTATGGCCGGGGCTCGGCCCCTGCATCAACACGGTCGATCCGTGCGGAATGCTTCCCATCCGCACGATGGAGGTTTTGTTGACTATCGGGGTGTCGCCGACCGCAGGCTGCGAACTTGCCGGCACGTGCATGAACAGCCCCGGCTCGATGTGGAGCGCCTGTCCCGCCGTCTGCGAATAATGATGCGGATGCACATGCCTTGAAGGCTTCGGATCGGCGTCACTCACCCGTTGCAGGTAATGCAGTCCATACAGGCTGAGATCCGGCTGCGGGTCCACGCCGCGGTTTGGGACGACGCCCGGAATGATGTGGAAATCAAAGCCGTCGTTCGTCAGGTTCAACTCGAGGAACCGCTTGGTCTTGTTTCCGTCCGGCTCCGACTTCTGATTGTGCGGGCGCCAGATCGCATTGAAGCCCGGCCCTCGCCAGCTGCCATTCAGAAAGGCGAGCGGACCTAAGTGCAAGGCCGTCGTCAATGGTCCCTGCTGGAACCGCGGCGGTACGTGGTGGTTCACCGGCGCTTCCGGCCGGGCGTTTAAATCATCTGAGGTCATGACAACGCCTCCTCATCCTGTACAACAGGAAATGAGAGTTAACTGATTGAAAGAGATATCTGACTGCTGACGAAGATAATCGACCAACACGCTGCGCGGGCCAAGTCGAGATATACAAGCGTGAGTTCGGCCAGGCCCTTACCTGCGCCTCAAATAGCTCGACTGTTTCGAGCAGGGCATTTTGCGCAATATACGATGTAAGCGATAGAATATCTACTTTTTGACACCGCAGTTGTCAACATAATTCACGCATAATTCACGCAGATGGAGGATTATTTTCGCAATGCATCGCCACGTAAGTCGAAAAGTATTTCCTAATTGATTGATAAGATTTGTATCTCAAGGATCGCGTCGGCGCACATGGAATTGACTTGTTTCACTCGCGTTTTCGCCGCGCCGAGATCTGTTGCCTGCTTCTGCGCAACCCCTGACGAGGCCGCCGGCGAATAGGCTAAAGCATCGTGTGATCAACTGAAACCGCTCTCACCCCCAACCCTCTCCCGTAAGCGGGAGAGGGGGCCGTTCCCTTCTCCCGTTTACGGGGGAAGGTGGCGCGAAGCGCCGGATGAGGGCGAGTCGTGATTCCAGTTGATTGCATGATGCTCTAGTTCGCCGCTCGCCGATCTCTCGTCACAGCCTGCGATCGTTCTGTCGTCGTTGCCGGCTTTGGGTTATCCGCACCGCCCCTTATTTGCGGAGGCCGGCATGACCCGCGACCGCGCAATGACGCTCTCCGATTCCGGTCATCGACGGTCTTCTTGCCCCGACCGCGTTGACCCATGGCCTGACTCTGGTCACGCGCAATGATCGCGACGTCGCTGGCCTCGGCGCGACCGTGCTCAACCCTTTCAGCGACTAACCGGAGCCAATTTCCGGGCGGCACAACGGGCCGCATTTCGATAGGAGTTGGTTCGCTCCGCACCAAGTCGTGAACGTAGCGCCCGCGCGCGAGCGCGCGATTTTGACTAGGATGCGTCCCGAGCGCCGTTCCGGAGTTCCCACCATGCGCCGCACTGCGTTAATCCTCGCCGGGCTCTTCAGCGTGACTTCCTTGCAGGCCGCCGAGCCCATCAAAATCGGCATCACCACCATTCTCAGCGGTCCGTTCGCCGACCGCGGACAGTCCGAGCAATATGGCGCGCAACTCGCGCTCGACCAGATCAACGAGGCCGGCGGCGTGCTGGGCCGGCCGCTCGAGGCCTACTACGCCGACAATGCCTGCAAGCCCGAGATCGGCGTGCCCGCGACGCAGGCGATTGATCGAGAAGGAGCATGTTCCCGTCCTGATCGGCGCGCTGTGCACGCCCGTCACGCACGCCATCATGCCCGTCGTGGCGGAGGCGAAAATTCCGCTGGTGATCGCGACCTCGGCGGGCCAGGATTTCGTCGACGCCTCCGGCGTCGGCGGCAACGACTACGCCTTCAAGACCATCCCTTCCGAAGTCGATATCGCGCGCGGCCTGGTGCGCTGTCTGTCGTCGCGCGACGTCAAATCGGTCGCGATCGTCGCCGACGACGGCGGCTTCCAGCAAGCCAACGCCAATGGCGATCGCCAAAGCGGCGGAGGACGCCGGGATTCACGTCGTCGACCAGCAAACATTTGCGCAGGGGACGACGGACTTCGGCCCGGCGCTCGACAAGGCGAAGGCTGCCGCGCCCGACCAGCGTCGTGACGATTCTTGGGCCGTCCACCGCCGGTTTCTTTCAGCGCCTACGAGGCCTCCGGCCTGAAAATCCCGGTGACCGGCCGCGTCGACTTTGCCGGCGCTCTCGGCGCCGTTTCGCCGGCCTTCCGTGACGCTGGCGGCCTCGCGGGGTTGACGGGCATCGCCGTGTTCGCGCCTGCGCTCGACAAGCCGGGCGTTCAGGATTTCGTGGCCGCCTACCGCGCGCACTACGGATTGGATCCGACGCAACGCTCGTTCTTCGTCTACGAGGCGACTCTGCTGGCCGCGGACGCCATCCGCCGCGCAGGGACTGCTGAGCCCGCCGCGATCGAGCAGGCGCTTGAAGACGACCACGATGCCGTCGTCGCTCGGCGGAACCTACGCGCCCGACGATCACAACCACGCGCACACGCCGCTGCTGATTTTGGGCTTGCGCGACGGCCAGGTCGCCGTGATCGCTACGGAATAGGCTGAGGTCATTTCTTCTTGGAATGACGGGCGATGAGGGCCTTAGCATCGCGCTGGATGTGCCGGAGATGCTCCTCAGCACGGAAGCTTTCCGCGTAAATCTTGTAGACATCCTCGGTTCCCGATGGCCGAGCGGCAAACCAGCCGCTTTTGGCGACCAGCTTGAGCCCGCCGATGGGTTCGTTGTTGCCAGGCGCTTTCGTCAGTTTCGTTTCAATCGGCTCGCCGGCCAGGTCGTTCGCATCGAGTTCGGCGGGGTCCAGATTCGCGAGACGCGCCTTCTGCTCTGGCGAGGCCGGCGCATCTATTCTTTCGTAAAAGGATTGACCCATGCCCTGCGTAACAGACGCATAAAACAGGTTTGGATCTTGTCCGGTGCGCGCGGTGATTTCGGCGGCGAGCAGGCCCATAATTGGCCCATCCTTGTCGGTCGTCCAAACAGCTCCATTCCGGCGAAGAAACGCCGCGCCGGCGCTTTCCTCTCCGCCGAAGGCTAACGATCCGTCGATCAGGCCGCTACTAAACCATTTGAAACCGACCGGTACTTCGACCAGCTTGCGTCCCAGTTTCGCCACGACGCGGTCGATCATGCTGCTTGAGACGACGGTCTTGCCAATGGCGCTGGCGTGGCGCCAGTGCGGCCGGTTCGCAGACAAATAGGCAATGGCCGCGGCGAGAAAGTAATTCGGGTTCATCAGTCCGCCTGACGGGCAGACGATGCCGTGCCGGTCGGCGTCGGTGTCGTTGGCGAAGGCGATGTCGTATTTGTCCCGCAGCGCGATCAACCGCGTCATCGCATAGGGCGAGGAGCAGTCCATGCGGATCTTTCCGTCCCAATCCACTGTCATAAACCGAAACGTCGGATCGATGGCGTCATTCACCACGGTGGCGGCGATCTTGTACCGCTCGATGATCGGCTGCCAATACTGAACGGCAGCGCCGCCCAGCGGATCGATCCCGATGCGCACACCGGCGGCGCCGATTGCGTCCATATCGACGACATTGGCGAGGTCGGCGACATAGGGCGTCACGTAGTCATAGGCATGAATGCACGCCGCCTTCCGGGCGCGCTCATAGGGCATGCGCACGACGCCATCGAGTTTCTTGACGAGGAATTCGTTCGCGGCTTTTTGGATCCAGCTTGTCACGTCGATGTCTGCCGGACCGCCATTGGCCGGGTTGTATTTGAAGCCGCCTTCGTCGGGCGGATTGTGCGAGGGGCTGATCACGATCCCGTCCGCGAGGCCAGTCTTTCGACCGCGATTATAACAAAGGATCGCGTGAGAGATCACCGGCGTCGGCGTATAGCCGCCGTGCTCGTCGATCATCGTTTCGACGCCATTCGCCGCCAGAACCTCGATGGCGGTAGCAAAGGCGGCCTCCGACAGGGCGTGCGTATCCATGCCCAAAAACAGCGGCCCGTCGATGCCGGCGTGGCGCCGGCACAGGCAAACGGCCTGGGTGATCGCCAGGATATGCGCTTCGTTGAACGCGGCCGCAAATGCCGAGCCACGATGCCCCGACGTGCCGAATGCAACGCGCTGCTGGGCGATCGCGGGGTCGGGCACGAGCGAGAAATAGGCCGTCACGAGGCGGGGAATATTGACCAGCAGCGACGGCGGGACCGGTTTGCCGGCAAGTGGGTTTATGTGTTCCGACATGGCGATCTCATTTGGTTCCAAGGACGAGCAACACAACGTGCGTGGCGCCGTCGTCTGCCAGTGGGATAAGCGCTTCGTTTCTGTCCGACATCTGGGCGCCGTCGAGCATGACCGAGCGTATCCCGCGGCAAACGCTATTGCGGGTTCTTCACCGCGATCTCATAGCGCGCGGAGCGATAGCGGAAGGCGATCTCGAAACCCGGCCAGTTGCGGGGAATGCAGGGATCGAGCGCCAGAGTGGCGCCATGCAACTGAAATCCGAGAAGTCCTTCCAGCGCGACGCGATACATCCATCCGGCCGAACCGGTGTACCAGGTCCATCCCCCACGCCCGACATGCGGTGGTTCGGAATAGAGATCTGCGCAGACGACATAGGGCTCGACCTTGTAGCGGTGAATTGCGGTTGGGCTGTCGGCATGGTGGATCGGGTTCAGCATCGACAGCACTTCGCCGGCTCGGTCGCCATCGCCCTGCATCGCAAAGGCCAGCGCGGCCCAGACTGCGCCGTGGGTATATTGTCCGCCGTTCTCGCGAATGCCCGGCGGATAGCCTTTGATATAGCCGGGATCATGCGCCGGGTGGTCGAACGGCGGGGTGAACAGCAGCAATAACTTATCGTCCCGGCGCAGAAGATATTTGTCCAGCGGCGCCATGGCGCGCGCCGCGTGCGTCGGTTCCGCGGCGCGCGAGATGACAGCCCAAGATTGCGCAATCGAATCGATGCGGCATTCATTGTTGGCGACAGAGCCGAGCGGCGAGCCATCGTCGAAATAGGCGCGGCGATACCAGTCGCCGTCCCAGGCCTCGCGCTCGAGGGATTCCTGCAGGGCGGCCGCGTGCTGACGCCAGTCCGCCGCGCGCTCGGGATTGTCATGCTTTTCGGCCAGATCGGCGAACGCGGTCAGCGCCGCATACAGGAACCAGCCAAGCCAGACGCTCTCCCCCTTGCCGCCCTCGCCGACGCCGTCCATGCCATCGTTCCAGTCGCCTGTGCCCATCAGCGGCAGGCCGTGCGCGCCGGTTTCAAGACTTTTGTCGAGCGCCAGCGCGCAATGCTCGAACAGGCTGGCTTTGTCGCCGGACACTGTCGGCAGGAAGAACGCATCGCGCTCGCCGTCTTTCAACACGGGCCCTTCGAGAAAAGGCACCGTCTCGTCCAGCACAGCGATAGTCGCCGGTGACCGGATATAGTGTGCACACGACATAGACCAGCCAGCCGCGATCGTCGGAGACACGCGTGCGGACGCCGCGCCCGGATTCCGGCAACCACCAATGCTGGACGTCGCCTTCGACGAACTGCCGCGCAGCGGCGGCAAGCATGTGCGCGCGCGCGATGTCGGGCCGCGATACGACACAGCGCCATCACGTCCTGCAATTGATCGCGGAAACCATAGGCGCCGCTGGCCTGATAGAAGCCGGTGCGCGCCCAAACGCGGCACGCCAGGGTCTGATAGGGCAGCCAGCGATTGAGAAGAATATCCATCGCGCGGTCGGGCGTCTTGACCTGCACGACCCCGAGCGTGTCTTCCCATTGCTGGGTGACGGCGGCGAAGACCGCGTCGAGATCGGCCTTGCGATACTTTGCGACAAGCGCCTGCGCTTCGGGCCCGCTTGGCGACTGCCCGAGAAAGAAGACGATTTCCGTTGTACCCGCGGCACCCAGCCTCACCCGCGTTTGCAGCGCGGCGCAGGGATCGAGGCCGGCGCCGGCGCGATTGGAAAGGACGCGCCCCGGACGCCAGCGCCAAGCGGCCGATCCATCGCGCCGTCGCGTCCGAGGAATTCCGTCCGATCGCAAGTCCACGCCGTTTGCCTCCATTCAGTCGGCAAACGCTATGCGCTCGCCGAAACTGCTCGTTCCACGGATTCTGCGCGAAGATCGCCCCGGTTTCGGGATCGATCTCGGTGACGACGAAAGGCGCGGTCGCCGAACGGTTGGGGCCGAGAACCCATTCGACATAGGCGGTGATCGACAAACTCGTCGCTCGCGCCCCGATTGATTGGCGATCTTCAGCCGGGAAATCTTGATCGAATCGTCGACCGGAACAAATTGCAGAAGTTCGAGCGCAATGCCGTGCGAGTCATGGTCGAACCGGCTGTAACCCTGTCCATGCCGTACGGCATAAGACGCGGTCTTCTCGCGGATCGGCAGGGCGGTCGGTCCCCAGACCTCCCCGTGTCTTCATCGCGCACATAGATCGCTTCGCCGGGCGCATCGCACGACGGGATCGTTCGACCAGGGCGTCAGCTGATTCTGCTGACTGTTCACCGACCATGTGAAACCGCTGCCGTCGGTCGAAACCTGGAAGCCGAATGACGGATTGGCGACAACGTTCAACCATGGCGCCGGCGTGCGGTCATTGCCCTCCAGAGAATCGTCAGATATTCGCGGCCGTCATTCGCGAAACCCACCTAGACCGTTGAAGAACTCCATCTCGGGGCGCGGCAACCGGGTTTCCGGAGCCGCGGCCGGTCGGCGCGCCGGGGAGGCGGCGCGCCGGCGGATTGCAGATCGCGCGCGCGATTGATCTGTTCGGCCAGCGAACCGCGACTGCCGTGCAGCACCGCTCGGGCGCAGCATTCAGCAGGCTGTGTATCTCGGGGGAAACGAGATCGGCGCGCAGAACGAACACCGCTCCGCGCGATTTGTCGCCGCGGATTCGAGGCATCGACTGGTTCATGCGCACGAGCGTGTCGAGCGAATTCTGCACATCCTGGACATAGGACGCGGCATGCTCGTTGAGTATCACCAGATCGACGGCGAGCTGTTTCAAGCGCCAATATTCGTGCGCACGCAACAGCTGGCGAACGAGCTCGAGATGTCTTTCGTCTTCGATCCGCACCAGCACGATGGGCAGATCGCCGGAAATTCCCTGCGCCCAGAGCGTCGACGCCTTGCCCGCGCCGAGCTTGAGCACATCGGCAGGCGGCCGCAGGGTCGGATCCGAATAGAGGATATGATTGGCGAGGCGCTGGAACAGGTGCGCCTCGTCCGTGACGATGCCCAGATGGTGCAATTGCATCTGCGCCTGGGTCCAGGCCAGCGTCTTCGCCCGATCGAACGCGATCGGATCGCGATGCTTGTCGGCCAGATCGAGCACGTCTTCCCGTGACGAGGCGGCCAGCGTCCAGAACGCGACACGCGCCGTTTCTCCGCGCGGTATCCGCACATGCCGGCGCAGGCTGAAGATCGGATCGAGCACGGCGCCCACGGTATTCGAGAGCGGCCAGCCTCGGCAATCGCGGCCGGCGAGCGAATGGTTTGCCCACGTCCGAGGAAGCGCGCGCGATCGGTTTCGAACTGTACGTCTGCGGAACTTTCGCCTTCGACGACGGCGAGATGCGCCGCCCATACGAGCGGGTCTGCTTCCGAACGCCGGCGACGGGTCGAGTCCTGG
>CAVQBX010000023.1:0-27831 GCA_963710855.1 uncultured Pseudomonadota bacterium | reverse complement strand
TCGATGTCCAGCGAGTATTCCTCGACCGCGTACTCGACCTCTCCAACGATACATAATTGTGGATCGTAATCGTGATAGCCGAAACCGGTGAAGCTCTGCTTCTCCGCCTCCGTCAAGGCCGAACATGGATGGCTCTTGTAGAGCCGATCGCGCCGTTCGCGGAAACGCAGCCATGCCGCCCGCGGGTCGGCGTCATGAGTTCGCGCGGACGTCGCTATAGATTGTGGCGATCGACTCCCTCCATTCGAGGAGAGCCGCCGCGGTAGGACCCGAGATCATCGTCACGCCTCCGACTTCGTCTTCAGGAAACAAAACTCAATAGAGCGGGGAGACATCGCTGTTCCGGGCCCTCCGAGCATTTGGGCGCATCGTCTAGATCGGCTTGCCTGGACCTCTGTCAGCCCGGCGAGGCGCGCCACCGAGCGATCGCGGCCAATAGCCTCCAGCGCCGGGTTATATATCGAGTGATCTAAAATGCAACTCCGTCGGTGGCGACTATGCATCAGGGCGTGAATTGCGACCGCTTCTTTCGGAGCCGCTCGGTGCGCTTCGATCGGGCGCGATTTCGACTTGAGGCTACCGCTCGCTCGCTCGCATCTATCGAGAGCCCATAAGTTTGCCTTTTTATAGCGATTGATCTATAATTCGCGGCACCTTAACGACATGCGGCCGGCGTGATCGTTTCGGCCCAGGAGAGAAATGGCGCGACCCCGAGAATTCGACGAGACTGCGGTGTTGCAGGCGGCGATTCAGTGCTTTTGGTCGCGGGGGTACGAGGCCACTTCGGTCCGTGATCTCGCGGAGAAAATGGGACTTACCGGCGCGAGTCATGTACAACGCCTTTGGCGACAAACGCTCGCTCTACCGGCGTGCCTTGGATCATTACGTTGAACAAAGTTTTGGTGATCGCGTCGGCCGATTCGAGCGAAATCTTGCACCGCGAGAGGCAATCGGCGCCTTCTTCGATGAAATCATCGAGCGATCGTCTGAGCGACAAACAACGCAAAGGCTGCATGTTGGTGAACTCGGCGCTTGAGATGGCGCCGCACGATCCCGAGTTTCAACGTGTCGTCGCCGATGTCCTGGTGCAGGTCGAAGGTTTCTTTCGGCGCTGTGTCGCGGCCGGCCAGAGCGACGGGACGATCTCGGGCGCTCAATCGGCGGAAGATTTGGCTCGTCTCCTTTTGAGTACGCTTCTGGGGCTCCGTGTCCTCGCGCGCACCCGGCCCGAGCGCGAACTGCTCGAGGGCGTGTTGCGGCCCGTCCTCGCCCTGCTCGACAACCGGACCTCCCCGAAGGAGCGCAGCCCGAAATGATCGACTTCCGACTGTCCGCGCTCGTTTTCCCGATGACCGCCGAGATTGCGGGGCTGAACGATGAGCGTGCTGGCGATTGATGTGAGCAGCGAACGACTATCGCGCATCACGCAGTGGCTGGATGCGTGCGGCGTCGTCTTGCGCGTCGCGGCGCCGATGGTCGATTTGCTGGTGCGGCTCTCGTTGGCGAAGGCGTTCTTTGCGCCTGGAATGCTGCCGAGCAACCCTTTCTTCGAATTCGGTCCGGCCGGATGGCCTACGATCATCGTACAGATCGTCGGGCCGACGCTGTTGGCGATCGGCCTCTGGGTGCGGCCGATCTCGCTGCTGATGCTCTTGCTGACGCTTCTGGCGCAGAACTCCGGACCGCCACAGGATGAGCACCTGTTCTGGGCAGTTTTGTTTGGCTGGTATGTGTCGCAGGGAGCGGCCTCGCTCTCGCTCGATCATTTTCTGGCCAAGGGACTGGGCCTGAGCCCGCTTGCCGTTCGCGGGGCGGGCCATGGCGGCGTCCCGTTGGTTCGATCGGCATGTCAGCCCCATATATCGCCTCTTAGTGCGGCTTTGGCTCGCGGCGGCCCTGCTCGGAGCCGGGGTTGCGCCGGCGATGCTGCCTGCGATGGGACTGGGTACGCTGCCGCGCTTCGCTAGCGTGATCGCCGCGATGATGCTGGCTGTGGGACTCGCGACCCCGCTCGCCGCGATTGTCATTGCTGCTCATTGCGTCGAGTCTGGCTATGACGGCCCAGGGTCCGCATCTTGTCGCTCTACGCGCTGTTGCTTCTCGCGCTGCTGGGCGCCTCGGGCGCCGGTCGATATTCGTTGGACCATCTGATCGGGCGCCGGATCCGTTGGCGAGCATCGCTGCCCGACGACGCTCCGCATGTCGTCATCGTGGGCGCTGGCTTTGGCGGCATGGCCTGCGCGGCCGGGTTGCGGCATTCGCGTGCGCGCGTGACGTTGCTGGATCGACGCAATTACCATCTGTTCCAGCCGCTGCTGTATCAGGTGGCGACCGGCAGCCTATCGCCCGCCGATATCGCATCCCCCGTGCGAAACGTATTTCGCGAGGATACGAAGCTGCGCGTGTTGTGCGGCTCCGTCTCCGGCGTGGACGTCGAGGCTCGCTGCATCACAGTGGACGGGTGGAGGCTGCGCTACGACGCGCTCGTGCTCGCGACAGGCGCCAGCCATAGTTATTTTGGCAACGAGCATTGGTCCGCATTCGCGCCCGGTCTGAAATCGATAGAGGACGCGACCAGCATTCGGGGTCGAATACTATCCGCCTTCGAGCGGGCGGAAGCGACAGACGACCCCTCGGACCGAGCGACGCTCCTGACATTTCTCATCTGCGGAGCGGGACCGACCGGGGTGGAGCTGGCCGGCGCGATCGCTGAGCTGGCGCGCCACAGCATGGAGAACGAGTTCCGCACGATCGACCCGGCGTCGGCGCGAATCCTGCTGGTGCAGGCAGGCCCAGTGTGTTGCCTCAATTCGGCGAGCGACTATCGGCGTTTGCGAGAGCCTCGCTGGAAGCGCTCGGCGTGGAGGTGAGGGTGAATAGCCGAGTGGAGCAGATCGATGCGGAAGGAGTCGTCGTGAATGGAGAGCGCATCGCCGCGGCAACGGTGCTGTGGGCTGCCGGCGTGACCGCTTCTCCGGCTGCGGCGTGGCTGGCGCAAGAGCCGGATAAGGCCGGGCGTCTCAAAGTCGGGCCGGACCTGTCCGTACCCGGAATGCCAGACGTGTTCGCAATCGGCGACACCGCTTTAGCGATTGCCTGGGATGGAGAGCCCGCGCCGGGGCTCGCGCCCGCGGCCAAACAGGGCGGCGCCTATGTCGCTTCGGTGCTTCGCGCGCGGTTGCGCGGCGCCCCGAAGCCAGCGCCGTTTCGTTACCGCCATCAGGGCAGCTTGGCGACCATCGGGCGCAAGAGCGCGGTCGCCGAATTTGGCCACATTAAGCTCACTGGCGCTCTTGCTTGGTGGCTGTGGGGCGCGGCGCACATCTTGTCACCCTCTCGGACGACGGTTCAACCTCTCCTGTGAACCCAATGCCGACATCGGAAAGTGTCAGCGACCAGCGTCATCGCCAGTGTCGCTCCATGATCTGACGAGCCCATCGCGCTCCTGACGTCGACGCGCGGCAGAAAATCTTTCGGCGCTGGCCTCAAATCCAAAACTTGAGTTCCGTCGACTCAGGTTTGCCTCCCCGCCGCTTCGAGGATGAGCCGTGTGATTTCGTCGGGGTGGGAGATCAGCGAGAGGTGGCTAGCCTTCACCTCGATCATAGTGGCGCCCATACGCTTGGCCATGAAGCGCTCGAGGTCCGGATTGATCGTGCAGTCTTCCGTTGAGACCGCATAGTAGCTCGGCTTCGATCGCCAGGCCGCCTGCGTAGTCCTGTCGGTAAGCAGGGTCTTGTGGAACGGTTGCTGTACGGCATAGAGCACCCTGGCCTTCGTTTCCGGCAGGTCGCCGGCAAAATCACGAAGGAAAGCCTCTTCGGAGAGGCGTCCTTCGTCGCCGTCGAAGATGATGCCGGCAGTCGCAGGGGGCGTTGGATAAGTCTTCGCGAGGGCCGCGTAGTCCTCGCCCGCATCTGGCGCGCGGGCCGCGACATAGACGAGCGCCGACACGTTCGGATGCACGCCAGCCTCCGTAACAATCATCCCGGAGAAGGAATGACCGACCAGCACCGTCGGGCCATCCTGTCGAGCCAGTACGCGCTGCGCCGACGCCACCGCTTCAGGCAGCGTCGTCAGCGGATTTTGAACGGAAGTGGCGTTGAGCCCCGCCGCCTGCAACCGAGCTATGACTTCGGACCAGCAAGAGCCGTCAGCGAACAATCCGTGCACAAGTACGACATTGTTCGCCCTGGTTGGACTTGCGTTTGCGGCCATGCCACGGGTGGAAATCAGCGAATCCGAGACGCCTGCCATGAGGCCGGCGGAAAACGCGCGTCTGTTCATCATCACATTGTTCCTTTCGAGAGCAAGCGGGATTGACTGATTGCAAATCATGCCGGATTGGCGGGTTAAGAGCACGTCGAGCCAGGCGAGCTACTCGTCTGGACTCCCTTTATGGATCAGACGTTCGCAAGAGACGGATGTCTCGTTGGCCGAGAAGGCCGACTTCGTACAGGTTCACGCGGGCAGCGCGACGCCCGAGATCTCCGCGCAGATCGCGATGAGGCGGTCCTGCAGCGCACGGTCATCGGCCTGCGGGTTCGGCTCCATGCGCTTCAGGTGATAGAAATACTTGCCCGTCACATCGGCCTTCGGATCGTCGCCGGCCGCGAGCCAGGCCTGAGTCAGATGCGCCTGATCCATGTCGTCGGGCGCGCCGGCGCCGCCCATCTTGGTCGGCACCCAGCCGGGCTCCAGCGAGTTCGAGAAAACATCCGGCCAGCGCCGCGCGATGGCGAAAGCGAGCATCGCATCGTGAAGCTTGCTCTCGGCATAAGCGGTCGAGCCGTTCCAGCGCCGCTTCTTGCCAGAGGATGTCGTCGAGATTGGCGTCGGCATGATGGTGCATGCCGGAGCTGAGATAGACGAGCCGCTTCGGCCGCTCGATCAGCGCGGTCAGGATGTAGGCCGACAGCGTGTTGATCGCGAAGACATGCGGCAAGCCATCGGCGGTGACGCGATGGCCCTCCGCGATAGCCGACTGCCGCGTTGTGGATCACGGCGTCGAAGCGGCCGAGCGCATTGACCTGGGCGGCGACCTCCTTGGCGCCGGCGATGGTCTCGACGTCGCCGATCACGACCGCCTTCGGCTTCGGGCAGTTCTCGCCGGGCGCATCGGCGCGGCTCGGCGTTGCGGGCATGCAGGACGACTTGATGACCTTGGCTGACGAGCAGACTCGGCCGCCATCAGGCCGAGGCCGGTCGGATGAGCCGGAAATGAAGATGCGTGACATGTGACTTCTCCTTTTGTGTGCGGCGTCGGCGAAGCAGGCGCCGCCGACGCCGGTCGATCCTCAGGATTGCTGGCGCGGGCCGGCGACACGAGCGCCGCGCCGAGCAGCGCGCTCGCAACGCCGAACAGATAGACGGCGGCGTAGCCGAACTGCCCGGCGATGAGACCCGCGGCCGGACCCGAGACGCCGTAGGCAATGTCGAGGAAGGCGACGAACGCGCCCATCGCGCTGCCGCGATTGGCGGGCAGCACCCGCTTCAGGGCCTCCACGCCAAGCGCAGGGAAAACCAGCGCGCAGCCAAGGCCCGTGACCAGCGCGCCGGCGAGCGCGACGATCTCATAGGGCGCGCCCCAGATCATCGCCTGACCGATCGCCTCGATCACCAGCGACCAGAGCGCGACGCGATAGCCGCTCATCTGGTCGGGCAAGGACCCGAGCACCACGCGGACGAAGATGAAGCCGATGCCGAAGGCGGTCATGACCAGGCCTGCATGGCCCCAGTTCCGCGCCGCGAAGTAGAGCGAGGCGAAGGCGGTGAGACCCGACAGGCCAACGCCCTGCAGCATCAGGCCGAGACCTTCGCGCCAGATCTGACCGATCACTCGGTAGAAAGGCAGGCGCTGGCCGGCCGGGCTGGTGTAGGACGTCTCGAACAAGGCGATGACCCCGGCGACGAGCGGCGCGACGATGCAGGCGATCATCGCGGCCTGCAGGCCGTAGCTCTGATAGAGCGCCATGCCGATCGGCGCGCCGATCGGCGAGCGCCGCGAACATGGCGATGCCGGTCCAGGACATCGACATGCCGGCGCGCTGCGGGCCGACCGAGGCGATCGACCAGGACACGCAGCCGGTGACGAACTGGCTCTCGCCGAAGCCGGCCGCCAGACGCCCGACGACGATGACGGCGAGGCTCACCGCCGGCGACGAGGCCCGGCATGGCCGAGACGAGATAGAGCAGGCCGCCCAGCGCGCAGACCGCCGCGCCCTGGAGCGCCGAGCGCTTGCCGCCGTGATGGTCGGTCAAGCGCCCGGCATAGCCGCGCGTCAGCACGGTCGCGAGGAACTGGATGCCGATCGACCAGGCCGACGACGAGATTGCTGAAGCCCAGCTTGTCGTGGATGAACAGCGGAATCACCGGCAGCGGCAGGCCGACGCAGAGATAGCCGCAGAACAGCGCCGCGATGATGCCGGGCGCAGGACGGGAGCAGATGAACAGGCGCGGCGTCCGACCGGCTCACATCGCTTGAAGTCAGTGCTGACATGACAGCCTCCATGCAATTTGGTTGAGAGGAAGGCGCGCCGCTCAGGCGGCGCCTCCGGATCAGGCCGCGGTTTTGGCGGCGGACGTTCCGAAGAGGTCGGGGCGGTAGCCGCTCGCCTTGAGCAGATAATCGCGCGAGGCGTTCACCTCGGCGCGCAGCTTGGCGACATCGACGCCGACCAGCTTGCCGGCGCGCTTGCGGATCTCGCCAGCCACCATCACGGTGTCGACGTCGGAGCGCTCGACCGCCTGCACGATCGTCGCCGATGGCGTTGGTCATCGGGAAGACGGCGACGCCATCGGTGCGGACCATGATGATGTCGGCCTGCTTGCCGGGGGTAAGCGTGCCGATCTCGTTCTCGAGGCCGGCGGCGCGGGCGCCGTTGACGGTCGCGGCTTGGAGCACGGCTTCCACCGAGATCGGCGCGGGGGCATCGGCTTCGCCGCGGAAGCGCCGGTAGCGCATCGCCGACCGCTGCTGCCCGAACAGGGCGTGCATCTCGCCGAACAGGTCGCTGCCGAAGGCGGTATCGAGGTCGATGCCAAGCGCCGGCGTCAGGCCGTGATCGATCGCCTGCTGATAGGCGAAGCTCTCATCGTCGAAGCCGAACAGCGCGTCCGAGCGCGGATTGACGGTGACGTTGACGCCAGCTCTGGCGAGCAGCTTCCATGTCTCCTGCGGGACGCGGGTGCAGTGATTGAAGATGTTGTGCGATCCCAGCACGCCCGGTTCGGCAAATTCCGGGCCGAGCTTGGCGAGATCGCCGATGAACTCGGTCAGGATGCGCATGTCGAGGCTGCGCGCGACTTTCCACCAGTCGAGATTGAGCTGCCCGAACAGACCGACCCGCACCAGGCTGCTGCTCTGGTTCCAGTTGCCGGCGAGACGTTTCAGGTCGTCCGGCAGATGCGCGGCGGACGCCTTCTTGTCCATCGCCGCGCCGACCATGTGCAGCGCGCGGATGCCGCTCTCGTCAAGCGCGTCGAGCGCCGCGTCGGTGTGCTCGGGGCTGCGCGACGAATGGCAGGCGTCGATGATGGTGGTGATGCCGGCGTCGAGCGAGGCGACCGCCGTCAGCTTCGTGCTGAGATACATGTCGAGCGGGCGGTAGTGCGCGCCCAGCGTCTCGGCGACGACGTCGATATAGGCGAAGAGATCATCGACGTCGGGCATCATGCGGCGCATGACGCCGAGCCACATATGATGATGGGCGTCGATCAGGCCCGGCATGACGATGCTGCCGGTGGCGTCGATGACCTCGGCGCCGTCCGTCTGAAAGATTCGGCGCGACAGCGGCGATGCGGTCGCCCTCGACCAGAACGTCGCCGATCGCGAGGTTGGGAACTTTGGGGTCCATCGTGACGACAGTGCCGCCCTTGAAAAGCGTGCGGCCTTCCTTCTGCGTGCTCATGATCGAAGTCCTCCCTGGGTTTGCCGAGTTGGCGCGCGCCGTTATCGCTCCTTGACTTTCTTGATTTAAGTGCGCTTATGTCAGATCTTTCCTGACCAAAAATCAGGAAACGGCGCGTGCCGTTCGACGGCAAGGATCTTGTCCGGGGTGGGCGTGCTGGCGGCGGTGGTTGAGGGCGGCAGCTTCGTCAAAGCCGCCGACCTCATCGGCATCACCGACTCCGGCGTCAGTCGGGCGATCAGCCCGCCTCGAAGCACGGCTGAATGTGCGGCTGCTCGATCGCACGACGCGCTCGGTGACGCTGACCGACGAGGGGCGGCGCTTCTATGAGGAGGTGAAACCGCACCTCAACGCGATCGAAGACGCCGCTGTTGTCGCCTCGGGCGCGGCCTCGGCCGTGCGCGGTCGGCTCGAAGGTCGACATCGACCCGTTCTTCCTGCCGCTGGTGCTGGCTGGCCGGCTCGGCGCCGTTCTGCGAGCGCTATCCGGAACTCTCAATCGAGTTCGTGACGAGCGAGCGTATCGGCGATCTGGTGTCGGAAGGCATCGACCTCGCCATCCGCTTCGGTCAGCCGCGCCTCTCGAGCTGTCGTCGCTCGCAAGCTGATCGAAGCCCCGATCCTGACCGTGGCCTCGCCCCGTTATCTCGAACGTTACGGCAGGCCCGCACACCCTAGCGAACTTACCCGGCATCGCTGCCTGCAGTTTCTCGATCCCTATACGGGACGGCCGTTCGAATGGGAGTTCGTCCGAGGCCGGAAGTCGGTCGAAGTGCCGACGAGCGGCCCGCTCACCTTCACCGATCCCAAATCGATGCTGCAGGAATGCGTCGCCGGCACGGGCATCGCCCAGATCATCGGCTGGGGCATTGGGAGTCTGCTGACGACCGGCGAGCTGGTCGACCTTTTCCCGGACTGGCACGGCGAGCGCTTTCCGCTGTTCGCCTTCCATCCGTCGCGCAAACATCCCCCCGCAAAAGTTCGCGCGTTTGTCGATTTCTGCGTCAAAATCGCGATGGGACTTTAGTGTCGATTTTGAGCGGTTTTTTCAGTCTCGCCAGCGTGAGGCGCAGACATGGCTACGAAACGAAGCTTCGTTCCGGTCGTCAATCGCCTAGGCAAGCTCGCCAGCGTTCGCGGGACCTCCAGCTAGTCGATGACGCGCTATGTCTCGATCGTCTTCATGCTGCGCCCTGGCTGTCGGGCGATCCGGATTGCTGATCAGGAATTGGGCCGGGCCTAGACCGCGTAGGCGGGGCCCGAACCAAAGGTTCGGCGCCTCCAAGGGAAGTCAACCCAGGATCGCTCGAGGCTCCAAGTGGGCTTCCAACCCGTAGCGGCCGTACTCGCGGCCGATGCCTGACAGTTTGAAGCCGCCAAAAGGCGCTAAGGGTTCGTGTGGCGCGCCGTTGATCACTACACGGCCGCACTCCAGCCGCTCGGCTACTTGACGTGCGTGCGCCACATCAGCGCTCTCGACATAGGCCTGAAGGCCGTAGGGTGTATCATTGGCGATGGCGATCGCCTCCTCTTCGTCGTCGTAGGGGATGACGCACAGCACCGGACCGAAGATTTCTTCGCGGGCGATGCGCATGTCGTTGTTGACGCGGGTGAATACGGTCGGTTGGACGAACCATCCCCGGTCTAGGCCGCACGGCCGGCCTTCACCGCCCACGAGAAGCTCAGCGCCTTCTTCGAGACCCAGCTTGATGTAACCCTGCACCCGGTCCCATTGCTTCTGACTGACCATCGGCCCGATGCTCACGCTGCGATCGGTGGAATCGCCGACCTTGAGGGCTGCAACCGCTGTTTTTAGGCGATCGACGATCTCGGGCAGAAGAGGTCGCGGGGCCAGGATGCGCGTTCCAGCTATGCAGGCCTGCCCGCTATTGGTGAAACCCATACCGACGACATGCGAGACTGCGCTTTCAAGTTCGGCGTCGGGCAGGATAATATTCGGACCCTTGCCGCCGAGTTCCAGGGTTACTCGCTTCATCGTCTCCGCCGCCGCTCGCATGATCGAGCGTCCAACCGCTGTCGAGCCGGTGAAGGCGACCTTGGCGATGTCCGGGTGCGACGTAAGCTCGGCGCCCACGACTTCGCCTCGGCCGTGTGACGATGTTGAACACGCCCGCCGGCAAGCCCGCCTCGTGCAGGGCCTCGGTGAGGACCTGCGTCTGAATGGCGCTCATCTCGCTAGGCTTGATGACGACGGTGCAGCCGGCGGCCAGGGCGGTGGCGAGCTTGCTGCAGATGGAGCCGAAGTTGCTGTTCCAAGGGCTGATAGCGGCGACCACGCCGATCGGCTGGAGTGTGACCTCCGCGCCGCCGATGGATCTGCGCTCAACTCGAATGCGTCCAGCGTCTTGGCCATGTCGAGGAACAAGTCGGCGGCGCGCGATACGGAGAAGCCCACGAATGACTGTGGCGCGCCGTACTCTTCGATCATCGCCGCGGCGAGCGTGTCGGTCCGCGCGACGACGGCGTCATGTAACCGGCGGAGCCAAGAGATCCGCTCGGCCTTCGTGGTTCGCGAGTAGGCCGGAAAGGCCCTTTTGCCCGCGGCGACGGCAGCTTTTGCGTCCATTGCGTCGCCCAGGCGCACCTGGCCGATCTTCTGCTCGGTGGCGGGGTTAAACAGGTCAAAGAGTTCCTCCCCGTGCGGAGTGACGAACTGGCCGTCGATGTAGACTGTGTCGATAGTGCGCATGGCGCATCTCCTATGGGGTCGGCGAAACGAGTTTCCGGGTGGCGAAGCGAAATGTGACATATGACGGTTGATCTGATAACCAGATCAAAATGGCGCAGGTTGATGCAAAAAACCGCACAATGAGAGCGAGCCAGTTGGAACTCGAAGCTGTAGTGGCGGTCGCCCGCCACGGTGGCTTCCGGATTGCGGCGAGGGAACTCGACATGTCGTCCTCGGCGCTAAGCCACGCCGTGGCGGCCCTCGAAGCGCGTTTGGGCGTTCGTCTGTTCAACCGGACGACGCGCAGTGTCGCCTTGTCGGCCGAAGGCGAGCAGTTCGTGGCGGGAGATCGCCCCTGCCTTGACCGCGATCCGGACCGCCATGGAACGGGTCGATGAGGGTCGCGCCGAGCCGGCTGGCACATTGCGTCTCAATTTGCCGCCGGGCGCGGGGCGGATGGTTCTATCGCCGTTGATATTCGAATTCATGCGCCGCTATCCTCGCGTGGCCGTCGACATGGTCACTGAAGCGGCGATGTCGGACATCGTAGGCCACGGCTTCGACGCCGGCGTTCGGCTAGAAGAGTTTGTTCCGCCCGACATGATCGCGGTGCCGATCACCCGTCCCATACGCTCAATCGTGGTGGGGTCGCCCGCCTACTTCGCGGACCGAAAAGCGCCGAGAACGCCGGCTGACCTGGCGGAGCACCGCTGCATTCGTCGGCGCACGGGGCGCGGCGCGATCTACCGTTGGGAGTTTGAAAAGCGTGGTCAGGCTATCGCAATAGATGTCCCAGGCCAGTTGACCCTCGACGATAGCGATCTGATGCTGGCAGCTGCTTTGGCCGGCGAGGGTCTGGCCTTTCTCTCTAACATCGCTGCAGCCAAGTCGATCGAGGCTGGCCTGTTGCGAACAGTATTGGAAGATTGGTCGCCAGAATATCCGGGTCTCTGTCTCTACTATCCGAGCCGCCGCAATATTCCGGCCCGATTGCGCGCGTTCATCGACCTGATACGGAAACAGGCATGATGATTTCACCATCGACGATGGCGAAAGATTGTGTGGCCGCGTTGAAAGGCCAATCGAATTGCGTTTGTTTGTTTGTTACATTCTTGATTCGCGAAATGTCGATTATGGGGCTCGCCCCGACCGAACTGGGAACCGCACGATTGGGCGACGTTACCCGCGCCCACGTAAGTTGTGATAGGGCGTCTCTTCAAGGACTCACCCAATCCGATCTAGATCCGCCAATGCCGTCCCCCGCCCGATTTCCCGTCACTCTCTCCAAGAATGCCTCACGTCTCATTTGGCTGCGCGCGCAGCGGCTCGATGAATTGGAGCCCTTTGGCGGCGGGCCAAATGCGACTCGCGCCGCGATCGAGCATCTTGGCTATCTGCAAATCGACACGATCCATGTCATCGAGCGCTGCCACCATCACATCTTATGGAATCGCATCCCGGACTACCGGCGAGAGCATCTGCACCAAGCTCAGACCGTCGACAAATCTGTCTTCGAGGGCTTTGTCACGGCACGTGAGCTTGCGGCTTTTACCGAACGTGGTTAGTCAATATGGATGGCCATACTCAGTTACGCCGGCTATCGCTTCCCGCCCGAGATCATTCGCCAAGCGATTTGGCTCTATCTTCGGTTCACACTCAGCTTGCGTGACGTCGAGGACTTGCTGGCCGAGCGAGGGATTACGGTGTCCTACGAAACCGTTCGCCGATGGGTAAATCATTTCGGTCCGATCATCGCGGCGGATTTGCGAAAGCGCCGGCCGAAGCCTCACTCGATTTGGCATTTGGATGAAGTCTACCTGAAGATCGACGGCAAGTTGACGTACCTCTGGCGCGCCGTCGACGCCGAGGGCGAGGTTCTCGACGTGCTCGTTCAATCCAGCCGCGACAAGCGCGCCGCGCTGAAATTGATGCGCAAGCTTCTCAAGAAGTACGCGATGGTCCCCGATCGGCTGGTGACGGACGATCTGCGATCCTACGGCGCCGCGGCCCGCGACCTTGGGATCGGGGACCGCCATGAGCGGGGCAAGTGGAAGAACAATCGAGCGGAGAATTCGCATCAACCAACACGCCGACGCGAGCTCAAGTTGCAACGTTTCAAGAGCGCGGGGTCAGCACAGCAATTCTTGTCTATGCACGCCGCCGTCTTCAACACCTTCAATGTCCAACGCCATCTCACCTCAGCACGGACCCATCGGACGCTTCGCGCCGGAGCGATGAAAACTTGGCAAGATGCATCTGCTGCAGCATGACAGGTCTCGTCGCGAAAGAAACAATCACATCGGACACCTACCCAACGTGACAATGCCCGGCGGACATATTGGGCTCACACTATATTGGAAATCAACAGTTGGCGCCTCAGAAGTTGAAAGCATGTGGTGGAGGACAGTGATGATCTTTGAACGCCGAGCCTATACGCTTCGACCCGGAAAGTTGCAGGCGTTCTGGAATGAGCAGGAAACTTGGAATACCAAAGAGAAGTTCGGTTCCCTGCTTGAGCGCAACATTGGCTATTTCAGCGCCGCGACCGGCTCGTCGGAGGAAATCGTCCACCTGTATCGGTTCGAACTCGCTCGAGCAATGGCAAGCCCTGTACGAACAATTCTACGCCGCGCAGTCGCCAGAATATTTCAAGAGGGTTCGGCCCTGGCTTCTCAGGCAGGAAAACAGCTTCCTTTCGGCATCGCCCGTGGCGAGTCTGACCTCGCGCTGGACCGGTGAACGGCTGCTCGTCCCGTCGGGGTTCGATCCGAAGGGCGCGACTGACAAAATGTGTATCGCCGAAACTACGATCCTGTTGCTGCCGGGCGGCCTGCCCTCCTACTGGCAAGCTTGCGAAGCCCACCGCCCGCAACTTGGCGCGCTGAGCGACGGTCGCCTGCTCGCAGAGTTGGTCGCACTTGTTGGCAGGCTGCATCGCATCGTGCGTTACGAGATCTTTCAAAACTCGACAGAAGCGATGGACTTGCTGCAAGCGCAGGCCGCGAATTCCGGCTGGCAGGCCTTTGAACGCGAATGGTCCGAGTGGATCGCGGACCGAAACGTCTCTCTATTGCGTTTGTCGCCGCTTGCTTCGCGCCGCGCTTTGCTCTCATCTGGTTGAGGCGTTGCGTTCCAGAGAGTCAAGAGTTATGTGACTGATCAAAGTAGCGCATATGAAAGTCGGGATCATCGGACGCGATTACATGCCACCGGGAATCGCGTCCAACTTCGTATGAGCCAGGCACAGCGTGATCGTCTGGAACCGCTCGCGTGACGCGATAAGCCCACTCGAGGATTTGGAGCGAAGGCCGCGGACGCGCCGGAGGGCGCGACGTAGGGAGGGGTCGCAATCTCAATGCTTGCGAGCGGGGCCGGCACTCTGATGCTCGACCGTGATCGAAAGTTTCGGTGAGGCTTTCGCCCTGGTGCGCGCGATCCATCGCGCTTGCCGCGATGGACGCGCCGGCGCGCTCAGGCGAGGCGTCGGCCGCACTTCTGGACAAGGCGCGGCGCGAGTTCGAAATCGGCCCCGACGCCGCCGCGCCATGGACCCAATGACTGTTTTTGGGACACTGCGAGTTATCACCGTGGAAAGTCAGCGAGTGATTGAGTGGCCGCGACCTCTTGCAAAAGAGGACCGGTGGGAGTGCGAATAATAGGTTCATTTCTCCGCCAGAAACATCGATCTTGGAATTTGGGCAGTAAAATAGATTTTACTCTTGATCTTCTTATTGGTAGATGATGTTATAGGAAACGGAGAAATGGTTGAAGCCGACCGTCGGCGGGAGCATTTGCCCGCTGGCCGCGAAATTTAAACAACCGGCACGTGAAAATGCGGCCAACCACGACAAAAAGACCCGAGGAGAGGAACGCCCCAAATGTCGCCACCACGGAAGGTTGTCGCGGACGCCGGGCCGGCCGGCCTTACCACGGCTATCCTCTTCCGCCAGCACGGCTACGATCCGATCGTCTTTGAGCGACGTCAGGGAAGGACTCGATTCGGAGAACGAATTTGGCGCGAGGACGAAGCGACCGCTCTCAGTAGCCGGGTTGTACGGGTTGAGCGTTTGGTGCGCCGCGAGTACCGCGTTATTCCAATTCAAGCAGCAGCCATCAATTCCCACGGGCCGGGGAGCCGGTTCCGATCCGGCGAGATCCGGCAAACGCAGATGGAAACCGTGCTGCTCGACCGATGCCCAGAACTAGGCGGCTCGGTGCGGGACGGCCATGAGGTGAAGATCCCGGCGGAAGATGTCCCGGCGTCCAACTGTCCGCCTCCTCTCCTACCGGCATTGAAAGCTTGCGCTGGAGTTGGTTGACTGGCGCTGGCGAAGCGGGCAGCACCGCGCGCCGCCAAGCAGGCGCGGCCGCGACGCTTTCTCAGCGAACACACGAAATCATGTTGCCTCAACAATCGTAGCAACCAAACCCAAGCCCTCCCAAGCGGGCCCACGACTATTCCCTAAGGGACGAAGAAAATGAACAAGTCTCCGAGACCTCTGGTTCGCAAGCCGAGCCTTCACCATGTCACGTTCAAGACAACTCGTCTCGACGAGATGATCGCGTGGTACGACGCCGTCGTCGGATGCGAAGCGAACTTTAAAATGGAAGCTGCGGCATGGACTTCGAACAACTCGGCCAATCATCGCATCGCATTTCTTGCCACGCCTGGAATCAAGGAAGATCCGGAAAAAGTGGCTCATAGCGGTATGCACCATACCGCGTTTGAGTTTGGGACCGTTCATGACCTTTTCGATAATTATGAGCGCCTCGCCGAGGTCGGCATTCTTCCGCACATATGCCTCGACCATGGGTTGACGATGTCCTTCTACTACCTCGATCCAGACGGAAATAGCGTGGAACTGCAGAGCGACAATTTCGGCAACTCAATTCATTCGGGCCACTGGATGCGCACGTCGCCCGAATTTGCCCGCGAGCCGATCGGCGTGGAAGTCGATCCACCGAAGATGATCCAGGCTCTCAGGGAGGGGCTTCCTGTCGCTGATCTGCTTCAGAAATCTCGCGCGGGGGAGTTCCTGCCAAAGGCGCGAGGAGATATTCGCCTTCCGGCCTGACGCTGACCGTACCGGCCCTCGCCGGTTTGCTCGAGTATTCCTCGGGACAAACCCGCCAACCTTAGATATCGACGTTGGACGACAGATCCCTCACCCAGACTGAAGTCGCTTATAGGGGACTTCGCCAGAGCATACTCGAATGCGATCTCGCGCCTTCGACAAAGATCAAAGCGAACGCTGTCTGCGAACGGTACGGCGTCAGCTTGGGCGCTGCGCGGGAGGCATTGTCGCGCCTGGTCTCGGATGGGCTGGTGACAGTTGCGGCGCAGAAGGGTTGTGTTGTGGCGCCGGTCTCCTGGGAGGAATTCGAACAGCTAAATGAATTGCGTACCGAAATCGAGGTCTCATGCCTGCGCAAATCGATCCTGAACGGAGACCTCAAGTGGGAAAGCGGCGTCGCGGGAGCTTTGCATCGTCTGACCAGACTGCATGATCTAGGCCTTGACGCGACTTCGTCTCACCTGCGCTCCGATTGGCAAGAAGCGCATGTCGAATTTCATCTTGCGCTTGTCGCCGCCTGTCCAAACCGATGCTTGCTGGAATTGCGCGACACTCTTTTCGAACGCACACTTCGCTACCGATATTGGTCGGTCGGGTTGCGGCTCGCTTCAGGGGAACGCGACGTACGCCAGGAGCACATTGACCTCGCGAGGTTAACCCAGGCTCGCAACGCTGACAACGCCTGCGCCACAATCGAAGAGCATTTCAAAAAGACGACGGAAGCGCTTCTGAGCGCGGCGCGTTTGCGCGGTGAGCACGACGGGTCGGGCCTCACGCTCGCAAGTCGGTTGTCCGGATCGAAAAATTCAAGGACAAAAAAATGAACTCAGTTTCCCTATTGTCGAGATCATTCCGCGCGCTTGCCAAGCGAAAAACGGATCAAAGAGTGACGGAATTCGGCACGGATATTGTATTGGGCTCCGCTGCGGCGCAGCTTCGAAGCCATTGGAGGGCGATCCTTCGTGATTTTGATCGACATCCAACGAGAGGCTACGGCTGCGGTACTAACGATCACAACGCTAAACAATCAACTACGTTTGTTCCGCCGCAATGCGACAACGCCTTTTTGAATGCGCGGCGCTCCGGTCGCAGCCGCTGGCTTGTGCGGCCGCCAGTTGCGCTTCGCCACATCGGCGCGCTAAATCGACGCCGCAACAACTGTTAGAAGCTGAAACACGCCTAGGGAGGGCAAGGTAGCCATGTTTGAACAGAAAATCGTAGCCGAATGGCGCGGTCGAGCGTTTTCCGGACGCCTCAACAGACCGCCAATCCGTTCCGTCCGCGCGGCCTCTGATCGTCGCTATTCACGGCGGAAGCTACAGCTCCGTCTATTTTGACGTGCCCGGTTATTCGTTGCTCGAAAGAGCCGACCGCGCAAATCTGGCCGTGATTGCGCTTGATCGCCCGTCATATGGCCAGAGCACTCCCCTTGCGGCGAACGATTCGACCATTGAGCGCAACGCCGAAATTCTAGTTGATGCAGTTGGTAGGATCTGGGAGGAGAGGAAAAATTCGATGAGCGGGATTGTGCTCATCGGACATTCTATTGGCGGCGCAACGGTTGTCACGATGGCCGCAAGTAAGCCGGCGTGGCCGCTGCTTGGCATCGCCGTATCAGGCGTCGGCCTGTCCACTGCGCCTGGTGACGACGAACGGTGGGCCGGCCTGCCTGAAGGACTGGTGACCCTGCCAGCCGAAATCAAGGACATCGTGATGTTTGGGCCGCCAGGGACTTTCAATCCCGATATGCCGGCCGCCAGCCACGTCGCCAACACCACCTGCCCGCGCGCCGAACTGATCGATATCACCTCGACCTGGCCCCGCGCCGTCCGTGACGTGACGTCGAAAGTCGGCGTGCCTGTTCACTATAGGCAGGCGGATTCGATCGCCTGTGGGTAGTCGACCAGGCGCAGGTGGATGGCTTCGCGGCCGCTTTTACCAGGGCGCCTACGGTCGACAGTCAATTATTCCTCGGGGCAGGCCACTGCATCGACTCCCACTCGGCGGCCGGTCGGTTTCAGGATGAGCAATTGAATTTCGCCTTGCGGTGTTCAGGCAGATAACATCGTTCGTAGGCCACCGCGTGATGGCGCCGGCGATCGCTCATTGCCGGCGTTCGGGGAGAAACCCCCGGCGCTCGTCATACGATGGGGCGAGCGCCGCTGCTGGCCTTGAAGAATCGGATTTGTCGAAGCGGGGGCGAAAATGGGCTTTCACTTTCTTCTCCGCAGGAAGTACAAATTTCCCCTTTGGAAGCTAAAGTCGCCCGATTGCTCTTCAAGAGTTTTCTCAGCTGGATCGCTGGAGTTTCGTTGGAACCGTGCACTACGGACGCCTGTGTCTGCCTGATCAACACGTTGGCGGAGACGATTTGAACTGAGACGAGACACGATCTAGTCGGCCAGATGACCTGTGATCTGGCACAGAAGTGGCTTGGGATTTTCCGGCAATCGTTCTGCGCGCCAGGCGACATGCTGGTCGGGGCGGATGAGAACGAAGCGAGCCTGATAGAGCGCCGGGAGCCGCTCGTCCAGTTGTGCGAGCACCGTCAGTGGGACCCCTGCAGCTTTGGCCGCGTCGTTGAACGCCCCCGCGTTAAAGTTGTCGCCTAGGGTGATCAAAAGCGAATAGCCGGCGCCGAAATGATCGTACAGTGAACTCCCGTCGGCTAACCACAAGTGCGGAGCAAGGCAGCCAGGCACGGCCGAGGGCGATAGTTGACGACATCCTCCGGAGGAGGGATGGGCGGGCCGTCGGCAACTACGATCGGCGAACTAGTTGTAGCGATAGCCGAGGACCACGCCAAGAGTATCGAACTCGCGACGCTTGGTGGCCAAGATGCGCGCGCCGACCTGCGCGCGCGACGCATCGCCTTCCGGTCCGGCTGCTTCGAGCGTCGAAGACAACAGGGCGCTGATTGCCGACCGTCGCATAATTGATGCTTGCCTCGTTGATCACCCGCTCATGCACCGGACGCCGCTCCGCCTCATAGGTGGCGAGCAGATCCGGGCCGCCCAGCCCTCTGAAGTCGCAGCCAGCTTCCAGCCGAGATCGACGGCATCGCCAATTCCCATGTTCATGCCGAAGCCGCCAAATGGCGGATGCGGGTGGCAAGCGTCGCCAGCGAGGAACACTCGCCCCTCCCTGTAACGGTCGGCGATCAAGCTTTGCGCGACCCAGGGATCAGTGCGCACCACCTCGATCGCCAGGTCGTCAAGGCCGACGCCACGCCGGATCAGCGCGACCGGGTCGACGCTGGCCAGGTCGACGTCGTCGGGCAGCTTGGTCGCCATGAAGAACCAAAGCCCATGCTGGTCCATTGGGCCAACCAGCGCGGGGACATCGGCGTTGACCAGCCAATACATGAAGGCTTCGCCGTGGGCGTGGCGCCTCGCGAGATCGGGCGCGCGAAAAATGATAGTATAGTTCTTTAGACCTGGCGACTGCCCCATCATCCGGGCGCCGATCGCTTCGCGGACTGAGCTGCGGGCCCCATCGGCGCCGACCAGGAAACGGCTGCGCACGGTCCGCGTCTCCCCCGTCGTGATTTCCTTGAGGCGCGCCGAGACGCCCTGCTCGTCCTGCTCGAAGCCGGCTAGCTCGCGCCCGAACTCAATCCGCACCCGCGAGAGCGATGCAGCATGTCTGCGCGCAGCACCTCTTCCAGGGTATACTGGGGGACCCATTGGGCTG
Source organism: uncultured Pseudomonadota bacterium (assembly GCA_963710855.1). Taxonomy (GTDB): domain Bacteria; phylum Pseudomonadota; class Alphaproteobacteria; order Rhizobiales; family Beijerinckiaceae; genus Roseiarcus. Next base: position 8,463 of record CAVQBX010000023.1, on the reverse strand, counting down.
CTTCGGAGAACAACTCGTTGCGCTCGCGCCGAGCGTGCATCGCGTTCTCGAACCGCGCCAGCAAATGGCCGTTCATTCTCGTCGCGAAAACTACATTGGCGCCGTAGTCAGGAGGGATCGGCGAGGCCTGGCGCAAGGCGTCGGCGATGCCCCAGCGCCGCAAGTGCTCGCGGGTGCGGACGTTGGTGGTCTTGGCGCGCGGGCTATAACCTACGCGGTCGTTGCGCTCTACAACAAGGCAGTCGACGCCACGATGGCCGAGCTCGATAGCAAGCGACAGGCCAACCGGGCCGGCGCCGGCGATGAGGACGTCGCAAATCGGCTCGGGCATTGAACAACCTTTCGTGGTGGCCGGCCGCTGGTGATTCCGGCAAGGTGATAATGAACAGCGCTGCGGGTGTCACGCCCGTTGCGAACAGCAACGTGCGGGGCCCGGCGGGCAGCTGCGATAGTGGTCGAAAGTGGCGCTGGCTAGCACTGGCCCGGAGCCGGAACCGATCAGAGAGAGATCAAACATCATGCTAAAGAGTTGTTCGAACACCGTAAGGTAGCCGATCGGCGACACAGCGCCAGCACAAAACGAAGCCGTGGCGAACGTCAAGCAATATTGCGACAAGTCGTGCAGCAGGCTAAGGAACTCGACCAGTGTAGACATGAACACCACCGAGGGCAGCGCGGGGGAAGGTCCGAAATGGTTGCTGCCGATAAGTATCGAGTTTCAGCCCGGCGAACAGCTGCGTCTCGTCATCAGTGGACGAAGCCTCCTCAGCACAATGATGCCGTGCATGTTGGAGCACAGGGCCGCCAACGCCGGGGTCCATGTCATCCATATCGGCAGCGCCTACGAGTATTACCTTCAGTTTCCCGTACTGCCCTCGAGGCCGAATTCATAGAATTTGCATGCAGCAGTATTCGAAGCACGGTCGCGTCGAACCCACTGGAAATCCGCGACGTTTAAGGGCGAAAGTCCGTTCAGATGCGCCGATCCCGGGTCAAAGGCGCCCTGGCGCCGGTTGCAATCGTTCAACTTTTTCGCAAGACAGAGGCAAAGATGGCGAAGCAATTGTCCGTCATCACGGAAACGGGCTCTTTGTAGCCGCCGAGGCGCCAATGCATGGCGAGGCCAGACGTCGCGCCGACCAACGCGACCGCCACGAGTTTGCTGTTTAGCCGCTGGCCAAACTCCGCGTCCGGAGCGGCGACCAATTTCTCTATTCGCGCCGCAAACTGGCGAACGCTGAATTCGTACAAATTGCTGATGGCGGGCGCCGCGCCATAAATTTCGAGAATGAGTATTCGCGCCAGAGGCCGGTCACTCTCGAGAAGCTCGAAGTATGAGCGGATCATCGAACGAAGTTGTGCGCGGGAATCCTGAGGCCATTGCGAGGCGGCCTCGTCGAGGACCTGTCGCAACCGGTCGACCGCCTGCAGATACACGGCCTCGAACAGCTTCGGCAGACTGCCGAAGGCCTCATAATAGTATCGTTCGGTCAATCCCGCGGCGGCGCAAACATCCTTCACACTGGCCGCCTGAAAGCCCAGTGTCCCAAACACCGTCTTTCCCGCGTCGAGAAACTGCTGCTTGCGGGCGTCGATCCGCTCCTGTGCGCTTATGCCTCGATAGGCGCGACTGCGCGATTTTGCGTCGGTCATGAGAATTCAATCTTGACATTGGTCATTGTCAGATGCAATTCTGACAATTGTAGTTGTCACTATGGCCGAAATGCGGTCGATGATGGAATACTTCGACATCCTGATCATCGGCGCTGGCTTATCCGGCATCGGCGCTGCGTGCCGGTTCCGCCGGGAGTGTCCCGGCAAGTCCGTAGTCATTCTGGAGAGCCGGGAGACATCGGGCGGGACATGGGATCTCTTTCGATATCCGGGGGTTCGTTGCGACACCGACATGTACACGCTGGGTTATGCGTTTGAGCCGTTTCCGGGCCGCAAATCGATTACCGACGGCGCCGATATCCTGCAGATACATTCGCAATACCGCCAAAAAATACGGCGTCGACGAATGGATACGTTACGGCTGCCGCGTCGTTGGCATGGAATGGAGCAGCAAGACCAAGCGCTGGCTTGTAACGACAAGGCTCTCCGAGCGGCGACGAACGTCAGTACGAGTGCGGTTTCCTGCATTGCTGCTCCGGCTATTACCGCTACGACCGAGCGCATCGACCCCATTTCGCTGAAGAGGGATCATTCGGGGGCACGGTGATCCATCCCCAATATTGGCCGCAGGACCTGGACTATTCCGGGAAGAACGTCGTCGTGGTCGGAAGCGGGGCCACCGCCATTACGCTTGCGCCGAACCTCGCGAAAAAGGCGGCGAGCGTCGTCATGTTGCAGCGTTCGCCGAGTTATGTCGCCAGCCTGCCCAGCGAAGACGGGTTCGACCGCGCCCTGTCGCGCATCCTGCCGCGCCGGTGGTCGTACTACCTGACGCGCTGGAAGCAGATCGGCATCTCAATGCTGATTGTGCACAAGAGCCGCACCCAGCCAGACAAAGTACGAGCCATGCTGCGCAAGCACGCAGTAGATGTCCTCGGCCCCGACTATCCGGTCGATGTACATTTCAAGCCGCGCTACAATCCTTTCGATCAGCGCGTATGCTTCATGCCGGACGGCGACCTGTTTCGCGCCCTGCGCAAAAAGACGGTCGAGATCGTCACCGACACGATCGAAAAGTTCACGCCGACAGGAATTCAATTGACCGGCGGCCGCCATCTGAACGCCGACATCATCGTCACCGCGACCGGATTTGAACTTCTGCCCTTCGCAGGTTTGACGCCGATTGTGGATGGCGTCGAACGGCCGGTGAATGAGGCCTTCGTCTACAAAGGCATGATGTTGAGCGGCGTCCCGAACTTCGCGTTCGTGGTCGGCTACACGGACCTGCCTTGGACGCTGAAAGCGGATATGGTCAATCGATATGTGAGCCGCCTGATCCGTCTACATGGACCGCCACAAATATCGCTCGTGCGACGCCGCGTCAGCGACGACGAGGCCATGGGCACGACGCCGCTGATGAATATTTCCTCGGGCTACGCCCAGCGCGCTGCGGACCTCTTGCCCCGTCAAGGCGATCGCGCGCCGTGGAAGCTCTATCAGCACTACTTGCGCGACCGGCTGAAACTGTACGGCGGCAAACTCGAACGACGGCGCGTTGTCATTTTCTTGACGTCGCGCTCGCGGCCGAGGCGAAAACCCATGAAAAGCTTTCACCGACAAGATCGCCGTGGTGACAGGCGCCGGTTCAGGAATTGGCCGCGCCATCGCGCTTGCGGCTGGCAAGCGAAGGCGCAATCGTTCATTGCGTCGACCTGAACAATGACAATGCGGAGGCCGTCGCCCGGGAATGCGGAAAGGGCGTCGGTCATCAGGTCGACGTGACCAACGCCGACGCAGTGAAGAGGCTGGCCGACACGCTTTTTGCCGATGGAGGCCATGTCGACATCCTGATCAACAATGCGGGCATCGCGCACGCCGGCAGGATCGTCGATTGCGAGATCGAAGACTGGCGACGTCTTCTCGATGTCAATGTCATGGGCGTCGTGCACGGACTTCATGCGTTTCTGCCGCGCATGCTGGCGCAGAAGACCCCCGGCCATATCGTCAACACGGCGTCTGGCGCGGGCCTGTTCGCAAATCCCGGCATGGGGCCGTACTGCGCGTCCAAGCACGCCATCGTCGGCCTCAGCCAGGTCTTGGCGGCCGAACTGCACGGGACACGTCAATCGACGTCACCATACTTTGTCCCGGCATCGTCAACACCCCGATCCTTCAGGCCTCTCAGTTTCGTGGCTATCCCGAAGGCCGCAAGGAAAAAACCATGGCCTTTTACGAGAAGCGCGCCGCCACGCCGGACAGGATCGCGACTGATCTTCTGAAGGCGATGCGGAAGGGCAAACTGTTCTGCATCACCCGCCGCATGGAGGTCGGTCTGGGTTGGTATCTGCATCGCCTGTCTCCTCGGCTGGCCTTGGCCGCATCGAGGAAGATGATGAAGATGCTGGAGTAATTAACGCGGCTGGTGAAGGGTCGACATAGCGCATCAACCGCGCCCAATCGACGTCGCATCGAAATAACAATGAGCCCATTGGGAGGGAAACAATCATGAAAATTCACGAGTCGGCTGACTTCAAGATTGGCGGTCCGAGGGCGACCTATGTCTTGGTCATCTGTTGCCTGCTGTACGCGATCCAGTACGCCGATTGGCAGGTGATGGCGGTCGTCCTGCAGCCCATGAAACTCGCCCTTGGCCTCACCGACGGGCAGGCCGGCCTGGTAGGCACCGTCTATTTCATCGGCATCATTCTTTGCTCCCTGCCTGCCGCTCATTTGGTCGACACCTGGAGCCGAAGCAAGACCATCGGGCTGATGGCTTTCGTATGGAGCGCGTTCACTTTGGTTACCGGCATGGCCGGCGGCCTGACTGCCCTGCTGATCGCACGCTTCGGCGTCGGCGCGGGCGAGGCGGGCTTCCCTCCCGGCGGCACGGCGCTGGTGTCGGCTTCCTACCCGGAGGAAAAGCGCGCAAAAATGCTCGGCATCTTCAATAGCTTCATCACCATCGGCATCATTTTTGGCGTGATCGTGGGCGGCTACCTTTCGGCCAATCATGGCGGCTGGCGTACGCCCTTCTACATATTCACAATCCCCGGAATCGTGCTCGGAATCCTCGCTTTCTTCATGCAGGACTACCGCTTGCAGAAAGAGGACGGTTCGGCGTTTGTCGCACGAATTCGCTTGGAAGCAACCTGAAGACGCTGGCGCGAATCCCGACGCTGCGCTGGCTCTACGTCGGGCTCGGAATGTATGCGGTGCTGCAGATTTCGGTTGGAACCTGGTTTCCCGCTCTTCTTATGCGCGCCTATCCAATCAAGGAAGATGTCGCCGGTCTGGTGATGGGTATTGTGACGATTTTCGGAATCGCTGGTCCTCTCTTGGGAGGAGTGCTGGCCGATCGTTGGCAACGCAAACGGCCCGACGGTCGCATGCGCCTCGCGTCCTTGAGTATCGCGGTCGCCTCGGTCTTCGCGCTGCTGATTTTGCTCGCGGCGGTTGATATCAACAACAAACCGCTGATGATCTTTTGCGCCATCATGATGCCGCTGCACAGCATTTCGGTCGGTATGGCGTTTCCGGCCGTCGCCGCGACAACGCAGGACGTTGTCCCGCCGAAGCTCCGCGGCTTGTCGTGGGGCTTAGCCCTGGTGGCGCTGTTTGTGCTCGGCGGAGCGTGGGGCCCGTTGCTGGTCGGCGCGGTCTCGGATGGCTTCGGCGGCGGATACCAGGGATTGGCGTTGGGATTGGCGCTTGCGGCCCTGTTTGGTTTCGTCGCGAGCTGGCTCTGGTTCATGAGCGAGCGCCATGTCGAGCGGGATACGATGCGCGCAAAGGAGAGCGTCTGGTAGGCCAGATCGCTTTGAAGTGTTGTATTCCATTTCCATTTGAGCCGTTTCTGTTGGCTTCCACCGCAAATCGACCCGGCTTTTAAAGAGCATCTGGCCAATGAACGACGAAGCGAATTTCGGCTGAAGATTTGCGGCTTTTGATAGATTATTGCACCAAACACTCACTCTCATGAAGCATTTTTTGTTGAATTGCGCGCCGGAGTGACCCAGTTTTTCACTTCACGGCGACCCGGCCCGATGCGCCAAAACGCGCATTCACGGCCGGCGAGTTTCTTGTAGAGCGGGGTCAGCGCGAAGTGGAAAATCGGTGTTGAGTTCGGCGTCGAAATGACCCAGTTTTCCATTTCGCCGCGACCCGGTTCTGCGCGCTCAAATATAAATGCACTTTAGGAGATATTTCCTATCGAGCGGGGTCAGCGCGAGGTGGAAAAGTGGGTCAAATAGTCACGGAATTCAAGAAGCACACAGCCGATACTATCTATCCTCCAGACAGCATCGCCAGCACTTCCTCGGTTGTCTTCACATCGGCAAAGAGTCGCGCCATGGTTTTCAGCTCTGCCTCATGCGCCTCGCGGTGCACTTCGGCCACAGCGTCGCTCACCAAAATCATTTGATAGTTATGCTCCACGCCGCCGCGTATGGTTGTTGAGACACATACGCAGGTCGTCACTCCAGTCACTACGCAGGTGGTTACACCCATGTTTCGTAGAACGGTGTCGAGCGGTGTATTCGAAAATCCACCGAACCCTTTTTTAACGATCAAGTGTTCGCCCTCGTCGGGCATCGATTTTCACCCCTGAATTCTCGCGTGCCACGCACCCTAGATGGCCGTCGTTGTGAACGAAGTCATTCTGCATATCTACGATGACTTTAACGGGCGCTTAACCGCTCTTAACGGCCGCTTAACCGCCGTTAACGGCCGGCTGGCCGCGCGGACGGAGGGCAATGGTGCGCCGCAGAGACGAAGAAGAGAACTTTCGCGGTGGGGATGTTTGCCTCAAGAACCCTTTGGATAGAGCAGCTTAGCCACCCTCGCAATATGTTGCGGCCTCATACTGGTTCTCGTGCTTGAGCCGCAATGATCGCGGCGAGGCGGCGGTTCGAGGTTATTGCTCGGGCAGCCCGGCCATGCGCAGGCCTTCGAGAATGCGCTCAAGCTGGGCCAGATGTTTCGGGTCACTGCTCTCCCGCAGTCCAGAAGGCGCGGGCGCGGGAGAAGGAGAAGGTGGGGTCGAGCGCGAGACCGGCCTTGACCGCGGAACGCGCCTCGTCCTGCCGACCAAGCTGCGTCAGAGCGGCCGCCAACTCAAAATGAGACAGAGGAAAATTTCGGTTGGCTTCGATCGACCGTCGAAACCACGCGACCGCCTCCTCCCAAAGGCCGAGGTGGCGCTTTGCTGCGCCCGCGGCACCCATCCACGAGGTAGACATTCATATCGCGCGGACTGAGGCGCAGGGCCTCGCCAATGTGAGCCTCTGTTTCCTCGGCGCGACCGATATGGATCTTACAAATTCCAATAAAGTGATGGGCATGAGCGAGATTTCGATCCAGCGCCAAAGCATGTTCGCACTCGGCGATGCCCTCGGCCGCGCGCCCGGTGTTAATATAGACTGCCCCGAGGAACATGTGGCCACGCGCATGGTCCGGCGCCGCCGACAGGGCCTTGGTCAGCTTCGCTTCAGCCGCCGCGAAGGCCGCCACGCTATCGGTCGCAAACAGAAAGAAACCTGCAATCGCGTCCGCGCGCGCAGATCCAACGAGTGCATCGACGTTGTCGGGGTCGGCGGACAACGCGCGATCGAAAAAGCCGCGCGCCTGCGCCACATTGTCGGGGTTGAAACCCTTGTTCAGCCAAGCCCGACCTTGAAAATAAAGGTCCATCGAGTTTGGGTTCGGCGGCCTGTTCCGCGCGCCGCGCCTCGGCGGCGATCATTTCGCCGTTCAGCGCGCCCGCCAGCCGCGCGACGATCTCGTCCTGCATGTCGAAGAGATCGGCGAGCGGCTTGTCGAACCGCTCGGCCCAGAGATGATGGCCCGCTCTCGGCGTCGATCAGTTGGACGTTGACGCGCATGCGATTTCCGCCGCGCTGAACGCTGCCCTCCAGCGACGTAGCGGACGTTCAACTCGCGGCCGATCAGCCTTCAGATCGACGGCTTTGCCCTTGTAAGTGAACGCGGTGTTGCGCCCGATCACGAACGAGCCGCGAATGCGCGAGAGATCGGTCGTCAGGCTCTCAGTGACGCCGTCGACGAAATGCTCCTGCTCCGCGCCGCCGCCCAGATTGGCGAATGGCAGCACGACAATCGAGAGGCGCGGCGGTCCGAGACTTTCGGCTTGGCGCGGACGGTGCGGGCGCGGCGCTCGCCGAGCCGATCTTGACGGCGTATGCCCGCACCGGCCGCGCGATGTTCTTCAGCGCCTTTTCGCCGAGATCGACGAAGTCCGCATCGACCTTGCCGCGCACATGGTCATGCGCCGTGCTCGAAATCAGTCACGCCGCCCGGCTCGCAGATTGCCTCCAGCCGCGCCGCGATATTGACGCCTTCGCCGAGAATGTCGTCGCCCTCGATCAGCACGTCGCCGAGGTTGACGCCGATGCGGTAGACGATACGCTTGGCTTCCGGAGCGTCGGCGTTGCGCTCGGCCATCAGCTTCTTGGATCGCCACCGCGCATTCGACGGCGGCGACGACCGACGGGAATTCCAGTAGCAGCCCGTCGCCCATCGTTTTGACTATGCGGCCCCCGAGGCCGCCGACCATCGGCCGCGCCGCCTCGCGATGCTCGCGAACGGCCCGCGCCGTCCCGGCCTCGTCCTCGCCCATGAGGCGAGAATAGCCGACGACGTCGACAGCCATTATTGCGGCGAGTTTGCGCATGTCGGCCATCCCGCTCTCCATAGCGGGTCGAGAGTAACATAGGCCGCCGCCGAGCAAAGGCTGGAATTTCACTCTGGCGCGCAGCCGACCGGGCGGCGCCCCGAATTCTCTCTTTTGTCCGCTCCGGTGATCTGCCGAAGGCGTGAAAATCAACGTGTTGGTTT
>CAVQBX010000022.1:0-72711 GCA_963710855.1 uncultured Pseudomonadota bacterium | reverse complement strand
TCTGGTCGCTTTGGTTTATGACGTCCTAGACACAGAAGGGGATGGGCTACCGCAAGGCGTCGAAATGTTTCCAGTGCTCGGCGTGATCGACCAAAAAGCAGTCGATAGGATGATCGGCATCATGGCAGTGAAAGACATAATGGTCCGCTGGTTTGATGCCGGCGACGCCAAGGCCGGATCAATCAGACGTGAACGTCCCTCCAACGATCTGAAATCCTCCGGCGCATACACTATAATGCTCAATAAGAACCATCCCCCAGCAACACTGTTTGTGACCATCGCACACGAGTTGGCGCATCTATTCCTGGTCATATTGGCCTGGATGCTAAGCTTCGCATCGCGCATCGCCCGGTCGGCAAAGCCCAAATGGAAGTCGAGGCTGAATTGGTCGCCTGTCTCTTGGCAGCGCGCAATGGCCTGGAAAGCCAGTCGCAGGCGTATCTGTCAAGATTTGTCGACCCGTTGCCGCCCCTCGACATCTACACAATCACGCGCGCTGCCGGACACGTCGAACACTTCCTCCGCCTCCCCCTGGCCGCCGGCGACGTGCAGAAGCGGTGACTTGATCACAATAACTGTTCCCACTATTCGCAGGCGCAAAGGCTACTTGCAACGTCTAGGAGAGGCACCCGACGTCGTATGACTTGAGATAACTAACGCCTCGACGTCTGCAACGGCCTCTTGCTCGCCGCTGCCTTTATGCCTGACCTGACAGTTCTCCAGATTATCTCGCGGCGCGCTCATCCAAGTTTTCCCGCTTTGCCAAACTTAGCGCAGGCCGGCGATGCAGAAAATTGCCATCGGCAACATATGCGGGCGGCGCGTCCCTTCATCCAGCGAACGTCACGACGTTCGAAGCAGCTTTGGGCTCGCAGTAGGCCGACCACGCCTCCATAAGCTTCCGGCGCTTCTTGAGCAGCGCGCCGCGCATATAGGCGGCCTCGACTTTGCCGCCGACCTTGTGGCCCATTGCCGCCTCGATCAGCGCGTTAGGGAACGCCGAACTTTCCTCGGCCCACGTTTTGAAGCTGGCGCGGAAACCATGTGCGGTGATCGGCCTGCCGCTATCCGTCTCAAGCCAAGGCTCTTCGGCGCCCTCGTTCATCCGTCTCAATAGCAGAAGCATCGCCATGTTCGAAAGCGGCCTGTTACCGGACTGGCCAGGGAACAAAACTCGCCGGTCCGAGTTTTCCGCATCTCCTCTACAATCTCGACGGCGCGAGAGTTCAGCGGAACGCGGAACGGGATCGTCCGGTGCTTTCGGTCCTTTAGGCTTGTGAGCGGGACGTTCCATATCGGCCCCGTTGGCTCGCCGCCGTCATCCACGTCGCCTACAAGATCGAACTGGTCCAGCGCGGCCTTCAACACGGCATCAGTGCGAACATTGGCTGAAGATTAGGATTTCAGAGCGCGCTGCGCATTCTCTTGTGTGCGAGCAACGACCGCAAGAATGAAGGCGGCCACCTGGCCATAGGGCAAAGGCTGGATGCATGCCCCGGCTTCAACTGAGCCGCAGGCCGAACCCAACGCCTCCAAGTCATCCCACAGCGCCGGATTGTCTGGCATGACTACGCCGTGCTCGTCTCTGCAAGATGCGGCGGGCGCGCTCGAAGACCTTGCGAATTTTGGGATAAGTCTTGCGCGCGACCTCAGGCTTTGAGCGCCAGATCGGCCGCAGCACGTCGGCAACGTCGGTAGTCGTGATCTCGTTGACCGGGCGATCGAGCAGCGGGCCGCAATAAGCAGGCCCCAAGTGGCGGACACGTCTGATAGCGAACCTTGGCGTTTATGGATCTGGCCTGCGCGTCGGCGATAACGAACTTGGCTATCTCGCCAAACGTCGGGATAGGCCTCGCGGCGGCCACCTTTGCCTCAGCCTCTTTCTTGGCCCGCCGCTCATCGATCGGGTCTTTGCCTTCATCTATCATCCGGCGGGCCGTGTCCCGCGCCGTTCGCGCCTTTGCCAGCGATATCTCTGGATAGGTCCCGAGCGCCATGTCCCGCCGCTTGCCGCCCGTTTGGTAACGGAATAACCACGCCTTTCGCCCCGTGCTGGCGACCTCGAAATAACCCGTCACCGTCCATGCGCGTCGCCGGCTTTCGCGTTCTTGACCGTCGCGTCAGAGAAGCCCATGATTTTGCACCCCACATTTTCGCCCCACATATCAAGCCGGTTTCGGGCGGACGTTGACGGCCAACGGCAAGTTATACTCGAAATCTAGCTGATATTTATGAACATTTCCAGAGTGTCGCAAACAATAGCAAACGAGTGCGAACGCAAATTAGGTGCCTTTCCTGGGCACCAAAAACTAGCGATTTCAATAATTTATAATGTGGCCCGCCTGAAGCGGGCCTGAAAATGGGACTCATGGTGAGCCCTTTTTCGAGGGGATCAGCAGGTGCATGGCAGCGCCGGCCTTACGCAATCCGCGGGCGGCGCAGTGCGGCAGTCCGGGCTCGTTGCAGCGATCCCGAAACCAGTTGCCGAACCCGTTCGACGTGAACGGCTTGCGTCGCTCGGTCTCCAGAAACGCCGTCTCGACCACTAGCGTCGCGTCGATAACGGCCTGCAAATCGAGCAGCTGCGCCGGTTCGTCAACGAATGCCTACAGCCGCCGAAGGTGGCGCGCAAAATGGAAATCGACCTGCAGCGTTTCGCGGAAATCCGCGCCGATCTCGCGCGCATCACGGAGGCGACGCCGCATGAGTTGATGCGCGCGGCCGAGGTTCATTCCATTCTCGACTGCGCCTCGCTCGCGGCGCGCCTCGCTTTGTCGCACCCGAGCGCGCGATTGACGATGCGAGCTCCGAAGTGCGGCGCTCGGCGATCGGCGCGCTGGCCTATTCGCGCGCCGCCGCCGCCCGCGCCGAGGCGATCGCGGCCCTGAAGGATACGGATTGGCAGGCGCGCGAAATGGCGGCTGCGACGCTGGCCGCATTCGCAGTCGCGAGTTGGTTCCCGCATTGACCGAACGCTCGTCGACGAATTCTGGCAGGTGCGATTGAAGGCCGCGGCAGCGCTCGGCGAGATCGGCGACGAGAGCGCCGCCGAGCCGCTCATCGAGGCGTTCGAACATCCGATTGGAAACCTGCGCCGCGAAGTAGTCCAGGCGCTCGACGCCTTGGCGACGCCGAAGGCCGTTCCGCTGTTCAGGAAGGCCGCGCAAGACTCCGACATCGACGTCCGCAAGGCGGCGGAACGCGCGCTCGCGCGTGCACGTCAAGTTTTTACTGTTCTTATTCAACCGCGTGGTCCGCAGTCGCCAAGATCGAGTTGGTTGATCGCCGCGCGGGGGATTTAAAGATAAAAACATTTTCAGCGCGACCTCTCTGAGAAAAGAATTTTCTCTCTCTGCGATCGGAGTTGGAAATGTTTTCTTATTTTGTAGGAAATGTTTTGTGCGCGCGGAATCAGCTTGCCACGTCGCGCTCGAAAATTTAATGTTGAGTAAGTTGGTAGATTGAGGGTCCTTGCTTATGACCGCCGGCATTTCCCCCCATCGCCTGGCTGACGCCATGCGGCACCTGCCGGGCGGAGTTGCAGTGATCACCGCCGGTCGCGCGCCCCATCGCACGGGCTATACAGGCACCGCTGTGTTCTCGCTTTCCATTGACCCGGAACGCGTTGTCATCAGCGTCGGACGAAGCTCGTCTTCCTTTCCAGCGATTCGCGACCACGGCTTTTTCGGCCTCAACATATTGAACGGCGAACAGCAAATCGTTGCGGAGAATTTTTCCGGGCGCGGCGGAATAAAAGGCGAAGCGCGCTACGCCAACGCCGACTGGGTGATCGGCCCGAGCGGCGTAAGCCTGCTTTCAGGCGCGCTTGCCGCGCTCGACTGTCGCGTCGAGGAGATCATCGAGCGCCATTCGCACGCCATCATCGTTGCCGAACCGCTTCTCATATCAATTGAGACCGCGCCCGACGCTTTGATCTACTGGCGCTCGCGCTACAGCTCGCTCGGATTTCAGGCCGGCCATCGCCGCCGAATAAAGCATACCAATAAACTGAGAGGAAAATCCATGTCGCTTCGCAAGCGCGCGATCCGATCAAATTCGCCTATTGGGTGCCCAACGTCTCCGGCGGCCTTGTCATCTCGCAACATCGAGCAGCGCACGAGCTGGACGATCGACTACAACATCAAGCTCGCGCAGATCGCCGAGAAAGCCGGCTTCGATTACGCGCTGACCCAGATCCGCTTCACCGCCGGCTACGGCGCGGAATTTCAGCACGAATCCGGTCGCCTTCAGCCACGCGCTGCTGGCGGCGACCGAGAAGCTGAAGGTGATCGCCGCGATCCTGCCCGGGCCCTGGAATCCCGCCGTCGTCGCCAAACAGATCGCGACGATCAATCATCTTCGCAACGGCCGCGTCGCGGTCAACATCGTCTCCGGCTGGTTCCGCGGCGAGTTCAACGCGATCGGCGAGCCTTGGCTCGATCACGACGAGCGCTATCGCCGCTCGGAGGAGTTCATCCGCTGCCTGCGCGGCATCTGGACGCGAGGACAACTTCACCTTCGCCGGCGATTTCTATCGCTTCCGCGACTTCTCGCTGAAGCCGAAGCCGGTCGAGCCGCTGCCCGAGATCTTCCAGGGCGGCTCCTCGCGCGCCGCGCGCGACATGGCGGCGCGCGTTTCCGATTGGTATTTCACCAACGGCAACACGCCCGACGAGATCGCCAAGCAGGTCGACGACATCCGCAAGAAGGCGGCGGAGACCAATCATAAGGTCAAGATCGGCGTCAACGCCTTCGCGGTCGCGCGCGAGACCGAGGAAGAGGCGCGAGGCCGTCGTGCAGGAGATCATCGACAAGGCGATCCCCGAAGCCGTCAACGCCTTCGGCCACGAGGTGAAGAACGCCGGCAAGGCTTCGCCGGAGCGCGAAGGCAACTGGGCGAAGTCGACCTTCAACGATCTCGTGCAATACAACGACGGCTTCCGCTCCAACCTGATCGGCACGCCGCAGCAGATCGCCGAGCGCATCCTCGAGCTGAAGGACGCCGGCGCCGATCTGATCCTGCTCGCCTTCCTGCACTTCCAGGAGGAGGTCGGCCTATTTCGGCGAGCACGTGCTGCCGCTGGTGCGCGAGCTCGAGGCGCGCCGCGCCAGCGCGCGCATCGCCGCCAAGTGATCGCGACCGAATAGCATAGCTGACGCATAGGTCCGGAAGTCGGCGCTTGCGCGTGAACCGCGAGAGCGCCGCCGTGAAACCGGGTTCGGACTGAGACGAGACGATCGACATGACGTTGTTGACCAGGACGGCCGTCCTTGGCGGATCGGCTGAACGGCGCAGCGCGCCTCAGCACGCCGCAAGCGCGCCGGCGTCGCGCGCTATCGCAGGCGAGCGCGCCGCGGCGACGACGCTGCGCCTCGAGGCGGTGTCGCCTCAGTTTCGGCGGCGTCGCGGCGCTACGCGATGTCGATCTCGCCTTCGCCGACCGGCGACATCACCGCGGTGATCGGCCCGAACGGCGCCGGCAAGACTTCGCTCATCAACGTGATCTGCGGCGTCTACACGCCCGACAGCGGCGGATCGTCATCAACGGCCGCGCCTACGCGCGGGCGCCGACGCACAAGCTCGCCTCGCTCGGCATCGCGCGCACCTTCCAGAACCTCGGGCTGTTCAAGGGCCTCTCGACGTTCGACAACGTCGCCGACCGGCCTTTCTTTCGCGGCGCGCGCGACGATCTTCGAGCAGGTTCTCGGGCGTCGGCCGCGCCCGGGCGAGGCGGCTGAAGCGCAGCGGCGGACGACCGAGGCGATCGAATTGCTGCATCTGCAGCCCTATCGCGACCGCCTGGTCGGCGGCTTGCCTTATGGCGTCTCAGAAGCGCATCGAACTCGCGCGCGCGATCGTGGCCGAGCCCACGCTTCCTTCTGCTCGACGAGCCGCTGGCGGGCATGACGATCGAGGACAAGGCGGAGATGTCGGATTTCATCCGCTCCGTCCGGCGTGCAGCTCGGCGCCACGATCGTGCTGATCGAACACGACATCGGCCTGGTGATGAGCCTCTCCGACCACGTCGCCGTGCTCGATTACGGCCGCAAGATCGCCGAAGGGACGCCCGCGGAAGTGCAGGCCGATCAGGCCGTCATCGACGCCTATCTCGGCGTGCCGCACGATCGGCGAGGAGGTCTGAGCCATGCGACGACTTCGACTACCAATTCTTCTTCGAGGTGCTGGTCGGCGGCCTGCTGTCCGGCGTGATGTATTCGCTCGTCGCGATCGGCTTCGTGCTGATCTACAAGACCTCGGGCGTGCTCAACTTCGCGCAGGGGCCGCTGCTGCTGTTCGCGGCGCTGACCTATGTCTCGCTTGTCGAGCGCGGCGTGCCGGTCGCGCTCGCGCTCGTCATCGTCTTCGCGGTGATGGCGTTGATTGGCTTGCTGATCGAACGCAGCGGTGCTGCGGCCGCTCGCCAACCGCCCGCCGATCACGCTGTTCATGGCGACGCTCGGGCTCGCCTATGTCGTCGAAGGCGGCGCGCAGTTGCTCTGGGGCGCGCAGGTGCATGGGCTCGATATCGGCGTCAGCGACACGCCGTTCGACGTCTTCGGCGTGTTCGTCTCCAAATTCGATCTGTTCGCGGCGGCGATCGCGGGTCTGATGGTCGCCGGCCTGATCGCGTTCTTCCAATTCACCCGCATTGGGCTCGCCTTCCGCGCCGCGGCCGCCGATTCCTACGCCGCGCGCGCGATCGGCCTCAGCATGCCGCGTCATCCTCGCGACGGCCTGGATCGCCGCGGGCTTCACGGCGCTGGTCGCGGGCCTGCTGTGGGGCGCGCGGCTCGGCGTGCAGTTCTCGCTGTCGCTGGTCGTGCTGAAGGCGTTGCCGGTGCTGGTGCTCGGCGGCTTCGACTCGATGCTCGGCGCGATCGTCGGCGGCCTGCTGGTCGGCGCGACGGAAAAGCTCGCCGAGGTCTACATCGGCCCCTTCTTCGGCGGCGGCATCGAGATCTGGTTCGCCTATGTCGTCGCGCTGGCTTTCCTGCTGGTCAGGCCGGCCGGCCTGTTCGGCCGCACGCTCGTCGAGAGGGTCTGATGAACTCGACGCTTCATCTCGTTCTTCGCGCTTGCGCCCGCCGCGATCGTCGTCGCCGCCGCCTACGGCCTCGCGCCCCTCGTCGGCTCCGACTATCTGTTCGAGGCGATCCTGCTGCCGTTTCTGGCGCTGTCCCTCGCCGGCGTCGGGCTCAATCTGCTGACGGGCTACAGCGGTCAGGTTTCGCTGGGTTCGGCCGCGTTTCTCGCGTTCGGCGCCTATGCCGCATTCAATCTCAATCTGCGCGTCCATGGCCTGCCGCTGCCCGTGTCGATCGTCATTTGCCGGGCTGTTCGCGGCGCCATCGGCGTCGCCTTCGGCCTGCCGAGCCTGCAGCTGCGCGGCTTCTATCTCGCGGTTTCGACGCTTGCGGCGCAGTTCTTCGTCCAATGGGCGCTCAACAAATTCCCCTGGTTCTCCAACGATTCGAACTCCGGCGTGATCGACGCGCCGGCGCTGACGATCGCCGGGATCCATTTCGTCTCGCCGCTCGGTCGCTATTATTTCACGCTGACGGTCGTCGCGTTGCTGACCGCGCTCGCCTGGCGGATCGTGTCGGTGAAGTCGGGGCGCGACTTCATGGCGGTGCGCGACAACGAGACGGCGGCGCAGATCATCGGCGTGCCTGTCCTGCAGGCCAAGCTCGCCGCCTTCGCCGTCTCCTCCGTTCATCATCGGCGTCGCGGGCGTGCTGTGGGCGTTCGCCTATCTGCGCACGGTGGAGCCTGACGGGTTCAATCTCGATCGCTCGTTCCAGATCCTGTTCATCGTGATCATCGGCGGCCTAGCGACCATCCGCGGCGCGTTTCTCTGGCGCTGCCCTCATCGTCGTGCTGCCGCTGCTGCTGTCGCGCGCCTCCGCGCGCTGTTCGGCGGGGAACTCGATGCCGGTTCGCTCGACATGATCCAGCGCATCATCTTCGGCGCGCTGATCATCGGCTTCCTCATCGCCGAGCCTGACGGCCTGGCTGGCGCTTCAGCAGCGCCTCCTCCGCGGCTCGCCGGTCGTGCGCAAGGGGATTCTCAGCCCTGCGCCGCGCTAATTCGGTTCCATGAAAAACAATGTGCAACAGGAGTTCCCAATGTCCTTCAGCTTCAGATTGAAGCCGCTCGCGCTGGCGTCCGCGCTCGCGCTCGGCGCTCTCGTCGCCAATGCGGCGCCCGCGCTCGCCGACGAGCAATTCTTCCCGCTGCAAAGCTACCGCGTCGGGCCCTATGCGGCCGGCGGCTCCGGCTTCTTCGGCGGGTTCATCGACTACATGAACCTCATCAACATCCGCGACGGCGGCGTCAACGGCGTCAAGCTGACCTGGGCCGAGGGCGAGACGCAGTATGAGGTCGAGCGCGGCGTCGAGGTCTACGAGCGGCTGAAGAGCCGTCCGGCGCGTCGCCGCCTGGAATCCGCTCTCGGTCGGCATCGCCTATGCGATGATCGATCGCATCACGCAGGACAAGATGCCGCTCATCACCATCAATCACGGCCGCACCGATTCGACCGACGGCCGCGTGTTTCCCTACGTGTTCCCGCTGCTGCTCAACCCCTACAGCGAGACCTCGGGCATCGTGAACTACATCGCGAGCCAGCTCGGCGGCCTCGACAACCTCAAGGGCAAGAAGATCGTCGTGCTCTATCACGGCTCGCCCTATGGCAAGGAGACGATCCCGATCTACGAACTGCTCGCGCAGAAATACGGCTTCGAGGTCCAGCAGATCGAAGTGCCGCATCCCGGCGTCGAGCAGCAGTCGCAATGGCTGACGATCCGCCGCGCCAAGCCCGACTACGTCGTGCTGCGCGGCTGGGGCGTGATGAACCCGGTGGCGCTGAAGACCGCGGCGAAGGTCGGCTTCCCGGTCGACCACATCGTCGGCAACGTCTGGTCGAACTCGGAGGAAGACGTGCTCCCCGCCGGCGATGCGGCGATCGGCTACACCGCGATCACGACGCAGGCGTCGGGCACAGCACTATCCCGATCATGCAGGAGATCGTGAAGACGGTCTATGGCGCGGGCAAGGGCAACCTGGAGGACAAGAGCGCGCATCGGCTCGGTCTACCACAACCTCGGCGTCGTCAACGGCATTCTCAATGTCGAGGCGGTGCGGATCGCGCAGGAGAAATTCGGCCATCGCACGCTGACCGGCGACGAAGTGCGCTGGGGCTTCGAGCATCTGCATCTCGATCCGGCGCGCGTCGAGGCGCTCGGCGCCAAGGGGCTGTTCCATTCGATCAACGTCACCTGGGACAATCACGAAGGCGACGGCTATGTGACGTTCCAGCGCTGGGACGGCAAGAAGTGGAACGTCGTCTCCGATTGGATCGCGCCGGATTGGAAGCTGCTGCGGCCGATCATCGAGAAGTCCTCCGAGGCCTACGCCAAGGAGAAGGGATCTGCCGATCCGCACCGGCGAAACGCTGCCGAGCACCAACTGATCTTATGAGGCGGCCGGCCTCGGCTGGCCGCCGCCCTTGTGCTGCGAGCAAGACCATGGCCTCTTCGTCCTCCGACGCGCTGTTGAAAATCGAGAATCTGAGCGTCGTCTACAATGGCGCGTTGGTCGCGCTGACCAGCGTGGATCTCGATGTGAAGCCGCGGCGAGATCGTCGCGCTGCTGGGCTCCAACGGCGCGGGCAAGACGACGACGCTGCGCGCCGTCTCCAATCTTCTGCAGGCGGTGCGCGGCCGCGCAAAGGCCAATGCGGCGTCGTTCGGCGGGGCGTCCATTTTCTCGCAAACGCCGGGGGAGTTGCTGCGCCAGGGCCTGGCGCCGGTGCTCGAAGGCCGTCGCGTGTTCGGCGCCCTGACGGTCGAGGAGAATCTGATCGCAGGCGCCATCGGCGCGGCGAAATCGCGCGCGGCGACCGCCCGCAATATGGAGCGCGTCTACGCCTTCTTCCCAAAACTGCAGGAGCGTCGCCGCGCGCCGGCGGGACTGACCTCAGGCGGCGAACAGCAGATGCTGGCGATCGGCAGCGCGCTGATGTCCGAGCCACGCCTGCTGACGCTCGACGAACCGTCGATGGGTCTCGCGCCGCTCGTCGTGCAGGACATTTTCCGCACGCTGAAACGGCTCAACAAGGACGAAGGTCTGTCGCTGCTCGTCGCCGAGCAGAATTCGGCGGTGGCGCTCGCCTATGCGCATCGCGCGGTCGTGCTGGAGAACGGCGTCTCCGCGCACGAGGAAGACGCGGCGACGCTCAGGGCGCGTGACGGCATGAAGGATTTCTATCTGGGCCGCTCCAGGAGCGCGGCCTGACGCTTTTCGCAAGAACCAAGGAGAGCAACATGAACGATCAGATCAAATCCCTGAAGCCGGTTCCGCCGGTCGCGCGGCCCAAGGACGCCGCCCATGTCATTCGCAGCGCCGATGAGGCGATTGAAGTTGCTGAAAAACTTGCGGCGGATTTCGCCGAGCGCTCCTCGATCCGCGACCGCGAGCGCGAATGGCCGGTGCGCGAACTCGACCTGTTTTCGCAGAGCGGGTTGTGGTCGCTCAATGTGCCAAAAGCCTTCGGAGGGCCGGAGCTTTCCTATGCGACGATTGCGAAGGTCGTCGAGATCATCTCGGCCGCGAATTCGTCGATCGGGCAGATCTCGCAAAACCATATCGGCGTGGTCGCCGCGATTCGAACCGTCTCCGACGAAGCGCAGCAGAAGCTGCTGTTCGCGGAAGTCCTGAAGGGGACGCGCTTCGGTAACGCCTTTTCCGAGTTCGGCTCCAAGCGCGCAGCCGAGTTCGAGACCAAATTCGAGGACAAGGGCGATCATGTCGTCGTCACCGGGCGCAAGTTCTATTCGACCGGCGCGCTGCTCGCGCATCTTGTGCCGATCGTCGCCGTCGATGATCAGGGCCGCGCCTGGTACGTCATCGCCGACCGCGGCGCCGAGGGGCTTACCGTCATCGACGACTGGTCGTCTTTCGGCCAGCGCACCACGCTCTCGGGAACCGTGATCCTCGATCATGTAAAGGCGCCGAAATCCCATCTCGTGCCGGGCTACAAGGGTTATGACCATCCGACCGCCGACGGGGCGATCTTCCAGATCATCCAGGTCGCGGTCGACACCGGCATCGCCAAGGCGGCGCTCGAGGAGACGATCAAGTTCGTGCGGACCAAGAGCCGGCCGTGGATCAACTCCGGCAAGGAGACCGCCGCTGAGGACCCCTACACGATCCAGGCGATCGGCGCGCTGACGCTGAAACTCCACGCGGCGCAGGCTTTGCTCGACAAGGCCGGCGTGGCGATCGACGAGGCGGTGAGAGCGCCAAGCGAGAAGACCGTCGCCTGGGCGCAGATCGTCACCGCGGAAGCCAAGGTGCTTTCGACCGAGATCGCGATCGAAGCGACGAACAAACTATTCGAACTCGCGGGCACGCGTTCGACGCTCGCCGAGCACAATCTTGATCGCCACTGGCGCAATGCGCGCACGCATACTCTGCACGACCCCGTGCGCTGGAAATACGCCATTCTCGGCGACTATTTCCTCAACGCGAAAAACCCGCCGCTGCACGCCTGGAGCTGACGGCGCCGCGAAATGTCTCTCCGTAAGTTGACTAATATACTAGACTTAAGCGTCGAGAGGCGATAAAGGCGAAACGACCCGGCGCGCCCGGCTTTAAAGGCGCGCCCTTTCTCGCGAGGCTTCAGTCGTGGACGCGCTGGACAGGAAGATCTTGCGAATTCTGCAGGCGGACGCCACAGCGACCATCGGCGAAATCAGCCGCGCGGTCGGACTGTCGGCGACGCCGTGCTGGAAGCGCATCCAGAAGCTCGAAGCGATGGGCGTCATTCACAAGCGCGTCGTCATTCTCGCGCCGGAGAAGCTCGGGCTCAGCGTGAGCGTGCAAATGAACATTGAAACAGGAGATCATTCGCGCGAGGCGATCGACGCCTTTGTCGAAGCCGTCTGCGAAATCCCGGAAGTGATGCAATTCCAGCGACTTGCCGGCGATCTCGACTTCAGCTTGCGCGTGGTCGCCGTCGACGTCAAACACTACGAGCGCGTGCATCGCAGGATCGTCTCGCTGATGCCGCTGAGGCGCGTGTCCTCCTATTTCGAGCTGCAGCAACTGAAGTCGGAAACCGCGCTGCCGCTGAGCTTCGCAACGGAGGCGCCGGGCCGCGCCGAGCCGGCGGCGGTCGAGAAGCAGAGCCGCCAATTAGGTCAGGCGACAATCTGAAGGTCAATCCAGTCGCAGCAGGCGAGCCGCATTTGCATAGAACAGTTTTTCCAGCACGGCGTCGCGAAAGCCAAGCCGCTCGTAGTCGTCGGCCGATTGGCGCATGGCGCGGAACGGATACGAAGAGCCGAACGCGATCTGGTCGGAGAGCGGCCCGTTCCCAGCTTCGACGTACAGTCTGCCGCCGGGCGCGAATATGTACATGTCAGGAACCAGCGTTACGTTGGCGTAGCGGAACGCGACGCCGATGATCTCGTCGGCGCGCGGCCAGGCGCCGTGATGCACGACGATGGCGAGACGCGGGAAACGCCTGGCTACACGTCCGATCGCGGAAGGATCGTTGAAGGCGAGATCCGGCGTCGTCGGTCCGCTCATCAGGAACAGCGGAACTTGCCAGTCCTGCAGCGCCTCATAGAGCGGCCAGAAGAGCGCGTCGTCGAAATGCCGCGCGGGTTCGAGAAAGCCGGGTTCGACGTTGATCGCCTTCAATCCGAGCTTGACGATCGCGCGTTCGGCCTCTTCGACGCTTCTCCGTCCGAGCCGGTGAGGATCGATCGACCCCACGCCGACGAGTTCAGAGTGACGCGAAACCAAAGCGTGAATTTCATCATTGCCGTTTTGCAGGCCCGGCGTGTCCCGGCCGATGACGACGGCGGCCTTGAACTCGCTCTCGCGTATCTCCTCTATGTAGCCGGTTTCGGTCTGTGAGCGTGCGAAATGCTCGACGTCCTTCGATCCGACGCGTTCGTTCAACCAGCGCGCCGTTTCAAATTCAGGCGTGCCGCGCCGCGCCCCGTAGAAATCGTGCAGGAAGGCGGGACGGTTTCTGATGTCGATAATATTGCGCGGCACTGCGGTCTCTTGGCGTGTCGTGAGTTCTCTCGGCCTTTGGTGTTAATTCCCGCAAATCAAATTGACAAGATCTATAAATTTTCAATACTAAAGGTGCGTCACGCGCGACTTTGAGCTTGTTCGACAGGATTGTTCGCCATGGCTGCACCCCAAAAAATAAGCGCTCTCTGGTTTCTCCCGACTTTCGGCGATGGGCGCTATCTCGGTTCGCCGGAATCGGCGCGCGCGGGCGATTTTCGATATTTGAAACAGATCGCGCTTGCCGCGGATTCGCTGGGCTTCGAGGGCGTGCTGATACCGACCGGACGCTCCTGCGAGGACTCGTGGTTGATCGCCTCCGCGCTGGCGCCGCTGACGGAGCGGCTGCGCTTTCTGGTCGCGGTCAGGCCCGGCGTGGTGTCGCCGACCCAGGCGGCGCGCATGACGGCGACGCTCGATCGACTCTCCAACGGACGAACGCTTATCAACGTCGTCTCCGGCGGCGATCCCGTCGAGAACAAGGGCGATGGCCTGTTCTGGTCGCATGCCGAGCGCTACCGCGCCTGTGAAGAGTTTCTCGGCGTCTACAAACGCATTCTTACGGGAGAGACGGTCACCTATTCGGGAGAGTTCATCCGCGTCGAGGAAGCGCGCTCGAGCTTCCCGACCGTGCAGCGCCCGCATCCGCCGCTGTTCTTTGGCGGCTCCTCGGAAGCGGCGCATGATGTCGCCTCGCGAACGATCGACAAATATCTGAGCTGGGGCGAGCCGCCGAAGGATGTGCAGGCGAAGTTTGACGACGTGCGCCGTCGCGCCGAGAAGGCGGGTCGGGAAGTCACGCTCGGCGTTCGGCTGCACATCATCGTGCGCGAGACCAACGAAGCGGCATGGACAGAGGCGAACCGGCTGATTGAAAAACTCGACGATCAGACGATCGCGCAGGCGCAGCAGGTTTTTTCGCGCATGGATTCGGTTGGACAGCAGCGCATGCAGCAATTGCACGGCGGGCGCCGCGACAAGCTCGAAGTCTATCCGAACCTCTGGGCCGGCGTCGGCCTCGTTCGCGGCGGCGCCGGCACGGCGCTCGTCGGCGACGCCGCGACCGTCGCGGAGCGGATCGACGAATATCGCCGCATCGGCGCGGACACGTTCGTGCTCTCCGGCTATCCGCATCTCGAGGAAGCCTATCGGGTCGCCGAATTGCTGTTCCCGCTTTTGCCGCTGAAGAACCCGGTTACGTCGTCTGAGGACCTCGTCAACATGGGCCCATTTGGCGAAATTCTCTCCGGCGCCCGACGGCAAATGGCGCAATCTTGAGCGCAAGCCGCAAAACCATCGCCATCGTTGGCGGCGGCTTTACAGGCGCTGCGATCGCCTATCATCTCGCTCAGGCGCGAGCCCCGGCGGAAATCCTGATCTTTGAGCCGCGCCAAATACTCGGCGCGGGGCTTGCCTACGGCGGCGCGGACCCCGTTCACCGTATCAACGTGCCCGCTTCGCGCATGTCTTTGCTGCCGAAGGACGACGAACATTTCATGCGCTGGCTGCAAAGGACCGGACGGGTCGAAGGCGACCCTGAGGGCTGGAGCGGCGGCGTCTTCTACGCGCGCCGGCAGGAATTTGGCTGCTACGTCGACGACGCGCTGAAGCCGTATCTCACAACCGGCGCCGTGCGTCACATCCATGGCGCGGTCGTCGACGCGGTTCGCGGCGCGTTCGGTTGGCGGCTCGGCACGGACGCGGGGCAGGCGTTCGACGCCGATCTCCTGATCATCGCGACGACCCACCCAAAGCCGGGCCTGCCTCCCGAACTGCAGCCTGTCGCCGGGGACGTCAGGCTCGTTCGCGACGGCCTCGCCGAGGACGCCCTGCAAAACGTGGCGCCCGGCGATCGCATTCTCATCGTCGGCTCCGGCCTCACCGCCGCTGACCTCGTCGCTTCGCTCGATCTGCGGGGGCATGAGGGAAAGATCACGATGATCTCGCGGCGCGGCTTGCGGTCGAGAAGCCACCCCCGCGAGCCGCTGCCGGCCGAAGGCGATTTCGTGACGGCGCCATCGACGAGCGCTACGCATTTGCTTTCGCGCATCCGGAGCGCGGTTAGACACGCCGAAGCGACCGGCCGCGGGTGGCATCCTGTGTTTGATGCGCTGCGCATCCAGGGCGGCGAGATCTGGTCGGCGCTGACGCCGGAGGCGCGGCGGCGCCTCGTCAGACATCTGCGGCCATTCTGGGACGCGCACCGTTTCCGCATTGCGCCGCAAATCGACGCTGTGCTCGATCGCAAGCTCAAGGACGGCTCGCTCGAATTGGTGAAGGGGCGCATCATTCGCGCATCCTCGAAGCCTTCCGGTCTGGAAATCGCCTGGCGAAACCGTAGCGCCACAATTGCAGAGGGCGGGTTCGATAACGTGCTCGTCGCGACAGGTCCCGCCCACGGCGACGTTCTGGAGGCGCAGTCCTATCTCAAAGCCCTTGCGCAAAAAGGCTTCGTTGCGCTCGACGCGACAGGATTGGGCCTCATGACATCTCGCACAGGCCGCGCGATCGGCGCGTCCGGTCAAGCCGAGCCGACCCTGTTCGTCGCCGGCCCCCTCGCGCGCGGCACATTCGGCGAACTCATGGGCCTCCCGCAAGTATCCTTCTATGCGGAATTTATCGCGGAAAAGGTCCTGAAATCGGTTGTTGAGGAACGGGACGACATTCCTCTGGACAGAGCGGCTGGCGGATGACGCGGCGTATTTGCTTTGGAGTCGAACGATAGGGGAAATATATACGGCGCGTTTCCGGGCGCGATTTTCGCGGATTTGGCCGCCGATAAATCGCTCACGATTTCCAGTGCAGCGCGGAAATGAGCGTGAACAGGCGGCGCGCGGTGGCGGCGTCGATGTCGATCTTGTCGGCCATGCGGGCGACCAGCAATTCCGCGCCTTCGTCGTGAAGCTTTGTGCGCTCGCGGTCGATCTGTTCGATGTGGCGGGGGCTCGCGGTGCGGATCGCTTCGTAATAGGTCTCGCAGACGAGAAAATAATCTTTCAATAAAGGCCGGAACGGCGTCATCGAGACGATGAAATCGATCGCCGGCTCGCCGGCGGAGGTTTTGACGGAAAAGTTGAGTTTTCCTTCGAGCTGCGAGATCAGCAGGCTGTAGGGGCCGTCGTCGCGGCCAAAAATCCCGAACTGGTTCTCTTCCACCAGATCGAAGATCGCGACTTCGCGTTCGTGGTCGACATCGGCGGAGACGCGAGGCAGGGTCGCCTCGTCGAGGCGCACCTCATAGAGCCGCCTCGGCGTGTCGCGGGTCACGATTTTTGGCCTTCGAGATCGGCAAGCCGCAGGGCGACGGACCGTGCATGGCCGTGCAGCGATTCCGCCTCGCCGAGCGTGACTGCGGCGCGGCCCAGCGCTTTCAACGCCGCCGCGTCGCATCTGAGGATCGAGGTGCGCTTGACGAAATCGTTGACGCCGAGACCGGAGGAGAAGCGCGCCGAACGCGACGTCGGCAGCACATGATTGGAGCCGCCGACGTAGTCGCCGATTGCCTCGGGCGTGTAGGGGCCCAAAAAAATCGCGCCGGCGTTTTTCACCTTCTCGCCAAGCCTCGAAGGATCGCGCGTAAGAATCTCGAGATGCTCGGGCGCAATCCGGTCAATCAGGGAAACTGCGTCGTCGAGATTCGGCACGAGAAGGATCGCGCCGTGATCGCGCCAGCTCGCGCGCGCGATGCGCTCCCGCGGCAACGCCGCAAGCTGCGTTTCGACTTCCCGCTCGACCGCGCGGGCGAGCGCCGCGTCGTCGGTGACGAAAATCGACTGCGCAGCCTCGTCATGCTCGGCCTGAGCGAGCAGATCGGCCGCGACATAGCGGGGATCGGCGGTCGCATCCGCGATGACAACCACTTCGGAGGGGCCGGCGATCATGTCGATGCCGACCACGCCGAACACGCGCCGCTTGGCGGCGGCGACATAGGCGTTTCCCGGACCGACGATCTTCGCGACGGGCTTGATGGTTTCGGTTCCGTAGGCCAGCGCCGCGACGGCCTGCGCGCCACCGACGCGGTAGATTTCGTAGACGCCGGCCACGCGCGCCGCGGCGAGCACCAGCGGGTTCAACTCTCCATCCGGCGTCGGCACGACCATGGCGATGCGCTCGCAGCCGGCGATGCGAGCCGGCGCGGCGTTCATCAGCACGGAGGAGGGATAGCTCGCCGCGCCGCCCGGCACATAAAGCCCGACGGCTTGAATCGCGCGCCAGCGCCAGCCGCTCTCGACGCCGAGCGCGTCGGTGGCGAGCAAATCCTGCGGTCGTTGCTTCTCGTGATAGGCGACGATGCGCTTGTGGGCGAACTCCAGCGCTTCCAACGCCTGTTTGTCGCAAGCGCCGACAGCCGCGTCGATTTCTTCTCTCGAAATGGCGAGTCCCGTTTTGGCGAGATCGACCCGGTCGAAGCGGCGCGAATAGTCGATCAGCGCCCTGTCGCCGTGAGCGCGCACATTGGCGATGATTTCGACGACGGCGTCGTCGACGTCGGCCGCGCTCTCTCTCTTCGAGGCCAGCAGGGCTGCGAAGCGGGTCTCGAAGTTTTGCGCCCCCGGCATCGAGAAACACGGCCATCGCTGAGCGATCCTTCAGACGGTCTCGGCGCGCGTCAGCACGTGGCCGGCGCAATCGCAGGCCTGGACGCGAGGCCCGACGTCCCGGAGCTCCACCTCCAGGCACTCGACATCGAGCCGAACGATGCCGCCGTCGGCAAAGGTCAGGAAAACCAGTCCGGACGGCGGCTCGGTCTTCTCGAAGGTCACGCCGAGCAGGTTGATCGTTTCGTCGGGCTTGTGTTCGCTGAAGCCCAGGTGCGAAACTTTTTGCACCCGATCGAAGCAAAGCACGGCGCCGACCCGCTCCTCGGCGCCGTGTTTCGCGCCGGCCCAGTCGTAGCGCATGCCCGACAAAGCGAAGCGGTTCTGCTTCGGCAGAAACACCATATCGGAGCGCTTGACGCAGACGTCCTGAAGATGGGCCGAGATGACCTGCAGGCCTTCCCGGTCTAAAGCCACGAGTTTCAGCGCGTCGAACGGATTCCACGACATGGTCAGGAGACCAGTCTTTCGATGTCGGCGCCGCACGCGCCGAGCTTCTGTTCGAGTCGTTCGAAGCCGCGGTCGAGGTGATAGACGCGGTTGACTGTCGTTTCTCCTTCGGCCGCCAGAGCGGCGATGACGAGCGAGACCGAAGCGCGCAGATCGGTCGCCATGACAGGCGCGCCGCGCAATTTCTTCACGCCGTCGACGATGGCGGTGTCGCCCTCCAGGCGGATCTGCGCGCCGAGCCGCGCCAGCTCCTGTACATGCATGAACCGGTTCTCGAAGATTGTCTCGGTGATGCGCGAGCGGCCTTTGGCGCAAGTCGTCAGCGCCATGAACTGCGCCTGCAGATCGGTGGGGAAGCCGGGGAATGGCGAGGTCGTGACCTCGATTGGCGAAACGCCGGCGCCGTTGCGCTTGACCCGAACGCCGCGATTGTCCGAACTCACACTGGCGCCGGCCTGCTCGAGCGTGTCGAGCGCCTCCTGCAGCAGGTCCGGGCCGATGCCCTCGAGCAACAGATCGCCGCCGGTCGTCGCCACCGCGGCGGCATAGGTGCCCGCCTCGATCCGGTCCGGCAGCACGCGATGGTGGGCGCCGTTGAGACGCGCGACGCCTTCCACTTCGATTTCGCGCGTACCCGCGCCTTTTATGCGCGCGCCCATCTTGATGAGGCAATCGGCGAGGTCGCGCACTTCCGGCTCCTGCGCGGCGTTGCGGATCAGGGTCGTGCCGCGCGCCAGCGCCGCGCCCATCAAGGCGGTATGGGTTCCCCCGACCGTCACCTTGGGAAATTCGATTTCGCCGCCGACGAGGCCTTTCGGCGCCCGGGCGACGACATAGCCGGCGTCGATGTCGATTTCCGCGCCGAGTTTCTGCATCGCCATCAACAGGAGGTCGACCGGCCGCGTGCCGATCGCGCAGCCGCCCGGCAGTGAGACACGCGCCTCGCCGGTGCGCGCCAGCAGGGGCGCGAGCACCCAGAAACTCGCCCGCATGCGCGAGACGAGTTCATAGGGCGCGGTCGTGTCGACCACGGTGCGCGCCCGCAAATGGGCGGTCTGGCCGGCGCTGTCGTTCTCGCCCGGGCGCTTGCCGTCGACGGAATAGTCGACGCCGTGATTGCCGAGGATGCGCACGAGTTGGCTGACGTCGGCGAGGCGGGGCAGGTTTTCGAGCGTCAGGGTCTGGTCGGTCAGCAGCGAGGCGATCATCAGCGGCAGCGCTGCGTTCTTCGCCCCCGAAATACGGATCGAGCCCTCGAGCTTGGCGCCGCCCCGGATTACAATGCGATCCATATTTTACCTCTCTTCCGCCGCACGACCGGACGGATCTCCGGGCGAAGTCGCGGTTTCGGTCTTCGCCCTCAGCCGCTGCTGGGTCTTTCGGCGCTTCAGATTTTCGCGCAGCGAAGCGGCCAGAATTTCCCGCTTTCGCTCTTCCTGTGCGGCGCGATCCTCTTTGGAATTCATTGATTCCCCCGAGGGTCCAGACGAGCCGGCTTGATAAGCGAGCAAGGGGGGCTGGGCAAGGGAAAAGCGGCGGCGGCCAAGGGCGGCCGCTGTGCGTCAACAAGCGCGCACATCGGAAATCGGCCCCGATGACCCGAAGCGCGCGCGACGCCCATAATCGCGGGCGACCTTGCGCGCGGCGACGGGAACCGTCATGAAATGGCCACGCCCGTTCGCAATCAGGGCCGCATGGGTCTTTAAGCGACTCTGACGAGGAGACTGTTCCAGTGAAAATATCAAGTTTCGCCGCGGTCGGTCTCGCCTTCAGTTTCCTTGCCGCAGCTCCACAAGCGCGCGCTGACGAATTCACTCCGGCCCAAAAGGCCGAACTCGGGGACTTCATCAAGGACTATCTTGTCAAGAATCCGGAAGTGTTGCGAGCCGCGATCGATGCGCTTGACAAGCACGAGAAGGACGTCGCGGAAAAGGCGCGCAGCAACATCGTCGCCGACAAGTCCGGGGCGCTGTATAGCTCGCCCTATCAATCGACGATCGGCAATCCGCAGGGCACCGCCACCCTGGTGGAATTCTTCGACTACAATTGCCATTTCTGCAAGGGCGCGCTACCGGATATCGCCAAACTTGTCCATGACGACCCTAATCTCAAACTGGTCCTGAAAGACTTTCCGGTGTTGGGGCCGGGCTCGGTTGAAGCGGCGCGGGTCGCCTCTGCTGCCCGCAGTCAGCTTCCTGGCGATAAATTCTGGGCTTTTCACAACAAGTTGTTGGCCATGAAGGGGCCGATCGGCGAGGCGGAGGCGCTTTCGGTGGCCCGCAGCCTCGGCCTCGATATGGACCGGCTCGCCAAGGACATGCAGAACCCGGACATCGACACCGGCCTGCATGAGGTGATGGCGATGGCCAACTCGCTGCAGATCAATGGCACGCCGAGCTTCGTGGTCGGCGATCAGGTCATCATCGGCGCCGGCGAGGTCGACGATCTGCGCAACAAGATCGCCGCGGTGCATAAGTGTGGACACGTCACCTGCTGATGTAGCCAATCCGCTGATTTAAGGGATAAAAGCCCCGGGGCGCGTGTTCACGCGCCCCGTTTTGCTGTTCCGGTTGAGCGAGCTTCAAAGTTGACGACGCTGCAAGCGATTGTGATGGCGATCCTGCAAGGGATCACCGAATTGTTTCCCGTCAGCAGCCTGGGCCATGCCGTCATCCTGCCGCGCTTGCTGGGGTGGCCGATCGACCAGGGCGCGCCGGATTTTTTGCCCTACCTCGTCGTGATGCATCTCGGCACCGCGATCGCGCTATTTGTCTACTTCCTGAAGGACTGGCTGAACTTCTTTCAGTCGATCGTCAATTCGCGAGCCGAACGATCGCAGAATGACCGGCGTCTGTTGCTGCTGGTCGTGCTGGCGACCATTCCGGCGGTGCTCGCCGGCTTCCTGCTTCGGAAAATCCTGGGCGACGCCTTCGCCTCGCCGCCTGTTGCCGCCTTCTTCCTGGTGGCTAACGGTTTCGTGCTCTATTTCGGGGACGAAATCGCCGGCGAAAGCTCCGGCATGCTGGATCAGCTCAACTGGCGCGGCGCGCTGGCGATCGGCATTGCGCAATGCTTCGCCCTCATCCCGGGATTTTCGAGGTCCGGCCTGACGATCGTCGCGGGCACGATCGCCGGACTGCGGCACGAGGATTCGGCGCGCTTTTCCTTCCTGATGGCGACGCCGATCATTCTCGGCGCCACGGTTCTCGAGGCGCCGAAGCTGTTGCATTCGGGCGCGACGCTCGGCGGCGCGGCGCTCATTTCCGGCGTCGTCGCCGGCGTCGTCGCCTACGCGAGCCTATGGTTTCTGATGCGTTACTTTCACACCCATGAGATCCGGGCGATGAAGCCGTTCGCCTATTATTGCGCGGCGGCGGGCCTCGTCACGCTCGCCATCCTCGCGTTCGTCTGACGCCGACCCACGCGTTCACCCTGCTTGCAATTCCGGCTTGCCTGCCGACGCTGCGCCGCTCACGCTTGAAATCCCCTTCTCCCGCTTGCGGGAGAGGGTTTGAGGCGGAGTGCCAAATCCAATGCGCAGAGTAGCTCTGCTCACCCCGACGCATCGCGCCGACATCGAGCGCTTCGACTTGCTTTGCGAGAGCATCGACAGGCGCGTCAGCGGCTATGACCGGCACTATGTGATCGTCAACGACGAGGATATGTCCCTGTTCGGCCGGTATGGAACCGAACGCCGCGTCGTTCAGCCCGCCTCGAAGTTTTTGCCTGCCTGGCTCTGGGCCATGCCCCGCTTTTTGTCCCGCAATGGCCGAAGGGTGTGGCTTTCTCTGCTGTCAGGACCCATCCACGGCTGGCATGTCCAGCAATTGCTGAAGATCGGCGGCACGCTGGCCGCCGCGGAAGACAGAGTCTGCATCGTCGACTCCGACAATCTGTTCTTCCGCGATTTCGATGTCCGCGCCTACGCCGGGCGCGAGCAAACGCCGCTCTACATCGACGCCAAGTCGATCGAGTCCACAAACCCGAACCATGCGACCTGGACGCAGAACGCCCATCAATTGCTTGGACTGCCGGAGCCGACGTTCCCTGCCGATGATTATGTCGGCAACCTCATCGTCTGGGACAAAGCCACGCTGAAGGCCATGACGGAACAGATCCGGTTGGTGAACGGTCAGGATTGGCGCGCTTGCCCTTTGCCGCCGAAAACAGTTCTCCGAATATCTGCTGTACGGCGCCTTTGTCGTCCATGCCCCCGACTATCGCGCTCGCCATCGCATCGTCGAAGAGAGCCTCGCCTGCGCGCACTGGGAAACGGGTCAACTCAGCGAAGCCGGCGTGCGCTCGATGATCGAAAGCGCGGAAGCGCGAAAAGTCGCCTTGTGCATCCAGTCATACTCTGGGACGACTGTGCCGGCGATCCGATCGGCTGTCTCGAACGCCCGGGCGGCGTGATGCACGACGCGGCTCACGAGGACAACCAAAAAGGCAAAATTGGCGCCGCCCTTTCCGCGTCATGCCCGGACTTGTTCCGGGCATCTACGCCGCTGTGCAGTCAATGCAATTGAAGTGTAGTTTCGACTGCCCATGCAAGACCTTGAACAGCGCATCACTTGACGGGCGTGGATGGCCGGGACAAGCCCGGCCATGACGGGAGAGCGAGCTTTGATAGGCCGCTGAATCCAATTCGGCAGTTCAACGAATTTCGACTCAACCCGCCGTTCGACGGATCGCAAAGCGAAAATTGCCGCTTGAAAATTTTTGAATGACGTAGGCTCGCGCGTCGCACACTTCGAGCATTGTCGCCACGCTGACGTAGGCCGAGGCGCCGCAAAGGGCGAGCACGAAGAAATTGACCGCCGAATATTCCCGCATACGGGTTTCGAGCGCGACGACCACGAGCGCCATGACGCCGCAGGCGGCTGCGATGCGAAGCGCCGGACCGCGTCAGCGAAGGCAGGCCGTGCGCCCGTCGCGTCAGCGCGAGGCCGACAGCGCAGCCGATCAGCTCGGAGGCAAGCAGCGACCATGCGGCGCCGCTGAGCCCAAACAGCGAGGTCAGGGGCCCAAGCAGCGCGAGGTTGACGACCAGGGTCGCAAGCCCATGCGGAATGGAAAGGTCCTGCCGCATCGCCAGGTGAAAGCTCAGATGGATGAAGCTTTGCGAGATGGACTGAAAAATCCAGGCAAAAGCCAGGATTGGAATGACATGAGCGGCCGTCTCGCGGAACGACGGTCCAAGCAGAAACGACGCCAGATAGGGCGCTGTCAACGCCAGGCCAACTGCGACGGGAAACAGCACTGCGAGCAGCAATTCGCCGGTCCGTTCCAACTGTCGGCGCGTAGCGATCGGGTCCTTGCTGGCGAAGGCGCGCACCGCCAGAGGAAAGGCGGCCGCGGCGATTCCACCCGCGGGGATGAGGACAATCTGTTTCGCGATGTCGGCGCCCGCGCCATAAAGGCCGGCGCTCATGTCGCCGAACTTCCAGGCGATGAACAGGCGGTCGACGCTCGCCTGCATCGCCACCAGCAAGGCCGCGATCGTCACCGAGACGCCCAGCACGAAGAACAGCCGCAGCTTCGCGGGTTCGAATTTCGCGAGCGGCGGGCGCCACGCGGTGCGTCCGGTAATCAGCGACGTGACGAGATAAGCAAGCGCCGCGCCGGCGAGCTGGCCGAGGCCGCCGCCGCCCAATTCCGCGATCGCCACGCAAATGCCGAATGCCGCCAACGATCTGAGCATCGAGCCGACCAGGAAGGCGCGCACTTGCAGCCTGGATCTCTGCAGCTCCTGGGTGAGATCGAACATGGCCGAGCTCAGCGCGAGGGCGACGGCGAGACCCGCCCGATCCCATGAGACGTTGGCGATGAAACGCTCACCCAGAATGATCAGAGGCGCAGTCAGCGCGGAAATGGCGTAGGCGACAAGGGACGTCGATCGAATGTCGGCCGAGTCGCCCTCTGATCCGAACCGCATCACAGCGTAACGGACCCAGGTGAACAGCGTCGTCGAAACGAAGCTCGCCATGCTGAAGCCGACGACATAGACGCCGTAGTCTGCCGGGGTGAGCAGGCGCGTGAAAACGGCCGCGCTCGCGAAGCCGATCACGGCCGTGACCGCGCTCGAGATCAGATATTGCGACGCGTGTCGGACTAGCATGGTTTCTGGCGTTCGAGAGCGGCTATCTGGATGAGCATCGTCGCGCCGCCGCAAGAGCGTTTTGGCGTCACATCTTGCTTGCTGAATCACCTATTGCGCAAAACGATCGATTTCAATGCATCAAAATTTATTGGGTTAATCGCGCATCTCGCGGATCTTCTCGCCGAGGTTAACTATCCTGGCACGGGACTTGGTTGGTATGGGCGTGACAGGACGAGATGTTTTGTTTTGAGGCGCCAGTCCGCCTCGTGCAGGGAACAGGCGTGCCGAAATGAACGTCAGCGTGGTGATTCCCGTCAGGAATGGCGCGAACTATATCGCCGAAGCTTTATCCAGCGTGCTCCGACAGAGAGAAGTCACAAAAGTCGTCGTGGTCGATGACGGGTCGACAGACGCGACGGCTGAAATCGTTCGCTCATTTCACGACCCCCGGGCGCTCCTGGTCGAAGGCGACGGCGACGGCGTCTCCGCGGCGCGCAATTGCGGCTTCCGCGCCGCAACGACGGAGGCTCGCACAGAAGATTGGGTCATGTTCTTGGATGCCGACGATCGTTTGCGCGAGCAGGCAATCGCGCGGCTTCTCGCGGCATCGAGCGTCGACTGTGTCGCGGTCTATGGCAACTATGAGCGAATTGACGCCTCGGGCGAGATTGTAGGCCGCCGGTCCTGGCTGCGCCGCCGGCGAAAGCCTGATGGCGACATTTTGCGAACTCTGCTGTCGGGAAATTTCATCGTCAACGGCGGCGTGGCGCTGATCCGCGTAGGAGCGATGCGAGCGATTGGCGGCTTTGACGAAACCTTGCGCTATTGCGAGGACTGGCACGCCTTCTGCAAACTCGCGGCGCTCGCGCCCTTTCGCTATGTCGATGAAATCGTCCTGGATTACCGCGTGCACGGCGTAAGCGCGGTGATGCAAGGTCAGACCCACAATCAAATCTACTTCGACGCGGTGACTCGCGTGTTTTCTGAACCGCGCGTTGTCGCGCGTTACGCGCCGAAGGAGATCGCCGGACTCAAAGCGCAGGCGGAAGCGCATATTCGCATGTTCCTGGCGTCTCAGGCGCTGCGATCCCGCCAATATGCCCGCATTGCGCCGGAAGTGACGAAGATGCTGCAATTGGCGCCATCGAGGGCGCCCAAGAATGTGTTCCAGTTCCTCGCCGCGGCCGCAGGAGTATGAGCGGCGCCGCGCAAATGGAATTCGGGACGCGACTCAGGAAATCAAATGAGCGATGTTGAGCAAAGCGTGACAATCGAAGCCGTGGTTTGCATTCCGACTTTCCGTCGACCCTCTCACTTGAGGAAGACCCTGGAGTCTCTCGCGGCGCAAGTTACGACCGTAAAATTCGCGGTCGTGGTCGCCGAAAACAACTTCGCGCAATGCGACGGCAAGAAGGTCGCCGATGCGTTCTTTTTAGAAAGCGCGCTCGAGGGCTTTTGCGTGATCGAGCCGCGTCAGGGAAATTGCTTCGCGATCAATTGCGCGTTCGGAACGGCGCTGAGAGCCTATCCCCAAGCGCCCTATCTCCTGATGATCGATGACGATGAGACAGCGACGCCGGGTTGGATTGAAGAAATGGTCCAAGCCGCTCGTCTACATAAGTCGGATCTTGTCGGCGGACCCGTGTTGCGCGCCTTCGAGGGGGATGCGACGCCGGCGATCAGGAGCCATCCGATTTTCGGCGACTACCTTCGGCCGTCGGGCTTTGTGGCTTCGCTCTGGGGTTCCGGCAACTGCCTCATCGGTCGTCAGGTTTTCGAGGCGCTGGGAGAGCCAAGTTTCGACATGCGCTTCAATTTCCTCGGCGGCGGAGACATGGAGTTCTTCACGCGCTGCAAACGTCTCGGTTTCAAGGCCTACTGGAACAGCAACGCCGTTGCGATCGAGACTGTGCCGGCTCAACGCACCGAGCTCGCATGGATGCTTAAGCGCTCGGTTGTGATCGGAGTCATCAACTACACGATCGATCGAAAAGGGGCGCCGACCGCGGCGGGATATATTCTTTTATGGGCCAAGAATTTCGTCTCGCTGGGAATCTCCCTGTGTCGGGCCGCGAAGCTTTATGCGCAAACCCGCCATTTCCTGCCCGCGTCGTTTCCGCTGTGCGTGTCGGTCGGCCGCATTTATGCGGCCATGGGATTTTCGCCGACGGCTTACAAAGCCTGAGGCGTCCAACCTCACAGGCGCGTGATCTATCGCGGATGTGATATCCAGACGGTCCGACGCCCAAAATATCCGACGGCCGCTCTGGCGATCGGACGTGATCCGTTTCATAAAGGGGCTTCGAGACGGGCGGACGTTGGATCGCCGAGAACAGTCTTGGTCGGGAGGGCGGTTCGGGCATGAGCGAAGCCGGCAAGGAAGAGATCGTCATACTCGGGGCGTTGCCGCAAGGCCTGACCGCCGAGCTTCAACAGCGCTATATCGTTCATCCCATTTACGCAGCGCCCGACCCGCTTGCTGAACTCGCGGCGGTCGGCGCAAAATGCCGAGCCGCCGTGGGGCATGGCATGGCGGGCCTCACGAAGGCGCATCTCGAGCGTATGCCCAAAATCGAAATCTGCGCTCTGCACGGCGTCGGCCTCGAGACCAGCGATTTGCCGGCGATCCGGGCGCGGGGCGTCAAGCTGACGACGACGCCGGTGCTGTTCGACGATGTCGCCGATCTCGCGATCGCGCTGGCGCTGGCGTGCTGCCGCGAAATCCCGCGCGCCGACCGCTATGTGCGATCCGGCGCCTGGAGCCGGGCGCGGCTGTCGCCGGGCCGAAAGCTTACGGGAATGCGGGCCGGAATCATGGGGCTTGGCCGGATCGGTCGCGAGATCGGGCGCCGGCTCGAGGGCTTTGCCTGCAAGATTGGCTACGCGGACCCGGTCAGTGAGGAGCCGCGCTATCGCCGCTTCGACAACGCCGTCGAACTCGCCCAGAATTCCGATGTGTTTTTCCTCGCCGCGGCAGGCGGCCCCAAGGGCTCGCCCCCGCTGGTCGGCGCGGATGTTCTGGCGGCGCTGGGCCCGCGCGGCATCTTCATCAACGTTTCGCGCGGCTGGCTGGTCGACGAGCCGAGCCTGATCTCGGCTTTGGTGGAAAAACGGCTCGGCGCGGCGGGGCTCGACGTGCTGCTCGAGGAACCCGAAGTTCCCGCGCCATTGGTTGCGCTCGACAATGTCGTGCTGACGCCGCACATCGCGAGCGCCACCGAGGAAACCATGGCGCTGATGCGCCAATGCGTGCTCGACAATCTGGAAAGCTGGTTCAACGGCCGGGGCGCGCTGACTTCGGTGACTTAAATGGCGTCGATCGAAGGCGTCCTAAGCAAATACAAGCGGGAGGAAACTCGATGTCGGAGTCCGAGGGGCTGCAAGGCGGCGCGGGCGAGTGGGGATCGCTCAGAAGAGTTGCGGATTTCAAGCGGCGGCTGAAGGCGGGGCAGACGATGCTCGGCGGATGGTTGAGCCTGACCGATCCCGTCGCC
This sequence comes from uncultured Pseudomonadota bacterium, assembly GCA_963710855.1. Taxonomy (GTDB): domain Bacteria; phylum Pseudomonadota; class Alphaproteobacteria; order Rhizobiales; family Beijerinckiaceae; genus Roseiarcus. The sequence continues at coordinate 44,978 of CAVQBX010000022.1, read as the reverse complement.
GCCGAACTGATGTCGCGTTCCGGATTTGATTATCTATTCATCGACACGGAGCACGGCGCGTGGGATCTGATCGCCTTGCAGACCGCGCTGATGGGATTCAACGGCTCGCCGACCGTGCCGATCATCCGCGTGCCCTGGAACGACCATGTCAGGATCAAGCAGGTGCTCGACCTCGGCGTCGAGGGCATCATGGCGCCGATGGTTCGCACCGTCGAGGAATGCCGGGCGCTGGTGCGCTCGTGCCGCTATCCTCCGCTTGGCGCGCGTGGCTTCGGTCCGCGCCGCGCCTCCAACTATTACCGCGATCTCGACGCCTATGTCGCGGCGGCGAACGACGCCTTGTTCGTCATGCCGCAGATCGAGGATATCGCAACCCTCGATGTGCTCGACGAATTTCTTGCCGTGCCCGGCATCGACGCCGTAGCGCTCGGACCGAACGACCTCTCCGGCACCACCGGCCATTTCCGGCAGCATCATCATCCCGCCAATGTCGAGGCGGTGAACAAGATTCTGGCGCGCGCAAAAGCCGCCGGCATTCCGACCTGTCTCGGCGTCAACAGCAAGCCCGCCGATCTGCCGGGCCTGGTGGAGAAGGGGGTAAAACTTCTGCTGCTGACCGCCGATCTCGAACTTCTGGCGGCTGGCGGCGCGGAAGCGCTGCGACGCGCTCGCGAGGCGATCAGATGAGGGCGGCTCGCCCGATCGCTTCGGCCATCGTTTGGCATCACAGTTAGGAGAAGAGTGGCGCGATGTCCGTAAAATTCACCCGATACGAAAGCCTCGCGAGCAAGACGGTGTTCATCACGGGCGGCGGCTCCGGCATTGGCGCTTTCCTCGTCGAGGCCTTCGTCGCGAATGGTTCGCGCGTCGCTTTCGTCGACATTCTCAAGGACGACGCACGGGCTCTGGTTGAACGGCTCTCGGCAGGTGGAAATCCGCCGCTGTTCCTCGAATGCGACCTGACCGACATCGAGGCTTTGCGACGCGCGATCGCCGAGGCGCGCAAAAAACTCGGGCCGATCGGGGTGCTCGTCAACAATGCCGCCAACGATCAGCGCCAGCCCGTCGACGAAGTCACGCCGGAAAGCTGGGACCTGAGCCAGGCGCTCAATCTGAAGCACCAGTTCTTCGCCGCGCAGGCGGTGCGCCCTGACATGCGCGAACTAGGCGGCGGCTCGATCGTCAATTTCTCCTCGCTCGCCTGGATGAGGGGCGGCCCGAATATGGTGGCCTACGCGACCGCCAAGGCGGCGATCGTCGGCATGACGTCGAGCCTGGCGCGCGAGCTCGGCGACGACCGGATCCGCGTCAACGCGATCGCGCCGGGCGCCGTGATCACTGAGCGCCAGCGCCGGCTCTGGGTCAGCGAAGCCGATAAGGAAAGGTTCAAGGCCGCGCAATGTCTGCACGAGTCGCTGACCGGCGACATGATCGCGCCGGCCGTGCTGTTTCTCGCTTCCGATGACGCGAGAATGATCACGAAACAGTGCCTGGTCGTGGACGGCGGGATGTAGGGTCTTTTCGGACCCTCACGCGCCGCTTCACGAATTCGAAACGCCGTGTTACTGACATGTTTGCATTGCGCGCCAAAACGGCGAAATGCGATGCGAAATGGTCGAAGCGAGGCCGCCAAATGGCCCGCGCGCTGGAGGAAACAACATGCTGAAGCCCTTGGGAATTTTTGCGTTCCTTGCGTCCGCTGTCGTCTGCAGTTCAGGCGCGTTCGCCCAGTCGGGCACGATCGACAAGGCGGTTGGCGGATATTCGTTCTCCGATGCCGCGAAGGAAGCCCCGACCACCAAGAAGGACGGCAAGCCGCTGACCTTCGCGATCATCACCCACACCGCCGGCAACGGCTTCTTCGATCCGGTCTATGTCGGCGCCCAGGTCGCCGCCAATGCGTTCGGCATCAATCTGATCAAGCTCGGATCGGAATCCGCCGTCGACGACATTCCGCGCGAAATCCAGATCCTCAACCAGATCGTCAATGACCCGACCATCAACGGCGTCATCATGACGACCCCGCAAGTCGGCGCCTATAACGACATCGTAAAGAAGCTGGAGTCGCGCGGCGTCGTGGTCGCCACCACCAATTCCTTCGATGGCACGCTGCTCGACCGTTCCGGCATCAGCCACACCGGCCAGGACGCCTCCGCGGCGGCGATCGGCGGCGAGGCGATCGTCAAATGCCTGCTCGACAACAAGGTCAAAGGCGGCACGATCCTGTTTCCGAACACGGTGCCGGTCGGCAATATCGAGGTCAACAACCGCGTGACTGCCGCCTTCCAGGCGACCCTCAAGGCCTTGAAGGCCGCCAATCGCCTGCAGGACTTCAAGGTTGACGCCGGCCCGAACAATATCGGCGTGGACGTCGGCACCGACATCACCGCCGGCCCGATCGTCCAGTTGATCGAGAGCCGCAAGGACGTGGTCGGCCTGTTCGGGCCGAACGGCGGCGTCACGCCGGCAATCGGCGACGCGATCACCCAGTTGAAGCTCAACGGCAAGGTCTGCTCCTATGGCTTCGACCTTGGTCCGAAGCAGCTCGAGCAGATCAGGACCGGCGCGCTGATGGGTTCGCTCGGCCAGCAGCCGTTCCTGCAAGGCTTCTATCCCGTCGTGCAGCTCTATCTGCAGCTTGACCGCAACATCTCGGCCGCCAACCTCGACACGCGCGCCCAGGTCGTGACCAAAGCGAATGTCGACAAGGTCGGCAAGCGCTTCGAGAACTGATCGAACGTTATGACTGCCGCCGCTGCCACTGAAGCGGCGCTGCGACGCGAGGGCGGCCGGCCGCCCTCGCTGCTCGTCGGCGCATGGGAAGTCGGCCTGCTCTGCGTGATGGTCGCGCTCTATCTCGCCGGCCTCTATCTCAATCCCGCCTTCTTCGGTTCGACTGACGCTCTTTTCTCCGTATTGCGCGACGCATCGCGCTACGGCGTGATGGCGGTCGGGATGACGTTCGTCATCGTCAACAAGGAGCTCGATCTCTCGGTCGGATCGACGTTCGGGCTGACGGCGACCGTGTTCGGCGTGATGTTCGGGCCGACTTATTTCAACTACGACATAACGACGGCCGTGCTCGCCTGCCTCGCGCTAGGGGTCGGCATCGGGCTCATCAACGGCGTGCTGGTGACGATCCTCGAGGTTCCCGCCTTCATAGCCACGCTGACCATGCTGTTCATCGGGCGCGGCGTGATCCTCGGCCTGACGGGCGCGAAGAACATCGCCTTCGAGATCAAGGCCGATGGCGCGCCCGACTTCTTCCGGCTCGGCGACGTCAATTCGTTCGGCTTCAACAATCAGATCATCGTCTTTGCCATCATCGCGGCGGTCGGAGCGGTCACGCTCGCCTATACGTCCGTCGGCTGGACGACCTACGCGACTGGCGGCAATGAGCAGGCGACCCGTTATTCCGGCGTCAACACCCGCTTCGTTCGGATGCGCTCCTATCTGTTCTCCTCGCTTTGCGCTGTGATCGCGGGGCTGATGAACGTAGCTCAGAGCAAGGACGCCGATCCGCAATTCGGCATCGGCTCCGAACTCGTCGTGATCGCGTCGGTGATCGTTGGCGGCGCCGCGATCTTCGGCGGCCGCGGTCGGGTGATCGGCTCCTGCATGGGCGCGATATTCGTCGGCCTGGTCGACAAGGTTTTGCGCGAGGGCGTGCCGATCGTGCGCGAGATCGACGTCGGCGGCGAGAAGATGCAAGTCGCCGCGGTCGCGCAATTGCCGCCCGGCGCTGTTCCGGCCGTGCTCGGCGTCGTGCTGGTGCTAGCGGTGCTGATCGAGCCGTGGATCGTGCGCCGGCGGGTGTTCGCCCGCGCCTGGGCCTATATCCGCCGGGCGCCGCGCCCGCAAATTCCCGATCTCGGCGGCGTCGCTTTGGCGGGCGCGCAGACGCGCGGCACGACAGTGCAGGCGCGCGGATTGGGCGCGAAAGGGATTGTCGCCTTCTTCTATCGGCGCGACGCAGCCGCGATCATGCTGGCAGCCGCGCTTTGGTTGTTCGGTCTGTGGGCCCGCCCGGATTTCTGGGGCAATCTCGACAATTCCTTCGCGATCCTGTTGTCGTTCTCGGAAATCGCGCTGCTCACGGTCGGACTGACGTTCGTGATGGCCAACGGCGACATCGATCTGTCGGTCGGCTCCGTGCTGGCGCTCTCGGGAGCGGTCGCCGCCGTTGTCATGAAAGATACGGACCTTGGCCCGTTCGCGGCCGCCGTGCTCGCCATCGCCGCCGGCGTGTTCGCCGGCGCCGTCAACGGCTGGTTGACGGCTTACGTCGGGCTTCCCTCGTTCATCGCGACGCTCGGCACCTTCTACTGGGCGCGTGGCGTCGGCTCCTCGATCGTGTCGGGCACTCAGCTCAATGGCTTCCCGGACTCGTTCAATCTGATCGGGCGCAGCCTGATCGAACTACTCGACGCGGCGGGCGTCGCGCCCGCCGAGGGGACGATCTGGTTCGCGATCGCCTCAGCGGTCGGCGTTCAGACGATCTTCGTCATTGTCGTTGCGGTCATCGGCGGAATCGTGCTCGCCAAGACGCCGTTCGGCCAGATGGCCTACGCCATCGGCGGCAATGAGCGCGCCGCGAGCTTCGCGGGCGTAAACACCCGGCGCGTGCGCTTCATTTCGCTCGTCATGTCCGGGACCTGCGCCGCCTTCGCCGGCGTGATCTACGACGCCTTCTATCGCAGCTTTATCCCGACCGCGGGGCAATTGCGCGAGCTCGACGCCATCTCGTCCATTATCATCGGCGGCGGTTCGATATTTGGCGGCTATGGCACGATGATCGGCTCGCTCGCCGGGGCAGGCGTCATCACGTTGATCCGCTCCCTGCTGTCGCTGCAGATCATTCTCTCCAACGGCGCCTCGTTCGTGCTGCCGCAGCAATGGCAGAACGTGTTCATCGGCGGCATCCTGATCCTCGCCGTTGTCGGCGACATCTGGATCCGGCAGAACCATATTTTCGGGCGCTGGTTCGGCCGCGAGCGGCCGGCGCGGCGGCGTCGATCCGAGGAAGAGGAATGACCCAGCCAGTCATTGAAATGCGCTCGATCTCGAAGAGTTTTGGGCCGGTGCGCGCGCTCTTCAACGTCGACCTGACGCTGGCGCCGGGCGAGATCCTGGGCTTGGTCGGCGACAATTCGGCGGGCAAGTCGACGCTGATGAAGATCCTCACCGGCGCCTATCAGCGCGACTCCGGGGAGATTTTGGTTGACGGGGAGCCGGTGCGATTTCGCAGCCCGCACGAAAGCCGCGACCGCGGCATCGAGATGATCTATCAGGATTTTGCTTTGTGCGGCAATCTCGACGTCGGTCAGAACATTTTTCTGGGCCGCTGGCCGCGCCGTTTTGGCCTGTTCGTCGACCGCAATCGGATGAATCGCGAGGCGCGCACGATCCTCGACAGGCTGAAGGTCGATGTGAATTCCGTGCATCAGAAAGTCGAGAGCCTGTCGGGAGGCCGTCAGCAGTCCGTGGCGATCGCGCGCGCAATCTCGTTTGATCCGAAGGTCGTCATCTTCGATGAGCCGACCGCCAACCTCTCGGCGCCGGCGACGCGCCGGATGCTGGAGACGATGGTCGAACTGAAGCGGCACAATGTCGCGCAGATCATCATCTCGCATCGCATGAACGATATTTTTGAAGTCGGCGACCGGGTCATGGTGCTTAAGCGCGGCGAGAACGTCGGGGAGCGCCTGGTCGCTGCGACCAACGAACGCGAGGTGCTGGAACTCATCGTGTCGGGCGCGCCGAAGCCGGTGAGCAGCTTGTCCGATGTTGCGGTGGGTTGAGCGGGCTGCGATACGGTCGATCGTTCGCGAAGCAGTGAGGAAGCATGGAAAAGCCGCTGATTTTCGTCGACCCCCTGCCGCGCACCCTGGATTCGATCTGCGATGCGCAAACGCGCGCGCGACTCGAAGGACTCGGCCAGCTGGTGATTTCGGAAGACGCCGCGATGTCCGACGAGATGGTGGATCGCTACCTCCCCGAGGCGGTCCTGCTGTTTGGTCAGACGGCGATGCCGCGCGAACGCATTGCGCGCGCCGGCCGCCTCAAGGCGATCTTCAACGTCGAAACCAATTTCTTGCCCAATGTCGACTACGCCGAATGCCATGCGCGGGACATTTGGGTGCTCGCTCCCACGTCGGCTTTTGCCGAGGCGGTCGCGGAATCGGCTCTGGCGATGGCGATCGACCTCGCCCGCGGCATAACGGCCGCCGACCGCGCCTTTCGAAGCGGCAAGGCGCAATTCGGCCTCGCCGGAAACGAGCACAGCTTCATGTTCACGCGCGCCCCTGTGGGGCTGATTGGTTTTGGCGATCTCGGCCGGAAGCTGCGTGCGCTGATCGCGCCGTTCCGCAATCCTGTCGCCGTCTACGATCCCTGGTTGCCTGACGATCTCATCCGCGCCCACGATTGCACGCCGGTCGCGCTCGACCAACTGTTGCAGACGTCCCGGGTCATATTCATGTTCTCGAGCGTGACGACGGAGAACCAGGGGTTTATCAGCAAGCGCGAGTTCGAGCTCATGAAGCCAGGTACAGCCTTCCTGCTCATGAGCCGGGCCGCGGTGGTCGATTTCCCGGAATTCATCCGGCAGGTCGAGAGCGGGCGCATCGTCGCCGCGACAGATGTGTTTCCAGTAGAGCCTGTCGACGCCCACGACCCGGTCCGCAACGTCGAGGGATTGTTGCTGTCGGCGCATCGCACGGGCGGCATGGTTGAGGCGCTGCATCAGATCGGGCGCATGGTTGTCGCGGACGCCGAGCTGATATTGCGGGGTCTGCCGCCGCAGCTTTGCCGTCGCGCCGACCCCTCGGTCGCGAGCCGCCTGCGCAGCATGCCGGCCGGGACGCGATAGTCGCTGAGCGCCGCCACCACGACCCTCATGCTGATCCTTCGTCAAGCTCAGGACGTCAAAGCATGTTCCAGCTTGGACGAAACGTCGTGCGACCCGCCGGTTCCTGGCATCGGCCGCGGTTTTCTCTCGAGCATGCTTCGACAAGCTAAGCATGAGGGTTGCGGGTGGCGGAAGACGAGTCGCCGCGCCCCGGTCTTGATCACGCAGGTTTGACAACTTTTCAAAACGCTGTAGCCTCTCATCTGACCCCGGATTGTTGGCGTCCAGGCGCCGACCCGTTGCCAAAGATGTGGCGCAACGCCTGTTTGTTGCGTCGCAAAATAGAAAGGGGACAAGGGATGGAAACCCATATTTTGGGCTTGGCGCCTACGCGCCGTGACTTCATGCTCTCTTCACTTGCCGTGGCGGGAGCGGCGGCGCTGCCGGCGGGACTTTTGAACGTCGCGCGCGCCGTCGCCGCCGGTGAAATCAAGGACATTCCGCGCAACCGCACGCTCGTCACCGTGCGCGGCGGCACTGACGGCAAGCACACCGAGCACGAGCTCTGGAGTCCTTATGTCATAGGCTCCAACCCGCAGCTTGGCGGCAATATCATCTACGAGCCGCTGGCGTTCTATAGCGCGTTCGCCGACAAGACGATCATGTGGCTCGCCGAAAGCTACAAATACAGCCCCGATTACAAGGAACTGACGGTCAAGACGCGATCTGGAATCACCTGGAGCGACGGCAAGCCGTTCTCCGCCGAGGACGTCGCCTATTCGCTCAACACGCTGAACCAACTCGGCGGCAAGGTGAAATGGGGCAAGGACGTCCAGGAGGTTCTGGAGTCGGCGACCGTCGTCGATCCCAACACGACATTGTTGAAGTTCAAGGTTCCTTCGCCGAGATTCTTCAACCATATGCTTTCCTACAAATACGATATCGGCCTGCATATCGTTCCCAAGCACATATTCGAAAGCCAGGACTGGCAGAAATTCACGGCGTACGATCTCGACAAGGGCTATCCCGTCACGACCGGCCCGTGGAAGGTCGTCAACGTGTCGCCCACGCAGAAAGTGGTCGATCGTCGGGATACCTGGTGGGGCGTGGCGGCGGGCGTGGGCAAGCTGCCCGACGTTGAGCGCATCGTGCTGCTGCCGGACGCGGGCGAACAGCAACTTGCGCAAGGCCTGATCTCGAATGCCGTCGATTTCTCGACGGGCTTGCAGGTGGCTACCTTCCCGACGGTGTTCAAAGGCAATCCGAAGATCACTACGTTCACCGGGCGCGAGCTGCCCTATGGCAATGTCGATTGGTGGCCGACTTCGCTTTATCTGAACTGCGAGCGGCCTCCCTACAACAATCCAAAGTTTCGCTGGGCGATCAGCTACCTGATTGACCGGCAGACGCTCATCGATGTCGGTTGGGGCGGCTCCTCGAGCCTTTCGCCGCTGCCCATGCCGGACGGCGCGGTCTACAAGGGCCTGCAACCCTATTTCGACTACGCGAAACCTCTGTTGGAGAAATATCCGACCAACGAGCTCAACCCCGAGAAAGGCGCGGCGCTGCTGGCGGAGCTCGGGTGGAAGAAGGATAGCTCGGGCATGTATCTCGACGCATCCGGCAAGCCCTACACGATGGAAATCATCAGCTTCTTCGATTTCCCATCGGTCGGTCCGGTGCTGGTCGAATTGTTGAAGCGACAAGGGATCAACGCCACCTACAGCCAGCCGCCGGATATGTTCGACCGCTATTTCGCCGGCGACTACAATGCGGCGATCTTCGGCCACGGCGGCAGCGTCAGCGATCCCTACGCGACGCTCAGGCTCTATCAGTCGGCGTCCGAGGCGATTCCGGGCGGCCATCTCGTCAATCTGTCGCGCTGGAAGAACTCCGATTATGACAAGATCGTCGATCAGGTCGGCACGACGCCGCCCGACGACAAGGAAGCGATGAAGAAACTGTGGCTGGAGGCGATGACGATCTGGCTGCCCGAATTGCCGGATGTCCAGCTCATGCAGTTCTATCATCGCCTGCCGATGAACCTGACATACTGGAAGAACTACCCCACCAAGGACAATCCTTACGTAAATCCGGCGTTCTTCCACTCGACGTTCGGACTGGTGCTGCATAACTTGTCGGCCACGACCTGACGGCGTCGCATGAGAAGGACAATCCGTAGCGTGAAACGGGGTGAACGGTGACGCTCATCTACCTTGCGAAGCGGTTTGCGATTTTTCTTCTCATCGTCTGGCTCGCCGCCACGCTCAACTTCTTTCTCCCCCGCATCGGGGGAGAAAATCCGGTTGCGCAGAAAGTGATGCAGATGGCCGCGCTCGGCGGCAATCTGCACGCCGGCATGCAGGACATGGTCAAGGAATACGAGACCAAGTTCGGCATCGACAAGCCGCTGTGGCAGCAATACGTCAACTATCTCGTTTCGATGGTTCGTTTCGATTTCGGCTATTCGATCGCGAACTATCCGAGGCGGGTCGGGGAAATGATCGAGGAGGGTCTGCCCTGGACTCTCTCGCTCATCACGGGCACGACCCTAGTCTCTTTCATCGTCGGCAATCTTCTCGGGGCCTATCAGGCCTGGCCGCGCGCGCCGCGCTGGCTGCTCGCGGTATTGCCGCCGTTGCTGACGCTCGGCGCGATTCCGTTCTTCCTGCTCGGGCTGATATTGGTCTACGTGTTCGGTTTCGCCCTTCAGCTCCTGCCCATGTACGGCGGCTATACGGCTGGCGCGATTCCGCAATGGAGCTTTTCCTTCGCGCTTGACGTCGCCTATCACGCCATCCTGCCGGCGCTGGCGATCATCCTCGGATCGCTCGGCAGTTGGGCGCTCGGCATGCGCGCCATGATGGTGACGACGGAAGGGGAGGACTATGTCACCTTCGCCGAGGCGAAGGGCGTTTTGGATCGCACCCTGTTTGTCGACTACGGCATCCGCAACGCCATTCTGCCGCAAGTGACCGCGCTGGCGCTTTCGCTCGGCCAGCTCGTGTCGGGCGCGGTGCTCGTCGAGATCGTATTTGGCTATCCGGGCATCGGCACGCTGTTGTTTCAGGGTATCCGCGGCTCCGACTTCTTTCTCGTCCAGGGAGTTGTGTTCATCATTATCGTCGCTATCGGCCTGGCGACCTTGATCCTGGATCTGGCCTATCCTCTGCTCGACCCGCGCATCGTGCAGCGAAACGCATGAGCGAGGCCCGGCGGGCATGAGGTACGCGCTTCTCTTCAGATACCTGGATCGCAACCGGCCGCTGGTCGTTGGGCTTGCCTTGCTGCTCGGCCTGATCGCTTTTTCGCTGGTTGGCGGCCATCTCGTCGATCCGCAGAATGCCCGCCCGCTCTCGGCGCGAGTCTTGCAACCGCCCTCCTGGCATCTGCCGTTTGGCAGCGATCGGCAGGGGCGAAATCTTTTCGCCGTGATCACCACCGGCACCTTGCTGACGCTTCGCATCGGGTTGATCGCGGGCGTGCTCGGGGTCGGCTTCGGCGCCATGGTGGCGTTCGTCGCCGCCTACTACGGCGGCTGGGTCGACAGCGTATTGCGCAGCATCGTCGACATCGGTCTGACAGTGCCGAATCTGATGATCCTGATTGTGGTGGCGCTGGCGCTTCGGCAGGGCATGACGGTCAACGTCATGGCGCTGGTGATCGCCTCATTGGCCTGGCTCTATCCGGCGCGCACGATCCGATCGCAGGTGCTGACGCTTCGGGAGCGAGCCTATGTCCACATCGCCCGGTTCTCCGGCACGAGCGGACCCGGCATCATCGTCAAGGAACTGATGCCCAATCTGCTGCCCTATCTCATGGCCTCGCTGGTTGGATCGGTTTCCGCGGCGATCCTCGCCTCGATCGGGCTTGACGTGCTCGGGTTAGGGGTGTTCGAGGCGCCGACGCTCGGCATGACGCTCTACTGGGTCAATTTCACCGGCGCTGTCATCAATGGATGGTGGTGGTGGTGGCTGGCGCCGATCATCGTCGTCGCTTTGCTGTTCATCGCGCTGTTTCTGATCTCGATCGGACTCGACGAGATCGCCAATCCACGGCTCAGGCGGGCCGTGTGAGCAATGCCTCACCCGGGGTTCTGGACGCGAGCGCGGTCGCGCCGTTGGATGTGCTGAGCACCTTGTCGAGGTCGTCGGCCGCGAGCGGCTGGCCGTCGCGATAGAGGTAGCAGGCCGCGGCCCGGCGCTCGCCGGTCAGAAACAGCGGCGGCCTGCTGTCACGACAGATCTCCATGGCGCTCGGACAGCGCGACGCGAAGCGGCATCCGCTGTCGAGGGCGGCGTGCCCGTGCGTCGACGCAGGCTCTTCTCCCGTCCAGGGCTGATCGGGATCGGGATTTGGGATCGAGCCGATCAGCAACCGCGTGTACGGGTGCATGGGCGCGCGCACGATCTCCTCGGCGTCGCCTACTTCGGCGATCGAGCCCCGATAAAGAACGATGATGTTCTGGCAGATCTGATAGGCGGTCGTGAGGTCGTGCGTGATATAGATCAGCGAAATGCCGTAGTCGTCGTGCAGTTTGCGCAAGCTGGCGAGTATGGTCGCCCTCAACGAAGCGTCGACCATCGAAACGGGTTCATCGGCGATGATGATGCGCGGCCTTATCAGCAGGGCGCGCGCCACCATCACTCTTTGTCGCTGCCCGCCGCTCAGTTGATGAGGAAAGCGGCCCAGGGTCTCCTCGGGGCGAAGTCCGACGACGCGCAGCGTTTCCTCGATTAGGCGCCGCGCTTCCTTACGCGTCGCCGCGATGCCAAAATTCAACAGCGGCGCCATCAGTACGTGGTCGACGCGATAAAAGGGATTGAAGGCCTCGAACGGGTCCTGGAAGATCACTTGAACGTCGCGTTGAAAGGCGCGTTGCTCGGCGCTCGACAGCGACTGCAGATTGGCTCCCTTGTAGAGCACGGCGCCATCATCGGGTTCGGCGAGGCCGAGCATCAGCCGGGCGATGGTCGTCTTGCCGCTCCCGCTTTCGCCGACCAGCGCGAGGATCGAGGGCGGATCGCTCGAAATGGAAATCGAGAAATTATCAACCGCAATCATCTTCTGACGGCGCCAGCCACCGCCGAATTCTTTGCTGACCGCGCGGGTTTCCAGGAGGGCGACCATTTTATCCTCCCGCGGCTTCAGCAGCGATTTCGGGCGTCGCCGCCTCGTGGAGGTGGCAAGCCACCCAGTGACCCGGCCGCGCCGCACGCAACGCCGGAGCCTCAACGGCGCATCGCTCCATTGCGTTCGGACATCGCGCCCGGAACGAGCATCCGGCGGAACGGTTGAGCAACGACGGCGCAAGGCCCGGTATGCCCTGGAGGGCCGTTCGGCGGTCGAGCGTCGGGAGGCTCGCAATCAGCAGACGACTGTAGGGATGCAGCGGGTTGCGAAAGATCTCGCGCACGCTGCAGACCTCGACCAGCGCGCCGGAGTACATGACTCCTAACCGGTCGACGAATTGCGCCATCAGCCCCATGTCGTGCCCGACTAGAATGATCGATGCGCCGATTTCCTCCTGCACCCGTCGCAAAGTCTCGACCACCTGCCGCTGCATCACGACGTCGAGGGCGCTGGTCGGCTCGTCGGCGATGATGACTTTGGCGCGCAAGCTGATGGCGATCGCGATCACCACCCGCTGCTTCATGCCTCCGCTCAGTTCGTGGGGATATTTGTCGGCGACCTCGGGCTTCAGCCCCACATGGAACAGCAGGTCCTTGATGCGCGCTTTCATTTGGCTGGGCGAAAGCGCCTCACCGTGATCGCGCAAGGCGTCGGCGAATTGATCCCGGACCCGCATGACGGGGTTCAGCGAGTTCATCGCGCCCTGCGCGACGAGCGCGATCGAGGCGAGACGCAGCCGGCGCATTTGCGCGTCCGGCAACGCGAGCAGATCGACGCCGTCGAGCAGGGCTTGCCCACCCTCGATGCGGCCCGGCGGCTTGATCAGCCGCATCAGCGACATCGCGACCGTGGATTTGCCCGATCCGGATTCGCCGACCAGTCCGAGGCGCTCCCCGGCGCGAAGGTCAAAGCTTACGCCGTCGACCGCGCGCACCGCGCCGAGCGAGGTATGGTAGGATACGCGAAGGTCGCGTACCCGTAATATCGCCTCATCTTGCACTCGACCTCACAAAGTTCAGTCAGGCGTTGGTTAGTAGGGAGGATTGCGGTCGTTCGCGGCGCGGGCAATAGGCGCCTGTCCTCTGTCGTTTCCCTCCAGCGCCGCAAGACCAAGGTTGCGGCGGATAGTCGTTGTGCTCGAATAGGCCAGAGTTATCGTGCGCTGGTCAAGAGCCTATATCTCAGATCGCAACGGTGAACCGCAACGTGCGAATGACCAGGAATTGCCGATGAGGCGAGATGCAAGGCCCTTTCTCATGTCCCTTTTCGAGGCGGCGATCGAGGCGGCGCGGCCGTCCGCGCGCATCGCCGCGCATCTGCCGCCGCCTCCTGAAGGGCGCGCGATCGTCATCGGCGCGGGCAAGGCAGCGGCATCGATGGCGGCTGCTCTCGAGGAGCATTGGCGCGGTCCGCTCGAGGGGCTCGTCGTCACGCGCTACGGCCATCGCGTTCCAACGAAACGGGTCGAAGTCGTCGAGGCTTCCCATCCCGTTCCCGACGAGGCGAGCGAGATCGCGGCGAACCGCATTTTGAGATGCGTTCAAGGATTGAGCGAGAAGGATCTCGTCATCTGCCTGCTATCCGGAGGCGGCTCGGCCCTCATGGCGGCGCCGGCTTCAGGGTTGACGCTCGCCGACAAGCAGAACGTCAACCGCGCTCTGCTCAAAAGCGGCGCTGACATCGCCGAGATGAACTGCGTCCGCAAGCACCTGTCGGCGATCAAGGGCGGGCGTCTCGCGCGCGCGGTCGCTCCCGCCCGGCTCGTCAGCCTGCTGATCTCCGATGTTCCAGGCGATGATCCCGCCGTGATAGCGTCGGGTCCAACGGTTCCCGATCCCACGACCCAGGCCGATGCTCTGGCCGTACTCGCGAAATATACGATCGCGATTCCCGCTCATGTCAGGGCGGCGCTCGACGATCCCGCCTTGGAAACGCCGAAGCCGGGCGAGGAATGTTTCAGAAACACTGAGGTCGCTCTCATCACGCGCCCGCAAGACGCGCTCGAAGCCGCGGCGACGAAGGCGCGCGCGGCCGGCGTGACGCCGCTGCTGCTCGGGGACGCCATCGAGGGCGAAGCCCGCGAAGTCGCGCGCGTCATGGCGGGGATCGCGCGGTCCTGCGCGGCGCACGGCCAGCCCGTCGCGGGCCCATGCGTATTGTTGTCGGGAGGCGAGACCTCGGTCACCGTCAGAGGGCGCGGCCGGGGCGGGCGCAACGCAGAATTTTTGCTCGCGCTCGGCGTGGCGCTGAATGGCCATCCCAACATTGCCGCGCTGGCCGGCGACACCGACGGCATCGACGGCTCCGAGGACAACGCAGGCGCCCTGCTGTTTCCCGACAGTTTTACACGCGCAGCCAAAATGGGGATCGACCCGAAGGCGCTGCTCGCGAACAACGACGGCTACAGCTTCTTTTCCGCCCTCGGCGATCTTGTGTTGACGGGTCCGACGATGACGAATGTTAACGATTTTAGAGCAATTTTGATTGAAGCGTGAGAGGTCGGCAAACGATCACGGCTTAGCCCTCATCCGGCGCTTCGCGCCACCTTCTCCCGCGAAGCGGGCGAAGGGTTCAGGCCCCCCCTCTCCCACTTGCGGGAGAGGGTTGGGGTGAGGGCGGCTTCCGCAAGCCGCTCCAAATAAGTGAGCGCCTCACGGCAGGCGCGCCAGACATTGCGTGAGCAGCGCGTAAAAACCATCCGCGTCGCCATCGCGCACATAGAACGCGTTCTTCGGGCGATCGGTTATGCCCCACCAATCAGCGACCGTCATGCCCAGCGTCAGCTCGGAGCTTGTCTCGACCGTGACGTTGATTTGACGGCCTGAGAAGAGATCGGGCTGCATCATATAGGCGGGAACGCAGGGGCCATGCAGCGGCGCGCCTTCCTTGCCGTATTTCTTCAAATCGAAGGCCTCAGAAAACTGCAGCATTTGCGCGGTCGCGACGCCGCACGCGTTGCCGAGATCGCGCATCGCTTGCAGCCTCGCTGGCGTCGACAGCATCTGATGCGTCACGTCGAGCGGCAGCAGCGTAAGTTTGAGGCCGGAGCGGAACACGATGTCGGCGGCGTCGGGGTCGACATAGACGTTGAATTCGGCCGAGGGCGTGATGTTGCCGACCTCGAAATAGGCGCCGGCCATCGCGACGATCTCGCGGAGGCCGCCGACTATGTCCGGCGCCTGGATCAGGGCCATGGCGAGATTGGTGAGCGGCGACAGCGAGCAGATGGTGATCTCACCGGGCGCCGCGGCGCGCAGCGCATCGATGATAAAGTCGACGCCGTGTTTGTTTGCCGGTTTCGTCGTCGGCTCGGGCAGGTCGGGTCCGTCGAGCCCGGTTGGACCGTGCACGTGCGTCGCCGTGACCAGAGACCGCCGCATGGGTCTCGGGCAGCCCGCGAACACAGGAATATCGGTCCGATCAGCCAATTCGAGAAGCTTCAGGCAATTGCGAACGGTGTGATCGAGCCCGATATTGCCGGCTGTCGCGACAAGGCCGATCACGTCGAAATATTCGGGCGCGCCGAGAATCATCAGGATGGCGGCGGCCTGATCCTGGCCTGGATCGGTGAGAATGATGAGCTTGCGTTTCACATGTCGTCGAATCCGTCTATATCTCGCCCACCGCGCCGCCGGGGAGCCAGGCGTAGAGCTCCCAGATCTCGCCGTCCGGTCCGACGAAATAGACGCAGCGCGCATTCCACGAATAATCGGCCGGCGGGCGGACGAATTGCACGCCTTTCTGGGAAAGCTCGTCATAGCTCGCGTCGACTTCGGCGCCGCTCGCGAGCTTGATGGCGATCGCAAGCGAGGCGGGCGCAGCGAGATCGACGGGAACGCCGGTGTTCGCGGCGATATGCGTGCGCTCCCACAAAGCCAAAGTGTGCCCTGCGCCGGTGAAATCCGCAAAGCCCGGCGCGCGATGCAGTAGTTTGAAGCCGAGCTTGTCGCGATAGAACGCGATCGACGTTTCTAGGTCGCGCACCAACACGCAGGTGTCGCTGATCGCGTGGCGTTGCGCAAAGCTCATCACGTGGCCTCAATAGTCGCGAAGTTCGGCGAAACCGTTCGCCGCATCGGCGCCGCCGCGCAAGCGGCCGCTGAGCCAGACGCCGAATACGGTCGCGAGATAAGGCAGCGCGAGCAGCAGATCGCGCGGAACCGCGTCGCCGAACACGAGCTGCGCACGTATGCCCGCCGCCTCCACGACGCTGAAGAACAGAGCCGCGAAGGTCGAGCCGATCGGATGTCCGGCGCCGAACACCACGGCGGCGAAGGCCATGAAACCACGCCCCGCCGTCATGTTCTGGGCGAAGATCTGCAGGCTTCCCGTCGACAGCTCGGCGCCGCCGATCGCGCACAGCACGCCGCCGATGAGAAGCGCGATCAGGCGCATCCGCGATGGATTTGCGCCGACGCTGCGCGCCGCGAACGGATGCTCGCCGCAGGCGGCAAGCCGCAGGCCGAAGCGCGTCCGCCTGAGAACCACCCAAAGCGCGAACACGACAAAGGGCATGGCGAGCACGAAGACGGAGAGGATTCCATAAGGGCCGAACGCAGGCCCGAGCCGTGGCGCGCCAAACGGCGCGGTGACGGAGGCCTGACTGCCGAAGATCGATTGAACCGCGAGTTCGGTGCCGCCCAGGCCGAGGCCGGTCAGCCCGAGGCCCGCGATGATCGGATTGGCCCTCAGTTTTTCGATCACGAACCACAGCAGCGCGGAGGCGATGACGCAGGCGAGGCAGGCGATCAGCAGCGCCGCCATGAACGAGCCGGTGGCGACAATGCCGAGCACCGTCGCGCAGGCGCCGATGATCATCAGGCCTTCGAGCCCGAGATGCCAGACGCCGGCGCGCTGGGCGAGCACGCCCGCCATCGTGACATAGACCAGCGGCGTTCCCGAGCGCAGGATCGCAATGATGAGGTCGTTCACGACGGCGCCCTCCCGAAGCGTAGCAGCCGATCGACCCATTCCGGCTTGGCGGTGATGAACAGGGCAATCGCCGCGTTGATGATGTCGATCGCCGCCGAGGGCAGTCCGGCCATGATCGGCAGATAGAGGGCCGCCGAGGCGAGCGCGCCGAAGAACAGGCCGACGACCGCGATGCCGGCGATCGACAGGTTTGCGACGAGCGCGATCAGAATCGCCGTAAAGCCGTGGGTGGGCAGGAATCCGCCGACTAACCGTCCATTGGGGCCGAACACTTCGATCACGCCGGACAATCCCGCCAGCGCGCCGCTTATGAGAAAGCTGGTCAGGCCGAGGCTTAGGACCCGCGCGCCCTGCCATTTGACCATCGTCGGGTTGCGGCCCGCGAGGCTCGCCAGCACGCCGAAGGCGGTGCGGTTGACGAGCAGCCACATGCCGAGGCCGACAACCAGCGCCACGATCACGATGGTTGGCGACACGCCGAGCGAGTTGCTGATCCGGTAGGCGGCGGCGAGCGGGCGGCTCGAGGATTGCTGACCGCTGCCCGACGGGTCCTTGAGCGGGCCGGTCGTCACATAGATCAGGATGAGCGCCGCGATAAAATTGCCCATCAGCGTGGTGATGACTTCATCGGTGCCCGATTTCAGGCGCAGCCAACCGGGCCAGAGCGACCACAAAGCGCCGCCGATCATCCCCGCCAGGAAACAGGCCGGCGTCAACACGAGAACCGGCGCGCCGTTCAGCCAGGTCGCGACGAAGGTAGCGCAGATGGCCCCCATATAGAACTGGCCCTGCGCGCCGATGTTGAAATAGCCGCACCGGAACGAGATCGATACGCCGGCGGCGGTGATGAACAGCGGCAGCGCCCAGCGCAAGCTCTGCAACGCCGCGCCATGGTGTAGAAAGGCGCCGTCGAGAATGTTCTGGAACATCGCGGGCGCCGAATAGCCGGCGAACTGGAAAATGATCCCGCAGAGCGCAAGCGCGATGACGATGAACAGCAGCGCGCGAAGCGTGGCGATGAGGCGCCCGTTCACGAGCGCGCCTCGGTCATTGTCGCGCCGATCCTTCCGACGTCGTAGGGCGGCGAAAATTCTCCGACGATCCGGCCGGAAAGGATGACGGCGACGCGGTCGCTTATGTCGAAGAGCTCGTCGAGGTCGGAGGACACCAGCAGGATGGCGCAGCCGCGATCGCGCGCCGCGCGCAGCGAAGACCACACGAACGAAGTGGCGCCGATATCGAGTCCGCGCGTCGGCTGCGCGGCGATGATGATGCGCGCATCCGCGTCGATCTCGCGCGCCAGAATGACTTTCTGCGCATTGCCGCCAGAGAGCGAGCCAGCCCGCTGCCCGGTCGAAACATAGCGCACATCCCAGGATTTCAGCGCCGCGTTGCTGTCGCGCTGCAGCCGCCGGGGATTGATGAGATGGAAGAGGCGCGAGCGCAGCAGTTCGCGCGCCGACCAGTTTTCCCACAGCGCGCTCGAAAGGCTGAGGCCCTCGGAATTGCGCTCGAAGGGAATGATGCGCAATCCCCGAGCGCGGCGCTCGCCAAGCGCGATCTGAGTGACGGGCGCGCCGGCAAAGACGACATCGCCCGCGGCGACATCAACCAGACCGGCGATGGCGCGAACGAGGGTGCGCTGGCCGTTGCCTTCGACGCCGGCGATTCCCAGGATCTCGCCGGGATGGATGGCGAGCGAGGCCTCGCTGAGCGCCGGCCCTTCCGCGTCGGCGCGCGTCTCCACCTTTCGCAGCTCGAGCGCCGCCGCGCCGCGGACCGCGCGCCTCGGCGCGGCGCTGACCTCTTCGGCGCCGACCATAGCCTTGGCGTCCGCCGTATTCGCCGCCACGCCGCTCGCAGAGCCGATGATCTTTTCGGCGATCTCGGCGGCGCTGATCCGAGAGACCGGAATCGTCGCGGCCGTGAGCTTGCCGCCTCTGAGCGCCGTCACGGTATCGGCGACCGCCAGCACCTCGCGAATCTTGTGCAGGATCAGGATGACCGTCACGCCGCGCGACTTCATCGTGCGGATGCGCTCGAACAATCTTTCCGCCCCTGCGGGCGACAGCACCGCGGTCGGCTCGTCGAGAATGAGCACGCGCGCGTCCGTGACCAGGGCGCGGGCGATTTCAACGCCCTGCTGCGTCTCGACCGGCAGGTCCCGGATGCGGCGGTTGAGGTCGACGGAAATGTCGAGCGAAGCAAGGTGGCCCTGCCAGCGCCGCACCAGTTCGCGGCGCGAAAAAATCGGCCGATGGCGCTCGGCGCCGAATTCCATCGCCTCGGCGACGGTGAAGCTCGGCGGCAGAGCGAAGCTCTGATGGACGAGTTCGACCCCGGCGGCGCGCGCGTCGCTGACGCTGCCGGAGGCGATGGCGCGCCCCATGACGGAGACGGCGCCGGATTGCGGCCGGATGAGACCGGCCGCCACCCTCGCAAACGTCGTCTTGCCCGCGCCGTTCTGGCCAACCACGGCGTGGATCAGATTGGGCGCGAACTCCAGAGACACGTCGCTCAGCGCGACAACGGAACCGAATGTCACTGTGACGTCGCGGCAGGCGAGCGCTGGCGACTGGGCGTCACTCATTGATCCGATGTCCGTCGCCGGAGGCGTCGCCCAAACTACAAGGCTGTGTTGAACGGGACTTTCAGCGACCCGTCAATGATGGCGGCCTTCGCCTTGTCGATCTGCGGCCAGACTGACTTGGCTTTGGCGACGATTTCAGGCGGGCCCTGCTCGACGAACACAGGGGACAGCACGAAATCGATGACGCCCGTGCCGAGCCCGGTCGACACATGGCCGCCCGCCCATTTCGCATCCATGGTGCGCGCGACTTCGTTGTAGAGCGATTGTCCGAAGTCGAGCGACACCAGCGAAATGACCGTCTTCGGCCCGAGCTTGTATTGCGCGGGCGAGATCGCGCTCACCATGCGGCCGGCGCCTTCATTGGCGGCGGCGATGATGCCGGCGTCGGTCGCCGCGGAATCGGTCTGAATGTAGTCGACGCCGCCCTGATACATCTGCGTGGCGATCTGCTGGCCTTTCGCGGGGTCCTGAAACGAGCCGGCGAAGGCAGGGTTCAAGGTCGCGGCCGCATTGACCGAGGTCGCCCCCGCCTTCAGCGCGTTCACGTCGGCGTTGAGCGGCGGCAGGGAAATGCCACCGATATAACCAAGTTTGCCGGACTTCGAGACCAAAGCGCCGAACAGGCCGGAAAGATAGCAGCCGAGATAGTAGTCGTAGGAAACCGTCACGACATTCGGCAGCGACGGTTTCAACGGATCGCCGAACAGTTGAATCCACTTGGTGTTCGGATAGGTCGGCGCTAATGCCTTGATCGGCTCGGCGACTTCATTGAAGGTCGAAACAATCACCGCCGCGCCGGCGTCGCCGAGCGTGCGGAAAATCGTCTCATAGGTCGCGGGATCGGACGCGTAGACGATGCGGGTCGGGAAGGATTTTTCCTTGGAAAGCTGCTGAAGCTTGGCGATCATCGAATCCACAGGACCATTGTCGCCGGCGGCCTGGGTATGAACCAGCGCGACCAGCCCGCCGGCCGCTTCCGCGGTCAACGGACTTAAAGCTGCGGCGAGTCCCGCCGCGGCCACGGCGCCCGTCTTCAGAAAGCCGCGCCGCGAAATGTCACTCATCATATCGGAAGGCTTTGTCATCATACGCTCCGTTGCGGTTTGGGCGCGCTCTCTCCCTGATCGCGCCGTAAATCCTGGGCGTGGCCTCAATTCGAGGGCGAGGCGACGGGGGGAGAAAATGGGGCCGGGTTCATGATCATCACATCCTGGGTCAGAATGGCGTCGAGCGCAAAGACCTCGCCGATGAATTTCTTCCATTCGGGGTCGGCTTCCAGTGCTTTGCGGCGCGTCTCGCGATCGGCGAGGCTGTCATAGGCCCACATCAGCACGACCGTGTGCAGGCGCCCGATCTCCGAGACATAGAGACCCAGGAACGTGTTGAGGCGCCGCTTCTGGATCGGCAGCCCTTCGCGCTCATATTTGCTGAGCCAGCCGGCGACGGCGCCGGGCCTGAACGTGTAGGTCCGGTGTTCGACGATCATGCAGCGCCTCCCAGCACGAATTCCGCGCATTTCTCGCCGATCATGATGGTCGGCGCATTGGTGTTGCCACTGCAGATGATCGGCATGACGGAAGCGTCGGCGACGCGCAGGTTTTCGACGCCGCGCACGCGCAGCCGGCCGTCGAGCACCGCCATGTCGTCATTGCCCATCTTGCAGGTCCCGACGGGGTGGAAGGTGGTCATGGCGGAGGCGCGCAGCCACGCCAGCAGTTCGGCGTCGCTCTCGACCGCAGGCCCGGGCGCCAGTTCCCGTCCGCGATAGCGATCGAAGGCCTTTTGGGCGATCACTTCGCGCGTCATGCGCACGGCGTCGATCATCGTGCGCTGATCGGACTCGGCGTGCAGATAGTTGGGCATGATGCGAGGCGCCGCCTTCGGGTCAGCCGAGCGGAGCCTGATCTCGCCCCGGCTGTCCGGGCAGACCGGGCCGATGCGCAACGTGAAGCCATGATTGGCCTCCACCGGATCGCGCTTGAACGGATTTGGGAAATGCAGGTTCGCGGTCTTTTCCAGCGCGGGCATGAAATGCAGTTGCACGTCGGGAGCGACGAGTTCGGGGCGCGACTTCAGGAAAGCGCCGGCTTCGTAAGGGAAGGTCGTCGCGATCCCCTCACCGAACAGCATGCCCTGCGCGACGGCGAACGCGAGCTTGTCGGCGCGCAATTCGCTGTAGAGCGTGACCGGCTCGCGACATTCGTAGGACATGACGCAATCGACGTGATCCTGCAGATTCTTGCCGACGCCGGGCAGATCCTGCACCACTTCGACGCCATGCTCGCGAAGCTCGTCCGCCCGGCCGACGCCTGAGAGCATCAGGATCTGCGGGGAATTGACGACGCCGGCGCAAACAATGACTTCGCGGTCCGCGAAGACTTTTTGCGATTGCCCGTCTTTGGAGAAAGCTACGCCGATAGCGCAGCCGTTTTCGATGAGAATGCGCTCCGTCAGCGCCTTTGTCTCGACCGCGAGATTCGGCCGCTCGAGCGCGGGGCGCAGGAAGGCGAACGAAGTCGACCAGCGCTTGCCATCCTTGATTGTGAAGTCAAAACGCCCGAAGCCTTCCTGCTCGGCGCCGTTGAAATCGTCATTGAGCGGATAGCCGGCCTCCACGCCCGCGGCCTCGAAGGCGTCGAGCAGCACGCCGGAGCCGCGCGCCCGGCAAACCGTCAGTTCGCCCTCGCCTCGATGAAAGGCGTCGCTCCGCTCGATATGCGCCTCGGAACGCAGAAAGGCCGGCAGCACGCGCTCATAGGACCAATCCGGCAGGCCGAGCTGCGCCCAGCGATCGTAGTCGTGGCGATTGCCGCGCACATAGATCATGCCGTTGATCGTCGAACTGCCGCCCAGAACTTTTCCGCGCGGCCAGTAGAGCGAACGGCCGTTGAGGTTCGGCTCGGGCTCGGTGTGATAGTGCCAGTTGTAGATGCCGGACTGAAACAGCTTGCCCATCAGCATCGGCAGGCGAAACAGCGGATTGCGATCCTTGCCGCCCGCTTCAATCAGAAGCACCTTGTTGGCGGGGTCTGCCGACAGGCGATTGGCGAGCACGCAGCCGGCCGAGCCGGCGCCGATGACGATGAAGTCGTAGCGTGTGGCGCCGGCCATGCTTACCAAGCGATGGGCTTGGCGCCCATCGCCTCCAGATGATGATTGCAAAGCGTGAAGGGATTTTCGAGCGCGAGAACGGCCTCGGCGCGCGCGGGATGATCGCGCAATACGTACCGCAAGTGCGGGCGCTCGCCGTGTGTGAGCCCCGCGAGCCGCATCGTCTCGGCGGCGGCATCGCCGAAACCGATGACGACGAGCGGCGTCGGCCGCGCCGCCAGCGCGCGCAACACATGCAGCATCAGCGGACGCCACAAGGGCAGATGACCGCCTGATTGATGCGGGTCGACATCGACGCGGAAGCGGGAAAGGGTCAACGACGAATTGAGCAGCAACACGCCGTCATCGACCCATCGTTGCGCGAGCGCGGAGGGCGCCTCGAAGGCGAATGCGCCTGCCTCGATGGCGGCGAGCGTCTTCGGCCAATCGTCGAAGCTCCGGGCGAAGTCCGCCTCGCCGGTTCGCGCCGCGACGATCTGCTGGAGGAAGGCGCGCACGCTCTTTGAAAACATCTTGTCGAGTTCGCGCCAGGCGGCGACATTGCCGGCTTCGAAAGCGCGGCCCGTAGCGAAATCAGGGGCGGGGTAGGGGTCCTGGCCAAGGATCACGCATCGCACCGCGGCCGGCGAAATGCCGTCGAAGGCGCGCAGCATGTGCGCGCCGGCCGGCATGCCCGGAAAAATCCTGCCGCGTCGCGGTGGGAAAACCGGCTCCCAGAATTCGAGTTCGAGCTCCGGGGCGATATCGTCGAAGCCGAGCAGCACGCCCGCGCAGAGCGCGCGCCATTCGGGCGGCAAATCCTCCGCCCAGCCGGCGAGCGTTTCCTGCATCGCCTCTCGAAGCGAAACCGGCATGCCGACCCCGTCCCTCGTCGCGCCGAAAAAGTTCCTGTTGCAAAACCTGACCAAATCGTCGACTTTTGTCAACACGAAACCTGACCAAAACGTCAGGTTTTTGCATCATTGTCAGGCAGCGCCCGCTCGCCCAGGAGGCAGCGCCGGGTGGAAACAGATCGGAGCCGATGTTTCGATGTCAGGGCGCAGCGCGACGTCGTCAAAGCGAAAGCCGCCAAACCTTCGCGGCGAGGAAAAAATCCGGACCCGCAACATTCGCGTCATCATCGACGCTGCGACGCTGGTGTTTGCGCGCCGAGGATTCGACGGCGCCCGCATCGCGGAAATCGCCGATCAGGCAAAGCTGCCGAAGACCAACGTCTATTATTATTTCAGCTCGAAGGAGGAAATCTACGAAGCCGTGATCGCCGAACTGATAAAGGGATGGGACGACGCGCTCGCCCATATCTCGCGCGACCGCGAGCCGATCGAGGCGCTCGAAGCCTATGTCCGGGCGAAGCTCGAATATTCGAGGCGAAACGTCGACAAGTCGCGCGTGTTCGCGGCCGAAATTCTGCGTGGCGGTCAGTATCTTTCCCGCCGGGATCACGATCATATGCGGTTGATCACAAGGCGCCACGCCGAGGTGATCGAACATTGGATCGCGACCGGCAGGATCCGGCCTGTCGACCCGCGCCATCTCTTCATCATGCTGTGGTCCGCGACGCAGTTCTATGCCGATTTCGAGACGCTCGCCTGCGACGCGCTGGAGAGCAGCCGCTTGAAGGTCAGCGATTACGACGCCGCGGCCCGCACGATCGTCGCGACGACTTTGCGCGGCTTGCAGCCCTGAGCTCAAGAAGACTCACGGCTTCCCCTCATCCGGGGCTTCGCGCCACCTTCTCGCGTAAACGGGAGAAGGGACGGAATCCTCAGTAGGTGGCGCGGCCGCCCGAGAGGTCGAAAACCGCGCCGGTCGTGAAGCTGTTCTCTTCCGTCGCCAGCCAGCAGATCATCGAGGCGGCTTCCGAAAGCTCCAGCATGCGGCCACGCGGGATCTTGGAGAGGATCATCTTCAAGAAATCCGGGGCTTGCCCCATCGCCCCCACGGTCTTTGCGACGGCTGGCGTCACGGCGTTGACGGCGATGTTGTAGCCCGCGAGTTCCTTGCCCATCGACTTGGTCAGCGCCAGCACGGCGGCTTTCATCGAGGAATAGGCGGGCGCGCCGGGGTTGCCTTCCTTGCCGGCGACCGAGCTCAGGTTGACGA
The DNA here is from genome assembly GCA_963710855.1 of uncultured Pseudomonadota bacterium. Lineage (GTDB taxonomy): Bacteria > Pseudomonadota > Alphaproteobacteria > Rhizobiales > Beijerinckiaceae > Roseiarcus. The sequence continues at coordinate 20,259 of CAVQBX010000022.1, read as the reverse complement.
TGCGGCCGTAGTTGCGCGCGATCATGTGCGGAATGATTGTGCGTGACACAAAGAAAGTCCCGACCAGCCCGACATGGACTACGTCCATGAACGCGTCCGGAGGATACTCCCAGGTCGGCGCGTTTGGACCGACGATGGCGGCGTTGTTGATGAGCACGTCGATCTGCCCGAATCTCTGGATGACAGCCTTCGCAGCGGTCTCGACAGCGGCGAGTTCTCCGATGTCAACATGCAAGGTTTGCACGCGCGAGGCGTCGAAACGGGCGGCGAGCGCCTCGAGCAGTTTCGGGTCGCGATCCCAGATCGAAACGCTGGCGCCCGACTCGAGCAGGCGTTCGGCGACGGAGAGCCCGATGCCCTGGCCGCCGCCGGTGACGATCGCGACGCGGCCGGCGAAGTCATAAGAGTTCATGATGGATCCTCGCTGGCCGCGGCGGGAAAGGGAGGCGCCCGGCCTCCCCCATGACGATCAGAAGTGATAGTCGTCGATGTTCTTCGCGTCGAAAGTGGTGAGCGACGCCTGGGTGTTGATCGAATTGCCCTTGTTGATGGTCTCCGTGCCGAGGTTCGGCACATCGAAGGTCGCGCCCACCTCGTTCTTGATCGATTTGTCGAGCACGCCCTTGGCGAAATAGACCGACAGCCAGCCTTCGTTGTAGGGCGACCAGAGCTGGAAGGCCTTGACGGTGCCATCCTTGATGAAGGGCCGCATTTCGCTCGGCAGTCCGAGGCCCGTCACGTGGACCTTGTCGGCGAGATGGCGCGACTGCACGACCTGCGCGGCGGCGGCGATGCCGACCGTCGTCGGAGCGATGACGCCTTTCAGGTTCGGGTAATTGGCAAGCAGCGCTTCCATTTCGGTCGTCGATTTCTCAGGCTGGTCGTCGCCGTAGACGACCGCTACGAGTTTCATCTTGGAGAATTTCGGATCCTTGGCGAGCGCCTCCTTCATGCCGACGATCCACTTGTTCTGATCGGGGGCCTCGGTCGTCGCGGAGAGAATGGCGATCTCGCCCTCGTAGCCGATGAGCGAACCCACCATTTCGACCTGATCGGCGCCGACCTTGTCGAAATTGGTCGGCAGGATCGTCGCGTCGCGATGGCTTTCGTTGCCGGTGATGTCGCCATTGACGGTCAGCACCAGAATGCCTTTCGCGCGCGCTTCGTCGAAGACTTTATTGAGCGCGTCGGGGCTGTTCGGCGCGATGCCGATCACGTTCACGCCGCGCTGGACCTGCGCCTCGATGAAGGGAATCTGCGACGTCGCCTCGGCGGTCGGCGGCGCGACGAACTTGAAGTCGCAACCAACCTTCTTGCAGGCGTCCTCGAAGCCGCCGGTGATGGAATCGAAATAGGGATTGCCGGTGTTCTTGCCGATATAGACGATCTTGAACGCATCGGCCGCATAGGCGCCCGATGTCAGCGCGATCGCGGCGACGGCGCCGAGCAGCGGCTTCATCAGTTTCTTGGCAGTCATGACTTCCTCCCAGTGCTTCGCCGGGGTTCCCGGCCAGATAGCCCGCTACCGCTCGGTGCGGGAATAGATGAAATTGGTGGCGATGATGGAGACGATCAGCAGGACGCCGAGCACGCAGAGCTGATAGGCTGGCAACCAGTCTGCGACGATCATGCCGGTGGTGACGATCACCAGCAGCCAGGCCGCGAGGAACGTGCCGAGGATGGTGCCGCGGCCGCCGAATATGTAGGTGCCGCCGAGCATCGCCATCAGCACCATCTGAAGCTCGCCGCCGAAGCCGAGATCATAGCGGACGGAGCCGAGCCTCGAGGCCGTCATCAGGCCGGCGACGGCGCTCGCAAAACCCATGGCGAGAAACAGGATCACTTTTATGCGCCGCGAGCGCACGCCGGCGTGGCGCGCCGCCGTCTCGTTGGTGCCGATCAGATAGATCTGGCGGCCGAAGATCGTCGAACTCAGCAGCACGCCGAGCACAATCGAAAGCGCCACGAACACGATGACGGGCGCCGGCGCGCCCCACAGCAGCATCGTATCGAAGCCGACGAAACTCTCGGGGATGCGGATCGACTTGTCGCCGGCGATCACCTGCGCAAGCCCGCGGTAGAGCGTCAGCGTGCCGATCGTCACGATGATCGAGGGCAGTTCGAGGGCGATGATCATGAACGCGTTGAGCGCGCCCATCACGAGGCCGGCGCCGATGCCGACGGCGATCGCGACCGGCATCGGCGCGCCGGCCTGCAGCGCATAGGCGAACAGGCAGGCCGACAGCGCCATATTTGAGGCGGGCGACAGGTCGATCTCGCCGGCGATGATCACCATGGTCAGCACCAGCGCGACGATCGCGAATTCGGCCGAAAGGGTGAAACTCTGCAGGATATAGTTGATGTCGAGAAAATAGGGCGAGAGCTTGCTGCCGACGTAGACGCCGAGCACGAGCAGAACGAACGTCATCGTTTCCGGGCGGACGATGACGACCTGCCACATCGGGCGGGCGCTCGCCGCGCCGCGCACTCCCGATACGGCGCCGCTGCCGGCCTGGCTCATGCCGCCCCCCGGATGAGCGCGCCGCGCCGTCCCTGCAGCCTGACGAGCCGATCAATCAGCAGCGCCGCCAGGATCACGCCGCCGTAGATCGCGTTCTGGGTCGTGCCGGCAATGCCGAGCAGCGGCAGCGCCGCCGCGACGCAGCCGAGCAGCAGCACGCCGAGCGTCGCGCCGAGCACCGTGCCGACGCCGCCGTTGATCGAGACGCCGCCGATGACGACGGCGGCGATCACCTGGAATTCGAAGCCCGAGCCGGTGTTCGACGGATTCACGAAGCCCCAGCGGCTCGCGTACATGATGCCCGCGAGGCCCGACAGCGCGCCCGACAAGGTGAAAACCAGCAGCGTCACCTTCGTCACGTCTATGCCGCGCAGCGGCGCCGCGACGGGATTGGAGCCGAGCGCGTAGATCTGCCGCCCGATCCGCGTATGCGTGACGAAATAATAGGTCAGCAGCGCGACCCCGAAACTCATCAGAATGATCCAGGGCACGCCGAAGATCGGCGAGGTCTGCGACATCGCTTTCAGGTCGTTCGGCACATATTGCCGGTCGATCTGCTTGGCGTTCGACATGATATAGGTGAGGCCGCGAAAGAGGTTGAGCGTGCCTAGCGTGACGATGATCGCAGGCAGCCGGAAAAACGTGACGACGGCGCCGTTGGCGAGGCCGAGCAGCGCGCCGACGCCGATCGAAAGCACGAAGCCGAGCGGCCACCAGATTTCCGGGTGGTAGCGGAACATCATGCCCGAGGCCATCGCCGTCAGGCCGAGAATCGAACCGATGGAGAGATCGACGTGCCGCGCGACGATCACCATCATCTGCCCCATCGCGCCGATCAAAGTCAGCGGAACCAGCAGCAAGACGATCTGCAGGCTGTCGGGCGTCAGGAAGTGCGGCTTCTGCGATCCGACCGCGAGGCAGAACAGCACGATCATCACGACGATGCCGGCTTCGCGTCTGAGCAGGATTTTGGAGAGCGCGTTCATGCCGCGCTCTGGTCGAAGCCGCGCGGCACCGCGGCGTGCATGATCGTTTCCTGGGTCGCTTCGCCGCGCGGCAGGTTCGCCGTCAGCCGGCCCTCCGACATGACGAGCACGCGATCGCAGAGCGCCAGCAATTCCGGCAGTTCCGAGGAAATCAGCAGGATCGCCCGGCCGCCGGCGGCGAGCGCGCCGATCTGATCGTAGAACTCCGCCTTCACGCCGATGTCGATGCCGCGCGTCGGCTCGTCGAGGATGAGGATCGAGGGGTCGGTCAGCAGCCAGCGCGCCAGGATCGCCTTCTGCTGGTTGCCGCCCGAGAGTTCGCCGATCGGCTGGCGCAGCGTGGCGAGCCTTATGCGCAGGCTCGCGACGGAGTCGCGCGCCAGCGCGCGCTCCAGCGCGCGGCGAATGAACAGATGCGGCGCGATGCGGCGGGGAATGGCGGCAGTGATATTGTGCTCGACCGGCAGCGTGCGGAAAATGCCGGCCTGGGCGCGATCTTCGGGAACGAAGGCGACGCCGAGGCGGATCGCATCGGGCGGGCTCGCGATCTCGGCCGGCTTGCCGGCGATCTCGATCGCGCCGCTGTCGGCCGGCGCGATGCCGAATAGAGCGCGCGCCACGTCCGTGCGTCCGGCGCCGACGAGCCCGCCGAGCCCCACGATCTCGCCCCTGCGCACCTCAAAACTGATGTCGCGGAACAGGCCCGCCTTGCTGAGATTTGACACCTTCAGCGCGACGTCGCCGATCGCGACGCCGGATTTGTGCATATATTCCTTCAGCGGGCGGCCGATCATCAGGCGGATGATTTCCGCATCGTCGAGCGCGTCGATGCGCTCGGTCGCGACCTTCCGCCCGTCGCGGAAGATCGTCACTCGGTCGCAGAGCGCGCGCACTTCCTCCAGCCGATGCGAAATGAAGATCAGTGTGCGGCCCTCGTCGCGCAGCCGGCGCGCGATGGCGAACAGCGTCGCCACCTCCTTCGGCGTCAGCGGCGCCGTCGGCTCGTCCATGATGATGAGCCGGCTGTCGGAGGCGAGCGCTCTCGCGATCTCGACCATCTGCTGGTCGGCGATCGAGAGGCCGCGCATCGGCGCGGAGACGTCTATTGGCGCGCCGAGCAGGTCGAGCAGCCGGCGCGCGTCGCGCGTCATCTGCGCCCAGGGGACGCGTGACAGCGGCGCGCCGGCGTTGCGGCCGAGCACCAGATTTTCCGCGACGGTGAGATCGGGAAACGAGATCGGCTCCTGATGGATGAGCGTGATGCCGAGTTTCTGGGCGACGATCGGGCTCGCGATATCGACGGCGTTTCCGTTCAGCGTCAGGGCGCCGCGAGTCGGACGATGCACGCCGGCCAAAATCTTGGCGAAGGTCGACTTGCCCGCGCCGTTCTCGCCGAGCAAGCGCATGAATTTCGCCGGGCATCAGATCGAGGTCGACGTCGCTCAGCACTTCGACGCCCGCGAACTGCTTCGCGATACCTCGCGCCGACAGCAGCGGCGCGCCCTTGGCGTCCGTCTCGCTCATGCCCAAAACCTTCAGGCGCCGGCCGGAACCGGCGCGTCCTTCTCGATGAGCCCCTGGCCTTTGAGATCGGACCAGAACTCTGGCGGGAATCGGAGCGCCGAGCGAAGCGACATTCTGCTGGACTTCGCTCGGGCGCGCGGCGCCGGGAATGATCGAGGCGACGGCGGGATGGGCGAGCGGGAATTGCAGCGCGGCGGCCGGCAGCTTGACGCCATGCGAGCCGGCAGACCGCCTCGATCTGCTTCACCTTGTTTTGAATTTCCGGCGAGGCCTGGCCATAGGCGTATTTGGCCCCGGCCTGCGAGCCCGTGACGAGAATGCCCGAAGCGAAAGGCGCGCCGATGATGACGGAGACGTTGCGCTTCACGCAGGCCGCCATGCCGGTATGTAGGGAGGCTTGATCCAGCAGTGTGTACGGCATCGCGACCAGCACAAAGTCGAGCGGGACCCGCGCCGCCGTGGTCGCCAGCGATTCCCCGGTGTTGACGCCCATGCCGAACGCCTTGATGTGGCCGGTGCGCTTGAGTTCCTCGAGCGCCCGAATGCCGCCGCCTTCATGCAGGCCGCGCTCATGGTGGTCGAGCTTGTCGCCGTGATAGCCGACATCGAGGTCGTGAATGACGAGCGCGTCGACGGTGTCGAGGGAGAGCCGTTGCAGCGCCTCGTCGTAGGAGCGCATCACGCCGTCGTAGGTGTAGTCGAAATGCACCTCGAAATTGAGGCCGCCGGTCCAGGGCTCGCGGTTGAAATTCTTGGGGTCTTTCGGCCGCCGCAAGGTGCGCCCGACCTTGGTGGTGATCTGGAACTCCGCCCTCGGCTTATTGCGCAGGAATGTCCCGAGGCGGTGCTCGGAGAGGCCGCGCCCGTACCAGGGCGCCGTGTCGAAATAGCGCACGCCGGCATCCCACGCCGCGTCCAACGTGGCCCGCGCGTCGGCTTCCGGAACGAGGTGGTAAAGCTCGGCGATATGCACGCCGCCGAAGCCCAGAACCGGAAGCTCCAGAGACGTGGCGCCGACCCGTCGGCGTGTCGAAATCGAGATCGTCACCTGAGCATCCTCCCTGTGGCCTTCGGCGGCGCTTTCGCCGCTCTCCATGTCGCCAGCCCAGCTTGTCAGACAAGAATATGTTTGACAAGAGTTTCTTCTGCGTTCAGTTTTTAGTGACGCTCGGGGGCCGCTTCAGACGGCGCCGGCGGCAAGGGAGGGCGTCCGGCCCATGGATTTTGTGGCCCGTGCACGGAGGGGAGCTTGCGCTGAAGCCCAAGTTTGCGGGCAGAGCCGTTTGCGCGCGACCTCGCGAAGTCGCGCGATCTCTCCGTTCGTAACGGCGGCGGGCTGAACATGCCGGGCTTCCCGATCATCGACACGCATCTGCACATCTGGGACCAGCGGCAACTGCGCTATTCCGACTTCGAGGGCCACCCTCTGTTCGGACATCCCTATCATATCGAGGATTACCAGCGCGATTGCGGATCGCTCGACATCGAGGCGATGGTGTTCCTCGAATGCTACGCGGATTTCTGGGAAGGCGGCGGGCAATATATCGACGAAATCAAATTCGTGGAGCGCGAAGCGCAGCGCGATCCGCGCATCAAGGCCATCGTGCCGATGGCGCCGCTCGAATGGGGCGCCAAGGTCGAGCCGATGTTGCGCCAGATGCAGGCGGAGCACCCAACCGTCAAGGGCATCCGCCGCATCGTGGAATTCGACAAAAATCCCCGCGCGCTCACCCTCTCCGACTCTTTCGTCGAAGGCGTCAATCTGCTCGGCAAGTTCGGCTGGCATTTCGAGATCAACGTCAACTATTCGCAGATGGACATCGTGCGCGAATTCGTGCTGCGCGTGCCCGAAGTTCCGCTGATTCTCGATCATTGCGGCAAGCCCGGCATCAGGCAGGGCGCGATCGAACAATTCCGTGACGACATGAAGGTTCTGTCGCAACGCGCCAATCTTTGGATCAAGCTATCTGACTTGCCCGCCGCGGCGGATATCAAAAACTGGACCGAGGCGGATTTGCGCCCCTACATCGCGGCCACCCTCGAACACTTCGGCGTCGAGCGGACGATCTACGCGGGCGACTATCCGATCCTGCTGCAGGCGACCACGATGACCGAATGGGTCGAGACGCTCGATCGCGCCTTTGCCGATCTCGGTCTTTCCGAGAGCGAGACGCGCGCGATCTATCGCGACAATGCGATCCGCTTCTATCGGCTCGATTTATGAGGAGGCCGCGTTGAGCGTGCGCGCGCGAGCCAGGCCCGTGAAAAACGCCGAGCCGGCGCCGCTCGACGCGTTCGCGGAGCTCGTTGCGGCCAAGCGCAAGGCGGCGCAGCGCTCGGCCTATCGCGATCCCGGGATCAAGCGCGGCTCGATCGCGGTGCAGGTCGCCAACCGCATCATGGCGATGATCAAGTCGGGCAATCTGAAGTCCGGCGACCAGATGCCGACCGAAGCGCAGATGACCGTCGCCTTCGGCATTTCGCGCCCGCCCTTGCGCGAGGCGCTGAAGGCTCTGACCATCATGGGCATGCTGGAAAGCCGGCAGGGTGGCCGCTATACGGTGACCCACCTCTCTCCCTCCCAACTGGTCGCGCCGTTCAACGTCATCCTGAGCGGCGTCGATCACAACGTGAACCAGCATCACGAGGCTCGCGACGTTGTCGAGGGGCGGCTGGTGCGCCTGTGCGCCGAGCGGGCGAGCGCGGAAGCGCGTCAGCGCATCATGAAACTCGCCGTCGATGGCCGCGCGTTCCATCGCGACCCCGTCGCCTTTCGCTTGCTGGACATCGAGTTTCACGAGGCCCTCTACCGCGGCGCCGACAATCCGTTGCTCGCGGCGCTGGCGCTGGGCCTCTATGATCTCATGCTCGACGTCAGACGGATCGCCAGCGAGGCGCCGGGCATGATCGAAATCAGCGTGCGCCAGCACGTCGAAGTCGCCGAAGCCGTGCTCGCCCGCGACGCGGACGCCGCGGTCAGCGCCTATCGGCGCCATCTCGAGCACGTGCGCGACACCACCTTGCAATCCATGTCGAAAATCGAACGCGACTGAGAGGAGCCGCCATGCCCGAACGCATCGCCTTCCGCATGAATCTGAACCCCGGCCAGGCCGCCGAATATGAAAAACGGCATGACGAGATCTTTCCGGAACTGGTGACCCTCCTGAAGGCCTCGGGCATCTCCGACTATTCGATCTGGCTCGATCCCGAGGACAATCATCTGTTCGGCATCCTGACCCGTTCGGACGACCACAAGCTCGACGTTCTGCCCGACCACGAAGTGATGAAGCGCTGGTGGGCTTTCATGCGCGATATCATGGAGAGCCGTCCCAACAACGAGCCGGTGCAGGTTCCGCTGAAGCGCGTGTTCTACCTCCCGTGAGCAACTCTTTCCGCATCAAGGACGTGCGCGTCTCCACGCCCGCGCCGTCAGCGCAGGCCGGAACCTATTTCAAGCCGGGCCAGGCCAAACACTGGCTGGTTGACAGCCTGATCGCCAATCCGATGTCGGGTTACGCGAAATATCGCGAACGGCGGTCGAGCTGGGGCATTGGCGTCATCGGGTCGCTCGTCATCGAGATCGAAACGGAAGACGGCGTCGTCGGCGTCGCCACCGGCTCCGGCGGCGTTCCCGCCGCCTGGATCGCGCATCATCATTTCCGCCGCTTCCTGATCGGCGAGGATGCGCGCAACATCAACCGCATCTGGGACCAGCTTTATCGCGCCTCGCTGCCTTACGGTCGCAAAGGCCTCGCGATCATGGCGATCAGCGCTGTCGATCTCGCGCTCTGGGACCTCGTCGGCAAAGTGAGGAAAGAGCCGGTCTACAATCTGATCGGCGGCCTGAGCCGCGACGAGATCACTTTCTATTGCACGACGCCTGAGCCGCTCGCGATCAAGCAGCTCGGTTTCTGGGGCGCAAAGGTGCCGCTGCCGCACAGCCATTTCGACGGCGAAGAAGGTTTTCACAAAAATCTGCACTTCCTCGCTGGGCACCGCATGGCCGTCGGGCCCGATTACCCGCTGATGGTTGATTGCTACATGTCCCTCACCGTCAACTACGCGATCCGGCTCGCGGAGGCGGCGAAGCCGCTCAACATCCACTGGTGGGAGGAGGTGCTCTCGCCCGAGGACAATGACGGCTGGCGCGAAATCAAGCGGGCCCATCCGACCCTCAAATGGACGACGGCGGAGCACGAATATACCCGCTACGGGTTTCGCCAGCTGATAGCAGAGCGCGCGATCGACATCCTGCAGCCCGACGTGATGTGGGTCGGCGGCCTCACCGAAACCCTGCGCATCGCCGCTCACGCGGCCGCCTACGACACGCCGGTCGTCCCGCACGGCAGCGGCCCCTATTCCTATCACTTCATCGCTAGCCAGACCGGCCCCGCCTTCTGCGAATATGTCGCCGCGAGCCCGGACGGCAAATCGATCCAGCCCGTGTTCGGCGACCTGTTCGTCGGCGAGCCCGTGCCGGTCAATGGCCGCATGAAGCTCGGCGACGCCCCGGGTTTTGGGATGGAGCTACGGGATCGGGCAACGCTCGTGCCGATGAGTTGATGGGGCCCCATATTCCTGGGCAGAGCGGGGTTTTGTAGCCGCGGTCGCCGACCGCAGCGGTCGTGAGACGCCTCATTTTCCCGCGTGCCCGGCAAGCCCAACTGCTGCGGTCGACGACCGCCGCTTCAGCGGGGCCACCCAAGAATTTGCGAAATAATTTCCAAAAATAAGAAATCTATGTTAAGAGCGAAGCTGTTCTATCAGAAGCCATCAGGTTGAGAGGCGAAACGAAGGCGGTTTAAAAAAACTTTGTCGGATTAATGGATCAAGCTATTGAAAACAAAGCATCATGCTCCAAAAAATAACGGACTTTAGCGGCTTTTAACGGACTATAATGGACGCTTAACGGACTTAAAACGACTTAAGAGTTTTTGCGGCGCGAAGCCGCTGCAAAAACTCCGTTGGACTGAACGCGGTTGGCGCCGCGGGTTCAGCTTCAGCCTATGGAATTTTCAGTTGGGAGTGAGGCATTAAAGGCGGCTGCGACCGGCCAGTCGGGTCTTTTGGCGGGGTGTTCGCCACCATTGGGGCCGTTGGCGAGGGTCGCGCACATCTGGCAGCCTTCATTTCGCGCTCGGAAGCCGAGAGATGAATGGCGCCGGGCCAAGTGCGTTCGTGGCGTGCCCGAAGCATGCGAGGTTGATCGGGTATTTGTCTTAAGGAGACGGGTTGGCGGGTCATGGTCCTTGAGCCCGCTTCGGGGAGATCTGGCGGACAAACAGGAGAAGGCCTTCGCGGCAGCAGGGACAGACCCGAGGTCCGTCCGGTTGTTTCGGATCGGCGGCGTGCGCGCTCATTTGGGCTCGAAGCGGCGTAGCCTGACGGTCGAGCAAAAGCAGTTGACGGGCGCGGGCTGCGTGTTCGCGCTTGGCGGGATGCCACAGGCCGAAGTAGCGGACCTTGTGCAGGCCCTTGGGCAGGACGTGCTGGAGAAAGCGGCGCATGAACTCGGGACCGGGGATGCGGCTTGTCCGCCACCGGTTGGATTTGCGATGCTTGTGGCGGATGGTGACGGCCTCGTCGTCGAGGCCGACGATGCGGGTGTTGGTGATGGCGACGCGGAAGACGTAGCGGGCGAGATAATCGAGCACGGCCTGCTCGCCCTCGCCCCAGGGCATGCAATGGACGACCCAGGGCTTGGACCAGGCAGCGTCGGGCAAAACCAAATCGGGACGCCGCTTTTGCAACGCGGCCTTGAGCTTGCCGCGCACCAGCTTGGCCAAAGCCTTGACGGGAACCAGGAAGGCTTTCCGCGCCGGCCTCCAATTGGAGCCGTCGTGGGAAACGCCGCCGCCGGTGACCAGGCAGTGGACGTGAGGGTGAAAGAGCAGTTGCTGGGTCCAGGTGTGCAAGACGGCGAGCACGCCGACCGTCGCTCCAACATAGCGCGGATCGCGGGCGAGTTGGACGATGGACTCCGCGGCGGCCTTCATCAGCAGGGCGTAGCCGTCACGCTGATTGGCGCGAAGCGTGTCGCGCAGTTCCTCGGGCACGGTCACGGTGACGTGGAAATGGCGCGTCGGCAGCATCTCTGCCTTGCGGGTCGCGAGCCAGCGCTCGGTCTGGTCGGTATGGCATTTGGGACAGCTCCGATTCTTGCAGGAGCGATAGGAGAAGACCTCGGCGGCGCATTGGTCGCAACGCCAGAGGCCGCCGCCGAGCGCCTCGGTGCGGCAGGCTTGGATGTCGGCGATGGCGCGCCAATGCGACGGCGGCATCGAGGCGCCATGAGCCGACAGATATTGGCCCGCGAAGCGGGCAAAGACTTCCGCGACCTCGATCACGACGGATCGGCCGCGTCAGAGGCCGGTCATCAGTTCGTCGAGGATGGCTTTGAGCGAGACGCGGGTCGGCTCGGTGAGATGGGTATAGATCGCGGTGGTGGCGATATGGACGTGGCCAAGCAGAATTTGCACGACCCGCGTATCCACGCCTCTTTCGAGCAATCGCGTCGCATAGCTGTGGCGCAAGGCGTGGGGCGTGACCCGCCGAGTGACACCAGCCGCGCGGGCGGCGTCTTGGAAAGTGCGGCGCAGCACTTGTTGATTGGCCGAGTGGGGGCCCAACTTATTGGGAAAGAGCCAGCGCGGATTGCGATGAGTCTTCCAGAGCGCCCGCAGGTCATCCAGGACTGGTCTCGGCAATGGCACAAGCCGCTCTCGATCGCCCTTGCCGATGATGCGAAGCTGAAGATTGGCGCGGTCGATGGCGCCGACTTCCAAGGTCGCGGCTTCGCTTATGCGCAAGCCGCAGGCGTACATGAGGGCGAAGCAGGCCTTGTGAATCGGGTTCCTCACGCCGCCCAGCAGCGCGCGGACTTGCTCGTCCGACAGGACCTCGGGAAGACGGAGTTGCTTGGGCGGGCGAATTCTTTTTTTTGAAACAGCGCCCAGTCGCTATCCAACGTCTGACGGTAGAGAAATTGGATGCCGCCGTGATAGGCCTTGAACGTGCCGAGCGCGACGCCGCGCTCACGCAGGCCAAGCAGGTACTCGCGCACATCTGCCTCGCTCAGCCGATCCGGCGAACGGCGGTAGTGCGCGGCAAGTCGACGGACCGCGTCGATGTAGACGGTCTGCGTCGCAGACGCCAATCCCGCCGACTTCATGTCTTCGATCATGCGCAATCGCAACGGCGTCATTGAGGTCTCCCTGGGTTCGAGCAAGCCAGCGTGACGCCGCCGGCAGCTCCAAGGATATCCTCAACTCAAATGTCACGTCGCAAGCCACGCACCCCTACGGCGGAGCCGTTCAGTCCAACGATAGATTCTGAGGTATCCAACAAGGCTCCCTCAAAACTGCTTTCGAGAAATACGCCCGGACGCCGCATTTCTTGAAAACGAGCGAGTTGTGAGAGGCCGCGCGTCTTGCACCGGTCGGGGCGCGCGGTGCACAATTCATGATTTCTGCACCGGTCAATTTGTCACGGGCTCAATCCAATCTGCCGGATGGCGACCAATGTCCGATCTAAGCGCGGCAAGTCTGCTTTCCCAAATCCCATATGCTCGGCTTCCGCCCAGTGGAGGTATTGCTTTATGGTTTCGTCTGACGCGCCCTCGCGAACAAACAATTCGACCTTGCCAACGTAGTCGTCATATTCGTCCGGCGGGCAGCCTCCTATCGGGTCCCGCACGGTATTGAGCACGTCTCGCAACTTCTCTCGCCACTGGCGCGCCGCATACTTGTCCACCGTCATTCCGCTCCGCCCGGCGCATCGCGAGTGAGATTTGTCGTACCCGTCACTCTCTCAAAAGCGCTCGGGTTTTAGACCAAAATTGGCGGTGCGGCAGTCATGATTTTTGGCCCTTTTGACTGTCTTTCCTGCGACCCAGCCTATGAAAGCAGTTTCGGCAAATTGTAGAGCTAGGGTGGGAAGATAAGACCGGGGAACCGGAAGCCCGCGAGAATCTGGCAAAATTATTTTCAGGAAACAAAGGACGCACACTTTCACCGTTGGGGGCACTTGCAGTCAGCATCGGTAACCAACAGTTTGTCCAATTGATAACAACACTGCATAGAAGAATTCAAGTACTCCAAGGATCGATGCTATCAAGATAATATCACCGGAGAGTGTGGCGTATATAGATGGTATCTTGCAGTATTCCCTCATGTAAATATACTTTGCATAATTATATTCTGAAAATCCAGATCCGGGCTTGCCGGATTTTTCTTGTACGAATCGCTCGATATGACGCGGGATCATATCTCTTCAAATATGGATACAAGACAACGTTCCCCACCGCGCTTGCCACGAACGTACAAAAACAGACAGTCGAAAATGTTAGGTTTCTTCTATAAATTGCCACCTCACTCTGAAGCTCCACCGACGCTACGGAGACATGATATCAATTGCTGAATTCCAACTCTCCGCGCTTCGTTTTAAGTTTGGGTTCACGAAGCGCGCAGCAAACGCCCACCATCATCGTTATCCCAACCGGGAACAAGAGTTTAATCGGACGCTTCATTTTCGCTCTCGCGCAGGGGCAACCGCCCGCGGTGCGCCTTTCGCATTTGCGTCGATCTCTCAAAAGCTCACGATTTTCGATCAGACTTCGCGAGAGCAAAAATCATGATTTTTGCGCGCGGGGATTCGGGATCGAAAATTAAGCGTTTTGAGACATCACGTTGTGTCCGCCCGACGCTTGGGGCTACCGCGCAATGGACGCTTAAAGTGAGAATCCCGAACTTTGTTTCCAAGCACCCCATGCTGGGCTTGGCGATGCTCGTGATCGTCGTGCTTGGCGTGTGCTATTTTTGGTTCGCGCGCGAGATGCGTCTCAGAGCGCTCGAACAAGGCGTTTATTTCAGACTAAAAGCCTCCTATACGATCAAGGACAGCGGAGAGAAAATAGATTTCGATTATGTGGTCTCGTGCGAGGAAAGGCGACGCGATATTGGGATGGAAGCACGTCAATTGACTACTTCGGTATGTATCCGCTGAACTACTTAAAATCGTCGAAAGAGGGTCACGTCGTCCAAGTGATGAGCCCGGGCGCCTGCGATGGGTCGGTCAAGACCTGGGGCTCGCCGCCAGATCTAATGCCATTCACGATCTTCTACGAAAGTCAGCCCGACCTAACTCACGGCTTGGGGTATGCCTCCCAAGATGCTTACGATAGCCCGCATGCGCGCATCTCTTTTGATGGCGCTTCGGTCGCGGCATCGTCATACGATGAATTCGAGCAATGGAGCAATCGAGATCAAATCGCGGACACGTCGAGCGACGCCATAAACTCGGCGTACGATTATAAAACAATCATAGAGCAGCCCATCGCCGATGTTTGTAGTGGTTACGTTGAGGTTGCCCATGTTTCCTCTAGGTCGGAGTTGGGCGACGGCTGAATGGGATAAACTCGGCCGACCGCAGATCTGGACTTACAAAGATCCAGAAACTGGCACAACAGTTCCGACCAGTTTGGGCTTTTACGACTGGGAATGACCCGCACTTGCTAACGGTGGTTTCGCATTATTCGTCCGCGGACCAAAGGCGGCGGCCCCGCTACCGTTGCCTCGTTTGGTGCTGAAAAATACTTTGAGGAAAAAAGCATAAGCTCGTGTCGCACGTCCCAACAGATGTCTTCCCATTGCTTCCCCGTCGCTTACCGTGGAGCCTCCATTGAAACTTGGCGACTCCGTATTCCCGCGACGACTTCTCGGTACGGACGACGGGAGGGATTCCTGGCGTGTTATAGGCGAAGGTCTGGCTTCCCCGACGGCTTCTTCAAAGACCCCCCAGCAAATCTGCGCCGGTATCAGATTTTGTATGGCGAGGCCGCTTTCCCTGTCGATCAGCCAAATCCTTACATGCTACACGAATGGTTGTTTGAAGAAGATAAGTACATCTTCCATCTGATCGACGCCCCGCCGGAACAAATTTATTGAGGATAAGAATGTGATGCCTACTCAGAGCAGCATAACCAACTCCTTGTACGCAATCTTTGCCGAACAAGTGTATCGAGGACTAATACCGAGAGGGCTGCAGAACAACCGATCTACCTCACCGGCGATGGCTCGACGAGTTCGAAGGTGCAGAACTCATTACAATCTGCGAACCCACCCCTGAAACCCGGTGACGCGACCTATCCGCGGAGGCTCCTCGCGACCGACGATTTGAAAGGCTCTTGGCCTGTTACAGGCTACGAACCGGGTCCCCGATGGATTTTTCGACAAACAAAATATTTTCGTCTATACTTACGATTGACCTACCGACACCTTCTTTTAGAGTTGCCATCTCCCCGTTATGCAAATTGGTGATTTCTTTCAAAATCGTTGAGAGCGCGCGAATTGCGCTAAGCGCATGCTCTTTGACGATTTCTGCTTCTTGTAGGGTCATAACCATTTCTATCAACGTCAGGCCGTCTCTCAAAACGCCCGCAGTTATTGGTCAAAACCCTCGGTGCAGAAATGATGACTTTCGGAGCAGCGTCTTTCGGTCGAAATTCGAGGACTTTTGAGAGGCGCGGATACGAAGGCGCGAGTTGGGGCTATTCGAGGTGGAGGTCTGGAATTGCGGAAATATGAGCGGCCGAAATCTTACCGACCAGCGTCAGCCAAAGCCGGTTACGAAAATGGCTCAAAGGTCGAGCGATTGTGCACGTCAAACGGGACAAAAAGCCAGGCAACATCGCCGCGACTGTTGAGGCGTAAAAGGCGCAATTCATTCCGCCGTTGGTTTGTCAGAGGACGAGATCAATACACCGCGAGAGCTTGGATTGGTCGCTCGTAGGCTCGTATTCGAACGAGAGAATTCAAGGCCGATGGGAGACGGTTCAAAGCGCAGTTGGCGCTTTTGCCGTCATTGATCACGTCGGGACGAATCGGCGCAGCGGATTTTAAAATCTGCGCGTGGAGGACGAACGATGCCAAACACGACCTCACACATGATGACTTTGTTGCTTTGTGTCGGCGGGTAGTCGAGCATTTCGACCTTAATTCGCTGCGTGCAAAAATCATGACTGTTGCACACGCGATTTTTGGCCTTGAAATCGAGATCTTTTGAGAGAGCGAGCGAAATTCGATAGGGCCTAGGCATGACGCAAGAGCATTGTTCGTTTTGCGGTGTCGCAGTTGCCGTCCCACCGCCGAAGGATCAGCCAACAATGGTGGTCGCGGGGCCTACTGTGTTTATTTGCCGAGAATGCGTCGGCATCTGTATCGAGGTGATGGCCGATGACCCCGTTTGGCGCGAGCTGTTGATTTCCGCATCAGATTGACCCAGCATTTCCATAAGGATCTGACCCGTCGCCGTACTCGTCATGATCAGCTTTGCAGATATCCTGGATAATCGGTACAGGGTCACTCGCCAGTGGAAATTGCCGCCAATTCGGCTCAATTCCTGATGGAAATCAATAACCCTTATAGATAACGAGCTGGCGGTGGTCCTCGCCGAACAGGATCGACGATCTATTTCAGCAAAACCCACATCATCGAACTCAACGCCGTTCTGGATGCAGAGGATAGCCTCGCTGTTGCGCCGCATACGGAGCCGTTGGACGACAACGCCTTAACCGGCACGGCTTAGGGTTTGTGGACATTCACTTGGAGTGATCGTGGTCACCCGATAGGTACCGTCGGCCATCACCTCGATGCGGCTGATCAAAGATTGGAGACCACCAATGCCGCATCGATATCGACGCCCAGGTTCGCGATCGCGGACAGACATTTCGGTGCCGCGACCTGAGCCAGAGGTTCAGACCTGGTGTACCGCTCTCATCGATCCGAAAGCACTCTACGGTGAGCGCCCTATCGTAAATCGCGTCGTGGATCGATGGACCCCTTCTCGCCTCCCCTAGCTCTGTCGTTGGCGTGGTCGAAAGCGCGTGATGAAGCGCCGGCCGGGGAGTGCGTCCCGGCGCGGGCGGCGCCTGTCCGACGCCCTTCCAGGCGTCGACCTTCTTCAGCGGCCTGCGTTCTGCGCCGGCTTAGTCGTTGGGGGACTGCTCTGGTGGTGGGAACACCCAGCCGTCGGATTGGAGGAAGGTGAGAATGTCGTCATACTTATCGGTACGGCGCATGTGGCGAACGTGCTGATAAAAGCGGTCCCGAGCCGGAGGTGTCGGCCGGTCAGTCGGGGTTGGATTGCCGTAGCACACCGAGCAGGAGCGTATCCGTCTCGGCTGCATCCGAATTCTGGCCGTTGTCGATGATGGCATCGAGGAGTTGGTCAAGCTGTTCGCCGCTGAGGCGGCCGGCGAAAGGCGTGATGAGGTCGCTGAAATTCGCCTCTGATCGCCGCCACTACCGGAGCCTTGATATTCTTCGACTGCCCGCCAGAGGTCGGCGAGCGGTCGAGAGGCGATCGTGTCGGCCAACTGGTTCCGATGGAGGCTGGCGATCAGGGCCGATAGCGCGGTGCGGAATCCGGGACGGTCACACCCGCTAAGAGGCGGGGATCGGCGAGCCGCGGCGGGATCCGCATTATCACCGGTTGCCTGGAGGGCTGTCGCGTCGGGTCTTGAAGCCGCGCCGAGAAATCCGGAAAGCGGCGATGAAAGCGATCGCGCGTGGCCGGTTCGCTGGCTCGAGATTGTCGATTAACCTTACGATTGCCAGGAAGACGTTCGGCGAGGCGTCAGCGGCGCGATCCGAACCGCGACCAGCGAGGGGATGACTTGCGGTGCAGCGATTCCCATTGCGTGGGCACACCCTTGAGAAGCGACTTCGCGAGCACCGTGCCGAGTTACGAACGTTCTGGGCGCGAACGCGTGCGAGGTAGCGTTGCTCGACGTAGTCGAGGATGCGTTCGTGCGTGGTTGGAAATCCAGGCGACTGCACATCGACGTCGTAAAGGTCGAAGATCGCTTTGCCCTGCAACGGTTCTTGCGACAGCACGAGATCGACCGCATTGAAGAGGTGAAGTCGCACTAGCTCGGGAGAGGGTTCGAAGAGATCGGCCTCGGCCGAGAATGCCGGGTGGGCGCGGAGATCTGCATCTTTGCGCAGGCGGTCCAGATGCGTTCGGGCGATGCGATTGACGACCTGGGTGTTGGCGGTTGCGTCCTCGAGAATG
This sequence comes from uncultured Pseudomonadota bacterium, assembly GCA_963710855.1. Lineage (GTDB taxonomy): Bacteria > Pseudomonadota > Alphaproteobacteria > Rhizobiales > Beijerinckiaceae > Roseiarcus. Next base: position 2,157 of record CAVQBX010000022.1, on the reverse strand, counting down.
CCCCCCTCAAGCTGAAGGAGCTTGGCGATGTCGCCTGCGGCAGTCGCGTTGTCCCAGGACAGAAGAAACGCCGTCGCGGCGGCATCGCCGATGGCGCTGAGCTCGCGATACTTGGCAATCAAATCGTAGGCCAAGGCGACCCAGGCGGAGGTGAGTGCGCCACGCAACGCGCCCGCCTTGTAGGCTTTCACGGCGTCTAGAAAGTACACCTTCGACTGGGGATGCCGAATTCGTGTGAGGAGTATGTCAAGGTGTTCAAATCCCAGCGTCCACAATTCGCTATCCAGGTTGTGCAGGGAGCAAAGATATTATCACTTTGGCTCATACGCTGTATGGCGTCGTGCAGTCCCGCAATCTGTGCTGCCGTGTCTGAGCGCAAAATCATGCGCCGTCGCCCGTCCGAGCCGATCAAGATAATTGGCGTCTCAAGCCGAGCCGCTGTCTCGCCCGCCTTCCGACTGACCCGGTCCAAGGAAAGATCGACAGGAAGACGCAGACGATCCTTGTCATCACAGGCCTCAAGATCAAAATCCGCGCTCTCGCTGGCGCGGCAATCGATCAGCTCGACAAGGCAGCGTGGTTGGCCGACGCCCGGGACAGTGAGCGGCGTCGAGGGCAGCGCCGCGATATGCCAGTGTATGGTGGCGGCCGTCGGCTGGCCGCACGGCCGCCTCGGTCTGCCGGTTCCAACGGCGCAGCGCGAAGCCGATCTTGGCCGACCTTTCGGCAGCCAGTTGCAGCGCCCGCGACCGCACAACGTCGGGTGTCCTCCACAGGCATGAGAGGGGATAACGTTCCTTATTTGTCCCAGATCAGGCGAGCGCAAGTCAAGGACGATTTGCCCGCGTTCGGCCAGCGGTCGGTGAAGGCGGAGGCCTGACCGGGCCGTTGGAGCCAGGACCACCCCCACCTTGGTAGTCGCTGTCCACATAAATTTATGTATCGTCATACATTAAATTGTGTGATACGGTGCACTATGCCTTATGCGGAATTCCTTGCGGAGCTCGGGAAGGCGGGACTGAGCGTTCGCGCGTTTGCTGAACTCATAGGTATGAACCCCAATTCGATCTCCAATTATGCGCGCGCCGGCGAGGTTCCTGCACACCTTGCGCTGATCGCCGTGCTTGCCGTAGGAATCGGCGAAATGGGTGGTGACTTTCGGCGGATCATGTCGAAGGTGGAGGTCACCCCGAAAAAGCCGCGGGGTGGCGCTCGCCAAGGTCATTTCGGTGGCGATCCACAGGCCAAGCTGGATCTGGTGGAATGACGCGTGGCGCTATGTCAGCCGCGTTCGCGCCCCATCGGTCGGCCAGACGTATCGAGCGTGAACGCGTGCCGCCCTCTGACGCCTGGGATGCGCCATGTCGCACAGCAAAAGGTGGCCGTATCATCTCGTATTCAGCGTCAGCGGCCCGGTCCAGATGTCACTTAATCGATATGCGCGCGAACTGTCCGCCCTGGCCGATACTTATCGCGAGGCCCTGGCTTGGGACGCGGATGATCTGGTTCGGGTGGCAGGCGCATTGGGGACGCAGGCGCTCCGGGTTACGGGTTCGGGCGGCTCCTATTCGTTGGCGGCGTTTTGTGCGCGCTTGCACGCCTCGACCACGGGCCAGGCCGCGATGGCCGCTACGCCGCTAGAGGTGGTCCAAACCCCTTATCTCAATGCGACGGGGCTGTTGTGTCTAACCGCGAGCGGTCGCGATCGGGACATCAGGGCGGCCTTCGAGGCCTCGGCGCTCGCAGAGACTAAACCGACAGCCGCCTTGTGCCTTGTTCGCAATTCACCTCTCAAAGGCCTGCACGAACGCTACGGCTTCACGGATTTGGTTGAGGCGCCTCTGCGCATTGCGCCGGATGGCTTCCTCGCCGTGAACTCGCTTCTCGCGGTCTGCGTCCTCTTGGCGCGCGCCTATCGGGGCGCGATGCATCGCACTGATGCCTTGCCGCAGGACTTCGCTGCCTTGATGGCGCATAGCGAGGTTGGCGATCAGTTCGATCACGATGTCCGTCGCGTCCTCGAATGCCGGACTGTGAGCCTGCTCTATTCGCCAGTCCTGGGCGCGGCGGCAACATATCTGGAATCTCGTTTCGTCGAAGGAGCCTTAGGCAACCTGCACGCCGCGGACTGGCGCAATTTCGGGCATGGCCGTCATC
>CAVQBX010000021.1:0-87037 GCA_963710855.1 uncultured Pseudomonadota bacterium | reverse complement strand
CGAGGCGGTTCCCCATGATGCCGGAGCCGATGATAGTTGCCAGCAGGAACGCCGTCCCGAGGCTTTCCGCGAGCAGCCGTCGCGCCAAGGGTTCGGCGGCGCTCACGCCTTTTCGGACGTGCGCGTTGCGCCGTCCATTTGGCCGATCTCGTGCAGCCGGTTCGTCAACGCCATCTTGTCGAGACTGGCAAGCGGCAGGGATATGAACGCCGTAACGCGATTGCGCATGAAGCTGCCTTCTTCACAGGCGCAAGCGAGAACGAAGGCCATGGCGTTTGTTGCCACGCCTGTTTGACATTCGGCCGCGGCAGGCCTCGCAAGCAAGGTAACGACCTCGCCTTGGCCCCACACTCCTAAGCCGTCGCGGCGCCGCGTCGCCGGGTCTGTTGTCCCGTTTCCCACTCATTCAAACGGGAAGGCTCGGGCCGCGTTTCAGTTCGGCGGCGGCCAGGATCAGATCGGGCTGCACCTGTCCGACGGGCACGATCACGTCTGCTGGAAGGTTGAGCCGTCGCGCCGCCTTCCGGATCGCCTCCTTGCTCGAAGCATTGGACGCCGATCTCACCACTATTCTGTTTGATGCCGGCGACGGTGACCGCATCCGTCAATTCGTCCTCTGCAAAAGTACGTTCGATTAGAAACAAAGGCCTCTCGAGCCTTTCCGGAGTTTAGAATTTGCGAACTCCCTAATATCGCAGCAAAAGCAGGTCGCTTGTGTCCCATTTTGCAACATCGTCAAATGATCGGCGAGATTGCCCTCCGACGCAGGGGGATAGCGATGGGCCCGGCGGGCGAAGTTTTCGTCGGACGTGCACACGAGATCGACCAAGTTCCATTAGTTCCATTTTCGACCTTACGCGAACAACGACAACAACTCGGCCAAATTGGATCAACCAGCGTGCGGATACCGGCCAACGCATATCTCGTGCCTACCTTCGCCACGAAATCGTCGACGGTAACCGGAACAGTTCGTTCGGCTGGCGCGGCCTCATTCGTCTGTGGGCTGGATGCGGCCGGCGCTGAATCGGCAACCTCCACGACATCCGGCAACATAGAGTTGAAACAGCAACTCGAATGGTTTCGCGGACGGAGGCGCGGTCTGCGGCACGTGGCGAAGCTACGACATCGTCGATCTCGAAACTTCCACCGTCACCGCCAGCGCCAAGACGGAGATCCAGAAAATCGAAGCTTGGAATTGTCGATCAGCATGGCAGGAATTCGCATGCACGCGGTAGGGCGCTTCAGTCTTGACACTTCCGCTCTCTTGCGGTCGCCGTCGCTATGATCGACCGCCGACCTAGGTTTCCTCATAGCGCTTGGGGTCCGAAGTCCATAAATTGACGTGTGGCTTGGCGCCGATAGCTTCGGCGACTTAATTTGCTGGGATTGCCGCTACAGATCTCGCGCGAGCTGTTAAAGTATCGGAATGGGTCTGGAGGCCACAAACTTGGCAGGCAACTACTCCTGCGATTGCCCGCTGGCAAAGCGCGCAACCATCAACGACCCGAGAATGATCGCGCCGTAGATCGCTTGAATCCAAAACGACGGCACCTGCGCAAGGGTGAGCAGGTTTCCCACGACACCCAGCAGCAGAACCCCGGTGAGCGCGCCGAACATGGTTCCCTTGCCGCCGTCGAGCGAGATGCCGCCGATCACGGCAGCGGCGAAGACCGTGAAGATCAGGCCGTTGCCTTGATTGGCGCTGATGGCGCCAACATAGCCTGTGATCTCAAGGCCTCCGACCGCCGCGAGGACGCCGGCGAGCACATAGACGCCCCAGGTGATACGCTCGACGCGAATGCCGGCCGCGCGGGCGGCCTCTGGATTGCCGCCGATGGCGTAAAGCGCGCGACCGAGGCGGTGAAAGCGGAGCATGAAGCCGGCGACGACGAAGGCAAGCAGCGCCAGCCAAACCGCCAACGGAAGGCCGAGGAAAGTGACGACCATCAGGCCGTAGAAAGCGCTTGGCAAATCGAACAGCGTGCGCCCGCTGGTCGCGCCGACCAGCATGCCGCGCAGAATGATCAGCATCGCGAGCGTCACGATGAAGGCGCTTAGGCGGAGCCGCACCACCATGAACCCATTGATGAAGCCCACAAGGCCGCCCACCAGCAGCACGACAAGAATCCCGACGGCGGTCGGCCACTCCAGGCCGAAGCCGAAATTGGCGGCGGGCACGACAACCATGGCGCCGATCGCGGGGGCGAAGCCGTAAATTGACTCGAGCGACAAGTCGAACTTGCCGGTGATGATGACCAAAGACTCCGCGAGAACGACGAGGGCCAGCGCAGCGGACGAGGTAAGGATGGTAGTAATGTTGCCGGCGGTCAAAAAGACCGGGCTGACGATTGTGCCTATGATGACCAGAACCACCAATGCCGGCAGCAACGCGAGATCGCTGAGGCGCGCCATGACGATCCGTCCGGCGGAAGGCGCGCGGCGGACAGGAGCGATCGCCATCGGGCTACTGTCGTTCGCCACTTTCAAATTCCTTCGATCGAGGCGACGAGCACGTTGTCGCTCCATCCCGCCTCGTGTTCCGCGACCACGCCGCCGTGCCGCATTACCAGAACCCGGTCGCAGGTCCTCAAGTCTTCCAGTTCGCCGCTGACCACCAGAATCGCCTTGCCCTCCCGGCGCATAGTCTCGATGACCTGCAGGAGGGCTTCTTTCGACTTCACATCGACGCCGGCCGTCGGGTCCATCAGGACCAGAACCGAGGGCGCATTGGCGAGCGCCCGGCCCATGACCACTTTTTGCTGGTTGCCGCCAGATAGGCTGGAAACCAATTGCCCCGGCCCTTGCGTGACGATTCCCAGCGAAGCGATCGCCGAGTTGGTCTTCTGCGCCAGCCGGCTCGGCACGATGAATCCGAACGGGCCGAGCCGGTAGGCGATGGTCATCGTCGTGTTGTCCGCCACTGACTGGGACAAGACGAGACCCTGCTTGTGTCGGCTTTTGGGAACGCAGCCGACGCCTAGGGCGAGCGCCGCCTGAACGTCGCCAGAGCCCAGGCGCCGATTGCCGATGGTGATCGAGCCGCCTTTATATGGGGACAGCCCGGCGACCGCTTCGGCTACGCCGATCCGCCCGCTGCTCGTGGCGCCGGAAATTCCGACCACCTCGCCTCGGCGCACCGAGAAGTTCACACCGTGGAAATCCTCGCCTGCGAGGTCGCGCACTTCGAGTGCGACCGGCGCGTGCGTCAACGACGCACGGGCGGAGGCGTCGGTCAAACCAAGACTTCCCTGCTCTCCGGTCATCGCTTCTATGAGGCGGTCTTTCGGCAAGTCCGCGACCGACGCCGAGATGATGTGGCGCGCATCGCGCAGCACCGTTACCGCCTGGCAAATCTCGTAGACCTCTTGCAAATGATGCGAGATGAAGAGGAACGTCACGCCTTGCGCCTGCAACTCGCGCATCCGGACGAATAGACGCTTGATCTCGTCTCCGTCGAGTTGCGCCGTCGGCTCGTCGAGGATGATGAAGCGCGCGCCATAGGAAAGTGCGCGGGCGATTTCGACGAGTTGACGCGCCTCCACCTTGAGATCGCCGGCCCGCATGTCTTCGGAAACCGATACGTTCCATTGGTCGAGAATGGCGCGCGCCTGTCGGCGCAACTCGCTCCAACTGATTATACCGCGCCGAGTTGGCTGGCGATTGATGAGCAGATTCTCTGCGACCGTGAGGTCGGGAATGATTGTCGAGTGCTGATAGACACAGGCGACGCGCTGTCGCCACGCCTCCCGGTCGGAAACCGGCGGCGCAGGCTCGCCTGCGAAACGAACCTCGCCACTGTCGGACTCGCGCAGGCCTGTCAGTATGCCGACGAGCGTCGACTTGCCAGCGCCGTTGCGGCCGACCAACGCATGAGATTCTCCAGGCAAGACGCGGATGCGCGCATCGCTGAGCGCAAGGGTCGCCCCGTAGCGCTTCGACACTCCGATCGCCTCGACAATCGGCGGTTCGCCAGGCGGGCTAGAGGGGTCTTGTCCGCCCGGCGTTGACATTGGCGGCATGGCCGATCCGGGGACGGAGTTTAGAGATTGTTGCCCCAGAACGCCTTGTCGTTGACATTCTCCTTCGTCACCAACGGCGCCGGAAGCTCATCTTCGAGAACGCCGGGCGCAACTTGGATGATCGTGCTGTTATGGTCGGTCGGCCCCGGCTTGAAGGTTTTGCCCTCTATTGCCTGTTTCAGGTACATGATGCCGTACTTGGCATAGAGATCGGCCGGCTGCGAAACCGTGGCATCGGCCTCTCCCTTGCGGATCGCATCGAACTCCTGCGGAATGCCGTCGTTGCTGACGATGACAATATGACCGGCCTCGCCCGCGGGATGCAGAAGGCCGCGCCGCTTGAGGGTCTGCAACGTGGGCGCAAGGAAGACGCCGCCGGCGTGCATGTAAATGGCCTTCAGGTCGGGCGTCGAGTTGAGAATCGTGTCGAGGCCCGCGGCAGCATCCTCGCCGGACCACGCCTTCGTCGGGATCTCGAGCAGCTTCAGCTTCGGGTAGTTCTTCTTGATGCAGTCGCGGAAGCCGACGCCGCGGTCGCGGCCATTGATCGAAGCCTGGTCGCCCATGATTTGCACGACGGGGCCTTCAGGCACGTGATCGCCGATGTATTTGCAGGCTTGTTCGCCGTAGGCGATGTTGTTTGCGCGCACCACCATCGCGACCGGCCCGGTGTCCGGCGCGACATCGACAGCGACCACGGCGACGTTGGCCGCCGCCGCGGTCTTGAGCACCGTGCCCGCGGCCGAACTGTCGAAGGGAGAAAAGATGATGCCCTTCGCGCCGAGCGCGATCGAGTTCTTGACGCCGGTGATTTGTTTGGCGGTGTCGAATTCGGAATTGAAGGGCTGCAGGAGGTCGACCCCTTGGGCCTTGGCTTCCGCAATGATGTACTTGTTGTAGGAGGTCCAGAACGGCGAGGTCAGCGTCGTAAGATCCACGCCAACCTTTGGCGCGTCGGCGGCTCCAGCCGCGCCTGCGGCCAGCATCAACGCCGAGGCTAAGACGGCGCCGCGAACAGCTTTTGGCATTCTTGGCATTTGAATTCTCCTCCCAGTTTGGCTTCGTTTCCTCACATTGATTCCGCCAGCTCGTTTTTCGAGTTGGCGGCCATGGAGTTCTAAGGACGCACCGGCCATTCCTCCGGAGGTCGTGATAGGAATTCGTCGCGGCTCGCGGCGAAGTGCCCGCGCAGCGCTTCAATAACCGCGTCGGGCCGGCCGGAGGCGAAAGCCTCGACAATGGCGGAGTGTTCGCGCCGCGTACGCCCGACGTCGTAGCGGACGAGAGGATAATTGCGGATGGTTTGGGTCTGGCGAAGCACCGTGCGGTGCCAGCCGGCAACGATGCGGTTCTGAGCGAGCCCGACAATCAGTTCATGAAATTCGCGATCGAGGCGGATGGCCTCTAAGAGCGCGCCCTCGGTTTGCATTTCCACGAAAGTCATCTGCTCGTCGAAGATGGCGCGCAGGTCCCCAACGAATTGCGGGCCAGCCCGACCATTGGCGAGGCCGCTGTCCGCCGCATTCAATTCGAGAAGCGCTCTGGCGGCATAAATCTCTTCGATGTCCGCAAGGCTGAAACGGCGTACTGTGGAGCCTCGGCGAGACGAACCTTCGACCAGACCATCACGTTCCAGAAGCGCCAGGGCCTCCTTGACCGGGGTTTGGCTGATAGCGAGCGAATCCGCCAGTTCTTCCGCACGCAACCTCTGGCCGGCGGGCAAGGCCCCGGAGACGATCCGGCTTTGCAGGGCCTCATAGGCCTGCTCTGCAAGCGTCGAGCGGACGACCAATGACATGCTCGAAGCTACCAAGGCGAAATTTCAGACACAAGATATAAAATTTTTTATCTCGACGATCGAAGCCTTCTGCTATAAGAAATTTCGCAACGGCGCGCCTTCGTGAAGGCGATTTCGGCTATGGAATTGGATCAAAAGCTTCGCGAAAGGGACAGGCGGCTGCTTCTCCTTGATGAAGCGGACAACGTCCTTGTTGCGATCTCCCGCATAAGGGGCGGGGAAACAATCGCTCTTGAAGGAGCGTCAATCGCTCTGCCAGCCGACCTTCCAATTGGCCACAAGCTCGCGCGCCGTGCGATCGCCGCGGGGGAAAAGATCATCAAGTACCGCGCGCCGATCGGTTCCGCGACCGCCGATATCGCGGTAGGCGCCCACGTTCATGTCCATAACGTCAAGAGCGACTACACGCCGACGTACTATCTAACAGACAAAGCGTCGGACGTCGGGGGCTCTGCGTGATGCGGGGCTATCTCAGGTCCGATGGGCGAAAGGGAATACGAAACATCGTTGTCGTAGGCTACCTTGTCGAGTGTGCCCACCATGTCGCCCGCGAGATCGCCATCCCGTTTCGCGAGCATGACGTCCACGTCATCGGGTTTCCCGGTTGCTACCCCAACAGTTATGCTGAGAGGATGATGGAGCGTCTTTGCACCCATCCCAATGTCGGCGCCGCGCTGCTGGTGTCTTTGGGCTGCGAGAGCTTCAACAAGAACAAATTGGCTCAGGTCGTGCGCGAAAGCGGCCGCTCCGTTCAAACCATCGTCATTCAGGCGAGCGGAGGCACGCGCAAGTCCATCGACGAAGGCCGCGCGTTTGTTGCCGCCCAGCGCGCGCTGCTTGACGCCATGCCGACGGTTCCGATGGCGGCGAGCGAACTCGTTGTCGGGACAATTTGCGGCGGCTCCGACGGTACGTCAGGGCATCACCGGCAATCCCGCCGCAGGCCGCGCCTTCGATCGACTGGTCGAGGAGGGCGCCGCCTGCATCTTCGAAGAGACCGGCGAGTTGATCGGCTGCGAACAGATTATGGCCGAGCGCGCCGTGACGCCGCGCCTCGGCGTAGAACTCGAAGCGAGCGTCGCCAAGGCGGCGCGCTACTATGCCACGCTCGGCTATGGCTCATTCGCCGCAGGCAACGCAGAAGGCGGGCTGACGACCATCGAAGAAAAATCGATGGGCGCTTACGCAAAGTCGGGCTCGGCGAAGATCTCGGGGCTGATCAAGCCCGGCGACATTCCGCCGCGCGGCGGGCTGTACCTTCTTGATGTCGTTCCGGACGGCGAGGTCCGCTTCGGCTTTCCTAACATCAACGACAACGCCGAAATCGCCGAGTTGATCGCCTGCGGCAGCCACGCCATACTTTTCGTCACAGGGCGAGGCTCAGTCGTCGGCTCCGCGATTTCGCCGGTCGTGAAGATCTGCGCCAATCCAGAGACCTATCGGCGCATGGCCGACGACATGGATGTCGACGCCGGACGGATCATGGAGGGCGCCGCGAGCCTCGAAGACGTTGGCCGAGAGATCCGAGACGTCGTGATTGGCCTCGCAGAGGGCGCGCGCACGAAATCCGAGGAGCTCGGCCACCAGGAATTCATCCTGACCTACAAATCGTTCGAGCCAATCGGCCCCTCCTGCCTGCCAACCGCCTGAGGATCCAAGTCCCAATGCTCTCCGACCGGCTTGCCGCGTGTTACACGGGCGTCGTCCATGACGTCATGCGCGCCATGGGACTTCGAGACTTCACCTTGCCGTCCGAATTGCGTCCGATCATTCCCGAGCGATCACTCGCCGGGCCCGCCTTCACGATCGAGGGAAAAGTCGTCGAGGACGCCGACGCGCACGAAACGCTCCTGGCTTGGACAGGTCTTCTTTCCAAAGCGCCCGCAGGCTCAGTTTGGGTGAGCCAGCCGAACGACCGCGTCGTTGCCCACATGGGGGAGTTGTCGGCGGAAACCCTGAAAAATAAGGGCGTGCGCGGATGCGTGGCTGATGGGTTCGTGCGGGACGTCAATTTTCTTCTCGCCATCGGGTTTCAGACATGGTCGCGAGGGTTCACGCCGCGCGACATTGTTGGGCATTGGCTGCCAGCGGTGACAAATGCGCCCATCACCATCGGCGACGTTATTATCGCCCCCGGCGATTACATGGTCGGGGACCGCGATGGACTTTTACGTGTTCCCAAGACTTTGGCGGAAGAGGTCGCGGGCAGAGCTGAGTCGGCGATCGCGACCGAGAGCCTCGTGCGAAAGGCGATCCTCGCAGGCGAGGATCCGCAGCAAGCTTACCTGAAATATGGAAAGTTCTGAGATCCGATCGCTGCACCATCCTCGGTTCAGTCTCAAGAAACTATGTCGACGACATGATCTCGTGGCTTTTTAGGCTGCATGAGCGGCGGGTTGAAGGGTGACCTGATAGCCGAATTTTGCGATTTGCTTTACGAGATGGGCTGCTTTGGTTTGGCGGGACCTGCGGTCGAAATGGTCAGCGCCGAGGTCGTTGTGGAAGATGCCGTTCTTCAGCATGTGATAGATTGCGGTCAGGATCGATGCGGCGACGGCGCAAATGGCTTTTTGAGGACCGCGCTTGGCCTGAAGCGGAGCAGAACTGGGCCGTAGTAGCTACTTTCGAGCGTTTGGCCGTCCAAGCGCTTGCGGCATGGTCTGCACCAGGGCGCGCCTTTGCGACCGACAGCTTTGCGCTTTCCCGCGCTCGTTCGACCAATTCCAACCGGCCCAGGCGACCCGATGGCCGGCGTCCGGAACGGTTCAGGTCCAGCCCGATTTCGCTCAGGGTCAACGCCGAGCCGGCTCCCCGGAATGGATTGTGCGGACGCATCGCCTAAAACCGGGCCATTCGCCCGATCCTCCTTGTCCATGCGCGCCAGGTGGGATTGGACTTCCCTATCGACGCTCCTGTGCGGATTCAAGGGCGGCCCATTGGCCCAGATAGATTTGAGAATAAAAATCATGACTGTCGGTCAACCGCCCGTGCAGCGCGTCGTAGAGTTCCTTCGGTTTGGCTTTGACTGCCCGATTGGCCAGCCCCGCCAGTTTGCGAGGGTCGCGCACGCCGGCGATCATCGCTTCGATCATGCGTCGCCCGCTCGCTCCCATCACGTCGCTCAGCACCGAATCCAGACGAATGTTCGCCTCGGTCAGCGTCTTCTGGATCCGTTGAACATGCCGCGTCTGCTCGTGAACCAGTTGCTTGCGAGTTCGCATCAGCGTGCGCAGTTCATCCTGCTTTTCCTCGGGCACGAAGCTCGCCTTGATTAAGCCGAAGGCCGCAAGATCGGCGATCCACATCGCGTCGTTCATGTCCGTCTTGCGGCCAGGAACCGCCTTGATGTCGGGCGGCGTTCGCCAGGAAGAGCTGAATTCCCTAGCTGAAAATCTTCCATACCGGACGCCATAGATCCCCGTCGCCAAAATCGCCGCACCGGATGTGCCGAACGGCAACCATTCCAGCAAGCTCACAAGCCCGTCCGTCGTCGTCGCGAACGTCTTGCATTCCCGTGACGGCTTGTTCCCCGACATCGTCCGGATGCAGGCCACCACGCTGTTCTTGCGAACGTCAAGGCCGGCTACACAATGATGCATCAGCTCCATCCTTGCCTCCTTCGTTTCCGCCGACAAGGACGCTTCCAAAAATGAATGCTAAAAAGCAGGCTCCAGAGCATCGCTGCTCCTGGCTCAAGTCGAGGTTATCCAAGCGTCCCGGGTCCAACTCGCAACCGAGCTCGAAAGCATCAGTGAGAAACCGACTGTTGATTTCCACCAGAAATTGACCCGGCCTTTCCAGAAGGATCTGACCCGTAGTCGAACCCACCATAATCAGTTTCCGGACGGCCCGGCTATCCGTCAACGGTGTCGCCGGCTGATGGAAGTTCGCCGGAAAATTCGGCTCAAACTCTGATGGATCACAAAACCAACAATGCTCTCGTCTGCCCGGCGCGGCGGGCCTCGATGATAACCATCGTCGCGATGGGTCATCAAGAGGCCCGAAGTCTCCCTTCCGACGTCAGACTAGCGCCGCCGCGAGGATCGAAGTTTCGCTTTCAACCATTCGCTTGCGCTGAAGTACTCGGGTTCGGCGCCGCGTCTGAGCAACACCGCTCCGCCGTCATATTCACCGCGATCGACTATTTCGCCGGTTTCGAGATCGAATTGGATAGGCCGCGCCACAGCGAATGTGAACCCTTGCGGCGAGGGAACGCTGGACCAATTCTGCATCGCATAGTCGAGCGCCGTCACCGTCATCTCGAGCGAAGACTGGTCGGTGGCCTGCACGAGGACGCGGCTGCCCCGCGCGTCCACCGCGAAGACGATCGAGGCCAGATCGTCGAGATCGCCAAAGGCGTCCTGCAACATAGCGCGAAGGTCATCCGGCCAGTCTTCGCATTCGAGCCAGGCTGCGACCTCGCCGGCCTGGCGCTTCGTTCCGCATCGGAATTCGAACACAGCTTCCCTGTCCATGGTTCACCTCGCAGTTTCGTGATGGATTCGGCGGCGATCCCTTCGCCCGGCGGAGTTTTCGGGAGACGAGACCTCAGGGGGAGACGCCGCTTCGGGCGATGCTCCCTGGCGCGAAGCGGCCCAGAGCTCGAGGGCAACGGGCAGAGGGTCGATGTCGATGCTTTCCCAAAAGGCCTTTTCGTCGCCGTGTCTGTGAAGCTCGTCGTGGTGCAGCCGGCAGAGCGGCACCACGAATTCGTCGCTCGATTTGCGGCCGAGCGCCGCTGGCTGGGCAAAGCGCAGGTGGTGCGGGTCGGCGGGACTGCGGCCGCAGACGAGGCAGGGATGGTGTGAAATCGCCTTCAGATGCGCCTTGTCGCGCAGCCGCAGCGGTTTTGCCGGGACCGGCCGCGGCGGCGGCAGGCGCAGGGGCGCGCTTACGGGAAGGGAAGACGCCGGCCGGAGGTTCCTCGCGAGAGGGTCGCCTTCGGGCTTGATTTCGATCCGCTTGCAGCCGGGGTCATCACCGCCATGGACGGTGGCGCTCGGCGTCTCGGGCCCTGAGGCCGATGGTTCGACGGGATCCTCAGGGTCGCCCTCCACCAAGGACTCCTCCTGGAGCTCATCAGTCAAAGGCTCTCGCTGGAGCTCGTCGGTGCGCCGGGCGAAGCCTTGCTCGACAATCTCGGCGAGTTCGCGCGGCAGCGTGTCCTTGAGCGCAATGCGATAGAGCGCCCAGCGCCAGAGCTCTTCCTCCGATCCGATTGCCCCGATTTCCGCCATCAATTGCGCAAGACGCGCCTGCGGGCTTGGCTGCGGGCCGGACGGCCCCGTGCGCAGGACGGCGCGGGTCGCTTCGCGCCCGGTTTCGGGCCTGGTCGGGTTCACGGCCCCCTCGCGCGTTGATGCGATCTCGAGATCGGGCGCATCGAGATCGTCTTCGCCGGCAATGCCGATCAGGGCGAACAGCGCATAGCGCCGCGCATAGGTCATGGCCGCGCCAAGCCGATGCGGCTCGCAGGCGAGCGACAGCGGACCTATCGGCCAGTCGGAAGAAATCCATTCGCCCGAGGCGTGGACGAGCACGCTTTGCAACTGCAGCCAGCCGGCGGCGCCATCGAGGTAGGTCGTCTGCAACAGCGCGATCTCGCGCGCGCCGAGCGCCTGACGCGCGAGATCGAGCCCGTTCGACAAAGTAGCGTAGCGAAAGCTGCGGCTTTCGCCGCCCGGCCGATCGGAAGGCAGCAAACCGGCCGCCGATTTCTCGGGATTGACGAGTTCGCGCTGCGCGCCGGCGAGCGCCGCGGCGAGCGCGCCAACGGAGGGGCTTGCGCTACGCATGGGGGGCAGCCTCGATGAGCGAGAATCGAACGGGACCGAGCGGGACGCGCTCCGCCACGACGCCGGCGGCCGCGCCGCGAAAGACGTCGGCCGGCAGCAGCTTCGCCAGCCGCGCCCGGGCGCGTTCGTGCTCGGCATGCGCCCGAGCCGTCATTTTGAACTCACTGGCCGCCTGCGCCCACTCGCGTGACGAACTCATGTCGACGACCGTCAGGGGAGCGGCTTCGGAAGCCGGAGGTTCAAGCAGGAACCGGGTCGGTCGCTCGCCGGCCTCGAGGGCGCGCAAGAAACGCTTTTCCGCCGTCAGCAGCAGATGCTGATAGAGGGGATCGGCCTCGATCGAGGTTTCGAACCATCGCCCGTCGCCGGTGAGGATCGAAAGCGCCGCGACCTTGGCCTGCGCAGCCCAGAGGTCGTGCTGCACATGCGCCAGGAATGCGATGCGGGCGCTCAGCGGCTCGATGTCGGAGCCGGGCACAAATTTGGCCTCAAACAGGGCGCCGTCCTCGAGCCTTCCCTCGAGGATCGCGCCCATCCAGCGCAGTCTTGGATGGCGCAGGCGGGTCTCGCCCGTGACGACTTTCCGGCCGGTTGCGCGCTCGAAGGCGGCCTTGTTGGCCGCGAGGCTCGCTTTGGCGAGTTCGCCGACCAGCGAGGGCCCGCGATCTTTTTCTCCTTCGCCTCTCTTTCGCTGCCAAAGCGCGACCAGCGCCTCGTCGTCGAACCCCATGATGATAGATGCGTCTCGGCCGGTCAGGGTAAAGGTCGAAGGCTCGCCGTTGAGGTCTTTACGCATGGAACGCCTCGCAAAAGGGTGAACTGAAGTACGGCATCGCTCATGAATAGAGCGATAAATGAAGAGCGATGGTTCGCTTACGATAGCTCATACGACAGTCATTGCAAGTTATATTTGCAATTGTACTTCGAAAAGATCGCAGATTAACTAAAAAATTTGGCTCTGTAGCGCATTTAACTGCAAGTATATCTTCAATAACTGCAAGTCGATCTACATAACGCGCCTTTAACAGTCTAGAATGGCGTTGAACTCGTTCATTGCTATTGATTGTCCTCGCCGTTTGCCTTCGAAGCGCTACGCTATGTTCAGTGGACGCGCGAACTCCCCGTGGACGGTTTCAAGCTTTCGGGGTCTTCCGTCGCGTCATGGGTTTGAATGCCACGCCGCAGGCCGCTATTCCCAGACATAGCCGGCGTCTCGTGAGGCGCGACCTCAAACGCGGCGCTCACACCCAAAGGGAATCGGCCGCCGGGTTCGGGCCGAAGTCCGTTAAGCCGATGGCAGGATTTTCGCCGTTACGATGGCGAGGCGAAATACGAGACCGTCGGTTCTGACTTCCGGCATTGCCTTGGCTTCACGCAAATTGCATCCAAGCGCCCGCACCAACCGGCGCCAGCGACGGCTAATCCAGCAGAGCCGCGATTCCGATAAGGCGCGCGCGGCGAAAATGGGGCTCAATGTAAAGACGGTCGCCAAATGGCGGCGCCGCGAGACGGTTGATGACGCGCCGCATGGCAGGCAAAGTCGTGCCACCGACCGGATTGACCGATGAGGAAGTGGTTTTTGTTGTGGCCGTCCGCCAGCTGACGCGGGGATCGCTCGATGCGCTGCTGCCGCGCCTTAGTGAGTTTATCCCGGGTCTCAGCCGATCGGCGCTTTATCGGGCCTGGAGAAAATGGGGCGTAAGCCGCGTCCCGCGGATTGCGCCGCCCCGCGATTTTGCCTTTAGCAAAAGACGTGATGGTTGCGTCTCCTGGTGGAGAAGCGTTCGTTCTTCGAGCATTCCGTATCGTTCCTGACGACAAACGGGTCCTCCTATTCATCGTGGGGCAGAACAGCGGCTGGCTCCGGGTGAGGGTCTTGGATTCGTGGGTATTTGGCAAAACTGCCGCGTTCCTGGAGGAGGCGTTGAACGGCTTGCAAAAGAGTCTCGCCAGGAACCTCGATGATCAAGCTCACGACGCCGATGCACCAGCGCATTCTGCGACGAAGAGTATCCCGCCTCGCCAGAACATTTTTTCAGCCGGGTCTGCCACAAGAGGGGCATCGAGCAGGAGTTCGAAACAGCCAAGCCAGCCCCTATTGGATTCTTGCAGAAAGGCTGGCCTGGCCTCGAAAGGAGCATCCGAAAATCGCCCCGACGCACCCTCAGAGGCGAGGCGTCCGCGCTTTCCACGCTGCTGTAAGTCTGTCCAGGTGTAGAAGCGCCGATCGAAGCGCCTCAACAAGGCTCTGGTTCCGACCCGCGAAAAGCCGAGCGGGGCTGTATTCTGTCGAACTCACGAAAAGCCCAAGCAGACGCGCATTGCGAGCCCGCAGGTCGCCCGAAGAATTGGCATAGCGGATAGGGACATCGGATCCGCGGTCGCGATGTCCCGCCGATGTCGCGCAATGTCCAATGCGACATGCCGGACCGGGATATGCCGAAACAATCGCCATGACATCGTGAAATATCCGCCACGATATCCGAAATAATCTCCATGACATTCGAAATTAACTCGATCCCTTGTTACACCAGCGTAAAACGCCGACGCCGCCGCCGAACTATTTGACGATCGACAGCGCCGCCAGGAGTGCGGCTTCCTTGTCGTGCAGGCCATTGGCCGTTTCGTAGGCGCCGTGGAGTTTCAGCGTCTCGGTCACCGCCGCGTACTCCGCGCCGTCCAATGCGAAGGCCAATAGCCGTCCTCCGAGCGCCGAGGGGCCCTTCTTGAGAAATGTCCTCAGGGCGAAGGCTGTCAGGTTTTCGGCGAGCTCGAGCAGATCCTCGAAATTGGCGGCGTCGGCGTGCTTGGCGATCGTTGCGGCTTTGGTCCAACCAATCCGCTTAATCCTTTGATGAAGAAACGGCTTGTCGCCGAAAGCTACGCCGATGTCTAAAAAGTAATAGCCACGCCGCCTGCCAAGCTGGGGCAAGTTGACCACCAGGGTGAAGGCGTCAGGCTGTTCCGCCTTCAGCTTCATCAGAGCGCATCCGAGTTCGAGGAACTTGCCGTCCGCATCGTCGAGAAGCTTGAGGATTAGAGACAGGGTATTCGGCTTGTCGTCAGTCATTTTTAAATCTCCTTGATAGTTTAATTTGACACAAAGGTCATTTTTATCAAGTAATTATATCGGATATTTGCCTTTATTTAAGACGATTAGGCCTTATTACTCAAAAAACCAGCGATAATGGCTTATCATATCCGAGTTATACTCGGAATGTTTCTTTCTTTTTGTACAACAGCTTTTAGAATTGTTATAGTTTCCAGTCGAGGCATTTCCGCGAAAGCTCACCTGTCTCGGCCACGCTGGTGGGCGCACCCCTGGCTTCTGGCCGGGGGCAATCTCCGCGTCGCTGCTGCACGCTGTCAGCGCAACCCTACGCCCGGCGGCGGGGGATACACGGGCGTTGGATTCCAGTGGCGCTGGCGAACTGGCGGTGTGGCGAGCCGCTGGCTCGATTGGGCTTTCGGTCACCGCTCGCGTTGACGCTGCCAATGTCCGCTTGGCGATCAGCTTCCCGTCCAGAGGGTTGCCAATTCCAACGGGCAATCGCGCCGGGGCAGGTTGGGCGATTTGCACGTTTCAAAACCGCGTAATGAAATTGCAATCTTTCGACGGTGATTGCCTGGAGTCGCTGCCCGCCCCGGTCGACATAGCCTACGTTGCGGCTAGGTGTTCTTTTAGAATTGGAACGACGCCGCTGTCGGATAGACGATAACGAGCCGGACGACCATGATATGACGAAATGAAATCCACCACATCCCGAAATTCGCGTGATGTCCCGATTGTCGCGTTGGACATTGTTCTCGCAAGGCAGTGTCCCTGGGCGGCCAAGAAAAAAAAGGATACGCGCCAGGGAGAGGTCCTGGATGTCATACAGCTTAGCTGTCCTTTTTCGCCCGAGAAAAAATGATCACAGATGTGGGCGTCAACCGTCGAGGCTGGCTCAGCGCCCCGGTTCGCCTTCATCTTGGGATGAGACCGCTGTCGCGCAATTTGTCCAGTTTCCTTGAACTCGGCCTCGTTGATGGCCCGCCTCATCGATCAGGCGAGGGCGCACTATCAATTCGTGATTCTGGACACACCCCCTCTGGCTGTCGCCTCGGAGGGAGCCGCGCTTGCGTCGATTGCGGACCAAACGCTCTTTGTGACGAGGGGAACCGGCGCCAGCTATCGACGCGTGGGCGAAAGCTTGAGCAGGCTTCGCGCGGTTCGGGCGAACGTGCTCGGCCTCATTCATACCGGAAAATTGCGGAGCGATGTCGAGGTCGGCCGTAACCGACGCGCACGCGCTTATTATACCGAGTAGCGCTTACCGGACCGGGCCGACATGCCTTTCGAGGGTTGGCAACAGACGTCGCCCACGGGCTTGTCGAGGCGGATCGATGTCTCTATAAGCCCGGCCTCGCGTCGTTTCCGACACCCCTGGAGGCGAGACGCGAGCTTTACTTAAGGAAAACCGACATGGCAGCGACAAAGCAGCTCGCGGCCGTGACGCGTAGTGGGACAGGCAAGGGGGCCGCCCGCTTCGTTCGTCGCGAAGGCCGCGTACCCGCCGTAATCTACGGCGGCGGAGAGAAACCTGAAACCGATCTCGATCGAATTCAAGGACGTCAACAAGCTCATCTACGCCGGCCACTTCCTGACGACGATTTTCGAACTCGATGTCGACGGCCGCAAGGAGCGCGTGCTGCCGCGCGACTATCAGCTAGACGTCGTCACCGACAAGCCGGTGCATGTCGACTTCCTGCGCCTGCGCGCGGGCTCGCGGGTTCGCATCGGCGTTCCCGTCCACGTCATCGAACCGCGACGCCTCGCCCGGCCTGAAGAGCGGGCGGCACAGTCAACCTCGTCGCTCACACGCTCGAGCTGCATCGCGCCGGCCGACGCATCCCCGAGGCGATCACGATCGATCTGACCGGCCTGGATTTCCACGACGCGGTGCATGTTCGCGACCTGAAGTTGCCCGAGGGCTGCCGGCCGGCCGACACGAAGTCGCAACTTCACGATCGTGACCATCGTGCCGCCGACGACCTCCCAGGAAGAGGCGCCGGGGCGCGCCGCCGCGGCGACCTCCAGCCGCCGCAAGGCCGCGCCCGCCGCCGCTGCGCCGGCAAGGCGCTGCCGCCGCTCCGGCCAAGGCGGCTGCGCCCGCCAAAGCCGCCGCCAAGAAGTAAGCGCAGTCAGCTCGTCACTTCAGCGACCTCGCCCGTCCGCCGTTCGCGCGGGCGGGCCTTCATTTGTGAGAGGTCGCCATGATCCTGATCGCCGGCCTCGGCAATCCCGGCGCGAAATACGCGCGCAACCGCCACAACATCGGCTTCATGGCGGTCGAGCGGATCGCGGCGCGCACCGCTATCGGCCCGTTCCGCGTCGCGCTTTCAGGGCGCGATCGCCGACGGCGCGATCGAGCGGCGAGCGCGTCGCGCTGCTGATGCCGCTCACCTACATGAACGATTCCGGCCGCAGCGTCGGCGAGGCGATGCGGTTCTTCAAGCTCGACCTGAAGGCGGTCGTCGTCATGCATGACGAGCTGGATCTCGCGCCTGGCAAAGCGCAGGATAAAAGTCGGCGGCGGCAACGCCGGTCATAACGGCCTGCGCTCGATCACCGCGCATATCGGCAACGATTACAAGCGCTTGCGCCTCGGCATCGGCCATCCCGGGGCGAAGGAGCTGGTGCTATCCGTTCGTGCTCGGCGATTTCTCCAAGGCCGAGATGCCTGGGTCGACGCGCTCTGCGACGCGATCGCCGCCGCCTCGCGCCGCTGCTCGCCAAGGGCGAGGACGCCACGTTCCAAAACAAGGTGCATCTGGCGCTGGAAAGCGCAGGCTTCGGCGAAGAGGCGAAATAGGGGCGGGGCTGGCGAGGACCGGGGTTGCTCAAATCCACAGTCCATCGCCCAACAGTCGCTCGAGCCGGCCCCGCCGGCGCTGAGCGCGTCTTGCCCTTCCGCCGTCCCCGCTTAAGGTCCGGCGCTGGCTCCGATGGCAAGTAATACGGATCGATGGGCCGGAATCCAGCGGCGGCCGCAAAAACGGTAAGCCGACGGTAAATTCGATAAAATTTTAAGTCGGTGTTCGATCACATGGAATCGCGCTTTCTGATTCCCTCCCCCCTTGTGCGGGTGTTCAGACCGGAGACATGGGCGGCAGGTTTCATTTCAAATCTGACTGACGAGAGAAGAGGCCACCCCCAGCCCGCCAACTGAATTGCCAATGGCAGGTCGGCAGGGCGTCAAAAAATCGATTGCTAAAAAAGGAATATCTGTGCTAAATTAGCTTCGGATTATAACAATCGCACAGTATGTCTGCGGAGAAACAGGGCACGGCGATTGAGGAAAATTGCGTTAACCACTTTCGACGCCTTTAAGCCCTTGAAAACCCACCAACTGGCACGATTGAATTTGGATTTGTTTGGATTTGTTTTGCTCTTGTTTGGATTTGTTTGGTCCTTGTTTGGGTTTCTTTGGTTTGTTGGACGCCCCTCGCTTGCCTCCAGAAAAACAATTCCATTACGCTAAATGTGTCGCCCATTTCTCCGAGCCGGCATTACGCAGTTTTCCGCTGTTAAAACCCGTCAAGGCGGAGAGCGCTGCTGACAATTCTTCCTGATCGGGAATCGCTCTAGATTGCGTCCGATTGCTCAGAGCACGGACCGCTCGATGGCGCGTTCGGCCTCGGCGATAGACTCCGGACGGCCGACGTGCAGCCAGAGGCCGTCGAGGCGCAGGCCGAACAGCCTGCCTTCGGCGGCGGCGGAGAAGAAGAACGGCGCGAGCGCGAAAACCTCGTCCTCGACGCGCTCAAACAATCCGGGCTTCAGGATGCCGACGCCGGAATAGACGAACGGCGCGACGCCGCGGGGTTCGCGACGCGTCAGCCTTCCGTGCGCATCCATCATGAAGTCGCCGGGCCAGTCCACGCCGACGGCGCCGGGCGTCGAGGCGACCAGCAGGATGGCGTCCATTCGCTCCGGATCGAAGGCGTCGGCGAGCCGGCGCAGATTGGAACGCGGGCCCTCGATCCAGAACGCGTCCGTGTTGCAGACGAAATAGGGGCCGGCGCCGAGCACCCGCAGCCGCCTTCTTGAGCCCGCCGCCCTGATCGAGCAGTTTTGCCCGCTCATCGGAGATCACGATTTTTGGCCGTTCGCGCGGCCTGAGATGCGACTCGATCTGGTCGGCGAGCCAGTGGACATTGACGATCGCGCGCTCGACGCCGTCGGCGGCCAGGCGATCCAGGCAATGATCGATCAGCGTCTTGCCCGCGACCTCGACCAGCGGCTTCGGCAGCGTCGCCGGTGATCGGCCGCATGCGCGTCGCCGCGCCCGGCGGCGAACACCATCGCGGTCTTGGGAAAAACGCCGGCGGCCAATCAAAACTCCTTGCTGGCGTCGCTCGGCGGCGCCGAACGCGCGCGGCAGTTGCGTCTCGAACCATCGGCGCAGCGGCTGCAGCGTCGGGATGCGGCAGATTCTTGACGAGCGAGCGTTCTATGCGCGGCAAATGCTGCAGATATTGCGGCTTGCCGTCGCGGCGATCGAGCCTTGCGAAGAGGCCGAGGATCTTGGTCGCGCGCTGCGCGCCCATCGATCGCGTAGGCCGCGGCTGAAGGCGGCGACGTCGAAGCTTGGGTCCTTCGCGCCCCGCAATCGCGCGTAAATAGGCCAGCAACCGCAATTCGAGATCGGCGGGCATTTCGACGCGCGCATCCTGCAGCAACGAGGCGACATCATAGGCGGGCGGCCCGATGACCGCATCCTGGAAATCGATCAGGCCGAGCCGTTTGACGCCCTCGCGCGACGGCGAGCCAATGCAGGTTCGGCGAATGGAAATCGCGCAAGCGTCCAGGTCGTCGGCTCGGCCAGCACCGGCGCCAGCGCTCTCACGCCACAGGCCGAGAAACTGCATCCGCGCTCCCGAGGAAGGCGCGCCCCGCGCGACCGCCGGGCGCATACCAGTCGAGCGCGAGCTCGACCTCGATCAGCATCGCGTCGATGTCGTAGACCGGGATCATGTAAGTCTCGCCGTCGACCAGCAGGTCCGCCGGGCAGGGGCGCCCGTGCAGTTCGCGCGAGCAGAGCGGTCGCTTCGGTGTAGCGCGAGGGATTTGGACCGTCGGCGCCGGCGATTGTCTCGTCGCCGAAATCCTCGAGCAGCGCGAGCCCGTCCGCGATCGCTGAGCAAGAATCGTCGGCGTCGAGAAACCGGCGGCGCTGCAGGCCCTCGGCCATCGCGAGGAAGGCGCGGATGTCGAGCGAGAGTCTAGCGATTTCCGGATAGGTTTGCCGAAGCGCAGCACGGGCCCGAGCGGGCGCGGCGGCGAAATCATCAGGATGGCCGTCGCGCCGTCGGCGCGGGTCAGGCGCTCATAGGCGCGCGTTGAAGCGTCGCCATGCAGCGGGCGCGCGGGCGGCCTCGACCAGCCCGCGCCAACGAGCAACTGCTTCAATCGCGCGCGCGCGCGCTGAAACGTTCGGCCGCGTCGCCGTGCGCGGACAGTTCTACGCGGCGAAAAGCGTCACTCGCGCGTCGAGATCGAAACGCAAGGCGATCTCGAGCCGATCCGCGGGCAACGCGCTAGCCGCCCGCTCGGGCCATTCGACCAGCGTCGACCGCGCCCTCGATCGGTCTCGTCCCAACCGAGCGGCTGCAGTTCGTCGGCCCCGCGCAGACGGTAGAAATCGGCGTGAACGATCGGGTAGCCGGGACCGTCGTAGCTCTGGATCAGGGTGAAGGTCGGGCTCGGCGCCTCCAGATCGTCGATCGCCCGTCAGAGCGCGCAGGAAGGCGCGCGCAAACGTCGTCTTGCCCGCCCCGAGATCGCCGGAGAGCGCGATGAAATCGTCCGGCTCGGATATTGCCGGCGAGCCAGCGCGCGAGCGCGATCGGTCGCCGCCTCGTCGGCGAGCTCGAGCTTTCGACGATGCTCCGCCATGTCACGCCGACCGTCTGCTCAGGCCGCCGATCGGCCATGCCGCTTGGCGGCTTTACGGGAAAGATGCACGTGACCGGGGTGCCTTCGCCGACGCACGAATCGATCGTCACGCGGCCGCCGTGCAGCTCGACCAGCGCCCGAACGATCGACAGGCCGAGTCCCGGGCCGCGGTGGCGCGACGCCGCTGGCATGGCTCTCGAAGCGATCGAACACGCGATCCAGGGCTTCCGGCGCGGAATGCCGCGGCCGCGATCGGAAATCTTGAACACGACTTCGTCGCGCGCGGCGCATCGCCGCGAGCGTCACGGTCTGGCCGGCCTCCGAGAAGCCGATCGCGTTGGAGAGCAGATTGAACAGCACCTGACGGACGCGCCGGCCGTCGCGCGTCGAACGCCCCGACGTCGTCCGTCGCGACGATGCGCAAGTCGATGTTGTTCTCGGCGAGGCGGTCCTGCACGCCCTCCGCGGCCGCACGCATGGTTTCGACGACGTCGACGTTTTCCAGCCGGAGCTCCAGAGCGCCGGCGTCGATCGAGGCGAGGTCGAGAATGTCGTTGATGATGGCGAGCAGCGCGGCTGAAGACGATTTGTATGTAGCCGGCATATTCGAGTCTGCTTCGTATTCAGCGGCCCGGCGCCGCCGTCGGCCAGCAGTTGCGTGAAACCGATGATGTTGGTGAGCGGCGTGCGCAGTTCGTAGGAGACGTGGTTGACGAAGTCGTTGCGCAGCTTCTCGGCGCTGATCAGCGCCTCGTTGCGCTCGGTGAGCGCGCGCTCGACATTGGCGGCTGGCGGTGGTGTCGAAGAAGGTGAGCAGGGTCGCCCCGTCGGGCAGCGGCAGCGCCGCGCACTCGAGCACCTGCCCATCGGTGCGGTGCAGGCGCTGCTCGTATGACGTTGCGCGCCTCCGAGAGGCCGACGACCGCCCCTCGCAAATCGCCCAAACGCTTCGCGCATCGCCGACGATCGGCAGCATCTGTTTGCTGATCTCGTCGATATGCGGCCGGGCCGAGGCGCGCTCGGCGTCGAGCCGCCACAGAGCGAGGAAAGCCGGGTTGCAGAATTTCAGCCGGCCGTCGGCGCCGAACACCGCGACGCCTTCCTTCAGCGCGTCGAGCGTCTCGCCCTGCACGCGCGTCATCGCCTTGACCTGGGAGGCGAGCGCGAAACTCTGCGTGGCGTCGTCGATAGAGATAGGTGACGCCCCCCGCGGGTTCTGGCTGATCGAGACCCGCAAGGCGCGCCCGTCGGGAAGTGCCAGACCGTCTCGATCGGATCCATCGCTTGATAGGCGCCGAGAAGCTGCGCTTTCCAGCTTCGGAAGTCGGCCTGTTCGGGAAGCTGGCGTTTCGCTCGCAGCTTGTCCAGAATTTCGCTGTCGGCAGGGCGCTGATCGAGATAGGCCGGATCGAGGTTCCAGATCTGGCAATAGGCGGCGTTGTAGAAGGAGAGCCGCTTGCTGCGATCGAAGATGGCGACCGCCGTCGACAGCTGGTCGAAGATGCGCCGATAGGCTTCGACGTTGCGCTCGGCCTCCTGACGCAACGCCTCGGCCTCGGAAACGTCGAGCGCGATGCCGGCGGAGCCTTGCGCGGTCGTCAGATTTCGTAGGCCTCGAACATCCGGCGCTCGCCGCTGACCGTCGCGGGCGCTCTCGCCCGCCAGGTCTCGCCCTGCTCGCGAGCCCGCCGGGCGTCGGCAAGCGCGGCGGAATCGAACAGTTCGAGATTGCGCGAAAGGACACCTGACGCCTCCGCGGCCTCGACCGCGCGAACGTAGGCCGTGTTGACCCATTGGATCGCGCCGTCGCGGTCGCGCGTCCAGGCCGGGTTCGGCTGCAGATCGATGAGGTTGCGAAGGTTTTCGTAAGCCGCCAGCGCCGCCGCGTGGGATTCGTTCAGACGCAGCAACTGGAGGCGGTCGCCGGAAACGTCCCGCACCCTCAAGACCGCATCGCCGGCGATCGCCCGGCCGACGATCTCGAAATGGCGGCCTTTGAGGCCGGCCCCCGCGAAGGAAAAGGATTCGCCCCGCTCCAGCAGGCGACGCACGTTGTCCGTCGCCTTGGCGGCGGCGGCAGGCTCAAGCCAAGCCGAAAAAGCGAGCGCGCGCTCTGGGGCCGGCACGTCGCCGATCAGGGCGAGATCGCCCTCGAAACGGGGCTTCGCGCCCGGCCCGTTCCAGGCCACGACGATTTGCGGCTCGCTGGCCAAAAACAGGTTGGCGCGCTCGAGCTGGGTATGCGTGCGAAGCAATTCGTTGGAAAGTTCGCGCTCGCGCTTCGTCCAGCGATGCCGTCCGGCGATATGCAGGACAGCCGTCAGAACGCCGAACATCAGCAGCAACAGCAGCAGTAGCGTGCTGGTGTCAGAATCCGCGATCACTCCGTTGGCGAGATCCGTCGCGTGGGCCTGACCCGCCCCAGCCATCCACGCGAGAGCCGGCACAAAGCCCAAGGCAACGCCAGGTCGACGACTCGAGACACAACAACTTGTCTGCGTGCGTGCAGGCAAAACCTTTGGCCCTCGAGCAAAGACGCCCTTGCAGCCCGCGGAGCCTGCCGACCCCCGCGTGCAACGCGCCCCGTTTGACGCGGGCTTCTCCGCCAGGAAGGCCCGAATCACCTTGTGGACAGGATTACCCAATGGTCGGTGAGAAGTCGTTAACCCCTTTGGCTATGGAAAAAGCGAAAGGAAGGACACTTAACAACTAATAGGAGTTCTGGCACCCACCGAGGGACGAGATATTGATCGCCGCCCGCGCTTGGGCGCTGAGCGGCGCAAAAAAAATTTCGTGTAGAGTCGGACCGGCCTCAGCGCAGGAGCCCGACGACGTCCTTGACCGCATTCATCACAGGGCGCGCAATTTCTCGCGCGCGCGCGGCCCCTTCCGCCAACACGCGATCGACATGCGCGGGCTCGGCGCTGAGACGGAGAATTTCGGCGCGGATTGGCGCCAGTTTCGAGATCGTCAACTCGGCAAGCGCGCCCTTGAAGGCCGAGAACTGCGCCCCGCCAAAGGTTTTCAACACCTGCGCCTTGGTCTCGTCGTTGAGGGCGGCGAAAATGCCGACGAGATTGTCGGCTTCGGGACGGTTCGCCAGCCCCTCGACCTCGCTCGGCAGCGCGTCCGGATCGGTCTTGGCGCGGCGGATCTTTTGCGAGATGGCGTCGGCATCGTCGGTCAGCGCGATCAGCGAATATTCGGAGGCATCGGATTTAGACATTTTCTTGGAGCCGTCGCGCAGGCTCATGACGCGGGTCGCCGGCCCCTGGATCAGCGGCTCGGGCAAGGGGAACAGAGCGTCGCCATGGCCGTGGGCGGCGATCGCGGCCGAAAAATCGTTGTTGAATTTTTGGGCGATGTCGCGGGCGAGTTCGAGATGCTGCTTCTGGTCGTCGCCGACGGGAACGTGCGTCGCTTGATAGACGAGGATGTCCGCCGCCATCAGGACGGGGTAATTGTAGAGCCCGACCGACGCATTCTCGCGATCCTTGCCGGCCTTTTCCTTGAACTGGGTCATGCGATTGAGCCAGCCTATGCGAGCGACACAATCGAGAACCCAGGCGAGTTCCGCGTGCTCGTTGACCCGGCTCTGGTTGAAGACGATGTTGCGCACGGGGTCGATGCCGCAGGCGAGGAACGTTGCCGTAACTTCGCGCGTAGCCCGCGCCAGCGCTTCCGGATCGTGCGGCATCGTCATTGCGTGCAAATCGACGACGCAATAGATGCAGGGATGGGTCGCCTGCATTTCGACGAAGCGCTTCAGCGCGCCTAGATAGTTGCCGAGGTGCAAGTTTCCGGTCGGTTGCACGCCGGAGAACACGCGTTCGGTGAATTTCGCCATCTTGTCCGCCTCTCAGGGGCGCTCGAGGGCGCCGCCGGCAATTTTGGCGCGCCTTATCGCAATGCGCCGCGACGCGTGCAAGTCCCGATGGCGTGTGGATTTTTTGCGCCCGCTAACTTGCTTCGCCGCGCCTGCGAAGGCTACAGTCCCCTCCGCATCGCCTGTGGGCGGGAACAGGCGAAGCGGCAGGGTCAGGGAGGAAAGAATGGGTAAATGGTTAGCCGCCGTGGCAGCCTCGGCGGCGTTGATGGCCGCGGCGTCAACCGCATGGGCCGACGACGTGAAAGTCGCCCTGATCTATGGCCGCACCGGACCGCTGGAGGCCTACGCGAAGCAGACGGAAACGGGCCTCAAGCTTGGCTTCGAATACGCCACCAAAGGCACGATGACCGTCGCAGGGCGAAAGATCGTGCTGATCGAGAAGGATGATCAGGGCAAGCCGGACCTCGCCAAGAGCGCGCTGACCGAGGCCTACGAGGACGACGGCGCCGACATCGCGATCGGGGGCACCTCGTCAGGCGTTGCGATCGCCATGCTCCCCGTCGCCGAGGAACACAAGAAGATCCTCATCGTCGAGCCCGCCGTCGCCGACCAGATCACTGGCGACAAATGGAACCGATACATCTTCCGGACCGCGCGCAACTCCTCGCAGGATGCGATCTCCAACGCGCTGGCGATCGGCGGCCCCGACGTGCATGTCGCGACGCTCGCGCAGGACGTCGCTTTCGGCCATGACGGCGTCGCGGCGTTCAAGCAGGCGCTCGCCAAGACCGGCGGCGCCGTCGACGACGAGGAATATGCGCCGGCCAACACCACCGACTTCACCGCGGTCGCGCAGCGCCTGTTCGACGCTCTGAAGGACAAGCCCGGCCGCAAGTACATCTGGATCATCTGGGCGGGCGCCGGCGATCCCTTCAAGATCGGCGATCTGAACCCGGGCCAATACGGCATCAAGATCGCGACGGGCGGCAACATCCTGCCGGCGCTGGCGAGCTACAAGCGCTTCCCCGGCCTCGAGGGCGGCGCCTATTACTATTATGAGATCCCCAAGAACCCCGCCAACGACTGGCTCGTCGCGGAGCATCAGAAGCGCTTTAACGCGCCGCCGGATTTCTTTACCGCTGGCGGATTTGCGGCGGCGGAAGCTGTGGTCACAGCGCTCGAAAAAACCGGCGGCTCGACCGACACGGAAAAACTCATCGCCGCCATGGAAGGCATGTCGTTCGAGACGCCGAAGGGCACGATGATATTCCGCAAGGAGGACCATCAGGCCCTGCAAGCGATGTATGCGTTCAAGATCAAGGTCGATCCAAACGTCGCCTGGGCGATCCCCGAGCTCACGCGCGAAATCAAGATCGAGGACATGGACGTGCCGATCCGCAACAAGCATTGAAGCGCAATGTTTAGGCAAACGGCTGGGGTGACATTGCGCCCCAGCCGTTTGTAAAGTTCATTTTCTAGCCCGGACCTTCTCTGCCGAAAGGAGCAGGCCGCGGCTGATGGGCAAGCATGACGGCCTCGCTCGAAACCCGCGACCTTACGATCCGCTTCGGCGGACACGTCGCCGTCGATCACGTCACCTGCAGCTTCCGGCCCGGCGAGCTCACCGCGATCGTCGGTCCGAACGGCGCGGGCAAGACGACCTATTTCAACCTCATGTCGGGGCAGCTCAGGGCGAGTTCGGGCGCGGTCTTTGTCAACGGCCGCGACGTCACGCGGCTCGCCGCGCCGCGGCGCGCCCGGCTTGGCCTCGGGCGCGCCTTTCAACTCACCAACCTGTTTCCCAATCTCAGCGTGCTCGAAAACATCCGTCTCGCGACGCAGGCGCATTCGGGCATCCATTACGACCTCATGAGCACCTGGCTCGATCAGCGTGGACTTATCAGGAAAGCCGAGGCGACGCTGGCGGCGGTCGGCCTGATCGGACGCGCGGCGCAGCGCGCCGCCTCGCTCTCGCACGGCGACCAGCGCAAGCTCGAGGTCGCAATGATGATGGCGCTCGAGCCCGACATCCTGATGTTCGACGAGCCGACCGCCGGCATGAGCGTTGACGAAGTGCCCGTCGTGCTCGACCTCATCGCCCGGCTCAAGAAGGACGCGACCAAAACCATCCTGCTTGTCGAACACAAGATGGATGTCGTCCGCTCGCTCGCCGACCGCATCATCGTGCTCGTCAACGGCAAGCTTTCCGCCGACGGGCCGCCGGCCGAAGTCATCGCCTCGCCGATCGTGCAGGAAGCCTATCTCGGCATCGCGAGGGAGGCGGCGCATTGAGCCAATCCCTCAGCCTCGAAGGCGTGCACACCCACATCGGCCGCTATCACATCCTGCAGGGCGTCGATTTCGTCGCGCCGGCCGGCCGCACGACCATGCTGCTCGGGCGCAACGGCGCGGGCAAGACCACCTGCCTGCGCACCATCATGGGTCTGTGGCGCGCCTCGAAGGGCGTGGTGAAGCTCGGCGGCCGACCGCTTTCCGCGCTTCCCGCCAGCGAGGTCGCACGCGCCGGCGTCGCCTACGTGCCCGAGACCATGGCGATCTTTTCCGACCTCAGCGTGAAGGAGAACCTGGTGCTCGGCGCGCGCGAGGGCGCGATCGACGAGGCGCGCCTGCAATGGATCTTCGGGTTCTTCCCCGCGCTGAAGAAATTCTGGCTGTCGCGCGCGGGATCGCTATCGGGCGGGCAGAAGCAGATGGTGTCGATCGCCCGCGCCATCATCGAGCCGCGCAGCCTCTTGCTGATCGACGAGCCGACGAAAGGACTCGCGCCTTCGATCATCGCCAATCTCATCGAGTGCCTGCGAGAGATCAAGCGCGGCGACGTCACCATCATACTCGTCGAGCAGAATTTCCGCGTCGCGCGCGAAGTCGGCGATCTCGTGCGCGTCATGGACAATGGCCGCATCATCCACGACGGCGAGATGGCCGCGTTGGCCGAAGACCAGGCCCTGCAAAACCGCCTGCTTGGCCTTTCCCTGGACTCTCACCAATGAGCGCAGCCGACGTCGACGCCGCCCTGCCGAAGGCGCGCCTCGAATTCATTCCCGCGCTGACGCCGATCCTCATCGCGGCGATCGCCGCGCCGTTCATCGGCTCTTTCTCGACCTTCGCGACGCTGACGCTCGCAAGCCTCGCCATGGGAATGATGATATTCACCATGGCCTCGGGGCTCACGCTGACCTTCGGCATGATGGACGTGCTGAATTTCGGGCACGGCGCCTTCATCGCGCTCGGCGCCTATGTCGCGATCCTCGTCGTCCTGCCGCTGACGCCCTATGCGCAGTCGGCATCGGTCGGAGAGAATTTTGCCGCGTTCTTTGCGGTGCTCGCCGGCGCGGCGATCGTCTCGGCGCTCGTCGGCTTCGTGTTCGAGCGCGTGCTGATCGTGCCGGTCTACGGGCAGCATCTCAAACAGATCCTCATCACGATCGGCGGTTCGATCGTGATCGAACAACTGCTGTACGGCCTGTTCGGCCCGGCCCAGATCCCGATCTCGCCGCCAGCGGCTTTTCACGGCTCCTTCGCCTATGGCGAAATCCAAATCGAAAAATATCGCGCGCTCGCTTTCGCCGTCGGCCTCGCGATATTTCTGGTCCAGATGCTGGTGCTCAACTGGACGAAGATCGGCCTATTGATCCGCGCCGGGGTCGAGAACCGCGAAATGGTCGAAGCGCTCGGCTACCGCATCAATCGCCTGTTCGTCGGCGTATTCATGGCGGGCGCCGCGCTCGCAGGGCTTGGCGGCGCGATGTGGGGTTTTTATCGCGGGCAGGTGCATGCCTCGATGGGCGGCGAACTGCTGGTGCTGGTGTTCATCGTCATCATCATCGGCGGCCTCGGCTCCGTCGGCGGCTGCTTCGTCGCTTCGATCCTCGTCGCGCTGATCGCCAACTACGCCGGCTTTCTCGTGCCGAAACTCGCGCTGGTCTCAAATATCCTCGCCATGGTCATCGTGCTGCTTTGGCGGCCGCGCGGGCTCTATCCGGTCAGCGGCCGATGAAGCCTGCTCTCGCATGACGCGCCGCGCGGCTGGCGGCTGAGGCTGTTGCTGGCGCTGGTCGCGCTCGCGCTGTTGCTCACCCCCTTCCTGTTTCCGGGCGCGAAGGCGCTCGGCGTCGCGGAAAAGATCTGTGTCATGGCGCTGCTCGCCGCCTCCTATGATCTGCTGCTCGGCTATACCGGCATCGTCTCGTTCGCGCACGTGATGTTCTTCGGCATCGGCTCCTATGGCGTGGGGCTCGCCCTGTTCGCCTTCGGGCCGGGCTGGGCGCCGATTATCGGCGGCGCGGCGGCCGGCCTCGCTTTCGCGGCGCTGATGGCGTTCATCATCGGCCTGCTGTCGCTGCGCGTGCAGGCGATCTTCTTCGCGATGGTGACGCTCGCCTTCGCCTATGCGTTCAACGTGCTCGCCTCGCAGCTCTCCAACATCACCGGCGGCGAGGATGGCCGCTCGTTCGAGATCCCGGAGACGCTGAAGCCGGCTTTCAAACTGTTCAGCCTTCCCGGTTTCAAGATCGGGACGATTTACGGCGTCGACTTCGGCGAATTCCACGCGGTCGCGATCAATGGCCGCACGCTCGCCTATTACCTCGTGTTTGTTTGTGTGACGCTGCTGTTCCTGATGCTGCTGCGCGTCGTCAACTCGCCGTTTGGTCGAGTGCTGCAGGCGGTGCGCGAAAACCCGTTCCGCGCCGAGGCGCTCGGCTACCGAATCGTGTTCCACCGCACGCTCGCGACCTGCCTCGCCGCGATCGTGGCGGCGGCGGCGGGCGCGCTCAACGCGATCTGGCTGCGCTATGTGGGGCCCGACACGGCGCTCAGTTTCTCCATTCAGATCGACGTGCTCGTCATCGTCGTGATCGGCGGCATGGGCACGATCTACGGCTCGCTGCTCGGCGCGGCTTTGTTCGTCATTGCGGAAAACTATCTGCAAGCTTTGATTGGACAGCTCTCGCAAGGCGCGGGCGACCTCGGCCTTCCCTTGCTCGCGCAAGTGCTGCATCCCGACCGCTGGCTGATGTGGCTCGGCCTGCTGTTCATCCTCGCCGTCTATTTCGCCCCGACCGGCATTTATGGGAAGCTGCGGCGCGAGGGTTAGAACCCCTCTCCCTGCGGGAGAGGGGCAGCGGGGGGCACTCCCTGCCCGCAATCACACCCACCCTCACCCCCGGCCCCTCTCCCGGACGGGAGGGGAGCCCGCCTTGCCGGGGCCGGCGCGCACGCCCATATCGCTCTGAAACGGCAAGGAGCGGGCGCATGAAAATCGGCGTAATCGGATCAGGGACGGTCGGCCAGACGCTTGCGGCCGGGTTTCTCAAGCATGGACACGAGGTTTCCATCGGGACGCGTGAACCCGCCAAGCTCGCGGATTGGTCGAAGAACAATTCGGGCGCAAAAGTTGCTTCTTTCGCGGACGCCGCCGCCTTCGGCGAAGTCGTCGTGCTCGCGGTCGCCGGCGCCGTGGCGCTCGATGCGCTGAAGCTGATCGGCGAGGCCGCGCTTGCCGGCAAGCCCGTCATCGACGCCTGCAACCCGATCGGCGGCGGGCCGCCTGTCAACGGCGTGCTGACCTATTTCACCTCTCACACCGACTCTTTGATGGAGCGGCTGCAGAAGGCATACCCCTCAGCTCATTTCGTGAAGGCCTTCAACAGCGTCGGCTCGGCTCAGATGGTGAACCCGAAATTCGCCGACGGCCGACCAACCATGTTCATCTGCGGCGACAACGCGTCCGCCAAGAAAGTCGTCGAAGGGATTTGCGACGAGCTCGGCTGGGACGCCGAGGACATGGGCGCAGTCGAGGCCGCGCGAGCCATCGAGCCTTTGTGCATGCTGTGGTGCATCCCGGGAGTCGGCCGCGGCGACTGGTCGCCGCACGCGTTCAAGCTGCTGCGCTGACCGGCTTCAGCATCACCAGCTTGAAGTCGGGATGCTCTGTCGGCGTATAGGTGAACTGCCGGAATTGAAGCGCGCCGTCGTTTGGATGCTGAAATGTGCGCAGGCCGCCGAGCCTCGGCAGCACGTCCTGCGTCTCCCAAAATCTCGCGAACAGCGGGCTTTCGGCGCTGAGCGCCTCGACGAGCCCACGCACGCCCGCGTCGCGGAAGTGGCCGCCGAAATCGGCGCGAAACTCGGCGAGCAGGCGTTGCGCGCGCGCCTCCCAGTCGGGCAGCAGGCGTTTTGCGTCATCGCTCAAAAAAGTGAAGCGCAGCAGGTTTCGCTCGCTTCGATCATCGAGCCAGCCGCGGAACAGATGCTCGGCGGCGCCGTTCCAGCAGCGCGCATTCCAGAGGCGGTCGAGCGCATAGGCGGGCATCGGCAGCGCTTGGACAATGACCTGTAAGGCTTCCGGCGCTGGTCCTTCTTCGCCGCCGGATTCGGAAGGATCGACGCGGCCTGATAGCTTGAACAGATAGGCGCGCTCCGCCGCGCTGAGTTTCAGCGCGCCGGCGAGACGGGCGAGCGTTTCGGGCGAAGGCTGCACGGGACGGCCCTGCTCGATCCAGGCGCACCAGGTCACGCTGATGCCGGCCGCAGCGGCGAGCTCCTCGCGCTTCAGGCCCGGCGTCCGCCGCCGGCCGCCGCGCGCTTCGGGTAGGATGCGCTCGCGATGCGCGCGCACGAAATCTCCGAGCAGGCGTCGCTGGTCGTCGTCGAGCATGGTGGTTTTGATGATAGGATAAATTTCGCCATTGTAACAGGCTAAAGGGTCAGTCAGTTTCGCCTCGAACAGGGAGACTAAGGTGACAGATGTTCATGACAGGCGCGTCGAAGCGCAATTCGGCCCGCGCGCCAAGGCTTACGTGGAAAGTGCGGTGCATTCGCAGGGCGAGGACCTGAAAAGGCTTGCGGCCATCGCGGCCGAGGTGAAGCCGCAGCGCGCGCTCGACCTCGGGGCCGGCGGCGGCCATGTGAGCTACACGCTGAGCCCCTATGTCGGACAGGTCGTCGCCTGCGACCTTTCGCACGACATGCTGGCGGCGATCGCCGCGACGGCGCGCGAACGCAAGCTCGCCAATGTCGAGACGACGGAAGCTTCAGCCGAAGCGCTGCCGTTCCCCGATCAATCCTTCGACTTCATCGCGAGCCGGTTTTCCGCCCATCACTGGAGGGGCTTCGAAAAAGGTCTGCACGAAGCGCGCCGGGTGGCGAAGCCCGAATCTCGTGCGGTGTTCATCGACTGCTACGCGTCAGAAGTCGCGCTGTTCGACACGCATCTCCAGTCCGTCGAGTTGCTGCGCGACGTGAGCCATGTGCGCGACCACGCGCTTTCGCACTGGATCCATGCGCTCGGCCGCGCCGGCTTCTCCGTGCGCTCGCTGCACACCTGGCGGCTTCGCATGGATTTTCCTGTCTGGACGGCGCGCATGGCGACGCCGGAGCCGTTGCAACGGGCGATCCGCGACCTCCAGCACGCGGCTTCCGCCGAGACCGCCGCCTATTTCGCGATCGAGCCCGACGGTTCGTTCGAGATCGAGGTCGCGATGATCGACACGACGGCGCGCTAGGAGGTAAACCTCGCCCTTCCAAATTTGGGAGGGTTGAGGCGATGGACAGAGTGGCGCTCATCACGGCGGGCGGCAGCGGCATGGGCGCGGCGGCCGCGCGAACGGCTCGCCGCCGACGGCTTTCGCGTCGGTATTCTCTCTTCGTCGGGCAAGGGCGAGGCGCTCGCCACCGAACTTGGCGGCGTCGGCGTCACCGGCTCCAACCAATCCATCGAGGACCTGCAACGGCTCGTCGACGCCGCGATGGCGAAATGGGGCCGCATCGACGCGCTCGTCAACAGCGCCGGCCACGGGCCGCGGGCGCCTCTGCTCGAGATCACCGACGAGCAGTGGCGGACCGGCATGGATGTCTATCTGATGAACGTGATCCGCCCGACCCGCCTCGTCGCGCCGATCATGAAGGCCCAAAAATCGGGCGCGATCGTCAACATCTCGACCGCCTGGGTTTTTGAACCGAGCCCGATGTTCCCGACCTCCGCCGTGTTCCGCGCCGGCCTTGCCGCCTTCACGAAACTGTTCGCCGACCAATACGCCAAAGACAACGTGCGCATGAACAACGTGCTGCCCGGCTGGATCGACAGCCTGCCTGAGACCGCGGAGCGCCGGGAGGGCGTGCCGATGGGACGCTACGGAACGTCAGAGGAGATCGCGGCGACGATCGCGTTCCTGGTCTCGGATGGCGCGGGCTACATCACCGGGCAGAACTTCAGGGTCGACGGCGGGTTGATGCGGTCGGTGTGAGGAGGCCGCTTTCGAGAGCCGGCAATTTCTACGCGGCTATGCCGCCAATCGGCGAAATGTCTCGACAAGCCGATCAGGGTTGTAAGGCTTCGAGATAAACAAGCCCCGCTCAGGCAGCTTGCTTTTCGCCACGGCGCGACGGCCCGAGGTCACGACGATCTCGATGGGCGGCCACCGTCCCCGGACGGCGGCGGCAAGCGTTAGGCCGTCCATAGACCCCGGCATTTCGATGTCTGTGAAAACGATCCGCACGTCCGAGCGCGACTCCAAGATTCGCACCGCTTCGTCGGCGTTTTCTGCTTCCAACGCTTCGAACCCGGCCATTTCCACCGTGTCGACCGCGCAGATCCGAACAAACGGCTCATCCTCGACGATGAGAACTACAACTTGGCCGGTCATTGCGACTCTCCTCTAAGGGCAGGTCCTGAAGCGCTTCCGGCCGTCGGAAACCGATAGTTTGCCTACTCCTCAGGGCGATAAAGGTTCCTCCGGTCTCTCTCCTCGCAGGAAGTAATGGATCAATAATTCTCGAAGAGGCGTCAAGAACAGTTCTTGACATCGGGCCCGGGTGGGCGGTTTAAACGAACGCTACTTGTTACTTATTATGACTAAAGCCGTGGGGTACTTTGGTTAAAATGCGTGACCCATCCGACAGCAAGCGTTGGAAATCCGCCGCCGCGGAGCGCGAGATAGCGACGTTGGTCGCCCGCGAAGAGCGGATGCGGCTCGCGCTGGCCGCTGGCCGGATACATACGTGGGACTGGGACGTCAGCGCGGATGTGCTCGTTTGGTCCGAAGGCCTGGAAAAGGAGCTTTCGCTCGCTTGCGCTCCAGCCGATATGCAATCGTTACGAAAACTTGTCCATCCCGACGATATCGAATTCGTGTCGAGGCGTATCGAGGCGGCGCTACAGGGTCCGAACGACTATGAGGCCGAGTTTCGCATGATCCGCGGCGATGGATCTGTGCGCTGGTGTTCTGCTCGCGCGATCGTGGTCCGCGACGATTCAGGCAAGGCTGTCCGGATGGTCGGCGTCGACATGGACGTCACGGAACGGCACCACCTTGTCGCTCGCTCCCTGGATAGCGAAGCCCGACTACGATTTGCGATGGAGACCGCCGGGGCGGGCACTTGGGAATATGCGGTCGATCGAGACGAGTTTTTCGCCTCGGATCGCGCGCTAGAACTGCATGGACTGCCTCGGGGAAAGCCGATCACGAACCGCGCGGCGCTTGACGCTGTTTTTCCGGAGGATCGGCCCAAGGTTGAAGAAGCCGTGAAGGAGACCATCGCCACCGGGGTCGCGTTTCGCCAGGAGCTGCGCGTTCTGCAACCCGACGGTTCAATCCGCTGGCTTCAGTCGCAGGCCGAATTGCGGTGGGAGGACGGACAGCGTCGCCTGATCGGCCTCGTTCAGGATATTACCGAGCGCAAGGAGGTAGAGATCGAACTGCGGCGCAACAAGGAACGTTTCGCGATAGCCCTTGGCAATTCCCCGACCGCCGTTTTCGAACAGGACCTCGATCTTCGATATACTTGGATTTATAATCCGAAACTTGGCTACTCGGCCGCTGAAGTTATCGGCAAAACCGACGCAGAAATCATGGACGCCGAATGCGCGCCGCCGGTCGAAGCGCTGAAGCGCCTCGTCATCGCGACGGGGGCTCCCGTGCGTCAGGAAGTTGCGGCCGCCGCGCCAAGTGGTCCCAGGGAATATTTTGACCTCTATGTCGAGCCTCGGCGCGATGCCTCGGGCGGCATCGTCGGCATTATTTGCACAGCGACCGATATTACCGCTGGGAAGAAGGTCGAGGCAGCGCTTCGCGATGGCGAGGCGCTCTATCGGTCCGCGATGGCGTTGGGACGGATGGCGAGTTGGGAGACCAACTATGTGACCGGGGTGCGAAGATGGACGCCCGAGGGAGCCGCGCTGTTCGGGCTCAACCTCGTCGACGGAATCGGGACGATTGGGGGCGCCAAGGATGAGTATCTCTTGGCCCTGCATCCCGACGATCGGCATGTCTATCAGGCTTACCTGGACCTCGAAAACCAGCAGGATTCCTATGCCGCCGAATACCGGATCGTCCTGCCCGACGGGCAGACGCGCTGGATGTCGGGCTACGGCCGGGTTCTCGATCGCGACACCGATGGACGGCCGCTGCGAATGGTGAATGTCGCGACTGACGTTACCGAACGGACGAAGATCGAGGAACACACCCGGTTCCTTCTTCACGAGCTGTCGCATCGGTCAAAGAACACGCTGGCTGTTGTGCAGGCGATCGTCACCTTGTCGAGCCGCAACGCCGGCAGCGCTAAAGACTTTGCCAAAACGATCAATGGTCGCCTTAGCGCATTGGCGGCGTCGAACGATCTGCTGACCGCCGGTAGCTGGAACGGCGCCCCGCTCGACCAGCTCGTTCATCACCAGGTCGGCGCATTCGTCGGAATGCCAAACCCCAGAGTGTGTATCAGCGGACCCGAACTCGCTCTGACGGCGGAGTCCATGCAATCCATCGGGCTTGCGCTGCACGAATTGACAACCAACGCGGTCAAATACGGCGCGCTGTCGGGCCCTGACGGCGAGGTGTGTATCGATTGGGCAATCGAGCCTGATCCGGGCGGCCCCACTCTGCGGTTGAACTGGATGGAGCGTGGCGGCCCGCATGTCGCTCAGCCGAAACGAAACGGGTTCGGGCAGGTCGTCTTGAAACAAATGATCGAACAGGCGATATCTGCAACCACAACGATTGAATATGCGCCGACTGGGGTTAGGTGGTCGATGCGCGCGCCCGCGTCCAGGGTGCTCAATATTATGACGGATCGCGCGTAACCGTCGGATGGCTTGAATTTGGCGCTGGCTTCGCGGCTGGCGCGACCAGGTAGTTGAACGGGAAAGCCCGGCCAAGAGAGCCTAAGCTCCGATGTTGGACCTACCTCGTGAACACGACCGTCTTGTTGCGGTTGATGAGCACACGGTCTTCGAGGTGGTAGCTCAACGCCCTCGCCAGCACGCGGCGTTCGATGTCGCGCCCTTTGCGCACGAGGTCTTCGGGGGTGTCGCGATGCGAGATGCGTTCGACGTCCTGCTCGATGATCGGGCCTTCGTCGAGGTCGGAGGTCACGAAATGGGCGGTCGCGCCGATCAGCTTCACGCCGCGCACGTGCGCCTGATGGTAGGGCCTGGCGCCCTTAAAGCCCGGCAGGAACGAGTGGTGAATGTTGATGCAGCGGCCGGACAGTTTTGCGGCGAGGCCGTCGGAGAGGATCTGCATGTAGCGCGCCAGCACGATCACGTCGGCTTTCGATTCGCGCACCGTCTCCCAGAGCTTCGTCTCCTGCTCCATCTTGGTCTGTTTGGTGACCGGCAGATGATGGAACGGGATGTCGCCGAATTCGATGTGCTCGTAGGCCTCGCGGGGATAATTGGCGATGATGGCGACGATTTCCATCGGCAGTTCGCCGCTGCGCCAGCGATAGAGCAGATCGACAAGGCAATGGTCGAAGCGGGACACCAGCAGCGCGACCTTCTTGCGCTCATCCGTCGCGCGCATGGTCCATTCCATACGAAATTCCCGGCCGATCTCGCCGAAGCGCTCGCGCATCGCGGCAGCGTCCGCCGCTTCTGTCGCGCCGTTGAACTCGACGCGCATGAAGAAATTGCCGGTCTCGACATCGTCGAACTGCTGCGCGTCCAAAATGTTGAAGCCGCCCTCGAACAGCGCGGTCGACACCCGCGCAACGATGCCCGGACGGTTGACGCAAGACAGGGTTAGAACGTGACGCGCTGACATGACGAGCCTCCGCCCGACGCGTTTCGAGACCCCACGAGGTAGGGGATGCCCGATCGCCGAGCTAATCGCTCGCGTCTAGCGAATGGCCTGACGCCACGCAATGCGCGACCGATGAACTGAGTTAGTGGTTCTCAATTTTGCGAGACGTCATAAAAGGAAATGCTTCGGGTGCGTTCTGCCGGACTGCAACGGATTCCGGCAACGTAGGCGTGAGTTCATTGTTGATCACGGCGTCCGGCCCTCGGCCGCAAAAGGCCTCGCAGACAGAACATCACACTCCGAGCACGCGTACGCCCAGCGCAGCCGCGCCGGCGGCCAGCTCGCGATCCAGCGTCGCCAAAGCAAGGCCGAGGCGAGTTGCGTGCTCGAGGTACGCGGCGTCATACAAAGTGAGAATGTGCCGATCCGCCAGTTCGAGCGTAGCTGCCCAAGCCTGCGCGTCGGTCGAGCTGTCGATCCTTATTTCAAGTTCGCCAAGATCGGAGAGTGCGGAGCGGCGAAAATCGGCGTCGATCCGTCCCCGCCGCACGGCCATCGTCAGACTGTTCCCCACTTCCAGCTTCCAAATCCCTGGAACGACCGCTCCGTCGGCGACGACCTCATCGAAGACGGCGCGAATGGCGTCAATTGTCTCGTCGCCGTAAATCCAGGCGAGGGTCGCAGAGCAGTCGAGAACGAAACTCACGGCCGATCCGAGTCACGCCAGGCTTTCCATTCCGTCCAGTTAAAAGCGCCCTGGCTCAGCGCTTTCGCGCGTTCGTGCAAGCGCAGCGCCGCGGCGCGCGCACGAGCGGGATCCACGGCCGCGCGAGCGGGCACGAGCCGCGCGACCTCACGGCCTTGTCGCGTAATCGCTACCTCTTCGCCACGCTTCGACGACGTCAGAAGACTCGCAAACTGGCTTTCGGCCTCGACCGCTCCGACTTGCCGCATGCGCCTTTCCACCTTCTCAAAAACCCTGCCGCGACCTTAGTAAGCGCGGCGTCCGATGTCCACGCTCACCGCCGCACCGCGCCTATCAGCTTCTCGACGCTCGGCAATATTTCCGCGACGATCTTTTCCACCCCCGCCTTGTTCGGGTGCAGGCCATCCTGCTGGTTGAGTTTCGGGTCCGCCGCGACCCCGTCGAGGAAGAACGGATAAAGGGGCACGCCATAGGTCTGGGCAAGATCGGGATAGATCGCGTCGAAGGCTTTGCGGTAATCCGGCCCCAGGTTGGAGGCCGCTCGCATGCCGGTCAGCAGGGTTGCGATCTTCTGATCCCTCGCCTTGGCGAGCATCTGCGAAGCGCGGCCTTCGCCCCCGCGGGCGGCATGCCGCGCAGCATGTCGTTAGCGCCGAGTTCGAGGATCATCGCATCCGTGCCCTGGGGAACGCTCCAGTCGAAGCGCGCGAGCCCGTCCTCGGCCGTTTCGCCCGAGACGCCGGCATTGATCACTTCGACGTCATAGCCACGCGCCTTCAATTCGCGTTGCAACACTTCCGGGAACGCCTGTCCTGGCGGCAGTCCGTAGCCAGCGGTGAGGCTGTCGCCGAACGCGACGAGTTTTATGGTGCGCGCAGCAGCGGGGGAAACCAGAACACAACAAACCGCCGCGATCGCCTGTACGTAGAGGCGGAACCGCCTATATGAGGCGTTCCTCTTTGCAAGAGACATGAATGACCTCTGCCGCCGTGGACATGCGCGACGTCGACCTGAGCCTCGGGAGCGGCGCCGCTCAGGTTCATATATTGCGCAAGATGAGCCTGACAATCGCGCGCGGCGAGGCGGTCGGGCTGGTCGGGCCCTCCGGCTCCGGCAAATCGACGCTGCTGATGGCGATGGCGGGCCTCGAGCGTCCCGACAGCGGCGAAATCTTTATCGACGGCGAGCCGATCCACCGCATGAGCGAGGACGAACTTGCCCGCTTCCGCGGCCGCACGATCGGCATCGTGTTCCAGTCGTTCCAGCTCATCCCGACCATGACGGCGCTCGAAAACGTCATGGCGCCGCTCGAACTCGCCGGCGCCCGCGACGCGATGAAGCGCGCGCGGGATGAACTCGCCGCGGTCGGCCTCGCGGACCGGCTCGGCCATTATCCCGCGCAGCTTTCGGGCGGCGAGCAGCAGCGCGTGGCGCTCGCCCGCGCGCTTGCGCCGCAACCAAAACTGCTGATCGCCGACGAACCCACCGGCAACCTCGACGAGTCCACGGGCGGGCGCATTTTTGAACTCTTGTTCTCGCTGCCGGCCGAGCGCGGCGCGACGCTCGCGTTGGTCACCCACGACCCCGCGCTCGCCGCGCGGTGCAACCGCGTTGTGCGCATCCGCTCCGGCATGATCGAGCCGGGGAGCCTGGCGGCTTGAGCGGAATGAGGCTTGCCGCTTTGCTGCGCTTCGCCGGCCGCGATCTTCGCGGCGGCTTCGAGGGCCTGCGCATTTTCCTCGCCTGCATCGCGATCGGCGTCGCGGCCATCGTCGCGGTCAATTCGCTGGCGCGCGCCCTCGAGGACGGGCTCGCGCGCGACGGCCGCACCCTGCTCGGCGGCGACGCCGCCTTCACGCTCATCCATCGCGAGCTGGCGCCCGAAGAGCGCGCATTCCTGGCCTCGAACGGCGAACTCTCCGAAGTCGCCGGCGCGCGCGCCATGGCGAGCAACGCCGCCGGCGATGCGACGCTCGTCGCGCTGAAGGCGGTCGGCCCGAACTGGCCGCGGCTCGGGACGTTCGAATCCGATCCGCAGGTCTCCAACGCCGAGGCGTTCGGCCTTCGCGCCGGGCGCTACGGCGCCGCGGTAGACGACCTCATGCTCGACCGGCTGAAGCTCAAGGTCGGCGACCGCTTCAAGCTCGGCGATCTCGAATTCGACATCCGCGCCCGCATCGTCAGCGAGCCGGACCGGCTCGGCGCCGGCATCGGTTTTACGGCGCGCGCCCTCATTTCGACGGACGCGCTCCGGGCGAGCGGCCTCATCGAACCCGGCGCGCTCATCTATTGGACGACGCGCGTCCTGATGGGCAGCGATCAGGCGCCGGCCAGCGAAGCGGAGCTCTCCGCCTTTCTCAAAGAGGCGAAGGCGAAATTTCCGGAAGCCGGGTGGGAAGTGCGCTCGCGCGGCGCGGTTTCGCCCGACATTCTCGCGCACGCTCGACCAGTTCGGCGAATTTTTGGCGCTCGTCGGGCTCATCTCGCTGGTCGTCGGCGGCGTCGGCGTCGCCAATGCGGCGGGCGGGTTCATCGAGCGCAAGCGCGGCTCGCTCGCCATCCTGAAAGCGCTGGGCGCGAGCGGCGCCGAGATCGTCGCGCTGGCGCTGATCGAGTTTCTGGCCGTGGCGGCGATCGGGATCTTGATCGGCCTCGTCGTCGGCGCGGCAGTCCCCTATCTTGTCGCGGGGCTAGCCGCCGCTTCGCTCCCCTATCCGATCGCGCCTTCGATCTATCCGCGAGAACTGGCGCTCGGCGCGGTCTATGGCGTGCTGACCGCGCTCGCCTTCTCGATCGCGCCGCTCGGCCGGCGCGCACGATCTTCCGGTCTCGGCGTTGTTTCGCGACCTCATCGGACAGGAGAAAATGCGCCCGCGCTGGCGCTATTTCGTGCTCGCGCTCGCCGCTGCCGCTGCGCTGGCCGGGCTCGCCATCCTCGCCAGTCCGCAAAAGACCGTCGCGGTCACCGTGGTCGTCGCGACGGCGATCGGGCTTGTCGCGCTGCGGTTCCTCGCGCTTGGCGCGATGGCGCTGGCGAGACGCGCGCCGCGGCCGCCGACCGTCGAGACGCGGCTCGCGCTCGCCAATCTGCACCGGCCGGGCGCGCCGACGCCCTCGGTCGTCATTTCGCTGGGGCTCGGGCTCGCCGTGATCGTCGCGCTCGCGCTGGTCGACGTCAACATGCGCGACCAGTTGCATCCGCTCGCGGACGGCGCGACGCCGAATTTCTATTTTCTCGACGTGCGCAACGCCGACGCTGAGCCTTTCCGCCAGTTCCTGCAACAAGAGGCGCCGGGCGCGAAAGTTCAGGAGGCGCCGATGATGCGCGGCCGCATCGTGAAGATCGGCGACGTCGCGGCGGCCGACTTCCATGCAAGAGAAAGCGCGCAATGGGCGCTGGAGGGCGATCGCGGCGTGACCTTCGCCGATCAGCCGCCGCCCGGGTCCGAGGTTGTCGCAGGGCGAGTGGTGGCCCAGGGATTACAGCGGCCCGCCGCTCGTCTCGATGGAATCGCGAGGTCGCCGACGGCCTCGGCCTGAAAGTCGGCGACGACATCACCGTCAACGTGCTCGGCCGAAACGTGACGGCCAGGATCGCCAATCTCCGGAAAGTGAACTGGCGCACTTTCGCGATCAATTTCGTGCTGGTCTATTCCCCCTCTGCCTTTAGCGGCGCGCCTTATTCGCTGCTGGTCTCCGCGACCCTCGACGGCAAGTCGGGCGCAAACGACGAACTGACGCTGATGAAGGCGACGACCAAGAACTTTCCGACGGTCTCGGCGATCCGGGTGCGCGAGGCGCTGGACGCGATCGAGGCGCTGGTCGCCAAGCTCAACACGGCGATCCGCTGGGCGGCGAGCGTGGCGCTCGCGACCTCCGCCTTGACACTCGCCGGCGCGCTCGCCGCCAACCGCCGCGCGCGGATCGCCGACGCGGTGATCCTGAAAGTGCTGGGCGCGACGCGCCGCCGCCTGATGGCGATTTTCCTCATGGAGTATGTCGCGCTTGGCGCGGCGACCGCGATCTTCGGCGTCGGCGCGGGCGCGCTCGCGGCCTATGTCATAGTCTCCCGCGTGATGGGCTTCGAGTTCGATTTCAGCTGGGGCTCCTCGCTCGGCTCGGCGCTCGGCGGCCTTGCGCTGACCGTCGGGCTCGGCATGGCGAGCGTCTGGCGCATCCTCGGCATGGCCCCCGCGACGGCGATGCGCGAAAGATAGGGCCAAATCTTGCCTTGGCCCGGAACTCGACGAAGGCCGCAGGCAATTCATAGGGCGTTCAGGTTCTGGCTTTAGCTTGGTAAATCGCGCTTCCCTTGGCAACCGCCGCGGGTGCGCTTAAATGGAGGGCCGGAGCGGCGGAGCCGTGGGTTGCAGGTGAAGCGCGCGGCCGCGCCGATGGGAAAGCGATGAACGCAAATTTGCGAAACTTCGCCCTTTGGGTCATCATCTTTCTGCTCGTCCTGGCGCTCGTCACGCTGTTCCAGAGCCCGGCGCAGAAATCGCCTTCGAGCGAGATCCTGTTCAGCCAGTTGCTGACCGAGGTCGATTCCGGCCACGTCCGCGATGTCACCATCGCCGGCCCTGAAATTTCAGGCCATTACAAGGATGGCCGCGCCTTCCAGACCTATTCGCCGAGCGATCCGCAACTGGTCGGACGGCTCTATGACAAGGGCGTGGCGATCACCGCGAAGCCGCCGTCCGACGGCAATTCGTGGATGCTGACGCTGCTCATCAATG
The DNA here is from genome assembly GCA_963710855.1 of uncultured Pseudomonadota bacterium. Taxonomy (GTDB): domain Bacteria; phylum Pseudomonadota; class Alphaproteobacteria; order Rhizobiales; family Beijerinckiaceae; genus Roseiarcus. The sequence continues at coordinate 45,175 of CAVQBX010000021.1, read as the reverse complement.
GGCTGCCGCTGCTGCTGTTCCTCGGCGTGTGGATCTACATGTCGCGCCAGATGCAGGGCGGCGCCGGCAAGGCGATGGGTTTTGGCAAGTCGAAAGCCAAGCTGCTGACCGAGGCGCAGGGCCGGGTGACATTCGAGGATGTCGCCGGCGTCGACGAAGCCAAGGAAGATTTGCAGGAGATCGTCGAGTTCCTGCGCGACCCCCAGAAGTTCCAGAAACTCGGCGGCCGCATCCCGCGCGGCGTGCTGCTCGTCGGCCCTCCCGGCACCGGTAAGACTCTGACCGCACGCGCGGTGGCGGGCGAGGCCAACGTGCCGTTCTTCACGATCTCCGGCTCTGACTTCGTCGAAATGTTCGTCGGCGTCGGCGCGAGCCGTGTGCGCGACATGTTCGAGCAGGCCAAGAAGAACGCGCCCTGCATCATCTTCATCGATGAAATCGACGCGGTCGGCCGCCATCGCGGCGCGGGCCTCGGCGGCGGCAACGACGAGCGCGAGCAGACGCTGAACCAGTTGCTCGTCGAGATGGATGGCTTCGAGCAGAACGAGGGCATCATCATTATCGCCGCGACCAACCGGCCCGACGTGCTCGACCCCGCGCTGCTGCGTCCCGGCCGCTTCGACCGCCAGATCGTTATCCCGAACCCCGACTTCGTCGGCCGCGAGAAGATCCTCCGCGTGCACGTCCGCAAGGTTCCGCTCGCGCCGGATGTCGACCTGAAGGTCGTGGCGCGCGGCACGCCCGGTTTCTCGGGCGCAGACCTGATGAACCTCGTCAACGAGTCGGCGCTGCTCGCCGCGCGTCGGGGCAAGCGCGTCGTCACGCGCCAGGAATTCGAGGACTCCCGCGACAAGATCATGATGGGCGCCGAGCGCAAGACCATGATCATGACGGAAGAAGAGAAGAAGCTGACCGCCTATCACGAGGCAGGCCATGCGCTCGTCTCGATCTCGATGCCGGACTCGATTCCAATCCACAAGGCGACGATCATTCCGCGCGGCCGCGCGCTCGGCATGGTGCAGCCGCTGCCGGAACGCGACATGCTGAGCGAGAGCTACCAGCAGCTCATCTCGAGGCTCGCCATGGCGATGGGCGGCCGCATCGCGGAAGAAATCGTGTTCGGCAAGAACAAGGTGACGACCGGCGCCGCGAGCGACATCCAGCAGGTGACCAAGATCGCCCGCGCGATGGTGACGCGCGCCGGCTTCTCCGACAAGCTCGGCACCGTCATGTACGGCGACAATCAGGACGAGGTGTTCCTCGGCTATTCGCTCGGCCGCCAGCACAACATCTCGGAAGAGACCGCCAAGACGATCGACGAGGAAGTGCGCCGGCTTATACACGAGGCGAACGAAGCCGCTCGTCGCATTCTCACCGAGCGCCGCTCCGATCTCGAGACGCTCGCCAACGGCCTGATGGAATTCGAGACGTTGAGCGGCGACGAAATCCAGGGCCTGCTCGACGGCGTTCGTCCGGTGCGCGAGTCCGGCACCGACAAGGAGACCCCGCCGCCGCCACCGCGCGCCGCCGTGCCGGCGGCCGGCAAGCCGCGCAACTATCCCGACGCGGGCAACCTGTCGCCCCAACCTCAAACCTGAAGACCGTTCCCACTGTCATCCCCGCGAAAGCGGGGATCCAGCGTGTGATGCTCGGCCCGCATCAACGGGCTGAGATCATCTTGAAGCCTCTGGGCCCTACGACACTGGATCCCCGCTTTCGCGGGGATGACAGTTTCTTGATCCTGTAGCCGAGGTCGCTGACCTCCGCCTTCCTCTCCCCTCCGGCCGCGGTCAGCCACCGCAACTACAACCCCCGCCCAGGTGCCTCACATCGAAACCCTCGCCCCCCGCGCGGGCGTCACCGCCATTTTCTTCGTCAACGGCTTCGGGATCGGCGCCTGGGCGGTCGCGATTCCGCTCATCAAGACGCTCTACGGCCTGACCGACGCGCGGCTGTCTCTTGTCCTGCTCGCCGGCGGCGTCGGGGCGCTCGCCGCCATGCCGATCGCGGGCCTGCTGCCGCCGAAACTCGGCGGCACTGGCGCGACGCTTCGCATCACCGGCCCTATTGGCGCCCTCACCCTCGCGCTTTCGCCGCTGTTCGCCGCGCTGCCGCTTGCGCTGATCGGGCTCGGCTTCGCCGTCTTTCTGTTCGGCGTGTTCAACACGCTCGTCGACGTGCCGATGAACGCGCACGCGAGCATCGTGGAGGGTCGTCTCGGCAAGCCGATCATGTCGTCCTTCCATGCCGCCTGGAGCGGCGGCGGGCTCGCGGGCTCCGCGCTCGGCGGCCTGCTAATCGCTCATGGCGCCTCTGCGGCGACGCAACTCGGCGTCGAAGCCACGATCGGCCTCATCATCATGCTGTGGGCGACGCGGGGGATCGGCGTCGGCGACACGCATGCGGCGGAGAAGATTTTTGTGATGCCGGAGGCGCGGCTCATCGCGCTCGGGATCATCGCGCTGCTCGCCGTCTTCTCGGAAGCCTCGGTCACCGACTGGGGTGCGCTTTATCTCAACCGCGAACTTGGCTGGACGCCGGGCGCCGCGGCCTGGGGCTATTCGGCCTATGCCGGTATGATGTTCGCCTCGCGCGCGTTCGGCGACGGCGTAGTGCATCGCCTCGGACGGGCGAAGACCCTCCTCTATGGCGCGGGGCTCATCGGCGTCGGCGCGATGATCGCCGTCGGCTTCGCCGCGCCCGCGCCGGCGGTGTTTGGCTTTTGCCTGATCGGCGTCGGCGTCGGCAACATGGTGCCGGCCGCGTTCAGCGCGAGCGCGGCGGCGGCGGCGACGCCGTCGATCGGCGTCGCGATGACAGCGACTGTCGCCTACGCTTCCTATCTGATGGGGCCGCCGCTCATTGGCTTCGTCGCTTCCGTAACGTCGTTGCGCGCCGCTTTCGCGCTGCTGATTCTGGCGGCGGCCGCAATCGCAATGCTGACGATTCGTCAAGGCGCGGAGCGCTGACAATATCTTGAAGCTCGCGCCGCCGTGGATTTCCGTCGCGGCGGCCTATATGACCGATGCCCGCCTCAGACCCCCTTCGCCGATGACCTCGCCCAATACCTACCGGCCGCTGGCGCTCGCCGCCGTCGCGGTCTCGAATTTCATGATCGCGATCGAGGCGACGATCGTCTCGACGGCGATGCCGCAGATCGTCAGCCAGCTCGGGCAACTGCAACTCTATAGCTGGGTGTTCTCCGCCTTCCTGCTGACCCAGACGGCGACGACCGTGGTGTTCGGCAAGCTCTCGGACCGGATCGGCCGCAAGACCGTGATGTTCTGGGGCCTCGGCATCTTTCTCACGGGCTCGCTGCTTTGCGGCCTCGCCTGGTCGCTGCCCTCGCTCATCCTGTTCCGGCTGGTGCAGGGCGTTGGCGCAGGCGCCATCCAGCCCGTCTCGATGACGATCGTCGGCGATCTCTACACGCCGCAGGAGCGCGGCAGGATCCAGGGCTATCTCGCCAGCGTCTGGGCGATCTCCGCCGTCGCCGGCCCGCTCGCCGGCGAACTCATCATCCAGCACGCTTCGTGGGCCTGGATTTTTTGGATCAATCTGCCGATCGGCGCGATCGCGGCCCTGCTGTTCGGGCGCTATCTGCACGAAACCTCAGCGCACAAGGGCGGCCCGGTCGACCATCTGAGCGCGGCGCTGTTCGCCGTCTCGATCGCGGCAGTAATGGCGGACCTCACCGCCCTCTCGACGGCCACCGCGCGAGAAGTCGCGGCGCTCACGCTCATTGCCGCCATCGCGATCGCCCTGTTCATCTGGCAGGAGCGCCGCTCGCCCGAGCCGATGATTTCGATGAAACTCTGGGGGCGGCGCGCCATCGCCGCCGCCAATACGGCGTCGGCTCTAACCGGCATGGTGATGATCGGCCTCACGACCTTCGTGCCGGTCTACGTGCAGGGCGTGATGGGGCGCAGCGCGCTCGCCGCCGGCTTCGCGCTTTCCGCCATGGTAATGGGCTGGCCGGTCGCAGCAACCCTCTCGATGCGGTTCGTCAACCGTCTGGGCGTGCGCACGGTCATCCGCGCCGGATCGTTCGCGGTGCCGGTCGGCGTCGCTGTCTATCTGATGCTCGACGGACAATCCTCGCCCTGGCTCGCCGGCATAGGGTCTGCGCTGGTCGGGTTCGGCATGGGCCTGCTCTCGACGCCCTCGATCGTGCTCGTGCAGGAAATCGTCGCGGGGAACGAGCGCGGCAGCGCGACGGCGGCTTACGTGTTTGCACGCACTCTCGGCAGCACGTTTGGCGCGACCGCTTTTGGCGCCATGCTCAATTTCGGCCTCGCAAGGGAGGGTTTCGGCTCGGTCTCCTCGGACGAATTGCGCGCCCTCGTCGAGCGCGCCAGCGGCGACGCCGGCGCAGGACCCTTGCGCGCCGCGCTCGAGAGTTCGCTGCATCTCACTTTCATGACGATGTTCGCGGTTGCCTTGTGCGTCGCGCTAGTCAATCTGCTGATCCCCAAGGTGGAGTTCCACCGCAAGCCCGCGCCGGCCGAATAGCGCGCGCGGCCGAGGAGGGTCGGCGTCCACGCCGACCTTCCCGCGCAACATGTCGGCCTCATGGCCGACCCTCCGGCCTGGGGGATATTTTGGGGGCAGTGCGCGACGTCCTCACAGCGTTTCTTCGCCTCGGGCTCACCAGTTTCGGCGGCCCGGTCGCCCATCTCGGCTATTTTCGCGCCGAATTCGTCGAGCGCCGGCGCTGGCTCGACGATGCGGCCTATGCCGATCTCATCGCGCTCTGCCAGTTCCTGCCGGGTCCCGCCAGCAGCCAGGTGGCGTTCGCGCTAGGGCTGCAGCGCGCCGGCTTCCTCGGCGCTGCCGCCGCCTGGGGCGCCTTCACCCTGCCGTCGGCGCTCATGATGTTCGCAGCGGCTTACGGCGCAAAAAACTTACAGGGGCCGCTTGCGGAAGGAGTCCTGCACGGTCTGAAACTCGCGGCCGCCGCGGTGGTCGCGCAAGCCGTCTACGGAATGGCGCGCTCGCTCGCTCCCGACCGGGAGCGGGCGGCGATCGCGGCCGTCGCGCTGTTCGCCGTCCTGCTGGCGCCGGGCATGTTCGCGCAACTCGGCGTGCTGGTCGCCGGCGGCGTCGCAGGCCTCGCCCTATTGCGCCTGCCTGCGCCGGCGGGTTCCGGCGCCGCCGTCTCTCCGCTGACGCGCACTCAAGGCCTCGCGCTCCTCGCAATATTCTTCGTGCTGCTCACCGCGTGTTTCCTGCCCTTGTCCGGCGTCTTCGCCTTATTCGCCGCCTTCTACCGCTCGGGCGCGCTGGTGTTCGGCGGCGGCCATGTCGTGCTGCCGCTGCTCAGGGACGCGGTCGTCGCGCCGGGTTGGGTCTCGGACGCCGATTTTCTCTCAGGCTACGGCTTTGCCCAGGCCGTCCCCGGCCCGCTGTTCACCATCGGCGCCTTTTTGGGCGCGCTCGCCTCGGTCGGGCCGGGCGGGCCCGTCGGCGCGGTGATCGGACTTGTGGCGCTCTCTCTGCCGGGGCTGCTGGTCGTGGCGGGCGCCCTGCCGTTCTGGCGCGAACTCAGCGCGAACCTCCGCGCCCGCGCGGCGATGGCGGGCCTCAATGCGGCCGTCGTCGGGCTGATCGGCGCGGCGCTCTACGATCCCGTATTCGTGGGCGCGGTCAGGGGACGCGCCGATTTCGCCGTCGCCGCCGTCGGCTTCGTCGGGCTGACAGTCGCCCGCCTCCCGCCGCTCGTCATCGTTGTTCTTTGCGCGATTGCCGGAGCCCTGGGCGCTTGAGGAGGGTCGGCGTCCACGCCGACCGTCTCTCCGCAACAGGTCGGACTGGAGACCGACCCTCCTCACATCATAAAATGGTCTACGCCGTAGCCGGCTTCGAGCGGAATCCTGAGCTTCAGACCGGCCTCTGTCTTTTCCGCGACGGGCTCGACCGTGACAATGCGGCGCTCGCGCGATGCTTTCAGCGCGTCCTCGGCCAAGTCGCTTTGGCCGAGCAAATCCAGGTTCAGCCGCGTCGCCGGCACGATTGTGTAGCGCCCTTGAGCCGCCGCCTCGAGGGCGCGGCGGGGATTGATCCAGACCGAGTCGACGGATTCATATCCGTCGTGAACGCCGACCTGACCTTCGGGGGCGAGCGTGATGTAGAAGGCCGTGTCGAACCGCTTCGGCAGCCGCTTTGGCGTGATCCAGTGCGCGAACGGCGTCAGCGCTTCGAGGCCGAGCTCCAGTTCCTCGCGAGAGATCAGTTCCCCGAAGCCGACCCCCTTCGAACGCGCCGCGATTTCCGCGAGCCTTGCGCCGTCGAGCCAAGCGCCGCCGCCGCGTGGTCGCGCCAACAGAATGCCGGATTCCTCAAAGGTTTCGCGGATCGCACCGACCCTCAGCGCCCGCTCGCGCTTGTCATAATTTCCGCCGCCCAGCGCCTCATCCTCCGGCTCGATGCGGCCGCCGGGAAAGACGAGCGCCCCCGAGGCGAAATCGACCTGCCGGTGGCGCGCGACCATGAACACTTCGAGGCCGTCGGCGCCGTCGCGCACCAAGAGGAGCGTCGCGGCGAGATGGGCGGGCGCAGGTTCGGTCATCGATGGGGCTCCGGACGGGAACCCCTGTTTACGGTTCCGATCGGCATGGCGCAAAGGCGTCGGCCTCAGTCATCCGTCGGCACATTTGATGAGGTCGGCGCGGTGTCGACATCTTCCGCCGGCAGCGCGGGCGCATAGGTCGGCGCCTGATAGTTGACCGCGCCTTGAGGCGCCGCCGCGCTGAAACCGTGGAGATCGACTGGTCCTTGCGCGAATTGCGGCATCGGCGTCGCGGGCTTGGCGCGCACGTCCATCGGTTCCTCGACATCGGGCGCCGGCGGCAGCCCGTCGGGTTTTGCGGGCGGCGGCAACAGGCCGGGCGCCGGGGTCGGCCGGCAATACTTACGTGGACCGGTATTCGTCGCGCCGTGATTGGCGAGATCGAGGTGGAAGTGATTGTAATGGAACGAATCCGAACCCGGTCCGAGCACGGTCGTGAAGTCGCCGCAGGCGGCGGCGTGCGCCTCATGCAGGAAGGCCGATTCCTGCGTGTCCGTTCGCTTCCAGTCGCTGACGATGGGGATTTCGCGGCCGTCGGCGAGTTTGAAACCGGATACGTCGATCGCATTGCCGAACGCGTGCTCCGAAAGCTTCCCCCACGAAGCGTTGTCGACGTTGCGGCAGGAATAGGCGCCGAACACTTCGAGCCCCGAAACCCGCTGGTTGAAGCGGGCTTGCGCGATCGGCTGCACGGAATTGTCGAGCCAGGTTTCGAGCGTCGGGATCATCGAGCAGTCGATGACGACCGGCTTCGACAGCGGGATCGCGCCATTGTCGAGCGCGTAGACCTTGAAGGGATGCGTCATCCCGCAAATGCCGGGGCCGCTGATTTCGGGCAGCGCCTCGATGTACTGCGAGGGCTTCACATAGCCCTTGGCGAGGCAATATTCTTCCGCTTCGGTGCGCCAGGCGGGACGCTGCGCGCGCTCGAACATGCCGCAGCCGCCAAGCGAAAGCAGCGCGATCCCGAACGCAACGAATGGCCATACGCTACGCGCCATTCCCTAAAGCTAGAGCGATTTCCTTAACCGGCTCTGAACCTTGAGGGGCGGTCACGTTCGCGCCCATATTTGCGGGCACACGCGCTTTGAGGGGTCAAGCGCCTGAACGGGAGCGCGCGAAGCTTGAGGATCGACGGGATTTTGCGGCTCGCGGGCGCGCTCGGGCTGCTGCTGACGCTCGCGAGGCCCGCATGGGCGCACCCTCATGTCTGGATTACGGTGCGCAGCCAGATCGAATTCAATGCCGACGGCAAGGTCGACGCCGTGATCCACGACTGGGTGTTCGACGAAATGTATTCGGCCTTCGCGACGCAGGGGCTCGCCAAGCCCGGCGAGCTCGTCAAGCGGGAGGTGTTCCAGCCGCTGGCGCAGGAGAACGCCAAGAACCTCGCCGACATCGGCTATTTCACCACGCTGAAGCTCGACGGCAAGACCGCCGAGTTCGGCGAAGTCACCGATTACTGGATGGAGGAGCGGGCCGACCATCTGGTCCATTTCCACGTCCGCCTGCCCTTGAAAAAACCGACCGCGGTCGGGCGCTTCGGTTCGCTGTTCGTCGCCGACCCCGAATATTTCATCGACTTCGAATATGACGACACCGACGGCGTGACCCTTGTTTCAGCCCCGAAAGGCTGCTCTCTCAATCTCAACAAGCCAAAGTCGCTTGACGATTCGGAGAAGAAAACCCTGACCGAGTCCTTCTTCAGCGGCCTCGCGCCCGGCGTCAATTTCGGCTTCAAGATGGCGAGCCGGGTGATTCTCGCATGTCCGTGACGCCACGAAAGGCTGGGCTCCCCCTCTCCCATCGGGAGAGGGGCAGGGGTGAGGGGACGTCGAGCGACGAACGCGAGCCTTTCAACCACGCGGAAAACCCTCACCCCTGCCCCTCTCCCGGAGGGAGAGGGGTTCTGGCCGCCCTCCTCACCCTTTTCGCCTCCCCGGCTTTCGCCGCGGCGATGAACAATCATCCCTTCGCGGTTGGCGGCTTCGAGGGCGGCGGATCGGCGCAGGGGTTCACAGGCTGGCTGCTCTCCATGCAGTCCACGCTGACCCACATGATGTCGGCGCATATACGCGCGCTCAACTCAGACCCCTCAGCCTTCTGGGGCCTCGCCGGCCTCGGCCTTGCCTATGGCGTCTTTCATGCCGCGGGGCCGGGACACGGCAAGGCGGTCATTGCCTCCTACATGATGGCGAGCGACCGGGCCTTGAAGCGTGGCGCGATTCTCGCCTTTCTCGCCGCCTTGTTGCAGGGAACGGTGGCGATCGCGATCGTCGGCGTCGCTGCGCTGATCTTCAACGCGACGGCGCAGCAGATGAACCTGGTCGCCGACGGCCTCGCGACGGCGAGCTACGCCGGCATTGCCGCGATCGGCGCCTGGCTCGTCTGGCGCAAGGGCCGCGCGCTGCTGACGGCGCTGTCGCAATTTTTGGAGCGCCGCCGCGCTGTCGAAGGCGCCCTTTTGTTTGCCGGCGCGCCCTGGCGCGCGGCGCCGCTCGCCATGCCGCAGAGCGGCTTTCGCGTCGAGACGCCCGGCGCGGAAATCCGGAGCGAGGAAGATTGCGGCCATTCGCACGCACCGGACCCGTCCATGCTCGGCGACAATTTTTCCTGGCGCGGCGCACTGGCGACGGTCGCCGCCGCCGGCGCGCGTCCCTGCTCCGGCGCGATCCTCGTGCTGGTGTTCGCGCTGTCGCAGCAGGTGTTTCTCTACGGCGTCGCCGCGACGCTGGCGATCTCGCTGGGCACCGCGGTCACGACCGGCGCGCTCGCCTTCGCCGCCGTATTCGCCAAATCGCTGTCGATGCGTTTCGCCGCTGGAGAAAGCACCCGTGTGATAGTGATCGCGCGCGGCTTCGAATTCGCCGCCGCGCTCGCCGTGCTGGCGTTCGGGCTGGCGTTGCTGATCGGGCCGGCGGGGGTGGCGTAGGAACGAGGCTTTGAAATTTATCCCCTTCTCCCCTTGCGGGAGAAGGTCCCCGAAGGGGGGATGAGGGGTCCGCGCCGCAATACTGTCTGATCACATGTTGAGATCAACGGCCGACGCAACCTCGCAAACAGATTGACGCTCTCGGCGACCCCTCATCCGGCCTTCGGCCACCTTCTCCCGCAGGGGGAGAAGGGAGCGCTTTCGCGAGGATGACATCAGATCAACAACCTCGCGCCTATTTGAGGAACGCCCCCGACAGCGCCTTTTCAATCAAAGCGCGCGTCTCCTCCACCCCATAGAGCGCGATGAACGAGCCGAGCCTTGGCCCCTTCTCCTCGCCGAGCAGCACGCCATAGACCATGTTGAAGAAATCGTTGGAGACGCCGGGCCGCTCGGGCGTCGCGCCCTTCGCCTTCATGTCCTGATAGCGCGGGATCGGCCGCGCGACGTCGTAGAGCGAATGCTGGATTTCCTCCGCGCTCGCGTCCGGTCCGAGTTCGCTGAGTTTCGTCGAAACAGCCTCGAGCGCGGCGCGCTCGACATCGTCGGCGGCGCGATAGTGTTTCTTCGGCAGCACGAAATCGCGGAAATAGCGCACCGCATAGTTGACGAGCCGATCCAGCCTCGGATGGTTTTCGGGCGAGGCTCCCGGCGCATAGCGCCTGAAAAAACCCCAGAGCACAGCTGGATTGTCGCTGTTGGCGACGGCGGCGAGGTTCAATAGCATCGCGAAGCTGACAGTTGTTTGGGTGTTCGAGCCATGGGCCAGCGTCTCGGGCTCCGGCGGCTCGCCGGAATGAATATGCCAGGCGGGATTGCCGAGCCGCTCCTTCCATTCCTGGCGCGGATAGGCGTCGAGGAAGCCGAGATAATCGTCGACCGTGCGCGGGATCACGTCGAAATGCAGGCGCTTCGCCGCCGTCGGCTTCTGGAACATGAACAGCGACAGGCTCTCCGGACTCGCGTAGGTCAGCCACTCGTCGATCGTCAGGCCGTTGCCCTTCGACTTCGAAATTTTTTGGCCCTTCTCATCGAGAAACAGTTCATAGTTGAAGCCGGCTGGCGGCTCGCCCCCGAGCGCGCGTAAAATCTGTGAGGACAGCTTGACGCTGTCGATCAGATCCTTGCCGGCCATCTCATAATCGACCTTCAGCGCAAACCAGCGCATCGCCCAGTCCGGCTTCCATTGCAGCTTGGCGTGGCCGCCGGTGACCGGCGTCTCGAACTCCTCGCCAGCGTCGTCCTTCCAGCGGATCGTCCCCTTTTCGACGTCGATGCCGATGAGCGGAACCTGCATCACGATGCGGGTGCTCGGATGGATCGGCAGGAACGGCGAATAGGTCGCCGCGCGCTCCTCGCGTAAACTGGGCAGCATGATCTCCTGGATCGCGTCGAAGCGCGCGAGCATATGAAGCAGCGCCGCGTCGAAGCGCCCGGCCTTGTAATAAGCGGTCGAAGAGGCGAATTCGTAGTCGAAGCCAAAACTGTCGAGAAAGCGGCGCAGCCGCGCATTGTTGTGGGCGGCAAAGCTGTCGTATTCGCCGAACGGGTCCGGCACTTCGGTCAGCGGCTTGCCGAGATTGGCCGAGACGAGTTCCCTGTTCGGGATATTGTCCGGCGTCTTGCGCAGCCCGTCCATGTCGTCTGAGAAGGCGATCAGCTTTGTCGGCACGGCGTCATGGGTCAGCACCCGAAAGGCGTGGCGCACCATGGTGGTGCGCGCCACTTCGCCGAACGTGCCGATATGCGGCAGTCCCGACGGCCCATAGCCGGTCTCGAACAGAACCTCGTTCTGCCCCGTGCGATCGACGCGCTGAATGAGTTTGCGCGCCTCCTCGAAGGGCCAAGCCTTCGAGACCGCCGCGGCGGCAAACAGGTCTTCGTCGTACATCATGCGTCTCGGGAGGGATTTTTGGAAAAGAGCGGCGCACACTAGGAATGCGAGGGGCGGTGTCAACCTATGGGCGCGACGGGATGGCGGTCGGGCCCCAAAAACCTTGTCTTTCCGAGTGTAACGCGTTACGATATAGGTGACGGAAAGGGTTCTGCTATGGCGGGCCCGCCGAGCGAATGAAGCGAGGGAGCGCCAATTGGTCGCCTTTTCAGATTCGCAAGACTAAACGATGGCTTGAACGAACCAGCGGGCGACGTCGCGAAGTGGCTGTACGCGACGGCGGCTCGCGCGGCTTTGCGGGTTTTGCCGCTTATTCGAGACCGGTTTCGCCGGCAAAGCGCGCGATGCGCTGGCGGCTGTCGTCTTGCCGATCTTTCGAGCTACAGCGTTGACGTGGGTGGCCGCCAATATCCGATCCGTGGCCATGAGTTTCGCGGCGACGCCTGAGCAGCCCACGCCGCCGCTGAGCCGCCCGTACCTGTCACGCCCCGCCGCCGCCAACTCCGTCCTCGCCGTACTGCCGCTTGGCCGGACGCGGCCACCGCTGATGCCGCCGTCGCTGCCCTCAGCTGCCGCCGATGCCGCGATTGCGGCCGCCCGTGTCGCGTACCGCAGCCGCTGCCGGCCGCCGACGCCGCCTACGGATTGACGCGCGCCGCTCGCCGTCAGAACTGGCAGAGCCCCGTTTGGCTCGAAGGCGCGCCTCGGGCAGACGAGGCTGGCAACGGCTCGGTCTGCTATTGCTGCAAACAATGATGTGGCGCGTGTGGATGGACTGGTACGATGCAGGTTGCTGGGCGACATCAATGGCCTGCCAATGAGGAGCTCGAAGTTGATCGCGCGCTGATCGGCTACCGCTTTGGAGGGAAGGCCCTCGCGAGGTGAATGCGGAGATCGCGCGGCTGATTAATCTTCGCACCGGGACTTCGCATGCAGCGCCGCCTCCCAGATACGCGCTTTCATTATTACGCCACCATATGAAGCTATCTCGCGAAGTCGGCGAAATTCTTGGCGGCGCGGGCTATCGAACGTTCCTCAATTCAAAGACTTTCCCGTCGGTGGAAACTTTGTCGATCTGGATGACCGAATGGGTCGATCCGACCGCATGTTGCAATCTATTCCCCACATTATCGGGCTTGCCCCATTGCCGTGCGAAGTCGGCAACGTTACAATCTCGATCCGGACGGCAGAAAGGGGATGTTGGTCCCGCTGCTGATTGCGCCCACTGATCCTCTTGCCCGGCAGGTTACCAGGTCGCTGATCGGCCTGAGCCCGCAGAACGAGCGAGGGCGATCGTCCTGTCGTGCGCGGCCCCGCGCGACGAGCCAGAGGTGATCACGAAAGCTCGCAGCAGTCGCGAGCCCTGAGGCCCGGTAAACGAAGCCGCACTCGATGCGGGTCCCAACTCTCCTCGACCGACCGTTCGTCGATAAAGACTCCCGAACCGCCCGGCCGTCAGCGCGGCTTAGCGGAGGCAATTTGCAAATCGCTGCCGCCTAATACACCAGTCGCTGTCAAGAACTCCTTCGGTCATTCGGGCCATCTGCTGGCGATGGGAACTCAACCGATCATGGGCTATCTCGGCGACCTCGTTGAGCCTTGCATGCCGAACTGGACCCCGAAGCGCCCGATTGGGGTGCTGGCGTGGCGAAATTGTTCGAACGGTTCTTCGCCAATCACGAAATGCTGAGAACGCATTTCCCTCTCAAGCATGAGGAAGTCATCGCGCAATTTCCGATCGATGATGACAAGGCGAGCGGCGCCGCCCTGGGAGATCCTTAAGGGGTCGCGGCCGCAATCAGAGCTACGCGATGTCGCAAAGCCTCTGCCGAAATCGTCAGAGCTGTAGCCAACAACGCTGCATTTGCAAATGATCTGGCTACTCTTCCGAGGCCGGCAAAGGGCGACAAGCGACCGCTCATTACTGTCAAACAGCGCTACGTTCTCGGCTCCATTGGATTTCTCGTAGATATACAATTTGATTGGCACGACAGCTTCGATCTACGGCCTCCCCGAGGGGGCTTCGCTTATGAAGGCAGTCGGCGAGGCCCTCCGAAATATATGTCGCTTCGGCCTGACGCGCGCGCCGCCCCTCACCCCGCCAAAAACCCCCTCACCACCCCAATCTGCCCTTCGTTCATCAGCATCGGCGGATGCGCGCAGCCGGGAAACTCGACGAGCTTCGTCCGAGGCCGGCGGCGCACCATTTCGGCGGCGTCTTCGGCCCTCAGCACGCCCGAGGCGCCGCCGCGCAGCAGCAGGGTGTCGCATTCGATCTTTTCCCAGAACGGCCACAGCACGACGTCGGCGGGTTCGAGCGTCTGGTAGACGTCGCCGATGTGGGAATCGTAGGCGAAGCGATAGCCGCCGCCGGTTGTTTGGTTCGCGGAGGCGAGCGCGACATCGCGCCACTGTTCCGCCGAGAGATCGGGCTGCGGCGCGTAGGACGCGCGCACCCGCTCGATCAGCTCGTCCAGCGAACCGCAGTCCATGTTGACGCCGACATAGGTCGCGATATGCGCAATGAACGACTTGGGCGTGACCGCGCTCGCGTCGTTGATGACGAGCTTGCGCAGCGGATGTCCGGGCGTCCCGGCCAAAAACATGCCGATCAGGCCGCCCATCGAGGTTCCGACGTAGTCGACTTTTTCCACGTCGAGCCGCGCGATCAGCGTCGCGACATCGGCGAGATAGGTCGGGAACTGATAATCCCCGGGTTTTTCCAGATCGTCGCTTTCGCCACGTCCCGGCATGTCCGGGCAAATGACGCGATGCGTCGCCGACATCGCCTTGGCGAGCGCGTCGAAATCGCGGGAATTGCGGGTCAGGCCGTGAACGCAGACGAGCGTCGGCGCGCCGGGCGGCCCTTCGTATTCGCGATAGGCGAGCCGGTGGAAGCCGGAGGCGCCGAGGCAGGAGACGGACTTCAGCTTCATCGGCGCGCTTCCATGTTTTTCTGCGAGCTTTCATCACGATAGCATGAGTTCGCGTCTACCGCGTTGCGGAGCGCGGCGGTCTGTCGCAAACTGCGCCGCAGTTTGAAGTCTTCAGGGAGAGAACGCGATGGCGACGCCGGAATCCGTGGGCACGAATTCGGCGCGGCTCGAGCGCATCGCGCCCGTCATGCGGTCGGCGGTCGAGAGCGGCGCGCATGCCGGCATCAACGTGCTGGTCGCGCGGCGCGGCGCGATCGTGCACGAGAGCAGTTACGGTTTTGCCGACCGCGAGGCGCAAACGCCGATGAGGGCGGATACGCTGTTCCGCCTCTATTCGATGACCAAGCCGATCGTCTCCACGGCGCTCATGATGCTCTACGAAGAGGGCCGCGTCCGTCTTATCGATCCCGTGGCGAAGCACGTGCCTTCCTTTGCGAACGTCAAGGTGCTCGGCGCCGACGGCGTGCTCGTCGACTGCCGGCGCCCGATGATGGTCGCCGACCTGATGACCCACACGAGCGGGCTCACCTACGGCTTCCTGACCGATTTGCCGGTCTGCGAGATGTACGCCAAGCTGAAGCTCAATGACGGCAGGATCGGGCTCGCCGAAGCGATCGACGATCTCGCGACCTACCCGCTCGCCTTCCAGCCGGGCTCGCGCTTCAACTACAGCGTCAGCATCGACGTCGCCGCGCGCGTCATCGAGACGGTTTCGGGGCAGAGGCTGAGGGATTTCCTCAACGAGCGGCTGCTCGGCCCGCTCGGCATGAAGGATACGGGATTTTCAGTGCCGGCAGAAAACGCTCGCGGGTCGCGACGATCTACGCGCCGCCCGGTTTCAAGCGCGGCATGAAATATGCCAGCGCCGCCGAAGCCTGGGCCGACGGGTCCGCCCGAACCCAACGACGTCTCGACCTTCTACCCCGTCGATGCGCCCGAGACATTCGAGCGCGGCGGCCACGGGCTATTCAGCACGGCGCGCGATTATCTGCGCTTCGCCCAGATGCTGCTCAACGGCGGCGAACTCGACGGCCGCCGCTATCTGAGCCGCGCCACCCTCAGGCTCATGCACTCCAATCACATATCGCCCGAGCTGATGCCGCTCGAGATCGGCGGCATTCCGCTCTCCGGCTACGGCTACGGGCTCGGCTCGCGCGTCGCAATCGACGCCGCGGCGACGGGCCAATCGACCTCGAACGGCGAATTCGGCTGGGCAGGCGCCGCCAAGACCTACTACTGGGTCGATCCCGTCGAACAGATCGTCGGCCTGTTCATGGCCCAGTCGCTGATGAGTTTCGATATGTCGGATACGGATTTGAGAGCGATTGTGTATGGGGCGATTACGGACTGAGGCGGGGAAGGTTATCGCCTTCTCCCCTTGCGGGAGAAGGTGGCCGAAGGCCGGATGAGGGGTCTTCACCGCGAGAAACTCGAATCAGCTGATGAGATCGGCGGCCGCCGCAGATTTCGAACGGGGGTTGATGCGGTCAGCGACCCCTCATCCCCCCTTCGGGGACCTTCTCCCGCAAGGGGAGAAGGGGACAATCGCGTACGGTGTTGGCGGACAGAATGATTGGATCAGTGCAGCGCGCTGCTCCAACTAATCACTATTTGCTCTCAAACCCCTTCATCACCACCACCTCATCAAACATAGCCCGCGTGCTGCGCCATTGGTTGATCGGATGCGCCTCGTCCGCAAAACCGAGCGCCATGCCCGAAAACACCATCTCGGTTTCAGGCAGGCCCAAATGCCTGCGCAGCGTCTGAGGGAATTGCGACCAGGCTTCCTGCGGGCAGGTCGCCAGTCCTTCTTCCACCGCGAGCAGCATCACGTTCTGCATCAGCATCCCCATGTCCGCCCATTGCGGCGGCCCGACCCGGCTGTCGAGCGTGAAAAACAGACCGACCGGCGCGCCGAACAAGGCGTAGTTGCGCGCGAACAGCTGCGAGCCGCGCCGGCTTGTTGTCGCGCGGGATGCCGACGCTCGCGTAAAGCGTCCTCGCCGTTCTCGAACCTGCGGGTGCGATAGGGCTCCCAGAGGTTCTCGGGGTAGACGCGATATTCCGGCGCCTCCTTCGCGCCCGCGAACGCGGATTTCCGCGACGTCGGACAGCAAGGCTTTCAGCGGCTCGCCGGTCAGCGCGTGGATGCGCCAGGGCTGCAGATTGCCACCGGAGGGCGCGCGCAAGGCGCGCTCCAGAATGCGCCTGACGACTTCGGCCTCGGGCGCCCGCTCCAGATAGGCGCGCGTAGAATAGCGCGACGCGATCGCCTCGGAGACTTTCAAAGCGCAACTCCGGTTTCGACGTCGTGGCCGAGCGCGCGCGACAGATCGCGGAGCGCCTGCGCCTCGCTGTCGACCTTGATGGCGATCATGCCGAGCGCGGCGGCGGGTTTGCAGTTGACGCCGAGATCGTCGAGATAGACGCAAGCCCGCGGCTGAACAGCGAGCTGCTCGCACATCATCTGATAGAGACGTGGATCGGGCTTGCGCAGGCCGACCTTCGAACTTTCCAGCACCTCGTCAAATATCGCGAATACGTCGGCGACCTCGCGCGCCGTCTCTGCGTCGCGCGCCATTCCCGAGCCGTGGCCGGTCGGCGCGTTGTTGGTGATGCAGCCGAGGCGATAGCGGGGCTTGCAGGCCTTGAGCGCGGCGATCATGCGCGGGCGCAGGTCGCCGGACAGCAGGCGGATGACGTCGCGCCCCGCGACGCGGTGGCCGAGCGCCGCGCTCTCCTCGGCGAAGGCCAGGTTGAACGCCTCGACGTCGATCTCCGCCCGCTCCAGCCGCGCCCAGGCGTTGTCGTCAGGGTTCTTCGCATTGATCGAGCGCAGAAAATCCTGCGGTAGGCCGCGCTCGCGCTCGAAGCGGCGGAACGCTTCGAACGGCGAGTTCGTCAGCACGCCGCCAAAATCCCAGATCAGCGCCTCGATGGTCATTCACTTTCCCCGTTCGCGCCAGAGCGCTGTCGCCTGCTCGCAGGCGTCGTCGAGCTTCGCCGCGATCTTTTCAAGGTCGAATTTCTGGTTGACCCGCTCGCGTCCTTCCCGCGCCAGTCTCTTGCGCAGGTTGTCGTCGGCGATCAGCTTTTGCAGCGCCTGCGCCAACTCGCCGACCTCCGCGTCGGGGGCGTAAAACGCCGTGTCGCCGCTGATCTCGCGCAAGCCGCCGGAGCCTGAGGATATGACTGCCGCGCCGCCCGCATGGGCTTCGAGGCAGGTGCGGCCGAACGGCTCGCGCCATTTCGAGGGGATCATGGCGATCGCGGCGCGCTCGTTCAGCGCCTTGACGCTTGCAAACGAAACGTCGGTCAGAATTTCGGCGCGCTCGCCGAGCGGTTGCAAGGCGTCGCGCACCGCGGCGAGATAGTCGGCGCCGCGTTTCGCCCCCGCGACGACGAAGGCCGCGTTCCATTCCGGCCATTTGGGGAGCGTCTGGCCGAGGGCGCGCGCCGCCTCGAGCAGGCCCTTTTCCGGCGTCGCGCGCCCGACGACCAGGACGAAAGGCTCGCGCACCCGGGCCGGACGCCAGGCCGCCATGTCGACGCCGTTCGGGATCACCCAGCGCGGCGTCCTCACCTCCGGCCAATCCTGAGCAAAATCCTCGCGCGCAACTTCGCTGACGAAGGTGAGCCCCGCCAGCGCATTGAGGGCGCGCGCTTGCCGGCGGCGCCGAAGGCCGCCGATCAGGCCGCTGCGGGGCGGCCGCATGAAATTGTGCCGCTGCAGCAGGACCGGCGTCTTGATGCGGGCCCGAATCGCCGCGGCCGAAGGCAGGTGCTGCTGGACGATGACGAGCCTGGGCCGCCGCTCGCCGACCAGCCGCGCCACAAACCGCGCCCTCCGCATGGTTTCCGCGAAACCGTAGCTCGGCAGACGGTGCAATCTGGCCGCTGGGAGCGGATCGCCCTCGTATTCCGCCACGACTTCGATCGGCAGCCGGCTGTGGGCGGCGACCTCGGACACGAAAAGGTCGATGGACGAAGCGTGCGCGGGCGAATAATTCATGCCGCGCGGAAGGACGTGGAAAACCCCGCGGTCGTCCCCGTCCGTCCGCGAGTTGCTCGCCAATATCGCCCCCGAGTTTCCGTCGCGGTTCGCCCCAAAGCCGCCGCGATGGCGATTAAGAGGGAGGCTCACGAGAATCAAGCGGTGAACACCCGCGGAAAGGAATGCTGGAGCCCGGTGTCAGGACCGCCCACCCCGGAGCGCTACGAAGCGAAGGGCCTTCGCACCCTGCGCCTGCGCGCGCTCGCCGCGCCTCTGACGGCCTTGCGCTGGCGACGCTACCTGAGCGCGCTGCATGCCCGCGTCGGCGCCGGCGCGCCGCAGTCGCGCGCCCTCTCGAAGCCATTGCGCAGCTATTTGCGCCGCCACTACTGGCCTTGGCGGCGCGCGGCCATCCTGATGGAAACCTGGGACTGGCTTGAAGCCAGCTTTTCCGCCCCCTTCCTCAAGCGCCTGTGCGACAACGAGGACGCGCTGATCCTATCAATTCACGCGCGCAAGAATTCGCAGTACGGCCTCTACGTCACCGCGGCGATCAACGCCGCGATGCAGCGGGAGGGCGAAATCGCCCTCTACTGCGCGCGCTCCCCGCAAGACGAGAAACTGTGCCGGGCCTCGTTCAGCATCACGAAGGTGGAGGGACGCCCCGCGCTGGTGATCGGCGGCATACAGGGGCCGTTCGGCGCCCTGAAACGCGAGGTCATCGATGCGACCCGCGAAATGTATGGCCTCAGACCCAAGGACGCCGTGCTGCTCGCGATCCGCGCCTTTGCGCTTGAAATGGGGCTCGCGACGCACGCCGTCTCCGACAGTCGCCATGTCCTGCATCGTCTGACCAACAAGACGAAGTTCTCGAGCTACGACGACTACTGGCGCGAGCGCGGCGCGCACGAAGGCGGCCCGTTCGGCTACGTGTTCGAGGGGCTCGAAGCGAGCGAGCTCGACGCGTCGAAACGCGACGTTCTCAAAGGGCAGATCCGCCGGGCGACGGTCGAGTTCCTGCGCGCCGCCGCCCGGGAAGGCGCCTACACGCGCAGCCTTGAGCGCGGCGGCGACTTCGTCGAGCGCGCTCGGATCGTCGATGGTAGCGGGCATCGCCCAGGGGTCCTGATCGGCGATCTTCTTCATGGTGCCGCGCAAAATCTTGCCGGAGCGGGTTTTGGGCAGCCGCGGCACGACGAGCGCGAGCTTGAACGCGGCGACCGGTCCGATCTTGTCGCGCACCAAGGCGACGACTTCCTTTTCGATCGTCGCGTGGGGACGCGTCACGCCCGCCTTCAACACGAGGAACCCGCAAGGCTGCTCGCCCTTGATCTCGTCCTTGACGCCGAGCACGGCGCATTCGGCGACATCGGGATGCGCCGCGACGACCTCCTCCATGCCGCCAGTCGACAGCCGATGGCCCGCGACGTTGATGATGTCGTCGGTGCGCCCCAGAATGGTAAGGTAGCCGTCGGCGTCCTTCACGCCGGCATCGGCGGTCTTGTAGTAGCCGGGAAACTCCTTGAGGTAGCTGTCGCGCATGCGCTCGTCGCTGCGATAGAGCGTCGGCAGACAGCCCGGCGGCAGCGGCAGCTTGATGACGATCGAACCCATCTCGCCTGTGGGCACGAGATGGCAGCCTTCATCGACGATATCGACCTGATAGCCGGGCATGGCGACGGTCGGCGAGCCCGGCTTGACGGGCATGAGTTCGATGCCGACGGGATTGGCGGCGATCGCCCAGCCGGTTTCCGTCTGCCACCAATGGTCGATGACGGGCCGCCCGAGGATGCGCTGCGCCCAGGTCAGCGTTTCCGGATCGGCGCGCTCGCCGGCGAGGAACAGGGTGCGGAAGCCGCCAAGGTCGTAATTCTTGAGCAGCGCCGCCTCCGGGTCTTCCTTGCGCACGGCGCGCAAGGCCGTCGGCGCGGTGAAGAAGGCGGCCACCTCGTATTCGGAAATGACGCGCCAGAACGCGCCGGCGTCCGGCGTGCCGACCGGCTTGCCTTCATAGAGCACGCTGGCGCAGCCATGCAGCAGCGGGCCATAGACGATGTAGGAATGGCCAACCACCCAGCCGATATCGGAGGCCGTCCACCACGTCTCGCCGGGCTTCACGCCGTACAAATTCTTCATCGACCAGGCGAGCGCGACGAGATAGCCGCCGGTGTCGCGCACCACCCCTTTGGGCACGCCGGTAGTGCCCGACGTGTAGAGGATGTAGAGCGGATCGGTCGCCTGCATAGCGACGCAATCGGCGCTCTTGCCCGCCGCTTTTGCCGCCGAGACGAGGCTTGCCCAGTCGCGGTCGCGCGCCTGATCGAGCGCCGCTTCGGCTTGCGGGCGCTGAAAGAGGACAACGGTTTCGGGCTTGTGCTTCGACATCGCGATCGCGAGGTCGAGCAGCGGCTTGTATTCGACGACTCGTCCGGGCTCGATTCCGCAGGAGGCGGTCAGCACCAGTTTCGGCTCGGCGTCTTCTATGCGGGTTGCGAGCTCTTTGGCGGCGAAGCCGCCGAACACGACGGAATGGATCGCGCCGATGCGCGCGCAGGCGAGCATGCCGACCAGCGCTTCCGGGATCATCGGCATGTAGACGATGACGCGGTCGCCCTTGCCGACGCCAAAATCCTTGAGCACGGCGGCGAGCGTCTTCACTTCGGAAAGCAGCTCGGAATAGCTCAGGCGCCGCTTTGTCTCCGTGACGGGGCTGTCGTAGAGGATCGCGGCCTGATCGCCGCGGCCCGCCGCGACCTGGCGGTCGAGCGCATTGTGGCAGGCGTTGACTTCGGCGTCGGGGAACCAGCGGCCATAGACGCCGGCGTCGGCGTCGAAAATGCGCGAGGGCGACTTCACCCAGTCGATCGCCTTGGCCGCGTCGGCCCAGAAGGCTTCAGGATCGGCGCGCCATTGCTCGTAGACTTCGGCGTAGCGGCTCGTCATGGCCGTTCCTCCCGGTCGAATTGCATGCGTCTTCATTCGCTCCCGCAGGCGGCGAAGTCCATGCGGTTGGGGTCAGCACTTTGGCGAAGGTCGGGCCCGATGATGAAATGGCCCCATGCTTTAGAGAGGCATGACCCTTCCCAAGCCTTGCTGGAGAAGGAGACAAGCCCCACGCCGACATAAGCCTTCCTTAAGCGGCGCTGCCGCAGTAACTCAGAAGCAATGTCCAACGATCAGGTCATGAGCAGCCTCGCGCCCGCCTCCTCGCTGAAGCGTCAGCTCCCGGCCTTCGTCGCCGTCGGCCTGTTCGGCTATGTCGTCGATTCGACGATCACCTACAGCCTGAACCGCGCGTTCGGCGTCGATCCCTATCTCGCGCGCTTTCCGGCCTTCGCGGTCGCGACCGTGCTCAATTTCCTTTTGAACCGCTTTCTGACCTTTTCGCACACGACTGAGCCGATGATGCGGGCGTTCGTGCGCTACGTGATGGTCTGTGCGGTCGGGCTCGCGGTGAACTATGCGGCCTATGCGCTGGCGCTGGCGGTCTGGGGCGCACTCAATCTGCCGATGCCGCCCTCGATGCTCTTTCTGTTCGTCGCCTTCGGCTCGGGGGTCGCGATGTTCGTGACCTATTTCGGCTTCCGGATGTTCGCCTTCCGGGTGTAAATCGGGCAGACGTTTCGGTCGGCCCGAGGGGTTGTTTGTACGCGTCGATTTCTCAGGAAGTCAGGGGATGCAGACCAGTCTGCCGTCGGGCATGCGGGTCGCCGGATGGCCGGTCGTGCGCAGGCAATAGTTCTGGTTCTGACCGCCGGGCACGCAGACGCCGTTGCCGTTGCGGTGCATGTTGGGGCCGCAGCCGCCGAGTGCGAGCGCCGGCGAGGTGAAAGCGCTGGAAAGCACGGCGAGCCCGAAAATCGCCGCGGAAAGCTTTTTCATCGAAGTCCTCCTTGTCGCCCGTGATTCGCGGGCGCCCCTCGTTGGTAACCTCATCGAATTTACAAATAAATGACGCCCGAGGCGGGGCGCCGCTTGAGATCACAGCCGGCGAATCGATGTGATGCGTCCGGCGCCGCTGTCCAGAAAGCGGCGGCGCACGAGTTCCATCGGCTCCTCGGCGACCGCCATGTGAAAGCCGTTGGCGTGCAAGAGGTTTTCGCTGTCGGTCATCACGCCGACATGTCCGCGCCAGAACACGAGGTCGCCGCGCCGCAGCGCAACGCCCGGCGCCAGCTTTTCCCCGAGTTCCCGCTCCATCATGTCGCTGTCGCGTGGCGCCGGCACGCCCGAGGCGCGCAGCGCCGTCTGCACGAGGCCGGAGCAGTCGACACCCTCGGACGTGCGTCCGCCCCACAGGTAGGGCGCATGCAGAAAGCGGCTCGCGACCTCGACGAAGTCGGCCTCGACGCTGTCAAACGGGGCGAGATGGCGCCCCCAATAATACGCGCCTTCCCGAGCGATCGCGAACTCGCCCTCGAAACGGTCGATCGCGATCAGCGATCCGAGCGAAATCGCTCTCAACGGCGGCAGCTTGATGCTGGGGCCGGGGTAGGCATGGGTGCGCGGCGCCGCGACGCGGTGCGTAGACTCAACAGGCTCGCCAAGCGCCTCTACGGGAAGGTAACCGACGTAGCCGTCGCGCCGAAGCTGGACCCACGCCCACCCTTCTTGCTGTTCGTAGACGTCGACGCTTTCGCCGAACAAGGCTTCGGTGTCGAGCGGCGCGTCGGGCGAGGGCCGCCGTCGTAGCGGGGCGCTGGCCGCGGCGATGCCGCGCCTGTCGGCTTCTGCGAAATGTTCGGCTTCGACCTGCCCTTTGAGATGCGCGGCGGAGAGATCGGAGCGGGCGGGCGTGAGGCGTGGATCGGGGGCCACGAACTAGGCGCCCGCGAAGGGGCGGCGCCTCATGCGAGCCCCAAATGAAAGAGCCGCCCGGCGCCCGCCACGCGGTCGTCGACGCCGCCGAGGCGCAGGCAGTGCCAGGCCATCGCATGATTGGACGCGGTGACGGGCACGCCGGTCGCCGTTTCCACGCGCTCGACAATCGCCGCGACGCGCAGGCTCGTGCAGGAGACGAACACGCATTCTACGCCGGGCGCCCGCGCGAGCCGCGCGGCGCCATGCTCGATGCTGGCAAGCGAGATGCGCGCCGCATCGCGATCGTCCTGCCGGTCGAACGTGGCCATGGCGGCGACCTCTATGCCGTGGCCCTCGAAATAGCCCGCCAGGTTTTCGTTGATGTGGCGCGAGTAGGGGGTCAGCAGGCCGATGCGCCGGGCCTTGAGGCTTTTGAACGCGGCGAATGCTGCGGTGACCGGCGTAGTGCAGGCGACGCCTGGGCGGGCGGAGCGGATTTCCTTAAACACCGCCTCCTCGCCGAGCGTCATCGTCGCGGACGTGCAGCCGAAACCGACAACGTCAAGTTTTACGCCAGGAAGGATGAGATCGAGCGTCGGCGCGATGCGCGGCCCGATCGCTCGCAGCGTCTCGGGCGTGATGTCGTTGTCGTTGAAGACGCGCGCCTCGTAGAAGGCGACGCCGGGAATGCGGATCAGTTCGCGGAACTCGTGCTCCAGCGTCTGGTCGGTCGCGAGGATGACGAGGCCGATCGAAAGGCGCGCGCCGAGCCCGCCGTCGAGTTCGCTCGCCAGCACGCCGAGGTCGAGCGGCGCACTCGCGGTTTCAGCCGAAGCGACGGCCAGCGACATGACGCGCTCCCTTTCCAATAACGATTCAGCGGCCTGCAAAGATGTCGCTACGGGCCTGCGCCGTCAATTCGCCGAGCTTGATCGCGATGCGATAGGAGGTCACGGGAGGCGTGACGCCCTTGAGTTGCTCACCGAGCCAGGCCGCGAGCGAGGCGTCATCGTCTTCTGTTATGCGGGCCTCGACCAGGCGCTTCGCATAGGCCTCGGCCTCGTCCTGCGGCAAACCGAGCTGCTCGGCCGCCCACAGACCGACGAGCTTGTTGCGCCGGGCGCGGGCCTTGAACTCGAGCGCGGAATCGACTTCCTGCCGCTTCTCGAACGCGGCCTCCCTTGTGTCCCACTCGCTCATGGCGTTTCTCCTCAACGACGCGAATTCGCGGGCTTCCGACAAATCTGCTAAGGCGCACCCTCTGTCTACCCGATGGCGAATAGATGACGCTGGCCGCTCCGATCCGCAACCTCGAACCCGACGTGGTCGGCGAGATGAACGCCCTTGGCGCCGAGGCGCGCGCCGCCGCCCGCGTGATCGCCAACGCCCCGCCGGAACAGAAAACCGAGGCGCTGCGCGCGGGTGCACGCCTCTTGCGCGAGCATCGCGTGAAAATCCTAGCCGCCAATGCCGAGGACGTCGCCGAGGCCGAGCGGCGCGGATTGAGCGCGGCGCTGATCGACCGGTTGCGGCTGGATGACAAGCGGATCGAGGCGATGGCGCGCGGCGTCGAGGAGGTCGCGGACTTGGCAGATCCCGTCGGCCGCGTACTCGAGACCTACCGCCGCCCGAACGGCCTCATAATCGAGCGCGTTGCGACGCCGCTCGGCGTGGTTGGCGTCATCTACGAGAGCCGTCCGAACGTCACGGCGGACGCCGGCGCGCTTGGCCTGAAGAGCGGCAACGCCGTCGTGCTGCGCGGCGGCTCCGACAGCTTCCGCTCCTCCGGCGCGATCCACGCCTGCCTCGTCGCGGGGCTTCGCGAAGCGGGCCTGCCGGAAGCGGCGATCTCGCGCGCGCCCTCCGCCCAGCGCGAAGCGGTCGGCGCCATGCTGCAGGGCCTTGAGGGCGCCCTCGACGTCATCGTACCGCGCGGCGGACGCAGCCTCGTCGAGCGGGTGCAGCGCGAGGCGCGCGTGCCCGTCTTCGCCCATCTCGAGGGCCTCGTGCATGTCTATGTCGACGCGAAGGCGGATGCGGAAAAGGCGCTGAACGTCGTCATCAATTCGAAGCTGAGACGAACCGGCGTCTGTGGCGCCGCGGAAACCCTGCTCGTCGACGCCGCCGCCGCGCCGCGCCTGCTGAAGCCGCTGGTGTCCGCGCTTCTCGATCGCGGCTGCGAGGTTCGCGGGGACGCCACGACGCGCGCCGCCGACCCCCGCGTAAAACCCGCGAGCGAACAAGACTGGCGGACCGAATATCTCGACGCGATCATTTCGGCCCGCGTCGTTGATGGGCTGGACGCGGCGATCGATCACATCGAGACTTACGGCTCGCATCACACCGACTGCATCGTGACCGAGGACGAGGCCGCCGCCGAGCGTTTTTTACGCGAAGTGGATTCGGCAATCGTGCTGCACAACGCTTCGACGCAGTTCGCCGACGGCGGCGAGTTCGGCTTCGGAGCCGAGATCGGCATCGCGACCGGCCGCATGCACGCGCGCGGGCCCGTCGGCGTCGAGCAATTGTGCACGTTCAAATACCGGGTGCGCGGCGACGGTCAGACAAGGGCGTAGCGCGTCTAATCAAAGGAAACACCCTCACCCCAACCCTCTCCCGCGAGCGGGAGAAGGCCTGGCCGAAGGCCGGATGAGGGGAGGCCGTGATCGCCCCTTTCAGGGCAGCGGAAAGCCCGGCTTCGCGAGCGGGCGCAGCACGTCGTAGCCGAGCTTGCACTCGTAGGCGCCCTCGACATAAGAGCCGACCATATAGGGATTGTAGGTGACGACCGCCTGTTTGGCCTCAAAGCTCCAACTGCCGATCTGCGAAGTCACGTCTTCGATGTTATTGGCGAGCGCCTTCAGATCGTCGGGCGACAGCGGCGCATCGTCGCCCATGTTCTGCTTCTTCGCGGCCTTCACCTGATCGAGGCAGATCGCGAACACTTTCTTCGCCGCCGCATCGTCGAGCAGATCGTCGAACTTCGCGAGCCGGTTGGCGCCGATGTCGAGATTTACGTTGGTCACGTAGGAATTCGGATGCGCGCCGCCAATGTCCGCGAAAACGGACGCCTGCGCCGAGACGAGTTTCGGCGCGGCGTAGACGAGCCGCATCTGGTTGGCGACCTCGAAATGGTCGGAGCCGTATTCGCCCTTCTCCGGCTCGACGATCTCATCGAGAAATTTGGTCACGGCTTCGTTGAAGGCGCGCTCGCCCGCCGTCTTCGGATCGACGAATTTTATCAGCTCCATGTCGACGGCGGTCTTGTTCCTGCCTCCCTTATCGAAGCGGAACCACGGCGCGAGCTTCGACGGCGCGCCCGGGCCCTGCTCGCTCTCTCCGCTCAGAAAGGCGCGGCGCGCATTGCTTTCGCGCGCCAGGCAGGCCGGCAGCTCGCCGGGCTTGGCGTCCGTGCAGTGGCCGTTTCGATCCTGAATCCAGGCGACTTGCGCGTTGGCGATCGCCGCGCGCCGCCCCGCGTCCTGGGCGGCGGCGAGCAGATCGGCATAGGCCTTGCTCATCGCCTCGTCAGCGGCGCGCGCGGACGCGTCGGCACAGATCGCCTTCTCGTATTTGGTTGAGGCCTTGCCGCAGTCGAAGGCGCTCGCCGGCGCC
Organism: uncultured Pseudomonadota bacterium; assembly: GCA_963710855.1. GTDB lineage: Bacteria > Pseudomonadota > Alphaproteobacteria > Rhizobiales > Beijerinckiaceae > Roseiarcus. Next base: position 18,436 of record CAVQBX010000021.1, on the reverse strand, counting down.
GCAAGCGCGACAAGCGCCGCTGCAAATTTCAGCGCGCGCGCGTCCAATTGTAGGATTTGCAAATGAGGCCTCCGAAAACGCAGCCCGAAGTCGTCAGCAAGTCGCCGCTGAGCGTCATCTTGCCGGAATATTCTTTGCCGTCATCCGGGTTGAAGGCCTTGCCGGCCCAGGAATTCTCGCCGTTCGGCTTCATGTCGAAAAACACTTTCTGGCCGACCTTGGCCGGCCCGTTCTGGTCCTTCAGCCACGAGACCGCGCCGCAGACCGCCGCGCCGCAAGGACTGAAACGCACCTTCGTGACGCCATCCGCGCGCAGCCATTCGCCATTCACGTCGGCAGCGAAAGCGGCGCCGGAAAGCATGACGCTCGCGGCGAGCGTCAAAGAGATTTTTAGCAAGAACATTTCCCCCGTCTTGAGCCGCAGACGCGGCGCCGCGCTCTCATTGAAGATCGCGCGCTATGCGTCAAGCCTGGAGCGTCTGCCTCCAGGCCGACGTCGGCTGCGGCGGCGGCCGCCGCTCCTTACGCGCGCGATTTCCCAAACCGCGCGGGATAGCCCGCCTTGAGCGCGGCGAGGATCAGCGGCGGCGTCAGTACTTCCGCTTCGCCCTGCGGCCTGGCGACGGGGGCGCCATAGCCCGCAAAACTCCACGGCAGCAGCGCGTCGCCCCTGATGGCGTGAGGCAGGCCTTCGTGCGCGACGAAAGCGCCGTCGGGCAATTCGTCGAATCGCAGCCGATGCCGCCGCTTGACGCGCCCGTCGAGCCGCTCGGCATGCAGACGCAGATCCAGCTCGTCCGCGGACAATCTACCGCCGAGCGCTTCGCGAAAGGTGAGCGCGTCGGCGCGGCGGCATTCGTGGCAGGGCCGGTGGCCGGCGGAAAACGCCGTCGGCTCGTCGAAAAAGAACAGTTCCGTATAGCCGCGGCCGAACACCGGCCGCCATCGCCCCTTGAACTCGCAGACGCAGGCGATCCATTGGCGGCTCGCCCAGCGGCGCCGCCCAATCGTCTGGTCGTCGCGATGGAAGCGACCGCCGCGATTGCCCATCAGCCCGCCGCGCTCCGGCGTCGCGACGAGCTCGCCAAAGGGATCGACGCGGTTCTGCAGCGGCCGAGGCGCGTTCAACGATTGGTGGTCAGGACGGTGCGGGGCGCGAAATCGGTCAGCGGCGGCAGCGCCGCCGCGGTCACCGAGCCGTCGCCGCTCGCCGGCGGCGCCTTGGCGATCGCGGGATTGTCGAGGCCATAGACGTCGTCGCGGAAATGCACGAGCCCGTCATCATTGGCCCAGCCGGTCAGGTAGACCCAGATGACCGGCGTCGGCTTCTCGACCTTGATGTCGAGCTTTCCGCCCTCCTTCACCTTGGCCTCCATCGCCGCCTTGTCCCAGACGCCGCCATCCGGATTGGGCGAGCCTTCGAGCAGCCATTCGGCGTAATCGAACACGCCCTGCACCCGCACGCAGCCGTGGCTCAGGAACCGGTAGTCCGCGCCGAACAGCCTTTTGCCCGGCGTGTCGTGCATATAGACCGCTTCCTTGTTCGGCATGTTGATGCGGATGGAGCCGAGCGAATTGCCGGCCCCGGAATCTTGCCGCAAGGTGTAGTTGGCGGCGCGATTGGTGCTCCAGTCGATCGATTTGGCGTCGACCTCGTTGCCGGAGCCATCGAGAATGCGAATCTTTTGCCGCGCGAGATATCCGGGATCCCGCTGCATGCGCGGAATGATCTCTTTCTTGATGATCGAGACCGGCACGGTCCAGGTCGGGTTCAAGGTGACTTGCGTTATATGGGCGGCGATCTCGGGCGAGGCATGATCGGGATCGCCGACGATCGCGACGTAGCGATGCACGACTTGCCGATTCTCGATCGCCTCGACCGAGGTCGACGGCAGATTGACGACGACATAGCGCTCGCCGAACGAGAAACTGAAGGCGCTCATCCGCTCGATGCTGGCGGCGAGCGCGTGGGCCCGCTCGCTGGCGGGAACGTTGAGTTCCTTCAGCGTCTGGCCGGAGACGACGCCGCTGCCTCTCAGGCCCATGCGGGTCTGAAAATGCTTGACGGCGTCGCTCAGGCGCTTGTCCCAGACCTGCGCCGCCGGCCCTTCGGCTTGCTCGTCGGCGCTGAGATCGCCCTCGATGGCGAGGCGCTTGCGGAGTTTTGCGACATCGGGGCCGATCGAATGCGCGTTCAGCGCGACGAGATCGGTCGGCCAGCCGCCCGTCTTGACGATGTCGTCGTAGCGCGCCGCGGCTTGCGTGGTCGCGATCAGTGTGTCCTGCTGATAGGTCGGGGTCGGATCGTTGGGGAGCGCCGTTTCGAGCTGCGGCGGAGGCGGGGCGGGCTTCTTCTTGATGGGCGCGGCGGCGGCCGCCTTCGGCTGAGCCGCGGCGGGCGCCGGCGTTACGAGGCTAGGCACGGGGGAGGCGATCGCGCTCGGCGCAGGCGTGGGGGCGACGGTCGTCGCGGGAGTCGGGGCGGACGCGGTTGTCGGGGCTGGCTTCGGGGCTTCCGGCGTCGGGACGACCGCGGGCGCCGACGGCGCCGCGTTGTCCGGCAACGGAAAATCGGTCGTCTGCGCGCGCGCCGCCCCGCCGCTCAGCGCGCAGCCGATCATTCCGGCGACCAAAACCGCATATCCGCGCATGAGAACAAAGCCCAAATCGCCGTTGCGGCGAGCTTGATGGAGATTAAACTCAACAGGGTTACTAAATTGCGATGACGGCGCGTTTGCGGCGGAAAGCGCTAGAGCCGAGCCGCCGCGACGAGCCACCGCCGCACCGCGGTCATTTCCTCGCTCGAAAACCCGTCGGTGAGCCGCGCCTCCAGCCTGTCGACGAGCGGCCGGCATTCGGCGAGCAGCGTCGCGCCCGTTTCCGTGAGCTTCAATTGCTGGATGCGGCCGTGTCGCGGATGGGGTTCGAGCGCGACGAGGCCGGCCCGTCTCAAGTTGGTGACGATAACCGTGATCGTCTGCGGGGTCAGAAGCGCCAGCCGCGCCAACTCCGCGCTGGAGAGGCCGGGATAGGCCGAGATCATCGTCAGCGCGACGAATTGCGGGCTGGTCAGCTCGAGCGGGGCGAGCCCCTCGTCCATGCGGGTCCGAAACGCCGTGCCGGCCTGGCGAAGCAAGTAGCCGATGTGGCCGCCTGTCCCCCGCCGGCCCTCGCCGGGTTCGGGAAGCGCGACTTGGGGAAGCACAATTTCGCTTTCGCCGTTGCTCATTATATCAAAGCTCGAATATAATCTTCGTACTCTGATATTAGAGAAAGGAAAGCTTTCATGTCGAGCCCCCGCGTCGCCTATGAAGAGTTCGTCCGTCGCGCGCCCGCCGCCGTTTCTGCGCTGCGCACGCTCTCGAAATCCGTGACCGACGCCGGGATCGAGAAGGCGTTGAGTGAACTCGTCAAGCTGCGCGTCTCGCAGATCAATGGCTGCGCCTTCTGCCTCAAGCTGCATATCGACTGGGCGCGCGAGGCGGGCGTCGACCAGTTGACGGCTCGATCTCGTCGCGGTGTGGCGCGAAGCCGGCCTGTTTTCCGCGCGGGAGCGCGCCGCTTTGCGTTGGGCGGAGGCGCTGACGACGCTCTCGGGCGAGCCAGAATTGGCGGCGGCCTATGCCGAGGTCGCCGCGCATTTCGACGCCGATCAGGCCGCGCATCTCTCCGTCGCCGTCGGCGTCATCAACCAATGGAACCGCATTGCCATCGGTTTTGGGTTTGCGCCGAAGATGTGAGACGCAATCCCCGTCATCGCGAGTGTAAGCGAAGCGATCCATCCCGCCGTAGCTGACCCATAGGCGCTCGGTTCGATGCCTTTCCTGTCATCCCCGCGAAAGCGGGGATCCAGTGAGTGATGCCGGGCTTGCAGAACAGGGCTCAAAACTTGAAGCCGCTGAGCCTTGTGACGCTGGGTCCCCGTTTTCACGGGGACGACAGAATCTCAATCCGCGCGCATAAACGTCGACGACCGCAGCTACAATGGCGGTCGGGAATTTGCCCCGAATACCCTTCAGAGCTTAACTGAGCGTCCCGAAGCAAGCACAAAGTCCCATGCCCGACCGAATCCTGATCTTCTACGGCTCGTACCGGTCCGATCGGCAGGGCATCCGACTCGCCGAGTATCTGCTGCGCTCGTTCAAGGCGCGCGGCGCCGATGCGGAGCTGATTGACGCGAAGCAGGTCGACCTGCCGATGCTCGATCGGATGTACAAGGAATATGCGCCGGGCCACGCGCCGGCGCCGCTCGAAGAACTTGCCGGCAAGATCAAGGCGGCGGATGCCTTCGTGTTCGTCAGCGGCGAATACAATTGGGGCATGCAGCCGGGATTGAAGAACCTCACCGACCATTTCCTGGAGGAATGGTTCTGGCGGCCCGCTGCGATCGCCAGCTATTCCGCGGGACGGTTCGCTGGGGCCCGCGCGGGTCTCGCGTGGCACGGCTCGCTCTCCGAAATGGGCATGGTGGTGATCTCGAGTTCGCTCGCGGTCGGCGCAATCGGGCGTGCGCTGGACGCCGAGGCCAAGCCGATCGGCGACGGCGGCGGGGCGCTCGAGCGCGCGTTCCCGCGCTTCGCCGAAGACCTCGAATGGTGGCTCGCCGCGGCCCGCGCGCAAAGGCAAAAAGTTCGCCCGCCCTATTGATTGAGCGAACGCGGCGCCGCTGACGAACGCATTTCCGCGCACGTAGAACCGCAGCACCCTGTCCGCCGCTTGCGTTATGCCGATGCGCACGCTCTCGCCGATGTCCGCAGATGTCTGTTCATCGGAGCCGAGCCACAACGGGCCTTGCCGGCAAAGGTCGATCCCGTCGAGCTTGCGATCGATCTCCAGCGCCTGACACAACCGCCCCGGCCCACGCGTCAGATCGCGTATTTGTCTGATCCCTCGATTTTGCTCCATGATTTCGACGCCGAACGTCGGCTCGATCGCGCGGATCAGCACGCCGGCGCCGATGCCGTCGCCTCGCTCGAAACATTCAGCATGAACGAGACGCCGTAGGCGAGATAGACATAGGCGTGGCCGGGCTCTTAGAACAGCGCGCGATTGCGCGGCGTCATGCCGCGATAGGCGTGGCCCGCGGGATCGCCGATCTCATAGGCCTCGGTCTCGACGATTCGCCCGCCCGCGACGCCCTCGGCAAGCGCGCGGACGACGATCTTGCCTATCAGGAAACGAGCCAGCTAGTGTGGTGTCGATCGGCAATTCGCTCCGCTTGAGGAGGCGCGCGTTTATTCGATCCGTTCGACGAATTTGGCGCGCGAAGAGCCGGGCTCGAAAGGGTCGCCGAAATACTGCGTTTCACGGACCACCTTGCCATCCCGAAATTCCATTACGCTGACCGTATAGGAAGGCCGGCCGTCGTAGGCGAGGATGAATTCGCTGACCCACAGGTCGCCGGAGCCGACGATCCGGCGCACGCGTGAACCGTTTCTGGTTCGGCTGCGCGACGCGCGAGGCCTGTATGTTTCGCCGGCCCCGGATGCGCTCGCCCGATTGCGGATATTCGAGCACGGCGTCGTCCCAATAGATGTCGTGCTCGGCCTCGAAACTGTTCGCATCCGAGGCGGCCCAGTGGCGCTCAAGCGCCGCGCGAATTTCGCTCTCCTGCATCTTGCGCTCCCGTTCGGGGCCTGCGCGGCCGCCGTCAGCGGACGGCAAGAGATCGTCGACCGCTCCGACGTCGCCTGCGCCATGCGATTTTGCGATCGAGCGCCGCAGATCTAGAATGAGTATTCAACAGCCAGCCGCGCACGGGTCGCAAACCGTGCGCGGCCTGCCTGTTCGCGCGAAAGCTCAGCTCGTGATCGTTCCGTTCATGCCGTTCGGGAAGAACAGGCCGCTGGTTGCGTTGACGCCGCCGTAGACGATGTTGAGAACCTGGCGCGTGGTGCGATCGTAGGCGATCGCGTTGTTGCCGGGGGGCGGATTCGGAAAGCCGCCGAGCAAGGTTCCGTTCGCTTCGTGGCTGCAATCGACGAGCGACGGACCTTTATCAGTGCCCACGCCACGATCGTCTATATTGGTCGTGCCGGCCGTGCCGTCGAGTTCGGCGCGAAGATTGGAGATCTTCGTGGTGGCGCGCGGTCATATTGTTTGCGAACAGCACGGTGCGGATCAGACCCGCGTGGTAGGCCTCGACCGCCAGGATGCCGGCCGCCTTGTCGAGATAATCTTTGCTGGTGATCAGCGACGCGGCGCCGTGATAGGCGGTGACGCCGACATCCTCGAACACATAGGCGCCGAGCAGGAACTGCATTTCATCCGCGAACGGATTGAAATTGGTCGCCAAGTCCAGCGTCCTGACCGAGCGTCTGGAAGCTGGTTTCGAGATTGATCGCGGGTTCCGGGATGTCCGCTTTGACGGCTTTCAGCGCCGCGCGAAGAAACCGGACATGCTTCTGTTCCTCGATCGGCGATTTCGCGCGCATAAGCCGCGATTAGAGGCGACGTGAACGGGACCATTGAGCCGCCGGTCACCATGCCTCCATTCGGCCCGGTGTCCATGGGCGAGAGGCCCTGGCCAGTGGCGGCGCGAAGATAGAATTCGGCTTCCAGATATTCGAGGTTCAGCGCAAATTGCAGGATCGCAACATCAATGTCGGTGTCGGCCTTCGCGCCGCCGAGGCCGGCGCCCATCGTTCCGAGCGCGGCGCCCGCCAGGCCCGCTGCGCCGAACCCGGCGCTGCGCATGAATCCTCGCCGGCTTTTGACGGTCGCCGCGTCCGCGTTCCCCTTGCCATCCCTCGCCATGGATGTCGTATTCATGCCGTCCTCCTAGCTGCGCACGGCCCCGATGAGCCATGCGAGGCCGGAGAGCCAAGACGGCTCACGCATACGGGTACGGGACAGGGTCGGCAGAGATGCGCGGGTCGGCGGTTTTATTTTGCGAAGGCGACAGCGGGGGCGCCAGCGCTCGACTACCTTTCCGTCCCTTCCGCCGGCAATCCCGCCATATCGGCGAGGAACGCCAGCGCTGAGAGGCTCGGGGCGAAGAAATAGCCGCCGCCGCGCGTCTCGATCAGCGGCTTCAGGTTGTTGAGGCAGATCGGCCCTTCCGGGGTCGGCAGCGTGAAGGTGCGCGCGGATGGGGTCGCGGCGCTGGAAATCGGGTCGGGCTCGTTGCGCAATGATAGGAAGCCGGGATCGTCGATCCAGCTCTGCTGCACGAACTCGAACTGGCGTTCGAGGTCGGCGCAGATGCCGACGAACACAATGCCCGGCCCCTCGCCATCGGCATAGGGTCGGCCCCGCCGCAACAGGCGGTGCCGCGCGACCACCACGTCTTCGCCCTTCGCACTGGAGGTCAGCGCGGCGCGCGGATTTGCGCGGCGGATGTGCGCGCCAACCGGGCAACGGAACCCCTCCGCGTCGTCGTTGCCGAAGTCGAAGTCGTTGCTCGGCCGCGCCGTCGGTTTCTTCGGCGGTGCGCCGACTAGCGGCGTGCCGTCATGTTGGCGTCCCATCATCTTGGCTTCGATCAGCTCCGCCGTCGGCGGCGCGCCGAGCGCTCCCTCGGCGCCTGGCCGGGCGGCGACTTCGTCGGCGAGCCGCTTCGCCTGGGCGTGGAAACCGTCGACGTCCTGCTTCAACTGCCTGACAGCGATGAACGTGCCGTTGCGGCCGAAGTCGCGCATCGCGGTCGAGCTATCGAGCGAGGGCAGACTAGGCCGCGCCTCGGTCTCGTAGGTCGGCAGCCGGTTGGCGGGATCTGAAGCCGCAGGCGCGCCCGGCGAAATCGGGAAATAGCCGGAATTGTTCTTATAGCCGAGCAGGAATTCGCCGGGCGCCATCAGGTCGCGCGCCGGCGCGCCTTTCGCCGCCCGGCGCGTCCCCAGGATGACCGGCTGCGAAAGCCCGTCGCGGAAGCCGAAAGGCTCGTATCCCGGCCCCTTCGCTGTCGGCTGCGAGACGAGGCGATTGAGAACAGAACCCTCGCCGAGCGCGGCCTCGTGCCGGTCGATCACCGCCTTCGAGGCCTCAGGCGTGGCGCCGTAGCCGATCAGCAGCGCATCCGCCTGCTCGTCCCCGTCCGACCAGAGCCAGCGCTCCGACGCGCTCGCCCCGAGGTCGCCGAGGATGCGGCCCCTCGTCGCCATGCCGAGGTTGAAGGCGCCCGGGAAGGAGGTCGACTTCTGCCCCGGCCGCTCCGAAGGAAATCCGGCGCGCACCAGCCCCTGCGCCGTGAACGCGACAAAGGCGGCGGGCGTCTCCTGAGCGTCGGGTTCGAGCGGTTTGTCGCCGAAGGCGATTTCGAGTCCCGGATCGCGCGAGGCGACCCCGTCAGTGCCGCCGACGAGCCCGGTGAGCCATTTGCCGAGCCGGCCCCGATCCTCCGGCAGCTTGATGAGCGCGTAGGTTGCGTAGGGCAGATGCTGATAGCCGCGAAACACGATCGACTGCACTTCCGCGCTTTCGACGACGCCGTCGGGCCGGGCGTAGGAGCCGAACTGGCTCAGCCAGTCGCGCGCCTCCGTTTCGTCGGAGGCGCGCGCTAGGCCGAAGCGGATCACCCCGTTGGCCCGCTTGACGTCGGCCGCGAGGCCCGGAAAGCGCGCGTACCAGAACTGCGTGACGACCTGCTGGCGGCGCACCCAGCGCTTGAAGCGGTCGCCGTCGTTGGCGCCGCCCTCGATCAGCCATTGCGTCTTTGGAAATCCCGACCCGTTGCTCCACACCGCCGACTGGCCGGCGTGCGCCTTGGTGATGAAGTCCTCGAGATAGCTGTGCCAGCTTCCGTCGAAATTGGAGAAGAAGACGAGCTTGTCGGCGCCGGCGGGTCTGAGCCAGCGCGCGAAATTGATGGTGCCGAGATCGATGACGAAGCCGGGGCGGAAATAGCGCACGACGGTTTCCTTGACCGCCCACAAAGCCAGCGCCAGCGTCGCGCGCCGGAACAGGCCCGGCTTCATGTCGGAGACGGAAGTGAAATGGTTTTGCGCGAAGCCCGGCGCGTCCTCGACCGTCGCCGCGGAGGCGATCTTTTCGAGGCTGGGTTCGCGGTCGTCGGGGACGTCGCGGCTCTCGAGCCGCCAGAGCCAAAGCGCGGCGGCGGCGGCGATAACGATAAACGGGATCAGTGCGCCGAGCAGGCCGGCGATCACCGCCTTCAGGAAGTCGCTGCCGGTCGTGAAGCTGAGCGAGACGCCGTGTTTGGCGAACCGCGGCTCGAAGTTCCTGTAAGCGATCGCTAGCGCGAACACGAGATAGGGAATCTTGACGGTCAAAAGGTCCGTGCGGTCGAGCAGGATCGCTTTCGCGAACTGCCATTTCGAAGGTTGCGTCCAGTCCATCATGGTGAGCCGCCGTCGGCTCGGCAGCAGAATGTCGGGCGCGAATTCCGCGCCGCGCCGCGCGAGTTCGGCAAGCCTGCCCGAGGCCTCCGCCGCGATCTGGGCGCGCGCGGCCCCGTCAGGCCGGATCAGGCGGCGAACGAAATCGAGCACGTCGAAGGCGCGCGCCGAGCGCCCGATTTTCATCGTCAGATAGGCGTCGACCGCCTCGCGCGCGAAGCTAGCGAGCTTCGCCTCGCGCTCGATGTCGCCGGTCGAAAAATCCGGCAAGCCCGGAAAGTTGAGGCCCGTCGCGCCGACCGGCAGCGTCGTCGGCATGATGGTGAAGCGCTTCAGGAGATCGGCGAAGGGCTGAGAGGAACCGGTCGCTTCGGATACGATCGGCCCGAGCGAGGCGCCGAAGGCGCGGGCCACCGCGTCGGCTGCCTGCGCTTCGTCGCCGTCGGCGTTGGCCTCGATGAATATGTGAGGCTTGCTCTCGGTCTTGGAGCCCAGGTCGAGCAGCGAGGCCGAGACGAAGTGCAGCGTGCCCACACTATCGGCAGAAGCCTGCACGTCAGGGCGCGCGGGATTGCCGAGCGCTTCGATTTTCGCCTGAAGCGCGGCCGCGTCGACCTTTGCGAGCACGGGAATGGCATAGGTCGGCATGGCGAAACCGGCCGGAGACGGCGGCTCGAACACGAAATCGAGCCGGCGCGGAAAGGCCCCACACCAGCCCAGTCGGCCGGCCGAGCCTTCTGCCGGCTTGAAGCCCGGCAGCGCGAAGAGCACGGCCGCGATCTCTGTGATGACGGTGATCGCGACTTCCTTGCCGATGCATTCGTGCGGATCGAGGCCGAAGGCGAGCGCGTAAGCCGATTTGTCGCGCGCGGCGTCGAACCCGTAGGGGTTGTCGATCACGGCGCCGTCGACGAGCGCGGAGGCGGTCGACACCAGCACGATGTCTCCGGGCTCCGCTTGCGTCGTCCGCCCTGCGGAATCGACGATGGTCTGCGCCTTGCGCGTAAAACGCCATTGGCCCGGCGACAGCGCCGGGTTGAGGCGCGCGGCCTCCATCAGCATCGCCTTCAGCCGCGCCTTGTCGCCGTCGCGCGCGGCCTTCTGCGCCTGCTCGAAGGCGATCGGGCGGCGCAGCAGCTCATCGATGATGCGTCCCGCCGCCAGCGTCGTCGTCGGGATGAAACCGGTCACGAGCCCGACGAGAATGGCGCGGATCTCGCCATTGGTGAGCGTGGGCGTCGTCGCTTGCAGCGCGAGCAGGCGCCCGAGCAGCGTGTCATCGTTGGGGCGCGTGCGGGAAAGCGAGCGATCGATCACCCGCCTGACGCCCTCGGCGCCCTTGAGAGCAAGTTCGCGCGTAACCGGCTTGCCGGTGGGATCGGCGAACAGCAGCGCCGAGATCGACAGGGTCCAATCGGCGAAGGCGTCGGGATCGCTCGCCGACAGGCCGAAATAGGCGAAGCAGGCCTCCGTGCCGACCCGCGTAAAACCGTCCTTGATGATGTCGAGGCGGCCCTTCGCATTGGCGGCGAGCGCAGTCGTCGTCTCGCGCGAAACCGTCTCCAGCAGCGTCACATCGGAGTGGCGCACCACTTTCATGATCGTGGCGCGCTGGTCGGCGTGGGCCTCGTCTTCGAGCCCCAGCACGAAATTCGTCCCGCCCGCGAGCTCCGTCATCTCCGGTCCGAACGGCACCCCGAAATGTTCGGGATCCCCAAGGATCTTCTGCACATCGGCGGCGCGGCTGACGACGATCAACGGGCCGACCTTCAGGACCGGCCGTAACCTGCGCAGGGCCATGAACCCGTATTTGACGCCGAGATCGAACAGGCGGTGATAGACACGGGCGCGCCAGGAGTCCTTGCCGAGCGTCGCAAGATCGAAAGGCGTCTGCATGTCGACGCCGTTGCGCTTGGTGCGCTCCTGCGCCGCCTTTATGCCGTCGTAATATTTGAACTTGAACATGGCTTCGCCCCAGGCCCCGAGCTTTGCGGCCATTTTCCCGAAATCGAGCCGAATGTTCGGGGAAAGCCAATAGCCCTTTACGGGAGGCGGAAGGATTTCACGCGCAATTCACGAAGAGTCCTTTTGTGAGGCCTCGCCGTGCGCGGCAGCCCGATTTGTGGTTCTTTAGGCAGAGCTGTTCCAGGAGGCGCATTTGCCGCATTCCGCTCTCGTCCGCGCGGAAACCTTCGCCCGGTCGATCGGGGTTGAGATCCCGATCCTGCTGGCGCCGATGGCCGGCGCCTGCCCGCCCTCGCTGTCGATCGCGGTCGGCAAGGCCGGCGGAATGGGCAGTTGCGGCGCGCTGCTGATGAGCCCGGAGGCGATCCTCGCCTGGGCGCGCGAGGTGCGGGCCGGCAGCAACGGCGGCTTTCAGCTCAACCTCTGGATCCCCGATCCGCCGCCGCAGCGCGACGCGGCCCACGAACGGGGCGTGCGCGCCTTTCTTGCAGAGTGGGGCCCGCCGGTCGCCGAGGACGCAGGCGAGCCGAAGCTGCCTGACTTTAACGCGCAATGCGAGGCCCTGCTGCAGGCCGGCCCCAGCGCGGTCTCCTCGATCATGGGGCTTTACCCCCGGACTTCGTCGGCAAGCTCAAGGCGCGAGGCATCAGATGGTTCGCGACCGCAACGACTGTCGCGGAGGCGCGCGAGGCTGAGGCCGCCGGCGCTGACGTGATCATCGCGCAGGGCATGGAGGCGGGAGGCCATCGCGGGGCGTTCGCCGCCGAACGCGCCGAGGCCGCGATGGTCGGTCTGTTCGCTTTGCTGCCGGCCGTCGCCGATGCGGTCAAAATTCCCGTCGTCGCGGCGGGCGGCATTGCGGACGCGCGCTCCGTCGCCGCGGCGCTGTTGCTCGGCGCCTCGGCCGTTCAGGTCGGCACGGCCTTTCTGAGGTCGCCGGAGGCGAAGCTCGCGCCGGCCTGGGCCGATGCCCTCGCCGCCGCCGCGCCGGAAGACACGGTCGTCACTCGCGCGTTCTCCGGCCGCGCCGGTCGCAGCCTCGCCTCGGCCTATACGCGCGCGGCCGCCGGACCTGAGGCGCCGCAGCCCGCGCCCTATCCGATCCAGCGCGGCCTCACCCAGGCGATGCGCGAAGCGGCGGCGAAGGCGAACGATATTTCGCGCATGCAGGCCTGGGCCGGGCAGGCGTCGGCGCGAGCTCAGTCGAAACCCGCCGACGAGATCGCGCGCGCCCTGTTCGAGGGCGCGAAAGCGCTGCTCGGCTAGTCGGGCGCGAGGCGAAACGCGCGGAGTCCCCGAGCGTTGACTTGCCAAAAGCGAACTGAAATCGTCATTCTGACATGAACACGGCCGGACTGGCCGTTTCCCCGGTCTTACAGAGCGTGGAGTGCTAGCAATGCGCAAGATGGCGTTTTTGGCTGCGGGATTCGCGGCCGCCCTGGGCTCGACCCCGGCTCTGGCCGCGCGCGGCACGGACGGCGAATTGAAAATTCTGTTCTGGCAGGCGGTCTCCACCCTCAATCCCTATCTCTCCGGCGGAGTCAAGGAGGAGTTCGCCTCCTCGATCGTGCTGGAGCCGCTGGCGAGCTTCAATGAGAAGGGCGAACTCACGCCCCGCCTGGTCGAGACCCTTCCCACGGCCGAGAATGGCGGCATTTCGTCCGACTACACCTCGGTGACGTGGAAGCTCAAACCCGGCGTCAAATGGTCGGACGGCTCGGCCTTCACCGCGGACGATGTCGCGTTCACCTGGAGCTATTGCACGGCGCCCGGCGGCGGCTGCGCGCAGGCCTCGAAGTTCGTCGGCATAAAGTCCGTCGAGGCGCTCGATCCGCTGACTGTCAAGGTGACGTTCACGGCGCCGAAGCCCTATCCGTTACCAGGCCTTCGTCGGCGCGACGGTCGCCGATCCTCCAGAAATCGCAGTTCAAGGATTGCCTCGGCGCCGAAGGCGCCGGGATGCACGGCGGCCAATTTCGGGCCGATCGGCACCGGCCCGTTCAAAGTGCAGGCATTCAAGCCGAACGATTCGATCAGTCTATGTCGCCAATGAGAACTACCGCGACCCCGACAAGCCGGCTTTCGCTGAGCATCATGTCTCAAGGGCGGCGGCGACGCGGTTTCGGCCGCGCGCGCCGTGCTGGAGACGGGCGAATACGACTACGGCTGGAACATCCAGATCGAGCCCGAGGTGCTGAAAGGCATGGTCGACGCCGGCAAGGGCAAGGCGCTGACGGCGTTCGGCACCTACGTCGAGCGTCTCGACCTCAACCGCACCGCGATCGCGCCGTCGCTCGGCGACAAGCGTTCGACGCTGGAGGCCGGCCCGCATCCGGCGATGTCCGATCCCGCCGTGCGCAAGGCGCTGAGCCTCGCGATCGATCGCGACGTCATCGTCGAGACGGGCTATGGCGTCGCCGGCAAGCCGACATGCAACATCATTCCCGGCCCGCCATCTATGTCTCGACGGCCAATGATTGGTGCCTGAAGCCCGACATCGCGGCCGCCAACAAGCTGCTCGACGACGCCGGTTGGAAGATGGGACCCGACGGCGTGCGCGCCAAGAACGGCGTCAAACTGTCCTTCCAGTCCTGCAGACTTCGACCAACTCGGTGCGTCAGGCGACGCAGGCTCTGCTGAAGGACATGTGGGGCCAGATCGGCGTCGCCGTCGAACTGCGCAACATCTCGGCCTCCGTGTTCTTCGGCGGCGATCCGTCGAGCCCGGACACGTTGCAGAAGTTCTACGCCGATGTGCAGATGTACACCAACTTCTTCGAAGGCACGGACCCGCAGGCCTATCTCGCAGAGCTGGCTCTGCGACAAGATTCCGAGCCCGAAGAACGGCTGGCAGGGCGAGAACTTCGCCCGCTATTGCGACGCCGAATACGACAGGATGATCGCGACCCTTTCGAAGACGCAGGCGCCGACCGAGCGCGCGAAGCTCGTCAAGGCGCTCAACGACAAGCTCATCAACGACGGCGTCGTCATTCCGCTCGTCTACCGCGGCCTCACCTCGGCCTATTCCAACCGGCTCGCCGGCGTGCGGCAAACGCGCTGGGATAGCGAACTCTGGAACATCGCGGACTGGTCGCGGACCAAATAGGCGCGAGCGATGTTCGCCTATACGGTCCGCAGGCTCCTGCTCGCGATTCCCGTTCTGCTGATCATCAGTTTCGTGATCTTCTCGCTGCTGACGCTCGCGCCGAACGATCCCTTGGGCGATCTTCCGCTGACCATCCCGCCGGACGTCAGGGCCAACATGCGGGCTTCGCTGGGGCTCGACCAGCCGTTTCTTCATCCGCTTCCTGCTCTGGCTGCATCAGTTCTTCGTCAACGAACCGATGAACCTCCTCCAGGCCATGACGGGCCTCGATTTCGGGGACGCGCACCGCACGCGCGTGCTCTCCTGGGCGACGCGCAGCCCCGTCGTCGATCTCATCGTGCAGCGTCTGCCGCAGACGCTTTGGGTCGTTGGCCTCGCCTATCTGTTCGGCGTGCTGCTCGCCGTTCCCATCGGGGTGCTTTCAGCCTATCGCCAGCATTCCTGGTTCGATCAGATCGGCGCCTTCGTGGCGATGGTCGGCTATTCGACGCCGACCTTCTTCACCGGCGTCGTGCTCATCGTCGTGTTCAGCGTCAAGCTGCAATGGTTCCCGTCCGTCTACGACACCAACCTGAAGGTGACGGACTGGGCGAGCTTCCTTGCGCAGGTGCGGCAGATGGCGCTGCCGGTGCTGGTGCTGACCCTCTACAACACCTCGCAGATCAGCCGCTTCGTGCGCGCCTCCATGCTCGACAACCTGCATCAGGACTATGTGCGCACCGCGCGCGCGAAGGGCGTGAAGGAGCGCGCTCGTGGTGCTGTCCCACGTTCTGCGCAACAGTCTCATTCCCGTCGTCACCGTCGTCGCGCTCGGCATGCCCACGATCTTTTCCGGCGCGATCGTCACGGAGCAGGTGTTCCGCGTCAACGGCCTCGGGCAATTGCTCATCACAGCGATCCAGGGCGGCGACCTGCCGCTCGTGCAGACGCTGACCTTCATCTTCGCGGTGCTGATCGTGGCTGTTCAACCTGATCGCCGACCTGCTCTACGGCCTGCTCGATCCGAGGATCAGCTATGAGTGAGGCGACGACGGCGGCAGGACGCGGCCGCCGACCGCTCTCCGGCGGTTCAAGTCTGGCGGCAGTTCCGTCGACATCCCGGCGGAGTGGCGGGCCTCGTCGTCTTCGCCCTCATCAGCCTTGCCGTTCTATCTCGGACCGTTCCTGCACCGCATCGATCCCAACAAGATCAGCATTCGCGAGCGCAACCAGGGATCGAGCCTGCTGCATCCGTTCGGCACCGACAATCTCGGCCACGACCTGTTCGCGCAGGTGCTGGCGGGCGGCCGCGTTTCGCTTGCCGTCGGCGTCGCCGCGATGGCGCTTTCGCTGGCGCTCGGCGCTTCCGTCGGCGTAGCCTCGGGCTATTGGCGCCGGCTCGACGGCCCGCTGATGCGGCTGACCGATCTGTTTCTCGCGCTGCCGCTGTTGCCGTTGCTGCTCGTCGCCATGACCTTGTTTCGCGAGCCGCTGCGCGCGGCCTTCGGTCCTTCGACGGGCATCTTCATCCTTATCGTCAGCAGCATCGGCGTGACGAGTTGGATGCACACCGCGCGCATCGTGCGCGGCGACGTGCTGGCGGTGAAACGGCTTGAATTCGTGCTCGCCGCGCAGGCGAGCGGCATGCGGTCGCGCCGAATTCTCATAAGGCATATTCTGCCGAACGTGCTGAGCTCAATCCTCGTGTCGGCGACGCTCGGCATGGCCACGGCGATCATCACCGAATCCGTGCTGAGCTTCCTCGGGCTCGGCTTTCCGCCCGACTTCCCGACCTGGGGGCGGCTGCTCTACGATGGCGTCAGCTTCCTGCAGATCACGCCGGCGCGCGTCATCTGGCCGGGGCTCGCGATCTCGCTGACGGTGCTCAGCGTCAATTACATCGGCGACGCGATCCGCGACGCCCTCGACCCTCGCGCGCTCAAGCGATAAGGGCGTTCAGAGATGAATTTTAATCGTCATTGCGAGTTGGGTACCGGCCTTCGGCCGACTTTGATGAATGAAACGTGTTCCTGGCTGGGATCGCGTTGTGTAATATACTGGGTTGTCGGCAAGAGGTCGGTTTCTCACTGATGCTTTCGAGCTCGGTTGCGAGTTGGACCCGGGACGCCTTGATGACCCTCGACTTGTGCCAGGAGCAGCGATGCCCTGGAGCACTGCTTCCTAGCATTCATGTTTTGGTTAAGCGTCCTCATGCTCGGTGGAACACGAAGGAGGCATATGCGATGGAAGCTGATGTATCGATCGTGCTAGCCGGCCTTGACGTTCACAAGAACAACGTGGTGGCCTGCATCCGGATCGAGTCGGGGAACAAGCCGTCACGGGAATGCAAGACGTTCGAGACGACGACGGACGGGCTTGTGGGCTTGCTGGAATGGCTGCGTCGAGCATGATCTGCGGCCTGTGGCGATGGAGGCCACGGGGGTCTATTGGATGCCGGTATGGAAGATTTTGAGCGATGGGCGACTTCGAGCTCATCCTGGTTGCCAACGCCGCGCACATCAAGGCGGTTCCTGGCCGCAAGACCGACATGAACGACGCGATGTGGATTGCCGATCTTGCTGGCCTTCGGGTTGATCAAGGCGAGCTTCGTGCCCGAGGAAAAGCAGGTCATGAACTGCGTACGCTGATGCGAACTCGCAAGCAACTGGGACACGAGCAGACCCGGCATGTCCAACGGATCCAGAAGACGCTGACCGAGGCCAACATTCGTCTGGATTTGGTGCTGAGCGACATGATGGGCGCGAGCGGGCGACGGATGATCGAAGCGATGATCGCCGGCTGCGCGATCCTCGCAAACTGGCGGGGTTGGCCAATCGGGCGGATCAAGGCCAGCCGAAGGAACTCTACGATGCGCTGCACGGGCGGCTGACCGACAGTCACCGATTTATGCTGAAGCTCCATCTGCGGCAATGGGACGCTCATTGAAGCGCATCGATCCAGGAGCTCGATCGGGAAGTCGAGGCCCGGACCAGGCGCGCATGGACAAGGAGGTCGGGCCGAGATGGCCCGGTTTTCGTGACTTGATCGAGCTCTTGGATCACGATCCCCGGGGTGAGCCGCTCTCGGCGCTGACCCTCCTATCGGAAATCGGGCTGGACATGAACCGCTTTCCGGACGCCGGCCATCTGGTCGCCTGGGCCGGCCTGTGTCCTGGTCAGAACGAGAGCGCGGGAAAGCGCAAAAGCGTCGCGCCTACGCAAAGGGCGCCCTGGCTGAAGACCATGCTCGTTCAATGCGCCTGGGCGGCCAAGCGCACGAAAGACAGCTACTACAGGGCCCAGTTCTTCCGCCTCAGGCCGAGCGCGGTCCTCAAAAAGCCATCTGCGCCGTTGCCGCCTCGATCCTCACCGCAATCTACCACATGCTCAAGACGGCACCGAACACAAAGACCTCGGCGCGGACCACTTCGACCGCAGGTCCCGCCAAACCAAAGCAGCCCATCTCGCAAAGCAAATCGCAAAACTCGGCTATCAGGTCACCCTTCAACCCGCCGCTCATGCAGCCTAAAAAGCCAACCGATATCAATGTCGTAGACAAAGTTTCTTTTTAGCAGACGCGGCATGTTCAACGGATCCAGAAGACGCTGACCGAGGCGAACATTCGTTTCGTATTTCGTGCTGAGCGACGTGATGGGAGCGAGCGGGCGACGCATGATCGAAGCGATGATCGCCGGCGTGCGCGACCCTCGCAAACTGGCGGGGCTGGCCAATCGGGCAGTCAAAGCCAAACCGAAGGAACTCTACGACGCGCTGCACGGGCGGTTGACCGACAGTCACCGATTTATTCTCAAACTCCATCCGGGCCAATGGGACGCCGTTGAAGCCTCGATCAGGAGCCTGGATAGGGAAGTCGAAGCCCACCAGGCGCGCATGGACAAGGAGGATCGGGCCGACATGGCCCGGTTTTCGGAGGCGATGCGTCTGCTTGATTTCGATTCCCGGCGTGAGCCGGCTCTCGGCGCTGACCCTTCCGAGCGAAATCGGGCTGGACATGAACCGCTTTCCGGACGCCGGCCATCTGGTCGCCTGGCTGGCTTGTGTCCTGGTCAGAACGAGAGCGCGGGAAAGCGC
>CAVQBX010000020.1:0-50280 GCA_963710855.1 uncultured Pseudomonadota bacterium | reverse complement strand
CTCCGGCGACACGTTCGCCAACCGGCTTCCCGATCCGGTGCTGCAACAGGTCGAGCATTTCAACGACCCGACCGACACCGTGAACGACGCCTTCAAGTCGGTTTCGCGCTATTGGGACCGCATCACGCATCCCGAGCAGATCATCTCCTCGCTGCCGCAGGCGGTGGCGACAATGCTCGACCCCGCCGATTGCGGCCCCGCCTTCATCGGCCTGCCGCAGGACACCCAGGAGATCGCCTGGGACTATCCCGAGGTTTCTTTCGCCCACCGGCACGCCATTCCCCGTCCGCGTCCGGACAGCAGAGCTCGCCAAGGCGATCGAGGTTTTTGAAGGCCGCAAAGAAGCCGCTGATCATTTCCGGCGGCGGCGTGCGCTATTCCGGCCGAGGAGGTGGTGGCGTTCGCGCTGGAGCACGGCATCCCGATCAGCGAGACCATCGCCGGCAAGGGCGCCGCTCACGCAATCATCCCGCGCATGTCGGCCCGATCGGCGTTATCGGCTCGTCCTCGGCCAATGCGCTCGCTGCGGAAGCCGATGTCATCTTGGCCGTCGGCACGCGCTTGCAGGACTTCACCACGGCTCGTGGTCGAGCTTTCGCCAGGATGCGCAATTCATCTCGATTAACGCGGCGCGGTTCGACGCGGTCAAGCATCGCGCCGTCGCGGTCGTCGGCGACGCGCGCGAGACCTTGAGGAACTCGCCGCCGCGATGGGCTATGGCGCGGCGAGCCGGCGCACAAGAAGGGCGCGCAGCGACGTTCAAGGCCTGGGACAAGGCGCTCGACGGCATCAGAAGCCGACCAACGGCCGGTTCCGACCTACGCGCAGGTCGTGGGGACGCATCAACGAAAAGGCCGGCGAGAGCGACACCTCATCACCGCCGCCGGCGGCTTGCCGGGCGAACTGACCAAGGGCTGGCGCGTCAAGTCGCCGGGCACCTTCGATTGCGAATTCGGCTTCTCCTGCATGGGCTATGAAATCCCGGCGGGTTGGGGCCCGCGGCGATGGCCGATCCGACCGGCGCACGCCGATCGTCATGGTCGGCGACGGCACCTATCTGATGATGAACTCCGACATCTATTCGTCCGTGCTGTCGGGTCACAAGATGATTTTGATCGTCTGCGACAATGGCGGCTTCGCCGTCATCAACCGCCTGCAGAATGGCAAGGGCATGCCCTGGTTCAACAACCAGATCGTGGATTGCAAGGTGAAGGAGCGCCGCTTCCGCGCGTCGACTTCGCGATGCACGCGGAGTCGATGGGCGCGCTGCGCGGCATGTCGCCAGTCTCGCCGATCTCGGGCCGCGATGGATTGGGCCAAAACCACGACCGCACCACGGTGATCACGATCCCCTCCGACGGCTTCGCTTGGACGCCGGGCGACGCCTATTGGGACGTCGGCGTGCCCGAGCCCGCGCGCGACGTTCAACAGCGCGCGCCGAGCACGGAACGACCGCGAGAAACAACGCGTCGGAGTGTGAGAACCTGATGAAAGCCAAACTCGGCATCTCGCCCATCGGCTGGTGGAACGACGATCTCGTCGAACTCAGCGACGACGTGAGCCTGGAGGAATGTTTTCGGCAGACGAGGTCGCCGGCTTCACCGGCATGGAGACCGGCCGCCGTTTCCCGATGGACACGAAGGTGCTCGGACCGATCCTCGCCCGCCAACGAATCTCGCGTCTGCGGCGGCTGGTTCTCCGGCCTTCTGCTCAACGGCGACATCGAGCACGAAAAGGAGCGCATCGCCGCGCAGATGGAATTGTTCAAGGCGGTCGGGCGCCGTGCATC
Source organism: uncultured Pseudomonadota bacterium (assembly GCA_963710855.1). GTDB lineage: Bacteria > Pseudomonadota > Alphaproteobacteria > Rhizobiales > Beijerinckiaceae > Roseiarcus. The sequence continues at coordinate 48,491 of CAVQBX010000020.1, read as the reverse complement.
GTCTACGGCGAGTCGGCGCGCTCGATCCAGGGCGAGCGCTCGGCGCCGCTCGCCACCAAACCGAAACTCACGGAGGACGAGATCAAGGCCTATGGCGGCAAGATGACCGCCTTCGCCGAATGGTGCGCGATCGAGGGCATGCCGATCTCCTACCATCACCACATGGCTGCCGCGATCGAGACGGAACAGGAAGTCGATCTCCTGATGGAGAACTCGGGTGACGCGCTGCCGCTGCTGTTTGACGCCGGGCACCTGGTGTTTGCCGGCGGCGACGTGATGCGCGTCATCGACAAGCACCACAAGCGCATCAGCCATGTCCACACCAAGGACGTCCGCATGGGCGTGATCGACAAGCTCGACCGCAGCAAGAGAGAGTTTTCTCGACGCCGTGGTCAAGGGCGCCTTCACCGTGCCCGGCGACGGTTCGCTCGACTTCGCCGCCATCGTCCAGCGGCTCGCCTCCTACGGCTACGAAGGCTGGTTCGTCGTCGAGGCCGAGCAGGACCCGAAGGTCAGCCCGCCACTCGAAATGGCGAAGAAGGGCCACAAGGAACTGCTGCGCGTGATGGCGCTCGCGGGATACGAAGTCGTAAAATAAGAGGCGCCTGCCATCGACGCGCATGCAATCGAAGCGCGGGCTCGATCATTTCTTCGCTTTTGTCTGGAATAGCTTTTCGAGCACGCCCAACCGCGCTGTCCCTGCGAGGTGACGAGCGACTCGCCGTGCAGCCGCTCAGCGCCTCGCGCATCGTGGAGACACTGACGTTGTAGCGTTCGCGCAAATCTTCTGTTCCCAGCTTCGAGCCCGGCTCCAGCGTCAGTCCTGACCGGGACGTCGCTGACCGGCGAAGATCAGGATTTCCCTCCGAGCGCCCGAGCGGGATTTTTGGGGATTCTTTCGAAGAAATTCCCTTGACAAGTTTTCTGATTTTCAGGTATATTCGAAACTAAATTTTTCAGAGATTCTTCTATGGCGGATAGCGGCGCCTTCCTACGTTCTTCGAACTTACGTTTTGCAAGAAAAATCGGGACCGAGGGAGCCCCTTATAAGAAAAACAGGCCCGGCATGACCGCAAACCCTTGAAATCCCCCAATTCCACCAAAGGATGTTTTGGAAAAATTTGGAGTTCGGCGGCCTTTATTTGGAGGTTTGAGGCGAATTCCGGCGCCTTTTGCTTGGCTTCCGGCCTTCTTGCCAAGGGAATCCAAACTTCGCGCGAGCAAGGCGGGTGCGTGGTCGGCCAAGGGGCGCCAGCTTCAACGTCAACCCTTGAAGCTGGCCACCCCGAAAGCCCGCATTGGCGCCACATCGCCGCAGGACGCCAAAGGTTGGATTGGAAGGCGCCGCGGCGACGTCATCCCCTTCGCCCAAAATTGTATTCGCCTCGCCGTGGCCTTTGCGCCGACAAGACCTTAAAGGGTCGGCAGGCAATCGGCGCGCTGTAGCCGCGGTCGCTGACCGCGGCGGTCGTGAGACGCTCCGCCTTCCAGGCGCCCGCCAAGCCCGGTGACCGCGGTCGACAACCGCGGCTACAGCGCGCTGTCGGGGGATTCGATGTCGGATGTAGCGGGGTTGCGGCGGCGCGGGTTTATCCTCGTGTTCGTCGCGACCTTTATGTGGAGTCTCGCCGGCCTGTTCGCGCGGCTGCTGCCGCATCTCGACATCGGCGCGGTGCTGTTCGGCCGCGCCGCGTTCGGCGGCGGATGTGGTCTGCTCGTCGCCTTGCATGACTGGCGCAACGCCCGGCTCGAGGCGCGCTCGCTCCTGACGCCGATGACGCCTGTCATCATCCTGCTCTCTTCGACCGCGATTTCGGCCTATGTCGCGGCGGTCATGACCACCACGATCGCGGACGTCCTGGTGATCTACGCGACGCTGCCCTTCTTCGCGGCCGGCCTCGCCTTCGTGCTGACCGGCGAGCGCTCGTCGAAGCGCACCATGACGGCGGCGAGCATCGCGATGGTCGGGATCGTCATCATGGTCGTCGGCGGCCTAGGGCACGGCCGGCTGCTCGGACAGGGCTATTCCTTCCTGATGACCGCGACCTTCGCTTTGCTCGTCGTGCTGCAGCGCCGCGATCCCGGCCTGCCGGTCGCGCCGATCAACTCGGTCGCGGCTTTGGTCGCCTCCGGTTTCGGCTATTCGATCGCCGGCGCGCTCGCGCTCACCTGGTACGACATCGGCGTGCTCGCCCTGTTCGGGATCACCACCATCACCATCGCCTTTGCGATGTTCATGGAGGGCGCGAAGCACGTGCCGCCGGCGGAAGCCTCGCTGATCGCCATGCTCGACGTCGTGATGGGGCCGCTCTGGGTGCTGATCGCGTTCGGCGAAAAGCCCGATCTCGCCACTTTGATCGGCGGCGCCATCGTGCTCGCCGCGGCGGTCTGGCGCCTTGCGCCCGAGCTCAAGCGCCAGACCGAGGCGATCGTCCCGCCGGGACCGACGCTTTAGGCGCTCGGCAGTCTTGCGCGTCCCTCTCCGTCATGGCCGGGCTCGTCCCGGCCATCCACGCCGACGAGTGACGCTCGGCTCGAGGTTTTGCATGGACCGTCGAATTCACGCTTCAACTGCATTGGCTGCACAATGGCGTGGATGCCCGGAACAAGTCCGGGCATGACGCGAAAGGGGCGGCGCTGACTTTCGGCCCTCAGCGGGTCCTTTGCCGGACTTCAACGCGCTTCGCCAAAACAGTCCGAAAAGAGATTGCAAAAATCAGAAATATATGCTATATATTCTTTCAGATATAAAGAGAAACAGCCGAGGGCTGCGAGAAATTGCGATTTGAGTGTTTTGCAAGCCATTTTTTCAGTCACACCTTTGAAATAACAACAAGATGTCGATTTGGAGAAATTTGGAATTCGCGGGAATTCTTCGGACAGAATTGGAGAGACTTGGCCAGGTTTGTTCAAATTTGCTTTCCCTTGAAATCTCTTGGACGCCCTTCGGGTAGCATCCCTCCCTTTGCGGCGGCCTTTCGGGCTCGCTCTCTCCGGGGTTAATGTAGTCCGGAGCAAGGACGGGTCGAAGCTCAGGGGGAAACGCATGACGGAAAAATTCGCGCTCATCACCGGCGGCGGCGTCGGCATCGGCAAGGCTTCCGCGCTGGCGCTGGCGCGAGAGGGATGGAACGTTGCGGTCGCGGGCCGTAGGCTCGAGCCGCTGCAGACGGCTGCGAAGGCGATCGAGGCGCTCGGCCGGCGCGCGCTCGCTTTGACCTCAGACGTCGGCGATCCCGCTTCGGTCAAGCAGCTGTTCGAGCAAATCGAGCGCGAATTCGGCAGGCTCGATCTCCTGTTCAACAACGCCGGCGTCAGCGCGCCCGCCGTGCCGATGGAGGAGCTGACCTACGAGCAATGGAAGAGCGGTCGTCGACGCCAATCTGACCGGCGCCTTCCTGTGCGCGCAGGGCGCGATCCGGCTGATGAAGAAACAGACGCCGCAGGGCGGACGCATCATCAACAACGGTTCGATTTCCGCGCAATCCGCCGCGCCCGAACTCCGCGCCCTATACGGCGACCAAGCACGCCATTACCGGGCTCACCAAGTCGATCGCGCTCGACGGGCGTCCGTTCGACATCGCCTGCGGACAGATCGACATCGGCAACGCGCTTGACCGAAATGGCGTTCAGGATGACGCAGGGCGTGCCGCAGGCGGACGGGCGGATCGCCATCGAGCCGACGATGGACGCCAATGAGGTCGGCGCGGCGGTCGCGCATATGGCGAGCCTGCCGCTCTCGACCAACATCCTCACTATGACGATCATGGCGACGAAGATGCCGCTGGTTGGACGGGGCTAGAAAAAGTCTGCTGCGCTGCGGCGCCATCCGCGTGCGCTTGCCCACCCGCCATTCTGTACCTATACGGGCTCTAGAGGGAAGTCGAAGATTCCGCGCGTATGGCGCGAATTCGCGGGCATGCCCATAAGTAGTTGAATTTGCTGAGGAATTGATAGCATGCGCGCGCCGGGCGGACCGCGACTGTTGCTGCGGCGGCTCCGCGAGGTCATGGCGGAGCCGGTCAGCGCGCAGGCGCGTCTCGACCGCATCGTCGTCCTCATCGCCTCCAACATGGTCGCCGAAGTGTGCTCGCTCTATGTGGCGCGCGAGGATGGACCGTTAGAACTGTTCGCCACCGAAGGCCTCAATCGGGAGGCCGTGCATCTGACGACCATGCGGCCCGGCGAGGGCCTCGTCGGCCTCATCGCCGCGCACCGCCGAGCCGCTCGCGCTCTCCGACGCGCAAAACCATCCCTCGTTCTCCTACAAGCCGGAGACGGGCGAAGAAATCTATCAATCGTTCCTCGGCGTGCCCGGTGCTGCGCGGCGGCGCGACGCTCGGCGTGCTCGTCGTGCAGAACCGCGCCCGGCGCACCTATTCCGAGGAAGAGATCGAGGCGCTGCAGACGACCGCGATGCTGCTCGCCGAGATGATCGCCTCGGGCGAATTGCAGGCGGTCGCCGGGCAGCCCGCAGCGATCGCCATGCGCCGCCCGCTCTCCATCAAGGGCGCGGCGATCGCCGAAGGGCTTGGGCTCGGCCATGCCGTGCTGCACCAGCCGCGCGTCGTCGTCTCGAAGATCGTCGCCGACGATGTCAATGCGGAGTTCGCGCGGCTCGAGATCGGCCATCGGGTCGATGCGCGCCTCGGTCGACGAGATGATCGATCGCAGCCGACGACGGCGAGCCCGGCGAGCACCGCGACGTGCTCGAGGCGTTCCGGATGATCGCGCACGATCGCGGCTGGCTCCGGCGCCTGCGCGAGGCGGTCGACGAGCGGCCTGACGGCGGAGGCGGCCGTCGAGCAACGTGCAGACGACGCGCGCGCCAAACTGCAACGCCAGACCGATCCCTACCTGCGCGACCGGCTGCACGATCTCACCGACATCGCCAACCGCCTGCTGCATCAGCTCGCCGGCCAGAGCCTCGTGCTGCTGCCGAGCGAACTGCCGGAAAACGCCATCCTGGTCGCGCGCTCGATGAGCCCCGCGGCGTTGCTCGACTACGATCGGGCGCGGCTGCGCGGCCTCGTGCTGGAAGAGGCGGGCGCGGCGTAGCCATATCGCGATCGTCGCGCGCGCGCTTGGCATTCCCGCCGTCAGCGACATCCCCGACATTTCCGAGATCGTCGAGCAGGGCGACCCGATCATCGTCGACGGCGTGACCGGCGAGGTGCATCTGCGGCCGCCGCCGGATGTCGAGGCTTCCTATGCCGAAAAGGCGCGGCTGCGCGCCCGGCGGCAGGATCAATACCGCGCGCTGCAGCGACGTGCCGGCGGTGACGGCCGACGGCGTGCGCGTCGGCCTGCACATGAACGCCGGCCTGCTCATCGACATGCCGCATCTGCACGAGACCGGCGCGCAATTCGATCGGGCTGTTCCGGACCGAATTGCAGTTCATGCTGGCGCTGCGCTTTCCCGCGTCTCGAGGATCAGGAACAGCTCTATTCGCGCGTGCTCGACATCGCCGGCGACAAGCCCGTCACCTTCCGCACGCTCGACATCGGCGGCGACAAGGTGCTGCCCTACATGAAGGGACCTCGAGGAAGAGAATCCGGCGCTCGGCTGGCGCGCCTTGCGCATCGCGCTCGACCGCCCGGCGCTGCTTCGGGTGCAGTTGCGCGCCATGCTCAGGGCGGCGGCGGGGCGCGAACTGCGTGTGATGCTGCCGATGGTCTCGACCGTCGCGGAATATATTGCCGCCCGCGATTTGCTCGATCGCGAGATCGATTTCGCCGCGCGCGTCGGGCGTCAGCCGCCGAGTTCCGTTGCATTCGGCGTGATGATCGAGGTGCCCTCGCTGCTCTGGCAGATCGACGAAATCGCGCGCCATGCGGACTTCCTGTCCGTGGGCTCGAACGACCTAATGCAATATCTCTACGCTGCCGACCGCGACAACAAGCGGGTGTCGGGCCGCTTCGACGTGCTCAATGCCGGCTTTTTGCGTGCGCTCAGATCGATCGCTTCGGCCGGCGAGCGCGCCAACGCGCCGGTCGCCTTGTGCGGCGAGATCGGCGGCCGGCCGCTGGAAGCGATGACCTTGATCGCGCTCGGCTACCGCAACCTCTCGATGTCGGCGACCTCGATTGGTCCGATCAAGGCCATGGCGCTGTCGATGAATGTCGGCGAGATGGGCGAGGCGCTCGACGATATGCTCGCCGACGGCGCCGGCGACAGCGCTTCCCTGCGCGAGCCCTTGCGCGAGATCGCCGAGAAACAAGGCGTACGCCTGTAGCGGGCTTCATTCTTCCTGCCTGCCTGAACCTCTCAAATCCTTGCTGCTCTCATGTCCGTCGACGCCAATCTCGATCTCATCCTTCGCCGCTACGAAGAACTGGGCGCACGCCTCAGCGAAGGCGTGTCCGGCGCCGACTATGCGCAGGCGGCGCGCGAATTTGCCGAGCTCGAGCCGATCGCCGCCTCGATCCGGGCGCTGCGCGCCAAGCAGAAGGAGCGCGCCGACCTCGAGGCGATGCTGGCCGATCCCGATCTCGACGCCGACATGCGCGCCATCGCCGCCGACGAGGCGCCGGCGGCGGAGAAGGAGATCGAGGAGCTCACCCATTCGATCCGCATTGCGCTCTTGCCCAAGGACGCGGCGGACGACGGCAACGTTATCCTCGAAGTGCGCGCCGGAACGGGCGGCGACGAAGCCGCGCTGTTCGCCGGCGACCTTTTCCGCATGTATGTCAAATATGCGGAGCGGCGGGGCTGGCGGGTCGACGTGCTGTCGGCGAGCGAGGGGACGGCGGGCGGCTACAAGGAAATCATCGCCGAGGTCGAAGGCAGGGGCGCCTACGCAAGGCTCAAATACGAGAGCGGCGTGCATCGTGTGCAGCGCGTACCGGCGACAGAAACGCAGGGACGCATCCACACCTCCGCCGCGACGGTCGCCGTGATGCCGGAGGCCCAGGACGCCGACATCGACATCAACGATACGGATCTCCGGGTCGAGACCATGCGCGCTGGCGGCGCGGGCGGCCAGCACGTCAATAAGACCGAAGTCGGCAATCCGCATCACCCACATCCCGACCGGCATCGTCGTGATGATGCAGGAGGAGCGCTCGCAGCATAAGAACCGCGCCAAGGCCATGTCGCTGTTGCGTTCGCGCATCCTCGACGCACGGCAGCAGAAGCTTAACGAGGAGCGCGCAGAAGACCGCAAGGCGCAGGTCGGCTCCGGCGACCGCTCGCAGCGCATCCGCACCTACAATTTTCCGCAAGGCCGGCTCACCGACCATCGGGTCAACCTGACCCTTTACTCGCTCGATCGCCTGATCGAGGGCGATGGGCTCGACGAGGTGATCGACGCGCTCGCCGCGGAGCAGCAGGCGCAATTGCTGGCCGAGCAGGCGGCAGAGCGGTGAGCGGCCCGCACGCGCCTCGCGCCGCCTCGCTCGGTTTCGTGCGGCTGCCCCCGTTCGGTCCCGGTCAAACGATCGGCCTGCTTGGCGGTTCGTTCAATCCGCCGCATGACGGTCATCTCCTGATTTCGGAACTGGCGCTCCGCCATCTCGGACTCGACCGGCTCTGGTGGCTCGCCACGCCCGGCAATCCGCTCAAATCGCAAGGCGAACTCGCCGAACTGCGCACGAGGCTCGAAGCTGCGCGCGCGCTCGCCCGCGATCCGAAAATATCCGTCACCGGGATCGAAGCGGAAATCGGATCGCGCTTCACCTATGACACGCTTCGCTGGCTCAGACGTCGCGCGCGAGGCGCGAACTTCGTATGGATCATGGGGGCGGACAATCTCGTCCAATTCCATCGCTGGCGTCACTGGCGAGAGATCGCCGACCTCGTTCCCATTCTCGTGGTGGACCGTCCGGGCTCGACATTGCGCGCAGCGTCGAGCCGGGCCGCACAGGCGCTCGCCCGCTGGCGATGCCGGGAAAGTGATGCTCGCCGCTTCGCGCGACTGCGGCCTCCCGCGCTGCTGTTCCTGCATGGGCCGAGGTCGCAATTGTCCTCGACGGTTCTGCGCAATCACGCGACCGTCTTGAAAACTTAATCATCTCCGCTCATGTTCGGAGTCGTTGCCGGCCATGTCGGCCGGCCCTTTTCACGTCAAGGAAGCGCCGCTGACTCTCATCCAGGAAGCCCTTCGGGACACGCCCAAAGTCTCCCGCCGCCGTCGTTCCCTCACCCCGCTCGCCGCCGAGCCGCCCAGTCCGCAAGAAGACGGGCCGCTGGTCAAAGCAGTCCTCGAAAGCCTCGAAGACGCCAAGGCCGTGGACATCGTCAAGATCGACGTGACGGGCAAGACCTCCCTCGCCGACACCATGATGATCGTCACTGGACGTTCGAACGTCCATGTGAACGCGATCGCCGACCGGGTCGCCAAGGCGTGCCGGGAAGCCGGGTGGCCGACGCCGCGGATCGAAGGTCAACCTTTGTGCGACTGGGTGCTCATCGATCTCGGCGACGCCATCATCCATATTTTCCGACCCGAGGTCAGGCAGTTCTACAATCTGGAAAAGCTCTGGGGCGCCGATCGTCCGAGCGAAACCCGCGCAAGCTGAGAAGCCTTGCGAGTCACAGTCCTCGCGATCGGCCGCCTGAAGGCCGGTCCCGAGCGCGAGCTTTTTGAACGCTACGCCAAACGGTCGGGCGCCATGGGACCGGCGCTCGGCCTTTCTCCTGTCGAGTGGCGCGAGTTCGACGAAAGCCGCGCTCGCCAAAGCGAGACTCGCCGAGCGGAGGAAGGAAAGGCGCTGCTCGCTGCGGCGCCCAAGGGCGCCGTCATCCTCGCGCTCGACGAGCGCGGCAAATCTCCATCGAGCGAAGCCTTCGCCGCCGAAATCGGCAAGTTCAGGGATGGCGGAGCGGCGGGGCTGACCTTCGTCATCGGCGGCCCCGACGGGCTCGACGAGGCAGTGCGCGCCGCTGCGCGCTCACTCATCGGCTTCGGCGCGATGACCTGGCCGCATCAACTGATTCGCGTCATGCTCGCCGAGCAGATTTATCGCGCGTTCTCCATACTTGCGGGACATCCCTATCACCGGGAGTGATGAGCGGTGACAGTTCTCGCCTAATTCACCTCCCGACTTGGACCGCGCCGCAAATCCCCGCGAAACCGCCGCGATCTCGACCAATTCGTGCGATTATTGGCGCGCGATGTCGATTCGGCGGAAATACGCGTTGGCGGGTCGCGCGGCGGTGCTCGTCGCGCTAGCTTGCGCGTGTTCGCCCGTGCTCGCCGAGCCGTCGGCGCCCGCTCCTTCCCCATCGCCCTCGACGGAAGCCAAGGCGGCCAAGGAGCTTGAACTCCGGGGCGTCGAGGACACGTTGAAAGCGTCGGAAGAACAGCGGCGCAAGATCGAGGCGGATGTCGAAGCGCTGAAGGTCGATGGGGCGCGACTCAACGCGGCGCTCGTTGAGACGACGGGCAAGGTGCAGGAGACGGAGGCGCGCCGCGCGCAGATGCTGGCGAGGCTCGCCGATCTTACCGCCCGCGCCGGCGATCTCGCGAAGTCACTCGAGGCTCGGCGTGAGGCGATCGGCGACGCGCTCGGCGCGCTGGAACGGCTCGGCGGCAATCCGGCGCCGGCGATTCTCGTCAAGCCGGACGACATGACGGACGCGATTCGAGCCTCGATGACGATCGGCGGCGCGGTGCCGGAACTTCAGGCCGAGATCGAAGCCGCCAACCGCGACCTCGACTCGCTGGAGGCCATTCGCGCCAATGTCGCCAAAGAGCGCGACGATCTCGCCAAAACCGCCGAGAGCCTCGCCGTTGACAAGACGAGGCTGACCGAGCTGATTGCCGCCCGCCAGGCCTCGCTCGCCGAGGCGGAGGGCGCGCTCGACGCCGAGCGCAAGCGCGCGACCGACCTCGCCAGCCAGGCGCTCACGCTCAAAGATTTGATCGCCCGGATGGAAACGCAGATTCCGGCCGCGAAAGCCGCGGCGGCCGCCGCGGCCTCGGGCGTCGCGCCCGGGGGCAAGGACGATCTGAACCGCGTCAAACCTGCTGTTGCCTTCGTCGACGCCAAAGGCACGCTCGCTTTGCCCGCGGCAGGGCAGCTGATGAAGGTCTACGGCGATTCCGACGGGTTCGGCGGCGCCGAGAAGGGCGTTTCGATCGCGACACCCCCAAAAGCGACCGTCGCCACGCCGATCGACGGCTGGGTGATCTATGCGGGCCCCTACCGCACTTACGGACAACTCTTGATCCTCAACGCGGGCGGGGGCTACTATCTGGTCATGGCCGGCATGGAGCGCACCAACGTGTCGGTCGGTCAGTTCGTACTCGCCGGCGAGGCTGTGGGCTCGATGGGCGATGCGACGGAGAGAACAGCCGCCGCGGCCGCTATTGGCGCCGTCGAGCCCGTTCTCTATATCGAACTAAGAAAGAACGAAACTCCCATAGATCCCGGGCCATGGTGGGCGAAAACCAATAACGAGAAGGCGCACGGATGATTCGCAAGGTTTCCTATCTGGCCATGGGCGCGGCGCTTGGCGCGGCCGTCACCGTCGGAGCGCCTTTCGCGCTGCAAGCGGCTGCCCCTAGCGCCTACGCGGCGGTGGCGGACACCTATCGCCAGCTCAACCTGTTCGGCGACGTTTTCGAGAAGGTCCGCAACGACTACGTCGAAAAGCCCGACGAAGCCAAGATGATCGAGGCCGCGATCAACGGCATGCTCTCTTCGCTCGACCCGCATTCGAGCTACATGAACGCCAAGGCCTACACCGACATGCAGGTGCAGACCAAGGGCGAGTTCGGCGGCCTCGGCATTGAAGTCACGGAAGAAGACGGCGCGATCAAGGTGGTGACGCCAATCGACGATACGCCTGCCGCCAAGGCCGGCATCCTGTCGGGCGACATCATCATCGGCATCGACGACGACAACGTGCAGGGCATCACGCTTGACCAGGCGGTCGACAAGATGCGCGGCCCGATCAATTCGCCGGTCAAGCTCAAGATCGTGCGCAAGGGCCAGAAGGATCCGCTCGACATCAAGATCGTGCGCGACGTCATCAAGGTCCAGTCGGTTCGTTCGCATGTTGAGGGCGGCGACATCGGCTACGTCCGCATCACGCAGTTCACCGAGCAGACCGCCGACGGCCTGCGCGCCGCGATGGAAAAATTCAAGAAGGACATGCCGGGCGACAAGCTCAAGGGCTACATCCTGGATCTGCGCAACGATCCCGGCGGCTTGCTTGACCAGTCGATCGACGTGGTCAACTCGTTCGTCGATCGCGGCGAGATCGTTTCGACGCGCGGGCGCAATCCCGATGACGCCCAGCGGTTCAACGCGCGCCCGGGCGGTGATCTCTCCGAGGGCAAGCCGCTCGTCGTCTTGATCAACGGCGGCTCGGCCTCCGCATCGGAAATCGTCGCCGGCGCACTGCAGGACCACAAGCGCGCCACCCTGATCGGCACGCGCTCTTTCGGCAAGGGCTCCGTGCAGACGATCATGCCGCTCGGCGAAAACGGCGCGCTTCGGCTGACGACGGCCCGTTATTACACGCCGTCAGGCCGCTCCATTCAGGCCAAGGGCATCGAGCCCGACATCGAACTGCTCGAGGACGTGCCTGATGACCTGAAGGGCAAAGACGACACCAAGGGCGAGGCTTCGCTCAAGGGTCACCTCAAGAACGGCGACGACGAGAAGACGGGCTCGCAGGCCTATGTGCCGACCGATGAAGCGAAGGACAAGCAGCTCAGTGCGGCGATCGACCTGCTGCACGGGGTGAAGCGCGCCGATCTCGCGCCGGGCGACACCGCGAAGGCCGCCGCGCCGCAACCGTCGGCGTCGCCGACGCCCGAAGCCAAGCCGAACTGAGTTGGGACGGAGCTCGATGAGCCGCGCGGTTTACATCGCCGCCGGGACCTGTCTCGGCATCGCCCTCGGCGTTGCCGTCGACGTGGCGCCGGCGGCCGTTTCGAGCTCCGCGGAGAAAGGTCTCGCTCTCTACAAGCTCGTCTACGAGAAGGCGCTGCAATACGACGATTACGTCGATCAGCCCGACGAAGCGAAAATCACCGAGGCGGGCATCAACGCCATGCTCGCCTCGCTAGATCCGCATTCGAACTATCTCGATCCCAAACAGCTCGGCGAATTCCAGACCACGATGAAGGGCGAGGAGTTCGGCGGCCTCGGCCTCGAGGTCATGCAGGAAGGCGGATTCGTCAAAGTCGTCAGCCCGATCGACGATACGCCGGCCGCCCGCGCCGGCATGTTGGCGAATGACTTGATCGTCAAGATCGACGACACCGCCGTCGACGGCCTTTCGCTGAAGGAGGCGGTCGACCGCATGCGCGGCCCTGCCAAGAGCTCGGTCAAGCTGACCGTGCAGCGCGGCGCTGACAAATCGACCAAGGTCTTCACGATCGTCCGTGAGATCATCCACGTGCAGCCCGTGCGCGCGCGCGTGGAGGGCGGCGATATCGGTTACATCCGGATCACTCAGTTCAATCAGCAGACTTTCGATACGCTGAAGGCGGCGCTCGCGAAATTCAAGTCGACCCCCGGCGGCGACAAGCTCAAAGGTTACATCATCGATCTGCGCAACAATCCGGGTGGGCTGCTGACGCAGTCGATCGAGGTCGTCAACGCGTTCGTCAACAGCGGCGAGATCGTATCGACACGCGGTCGCTATCCCGACCAGAACGTCTCCTACACCGCTCGGCCCGGCTTCGATCTCTCCGAGGGCAAGCCGATCGTCGTGCTCATCAACGGCGGTTCGGCCTCGGCTTCCGAGATCGTGTCTGGGGCCTTGCAGGATCTGCACCGCGCGACGCTGATCGGCACGCGGTCGTTCGGCAAGGGCTCCGTGCAGACCGTGCTGCCGCTCGGCGAAAACGGCGCGTTAAAACTCACCACGGCGCGCTATTACACCCCGTCGGGGCGTTCCATCCAGGCCAAGGGCATCGCTCCGGACTACCGCGTAGCCGAAGACGTGCCCGATGATCTCAAGGGCAAGGTCTCGAGCCGTGGCGAAGCGTCGCTCGCCGGGCATCTCAAGAATGGTGACGACGAGAAGTCGGGGTCTGACGCCTACGTGTCCCCGGATCCGACGAAGGACAATCAGCTCACCGCTGCGGTGAACTTCCTTCATGGAACCCCGCCCCCGAAGGCGGAAGAAAAGTCCGACTGAGGGCGTACGGAAACCCTGCTGGTTCCAGGGGATCAATGCGCCGTGTTCGCGGCAACTTCGGAGCGGCCAGCCAAGGCCCGCGCGTCCGCCTTGATTCTCTCGATCATCGAGCGCACGCCGTTGGAGCGTTGTGGCGTCAGATGCGCTTCTAGGCCGAGGTCGGCGAAGGTCTTGCGGGCGTCTTCCGCGAGAATGTCGTTGGGCTCGCGGTCCGAATAAAGCGCGATCGCGATGGCGATCAGGCCTCGCACCAGATGGGAATCGCTGTCGCCGCGAAAGTGCAGCACGGTCGCGGCCCTGGGCGTCTTTGAGCGTCTCGCCCTCGATCCAGACCTGGCTCACGCAGCCTCGCACTTTCGTGGCCTCATTGTGCGACGCTTCAGGCAGCGCCTCCAGCGACCGGCCGAGCTCCAGCACATAGCGATAGCGGTCTTCCCAATCGTCCAGGAAAGCAAAGTCCTCGCGGATGGCGGCGATCGTGGTCAGGGCGGCTCCAAGGCTTGGTTCAGCCTTACATATAGGCCGGCTCCGCGGCCTGGCTAGCCCAGTTTCGGCCTGCCGGCCGCGCCCAGCCAGGGCGGTTTGCGGTCGTTCGCGGTCAGGTCGTGGCTAGGGGCAGCGGCCGGCGCCGAGAGGAGTTTAGCGCAGCCGATCGCCGCCATTCCCCGATAGACATCGCCAGCGTCGGCGGTCAGAGCGCGGCTTGCGGCCGAACACATGGCGGCTTGTTCGGCTGGCGAGAGGATGTCGGACACTTTGGGCGGCTCGCCGAGCGGCATTGACGTCAGGACGAGCCCAAGCCAGAATGTCGTCTTTACAACGTAACCCATGGTCCCGATCCGATCGAGCGACCTTGCCGCGCCTGCAAACCCTAGCGCGTGCGGCTGAAATCGACGTCTCGAACAATAGGCAAATATGAACGGTCTTTTTAACCGTTCGCAAAGGCCCGAGGCTGCGTCAGTAACGAAGGGGAAACCATAGTCGCGGTCAGGGCCCACTGGATTGGGGCTGCGGCGCCGCGCCTTTGCGTTCTAAGCTGCGTCTTAGGCAGGAGTTAAGCCGTCCTTGGGATGTTGTCTGCTTAAGTTTAGCGTTCATAAAGGAGCGGCTGAGTTTGTTGACGTTCCGAAAGCTGGGAGGATTGGTCGTCCAGCTACGGTCGGACAGCGCTGAGGGCTCGATCAACGTGGCTTTCGCGCGCATGGCGACCGCCGTGCTGGCCGGACTTTTCGGTCCTCCGATGTTGAGCCTTTCCGCCGATCTGCTGAATTGGCAGATCTGGGGTTGCCTGTCGCTGGTCGCGCCGCTGATAGCGCTTACCCAGGCTGCGGCGTGCCGTCCTTACGGCGTAACCGCCGCAATCGGTTTGGCAGGCGCTGTCGGGGGCGCTGCGGTCGCCTTCGGCTCCAGTTGGGACGCGCTGACCGCCTGGATATTTCTGGTGCCGTTCGAAGCCGCGATCGTACTGGCCGCGGCCTATTCGAATTTCGGCGGCCTCTTCCCGCTCATCGTGCTGCTGGGTCTCGCTATTGCGGAACGCGTCGGTCTTGCCGCGGCGCGGCCCGAGGCGATGACGGGCCTGATCTTTGCGCCGTCCGCCGCGGTCTGCGTGGCGCTTGCCGCGCGCATGCTCGACAAGGCCTGGCGGGCCAGGCTTCGGCGCAATTGGCTTCATGGGCAGGCAGGCCTTTCGGCTTCCAGCGATCTGTTTCTGTGGGTCGACAGCAAGGGGCGAATTCTCGAGGTTGGCTCCGATCTCACGGCGGCGCTGAGGGTCGACGCAGAGCGCTTCTCCGGCCAAACTGTGCTGCATCGTATCCATATCGCGGACAAGGCGGCCTTCTTGAACGCTTTCGATCTTGCGCTGCAAACGGACGACACGACGGCGGTGACGGTGAGAATGTTGGTTGGCGACCTGATCGGCGCCGATGCCGACGCGCAGCCGCATAGACCTATATGGTTCGAAGCGCGCATGCGCAGATTGGTCGGCGGAGCGCGCGCCAACACCGCCGCCGTGGCCGTCGCGCTCAGGGATATTTCGGACGCCAAGGAGGCCGAGCAGCGGCTCGAACGGCTGCGCGTCGAAGCCGCCGCGGCGATCTCGATGAAGGATCGTCTGCTCGCCAACGTCAGCCACGAATTGCGGACCCCGCTCAACGCCATTCTCGGGTTTTCAGAGATCCTGGCCGATCCCTCCCTGAGCCCCGCTTCCTCGCAGCAGCGGTTCGAATATGCGCGCATAGTTCACGCCTCCGCGCAGCATCTGCTCTCTGTCGTCAACCTGTTGCTCGACATTTCCAAGCTGGAGGCGGGACGATACGAAATCGAACCTGAGCCGTTCGAGATCGGCGTGCTCATCAAGAGCTGCGTCGACATGCTTCGGCTCAAGGCGGAAGAAAAGGCGATCGCGATCGAGTCGAGTTCGCAATGGGGCTCGCTCGAACTCGTCGCCGACAAGCGCGCTTGCCGGCAGATCCTGTTGAACCTGCTCGCGAATGCCGTGAAGTTCACGCCGGGTGGTGGGCGGGTGTCTATCGACCTCGACGTCAGCGAAGGTTTCCTCGAGATCATCGTCTCTGACACCGGGATCGGCATTGCGGCGGAGCATTTGCCGCGCCTGGGCGACCCGTTCTTCCAGGCGCGCTCAGGCTATGACCGGGACGCCGAGGGCGCCGGCCTCGGCCTTGCGCTGGTGCGCGGATTCGTCGGCTTGCACGGCGGTTCGATCGCCATTGCGAGCTCGCTCGGCGTCGGCACGCGCGTGGTGGTCAAATTGCCGCGCGACGGCAAGGCGGCGGCAGCGGCCCCGGCTCAGCCCGGCACGCCCGGCTTTGAAATCCTGCCGGTCCTGGCGCGCAGAAAAGTAGAAACAGAACCCCTCCCGCTCGAGGAGCGCAAGATTGCCTGAGATGCTGGCGAGAATGCCGCGGGAGCCGACGTTGAGCGCGCCCGCGCCCGAAATATCCGCGCGCCGCGTCAAATCCACGGCGGCGGCGCTGAAGGGCAAGCGATTCCGGATCCTGCCGAGAAGTCCCGGCGGTTACGTTGCGCTATTGTTCGCGGCGTCCCTGATAGGGGTGATCGTCAACGCGGTCGGGCTGCAACACGAGCGCCATCCGGCGCCTTTGTTTCGAGGCGAGCCCGCGCCCGCCGCGAGCCCGTTGGCCGCGCCAGCGCCGCCTGTGGCGGCGCCGTCTGAGCCGCCTGTCATGACCTCACCCGATCCCGCCTCTCGGCTCGACGCCGCGCCGACCCCGGTTCCGAGACCGCAGGAGTTTACGCCGCCGATTTCGTCCGCGACGAAGAAAGGCGATCCGATCAACGACCTGCTTCGTGGAGTTAGCCCTCCGGACAACAGCAAGGAAGTCGTCGCCGCCCAAAAATCGCTGAAGAAACTGGGCTACGACATAGAGCCCGACGGCGTGATGGGCGCGGATACGGAGCGCGCGCTGCGCGAGTTCGAAAGAAGCCACAATCTGCCGCTCTCGAGCGATCTGACCCCACGTCTCCTGGCGCGGCTCGCCGCAACGGCGCATTGAGCCTTGGCTCTCCGCGCCGACATCTGGGTCGCGGCCTATCTGAGACGGGCGAGCGCCGAGGGCGCGTTTGCGGCGCTTCGCAAGCGCGGCTCGTCGGAAGCGGGCGCGATCTTCGTGGTGGTGGACAGACTCGACGGAAGGGTCGCGCTGTTCGAGCCCGGCGCCCTCACAGGAGGGAGAGCGGAGGTGGATGCGCGCCCATCCAGGCCGAATGGGTTTCGTCGCCTGACGTGGAAGCCCGGTTGCAACGTCAGATGAGGTTCGATCCCGACATCTGGATCGTCGAGGCCGAACGGCCGGACGGGGCGCACGGCCTCGACCTCGTCAATCCCTGAACCCTCAAGCGCCCATCAAAGCGCCGACATGGGCCGCGACCGAACGGGCCAGACCGTCGAGATCGTAGCCCCCTTCGAGCAGCGAGACGAGCCGCCCGCCGCACTTCCGCTGGGCGATCGCCATCAGCTTGCGAGTGACCCAGGCGAAGTCTTCCTCGCGCAGCATCAGATTGCCGAGCGGGTCCCGGTAGTGGGCGTCGAAGCCGGCGGATATGATGATGAAGTCCGGAGCGAAGGCTTCGACGCGCGGCAGGATGACCGAATCGTAGGCCTCCCGGAACACTTCGCCCGCATCGCCAGCCCTGAGCGGGGCGTTGACGATATTGTCGTGCTCGCCCCGTTCCCCCAGCGCGCCGGTGCCCGGATAGGCCGGCATCTCATGCGTCGAGGCATACATCACCGTCTCGTCGTTCCAGAAGATGTCCTGCGTGCCGTTGCCGTGATGGACGTCGAAGTCGACGATGGCGACTCGCTCCGCCCCGTGCACGGCCTGGGCATGCCGGGCGGCGATGGCCGCATTGTTGAAAAAGCAGAAGCCCATCGGCGTTGCGGCTTCCGCATGATGGCCGGGCGGCCGCATCGCCACGAACGCATTGTCGATCTTGCGGGTCAGCACTTCGTCGGTCGCGAAGATCGCCCCTCCGGCGGATCGGATCGCGGCTTCGAAGGTGCCCGGGCGACATCGAGGTGTCCTGGTCGATGCGGACCCGGCCGGTCTTCGGCGACGCCTTCTCGATGGCGGCCACATAGTCGGCGGGGTGAACGCGATGCAGAGCGTCGAACGAGGCGCGCGGCGCGCGATCCCGCGCGAGCAACTGGAAAGTTTCCGCCTCCAGCGCCTGGTCGATGGCGCGAAGCCGTTCCGGGCGCTCGGGGTGGCCCTCGCCCATTTCGTGCTCAAAACAATTCGGGTGAGTGACGAGAAGAGTCGACACCTCGGAGTCCCTCCCGCAGGGCGCAGGCCCGCATCGCCCTCCTTTGCGCCTTTGCCCCCCGCTTGTCCACGCCGGCGAGTTGCGGTCGTCGGGCTTGGGCATGCAGGCGTTTGGTTCGGCCTGACGCGTGCTTCTCAGGGGACCGGAGAAAATTTGGATTTCTTTGGCGGGATGGGCGCTTGGCAAGCAAAATACCCGAAATAGCCCTCCGAATCTCCAAATTTCAGGCGCCATTCTCCAAATTTTTCCAAAGAATGCTTTGGTGGAATCGAGCGATTTCAAGGGGTTCTGCCCTCAGGCGGCGCGTTTTTCCTTTAAGGGCGCTTTCTTTGGGTCATTTTTTACAAAATTGCTACGGCTTTCTGTTCAAATTCATGTGCGCTTCCTGGAAACACTAACCTAACTCATATCTGAAAATCAGAAAGATGTCCAGTGTTTTCTATCGGGGCCTGCCGCCCAGACCCGCGATGGGGGCTGGGCCTCGCAAAGGCCTCATTTCGGCATGGGCTCAGTCGCGCAGGACAGCGTCTGCGCTTCCGCTTCGGCTTCCGCGTACAGGCTCGGCGTCTCGCTGAAAACCCGGCGGACGACATATCCGTCCTCGGTCGGCGAGACGATGCGCAGCTCGCTCGAAGGGTTCTCCTCATCTTCCGCGGCTTGCAAGGCGCGCAATTGCGCCGCCGTGACGATGACGGCCTCGATCGCCGAGGCCGAAGCGGCGCGGTCCGTCAGCGCATAAAAGACCGCCCCGCGCCGCGAATGCAGGGAAATCGAATTGAAGGCGGCGCGGCCGAGCGGCGCGCGCACCCGCACCGGACCGGCGCCAAGGTCGTAGCGACACATGGCCGCGGCGACCGCCGGATCGAAATAGGGAAAGCGCCGCGTCTCCGGGGAGGCGCGCGGCAGCAGCGTCGTCTGGCCTGGCGCGCCGAGTTCGGTGAGCGCGGCATAGGCGTCGCGCGTCGCGACCTGCGGAATCAACAGGATGACGACGAGGTGGACGAGCGCGCCGAGCACCGCGATCACGACGGCGTAATAAGCGAGCTCTCCAAGGGCGCCGAAGATCCTGGCGAGCGTTCTCACGCGCAGGCCTCACGCAAAATCTTCGGGGCGGCGTCGGGATCTACGCCGGCGGTTGCGCTGATCGGCGAATCATAGAGACGAAGCACCAGCGCGAAAGGCCGGTCAGCGCCGATCGGCAGCCAATTGCCGGGATGCGCCGCGGCCGAAACCCAGATCGTGAAGGCGCCGTCCGCCGCCCTGAGGACCTCGCTCGAGCGGAATACATAGCGCTCCGCCGGGTTGGCGACAGGGAAGCCGTCGGCGTCGACGAGTTGGAGCGACCAGTAACGCGCCGCGGGCACGCGAGAGCCGACGCTGTACTGGCAGCGGGGGTCGAGCGGGCGGCCGAAATCGTCCTCCCGCGCAACGAGTTGCAGGCCTTCGCCAAGCGCGAGCGGTATTTCGCCCCTCTGCTCCAGGCCGGCGCGCGTGTAGGGGTCGACATCCATCGCTCCGGCGCGCGTCGCGATGCGCCAGGGGCCGACCCGCACGATGTCGAACGGACCGCCGTCCTTCAACGTCGATTGCGTGACCCAAAGCGCCCCGAGCAGCGCCGCGACCGCCGCGACGAAGGCCTTGATGAGCGTCGTCATCGAACGGTTCCAGCGTCCCCGTCGATCTCAGCGGTTTTGTCCCTCAGGCCCCCGGCGATGTCGCCGATTTCGCGAATGGCGTCGGCGACCTTTGGGGTAAGGCCGACCTCGCGCGGAGTGGCGTCGGCGCTGGCGCCTTTGGGCGCGGCCGCGCTGGCTGTCGCCGGCTGCGGGGCGACCCCGAAGGGCGGCTTCGGGTCGAGGCCTTCGTGGGCATAGGCCATGATGGCCTGCCAGCTCTCGGCCGGCAGCGTTCCGCCCGTCATGTTCTCCGTCGGCGAGTTGTCGTCGTTGCCGAACCAGACGCTGCAGACGAGATTGCCGGTGAAGGCGTTGAACCAGGCGTTGGTCGAATTGTTGGTGGTTCCCGTTTTGCCGGAGATCGTCAGCCCAGGGGTGAGCGCGGCGCGCCCCGTGCCTTCCGTCACGACATGGGTCATCAGGTTGTTCATCTCCGCGACCTTGTCGGCGGGGAGAACCTGCGTCGCGGGCGTTCCGTTGAGGTCATGGGTGTAGATCAGCTTGCCCGCGGAATTGCGGATTTCGATCGCGGCGTAAGGCGTCGCGCGCTTGCCGCCATTGGCCAGCATGGCGTTGGCCCCGACCATGTCGATCATCTTGACCTCGTCCGCGCCGACCGGCAGCGAGACGGTGTCGGGCAGCGGCGTGGTCAGTCCCATGAGGCGCGCAGTCTCGACGATCTTCGACCGGCCGAGCGAGGCGATCTTGCCTTCGTGATAGGGCTGCTTCGGCGGCCAGTAAGCTTCGCCGATCTTGATGGAAAGCCAGATCGCCGCGGTGTTGAACGATTGCGCCAGCGCGGTCGTCATCGGCATCATGCCGCCGCTCTCGTTGTGATAGTTGTGGACGCAATAGTCGCCGATACAGACGGCGGCCGCGTTGACCGGCGTGTTCGGATGAAATTTGCCCGTCATCAGGGCGGTCATGTAAACAAAAATCTTGAACGACGAGCCCGGCTGGCGCGCCGCTTCGGTGGCGCGGTTGAACTGGTTCGCCCCATAGTCCCGGCCCCCAACCATTGCCCTGACGAGGCCGGTGGTGTCCGCCACTACCGTCGCCGCGCTATGCGCCTTGAAGGCTGGCGCCTTGTCGCGCAGCATGTCCTCGAGCACGGTCTCGGCCTTGTGCTGAATGCCGAGATCGAGCCCGGTTCTGACCACCAGCACGCGATCGTCTCCGAGCTTGCCGCGCGTCCGCGAGGCCTTTCGCCTCGTTGAAGGCAAAGTCGAGATACCAGTCCGGGCTTTGCTGGCCGTTGTGCTCGACCGGCGTCGCCGGATTTCGCCGCGCGGCGTAGACCTGTCCCTCGGTCATGAAGCCGGCGTCGACGAGATTGCTGAGCACGTCGTTGGCGCGGGCGCGGGCCGCCGCGAGATTTACATTCGGCGAGAATTTGGTCGGCGCCTTGAAGAGGCCGGCGAGCATGGCCGCCTCAGGGAGCGTGATGTCGCGCGCGGACTTGCCGAAATAGTGCTGCGCGGCGGCCTGAACGCCGAACGCGCCGCCGCCCATATAGGCGCGATCCAGATAGAGGCTCAGGATCTGTTTCTTGGTCAGATGATGCTCGAGCCAGAGCGCGAGATAGGCTTCCTTGATCTTGCGGGAGATTGAGCGCTCGTTGGAGAGGAACAGGTTCTTGGCGAGCTGCTGCGTGATCGACGAGCCGCCCTGGCGCACGCCGCCCGCCGAGGCGTCGACCGTCAGGGCGCGCATGGTTCCCACCACGTCGATGCCGAAATGGCTGAAGAAACGGCGATCCTCGGTGGCGAGGACGGCCTTGATGAAATGGTCGGGCAATTCCTCGAACGGGATCGCATCGTCGTGCTTGATGCCGCGTCTGCCGACCTCGACGCCGTAGCGATCCTGGAAGGTGATGGCGAGATCGCTGCGCTTCAGCCAGTCATCGTCGGAGGTTTCGCGAAAGGCGGGGAGCGCGAAGGCGATCACCACCACGAGGCCGACGAAGCCGAGGTTCAGCCCCTCGCAGACGAGATCGAGCGCCACTTTGCCGACGCCGAACAGCCGCAGCCTCTGCGAGGCCTCCGCGATCGCCTGCCAGGCGGCGAGCGCCCGGCGCTGGCCGTTGTACATGGCCGAATCGATGGAGGCGTCGACGCCGAGCAGCGCGCGGCGCACCGACTTCCAAAAACCCGGCCTTTTTCCTTCCTGCGACGGCATGGGGTCGAGCCCAGCGCCTCCGTGTTGCCCTGAGCTCATGCAACTAGCATAGTTTGACGCTCAAGCCGACGCGGGTCGCGCAACTGGACAGGACATGGAAGAGCCGCCGTTCTGGAAACTGAAGACGCTCGAACAAATGTCGGGTGACGAATGGGAGAGCCTCTGCGACGGCTGCGCGCGTTGCTGCCTGGTCAAGCTCGAGGAGGAGGACACCGCAAAAATCCACTTCACCGACCTCGGCTGCCGGCTGCTCGACGCCAAAACCTGCCGCTGCCTCGACTACGACCATCGGCAGGCCAAGGTGCATGACTGCGTCAAACTGACCCCGGAGGGGGCGCGGAATTTGAGCTGGCTGCCCGTCACCTGCGCCTATCGTGTGCTCGCCGAAGGCGGCGAACTCGCGTCCTGGCACCCGCTGGTGTCAGGCGATCCGAAAAGCGTCCACGCGGCCGGCATATCGGTGCGCGACCGGGTGTTTGCGAGCGAAGATGACGTGCCGCAGGAGTTTTGGCCGAATCGAGTTGTGAAATGGCCGAATCGCCGGCCTAGAAAAAAACGTTTATAAATCAATTTATTATGTAAAACAAAAATAATCAGGCCAGACCGGCTCCTGTAGCCGCGGTCGCTGACCGCGGTGGTCGTGAGACGCCTGCGTTCTCGCAAATGTCTGGCAAGCTTAAGCTGCCGCGGTGAGCGACCGCGGCTACAATGCGCCGCCTTCCGCCAGAAGCTGCTGCGTCTCGGTGGCGATCCATCCGGCGAGCGGGGCGACCAGAACGCCCTGGGTGAGCTTGCCGCATTTCTGGCCGGACTTGCCCTCGGTCCAGGCAATGATCGCCACGAGCAATCGCCCGTCCTCGGAAAAGATCGGCCCGCCGGAATCGCCCTGGCAGGCGCCGCCCTCGCCGTCGGCGCCTTCGAGCCAGAGCAGCACGCTCGAGTGAGGCTCGCGCACGGCAAGGCGCGCGGCGCGCAGGGTTCCGCCGGTCTTCGCCTGCCGCTCCTCGGCGACGCCGAAGCCGGCGCCGATGGCTTTTTCGCCGGGCCCAGGCGGCGCGCCGCCCGCCAGCGCCGCCGGCCGGAAGCGCTCCGGCAGGGCGCTTTTCGTCTCGACAAGGCCGATGTCGATCGAGCGCACCCGCTTTTCCGCTGCGTCGGCGTGGAAGTCCGGGTGCCGGATCGTCGCCGTGACGTCGATGAGCACGGGCGCGCCGCTGGCGTCGCGGAAATGGACAAGCATGTCGGAGGCCTTGCGCAGGCAATGGGCGGCCGTCAGCACCACGCGGGGCGCCAGCACGACGCCGGTGCAAAACCCCGAGCCCTCCGGCCCGCGGGTCAGGATCATCACCACCTCGTCGGCGTAGGGAGAGGCGTCCACGGTCGGACCGACCATGGCCGCGGCCGGCGCCACGACGAGTGCGCCGAGCGCCGCCAGCCGGAGCCGGATCGAAATTGCGCTTTTACGCTTGCTGCTGCCTGCCGTCATGCGCCGCCCGTTAACGTAGCGCCAAGGAAAAGCAAGCGAATCCAAGCTAAGGAGCGTCGGCCAGACGACCTCGCCGCGCACGGCGGCGTGGACGCCGCCGCTCCATCCGACTATTCATTCCACATTCAGGCGCGTTGCCGGAAAGATTGCTCATGTGGCGCAACGTGATCTGGCTTGGTGCGAATGTGGGCCTCGCCGGCGCCGGCCTCGCCGCGGAGGTCGAGGTGAAGCTCACGCCGAAGCCTGTCTGCGAGTTCGGCGAGCGAGACCCGCGAGGAAATCAAGTCTCATCATCTCGTCGAACCGTTTGCCGCACTGAAAGCGGCGCAGGCGCAATACAAGGCCGAACCGTTGACGGCGCGGCTCTGCCACGTTGGCGACGAATATGTATACGAGATCGCACTGCTGCATCGCGACGGGCGATTCGTCGCACGTCTCGATGAACGCCGTGACCGGCAAGTGGCAGGAGGCGCATCACCCGCATGACGCGACCCCGCACGAGACCGCGGCGGCCAAGCCCTGAGCTTTTGAGGTATCGATAGATGCGCCTGCTGGTTGTGGAAGACGACCGCGATCTCAATCGCCAGATGGCGAGCGCGCTCGAGGCGGCGGGCTATGCGGTCGACCGCGCCTACGATGGCGAGGAGGGCTGGTTTCTCGGCGACACCGAGCCCTATGACGCGATCGTGCTCGACATCGGCCTGCCGAAGCGCGACGGCGTCGCGGTGCTCGAGGCCTGGCGCAAGTCCGGGAGGTCGACGCCCGTCCTGATTCTGACTGCGCGCGACCGCTGGAGCGACAAGGTGCAGGGTTTTGACGCCGGCGCCGACGATTACGTGACGAAGCCGTTTCACATCGAAGAAGTGCTGGCGCGCCTGCGCGCGCTGCTCAGGCGCGCGGCCGGCCACGCCTCCAGCGAACTCGTCGCCGGCCCTGTCCGGCTCGACTCACGCGTTGGGCGCGTGACGGTCAACGGCCAGGCGGTGAAGCTGACGAGCCACGAATATCGGCTGCTGTCCTACCTCATGCACCATGCCGGACGGATCGTGTCGCGCAGCGAGCTCGTCGAGCACCTCTACGATCAGGATTTCGACCGTGATTTCGAATACGATCGAAGTGTTCGTCGGTCGGTTGCGCAAAAAACTCGGCGTCGACGTGATCCAGACGGCGCGCGGCCTCGGCTACATCATCGACACGGCGGAGGAAGCCCCGGCCCCGGCGCGCCGGAGCGCGCGCTAGCTTAGTTTGCGCGCATGCGATCCATCTTAAGAGCGCTCAGGGCCCAGTCGGTCGCTTCGCGGCTGTTCCTTTCGGCGGCGTTCTGGAGCGCGTCGATCCTGATCGTCGCCGGGCTCGGACTTTCCGCGCTCAATGCGCGCTCCGCCGAATCCAGCTTCGACGGCGAGCTCGACGTCTATCTTAAAGCGCTGGTCGCCAATGTCGCGATCTCGGAAGAGACCCATTCCACTTCCCCGCCGGTCATCGCGCCGCAGTTCGAGCTCGCCTTCTCCGGCTGGTACTGGCAGATCACCCGCCTCGACCACGACCCTCCGGAAATCCGCACCTCGCGCTCGCTGTTCGGCTCGCAGCTGCCGAGGTTCGACGAGCCCGCGGCGGGCAAGCGATATCGCCAGCGGCTATGTGATCGGCCCCGGCGACAAGCCGTTGCGCATGATCGCAACGGAGATCGACGCCGGCGACGAGGGCCGCTTTCTGATCCAGGTCGCCGCCAACGCCGAGGTGATCCAGACCCAGATCGAACAGTTCGAATACGCGCTGGCGGCGACCTTTCTCGCTGCTCGCGGTCGGCGCTCATCGGCTCGACCGCGCTCGCGGTGCGATTCGGCCTGCAGGCCTCTGCGGCGACTGCGCGCGGGCTCGCCGCGATCCGGCGCGGCGAAAAGGAGCGCATCGTAGGCGAATTTCCCGGAGGACGTCGCGCCGCTCGCCGACGAGATCAACCTGCTGCTCGACGCCAACCGCGAGGTCGTCGAGCGCGCGCGCACCCAGGTCGGCAACCTCGCCCACGCGCTGAAGACGCCGCTCAGCGTCATCGTCAACGAGGCGGAGGCCGGCAGCCCGCTGCTCGCGCGAGAAAGTGCGGGAGCAGGCCGAGGTGATGACCCGCCAGGTCGGCTTCTATCTGGAGCGGGCGCGGGCCGCGGCGCGCGCGACGTTCGCTCAGCGCCTCGACGGAGCTGAAGCCCGTGGTCGACGGCCTCGTGCGCACTTTCGAAAAGGTTTATCGCGACCGCGGGCTCGCCTTCGAGGTCGGGCCGATCGAGCCGCTGCGCTTTCGCGGCGAATTGCAGGACCTTGCCGACCTCATCGGCAATCTGCTCGACAATGCCGGCAAATGGGCGCGGTCGACGGTCAGCATCAGCGTCGAGCGCGAGACGGAACAGTCGGGCGGCCGCGCCTTCCTGCTCGCCCGCATCGACGACGACGGACCGGGGCTCGACCCCGAAGCGAGACAGGCCGCGCTCGAGCGCGGCCGCCGCCTCGACGAATTCGCGCCCCGGTTCCGGGCTCGGCCTGTCGATCGTCGTCGAGCTCGCCGCGGCCTATGGCGGCGCGCTGACGCTTGCGGATAGCCCGCAAGGCGGCTTGCGCGCGAGCTTGCGGCTGCCGTGTTTCTAGGGGCGGCCGCCACCCCTCCCCGCTACCCCGCTCATCCTCCATGGATCGCGAGCGAGACGATGCGCACCAGCACGAGGCCGCCGGCGACGACGAGATAGATGCGCAGCGCGCCCATCCAGGTCTTGGCGCCGAGCGAAAGCCGCGCGGGAGGCAACCGTTCGAGCGCCGGCATGCGCCAGCTCGCGCGGTCGGCGAAGGCGAACGCCGGTTCTGCCGTGCGGCTCCCCGCCATTCCCGCCGAGCACGCGGATGATTACCGTCAAGACCAGCGCCGCGACGCCGCCGCCAACAAGCATGGCGAGGATGTCTCTTCGAATTCATCGCGTCGGGGAACAGCACGGAGGCGGTGAGAATCATCGACAGCACGACCAGCGCGGCGATCACCACGCCGGTGAACAGATTGGCGGCGCGATGATTGACCCAGGGGCCGAGCACCGGCTTGTCGTTGCAAAGCAGCAGCAGGAACACGGTCGCGCTCGGCAGCAGCACGCCGGCGAGCGTCTGCACCGCGACGGTGATGAGCCCGAGCGGCGCATTCGGCGTCAACACGATGCCGGCGGCGACAGCGATCAGCAGCGCATAGACCGCGTAAAAACCGCGCGCCTCCTGGACCGGCCGGTGCAGCGAATGGTTCGCAGAAAACACGTCGCCGATCGCGTAAGCGGTCGAGAGCGACACCGCCGCGGCGCCGATCATCGCCGCGTCGATCAGCGCAATTGCGAACATCACGCCCGCCGCCTTGCCGGCATATTTCTCGAGGCCGAAGGCGATGCCGCCGGCGTCGGTGAAATTGCCGAATTCCGGCCGGCCCGCGAAGGCCGCGGCCGTAAAGCCGATGATCGCGACGGCGCCGACGATGCACAGCGCGATGCCAAGCCACAGGTCGATGCGCTCATAGCGGAGGAAGCGCGGCGTGATGCGCTTGTCGATGACGTAGCTCTGCTGGAAGAACAATTGCCAGGGCGCGACCGTCGTGCCGACGAGGCCGATGACGAGCAGCATCAGATCGCCGGGCTTATCGGTCGCCGGAATCTGCGGAACGACGAGATCGTGCGCCACCTGCCCTAAGGACGGGTGGACCAGAAAGTAGATCGGCAGCAGCAGCAGGCTGCCGACCACCAGCGCCATGGAAAAACGCTCGAAGCGGCGGAAGCTGCCAGTCGACACCGAGGCGATGACGAGCCCGGCGGCGATGCAGACGCCCGCGATCTTGTTGAGGCCGAGGTAGTCGAGCGCGAGGCTGACGCCGATGAATTCGGTGACGATCGTCAGTGCGTTGAGCAGAAACAGGTCGACCACGCTGAACGCGCCCCAGAATTTGCCGAAACGCTCGAAGATGAGCCGCGCGTGGCCGACGCCGGTGACCGCGCCGAGCCTCAGCACCATCTCCTGGTTGACGTAGAGCACGGGGATCAGCAGCACGAGCACCCACATGCAGCGACGTGCCGTAGGTCTGGCCGGCCTGGCCGTAGGTCGCAAAGGCGCCGGCGTCATTGTCGCCGGCCATCACGATGAGGCCCGGCCCGAGAATCGCGAGCAGGGTGGTGAAGCGATGCTTTAAGGTTTTACGCGGCGCGACGTCGCCGTGCAGGATGGCGCCGAAAGCGCCCTGGATGTGCCCGACGTGTGCGGCGTCGAGCGCGGCCGCCCTGTCGAGCGTGGAGGCATTCACATTGACCGTCATTGGGTCTCTCCTCGGCCACTAACGGCCCGAGGCGCCCGCGACGGTCAGACGGCGCGGAAGATCCCGAACTCGAAAACGGCGTTTGTTGCGGTGTAGAATTCTCGAGAAGATCCCGCATTTGAACGGATCATCCGTTCCGCGGGTCTACTAGGGCCGTCGTTCAAGTCAGTCTCCTTGCATGACGTCCGGCGGCGGGGGCCCAACGAGGGTCGCGGCTGCTTCGCGTCGCTTTCACTCAGGCAATTCCGAAATTCGGAACGACCAATTTGCGGCAATGAGCCGCCATCTCCAGAATGTGGATCAGGCCGTTCATTTGTCAACCGACAATTTGCCATAAGGAAATGAGCGGACCGTAAAAGCGCGTGGAAAGGCGCCCGTCGCCGCAATTCGGTCGGCAATGGGCCCTTTAAGTCTCGTTCGCGCGCCGCGGCGCTGGAATTGGGGGAGTTGAAGAGAACATGAAGACGATTTTGCGCGCCTCGGTCGTGGCGCTGCTCGGGACGAGCCTGCTTGCAGCGGGGACGCTGGAGAGCCGCGCGCAATCGCGCGACGGCTATTGCCGGCGTGTGGCGACCGATTTCGCCAACAATCAAAGCGCCGGCAGCACGATGGGCGGCGCGGTCGGCGGCGCCCTGCTCGGCGCGGGCGTGGGCGCGTTGCTCGGCGGCGGCAAGGGCGCCGGCGTCGGCGCGCTGGTCGGCGGCGGGGTCGGCGCGGTCGGCGGCTCGGCCAATGGCAATGCCGTATGGCGCCAGAATTACTGGGGCCGTTACAACGATTGCATGAACGGTTACTGAGGCGGCGGCGCAGTGTAGCCACGGTCGCTGCCCCGCACGCACTTGGACCGGACGGTTCCCCTGCCATCCCCGCGAAAGCGGGGATCCAGCGTGTGACGCCTGGCCTGCAAAAACAGGCTCTAAAACTGGAAGCCGCTGAGCCCCTAAAACACTGGATCCCCGCTTTCGCGGGGATGACAATTTCCAGGCCTGGCGTTTTTGCGTCGACGACCGCGGCTACAGACTGCCGGACCTAGTCCGGACTCGGCGCGTCAGGACGCCTTCTTGGCAAACAGCTTGCACCAGCCGTTCGGGTTAATTTCACCGGCCACCGACTTGCACGAATTCGGCGCGACGAAGAAATTGCATTCCGAGCACATCTTGCCGTCTTTCGGCTCCTCCTGGTAGCCGACGGCGGTCTTCGGCAGCCCCGCGGCCTCGGCGCGTCCGACCGCCAGCAAGGGCGCGGCGGCGGCCGCCGCGGCGATAAGGATTTTTCTGCGCGAAAGAGCTCGATTGTTTTCCCACGGCATTGCATTTCCCTTCCTAATACTGCGGCTTTTGCTCCGCCCGAAAGCGTGCGCCTTGTGGCTCCACTTGGCCTTGTAACTCTCGCGCGATAACAAGCGCGCCTGCGACACAAGGCCGCTGTTGCCGGTCTACGATGTTGGGCCGAGGCCGGTTCAACGACATGTCGTCGCATCCTTACAGTTAAGCCGACAAATGACGGAGTGTCCAGTGAAGATGACAGATCGTATCAGCAGGCGCCTCGAGGGCGGTCTTTCCGCCGCTCAGGTCGAGGTTGTCGACGAATCGCACCGGCACGCCGGCCACGCAGGCGCGCGGCCCGGAGGCGAGACCCACTTCCGGCTGAAGATCGTCAGCGCAGACTTTTCCGGCAAGCGCAGCGTCGAGCGCCACCGCATGGTCTATGACCTGCTCAGCGCCGAGATCGCGGACGGCGTACACGCGCTGGCGATGACGACGCTGACGCCTGAGGAAAGCCGGTAGAGCAAGCGCCGCTCAATTTGGCTCGCGCTCTCCAATTCCCTGTATTTCCCCGTCAGGATGCCTTCTTCGCGTACAGCTTGCACCAGCCGTTCGGCGAGATTTCGCCCGCGACCGACTTGCAGCCATTGGGCGCGACGAAGAAGGTGCAGTCCGAGCATTTCTTGTCGTCCTTCGGATCGTCCTGATAGGCGACGGCGGTCTTCGGCAGCCCGGCCGCCTCCGCGCGCCCGACTGCAAGCCAAGGCGCCGCGGCGGCCGCTGTAAAGAGCATGGTTCTGCGCGACAGATTGCGCGTGTTATCCACCGACATGGGGCTCTCCTTTTTCTGTTGCGGTTCGCGGCTCCGCGCGAAAGCGCAAGCTTAGTGGCCCCGCGTGGCCCGGCGCCCCTTGCGCGATATCAAATGCGCCTGTGACAGAAGGCCGCCGCTTCCAAATTGTTATGCGTCCCATGAAGATGACAGATCGCATCGCTTGGCCCCGAGATCGCCGACGGCGTCCACGCGCTGGCGATGACTACGCTGACGCCGGAGGAAAGCAGTAGAGCCTGGCCCCCTCCCCCGCTTGCGGGCTACAGTATCTTGCGGGGGGAGGGGATCGGAAAGGGCGGTTCAAGTTGATCGAGAACCGACCTATTCCGCTTCCCCGAGCTCCGCAAGTCGCGCCTCTTCCGACGCGCTGAGCGCGACTGCGCCGGTCCTTTTGCGTCTCGCCGCCAGAAACACACCAAACCCGCCAAGCGCGAGCGTGACAGGCGCGCTGAGCCAGAGCAGCAACGTCTCCGGCTTGAACGGCGGCTTCAGCAGGATGAAGTCGCCGTAGCGCGAAACCAGGAAGCCGCGCACTTCTTCGTTGCTCTCGCCCTTGGAAATGCGCTCGCGGATCAGCAGGCGGATATCACGCGCCAGCGAGGCGTCG
The DNA here is from genome assembly GCA_963710855.1 of uncultured Pseudomonadota bacterium. GTDB lineage: Bacteria > Pseudomonadota > Alphaproteobacteria > Rhizobiales > Beijerinckiaceae > Roseiarcus. Next base: position 18,212 of record CAVQBX010000020.1, on the reverse strand, counting down.
GATTCATCGATCAACTCGTTCTGGCAGACCATGCAGCGCAGTTGCGAGGACAGGTCGCGCGCCCGCGCCTCGAGCGTCGGATCCTTCAGCATTTCGTCTGGCTGCACGGCGAGCGCCATCGCGGAAACCAGCGCAAAGCCGAGCGCGATGAGCGGACGCTTCATGCTTCTCATTCCGCAGCGACCGGCGCCGCGGCGACCCGGGCGCGCGCGGGCGCGCCGATCCTGAGGCGGCGGTCGGCGAGCGAGAGAGCGGCAGCGAAGGCCATCAGGATCGCGCCGCCCCAGATCAGCGTGACCAGCGGTTTCCAGTAGATGCGCGCCGGGATCGTGCCGTCCTTGGCGGGATCGCCGATCGAGACATAGACCTGGCCGAGATTGATCGTCGCGATGCCGGCTTCCGTCGTATCCATCTGTCGCGTGGAGAAGCGCCTGCGCGCCGGCTCGACCTTCGCGATCGCCACGCCGCCGGAGCGGATCGTCACAGGGGCGACGGTCTCCTGGTAGTTCGGGCCGGCGCGCACGCCGAGCGAATCGACGACAACCTGGTAGGGTCCGACTTCGATCGGCTGACCGACCCTGAGCGAGGTGATCGACTCGACGCCGAAACCGGTCGCGGCGAGGCCGAGCATCGTGACGCCGACGCCGAAATGGGCGAGCGCGCCGCCCCAGAACGACAGCGGCAGGCCGAGCGCGCGGGAAGCCATAGCCCCAGCGACGCGCCGCCGCGCCTGAGGCGCGTGACAACTTCGGTGATCGAGCCGAGCATCACATAGACGGCAAGCGCCGCCGCGATCGGAGCCAGCACCGGGCCGCCGGAGGACAGGATCAGCAGAGTGACGAGCGTGGCAAGGCCGGCCCCGACGGCGACGACGAGCCTCTGAGCGACCGCGTAGAGATCGCCGCGCTTCCAGGCCAGCGAGAAGCCGATCGGGGTCATAAAAGTCAGCGTCAGCAATAGGATGCCGGCCGTCATGTTGAAGAACGGCGCGCCGACCGTGATCTTTTCCCCCGTCAGTTGCTCGAGCGCCAGCGGGTAGATGGTGCCGAACAGCACGCTCGCGCAGGCGGTGGCGAGCAGCAGATTGTTGATGACGAGCGCGCCCTCGCGCGAGATCGGCGCGAACAGACCGCCGGGCTTCAGTTGACCCGCGCGCCAGGCGAACAGGGACAGCGAGCCCGCGATGAAGAAGGCGAGGATCGCCAGAATGAATTCGCCGCGCCGCGGGTCGCTCGCGAAGGCGTGCACGGAGGTCAGCACCCCCGAGCGCACCAGGAACGTGCCGATCAGAGAGAACGAGAAGGCGAGGATGGCGAGGAAGATCGTCCAGATTTTCAGGGCGTCGCGCTTCTCCATCACGCCGACCGAATGCAGGAAGGCGGTGCCCGCGAGCCAGGGCATCAGCGAGGCGTTCTCGACCGGGTCCCAAAACCAGAACCCGCCCCAGCCGAGCGTGTAATAGGCCCAGTAGGAGCCCATCGCGATGCCGAGCGTCAAAAATCCCCAGGCGATCAGCGCGAAGGGCCTGACGAAGCGCGCCCAGGCGGCGTCGATGCGGCCCTCGATCAGCGCGGCGGCGGCGAACGAGAACACGATCGAGAAGCCGACATAACCCATGTAGAGGAGGGGCGGATGGATCGCGAGGCCGGGGTCCTGCAGAATCGGGTTCAGGTCGCGGCCCTCGATCGGCGCGGGATCGAGGCGCGTGAACGGGTCCGAGGTCGCCAGGATGAAGATGAGGAACGCCGCGCCGATCAGGCCCTGCACCGCCAGCGCGTCGGCGCGCAGCCGCTCCGGCAAGGCCGGTCCCGAACACAGCCACGAGCGCGCCAAAAGTTGCCAGAATCAGCGACCACAGCAGCATCGAGCCTTCGTGATTGCCCCAGACGCCGGAGAATTTGTAGATCGCCGGCATCGCGCTGTGCGAATTCTCGGCGACGTTGAGCACAGAAAAGTCGGAGCGCAGATGCGCCGCCGCCAGAGCTGCGAAGGCGATGGCGACGAACAGGAATTGTGCGAGCGCGGCGGCGACTCCGACCCCCATCAACTGGCTGTCGCGCGTGCGCGCGCCCCAGAACGGCACGGCCGTCTGGATCACCGAAATCGCCAGCGCCAGCGCCAGCGCGAAATGTCCGGCCTCGACGATCATGGTTTTGCCGTCTCGCCTTCCTGCCAGCGCCCCTGCTTCTTGAGGGATTCGACCACCTCGCGCGGCATGTAGCGCTCGTCATGCTTGGCGAGAATGGTTTCCGCATGCAAGGCGCCCGGCGCCGTCAGCACTCCCTCGGCGACCACGCCCTGCCCTTCGCGGAACAGGTCGGGCACGAGCCCCTGATAGGAGACTTTTACGTCCTTCGCGCCGTCGGTGATCTCAAAATCCAGCTTCTCGCCAGCAGATTTGACGAGGCTGCCGGTTAGGACGAGGCCGCCGATGCGCACGCGCGCGCCGGGCGCCACGTTCTTCTCGACGAGGTCGCTCGGCGAATAGAAGAACACGATATTGTCGCTGAGCGCATAGAGCGCGAGGCCGACCGCGACGCCGACCACCGCCAGCGCGGAGCCGATCAGCACGAGACGTCGACCCTTGCGCGTCATGGCTTTAGCCTCCGAGGCCGAGTTCGCGCGCCAGCGCGTCGAAATTGCCGAGCGCCGTCGCGTCGCTCGCATAGGCTTTACGCGCGTCGCCGAGCGCGACTTTGGCTTTGTCCGGCTGTTTCAGCACCGTGTAGGCGCGGATGAGCCGAGCCCATTCCTCGGCCGAGCCGCCATTCTTCGAGAGCCGATCGGCGAGGCCTGACACCATGCCCTCGATCATCTTCTGCTGTTCGGGCGAGAAAGAGGCCTGCCGCTCGCCGGCCGGGGCGCCCCCTGCCGCGGGCGCGTGGCCGGCGCGAAGCGCCTCGAGCCGCGCCTTCAATCCGATCATCCAGGGTTCGTCGCCGCTCGCCTTCGGCGCGAGCTCCTCGTAAGTCGCGCGCGCCTTTGCCGCGTCGCCGTCCTGCTCCGCGGCGAGCGCGAGATAGAAGCGCGCCTTCTGATCCTGCGGATCGAGCTTCAGCGCCGCCTCGAAGGCTTCGCGCGAGGACGGCGTGACCTCGCCCTGCGCCGCCGCGAGCAGCGCCTCGCCGTAGTTCGCTTGCGTTGAGGGCGCCGAGCCGCGCAGCGCGATGAGACGCCGGTAGGCGTCGGCCGCCTCGTTGTATCTACCGAGTTTCATATAGACCGGCGCCAGCACTTCCCAGCCGCGCACGTCTTCGGGATGAGCGGCGAGCCGCGCCTCGATCTTGGCGACCGCGAATTCGATCGCATCCGGCGAATTCGGATCGGAGCGGCGCGCTTCGAGCGGAGCGTCTGGGTCGTTCGGGCGCCCGACCCAAGTGTAAACACCGAGCGCCAACGCCGGCACAAGCGACAGAATGACGACCGAAGCGACGCGCCTGCGCGCGCGGGAGTCCGTTTCCGGAACGGCGTCGGTCTCGTCGGCGACGGCGATCAGCCGGCGCGCCGCCTCGGCGCGGGCCGAGGCTGCTTCTTCCATGGGCATCTGCCCACGCTCGACGTCGCGCTCGATTTCGCGCAATTGCGCGCGGTAGAAGGCCGCTTCCCCTTCGTTCCCGCCGTGTGCGGGACGGCGAAGGCTGAGCGGCCAGAGCACGGCAAGCGCCGCCAGGCCGGTCATGCCAGCCGCTGCCAACCAGAACATTCAAGCCTCTCGACCCGCCCGCGGCGCCGCTCGCGCAAAGGACGGGGATTTTTCGATGCTGTTATCGCAAAGCCGGCAAGGCGTCCATTTGCGTTCGCGCAATCTCGGCGCCGCGCGCGTTAGCAAGGCGAATATCCCGTAAAACACCCTGCCGGCGGTCACATGGGCAGCGCCGGCCGTAAGGTTTTGCGGGAGGCGACGCATGAGCACGGTGAGCTGGCTTGAAGGTCAATCCGGCAATTCGGGCAACGCGTCCGACTGGAATTTGGGCAGCGCGCCAAACCTCAACGAAGAGGTCATCGTCGGCGCCTCGGGCGCATATACGATCGCCATCACCGGCGCGGCGTCGTCCGGGAACCTCGTCTTCGACGCCTCGGGAGCGACGCTCGCAGAAACTTCGGGCTCGCTCGACATCAACAGCGTGTTCGGCCTCTACGCCGGCAACGTTCAACTCGTTGGGAACAATTCGATCGTCCTCGTTCGCGTGAGGGGGCGGCCCCATCCCCCGCAAGTGATGGAGCAAACTTAGAGGGCGATCCAAAAATGATCGGCGCCTACCCTAGAACGGCGAAGGCACACCCTCTCTGATGATCCTTGAAAACTCCGGCGATTGATCCGCCGAGCGGGCGCGCGCGTTGATGTCGGCGCGCGCTATCAGCTCCTCGAGCGGAATCGTTTCCACGACGACCTTGTTCTCATAGAGATAGCCGGGCAGGTAGCCGTTGACGAGCAGGCGCCAGTCGAGCGGCAGTTTTCCCCCGAGAGCCCGGATCATGCGGGCGACCGCGGTCGTGCAATTGGTGGTGATCGAATTGTAGAATCTTGGCTTGGCGTGCAGCGCATTGGCGTCCGCGACATAGCCCATCAGAAATATTCGCGCCTGCTCCGGCGGCGTGTTGAGCCGGTAGAGGCGCAGGTCCTCGTGGCGGATGTTCGAGCGCAGGCGCACAAAGTCGCGCTCGGTCGTCGCGAGCGTCACCAAGGTGTCCTGTTTGAACGCGTCGGCGATCGGCGAATATTCGCCGTCCTTCTTGCGCCGGATCTCCACTGACCAGGCGAGATAGTCCCCGTCCTCGAAGCCGAAGCTCATGATGAGGTGGGCCATTTGCGGGCCCGCCCAATAATCGAGATAAAGATCGAGCGTCTTCAGCTTGGAAAGGTCGTAAGTGCGCTCGCTCCAGCGCGGCGTGAAATCGCTTTCGGACCGCCACTCGAAATCGCGCACGTCGGACAGGGTAAGGATGTCGCCATCGAGCCGGCCAGTCGTCTGACGCGCCACGTCGCTCGCCCAGTCCCCGTCGGTCGGCGGCAGGATCGCGCGCCACCAGAGGAGGATCGCGCCGAACAGGACGAAGAAGATTGCCAGCGCCCGCCAACGTTGTCTGGTGAACAGCGCAACGACGGTCACGAGCGAAACGGCCGCGAAGATGCCCGCGACGACGTCGCGTAAAATTTCGGGTCCCGGCAGGCGATGCCAAAGCGCGAGCGTTCCCCACGCGCCGATCAGGACGAGCGGCGGGATCGCGACCGCGCCGACGAATCCCAAGACGATTTTTCGCACGCGCACCAAAAACCCCCCGTCGAGCCGTTGCGCCGGCCCGGTTCACGCTTTCGGTTCTCACTACGAACCGCGTCAAGCGGCGGCTATGGACTTTTGGACTTCGCGCTCCACATTGTAGCACAATCCTGCCTCAACCCCTCGGAGACGTCATGTCTATCCGCGCCGTCAAGAGCATCTCGCAATCCCGCCCGACCATGGAGGGCGCCGGCGTGCGCCTGCGCCGCGCCTTCGGTTTCGGCGACACCAGCGCCTTCGATCCGTTTCTGATGATGGACGATTTCCGCGGCGATCAGCCGGGCGACTACAAAGCCGGGTTTCCCTGGCATCCGCATCGCGGCATCGAGACGATCACCTATGTGCTCGCCGGCTCGGTCGCGCATGGCGACAGCCTCGGCAACAAGGGCGTGCTCGGGCCCGGCAGCGTGCAGTGGATGACCGCGGGCCGCGGCATCCTGCATCAGGAAATGCCCGAGGGCGACGCGTTCGGGCGCATGCACGGCTTTCAGCTGTGGGCGAACCTGCCTTCGAGCCTGAAGATGACCGCGCCGCGCTATCAGGACATAGCTGGCGCCGAAATTCCCGAGGTGATCGACGACGACGGCGTCAAGGTGAAGGTCATCTGCGGCGATTTCTGGGGCCAGAAGGGTCCGGTCGAGGGCGTCGCGGCCGAGCCGCGCTATCTCGACGTGACGATCCCGCCGAACAAGACCAAGCGGCTGCCGGTGGAGACCTACCGTCAGGTATTCGCCTATATTTTCGAGGGTTCGGGCCGCTTCCTGAACGCGTCGGAACCGTTCGGCGTGCTGCGCGAAGAGATGGTTGGCGGCGAGGAGATTCTTGTCCGTGACGAAGTCGGCAATCGGTCACTCGTGGTGTTCGATTCCGGCGACGAGGTCGTCGTGAAGGCGGGCGACCAGGGCCTGCGCTTCCTGCTCGTCTCAGGCCGGCCGATCCGCGAGCCGGTCGCCTGGCACGGCCCGATCGTCATGAACACCGACGCGGAAATCCGTCAGGCGATGCGGGATCTCAGAGATGGCACGTTCATAGGCTGACGGGCCGCCGCCGTCACCCTTCCATCACGTAATGACCGGCCGACGCCTCGCGGTAGAAGCGCGGCGGCGGCTGAAAGTCGATGGGACGGATGACGCTCCTCACTTCGTCCGTCTCGACGGGCCTCCTGATCCTCTTGCGCGTCGGATCGGGGATCGGAACGGCCGCGATCAGCTTTTGCGTATAGGGATGCTGCGGGTCGTCGAACACGGCGCGCGCGCGGTCCGATCTCGACGATTTCGCCGAGATACATGACGGCGACGCGGTGGCTGATGCGCTCCACCACCGCCATGTCGTGCGAGATGAACAGATAGGCGAGATTGAAGCTGCGCTGCAGATCGAGCAGCAGATTGCAGACCTGCGCCTTGATCGACACGTCGAGCGCCGAAACCGCCTCGTCGGCAATGATGATCTTGGGGTCCAGCATCAGCGCGCGCGCGATCGCGATGCGCTGGCGCTGGCCGCCGGAGAATTCGTGCGGATAGCGGCCGAGCATGTCGGACGTCGAGCCCGACGCGCCGCAGCAGCTCCGCCGCCTTGTCGCGCGCTGCGGCGCGGCTTCGCCGAGCCTGTGGTCGAGGAACGGCTCGGTCAGCCGCCGCGCCGACCGTCATGCGCGGATCGAGGCTCGCGAACGGATCCTGGAACACCATCTGCATCTCGCGCCGCACGCGCCGCAGCGCCTCGCCCGACAGTTTCGAGCACGTCCTCGCCGTCGAGCCGCACCGCGCCGCTCGTCGGCTCGACGAGCCGCATGATCGAACGGCCGGTCGTCGACTTGCCACAGCCCGATTCGCCGACCAGCGAAAGCGTCTCGCCGGGCCCCAGATCGAACGACACGTTTTCGACCGCGTGAACCGCGCCGCTCTTGCGCGCCGAACAGGCCGGAGCGGACGGAGAAGCGCGCGGTCAATTCCTTGACTTCGAGCATCGGCCGCTCGGGCACAGCGGAGCGCGGGACGCCGGGCTCCGGCTCCGCGCCTCGGCGAGCGGAAATTTCGCGGGCGCGTCGCGCGCCGCGCATCGAGCCAAGCCGCGGCACGGCGTCGATCAGCATGCGGGTATAGGCCGCGGCGGGCCGCGCGAAAATGTCCGCCGTCGCGCCGGTCTCGACCTGCTTCGCCGCTGCGACATCACCAGCGTGCGGTCGGCGATCTCGGCGACGACGCCCATGTCGTGCGTGATGAACAGCACCGACATGCCCTCTTCATCCTGCACGGTCTTGAGGAGATCGAGGATCTGGCCCTGGATGGTGACGTCGAGCGCCGTCGTCGGCTCGTCGGCGATCAGCAGTTTCGGCTTCGCCGCCAGCGCCATCGCGATCATCACGCGCTGACGCATGCCGCCGGAGAACTGATGCGGATAGTCGTCGGAATCGCCGCGCGAGCGTTCGGCATCCGGCACGCGGTCGAGCAGCCGCAAGGTCTCCGCGCGCGCCGCGGCCTTGTCCACCTCGGCCGTGGCAATGGATCGCCTCGGCGATCTGCTCGCCGATCGGCAAGATCGGATTGAGGCTCGTCATCGGCTCCTGGAAGATCATCGCGATCCCCGCGCCGCGCACCTGCCGCATCGCCTCCGCGTCGAGCGTCATCAATTCGCGGCCCTCGAGCCGCACGCTGCCCTCGACGCGGCTGGCGCGCTCGGGCAGAAGCCGCATGATCGAGAGCGAGGCGACGCTCTTGCCCGACCCCGATTCGCCGACGATCGCCAGCGTCTCGCGCGGCGCGACGTCGAAAGCTCAGGTTCCTGACCACCGCGCGCCAGACGCCGCCGACCAGGAACGACGTCGTCAGGTCGCGAACGGAGAGCAGCGGCGCCATGCGCAGGACCTTCAGGCGGCGAGCGTCGTCTCGGCGAGGCTCGCCCAGTAGCTGACGCCATAGGGAATCGCTTCGTCGTTGAAGTCGTAGGCCGCATTGTGGAGGTCGGCCGTCGCGCCATTGCCGATGAACACGAACGCGCCCGGCCGCGCCTCCAGCATGTAGGAGAAATCCTCCGCGCCCATGACGGGCGCGAGCGTCCGGATCGACCGCGTTGTCGCCGGCGACCTTCTTCATGATCTGCGACGGCGCGCGTTCGGTCGGCTCGGCGTGATTGCGCGGTGACGGGATAGCCGCGGTGATATTGCACTTCGGCCCGCGCGCCGAAGGTCGAGGCGATGCCGGTCGACGATCTCATGGACCCGCTTCTCCGCGTGTCGCGCACGTCCGAGCATCGAGCGTGCGCACCGTGCCGGTCAGCGTCGCGCTCTCGCGGAATGATGTTGTTGGCGGTGCCCGCGTGCATCGAGCCGACCGTCACGACGACGGATTCCAGCGGATCGGTTTCGCGCGAAGCATATCAATTGCAGGCCGGAGATGATCTGCGCGGAAATGATGACGGGATCGATCGTCGAATTCGGGCGTCGCGGCATGCCCGCCGCGGCCGTGGACGACGATTTCGAAGTGAGTCGGCGGCCGCCATCGACGGGCCCTATGCGCGTCGCGAACTGGCCGACCGGCAGGCCGGGCCGGTTGTGCATGCCATAGACCTCGCCGATGGCGAAGGTCTCCATCATGCCGTCCTTCACCATGAGCGTCGCCGCCGCCGCCGCCTTCTTCCGCCGGCTGGAAAATCACCGCGACAGCGCCGCGAAAATTGCGGGTCTCGGTCAGATATTTGGCCGCGCCGAGCAGCATGGCGGTGTGGCCGTCGTGCCCGCAGGCGTGCATGAGGCCGGGGTTCTGCGAGGTCCAGGGCTTGCCGCTGGTCTCCTGGATCGGCAGCGCGTCCATGTCGGCGCGCAAGCCGATGACAGGCCCGTCGCCGCGCGCTGCCCTTGATGAGGGCGACGACGCCGGTGCGGCCGATGCCGGTCTCGATCCTGTCGCAGCCGAATTCCTTCAGCTTGTCAGCGACGAAGCTCGAGGTCTCGAAACGTCGAACAACAGTTCGGGCGTCTGATGCAGATGCCGCCGCCAGCCTGCGATTTCTTCCTGCAATCACTGGCTCGGTTCAGCACGGGCATGGGTTCTCCTGGTTGTGGATCAAGGCTAAAGCCATCTGCACTCGACCTCTCGTCATTGCGAGCGAAGCGAAGCAATCCATGTCAAGCGATGCAGGTTTCCAGACAAAGCATGAACCGCGAGAGTCGTTGCTTCGCTTCGCTCGCAATGACGATTGAATTCATCTCTGAACGCCTAGCGCCTGAGCGCGCGCGGGTCGAGCGCGTCGCGGATGGCGTCGCCGATGTAATTGACGCTGAGCACGGTCAGCGAGATCGCCAGACCCGGCCAGATCACGCGCGCCGGCGTGATCTGCAGGAAGCTTACGCCATCGTAGAGCAGCCGGCCCCAGGTCGGGAAGTCCGGCGGAAAGCCGAGGCCGAGGAAGCTCAGCACCGATTCGGTGATGATCGCGGTCGCGATGCCGAGCGTCGCCGAGACGAGGATGGAGCTCAGCACGTTCGGCAGCACGTGCTTCACGATGATGCGGCGCGGCCGCATGCCGCTCGCCTGCGCGGCGAGAACGAATTCCTGCCGTTTGACCGCCAGCACGTCGCCGCGCACGATGCGCGCCGTGTGCATCCAGCTCGTCACGCCGATGCCGCCGACGATGAGGATGAATATGCCGGTCGAGGGACCGAAGGCGGCGCGCAGCGGCTCGCGAAACAGCGTGATGACGACGAGCAGCAACGGCAGCAGCGGCAACGCCAGAAACAGATCGGTCAGCCGCATCAGCGGCCCGTCGAGGCGGCGGAAATAGCCGGAGGCCACGCCGACGGAAGCGCCGAGCGCCGAGCGACAGCAGCATGGCGGCGAGGCCGACCGCAAGCGAAACCCGGCCGCCCGCCAGCACCTGCGCGAACATGTCGTGGCCGAGATTGTCGGTGCCGAACGGATGAGCAAGCTCGGCACCTGGTTTCGCTCCCGAATGTTGATGCTTGTTGGGATCGACGCGATCGACATACGGTCCGAGATAGAACGGCGAGCTACGATGACACGAACACGACGAGCCCGACCACGCCGCCGGGATGGCGACGGAACTGCCGCCAGACCTGAAGACCGACCGGCCAGCGATCTCGTCGGCCACGTCTCAGCCGTCAGCGGCGCCTCACTCATAGCTGATCCTCGGATCGAGCAGGCCGTAGAGCACGTCGGCGATCAGGTTGAACAGCACGATCAGCACCGCGAAGATGAAGGTCAGCGTCTGCACAAGCGGCAGGTCGCCGCCCTGGATCGCCGTGATCAGCAATTGACCGAGGCCGTTGACGCGAAACACCTGCTCGGTGACGATCGCGCCGGAAAAGATCGTGGGACGCCGAGCGCAATGACGGTGACGACGGGAATGAGGCTGTTGCGCAGCACGTGGACAGCACGACGACGCGCTCCTTGACGCCCTTGGCGCGCGCGGTGCGCACATAGTCCTGATGCAGATTGTCGAGCATGGAGGCGCGGACGAAGCGGCTGATCTGCGAGGTGTTGAAGAGCGTCAGCACCAGCACTGGCAGCGACATCTGCCGGAGCTGGGCAAGGAAGCTCGACCAGTCGTCGACCTTCAGATTGGTGTCGTAGACGGACGGGAACCATTGCAGCTTCACGCTGAACACGACGATCAGCACGACGCCGGTGAAAAAGGTCGGCGCGAATAGCCGACCATCGCGACGAAAGCGCCGATCTGATCGAACCACGAATGCTGGCGATAGGCGGAAAGCACGCCGATCGGAACGGCGAGCACACGCCGAACAGATAGGCGAGGCCGACGACCCAGAGCGTCTGCGGCAGACGCTGGACGATGAGATCGACGACGGGCTGCGCGTCGCCCAGGAGAGCACGCGCGTGCGGTGCGCGTCTCCGAATTCGAGGCCTGTCCAGGCCTGCAGGAGATTCAGCGGCTCGTTGACGAAGAACTGATGAAGCCAGAGCACGAAACGGATGAAGAAACGGCTGATCGAGGCCGAGCGCGGCGCGCATGTCGGCCCTGCACCTCGGGCGGAATGGTAAGCGGCAAGTCGCCGAGCGGATCGTTGGGCGCGAGCGTCAGCAGCGAGAAGATCACGAAACTGATGATCAGCAGAACGGGAATCGCGAGCAGCAGCCGGCGAAGCCGTATAGGCGAACATCCGGCTCGCCGCGACGCTATTTCGCGCGCGACCAGTCCGCGATGTTCCAGATTTCGCTATCCCAGCCCGTTCTGCCGCACGCCGGCGAGCCGGTTGGAATAGGCCGAAGTGAGGCCGCGAAAGACGAGCGGGATGACGACGCCGTCGGTGACCAGCTTGTCGTTGAGCGCCTTGACGAGCTCCGCGCGCTCCGGCGGACGCCTGCGTCTTCGACAGCGTCGCCGATCATCCTGTCGTAATCGGCGTCGCAATAGCGAGACATAGTTCTCTCCCTGCCAGCCGTTCTTCGGGTTCGGAATCTTGTCGCAGAGCCAGCTCTGCGAGATAAGCTTGCGGGTCCGTGCCGTCGAAGAAGTTCGTGTACATCTGCATATCGGCGTAGAACTTCTGGAACGTGTCGGGGCTCGAGGATCGCCGCCGAAAAACACTGAGGCCGAGATGTTGCGCAGTTCGACGGCGACGCCGATCTGGCGCCACATGTCCTTCAGCAGCGCCTGCGTCGCCTGACGCACCGAATTGGTCGACGTCTGGAAAACGAACGACAGCTTGACGCCGTTTTTGGCGCGCACGCCGTCCGGACCCATTTTCCAGCCGGCGTCGTCGAGCAGCTTGTTGGCGCCCGCGACGTCGGGCTTCAGGCACCAGTCGTTGGTTGTCGAAACATAGATGTCGGGACCGGGAATGATGTTGCAAGTCGGCTTGCCTGTCACGCCGTAGCCCGTCTCGACGATGACGTCGCGGTCGATCGCCATATTCAGCGCCTTGCGCACGGCCGGATCGGACATGGCCGGATGCGGGCCCGCCTCCAGCGTCGAGCGCTTGTCGCCGAGCGAAGGCGTCGACGGCGGTGTGGTTGAGGTCGAGGCGCTCGACATAGTTGCCGAACGCGGTCAGCGCCTTGCCCTTGCCGGCTTCGACCATGCCCTTCAGCACTTCGGGCTCGATCTGGATGTTCCAAGCGTAGTCGTATTCGCCAGTCTCCAGCACGGCGCGCGCGGCCGAAAGGGCGTCGCCGCCGCCCTTCAGACTGACGCTCGCGAAAGCCGGCTTCTCCGGATCGCGGTAGTTCTCATTGGCGACATAGCCGATCGAGTTGTTGGGCTTGAATGCCTTGACCTTGAACGGGCCGGTGCCGATCGGACCGAAATTGGCGGCCGTGCAGCCGGGCGCCTTGGCGCCGAGGCAATCCTGAAATTGGGCTTTCTGAAGGATAGGGCTGGTGGCGCCGACGAACGTCTGATACGGATAGGGCTTCGGCGCCGTGAAAGTCACCTTCACCGTCAACGGATCGATCGCCTCGACGGACTTCACGCCTTCGAACTTGGCGGCCTGCGCGCAGCCGCCACCGGGCGCCGTGCAATAGGCCCAGGTGAACACTACGTCATCAGCGGTAAGGCCGAGCCATCCGACCATTTGACGCCCGGCTTGAGTTTCCAAGTCACCGAGGTGAAATCGGGCGAAACGCCGCCGTTCTCGGCGTCGGAATCGCCACGACCAGCTGGGCCGACGTTGCCCTTTTCGTCGAAGCCCGCCAGCGGCTCAAGCACGATCGACGACGCGAACTCCTCTTGTGCCGCCGGATAGATAGGGATTGAGAGTGGAGACCGCTTGCCAAAACAGGATCTTGAATTCGCCGTCTGTGCCGCGAGCGGCCAGAGCCGGGGTCTGAGCCCAGGGCCACGCGAATTCCGCAGCCAAAAACGCCATCTTGCGCATTGCTAGCACTCCACGCTCTGTAAGACCGGGGGAAACGGCCAGTCCGGCCGTGTTCATGTCAGAATGACGATTTCAGGTCGCTTTTGGCAAGTCAACGCTCGGGGACTCTGCGTGTTTCGCCTCGCGCCCGACTAGCCGAGCAGCGCTTTCGCGCCCTCGAACAGGGCGCGCGCGATCCCGTCGGCGGGTTTCGCCTGCGCTCGCGCCGCGCTTGCCCGGCCCAGGCCTGCATGCGATGGACGTCGCTCGCCTCGCCGCCGCCTCCCGCATCGGCGTCGTCAGGCCACGCTGCACCGGATACGGCGCCGGCGGCGGCGCCTCGGGCGCCGGCGGCCGCGCGCGTAAGCCGGTGGCGATGCGACCGGCCGGCCGGAAAACGCGCGAGTGACGCATGGTGTCTTCGGGCCGGCGCCGGCCAGCGCGTCCGCCCAGGCCGGATGGGTCGCTCGCTTCCGGGCAGCGCAGAAAGCGGTGCCGACCTGCACGGCCTGGCGCCGAGCGTCAGCGCCGCCGCCACGCACGCGCCCTCGGCAATGCCGCCGGCGGCGATGATCGGCACCGACAGCTTCGGCCAGGCGGCAGCAAAGCGAACAGACCGACCCTCGCGACCTCGGCCGCCCGTTGTCGAACGCGCCGCGATGGCCGCCCGCCTCGATGCCCTGCGCGACGATGGCATCGGCCCCGCGGCCTCGGCCGCGCGCGCTTCCGCCAGGGTGGTTGCGCAGGCGAACCATGCGATCCCCGCGCCTTCACCGCCGACGAAGTCCGGCGGATACACCCCCATGATCGAGGACACGACGGCGGGCGCGGCCTGCAGCATGGCCTGGCATTGGTCAGCAAATCGGGCAGCGTGGCTCGCCCGCTTCCGGCGGCACGGCAGGTCCCCACTCTCAGGAAACCGCGCACGCCGCCTCGTCGGCCGACGTCACGCACCGGCCCGGCCCGGTATCCACAGGTTCACCTGAAGCCGCCGTTGCTCCGGCCCGCAACTGCGCGACCCAGCCGGGGATCCCCGCTGGCTGGGTCGGCAGCGCGCCCATCGCCCATTCCGCCGGCATTGGCGACCGCGATCGCCAGGCTCGCCGGGCATGCGCCGGCCATCGGCGCCATCAGGATCGGGATCTCAACCCCGATCGACCGGGCGAAGGTTTCCGCGCGAACGAGAGCGGAATGCGGCAAATGCGCCTCCTGGAACAGCTCTGCCTAAAGAACCACAAATCGGGCTGCCGCGCACGGCGAGGCCTCACAAAAGGACTCTCTTCGTGAATTGCGCGTGAAATCCTTCCGCCTCCCGTAAAGGGCTATTGGCTTTCCCCGAACATTCGGCTCGATTTCGGGAAAATGGCCGCGAAGCTCGGGGCCTGGGGCGAAGCCATGTTCAAGTTCAAATATTACGACGGCATAAAGGCGGCGCAGGAGCGCACCAAGCGCGAACGGCGTCGACATGCAGACGCCTTTCGATCTTGCGACGCTCGGCAAGGACTCCTGGCGCGCCCGTGTCTATCACCGCCTGTTCGATCTCGGCGTCAAATACGGGTTCATGGCCCTGCGCAGGTTACGGCCGGTCCTGAAGGTCGGCCCGTTGATCGTCGTCAGCCGCGCCGCCGATGTGCAGAAGATCCTTGGGGATCCCGAACATTTCGGGGTGCCGTTCGGACCGGAGATGAATTTGTTCTAGCACTGGCAGCAACCTGTGCCGCAATCATTTCTTGCAGGCAGGCCCCGAATCCGGCGCCGCAGGCAGAAGCAAGGCCGATCGGGAAGCCAATATCCATTCCCACTCCCTTGGGACTTCCTCCTGTACCCATTCCGGCGGACAATCCACCGACGGCGGAGACCATAGCTCTCGGGCGGAAGCTTTACTACGACCCAATCCTTTCCGTCGATGGCACCGTCTCCTGCGCCTCGTGCCACTCTCCCAAATCGGGCTTCTGTGACGGACGTCAAGTTTCCATCGGAGTTCATGGCCAGGCGGGCGCCCGGAACGCCCCAAGCGTGATCAACGCCGCCTACTACACCACGCAATTTTGGGATGGCCGGGCCGATACCCTCGAGCAGCAGTCGGGCGGGCCGATGGCGAATCCCCTCGAAATGGGCCAAACGCTGCAAAGTGTGGAGACAAAGTTGAATGCCGATCCCGCTTATCGGGCGGAATTCAAAAAGGCATTCGGCATGGACGTCATTACCATCGACATGGTGCAGAAATCCATCGCGTCGTTTGAGCGCACGCTGGTGAGCGGAAACTCGCCATTCGACCGCTACCTGTACGGCGGCGAGAACAATGCTCTGAGCGAATCGGCCAAGCGCGGCCTGGAAGTTTTTCGCAATCCCAAGAAGGGCAATTGCGCCGTGTGCCACACAATCGGCGATAACTACGCGCTCTTTACCGACAACAAGTTTCACAACTTGGGTGCAGGTGTGAAGCTCAGCTTGGATGGCGAGGCGGAGTTTACCGACATCGGCCGATTCAAAGTCACCGGCATCGAGCAGGACAAAGGTGCCTTCAAAACTTCCTCGCTCCGCAACATCGCGCTGACCGCTCCCTACATGCACGATGGAAGCGACAAGACGCTGAAGCAGGTCATCGACTTCTATATCGGCGCAGGGAATTCCAATCCGTATCGCGACAAGGAGATTCACTCGCTCGATTTCCTGACCGGCAAGGAACGCGCCGACCTTCTCGAGTTCTTGAAATCGCTGACAGGGGAAATGCCGCCCAACTCAGGGCCTCCTGCAACATAGACGATCCAACCTCCCAAGGCTGTATTTCATCTCCCACGCCTGAATCAGCGGTGACACCGGATTCAACTGGGGCTAACATGCTCGTAGCTCTTCTTGGCGATGGAGTTGTCCATCTCAGACATTCATACGATTCGATTTGAACGAATAGGCAAGGCGGGCGGTTGAGTGCAGAATCCGTAGTCTCAAAATCCACGCAAACTCCGCGCCCATCGAATGGCACGCCTGACGAGCCCATCGTTCGTCAGCTCAAGACGCGCCTGGTCGAGATGTATACGCTCGATCCGATGAAGCGCTTCAACCGGCTGATGGCCTGTGTATCGTCGTTCCTGATTCTGGCCGTCATCGTACTTCTCCCCATCGCCCAACTTCGCCTGTCGATTTTCCTGGTGACTCTGCCTGCTCCATTTTTGATTGGCCTCGTTGCCGTGTGGGCGCAGGTCGTCTCGTTCCCCGCTTGCGCGATTCCCTCTTACTCTGTTTTTGGGCGCTGCTCGTTACCGTCTGCATCGGCTCGTTGGTTTGGGTTGCGGCCCGGACACCTTGTCCGCTGATTGACCTAAAATTAGCGGGCATCGACCACAGTCTCGGGCTTGAGACGAGTACAGCGGTGCGGATCATGGGGGTTCATCCGCAAATCGCGAAGGTCCTCGGAGTCATCTACGAACTGATGATTCCCTTTTCACTCGCGGCCCTCGTTATCTGCGTCTTGGAGAAAGCGCGAACCCGCCCAACGCCTGGTCATCGCATTCACCATCGCCGCCATCACGACAACCGTGGTCTTTGCGTTTCTTCCCGCCGCGGGGCCCTGGACCGTTTATCACTATGCCGCCATCCCCGAGCAAGTGCTGGTGCAAGCGACGCTCCCCATGCTGAAGGCGACTGGCCCTCTGCACCAAAGTCTTCGGCACTGCGGCCTCGTGGCATTTCCATCGTTCCACGTCGCGCAGTGCATCCTGACCGCCATCGCGCTCTGGCACTCGCGTTGGTTGCGTTATCCTGCCGCGATTTTTGCCGTGCTGATGTGCATTTCCACGGTCACTACAGGCTGGCATTACATCATCGACGTTATCGCCGGGGCAATCGTGGCGGTCTGCGCCCAGATTCTCGCCGCCTGGATCTTCCAGCGATGGGGAACAACTCCCGCAGCAGTTGCAATCAAACCATCTTGAGCGAGGAATGAATGAGTGAAGTCAAACCACTGGCCGTCATCACGGGCGCATCGAGCGGAATCGGCGCCGCCTATGCCCGCGCGCTCGCGGCCCGCGGGTACGACCTTGTGATTGTTGCCCGCCGCGAGGATCGCCTTCAGGAATTGGCGACCGAACTGACCGGCAAATTTCACATCAACTGCACGCCGCTGAAAGCCGACCTCATCAACGACGCGGATTTGTACGCCGTCGAGAGCCTGGTCGCCGGCGCGGCCAACCTGGAGTTGCTGATCAACAATGCCGGATTTGGCGGCCTCGGCCAGTTCGTGGAAGCGCCCCTCGAAAGCCACGACGCCATGCACCGCCTTCACGTGCTCGCCACCATGCGCCTGACGCACGCGGGATTGCGCAACCTGACCGCGCGCAATACCGGAGCCATCATCAACGTCGCCTCGGTCGCAGGCTTCATCCCCCGCCCCGGCAGCACCAGCTACTACGCCACCAAAGCCTATATCAACTGCCTGACCGAAGGCATTTCTCTGGAGCTTAAGAATTCGGGATCCAAGGTCCACGTGCAATCCCTGTGCCCGGGATTTACTTATACGGAATTTCACGACGTGCTGGGCGTCGATCGAAAATTCATCGGCGGGGGATGGGGGATGTCCGCCGAAGAAGTTGTGAAGGTGTCGCTTGACGAACTCGACAAAGGGACGCTGTTCGTCATTCCCGGGTGGCGCTACAAGTTGCTGGTTGGTCTGGTTCGAACTGCTGCCGCGAAGCGTGGTCCACTATGCGCTCACCCGTGGACCGGCACAATTGCGGCGCGAGCGAAAACCGGTGAAATAAGCTATCGGCAATCAGTGTTCAGCTTTCAGCAATCAGCTATCAGTTTTCAGTCATCACGAAAGTCTCCCGTCGCATTACCCGGGAGGGTGTAATTGGATGCTTAGAGTTTCCAGTTGGAGCGGGTTTTACTGGTGGCCGAGAGCTGAAATCGGATCGCTGAAAGCCTGAAAATTCTGGTAGCGGGGGGGAGGATCGAACTCCCGACCTAGGGATTATGAGACCCTCGCTCTACCACTGAGCTACCCCGCCAGGTGTTTCCAGTTGAATCGCGAGCGGTCGGACAACTCATCCATAGTAGGGTATTCCCGCGTAAGAGGTCAAGAAACCCACGTAAGGTGAAAGAAT
>CAVQBX010000019.1:0-46892 GCA_963710855.1 uncultured Pseudomonadota bacterium | reverse complement strand
GTGAACGTCGAGGCGAAGGCCGCCGAAGCGAAGTCCATCGCGGCCGCCGTCGAAAAAGCCATCGTCGCGCAATGCGGTTTTTCCGCGCCGCTGGTGTTGCGCAGCGCAACGGAATGGCGGCGCATTCTCGCCGACAATCCTTATCTCGCCGAGGGCGAACAACACCTCCATCTCATCGTGTGGAACAAAGCCGTCGCGCCAGACCGGCTCGGCAAACTCGACCCGGCGCGCTCGCCGCCCGACGAATTTCGCGCCGGCCCCGGCTGCCTCTATCTCAGGCTTCCGAACGGCGTCGCGCGCTCGAAGCTGACTAACGCGTGGCTCGAACTCGTCGCTCGGCGCGACGACCACGATGCGCAACTGGGCGACGGCCAGGAAGCTCGGCGAAATGCTGGCCGCGCGCTGAAGCCGCCCCCTTCCCCTGCGTGGGGCGGGAATCGGAGAAGGCAGCCCTCAGCTCCAGCCGGGCGGCGGCACGAAGCCGCCGATTTCGCGCTCGATCAGCTCGCGCGAGGTGCAGCGTCGTGCGGTCCTCGAGCCATGGGCCGATGATCTGCGCCCCGATCGGCAGGCCCTCGGGCGAGCGGCCGATCGGCATCGCGGTCGCGGGCAAGTCCCGGCAGCGTCGCGACGCCGGGCCAGAGCAGATTGTCGAGATAGGGATGCGGCGCGCCGTTGACTGAGGATGCGCCGCTTCCTGGTCGGGCGAGTGATCGTGGGGGAAGGCCGGGCGTCGCGTCACCGGCGCGATGACAGCGTCAACTCGCGGAACAACGCCCGCCAGCGCGCGCGCAGCGCCTTACGGCGGACGTCGTCTGTCCCCCAGTCGCGGAACCTCGAACGCCGCGCCGCGCAGCCGCTCGGCGCGCAGGCTCGTGTCGGCGGGATCCGCCAGCGCCGCCGCGCTGCGCGCGTCCCGCGCATAGGCTCCTCTGGCGCGCGCGCGGCGAAGCGTCGCCAGCAGCAGGCGCATGTAGAGCCGGGCGCCGGTCGGCGAGATCGGGCAGCAGTTCGCTGCGCGCGCGCGACCTTCGCGCCGGCCTGTTCGAGCCGCCCGCGAGCGCTCCGATCGCCGCCGCGACGCAATCCTCGGTCGGCGTCAGCGGGTGCGCGTCGAGCACGAGAACGCGGAAATCGGCGAGCTCGGCGTGTCGCGGCGGCGGCAGCGCGAGACGATAGCCGACGCCCTCCTGGAGTTCGTCGGGACCGGCGATCGACGTCGAGCAGCGTTTCGAGATCGTCGACGCATCGCGCCATCGGGCCGATGACCGCGAGATCGATCGAGCCCGGCAACGCCGGAGGCCCGGCGGCGTCTGCCCGCGCGCCGGCACGAGATCGTGGGTCGGCTTGTGCGCGAATATGCCGCAAAAATGCGCGGGCACGCGCAGCGAGCCGCCGATGTCGGAGCCGAGCGAGAGCGGCGCCATACCCGGCCGCTAGCGCCGCCGACGAGCCGCCCGACGACCCGCCGGGCGAGCGGGCGAGATCATAGGGGTTGTTGGTGACGCCGTAGATGTCGTTGTAGCTCTGCCAGTCGCCGAGCGCGATCGGCACGTTGGTCTTGCCCAGGATCACCGCGCCGGCTTCCTTGACGCGCTGCACCGCCAGCGCGTCCTCGGCGGCCGGTAGTCGCGCGCCTCCGGAAAGCCCCAGGTGGTCGGCGTTCCCGCGAGATTGAAGGATTCCTTGATCGTCATCGGCACGCCGAGTCAGCGGCGCCGCGCTCGCCGCGCGCCAGCCGCGCGTCGGCTTTGGCGGCGTCGGCGAGCGCGCGCTCGTAAGTCTTCACGCAGATCGAGTTGATCGCGCCGTCGGCGGACTCGATGCGCTCGATGGCGTCGCGGGCGAGTTCGCTCGCCGAGACTTTTCCGGCGCTGAGCGCCTCGGCAAGCTCCTCGGCGCTCGCGTAAGTCCATTGGGAAACATGCACGTCTCGGCCCTCCCCGCTTGTGGCGTGCATCGGACTGCGAACGAATGTCATCGTCAAGTGGGCGTCCGCGCGAGGCCCGCGAGCGATCGTGCGAAAGCCTCGTCGAGCGGGCGGCCGAGCAGCACGCGGGCGATTGCCGCGCCCTCGATCGCCTCGGCCGCGATCTCGCGGCGCTTTGCGTCGGGAATTGCCGCCGTCAGCGCGACGTAGAGGTCGGCGACCCGGCCGGCGAGCCAGTGCTCAGTCAGCCGCTGCATGAGGTCGAGGTCGCCGCGAGCCTCGGCGATCAGGCCCGCGAGCGCGTCGGCCTGGCTGCGCAATTGCGCGAAGTCGGCGATCAGGAACCGCTCGAGGTCCCCCGAGCGCATCGCCGCCTCGCGCGGCCGGTCGATCCGCTCCTTCAGCTTGGCGGCAAAGGCTTCGAGCACCAGCGCGCCCTTCGAGGGCCACCAGCGGTAGAGCGTCTGCTTGCCGGCGCCGGCCGCCTTGGCGATGACCTCTGATGTCGCGGCCGCATAGCCGCGCTCGACCGTCTGCCAATAGGCAGCGTCGAGCAGCGCGGCGCGGCTGGCCTCGCTGCGCGGTCGGCCGGCGGGACGGGGTTTTGACATGCGCCAAGGTTAAGGCCGAATTAGAAAACCGCAAGTCTCGAAATATTTCGGAACTCGCGGTTTCGAATGGAGCGTCGGCCGACGTTTCTCACCGCGCAGGTCGGCGTGGACGCCCTCCTGGAGCGTCGGCCTTCAGGCCGACGAATCTCACCGCGCACGGGGCCCTGGACGGCGCCGCTCCTCAGCCGGCCGCGCTCTGCTATAAGCCCCCCAAACGGGAGGACTCCGATGACGAGGTTCGTCGGCGCGATCGATCAGGGCACGACCAGCACGCGCTTTCTGGTCTTCGACCGGCAGGGCGCGATCGTCGCTTCGGCGCAGCGCGAGCATCTCCAGATCTACCCCCGCCCCGGTTGGGTCGAGCACGACGCGAACGAGATCTGGGCGGCCACGCAAGGCGTCATCGTCGAGGCGCTGCGGGGCGCGGGGCTTGGCGCAAAAGACCTCGCGGCGGTCGGCCTCACCAACCAGCGCGAGACCACGCTGATCTGGCGCCGCTCAACCGGCGAGCCGCTCCACAACGCGATCGTGTGGATGGATACGCGCACCGACGGCCTCGTCGCGGAACTTGCCCGCGACGGCGGCAAGGACCGCTGGCGCGACAAAACCGGCCTGCCGCTCTCGACCTATTTTTCCGGGTTAAAACTGCGTTGGCTGTTCGACCATGTCGAAGGCGCGCGCGCGGCGGCGGAGGCCGGCGACCTCGCCTTCGGCACCATCGATAGCTGGCTCATCGCAAAGCTCTGCGGCGGCCTGCACGCAACCGACGTCACCAACGCCGCCCGCACCCAGTTTCTGAACATCGCGACGCTGCAATGGGACGAGGAAATCCTGTCGGCGCTGCAAATTCCTCGCGCGTGCCTGCCTGAACTACGGTCTTCAAGCGAGGTCTATGGAACCGCGACCGGACCGCTCGCCGGCGTCCCGCTCGCCGGTGTGCTCGGCGACCAGCATGCCGCGCTGCTCGGCCAGGCCTGCCTGAAGCCGGGCGAGGCGAAGAACACTTACGGCACTGGCTGCTTCCTCCTGATGAACACCGGCGCCTCCCCCTCCCCTTCCCGCCACGGCCTGCTGACGACGCTCGGCTTCAAGCTCGGCGACGCGCCGCCGGTCTACGCGCTCGAGGGTTCGATCGCGATCACCGGCGCGCTCGTGCAATGGCTGCGCGACAACCTCGGATTGATCCGCTCGGCCGACGAGATCGAGGCGCTGGCGCGGTCAGCCGAAGACAACGCCGATGTCTACTTCATCCCGGCTTTTTCCGGCCTCTATGCCCCGCACTGGCGCGAGAACGCGCGCGGCGCGATTCTGGGCCTCACCCGTTTCGCCGACAAGCGACACATTGCGCGAGCCGCGCTCGAGGCGACCGCCTTCCAGACCCGCGAGATCGTCGAGGCGATGACCGCGGATTCCGGCATCGCGACCGTGGAATTGAAGGCCGACGGCGGCATGACCCGCAACGAATTCTTGATGCAGTTCCAGGCGAACATTCTGGGCGCGCCGGTCGTACGGCCAAAGGTGGTCGAGACGACAGCCCTCGGGGCCGCCTACGCCGCGGGCCTCGCGGTCGGCTACTGGAAGTCGACCGACGACATCAGGGAGAACTGGCGCGAGGACCGGCGCTGGACGCCCGCCATGCCGGCGCTCGAGCGCGAGCGCCTGTTTGCGAGATGGAACAAGGCGGTGGCGAGGAGTTTTGACTGGGTGGAATGACACCGGCGCCCGCCGGGAGGCGATGGATTTGGCGCGCTACAGGATGCAGATGCGAACCCGGCTTTCAGACAGCGTTCGGCATGGCGCCGGGTGATCTGAGGGAAGCCCAGCGCCACGCCGCCGCGCCTCGCGTTTACGAGGCAGTTCGTGACGGAATAATTTGTTTACTTCTGCTGCGTGGTCGGGCTCGACATAGGCGCGGGCGCCTGCGCGGTAGAGGCGGGCGTCTTCGCGGTCATGTCCGTCACTTCGACAAAACTGTCGGGGCCGACGACCATCGCGACGGGCTCGCCCTTCTTGTCCTTCGCCTGAATATAGAAGGACGACGGCATGATATGGATCGAGGTGTAGCCGGCCTTGGTGAGCTGATCCTGCAGGTCCTGGCGAATGTTGGTGTGCTTCAGCTGGTCGGCCGCCTTCATCGCGTCGGCGTCGGCGACGACGGGCGCGGCGTAGGCGGGCGTCTTGGTCTCAGGGGTCACGGCATTGGCCGCATAAGCGCCGCCGGCGCCGGCGACCAGCAATACGCTCAAACTCGTGGCGGTAAGCAGATGTTTCATGAGGGTTCTCCTTGCCCGCATGTGCGGGGGGCATTGAGAAAACCGGCGCTTCACCCGCAGCGTTCCTGCGCGCAAAATTAACTTATCGTTATGTTTGTTTGATCCCAAGGCTCGCTTCGCTCAAGAAGAAAAGGGCCGGGATCTCCCCGGCCCTTCCTCAAGAAACAATCGACTTGCCTCAGTAGGCCAGCACCGCGAGCAACAGCAGCGCGACGATGTTGGTGATCTTGATCGCGGGATTGACCGCCGGGCCGGCGGTGTCCTTGTAGGGGTCGCCGACGGTGTCGCCGGTGACGGAGGCTTTATGCGCGTCCGAACCCTTGAAGTGTTTTACGCCGGCCGAGTCGACAAAACCGTCCTCAAAACTCTTCTTGGCGTTGTCCCATGCGCCGCCGCCCGACGTCATGGAGATCGCGACGAACAGGCCGTTGACGATCACGCCGAGCAGCGAGGCGCCGAGCGCGGCAAAAGCCGAGGCTTTTGAACCGGAGATCAGCAGCACGCCGAAGTAGACGACGAGCGGGGCGAGCACCGGCAGCAGCGAGGGGATGATCATCTCGCGGATCGCCGCCTTGGTCAGCAAGTCCACAGCGCGCGCATAGTCCGGGCGCTGCGTGCCCTGCATGATGCCGGGCATTTCCTTGAACTGCCGGCGCACCTCGATGACAACCGAGCCGGCGGCGCGGCCGACCGCGGTCATCGCGATGCCGCCGAACAGGTAGGGGATCATGCCGCCGAAGATCAGGCCGGCGACGACGTAGGGGTTCGACAGGTCGAACGAAACGTCGCCGATGTCCTTGAAGTAGGGCGCGCCGATCGCCGTGTAGTGGTGGATGTCGTTGGTGTAGGCGGCGAACAGGACGAGCGCGCCGAGGCCCGCCGAGCCGATCGCATAGCCCTTGGTGACCGCCTTCGTCGTGTTGCCGACGGCGTCGAGCGCGTCGGTCGACTGGCGCACTTCCTTCGGCAATCCAGCCATTTCCGCGATGCCGCCGGCGTTGTCGGTGACCGGTCCGAAAGCGTCGAGCGCGACGATCATGCCGGCGAGGCCGAGCATGGTCGTCACCGCGATCGCGATGCCGAACAGCCCGGCGAGCTGGTAGGTCGAGATGATGCCGGCGATGATGACGAGCGCCGGCAGCGCCGTCGATTCCAGCGAGACCGCGAGGCCCTGGATGACGTTGGTGCCGTGGCCGGTGACGGAGGCCTGGGCGATGGATACGACCGGACGCTTGCCCGTGCCCGTATAGTATTCGGTGATGACGACGATGAGGCCGGTCACCACGAGGCCGACGAGGCCGCAGGCGAACAGGTTCGCGCCAATGATCGTCCGCCCGCCAGCGTCGCCGAGTTCGCCCCAGCCGACGTAGGAAGTGGCGATCGCCAGGCCGGCGATCGACAATACGCCCGTCGCGATCAGGCCCTTGTAGAGCGCGCCCATGATCGAGTTGTTGGCGCCGAGTTTGACGAAGAACGTGCCGATGATCGAGGTGACGATGCAGGCGGCGCAGATCGCGAGCGGATAGAGCATCATCTGGACCAGGTTCGGCTTGTCGGCGAAGAAGATCGAGGCGAGCACCATGGTCGCGACGACTGTCACCGCATAGGTCTCGAACAGGTCGGCGGCCATGCCCGCGCAGTCGCCGACATTGTCGCCGACGTTGTCGGCGATGGTCGCGGGGTTGCGCGGATCGTCCTCGGGGATGCCGGCCTCCACTTTCCCGACGAGGTCGGCGCCGACGTCGGCGCCCTTGGTGAAGATGCCGCCCCCGAGTCGGGCGAAGATCGAGATCAGCGAGGCGCCGAAGCCGAGCGCGACCAGCGCGTCGACGACGTCTCGATCGGCCGCGCTATGGCCGAGCAGACCGGTCAGCACGCCGAAATAGCCGGCGACGCCGATGAGCGCGAGGCCCGCGACCAGCAGGCCGGTCACCGCGCCGGAGCGGAAGGCGATGTCCAGGCCGCCGGCCAGCGATTTGGTCGCGGCCTGAGCGGTGCGCACATTGGCGCGCACCGAGACGTTCATGCCGATGAAGCCGGCCGCGCCGGAGAGAACCGCGCCGATCAGGAAGCCGAGCGCGACAAGCCAGGACAGCAAAAGGCCGAGAATGATGAAGACGACGACGCCGACAACAGCGATCGTCAGATACTGGCGGCGCAGATAGGCTTGCGCGCCTTCGGCGATCGCATTCGAAATCTCCTGCATCCGTTGGGTGCCCGCCGACGCCGACAAGATCTGGTTGATCGTGTAGACGCCGTAGACAATCGAAAGTATCCCGCTGAGCAGGATAAGCCCCAATACCATGACGTTATGCCCCCTGATTGGATGATCCGAACGGATCCTAAGGCTTGAGTGGCGGACCTATTGCCAGAAAGCGCGAGCCGCCGCAACGCGTTGCGGCGCCACAAACCCGACCGTTAAGACCAAAGTCTGCCATTGCGGCGCGTTATTCGCCGCTTTTTGACAAGAAATACGGTGGAGCGGCGCTATTTCGCCGCCGCGGCCGCCTGAATCGCCTTCCAGTCGAATTTCCCCGCCAGCGCGACCGCGTCAGACTCTGGACAGGCTGCGATAGTTGAACACGAAGGCGGCGTCGTCGGCGAGCTTGCCGATGATCGCGCCCGACTTGTCCTTGCTGTTCCAGGACTCCATCGCCTTGTAGCCGCCGATCTCCGCCGGCAGCATGTGGCCGTCGGTCGTCTCGAATTTCATGCCCGCGCTCACCGGCCCGAGCGCGCCGGCGGCCGGAGCGCCCGGTGATGACCGCGGCTTCGATCGAGGCCGTATCCTTCGTGTATTTGCGCGAGGCCGTCGTGAAGGCCCCGCTATTGCCGGTCTCCATCGTCACGCCGTCAGGCTTGGCGCCCGTCCAGCCCGGCAGGTCGATGAGCAGCGGCAGCAAGCGCTTGAAGGCGGGATCGGCGTTTGCCGCGGTGGCGATCGCGATGAGCGCCACGGCCGCGAAAGCCAAGCTTTTGCGGATGATCATCTGGTCTGCCCCTCCCCTGCAATACCGACATCCTGTAGGCGATCGATAGCCCGTTACGCAATCCGAACGATCGGCGGGAACGACGGGGGCGCGACAAGCAAGGGAGGATCGCTTTCCCTGGCAAAGCCGGGAAGGTCGCACTGGCGCTTCATCCTGAGGCGCGCCGAAGGAGTTGCAGCGCCAAAACGAGGTCCTGCGTGATACCGAACCCATCTTCCCCGCGCGCCAGGGCCGCCCAGCGGCGGCCCGGTTCGCAGGTCCGTGTTCGGGATCAGAGACGATACTTGATCTGATCCGTCCAGAACCGCTCGAGGCGGGTCAGGGCCTGGTTGAGGCGCTGGAAGTCGTCGACGGCGACGCCGCCGATCTGCTCCACCGTCATCGCATGCTTTTCGTAGAGGCCGACGACGATCTGATGGACTTCCCGTCCCCGCTCCGTGAGGCTGATGCGCACCGAGCGGCGGTCGATGCGCGAGCGCGCATGATGGAGGTAACCCATCTCGACCAGTTTCTTGACGTTGTAGGAGACATTCGAGCCGAGATAGTAACCACGCGTGCGCAGTTCTCCGGCCGTCAGTTCCTTGTCACCGATGTTGTAGAGCAACAAAGCCTGGACAGCATTGACGTCGGAGCGGCCGCGCCGGTCGAATTCGTCCTTGATTACGTCGAGAAGCCTGCGATGCAGACGCTCGACCATCGTCAAGGCTTCCAGATAAACGGGGCGCACTGTGGCTATGCGCTCAACTCGCAGTGAGTTATCTTCCTTTTTGGCAAGATTGTTCATGGTACACCCGTCTGTTCTTTTGCCGCGGCCGAGCTTTTTGTTCGGTCCTCTTATGCAAATGACTATAACGCGGGCCACTGAATACAGGTTTAAGAGTCAAAGTGAATGCAAGGTTTGGCTTTTCTGGTAAAGTATAGATAAATCAAAACGTTCATTTACTATGCGAAGTCATTAACCACCGACTCGCCCGGAAATGCGCGGGCGCGCGTAAGGCTCACGCAGCGGAAGGCGACCCGGCGTGTCGACGGTCTCCCGAGGCGGTAAGAAAGGCGCAAGCACGTTCAGAAGTCCGGCGGCTTAACGCGTCTGTTAAGAGCGGTCCCGCGCCGCCAGAACGTTCATGGCGACATAGCCGAGGATGAGCGCGATGTTAATCACCGCGCCGAACGAGGTGATGAAGCTGGCGCGCGCGCCAAGCAAGGGCGTCGTCGCCTCGCTGGCGGCGATCAACAGCCACATGGCCCCGCCCCAGGGCGCGGCGAGCCACATGCCGATCGCGGCCGCGAGATCTGCCGCCGCGAACACGCCGATGCTGATCTGCAGGGCCTCCGGCAGCGCGGCGAAGTCGCCGAAGCGTCCGCCGGCGCCCAGAATGACGATCCAGTTGAACACGCCCTTGGCGAGCCACACGCAGGCAATCGTCCGCATGTACCAGACGAGCGCCATGCGCCAGTTCGGACGCGCGAGCAGCGCCGCGAGCCCGAGCTGATCGCTGTGCGGAGCGCTGTCGACGATCTCCGTCACCCCGTCGCGCCGCTGCTGCATCGTAAACCTCAGGCGGGCTCTCCAAGCTTGAGTTCCTCTGCGGGCGCGAGCGGAGCGAAATAGGCGTCGATGTCGGCCGCCGGAATGGGCTCGCCGGGCGCCGGGCGCCATTGCGGCTTCATGTCCTTGTCGACGATGACGGCGCGGACTCCTTCATAGAAGTCGTGGCCGCGGCAGACCCGCGAGGCGATGCGGAACTCGGTCCTCATCGCCTCCTCGAAGGTGAGCGAACCGCCGATCTGCAACTGCCGGAGCGCAATCGCCTGCGTGGTCGGCGACTTGGTCTTGAGCGACGCCTCGGCCTGTCGCGCCAGCTCGGAACCGCCGGCCGCGGCTTTAGTGACCGCGGCCTCGATCGCCTCGCGCTCGAGCACCGCGAAGGCGGGCTCGATCCAGTCCGCTTCGGCAAGCAGCGCCGACGGCGGCGCCGGAGAGGCGAAGCGGGCGAGTGTCTGATCGAGGGGGTCGGCGCCGCTGGCCAGCGCCTCGGCAAGGCCCGCCATGTCGGCGCTGTCAGTGAACTGCGTCGCAAGGCCGAGCGCGACGAGATCGCCGGCCTTCGCCTGCAGTCCGGTCAGCGCGAGAAAGGCGCCGAAATGGCGCGGCAAGCGCGGCAGCAGATACGTGCCGCCGACATCGGGGAACAGGCCGATGCCGACCTCGGGCATGGCGAACACGGCGCGCTCGTCGACGACGCGATAACGTGCCGTGCATCGAGAGGCCGACGCCGCCGCCCATCACGATGCCGTCGATGAGAGCGACATAGGGTTTGGGATAGCGCTTGATGCGGCGATTGAGGATGTATTCCTCGCGCCAGAAGGCGAGCTGCGCCGCATGGTCGCCCGCCCTGCCCCGCTCGTAGAGCCAGCGTATGTCGCCGCCCGCGCAGAACGCGCGCTCGCCGGCGCCCGTCATGACGACGAACTCGACCGACGTATCGCGCTCGAAATCGTCGAGCGCGGCGGCGATCTCGCGCACCATGCCGAGCGTCAGCGCGTTGAGCGCACGAGGGCGGTTGAGGGTGATCCAGCCGGCGCGTCCGCGCCGCTCGATCCGAGTTTCCGGCTCGGCCGTCGCGGCGCCCGACATGGGGTCAAACCTTCGTCGACAATGGCCGTCGATCGCGGCGGCGACCTCTTCGATGCCCGCCATGCCGTCGACATAGTGCAGCAACCCCTTGCCCGCATAATAGGGCGTCACGGCCGCCGTATCGCGGAAATAGGCTTCGAGGCGGGTCTTGAACACTTCGGGATCGTCGTCCTTGCGCACCGGCAGCCCGGCGGCCTTGGCCTCGGCAGCGCGGTTGACGATGCGCGCGACCAGCTTCTCCGCGTCGACCTTGAGTTCGATCGCGGCGTCGAGCTTCAGGCCCTTGCGGGCAAGCATCGCGTCGAGCGCTTCGGCCTGCTTCACCGTGCGCGGAAAGCCGTCGAGGATGAAGCCGTTTTTGGCGTCCGGTCCTGTCGATGCGCTCGTCGATGATGCCGACGACGATCTCGTCGGAGACCAGCGCCCCGGATTCCATCACCGCCTTGGCCTTGAGCCCGATCGGCGTCTCGGCCTTGACGGCGGCGCGCAGCATGTCGCCGGTGGAGAGTTGAGGAATGCCGTACTTCTCGGTGAGCCGCGTCGCCTGCGTGCCTTTGCCGGCGCCGGGCGGCCCGAGCAGTATCAACCTCATCTCTTCCTCCCCCTCAGCTTGGCCTTGCGAATCAGGCCTTCGTACTGGTGCGCCTGCAAATGGCCGTGGATTTGCGCCACCGTGTCCATCGTGACGTTGACGACGATCAGCAGCGACGTGCCGCCGAAATAGAACGGCAGCGACGCATAGGAAATCAGCAATTCGGGCAATAGACAGACGATCGACAGATAAAGCGCGCCGATCACGGTGATGCGAGTCAGGATCTGGTCGATATACTGCGCCGTGCGCTCGCCGGGCCGCACGCCGGGCACGAAGCCGCCGTGCTTCTTCAGATTGTCGGCGGTGTCCTGCGGGTTGAACACGGTCGCCGTGTAGAAGAAGGCGAAGAACACGATCAGCGCGATATAGAGCAGGATATAGAGCGGACTGCCGCGCCCGAGCAGCGTCGAGATGGTCGCCAGCATGCCGTAGCTCGACGTCCCTTGAGCGAAATTCGCCGCCGTCGTCGGCAGCAGCAGCAGCGACGAGGCGAAGATCGGCGGAATGACGCCGGAGGTGTTCAGCTTCAGCGGCAGGAACGAGCTTTGCCCCTCGTACATCTTGTTGCCGACCTGGCGGCGCGGATAGGTGATCGGCACGCGCCGCTGCGCGCGCTCCATGAACACGATGAAGCCGACGACGACGAACGCCATCACGACGACGGCGAGCACCAGGCCGGTCGAGATCGAGCCCTGCCGGCCGAGTTCGAACAATTGCACGACCGCCTGCGGCAGGCGGGCGACGATGCCGGAGAAGATGATGAGCGAAGAGCCGTTGCCGACGCCGCGCGAGGTGATCTGCTCGCCGAGCCAGACCAGGAACATCGTGCCGCCGGTCAGCGTGAGGATCGTCGACAGGCGGAACAGGAAGCCGGGGTCGGCGACGATGCCGGGCCTGCCCTCGAGCCCGATCGAGATGCCATAGGCCTGGAAGATCGCCAGCACGACGGTCAGATAGCGGGTGTATTGGTTGAGCGTCTTGCGGCCCGCCTCGCCCTCTTTCTTGATCGCCTCCAGCTCCGGGATCACCGAGCTCAACAGCTGGATGATGATCGAGGCGGAGATGTAGGGCATGATGTTGAGCGCGAACACCGCCATGCGCTGCACCGCGCCGCCCGAGAACATGTTGAACATGTCGAGCACGCCCTGGCGATGGCCGGTGAAGGCGGCCTCGAAGGCGGCGGGAGTCGATGCCGGGCAGCGGGATATAGGTGCCGAGCCGGAAGACGATCAGCGCGCCGAGCGTGAACCAGATGCGCTTCTTGAGTTCCTCGGCCTTGCCGAACGACGACCAGTTGATGTTTGCCGCGAGCTGTTCGGCCGCCGACGCCATGGGGTTCCGCTCCGTTGATCCACCTGTAGCCGAGGTCGCGGACCTCGGCTTTCGTCCCGCGCCGCCGCGGTCAGCGACCGCGGCTACAGGACAGCCCATACACGAAAGGAACGGCGCTCCCTGCCCGGGCGCGCCGTTCGCGTCATATGGCCTTTGAGGCCAGGTTTGTCACCCCCGCCTGCGCCTCAGGCGGCGGGCGGGGCTTCCGGCGCGAGCGTCTTGACGCTGCCGCCGAGCTTTTCGATCGCCTCGACCGCGCTCTTCGAGGCGCCGAACACTTCGAAATGCGCGGCGGCCTTGAACTCGCCCTTGCCGAGCATCTTCACGCCGTCGCGCGCGCGGGCGCATGACGCCGGCCTTGACCAGCGCCTCGGCGGTGATCGGCTGGCCCGCGTCGAGCTTGCCGGCGTCGATCGCCTTCTGCACGCGGCCGAGATTGACCTCGTTGAGATCGCGCGGCGTTCGGCGGATTGAAGCCGCGCTTCGGCAGGCGCCGATGCAGCGGCATCTGGCCGCCCTCGAAGCCCTTGATGCGCACGCCGGAGCGCGCGGTCTGGCCCTTGCCGCCGCGGCCCGACTGCTTGCCCTTGCCGGAGCCGATGCCGCGGCCGACGCGCATGCGCGCATGCGTCGCGCCGTCGTTGTCCTTGATGTCGTTGAGTTTCATGGCGCTGATCCTCACTTGCTTCGACGACGCGCACGAGGTGCGCGACCTTCTTGATCATGCCGCGATTGGCGGGCGTGTCCTTCACGCCGCGCCTCGCGGCCGATCTTGTCGAGGCCGAGGCCTTTCAGCGTCGCGCGCTGATCGGCCGGGCGGCCGATCGGGCTGCCGACCTGCACGACGGTGATGCTGGAGTCGGTCATCGCGCTGCCCTCACGAATCCGAGGCGTCGGCTTCGACGCCGACGCGGCGCGACTGGATCGTCGACACCTTCAGGCTGCGGCGCGCCGCGACCGAGCGCGGGCTATCCTCGCGTCGCGAGCGCGTCGAAGGTGGCGCGGACCATGTTGTAGGGGTTCGACGAGCCCTGGCTCTTGGCGACGACGTCATGGACGCCGAGCGACTCGAACACGGCGCGCATCGGGCCGCCGGCGATGATGCCGGTGCCGGCCGGCGCGGCGCGCAGGATGACGCGGCCCGCGCCGTGGCGGCCGTGCACGTCGTGATGCAGCGTGCGGCCTTCGCGCAGCGGCACGCGGACGATGCCGCGCTTGGCGGCTTCGGTCGCCTTGCGGATCGCCTCGGGCACTTCGCGCGCCTTGCCGTGGCCGAAGCCGACGCGGCCCTTCTGGTCGCCGACGACGACGAGCGCGGCGAAGCCGAAGCGGCGTCCGCCCTTCACCACCTTCGCCACGCGGTTGATGTGGACGAGGCGATCGACGAACTCGCTGTCGCGGTCCTCCCGGTCGTCCCGATCGCGGCCGCGGCCGCCTTCGTCACGAGCCATAGATTATTTCACCGTCACTTGCGCGGGTCTGCTTCAGCAGCGCCGCTCGCTTGGTTATCCTCGTCGGCCTGGAGGCCGACGCCCTTAGAAGTCGAGGCCGCCTTCGCGGGCGCCCTCGGCGAGCGCCTTGACGCGCCCATGATACATGTAGCCGCCGCGGTCGAACACGACCTTGTCGACGCCGGCCTTCTTCGCGCGCTCGGCGATTTCCTTGCCGATGCGCCTGGCCGCATCGATGTTGGCGCCGGTCTTCAGCTCCTCGCGCATCGTCTTCTCCAGCGACGAAGCGGCCGCGAGCGTCACGCCCTTCGCGTCGTCGATGACCTGCGCATAGATCTGCGCCGAGGAGCGGAACACGCTGAAGACGCGGACGGCCGCCCGCGTTCGCCGGATCGTCGCGGCGGATGCGCGCCTTGCGGCGCTCCGTGGAATTGTTCGTCCTGGCCATGGCTCTTGCCCTTTACTTCTTCTTCCCTTCCTTGCGGAAGATGAATTCGCCGGCGTATTTGACGCCCTTGCCCTTGTAGGGCTCGGGGCCGCGGATAGGCGCGAATTTCCGCCGCGACCTGGCCGACCTGCTGCTTGTCGATGCCGGCGACCGTGATTTCCGTCGGCTTCGGCGTCGACGATCGTGACGCCCGCCGGGATCGGATAGATCACGTCGTGGCTGTAGCCGAGCGAAAGTTGCAGGTTCTTGCCCGCCACCGCCGCCTTGTAGCCGACGCCGCTGATCTCGAGCTTCTTCTCGAAACCCTTGGTGACGCCGACGACCAGGTTGTTGACCTGCGCGCGCGCCGTTCCCCACAGGGCGCGCGAGCGCTTGTCTTCGCCGCAGCGGCGCGACATGCACCGAGCCGTCCTCGAGCTTGACCGACACCTCGTCGGGCGCGGTGAACTTCAGTTCGCCCTTGGCGCCTTTGACGGCGACGATCTGGCCCTCCACCTTGGCGGTGACGCCGGCGGGGATGACGACGGGCTTCTTTCCGACACGAGACATGGTGAAAGCTTCCCGTTCGTGACCGTCAGAACACGGTGCAGAGCACTTCGCCGCCGACATGCGCCTCGCGAGCGTCGTGATCCGCCATCACGCCCTTGGGCGTCGACAGGATCGAAACGCCGAGGCCGTTGGCGACGCGCGGCATGCCTGTCGACCGCGACATAGACGCGCCGGCCGGGCTTCGAGACGCGGTCGATCTTGCGGATGACCGGCTGGTTGTCGAAATATTTGAGCTCGATCTCGAACTCGGTGCGGCCGTTGCCGTAATCCGTGACCGAATAGCCGCGGATATAGCCTTCCGCCTGCAACACGTCGAGCACCTTGCTGCGCAGCGAGGAGCCGGGGGTGGACACCTTGCTGCGACGACGCATCTGCGCATTGCGGATGCGGGTCAGCATGTCGCCGAGGGGATCGTTGACTGCCATGGTCGCGCCCTCCTTACCAGCTCGACTTGACGAGGCCCGGGATCAGGCCCTTGTTGCCGAGCTCGCGCAGTGCGATGCGGCTCATCTTCAGCTTGCGATAATAGGCGCGCGGACGGCCCGTCACCTCGCAGCGATTGCGGATGCGGTTCCTGGCGCCGTTGCGCGGCAGCTCGGCGAGCTTCAGACGCGCCTCGAAACGCTCCTCCATCGAGATTCGCTGTCGTTGTTGGCGACGTCTGAGCAGACGCTTGCGGCGCGCCGCGAACTTCTTCACCAGGCGCATGCTTGCGGTGGTTATTCTCGATTGCGCTCTTCTTTGCCATCAAAGGCCTCCATTTTTCCGCGTCTGAGCCGGGTTCTTTCTCATCGAAAAAACTGCGCTCACTGCCGGAACGGGAAGTTGAAGGCGCGCAACAGGGCGCGCGCCTCGTTGTCGGTCTTGGCGGTCGTGCAGACCACGATGTCGAGACCCAGCATCGCTTCCGCCTTGTCGTAGTCGATCTCGGGGAAGACGATGTGTTCCTTCACGCCGAGCGCGAAATTGCCGCGCCCGTCGAAAGACTTCGGATCGAGGCCGCGGAAGTCGCGAACGCGCGGCAGCGCGATCGTCACGAGGCGGTCCAGGAACTCGTACATGCGCGTCTTGCGAAGCGTGACCTTCGCGCCGATCGGCATGTTCTCGCGCACCTTGAAGGTCGAGATCGCCTTGCGCGCCCGCGTGATGACCGGCTTCTGGCCGGCGATCAGCGCCAGATCGTTGGCCGCCGAGGTCACCTTCTTGGTGTCGTTGACGGCTTCGCCGACGCCCATGTTGAGCACGATCTTGTCGATCTTCGGCACTTCCATCCTGTTCTTGTAGCCGAACTCGGAGAGGAGCTTCGGGAACGATCTCGTTCTCGTAGACCGCCCTCAGGCGAACGACATAGTCCTTCGGCGCGGCCTTGACCTTGCCGGCGGACAGCGACTTCGGTCTGCGCGGGACGGCCCTTGCCCTTGGCTTCGGCGCCGGCCGGAGCCTTGCCGCCCTTGTCGGCGGCCTTGGGCGCCTTGCGCGCCCTTGTCGGATTTAGCCTCAGCCATCGATCAAATCTCCGGAACGCTTGGCGAAGCGGACCTTGCGGCCGTCGTCGAAAACCTTGAAGCCCACGCGGGTCGGCTTGCCGTCCTTGGGGTCGACGATGGCGAGATTGGAGAGCTCGATCGGCGCCTCCTTCGAGATGATGCCGCCCTTCGGCCTGCGCCGTCTGGCGCTGGTGGCCTCTTGACGACGTTGACGCCGGAGACGACCGCGCGGCCATCGCTCGGGTTGACGCTGGTGCACTTCGCCGCGTGCGGCCCTTGTCGCGGCCGGCGAGCACGATGACCTTGTCGCCCTTCTTGATCTTGGCGGCCATCACAGCACCTCCGGCGCGAGCGAGATGATCTTCACGTGGTTCTTGGCGCGCAATTCGCGCGGCACCGGCCCGAAGATGCGGGTGCCGACCGGCTCGGACTGATTGTTGATCAGCACCGCGGCGTTGGAATCGAAACGGATCACCGAACCGTCGGGGCGGCGGATGTCCTTGGCGGTGCGAACGACGACCGCCTTCATCACGTCGCCCTTCTTCACGCGGCCGCGCGGAATGGCTTCCTTGACCGACACCACGATGATGTCGCCGATCGAGGCGTAGCGGCGCTTGGAGCCGCCGAGCACCTTGATGCACATGACGCGGCGCGCGCCGGAATTGTCGGCGACGTCGAGGTTGGTCTGCATCTGTATCATGGCATTTACGCTCTTTCTTTCAGACAGGTTTCCGGCGCCTTACGCGCCGGACTTCTTCTGAGGGAGGTCTGAAGCCTCCGGTTCAATCCTCTGCGCCGTTCGCTCAGGCCGGAGCCTGCTCGCCCAGCACCTTCCAGCGCTTGAGCTTCGAGATCGGCCGGGTCTCCTCGATGGAGACCGTGTCGCCGACCTTAAAAGTCTTCGTTTCCGCGTGCGCGTGATAGTTCTTCGTCTTGCGCACGGTCTTCTTCAGCAGCGGATGCGTGAAACGGCGCTCGACCCTGACGACCAGGGTCTTTTCCTGCTTGTCGCTGACCACGACGCCCTGGAGAATTCGCTTCGGCATGTGTCGTCTCCTCAGGCCTTCTTTTCCGCGCGCTTCTGGGCGGCGATCGTCTTGACGCGCGCGATGTCGCGGCGGACGACCCGCACCCGCGCAGTGTCCTGAAGCTGGCCGCTGGCGCGCTGGAAGCGCAGGTTGAACTGCTCCTTCTTCAGCTTGAGCCCTTCGTCGTCGAGCTGGTCGACAGTCATGACCTTCAGGTCGGAAAGACGGGATTTCGATTTCATCTCAACACCTCACTCGGCAATGCGCTGAATGAAGCGCGTCTTGATCGGCAGCTTGGCGGCGGCGAGCGCGAAGGCCTCGCGCGCCACCTGCTCCGGCACGCCGTCGACCTCGAACATGATGCGGCCGGGAGCGACGCGGGTCACCCAAAGTTCCGGCGCGCCCTTGCCCTTGCCCATGCGCACTTCGATTGGCTTCTTCGACACGGGAACGTCAGGAAACACGCGGATCCAGACGCGGCCGGCGCGCTTCATGTGGCGGGTCAGAGCGCGGCGGGCCGCCTCGATCTGGCGCGCGGTGACGCGCTCCGGCTCGAGCGCCTTGAGGCCGAACTCGCCGAAATTGAGCGCAAACCCGCCCTTGGCGTTGCCGTGGATACGGCCTTTGAACGCCTTGCGGAACCTGGTTCTCTTGGGCTGCATCATGGTCGTGGACTTTCAGCTCTTCTATCTCGTCACGACGCGTGATCGCCGTCCGTGTCCGCGGCGCCGGCGACGGGCGCGGGCCCGCGACGGTTGCGGTGGTCACGGTCGCCGCGATGATCGCGGTCGCGGTCACGATGGGGGCGATCGTCGCGCTCGCGGCGCGAACGGTGTGATGTCGAATGTTCTGCCTCGCTGGCGCGGCGCTCCTGAGCCATCGGATCGTGCTCGAGGATCTCGCCCTTGAAGATCCACACCTTGATGCCGCAGGTGCCGTAAGCCGTGTGCGCGGTCGCGACGCCGTAGTCGACGTCGGCGCGCAGCGTATGCAGCGGAACGCGACCCTCGCGATACCATTCGAGGCGCGCGATTTCGGCGCCGCCGAGGCGGCCCGAGCAGTTGATGCGGATGCCCTCGGCGCCGAGGCGCATCGCCGACTGCACCGCGCGCTTCATGGCGCGGCGGAACGCGACGCGGCGCTCGAGCTGCTGGGCGATCGACTCGGCGACCAGCGTCGCGTCGACTTCCGGCTTGCGCACTTCGACGATGTTGATCGCGACTTCCGACTTCGTCAGCTTGGCGACCTGCTTGCGCAGCTTGTCGATGTCGGCGCCCTTCTTGCCGATCACCACGCCCGGACGCGCCGAGTAGATGTTGACGCGGCACTTCCGGTGCGGGCGCTCGATGACGATCTTGGAGATCGCGGCCTGCTTCAGGCCGTTCTGCAGCGTCTCGCGGATCTTCATGTCCTCGTGCAGCAGCTTGCCGTACTCGCCCTTGTTGGCGAACCAGCGGGAGTCCCAGGTGCGGTTGACGCCGAGGCGCAGACCGATCGGATTGATTTTCTGTCCCATCGTCTCTTCCTCAGGCCGCCTTGCGGCTTCTTCGCGACTGCTCGCTGCACCACGATCGTGATGTTCGAGAACGGCTTCTCGATCCGCCCTGCCCGGCCGCGGGCGCGCGGGCTGAAACGCTTCATCACCATGTCCTTGCCGACATAGGCTTCCTTCGACGACGAGATCGTCGACGTCGAGCTCGTGGTTGTTCTCGGCGTTGGCGATCGCGGATTCGAGCGCCTTCCTGACCTCGTGCGAGATCCGCTTGTTGGAGAACTCGAGGTCGGCGAGCGCCTTCGAGACCTTCTTGCCGCGGATGAGCTGGGCGAGCAGGTTGAGCTTCTGCGGCGAGACGCGCAGCATGCGGATCGTCGCCTTGGCTTCGTTGTCGGCGAGCCGACGGGGATTGGCGGACTTGGACATGCTACTTCTTCGCCTTCTTGTCGGCCGCGTGACCGTGGAACGTGCGGGTCGGCGCGAACTCGCCGAACTTGTGGCCGATCATCTCCTCAGACACCGACACCGGCACATGCTTGTGGCCGTTGTAGACGCCGAAGGTGAGGCCCACGAACTGCGGCAGGATCGTGGAGCGGCGGCTCCAGATCTTGATGACGTCAGAGCGGCCAGACGCCCGCGCGGCGTCGGCCTTCTTCGAGCATATAGCCGTCGACGAACGGCCCCTTCCAGATCGAGCGCGCCATAGGGATCAGCCCTTCTTCTTGCGCAGGTGACGCGAGGCGACGATGAATTTGTCCGTCGCCTTGTTCGAGCGAGTCTTCTTGCCCTTGGTCGGCTTGCCCCACGGGCTGACCGGATGACGGCCGCCGGAGGTGCGGCCTTCGCCGCCGCCGTGCGGATGGTCGATCGGGTTCATGGTGACGCCGCGGTTGTGCGGGCGCTGGCCGAGCCAGCGATTGCGGCCGGCCTTGCCCATCGAGGAGTTCATGTGATCCGGGTTCGAGACCGCGCCGACCGCTCGCGAAGCACTGGCCGTGCACGATGCGCTGCTCGCCGGAATTGAGGCGCAGCGAGACATAGCCCTGGTCGCGGCCGACGATCTGCGCATAGGACCCAGCGGAGCGTGCGATCGCGCCGCCCTTGCCGATCTTCAGTCTCGACGTTGTGGACGATCGTGCCGACCGGAATGCTGGCGAGCGGCATCGCATTGCCCGGCTTCACGTCGACCGACTGGCCCGACACCACTTCGTCGCCGGCGCTGAGCCGCTGCGGCGCGAGGATGTAGGACAGCTCGCCGTCCGCATATTTGATCAGCGCGATGAACGCCGTGCGGTTCGGATCGTATTCCAGCCGCTCGACCTTCGCCGGCTGGTCGAGCTTGCGGCGCTTGAAGTCGACCAGGCGATAGGACTGCTTGTGGCCGCCGCCGCGGAACCTGACGGTGATGCGGCCGAGATTGTTGCGGCCGCCCTTCTCGGACTTGCCGACGGTCAGCGCCTTGACCGGCTTGCCCTTGTGGAGCTGCGCTGCGATCGACGATCGCCAGCTGGCGAAGGCCGGCGCCGATGGTTTGTAGGTTTTCAATGCCATGTTAGCGAACCCTTCAGACGCCGCTGGTCACGTCGATGCGGTGGCCGTCGGCGAGCGTGACGACCGCCTTCTTGAAGTCGTGCTGACGGCCGCGCATGCCGCGGAAAATCTTGTTCTTGCCCTTGCGGACCAGCGTGTTGACGCCGGTCACCTTCACGTCGAACAGCTTCTCGATCGCCGCCTTGATCTGCGGCTTCGTCGCGTCGCGGCGGACCTTGAACACGAACTGGTTGCTTTCGGACGCGATCGTGGCCTTTTCCGTGATGACGGGCGCGACGATCAGGTCGTAGTGGCGCGTGTCGTTGCTCATTTGAACCGCGCCTCCAGCGCTTCCACAGCGGCCTTCGTCAGCACGAGCTTGCCGCGGCGCATGATGTCGTAGACGTTCGCGCCCTGCGCCGGCAGCACGTCGATCTGCCGCAGGTTGCGGGCGGCGAGCGCGAATTTCTGGTCGACCGTCGCGCCGTCGATGATCAGCGCGTTGACGATCGCGCCCTTCTCGAACGCGCCGCGCAGGGCCTTGGTCTTGGCGTCCGGCAGGTTCGCGCTCTCCCAGACGATCAGCTCGCCGGCCTGAACCTTGGCGGACAGCGCATGGCGCAGCGCCAGCGCGCGCACCTTCTTCGGCAGATCGTGCTCGAAGCTGCGGATGACCGGGCCCATGGCCCGACCGCCGCCGCGGAACTGCGGCACGCGAGCGGAACCGTGACGGGCGCCGCCGGTGCCCTTCTGCTTGTACATCTTCTTGCCGGTGCGATGGATGTCGGCGCGGCCGAGGGTCTTGGCCGAACCGGCGCGGCGCTTGGCGAGCTGCCAGTTCACCATCCGCGCGATAATGTCCTTGCGCGGCTCGAGGCCGAACACGTCATCGCTGAGATCAAGCGAACCGACGGCCGCTCCTTCAATCGACGTCACGTCGAATTTCATGGCCGTCAGACTCCCTTGTCTTCATTCGCCGCGGCGGCCGCAGCGGGCGCGGGCGTGCGGAACTTGCCGGGAACCGGCGCATCCTTCGGCGGCTTCTTGACGGCGTCGCGAACCTGAACCCAGCCGCCGGCGAAGCCCGGCACCGAGCCTTCGACGAGGATGAGGCCGCGCTCGACGTCGGTGGAAACGACGCGCAGATTCTGGGTCGTCACCTTTTCGACGCCCATGTGGCCGGCCATCTTCTTCTGCTTCCAGGTCTTGCCCGGGTCCTGACGACCGCCGGTCGAACCGATCGAGCGGTGCGAGACCGACACGCCGTGCGTGGCGCGAAGGCCGCCGAAATTCCAGCGCTTGATCGCCGCCCGCGAAACCCTTGCCGATCGTCACGCCGGTGACATCGACGTGCTGTCCAATCGCGAAATGATCCGCGGTGATTTCAGCCCCGACCGGAATCAGGCTGTCCTCGGCGACGCGAAATTCCGCGAGCGTCAGCTTCGGCTCGACCTGGGCGATCGCGAAGCGGCCGCGCTCGGCTTTCGAGACGTTCTTCACCTTGGCGCGCCCGGCGCCGAGCTGCACGGCGGTGTAGCCGTTCTTGTCCTGGGTGCGATGGGCGACGACCTGGCAGCCCTCGAGCGAGAGCACGGTCACCGGCACATGATTGCCCGCATCTGTGAAGATGCGGGTCATGCCCAGCTTCTTTGCGATAATGCCTGAACGCATGGCGTTTACCTTCGAAGAGCGCATTCGAGTTGGAACCGAAGAGGCGCTCGGCTAATCCTAGAGTTTGATCTCGACGTCGACGCCGGCCGCCAGATCGAGCTTCATCAAAGCGTCGACCGTCTGGGGCGTCGGATCCACGATGTCGAGCACGCGCTTGTGGGTGCGAATCTCGAACTGCTCACGCGACTTCTTGTCGACGTGCGGCGAGCGGTTCACCGTGAACTTCTCGATCCGGGTCGGCAGGGGAATCGGCCCGCGCACCCGAGCGCCCGTGCGCTTCGCGGTCGAGACGATCTCCTTGGTCGACGCGTCTAGCACGCGATGGTCGAACGCCTTGAGGCGGATGCGGATGTTTTGCGTATTCATTTTTTCATCGTCCCTGCCATGGAGCGGGCGAGGCGAAGCTCGCCCGGCCCCTTATCCGCACATCGTCACTCGGTGATCTTGGCGACGACGCCCGAACCGACAGTGCGACCGCCTTCCCGGATCGCGAAACGCAGCTTCTCTTCCATCGCGATCGGCACGATGAGCTCGACCGTGATCGAGACATTGTCGCCGGGCATCACCATCTCGGTGCCCTCCGGCAGCTTGACGATGCCGGTCACGTCGGTGGTGCGGAAGTAGAATTGCGGACGGTAGTTGGTGAAGAACGGCGTGTGTCGGCCGCCCTCTTCCTTGGTGAGGATGTAGGCCTCGGCGGTGAACTTGGTGTGCGGCTTGACGGTGCCCGGCTTGCACAGCACCTGGCCGCGCTCGACGTCCTCGCGCTTCGTGCCGCGCAGCAGGCAGCCGACGTTGTCGCCCGCCTCGCCCTGATCGAGCAGCTTGCGGAACATTTCGACGCCGGTGACCGTCGTCTTGGTCGTCGGGCGAATGCCGACGATCTCGACTTCCTCGCCGACCTTGATGATGCCGCGCTCGATGCGGCCCGTGACGACAGTGCCGCGGCCCGAGATCGAGAACACGTCTTCGACCGGCATCAGGAAGGGCTGATCCTTCGGACGCTCAGGCTGCGGGATGTAGGCATCGACGGCGTCCATCAGCTTGAGGATCGCGTCGTGGCCGATTTCCGGCTTCTTGTTCTCGAGCGCCATAAGCGCCGAGCCCTGGACGATCGGAATGTCGTCGCCGGGGAACTCGTACTTCGACAGCAGCTCGCGCACTTCGAGCTCGACGAGTTCGAGCAGCTCCGGATCGTCGACCATGTCGACCTTGTTCATGAACACGACCAGCGCGGGCACGCCAACCTGACGGGCGAGCAGGATGTGCTCGCGAGTCTGCGGCATCGGGCCGTCGGCGGCGGACACGACGAGGATCGCGCCGTCCATCTGCGCGGCGCCGGTGATCATGTTCTTCACATAGTCGGCGTGGCCGGGGCAGTCGACGTGCGCATAGTGGCGCTTCTTCGTCTCATATTCTACGTGCGCGGTGGAAATGGTGATGCCACGGGCCTTTTCTTCCGGCGCCTTGTCGATCTGATCATAGGCCGTGAAAGTCGCGCCGCCAGTTTCCGCAAGCACCTTGGTGATGGCGGCCGTCAGCGACGTCTTGCCGTGGTCGACGTGGCCGATGGTGCCGATGTTGCAATGCGGCTTGTTGCGAGAGAATTTTTCCTTAGCCATACCGGGGCTCCTTCTGATGACGGGTTTAAGCTGAGATCTTTGCTAAGACGTCCGCTTATTTGAACTTCTCGATGATTTCGCCTTCGATGTTCTTCGGCACCTGCTCATAGTGGTCGAACTGCATGGTGAAGCTCGCGCGACCCTGGGTGCCTGAACGCAACTGGTTGACGTAACCAAACATGTTGGCGAGCGGCACCATCGCGTTGATGACGACGGCGTTCGCGCGCATGTCCTGACCCTGCACCTGACCGCGACGGGAGAGCAGGTCGCCCATCACGTAACCGGTGTGCTCCTCGGGCGTCACGACCTCGACCTTCATGATCGGCTCGAGCAGCACCGAGCCGCCCTTCTGCAGACCTTCGCGGAAGGCGGCGCGTGAGGCGATTTCGAACGCGAGAGCCGACGAGTTGACGTCGTGGAACGCGCCGTCAACCAACGTCGCCTTGACGTCGACCACCGGGAAGCCCGCGAGAATGCCGGCTCCCATCACGCTGTTGATGCCCTTTTCGACGCCGGGAATATATTCCTTCGGCACCGCGCCGCCGACGATCTTCGATTCGAACGACGAACCCGCGCCGGGCTCGGCTGGCTCGAACACGATCGTCACCTTGGCGAACTGGCCTGTGCCGCCGGTCTGCTTCTTGTGGGTGTAGTTGATCTCGGTCTTGCGGGTCAGCTTCTCGCGATAGGCGACCTGCGGCGCGCCGATGTTGGCTTCCACTTTATAAGTGCGCTTCAGGATGTCGACCTTGATGTCGAGATGCAGTTCGCCCATCCCCTTGAGGATGGTCTGGCCGGATTCCTGATCGGTCGAGACGCGGAACGACGGGTCTTCGGCGGCGAGCTTGGAGAGCGCCACGCCCAGCTTCTCCTGGTCGGCCTTCGACTTCGGCTCGATCGCGATCTCGATGACCGGCTCCGGGAATTCCATCTTTTCGAGGATCACCGGCTTCTGCGTGTCGCACAGCGTGTCGCCGGTGCGGGTGTCCTTGAGACCGGCCAGCGCGACAATGTCGCCGGCATAGGCCTCCTTGATGTCTTCACGGTTGTTGGCGTGCATCAGCAACATGCGGCCGACGCGCTCTTTCTTATCCTTGGTCGAGTTCAGCACGGTCGTGCCGGATTCGATCTTGCCCGAATAGACGCGGCAGAAGGTGATCGTGCCGACGAACGGGTCGTCCATAATCTTGAACCCGAGCATCGAGAACGGCTCGGAATCGCTCGGCCGGCGCACCGTCTCTTCGCCGGTGTCGACGTCGGTGCCCTTGATCGCGCCGCGATCGATGGGAGACGGCAGATAATCGACCACCGCGTCGAGCAGCGGCTGCACGCCCTTGTTCTTGAAGGCGGAGCCGCAAAGCACGGGAACGAAGGTGATCTGCTTGACCGCCTTGCGGATGAGGCGCTTCAGCGTGTCGATGTCGGGTTCCTGGCCATCGAGATAGGCCGTCATCACGTCGTCGTCGAGTTCGACCGCCGCCTCGATCATCGCCTCGCGATATTTTTTCGCGTCGGCCAGAAGGTCGGCCGGGATCTCTTCGTCGTGATATTTGGCGCCGAGGCCTTCGTCTTCCCAGACGACCGCCTTCATGCGCAGCAGATCGATGATGCCCTTGAAATTCGCTTCGGAACCGATCGGAAGCTGAATGCAGATCGGGCGGCCGCCGACCTTGGTGTTGATCTCGGTCGACGCAGCGGTAGAAGTCGGCGCCGATCTTGTCCATCTTGTTGACGAACACGACGCGCGGAACGTTATATTTGTCGGCTTGGCGCCATACGGTTTCGGTTTGCGGCTCTACGCCCTGGTTGCCATCGAGCACGCATACCGCGCCGTCGAGCACGCGCAAGGATCGCTCGACTTCGATGGTGAAGTCGACGTGGCCGGGCGTGTCGATGATGTTGAGGCGCTTGTCGTTCCAGAACGTCGTGGTCGCGGCGGACGTGATCGTGATGCCGCGCTCCTGCTCCTGCTCCATCCAGTCCATGGTCGCGGCGCCGTCGTGGACTTCGCCGATCTTATGGGACTTGCCGGAATAATAGAGGATGCGCTCGGTCGTGGTCGTCTTGCCGGCGTCGATGTGGGCCATGATGCCGAAGTTGCGATAGTCCTCGATAGCGTGGCTGCGCGCCATGATCTTGGATCCCTTGGAGAGTTGCGCCGTTACCAGCGATAATGCGCGAAGGCGCGGTTCGCTTCCGCCATGCGGTGCGTGTCTTCGCGCTTCTTCACGGCGGCGCCGCGGTTGTTGGAGGCGTCGAGCAATTCGTTCGACAGCCGGTCGACCATCGTCTTGTCGTTGCGGTCGCGCGCGGCCGTGATGATCCAGCGGATCGCCAGCGCCTGGCGGCGATCGGTGACGCACCTCGACGGGAACCTGATAGGTGGCGCCGCCGACGCGACGGGAACGCACTTCGATCGACGGCGCGACGTTCTCGAGCGCCTGCTTGAACACGGCGAGCGGATCGCCCTTCACCTTGGTCTCGATGCCCTCGAAGGCGCCGTAGACGATCCTCTCGGCGACCGACTTCTTGCCCTCGTACATGATGGTGTTCATGAACTTGGCGACGATCGACGTCGCCGTATTTGGCGTCCGGGATGATCTCGCGTTTCTCGGCGGAATGGCGGCGCGACATGGCCTGCTCCTGAAATCTCTGATGACTTACTTCGGACGCTTGGCGCCGTA
Organism: uncultured Pseudomonadota bacterium; assembly: GCA_963710855.1. GTDB lineage: Bacteria > Pseudomonadota > Alphaproteobacteria > Rhizobiales > Beijerinckiaceae > Roseiarcus. The sequence goes on along the minus strand of CAVQBX010000019.1, from coordinate 20,561 downwards.
CTTGGAACGGCGCTGCTTGCGGTCCTTGACGCCCTGCGTGTCGAGCACGCCGCGCAGGATGTGATAGCGCACGCCCGGCAGGTCTTTCACGCGGCCGCCGCGGATCATCACGACGGAGTGTTCCTGCAGGTTGTGGCCTTCGCCGGGGATGTAGCCGATGACCTCGAAACCGTTGGTGAGGCGAACCTTGGCGACCTTGCGCAGAGCCGAATTCGGCTTCTTCGGCGTCGTCGTATAGACGCGCGTGCAGACGCCGCGCTTCTGGGGCGAAGCCTCCAGGTGGCGGGCCTTCTCGCGATAAGTCTTCGGTTGCCGCGGCTTGCGGATCAACTGGCTGATCGTCGGCATGCTTGGCCTTTCTAAACCCATTCTCGTCTGGCCCCGCCCCTTGCATTCAAGGAAACGGGACCGAATTATCTCGGCTCACCTACGCGCGAAGCGAAAAACGCCGCGCAAACCCGGGTCCCGGGTTTCGGGCGTTTTACGAACAGAGGAACGCGACGATCGAGGAAGCGATCCTCGCGCTCTTGTATCTCGACCCGCCTGCCTTTCGGCCGGCGGTATGTTCGCTCGTCGGTGGATCGTCAGCGTTTAGAGCCGATGGGTTTTTGGCGAGGCGCCAAAAACTGCGTAGCTCTACGGCCTGTCGAAAGCGCGCGGTACATAGGCGCGCGGGAAATGGCAGTCAACCCCAAAAGGGCCGCTGCGCCACAATTTCGCGCCCCCTCGGGCTCCGCCCGCGCTTACCAGGAAAAAGCTAGCGCGAACTCTGCACCGAAACGACCGGAGGCTGGCGCGTCGCCAAAAATTCGGGAGCGCGAATGACATAGGCCAGCTCGGTTGCTGCGACGGATATTGGGCGCGCCTTTTGCGCCGGTCTCTTCCACGCTTTGGCGAGCCAGGCGCGCGCGGGTCCGTCGACGATGTCCGCCAGGCCGACGCTGAGGAGAATCGCTACGCCCGCGAAAACGAAATCCACTCCGAGCGGCGTGGGAGCGGCCGGGCTCGCGCCCGTCGCCTGCGCGTAGCCGATTCGCAACAGGCCGAGCAGCGGGAGATGCGTCGCGTAAAGCGGATAGGAGATCGAGCCCAAACGGTCGAAAAGCCTGGCGCTTCTGGCGCTTCCAGGTCCTTCGATGGCGAGCGCGACGGCGACCGGCGCAAGGACCGTCGCCAGAAGCAGGAAGATGCCGACGCGGTCAGGCGCGAACATCGCGGCGGCAATCGCGGCGAGCGGAATCCAGGGGGCCTTGAGGCGAAAATTCAGCCACCCTGCCCGCCAGAGGTCGTGAAGACCGACTCCCAGATAGAAGGCGAACAAAGCGCGCGGCGGTCCGGCCCACCAGTTGAGACGACCCCAGCCGCCCGGCCCGCTCGCCAACTCCGCCGTGAATATGAACATGACCAGCCCGGCGCCGATTGTCATCACAAGCCAAAGCCCGCGGGGGCGATGGATCGCGTAAAGCGCATTGCAAACAAGTTCGTCGAACAGCGACCAGGCCGGGCCGTTGAAGGGAAACAGCACGCGATTCGTGTGCTCCGCCCCAAGGCCGATGGCGATCGGCAGGAAAGTCGGCAGCAGCAACACGCCGTTGATCGCCGCGAGCGCGATGAGCGCCGTCGCGTTGCTAGCGCCGCCGGCCTTCAGGTTTGCGAGATAACTCGCGACGCCGAGCGCGAGCCCGACGAAATACATCGGATAAAGCCGCACGATCCTCGCGCGCGCAAAATCGGCGAAGCCGAAGCCCGCATCGAGTTTCGCCCCATAGCCATAGGCGATGACGAAGCCGCTGAGGCAGAAGAACAGGTCTACCGCGAACGGCCCCGAAGGCAGCAGCGAGCCGCCGCGGTCGAACGTGTAATGGTTGAGCATGACGCCAATCGCGGCGATTCCGCGCAAGGCGTCCATGGTCGCGAACCGCTGGGTCCGCCGATCGTCCACCCTGCTCTCCTTACTCTACGGAAGATGCAGGTTACGTTGCGGCGACTAACGGACTCTTGAGCCGATCTCAAACTCGAGGCCGTCAAAGCCCGATTTTTTAACCGAACAGATATCCCGGTTAACGGCGGCTTGCGTTCAAGCCCTGCCGAGCGGCTCAAAAATCGCGACGGCGCGCAGCAACTGGCATTCGTCTTGTTCCGCGGAATCAATCGCGTAAATGCGCATCGCGAACGTGCGGGGTCCACCAATTACCAGTTCGGTCGTCGCGCCGGTCATCAGCGTTTCGAGGATGGCGTCGGCGATCGAGGCGTTGAGATCGGGGTCGGCGGCGCGAATCCGGCCGCCTTCCAGAAACAGGGACTGCCCCATCAGCTCGATCGCCCCGGCGTTCAGGTGCAACGCCTCTCCCCGGTCGTCGATCAGGGCGGCGGCGAATCCCAGCCACTCGAGACCGTCGGCAAAGCCGCGCGCCCGCGCGCCCGACAGCATGGGCGCCAGCGCCCAGCCGCGCGACGTCGTGAGCGCGTTATGCGAGGGAGCGATTTGCATCGCAGTTCTCATCTCGAGCCTCTCCAAAGGTCACAGGAGTCGTTTCAAACTCGACTTGAGGGCCGAATCGAGGGCGGCATTCCGGCGGGCTTCGCGCATCGCTGCGGAAAATGCGCGCCGGCTGAGCGGTCCGTGCGCTGAGGAGGGTCGGCGTCCGCGCCGACCTTCACACTCTCGTCGGCCTGGAGACCGACGCTCCTCAGGGCGCTGTTACGGGGATCACAGAGGTCGCCGACGGCCTTCCAAAGCCGGCAGCGGCCGACGCGCGCGCTCCCGCATCGACCCGCCGCACGCGACGGCTCAGCGCGCCGGCGGCATAGAGGCCGCCGATCGCAAAGGCGCAGCCGCCGAGCACGTCCATCAGATTGTGGCCGCCTTCGCTGATCGTGCCGACGATGATCGCCAGATTGAACACAAGGAACGGCGCCCACAGCCAGCGCAGGTTGCGGGTCGCCATCGCCAGCAGCAACGCCGAACCCGCATGGAACGACGGGAAGCTGACGAGACCGAGCAATTGATCGAAATCGAGCGTCCGCGCCGAGCCGGCGCGCAGGTCGTCGTCAGCTTGTGAATTGATTCCGGGCCCGACGCCGACGGGATGACGAAAACCGGCGATCGCGTAGGTCGCGACCGCCTCGTAGGACTTGGAGTCCAGCACCGCGGTCACGGAAAGCGTCGCCATGCCCGCGATGATATACGCGAAAGTGAATTCGCACATCTCGTCGAACTTCCTCGATAGGCCATCACTGCCAGCGCGACGACGAATTCGCGCATCCAGTTCGTGTAACAGAACTCGATGAACTCGGCGAGGCGATGAACGCCTTGCCAACGAAAGTGGCGTAAGCCAGCCAATCGAAGCCCGACCGCGTGGTCCGAGCCGCTCGGATCAGGTCGAAGATCGGGTATCGCATGACAGGGTCGCGAGCGCAGACTGGTAGATCATCATCGTCGTCGCCATGGTCATGTAGAGCGTGATCATGTCGATGAGAAAGATCAGGCGCGCGTTTTCCGGCATGCGGATGCGCTGATAGATATTGATGGCCGCCAACAGGCCGAGCAGGCCGCCGAACAGCCCGAGGAAGCGGGGCGCGTGCTCGAAGCGCAGCCCGCAATAAAGCACGGCCGCGATGGTCAGCGCGACGGAAAGCCCGACCAGCAGCCACGCCATCCCGATGCCGGACAATCCGCCCAAGGGAATGCGAAGCCGCCGCCCAAACGCCATTGCTCGCCGCCTCTCGAGGGGGCGGGCGCTCACATGCGCCATCCCCGTGGGAAGAGAGAAGCCCTCGAAAAGATTGCGCCTGTCTTAAACCGAAACTCGAGAACTCGGGCCGTCGTTAACAAAAAGAGCCGCCCGAAGGCGGCTCTTTTGTTTCCGGGGTCTCAGTCGCCTTATTGCGCCGGCTGGCGGCTGCGGTTGCGCACCACAGTGTCGACGGTCGGACCCGAGATCGCCAGCAACGGCTGCGAACTCCTCGCCCCGCTGCGCGAGGATGAGGTTGTCGCGCGTCGTCGCGATCTGGCGCAGCTTGGTGATCGCCGCGCCGGTGCCCGCCGGGATCAGGCGGCCGACGATGACGTTCTCCTTCAGGCCCTCGAGCGTGTCGACCTTGCCGTTGACGGCGGCTTCGGTCAGCACGCGCGTCGTCTCCTGGAACGAGGCGGCCGAGATGAACGAACGCGTCTGCAGGCTCGCCTTGGTGATGCCGAGCAGCACGGGCACGCCGGAAGCGGGCTTCTTGCCTTCCGCGATCATCACCTCGTTCGCCTCTTCCATCTCCGTCTGGTCGACCTGCTCGCCGTTCAGGAAGTCGGTGTCGCCGGGATCGGTGATGTCGACCTTCTGCAGCATCTGGCGCACGATCACCTCGATGTGCTTGTCGTTGATCGACACGCCCTGCAGCCGGTAGACTTCCTGGATCTCGTTGACGAGATAGGCGGCCAGTTCCTCGACGCCCTTGATGGCGAGAATGTCGTGCGGGGCGGGATTGCCGTCGACGATATATTCGCCCTTCTCGATGACGTCGCCATCCTGAAGGTGGATGTGCTTGGACTTCGGGATCAGATACTCGACCGCCTCGGCGCCCTCTTCCGAGGGCTCGATCGAGATGCGCTGCTTGTTCTTGAAGTCCTTGCCGAACCGCACCGTGCCTGAGATCTCCGCGATGATCGCGTGATCCTTCGGACGGCGCGCCTCGAACAGCTCCGCGACGCGCGGCAGACCGCCGGTGATGTCACGCGTCTTGGCGCTGTTGATCGAGATGCGCGCGATCACGTCGCCGGCCTGCACGTTCGAGCCCGGCTCGAACGAAATGATCGACTCGACCGGCAGCGCATAGCGCGCGTCGCCGCCGCGCGGCAGCTTCGCGAGCTTGCCGTCCTTGCCCTTGATGACGATCGCGGGCTTCAGGCTCGACGTGCGCGGGCTCGAGCGCCAGTCGGTGACGATGCGCTTGGCGATGCCCGTCGCCTCGTCGATCTGCTCCGACATCGAAGCGCCCTCGGTCAGGTCCTCGAAGGCGACGACGCCATCGACTTCGGTCAGGATCGGACGCGAGAACGGATCCCACTCCGCCAGGCGCTGGCCGCGCTTGACCTGATCGCCCTCGTCGACTTTCAGGCGCGCGCCATATTGCACGCGATGCGCCACGCGCTCCGCGCCCGAGCGGTCGACGATGACGATCGCGACGTTGCGCGCCATCGCCATGAGATCGCCGTTCGCGTTGCGCGCGATGTTGCGGTTGCGGATCTTCACCTCGCCCTCGAAATTGGACTCGATGAACGACTGGTCCGCGAGCTGCGCCGCGCCGCCGATGTGGAAGGTGCGCATCGTGAGCTGCGTGCCCGGCTCGCCGATCGACTGCGCCGCAATGACGCCGACGGCTTCGCCCATGTTGACCGGCGTGCCGCGCGCGAGATCGCGCCCGTAGCAGGCGCCGCACACGCCGTTCTCCGCCTCGCAAGTCAGCACCGAGCGGATCTTCACCTCCTGAATCCCAGCGGAGGTGATGAGCGGCATGTGCTGCTCGACGATCATCTTGCCGGCCGGCACGATGACGACGCCCTCGTTGTCGGCGATCGGCTCCGCCGCAGTGCGGCCGAGGATGCGCGAGGCGAGCGAAGCCACGACCGTGCCCGCGTCGACGATGGCGCGCATCTTGATGCCGCCGGTCGAGCCGCAATCCGGCGTCGTGATGATCGAGTCCTGCGCGACGTCGACGAGACGGCGCGTCAGATAGCCCGAGTTCGCGGTCTTCAAGGCGGTGTCGGCGAGGCCCTTGCGGGCGCCATGCGTCGAGTTGAAGTACTCGAGCACCGACAGGCCTTCCTTGAAGTTCGAGATGATCGGGCTCTCGATGATTTCGCCCGACGGCTTCGCCATCAGGCCGCGCATGGCGGCGAGCTGGCGCATCTGCGTCGGCGAACCACGCGCGCCGGAGTGCGACATCATGTAGATCGAGTTGATCGGCCGGTCGCGGCCGTCAGGGTCCTTGCGGACCGCCGAGATGCCCGCCATCATTTCCTCGGCGAGCCGGTCCGAGCACTTCGCCCAGGCGTCGACCACCTTGTTGTACTTCTCGCCCTGGGTGATGAGGCCGTCGTTGTACTGCTGCTCATATTCCTTGGCGAGCGCCGACGTCTCCGCGATGCGCTGCGGCTTGGTGTCCGGCACGACCATGTCGTCCTTGCCGAACGAAATGCCGGCCTTGAACGCCTCGCGGAAGCCGAGCGACATGATGCGGTCGCAGAAGATCACCGACTCCTTCTGCCCGCAATTGCGGTAGACGGTGTCGATCATCGCCGAGATCGCCTTCTTGGTCATCAGGTTGTTGGCGACGTCGAACGGGATCTTGACGTGGTCCGGCAGCAGCAGCCCCAGGATGAGGCGGCCCGGCGTCGTGTCGAAGATCTTTGAAACGCGCTTGCCGTTTTCGTCATAGGTCCAGGCGCGGCCCTTGATCTTGGCGTGCAGCGTCACCGACTTCGAGGCGAGCGCATGCTCGATCTCGCCCATGTCGGCGAACATCATGCCCTGGCCCGGCTCGCCGTCGCGCTGCAGCGTCAGATAATAGAGGCCGAGCACGATATCCTGCGACGGCACGATGATCGGTTGCCCGTTCGCCGGGTGCAGGATGTTGTTGGTCGACATCATCAGCACGCGCGCCTCGAGCTGCGCCTCGAGCGACAGCGGAACGTGCACGGCCATCTGGTCGCCGTCGAAGTCGGCGTTGAAGGCCGAGCAGACGAGCGGATGCAGCTGGATCGCCTTGCCCTCGATCAGCACCGGCTCGAAAGCCTGGATGCCGAGACGATGCAGCGTCGGCGCGCGGTTCAGCATCACCGGATGCTCGCGGATCACCTCGTCGAGGATGTCCCACACTTCCGGCTTCTCTTTTTCGACGAGCTTTTTGGCCTGCTTGACGGTGGCGGAGAGGCCCTTGGCGTCGAGGCGCGAATAGATGAACGGCTTGAACAGTTCGAGCGCCATCTTCTTCGGCAGGCCGCACTGATGCAGCTTCAGCTCGGGACCGACCACGATGACCGAGCGGCCCGAATAGTCGACGCGCTTGCCGAGCAGATTCTGCCGGAACCGGCCCTGCTTGCCCTTCAGCATGTCGGCGAGCGACTTCAGCGGACGCTTGTTGGCGCCGGTGATGACGCGGCCGCGCCGGCCGTTGTCGAACAGAGCGTCGACCGACTCCTGCAGCATGCGCTTTTCGTTGCGGATGATGATGTCGGGCGCGCGCAGCTCCATCAGCCGCTTCAGGCGGTTGTTGCGGTTGATGACGCGGCGGTAGAGGTCATTGAGGTCGGACGTCGCAAAGCGGCCGCCGTCGAGCGGCACCAGCGGACGCAGGTCCGGCGGAATGACCGGCACTTCGGTCAGGATCATCCATTCCGGCTTGTTGCCGGAATGCATGAAGGCCTCGATGATCTTCAGGCGCTTGGCGAGCCGCTTCGGCTTCAGTTCGCTCTTCGACTCCGCGATCTCGACCTTGAGATCGTCGGCGATCTTCTGGAGGTTCATGCCCTTCAGCATTTCGCGGATGGCTTCCGCGCCGATCATCGCGGTGAAGCTGTCCTGGCCGTATTCGTCCATGGCGCGCAGAAAATCGTCCTCGGAGAGGAGCTGACGGTCCTTCAGGGGCGTCAGGCCCGGATCGAGCACGATGTAGGACTCGAAGTAGAGGACGCGCTCGAGGTCCTTCAGCGTCATGTCGAGCAGGAGGCCGATGCGCGAGGGCAGCGACTTCAGGAACCAGATATGCGCGACGGGCGCGGCGAGCGAGATATGGCCCATCCGCTCCCGGCGCACGCGGGACAGCGTGACTTCGACGCCGCACTTCTCGCAGATGACGCCCTTGTACTTCATGCGCTTGTACTTGCCGCACAGGCACTCGTAGTCCTTGATCGGACCGAAAATGCGCGCGCAGAACAGGCCGTCGCGCTCGGGCTTGAACGTGCGGTAGTTGATCGTTTCCGGCTTCTTGATCTCGCCGAACGACCACGAAAGAATCTTCTCCGGCGACGCGATCGCGATCTGGATCTGATCGAACGCGACGGGCGGGGCTACGGGCGCAAAGGGATTTGTGACTTCCTGAATTCATTCTTCCCTCTCCTACGGACCCTCGGCGAACGCAGCGCGTCGCAAGGCCGCAACGATGGAAACATCGGGGAGACGAGCCTCCCCGAGACACACGCGAAAGGCGCTCCCCTTAAGCGGGAGGCCTTGGAACAAAGGCTATTCGGCGGCCTCGGCCGGAGGCTGCTGCGCATCCGTGATCTGAGGCTTCTTGGCGGAAGCGAGCTCGACATTGAGGCCGAGCGAACGCATTTCCTTGACCAGCACGTTGAAGCTCTCCGGTATGCCCGACTTCGAACGTGTCGTCGCCGCGCACGATCGCCTCGTAGACCTTGGTGCGGCCCGCCACGTCGTCGGACTTCACCGTCAGCATCTCCTGCAGGGTGTACGCGGCGCCATAGGCCTCCAGAGCCCACACCTCCATTTCGCCGAACCGCTGGCCGCCGAACTGGGCCTTGCCGCCCAGAGGCTGCTGCGTGACGAGCGAGTACGGACCGATCGAACGGGCGTGGATCTTGTCGTCGACCAGATGGTGCAGCTTCAGCATATATATGTATCCGACCGTCACTTTGCGATCGAACGAGTCGCCGGTCCGCCCGTCGAACAAGGTGACCTGGCCCGAGCGGTCGAAGCCCGCCCGCTCCAGCATCTCGACGATGTCCTTCTCGCGCGCCCCGTCGAACACGGGCGTGGCGATCGGCACGCCGCGGCGCAGGTTCTCCGCCATTTCGGCGAGACCCTTGTCGTCGAGCGAACGGATCGTCTCGTTGTCGCCGTAGATCTCGATCAGCTTCAGGCGCAGCGGCTTGGCGTTCTGCTCGCGATGGTATGCGTCGACGGCTTCGCCGACCTGCCGGCCGAGCCCAGCGCAGGCCCAGCCAAGATGCGTCTCGAGGATCTGCCCGACATTCATGCGGCTCGGCACGCCGAGCGGATTGAGCACGATGTCGACCGGCGTCCCGTCGGCGAGGAAGGGCATGTCCTCCTGCGGCACGATGCGCGACACGACGCCCTTGTTGCCATGGCGTCCGGCCATCTTGTCGCCCGGCTGGATCTTGCGCTTCACCGCGATGAAGACCTTCACCATCTTCATTACGCCGGGCGGCAGTTCGTCGCCGCGCTGCAGCTTCTCGACCTTGTCGAGGAAGCGGCTTTCGAGGCTCTTCTTCGACTTGTCGTACTGCTTCCGCATCGCCTCGATCTCGGTCATGACCGAGTCGCTCTCGAGCGCAAACGTCCACCATTGCGAGCGCGGGAACTCGTCCAGGATCTGGCGGTTCAGCAACTGATCCTTCTTGAAGCCCTTCGGCCCTGACAGCGCGCGCTTGCCATTCAGAAGATCTGCGAGGCGTGCGTAAACGTTGCGGTCGAGGATGGCCTGCTCGTCGTCGCGGTCCTTGGCGAGACGCTCGATCTCCTCGCGCTCGATCGCCTGGGCGCGCTCGTCCTTCTCGACGCCGTGCCGATTGAACACGCGCACTTCGACGATCGTGCCCTGAACGCCCGGAGGGACGCGCAGAGACGTGTCGCGCACGTCAGAAGCCTTCTCGCCGAAGATGGCGCGTAAAAGCTTCTCTTCCGGCGTCATCGGGCTCTCGCCCTTCGGCGTGATCTTGCCGACGAAGATGTCGCCCGCCTGCACTTCCGCGCCGATGTAGACGATGCCGGCTTCGTCGAGGTTCTTCAGCGCTTCTTCCGAGACGTTCGGAATATCGCGGGTGATTTCCTCCGGCCCGAGCTTGGTGTCGCGGGCCATCGCCTCGAATTCCTCGATGTGGATCGAGGTGAACACGTCGTCCTTCACGATCCTCTCGGAGAGCAGGATCGAGTTCCTCGAAGTTGTAGCCGTTCCATGGCATGAACGCGACGAGGACGTTGCGGCCGAGCGCGAGATCGCCGAGGTCGGTCGAGGGACCGTCCGCGATGATGTCGCCCTTCTCGATGCGATCGCCGACGCGCACCAGCGGCTTCTGGTTGATGCAGGTCGACTGGTTGGAGCGCTGGAACTTCATCAGCCGATAGATGTCGACAGCGGGCTTGCGCGCATCGGTCTCATCCGTCGCCCTGATGACGATACGGGTCGCGTCGACCTGGTCGATCACACCGGCGCGGCGCGCCGCAATGGCGGCGCCGGAGTTGCGCGCGACGACCGCCTCCATGCCCGTGCCGACCAGCGGCGCGTCGGAGCGCACCAGCGGAACGGCCTGGCGCTGCATGTTGGAGCCCATCAAAGCGCGGTTGGCGTCGTCGTTCTCGAGGAACGGGATCAAAGCCGCGGCGACCGAAACGAGCTGCTTCGGCGACACGTCCATGTAGTCGACGCGCTCGCCGGGCAGGAACACGATGTCGCCGGCCTGACGGCAGACGATCAGGTCGGAGGACAGATGCCCGTCCGGCCCGATCGGCGTGTCGGCCTGGGCGACCGCGTATTTCTGCTCTTCCATCGCGGAGAGATAAAACACGTCGTCCGTCACCTTGCCGTCGCGCACCTTGCGGTACGGCGCTTCGATGAAGCCGTATTTGTTGACGCGCGCGAAGGTGGCGAGCGAGTTGATGAGGCCGATGTTCGGGCCTTCCGGCGTCTCGATCGGGCAGATGCGGCCGTAGTGGGTCGGATGCACGTCGCGCACCTCGAAGCCGGCGCGCTCGCGGGTCAGACCGCCCGGCCCGAGCGCCGAGAGACGACGCTTGTGCGTGATCTCGGAGAGCGGGTTGGTCTGGTCCATGAACTGCGAGAGCTGCGAGGAGCCGAAGAACTCGCGCACCGCGGCGGCCGCGGGCTTCGCGTTGATCAGGTCCTGCGGCATGATCGTGTCGATCTCGACCGAGCTCATGCGCTCCTTGATGGCGCGCTCCATGCGCAACAGGCCGATGCGATACTGATTCTCCATCAGTTCGCCGACCGACCGCACGCGGCGGTTGCCCAAGTGATCGATGTCGTCGACTTCGCCACGTCCGTCGCGCAGATCAACCAGCGCCTTGACGACGGCGAGGATGTCTTCCTTGCGTAGCACGCGCATGGTGTCGGGCGCGTCGAGGTCGAGGCGCATGTTCATCTTCACGCGGCCGACTGCGGAGAGGTCATAGCGCTCCCCGTCGAAAAACAGCGACTGGAACATCGCCTCCGCACTGTCGATCGTCGGCGGCTCGCCCGGACGCATGACGCGATAGATGTCGAACAGCGCGTCCTCGCGCGAAGAATTCTTGTCGACCTTCAGCGTGTTGCGGATGTAGGGGCCGATGTTGATGTGGTCGATGTCGAGGATCGGCAGTTCGTCGAAGCCCTGCTCGATGAGCAGATCGACGGACTTGGCGGTCAGTTCGTCGCCAGCCTCGGCGAAGATCTCGCCGGTCGAGGGGTTGTAGAGGTCCTCGGCGAGATACTGGCCGTACAGATCCGCATCGCTCGCGCGCAAAAATTTCAGGCCCTTGTCGGCGAGCTGGCGCGCCGAGCGCGCGGTCAGCTTGCGGCCGGCCTCGACGACCATTTCGCCGGTGTCGGCGTCAACGAGGTTGTTGGTGACCTTGACGCCCTTCATGCGCTCGGCGTCATAGGGCACGCGCCAGCCGTCCTTGTCGCGCGTGTAGAGCGACTTCTTGTAGAAGGTCGACAGGATTTCCTCGCCGTCGAGGCCCAGCGCATAGAGCAGCGACGTCGCCGGGATCTTGCGACGCCGGTCGATGCGGGCGTGCACGATGTCCTTGGCGTCGAACTCGATGTCGAGCCACGAGCCGCGATAGGGAATTATGCGCGCAGCGAACAGTAATTTGCCCGAGGAGTGGCTCTTGCCCTTGTCGTGATCGAAGAACACGCCGGGGCTGCGGTGCATCTGCGATACGATGACGCGCTCGGTGCCGTTGACGATGAAGGTGCCGTTGTCGGTCATGAGCGGCATGTCGCCCATGTAGACGTCCTGCTCCTTGATGTCCTTGACGGAGCGGGCCTGCGTCTCCGGATCGACATCGAACACGATCAGGCGCAGCGTCACCTTGAGCGGGGCCGCATAGGTCATGCCGCGCTGGCGGCACTCGTCGACGTCATACTTCGGCGCCTCGTATTCGTATTTGACGAATTCGAGCTGCGCGGTCTGCGCGAAATCTGTGATCGGAAAGACGGACTTGAAGACCGACTGCAGGCCTTCGTTGGGACGACCGCCCTTCGGCGGGTCCATCAGAAGAAACTGGTCATAGGAAGCTTTCTGGACCTCGATCAGGTTCGGCATTTCGCCGACTTCCCTGACGTGGCCAAAGACCTTGCGAACACGCTTGCGGCCGGTGAATGTCTGCGCCATGTCGCTCCTCAATCCCAATATGACGCCTTCGATGTCGGCGTCTGCCGCAACGGGGCGGCGAAGCGGACCCTCCTCGGGCCCTTCAGTCTCATCGGCGGCCGGCGTTTTCGAGCGCCGGCGCGCCTTGGTTTTAAGTACGCTTCAACAAAAACGCCGGAACGGCCCGAGGCGGACGCCGGGGCCGTTCGCTGGATTTGCCTGGGGAGGCTCCGCCCAAGAGCGGTCAGTCTTACTTGAGCTCGACCTTCGCGCCGACCTTCTCGAGCTGGGCCTTGATCTTGTTGGCGTCGTCCTTGGATATGCCTTCCTTGACGGTCTTCGGCGCGCCTTCGACGAGGTCCTTGGCTTCCTTGAGGCCGAGGGCGGTGATCGCGCGGATCTCCTTGATGACCTCGATCTTCTTGTCGCCGGCGGCGGCGAGCACGACCGTGAACTCGGTCTGCTCTTCGGCCGGCGCGGCGGCTGCGCCGGCGCCAGCGGCGGGAGCAGCGGCGACCGCAACGGCTGCGGCGGCCGAAACGCCCCACTTCGATTCGAGCAGCTTGGCGAGTTCGGCGGCTTCCAGGATCGTCAGGCTGGAGAGGTCATCGACGAGTTTTTCGAGATTGGCCATTTCGTTTGTCTTTCCATAAGTTTGAACATCTGTTCGATTGAGGGATGAGCCTCGGGCTCAGGCTGCGTCTTCCTTGGAGGCGTAGGCCGACACCACGCGCGCCACCTTGGAGGCGGGAGCGGTGGTAAGCTGGGCGATCTTGGTCGCCGGGGCAGTCAGGAGCCCCAACAGCTTGGCGCGCAATTCGTCGAGAGACGGCAAGGTCGCGAGCGACTTCACCCCCTCGGCGTCGAGCGCCGTCTTCTGCATCGCGCCGCCCAGGATCACGAACTTTTCGTGGTCCTTGGCGAACCCGACGGCCGCCTTGGCCGCCGCCACCGGATCGCTCGAATGAGCGAACAGGGTCGGCCCCTTGAGAAGGTGGCCGATCGAGGCGACGTCCGTGCCTTTGAGCGCAATCTGGGCGAGGCGGTTCTTGGCGACCTGCACGCGTGCGCCCGCCTGCTTCATCTGCCTGCGCAGACGCTGCATCTGGGCGACCGTCAGGCCGGAATATTGCGCAACGACGACCACCGACGCCTTCGAAAAGGTGTCGTTGAGCGCCGCGACGGCAACCTTCTTTTCCGCTCTATCCACGGTCTTGCTCCGGTTGACAGGTTTCCCCGTCTCCTGCACATGCCGCAACTTTCACAAGGCGAAAGCCGCGACGACTTTTCGCCTGTCCCCGGAGCCTGGGGTTTTGGCCCCAACGCCGGACAGATGGTTCAAACCGCGCCGCGGCCACGAGGCGCGCTCGTGGACCACGGAGAAACCCGGTCTTCCCCGTCTATGCAGGCCCCTCTTCAAAACCCCGCCGATGCGGGAAGAGGAATTAAGCGAGAGACCGAAGTCTTCGCGCCGGCAGTCTCGGACAGGACGTGGCCGGAAAGGACACGAGGTTACCCCCGGGTCCTCCGGCCTATCCACCGTCTTCCAAACGCAAGCCCCTGCGAGGAGCGCCTGCGCTAAAGAGACGGAAGCCATGTATGATCATCGGGGTCGCATCGCGCCGCCGACCCCAGCCGCGCGATATAGACAATTCGTTCCCAAATGCCAAGAGGGCGGGCCGCGGAAAATTCATTTTTCCACGCCGCATTCGCCCGGCCTTTGCCGGTCATCAACCCTTATAGGCCAAAATCGCGCCTCGCGCAAGCCGCGGATTTTCCGCGCCCGATGTTAAACGACTGAAAAGGCTAGCCTTGTCGCAAATCGCTTTGTCGGAATCGAAACGCGGGGCGGAAAGGCGCGGTCTGGCCCTGGTCGGTTGGCCGCTCATCGCGCTCGTTGCCGCCGGGCTCGCGCTGAGGCTGTTTCTCTCCCGGGCCCCGCTGTGGAACGACGAGATCTGGTCGATTCTCAACCTGCGCAGCCTCGATTCGCCCGCCGGCGTGCTCTGGGGCCTCAGCCACGACAACAACCATTTTCTGAATTCGCTCTGGCTCTGGGGGGTGACCCCTTTCACCGCCGATCCGACGGCGTTGCGGCTTGTCTCGATCCTTGCGGGCGCGGCAACGATTCCGGTCATGGCGCGGCTCGGCGCGCGGCATGGCGCGGGGTTCGTGGCGGCGGCGCTGACCGCGCTTTCCTTCTTCCAGATCGTCTACAGCGTGGAGGCGCGCGGCTACGCCGTCGCAACGCTCGCGCTTGTGCTGACCTGGAGCGAAATCGAGGCGGAGCGGCCGTCGAGGCTACGACTCGCGCTATTCTCAGGTCTCGGCTTCTTCGCCCACCTTGCCTTCGGCCCGGCGCTGGCCGGCCTCGCCTTTGCGGCTTTCCTCGAAAACATCCGCAAAGCCCGCGGCGCAGCTTCGACCGCCTTCGCCGAGACTTTCTGGTTGTTCTGGCCCTCCGCCCTCGCGTGCCTGCCGACGCTTGCCTTCTTCGTCGCCGGTTATGTCAACAAAGGCGGCTTCACGATCGGCGCCTTCACGCCCTTCTCGTATGGCCACGCCATCGGCGGCGTCGCGTCGCTCGGCATGATGACATTTGGGCTCGACCCGACCTCCTTCCTCCAGACCGATATTCGCGCTGCTCGGACTGCCGATGCTCATCCTGGCGGCGATCGTGTTTCTCGCGCCGCTCGATCGCAAGGCGGTCTATGTGGTCATGCTCGTGCTGCTGCCCGGGCTGGCGCTGGCGCTCAAAATTCCGAACACCCATGTCGCGCGCTATTTCTTCGCGGCCTCGCCGTTTCTCATCCTGCTCGCGGCGGATTCTTTACCGAGTTCGGCCGCCGCGGCGTCGCCGCGCGCGCTTTGGCGCTCTTCGCTCTTGCGGCGGCGCTCGCCGGCGATGCGGCGGCCCTGACGCGTCTCGCGCACGGCGAAGCCGCGCCCTGGACCGACGCGCTTGCCGTCATCCGAGCGTCGGACGCCCATTCGGTCGCCTCAAACCACGACTTCAACGTCGGAAAAAGCATCGCCTGGGACAATGCGGTTCGCGGCGGCGCCCTCGACCTCATTCCGCCCGAGCGGGTCTGCGAGGCGCCTCCGGCCTGGTACATATTGGAGACGCGCGGCGACGGCGCGGCCGAGCCCTCGCTGAGCGTCGGCGCCCCCGCCTGCGCCCTGCCCTACCGGCTCGAAGCCGTCTACAACCGCGACATTCCCTCGCAGCTCCCCTGGGCGCTTTACAGGCGGGCCGCCCCCTGAGGAGCGTCGGTCTCCAGGCCGACGAGGGTGCGATGGTCGGCGTGGACGCCGACCCTCCAGGAGCGTCGGCGCCCTCGCCGACGGGGGTGTGATCGACACGGCGGCGAGGCCCCGCCGCTCCGCACGTTTCCAGACAAAAATCCGTCGATCCCCCCGAAAGGCTGCGCTTGGATCAAGACCGCTCCGCCGCCAAATTCCCGCGCGAATTTCCTTCGGGGGAGAATCTCATGAAAACCCGCGCCGCGGTCTGCCGCGCCTTCAAGCAGCCGCTATCCATCGAGGAGATCGAGCTTGCCGAGCCCGGCCCCGGCGAGGTCAGGGTCAAGATGAAGGCCTGCGCGATCTGCCACAGCGATATTTTCTTTGTCGACGGCGCCTGGGGTGGCGATCTGCCGGCGGTCTACGGGCACGAAGCCGCCGGGATCATCGACGCGGTCGGCCCGGGAGTCTTGCGCGTAAAACCTGGCGATCATGTGGTCGCGACGCTGATCCGCTCCTGCGGCTTCTGCCGGTCTTGCGCGGGCGGTTCGCCGGTGTTCTGCGAGGAAGTTTTTCCGCTCGACCAAGCGACGCCGATCCACGGCGCGAAGGGCGAGCCGATCGTGCACGGCCTGCGCACGGGCGCCTTCGCCGAGCACGCGGTCGTTGACGAGAGCCAGGTCGCCAAAGATCCCCGACGACATCAAATTCGAGGCCGCGGCGCTGATCGCCTGCGGCGTGCTGACCGGGTTCGGCGCCGTCGTCAACACGGCGAACGTCCACACCGGCGCGAGCGCGCTCGTCATCGGCTGCGGCGGCGTGGGCTTGAACAGCGTGCAGGGCGCGCGGATCGCCGGCGCCGCGCCGATCATCGCGATCGACATCGCCGACGCCAAGCTCGAGGCCGCCAAAAAATTCGGCGCGACGCACACGATCAACGCCAGGACCGAGAACGTCGCCGAGCGCGTAACCGCGATCAACGGAGGCCGCAAGGTGGACTTTGCCTTCGTGACGGTTGGCGTCGGCGGCGCCGCCGAGCAGGCGATCTCGCTCCTGAACAGACAGGCGCCGCGGTCCTCGTCGGCATGCCGCCGAGCGGCGTCAACGCCACTTTCGATCCCGGCTGGCTCGCCGCCGACGGCCAGCGCATCCTTGGTTCCAAGATGGGCTCGGCGCGCCTGCCCGTCGACGTGCCAAAAATCGTCGAGCTTTACCGAGAAGGCCGGCTCAAGCTCGACGAGCTCGTCTCGGGCGTCTACCCGCTGGAGCGCATCAACGAGGCGATCGATTCTGCGCGCTCGGGCGCGGCGCTGCGCAACGTCATCGTGTTCTAGACGGTCGCCCGGATCCGTTCGAGGCCTTCCCAGCTACTATGGCTCCTCGCCTTCCCGACGCGGACCGGCGCAGCGCGCTGGGGCCGGGGCGACGTTCGCGGCAACCGCCGGCCGCCCCCGCGGAGGTCCGATACAACCTCGAAGCGGATCCAAACAAAGCCAAACGAGGCGCCAACAAATCCAAACAAGCGATAACAAGAGCAAAACAAATCCAAACATAACCAAATTCAATCATGCCAGTTTCAAAGTTTTCAATTCGTTGCGACCCTCCAAATTCGTTTTCGCTTTCTTTGCCAAATTCAGCCCGCCGAATGACGCGCAAAGCTTGAAAGACGACGCATTCAAGTCGTTCTAGCGGTCCCGAATTGCCCGACAGTCCTCGTTATACGGAATTGCTTATATCATAGATTTCTTATTTTGGGAATGGTTTTCCTTTTTTGCATTGCGGCGCGCTGAGACCCGGCGCAACGCGCGCAAGCCGCCTCTGCAAACAGAGGTCTTGCTGAAGCGCCTGCCCGTGCGCGGGCAGGCGCTTCAGCAAAACCTCTCGCCAGACCCGACGCCGCACGACCGCAGCCGGGTCAAGGATCGCGTAGCGACCGCCGCAGGCGTCCTTGACGCGGCGAAGGGCGTGTGGCCTCGCCGGCTCTTCTGGCCAGCCCTCGAAAGCGCCCGCGAGCCCTATTTGGCTCAAATGAGTATTTCGTCCCCAACGCCCTCGGAAGCCCGCAAGGCGCATGCGAACCAGCGCCGGGCGGAAACTCATGCAGCATAGAGGACGTTATGTTACACGGTTCAGAGCATCGACGGGGCCCGGATCGCGGCTTTGGCGCAGTTCTTCCTTTAGTCGAACCACCTGCCGTTCCAAGCGTTCGATGCGATCGAGAGTGTAGTCGAAGCTGGTGTATTCCATCGCTTGCAAGAAGGCGAAGACGGCCGCGAGCGCGCGACGAAGTTTCCCTTGCTCTGGCGCCAGATGGCTCGCCGTATGTGTCATGATCGATTAATCCTTACGCTGGGTTGGAAGAAGACGTTCGGCGTCGCGCTTAGTCCTTCTGGCTAGACAGCCGTCAGGCCGCCATCGACTGGCAGGTCGATGCCGGCGACGTAGCTGCTCTGATCGGAGGCGAGGAATAAAGCTGCGGAGGCGATCTCCTCGGGGCGCGCCAAGCGTGCCAAAGGCGTCATCGCAGTGATTTGGTTTCTGGCTTCGACCGCGCCCACTTTGGATGGGAACTGGTCGTCGAACATTGGCGTGTCGACCGCGCCTGGGCTCAACACGTTGGTCCTGATCTTCCGTTCCTTGAGTTCGCTGGTCCACGTCCGGGCAAATGACCGGAGCGCTGCCTTGGTGGCGCTGTAGGTGCTGCGGCCCGGAAGGCCTTTGTTCTTGCCGGCGGACGCCACGAGGATGATGGAAGCGCCATCGTTCAAGTAAGGCAACGCCTTTTGGACGGTGAAATAAGTGCCGCGGGCGTTGGTGTTGAAGGTCTTGTCGAAATGCTCAGGCGTCGCTGCGGCGGTCATCGTCTTTTCGACGAAAGCCGCGCCCGCAAAAATTACATCGATCTTGCCCTTTTTCGCGACGGTCTCGTAAAGACGGTCGAGATCATCGAGCTTGGCGATGTCGGTCTTTACGCCGGTGACGTTCGAGCCGATCTCCGCGACGGCCTTGTCGAGCTCGGCCTGCCGGCGCCCGGCGATAAAAACGTAGGCGCCCTCTTCAACGAACCTCTTTGCGGTCGCGAGGCCGATGCCGCTGCTACCCCCCGTGACGACGGCGATCTTGTTTTTCAATAAAGACACTATTGTTCCTTCCGCCTGGCAAAGCGTGCGGCCTGCACCGCGTTCAGAGTTGCGACCAACCCCCGTCGACCGGAAGCTCGGCGCCGGTCGTGTAGGTCGCATCGAAGGCGAGAAAGAGGACAGCCTTGGCGATTTCCTCCGACGTCCCGAAGCGCTTCATCGGGGTGATGTTGCGCATCTGCTCGCTGACCTGGGCGGCGGCGTCTTTATCCGGAAACGCCTTGTTGAGGATCGGCGTATCGATGGGACCGGGCGTGACCGCGTTGACGCGAATCTCGCGAGGAAGCAGCTCAGCGGCGAGCACACGAGCGAAGGACCGCAGCGCCGCCTTGGCCCCTCCGTAGGCGGCGAGGCCGGGCATTCCCTTGACGTTTGCGACGGAGGTCGTGAGGACGACAGAGCCTCCGCGGTTGATCAGCGGCGCGAGCTTCTGCACCGCGAAAAACGCTCCCTTGGCGTTTAGGTTGAACATCTCGTCGTAGATGGCCTCGGTCGTGTTTTCGAGCGGCGCGAACAGGCCGAACCCGGCGTTGACGAAGAGCAGGTCGAAAGTGTCGAATTCGGCCTTCACTCGAGAGGCGAGGGCGTCGATGTCCGTCAACGAGCGCGCGTCGCTCGAAACCACGATGCCGCCCTTCCCAAGCTCTTTCTGCGCCGATTCCAGGCCGGCCTGCGAGCGACCCGTCACCAGAACCCGCGCGCCGCCCTCGAGGAGCATCTTCGCCGTCGCGAGCCCCATGCCGCTGGTGCCGCCGAGGATCACCGCCCGCTTCGCTTCGTATCGTTCCATAGCGTACTCTCCTTGTGCGTCGGGTCGCTTAGCTAATTTTGAACTATTTGGTATCATAATAAGGCGCAGAGGCTGTGGTCAAGTGATTTTCGAACTATTTATTTCAAAAATACCGTGAAACCCTTGGGGACGACACGTAGCTCCGCAATCGCCTGCTGATTCTGGTCACCGCGACCCTTTCGCCGCGACCGGCGCTCCCTCAGGACACCGCGCTCAAGGATGCTGGGTAAGACAAGTCGACGCCGGAGACCTTGACGACGGCCTGCCACGCGGCTTCCTGGCTGGCGCGATCGTGGAGGTGTGGTTGACGCTGCGCCTCAATTGGGCCTGTGAACTTCCCTTGAGCCGAGGCGAAGAATTGCCCTGAGACGTCAGTCCCGAACTCCGATGCCTGGAGGTACCGACGGGCCGCGGTCTCCGGCGTCTGATTCATGCCGGGAATGAGGTTCACGATTGGGATAAACAGATACTTCAACGCCGGGCTAGCGTTTCGCACCACCTTGGTGTCGGTCGCCGCACCGGGCGAGACAGCGTACGCGGCCATGCCGGAGGGTAGCCGGCGCGCCAGCGCCGCGACCCACCAAGCGATAATGAGCTTCGCGTCGGCATACGCATTGTTGGGCGCGTACTTCGCGTTCGGCCCGTTGCGAATCAGGGCTTCAACAGCGGCGGTTCGGTTACCCTGGTAACTCTTGACCGCGAGGGCCGGCACGTCGGTATAGCTGAAAAAGGGTACGCCTCCTCGGGCAGGTTCCGCTCCGGCGATAACAATCCGCGCGTTGGGGCTCACCAGGTTGGCGCGGAGCAGCCCGACATTCAGTTGATGGTGGCCGATCAGCGGGGCCTGAGACGCCTCAACGCCCGCTGCGGTGATCACGCGCGCCTTGGTAGGGACCAGCCCGGCATTGAGCAGTAGGAAGTCGATTGACCGACCTCGCTTTACGAGCTCGGCGAGGGCGGAATTCGACGCTGGCCGGTGCGTTCAAATCCAGCTCCAGCGGCGTGAACACCTGTCTTTTGGTCTCCGCCGCGAACTGAGCAG